>NZ_JBNDMP010000003.1:0-767850 GCF_050436645.1 Paraburkholderia sp. GAS33
GGCACTGAAGTACCGTTCCCCCCGGGAGTTCCGGCGAACCGCTGCATCATCAACTTAACGGTGTCTGCGTGTCCTGATTTACAGGGGCAACTCCACGGTGACCTGCCGTCCCTCTACTCGGTTTGAGGCGTTGAAAGCCGTGTCACCGGCGCCTGAATATGGGAGCCGAATAAATTCGGCTCCTTCTGGGCCCGGCGGCGCTTTGCGTCAACGGCGCTTCATCTTGAGCACACGAGAAATCTGACCCAGCGTAAAACCGCTGTTCTTGACGTACTTTTCGTAGTCAAGGGGCGCGGTAAGCGATTCCTCAGTGACGTATTCGCCCATATAACGAAAGCGGTCGGACGCGGTTCGCACAAAGACAGGTACGGGTTCGGTCTGTCGCGCAAGCGTTCGACCGGCCGCACGTGAAGCCGCGCTGCTGTCGCAAACAATGACGTCTGGGGCGTAGGGATTCAGATCCTGGCGCAATCGCGCGGCGACTACCTTGCCACCCTTCACGGGCAAAAATGCCTGCTTGCATCCGCCCGTCACCCTGTGAATATCTTCCCGGGAATATTCTTTTCCGATTTCAAACATGCTCTCACTCCTGACAATAACGCCTGACTGAGGTCCAGTAGCGTCAAGCGGAGCGATGATATCGGTCCTGACCTAAATCCCTTGTAAAGAGTGTGAGTGCCTTGGTAAAGGACGTATACAGCCCAAGTCGAACAGATCGGCATACGTGCCGGCCGCGCGCGAACGACACGACACGGCGACGATGAACGCCGGCTCCATCAGTTGCTCACTTGCCGCCAGTGACGTCGAGGAACGTGCCGGTAATGAAGGAAGCCTCGGCACTGGCTAGCCATAGGATCGCCCGCGCAACCTCTTCAGGCTGGCCGCCTCTTCCCATAGGGATCGAATCCTTGACGCGATCCACCCGTCCCGGCTCTCCACCGCTGGCATGCATGTCAGTGTAGATGTGCCCTGGGCGAATGCAGTTGACGCGTATCCCATCCCGCGCAACTTCTTTTGCAAAGCCGGTAGTGAATGTCTCAAGGGCACCCTTCGACGCGGCGTAGTCGACATATTCGTTTGGACTGCCAAGCCGCGCCGAGGCCGATGAGATGTTGATCACGGCGCCGCCTCGTCCGTTGTGACGAAAGGACATCCGCTTCACCGCTTGCTGTGCACAGAGGATAGGACCGATCGAGTTGACAGCAAAGATCCGCTGCATCCGCTCGAACTCAAGATCCTCCAGCCGGGACTGCCGCGCAATGATCGCGGCGTTGTTCACCAGCACATCGATCCGCCCGAACTTACGGTCGATCGCGGCGAATAGCTGAGCGACCTGCTCAGGGTCCGCGCTATCTGCGCGCACAGGTAAAGCTCGACGCCCCGCAGCTTCTACATCGGCCGCCACCGCAAGGGCGGCAGCTTCGTCGGAGACGAAACTGATCGCCACATCGTAGCCACGTGCGGCAGCAAGACGCGCAGTCGCTGCGCCTACGCCACGACCACCACCCGTTATCAGAATTAGCGGCGCCTGCGGGACGGTATTCATTTAGCGAACCTTCGTGTGTTGGTGGGATAACAATTGAGCGCTGGGACCGGCTGAATGCTGGCGGCTCATTGGCTGCTCACTGACTGCCTTCGCCGATTCGCCCCAACGCAGACAGACAAGAATAACGATCGTGCGATGCAAAGACAAAGCAGATTAAATACGGGCCCGGGTTAGAAAAACTCTTTCGATGACGAGCACGTTGCCCTCCGCGTGAGGAATGACGATATGTGGCTTAACATTACGATCTGCCGAGAGCCGGCCCCTCTCATTTGCTAGCCTGCGATAAACTGCTACACGTATCGACAGCAAGCCGTCCATGATGGGCTGCCAAATCATCGCAACCCTTCGATTCCTCGCCCTTTCGATCAGCGGCCAGTTGTTCTCCATCGCTACTGCCGCAAACACTGCGAACGGTTCCTATGAAGCGAATCCCTCTGAATGTGCTGTTGCACGAAATCCGCGCCTGCACGATCTGCGCGCCCGTGCTACCGCACGCCCCCCGCCCGATAGTCGCGGCATCCGAAAGCGCGCGGGTTCTGATCATCGGCCAGGCGCCGGGAGCGCGAGTGCACGCGTCAGGCGTTCCGTGGAGCGATGCAAGCGGTACCCGCTTGCGCACGTGGCTCGGCCTCGACGATGCGACCTTTTACGACGACACGAAAGTTGCGCTTGTGCCGATGGGCTTCTGCTTCCCAGGGCGTGGCGCAAGTGGCGACTTGCCGCCACGGCCCGAGTGCGCCGCACATTGGCATCACGATCTGTTGGCACAGATGCACTCGGTCCAGCTCACCTTGCTGATTGGTCAATATGCACAGCGCTTTGGACTCGGCGAAGCATGCGGGGAGACACTGACCGATACGCTCCTGCGATGGAGAGACTTCAGCCCGAAAATCATTCCGTTGCCCCATCCGTCGCCGCGCAACATTGCGTGGTTCAAGCGCAATCCGTGGTTCGAAGCCGAGGTGTTGCCGACGTTGCGTGAGCGTGTTGCGCAGGCGTTGTCTGCTTCTGCGTAGCGGTATGCGGCAGGTCACTGGCGCCACGAGTCAGAGCGCGGGACACTGCCGTAATTTTCAGCTAAGTTTTGATGGTCAATCTGTGCACGGTACCAGGTACCAGGTACCACAACATTTAAAGCCTAACGCACGGGACGATCATGAAGCTCAGATGGACAGCCTTTTTTCTCGCGCTCATCGCGAGCGCACTGATTTCCGGATGCGCCACACCGGTAGAACGGGCCAACGAGAAAGACGACCTGCTTGCAGCAGCGGGCTTTCATATTGTTCCGGTGACAACAGACCAGCAGCGTTTGCAACTGAACACGTTGCCACCGAACCGTGTGGTGCAGAAGGTAAAGGACGGAAAAGCCGTCTTTCTCTATGCAGACCCTTATTCATGTGGCTGCCTGTATATCGGCGACGAAAACGCCTGGGACAACTACAAGCGGGAGCAACTTCAGCAACATTTCCTTGACCAGGAGCGCATGAGCGCCGAGATGAATGAGAATGCAGCGTGGAATTGGAGCATGTGGGGCCCGGGCTGGTGGGCCTACTAATCGAGCCCTTGCCCCAAGCGCTCTGAATCACGCAAACTGAACGAGAGCGGAACGAACTGACTCAGCCTACAACTCGATCCTTGTCGTGGAACTGCTGCATCCAGTAAGGATATGGCAGCTGCGGCTGCGAAACCTGATTCAGGCGTTCGGTCTGCTCTGCGTTCAAGGCGATCTGCTGAGCGTCGAGGTTAGCGCTCAGTTGATCGTGCGTGCGCGCGCCTACGATGACGGAACAGATTTCGCGGCGCTGCAGAATCCAGGCCAACGCCACCTGAGCCGGCGACGCGTTCAACTCCGTGGCGATGTCGCGCAATACACCCACGACAGGATCCGCCTTTGCAGGATCGACCGGCGGAAAATTCAGCCTGGTTCGACGCCCCGTTTCGCCGCTGCTTCCCTGCGTGTACTTACCGCTCAGGTATCCGCCCGCGAGCGGACTCCACACTAGCAGCGCGACATCATTCGCCTTTGCCACGGGCGCGATCTCATGTTCGACGTCGCGGCTCGTCAGCGCATAGTGAACCTGATTGCTGACGATGCGGGCCCGGTGCGTGCGGGCGGTAATTCCCTGTGCACGCTCCAGATCGCCCGCGCTGAAGTTGCACACGCCGATGTGCCTCACCTTTCCCTGCGTGACAAGATCATCCAGCGCGCGAAGCGTTTCTTCGAGCGGAACAAGTTCATCGCGGTCGTGCAACTGAAACAGGTCGATATGATCGCGGCCAATGCGCCGAAGACTCGTTTCCACCGACCGCATGATGTGCGAGCGGCCGAGCCCAACGTCGTTGTGACCGGCTCCTGTGCGTAGCCGAACTTTGGTCGCGACCAGCATGCGCGATTCGTCGAGCCCGAGGTCGGCCAACACCTGTCCGACGACCGTTTCTGACTGTCCTTGCGAATAGGCGTCAGCGGTATCGATCAGGTTGATACCGCGCTCGACGGCCATTGCAACAAGCTGAGTGGCCTGCGCACGGTCGAGACCGGCAATTTCGCCCCAGATTCCGGTACCGGCACCAAAGGTCATGGCGCCAAGACAAAGACGGGAAATGCGCAGCCCTGAACTGCCGAGTGTGCTGTATTCCATAGCGAACCTCTTGATATGAATCTCTTGATGAACGATGGCGGAAAACACCCGGTGACGCGGCATCCTGCTCGCGTCACCGGGTGCGCCTGCTCTAACCCGCCTGGGAGACAAGGCTTCGCACGACGGTTTCCAGTTCCACTTCGCCCTTGACGATGCCCGCTTCCTCGCCTTCGAAGGCGATCCAGCCTTCATTGAACCCGTCGAGCATGCGCATACGCGGCAACGGTTCCTTCATCCCCTGAGAGCGGAACAGCGCCTCCCACGTTTCGCGCAGCACCACTTCCGCACGAACCGGACGACCGAGGACCTTTGCAAATGCCTCGGCCAGATCGTTAGGACTCACACGTTGTGGCCCCTCAAGCTCGACGACACGCACGCCGCGCCAGGTTTGTTGAAGCAGTTGTGCGGCAACTCGACCGACGTCCGCGGTTGCGACCATCGGCACAGCCTTGTCGAGCGGTTGCAGAAAGCTGGCGATCATCCCTTCGTCACGGGCCGGCGCAACGTCCCATGCGGCGTTTTCCATAAACCAGCCTGGCCGCAGGAATGTCACGGGCATCGATAACTCACGAAGCGCTTGCTCCATCAGCGTACGTTGCGTGAGCAGATTGGTCTCGGTGGCCTGCGCGCCGATCGTCGACAGGCAGACCACCTTGCCGGGTGCCGCGGACTCAAGCGCACCGCGCACGGCGTCAATGACAGCACGTGCCTCGGGAAAGCCAGGCAACGGATCGAAGTCGGATGGCGGCAGAATGAAGACCCCTTGCGTGCCCTCGAACGCGGCGGTGAGGGAAGCCGCGTCGTCCATGCTGGCTGTCACCACCTCACACCCTTGCTCGGCCCACGACCGTGCCCGGGCGGCATCGCGTACAACCGCGCGTACCGGTTGGCCCGCTGCGAGCAACGTGCGCGCCACCGCACCGCCGACCTTTCCTGTTATACCTGTGATTGCATACATTGCAGTTTCTCCTTGCATAGATAGTCGCGGCAGGGAAGTTGAACGGTCATCTCGTGCTCCCTGGAAATTGGAATGAAGTGAGGTTGAAACGTACTGTTGGGGTGCATTGTGGGCAAATTCGATAAGAAACTGAATGACATGAATGACACTTGTGAAATGACGGATAGTCACTAATGAGTCATAGTGCAGTTTTTGACGCACTGTGCAGGGTCAGCCCAATGAGATCGCCCAGCGAAAATCTCTCCAGCGGTATCAGCGTATTTGCTGCCGTCGTCGATGCGAAGACGTTCGCAGCTGCGTCCGAATTGATGGGCATGTCACCGCCCGGGGTTAGCCGGGCAATCGCCCGGCTCGAAAAGCGGTTGAAAATACGGCTCTTCAATCGGACGACCCGCGCCGTTTCCCTCACTGAAGAGGGCCGACGGTTCTATGAGCAGGTCATGCCGCACCTAAGAGGAATGGAAGAAGCGGCCACAGCCGCTGCAGGAGGCGTCGCGACAGTACGTGGAAAGCTGCGAATCAACCTTGATCCGGCCTTTTTGCGAATCGCTCTGAGCCCGAAGCTCGACGAATTCATGGATGCGCATCCTGAACTTGAACTCGAGTTCATTGCGAGAGATCAGCTTGGTGACCTTATCGTGGACGGCTTCGATCTCGCCTTGCGATTTGGCAAACCCCGTTCATCCAGTCTGGTTGCGCGAAAGCTTCTGGACACTGCAGTTGTTACAGTCGCAGCACCCTCATACCTCGCTCGCCGGGGTCGGCCAACAGAGCCTCAAGAGCTGGGGCGCGGTGTGCACAGGTGCCTCGAATTCCGGAACCCGGAAACCGGAAAGCCGTATCCGTGGGAGTTTCATCGCAAGCGTAAAAAGCTTGTTGTCGAAACGAATGGACGGCTCACGGTGAATGATCCAAGCGCGCTCCTCAACGCGTGTCTGGCAGGCTCTGGCGTCGCGCAGGTGTTGCTGCTCGGAGCCGAGCCCCTGATCCGCGAGGGACGGCTCGTCAACCTGTTCCCAGACTGGCCGGATGAGCGCTTCCCGCTCTATGCATACCATCCATCGCGGCACCACACGCCGGCCAAGACAAGGGTATTTCTTGACTTTATCGTCGCCTTGACGAGTACAACTTAGCAAATCGACTTCATGGGTCAATGAGATGCGGCGAAATCGTCGATCTTTGCAGCTGGGGATAGCGCGAACGATGCCCGCATATCCCGAGCTTCATCGACCGGCGAGCGCCCGAAAAAGCGCTTGAACTCGCGACTGAACTGCGATGGACTTTCGTAACCGACACGCGCCGACGCGGAGGCCGCCGTCAAGCCGTCGCGAATCATCAGCAAACGCGCCTGATGCAGACGCGTCGACTTGATGTATTGAATCGGCGAGGTCAACGTAACAGTTCTGAAGTTGACGTGAAACGCGGGAACGCTCATCCCCGCCTCTTCCGCGAGACTACTGACATCCAATGACTGCGCATAGTCGGTGTGAATTCGCCGCAGCGCTTTCGCCACCCGGCCGAAGCGGCCCTGATGCGCGAGCGCGGCCCTCATCGCTGCGCCACGTTCCCCGATCAATACCCGGTAGCAGATTTCCCGCACGATTGCAGGCCCCAGTACCTCGGCGTCCAGCGGTGAACTCAGGGCTTGCAGCAGACGCAAGGTCGCTTCGGCCAGGTCTCCTTGAAGCGGCGTCGATACGATCCCGAGCGGTGTGCCTTGCTGATGACGTCCGGAACGGTCGATCACCAGAATCAGATCGGTCAGTTCGATCAGATCGAGACGCAACGTCACGGCCAGCATCGGCTCGGCCTCGCTCGCTTCGGTTTCAGTCGAGAACGGCAGGGGCACGGACAGAATCAGATAGTGCTGGGCATCGTATACGTACACCTCTTCGCCCAGGAAACCCAGCTTGCGCCCCTGACACACGATCACGATGCTGGGCTCGTACAGCACGGGGGTGCGCCCCAGCGGCCGGTTCGAGCGCATGAACCGCACGCCCTCCAGCGCGGACTGGGTGTACCCCTCATTCGGCGCCAGTCGCTCAAGCAGACTCACCATTCTTGCGGAAGCAGCGTTGTCGGCAACGGTCACGAGAACTCCTCTCTCACCGGATCAGGTGGAGGAATTCTACTGGATGCGATCGACCGGCTGCATCCACTTCAATAGGAATAGGCAATGCCGCAATTGTCGCGTGTATTCGCGCGCAGGCACCCGGCTCATAAGATGAGTCATCGGTTGCACGGTGCAGCCGAAGCGCCCGGGAGACCGCGCCGCGATTGCCTTGCCGCTTCATGCGCAGACTTCGCTGCCTCTCCCTTGGACCAACCGGCACAGATTGCCGAAACGGAGAACGCAACGTGGCAACGCAAACCAGTCAACCTAAAGTCATCCTCATCACCGGAGCAAGCAGCGGTATCGGCGAAGCAGCGGCCCGCCTGCTCGCCGCCCAGGGACACCAGCTCGTGATCGGCGCGCGCCGCACGGAACGACTCGCGGCGCTGGCCGAAGAAATCCAGACGAGCGGCGGCTCGGTTCGTTACCGGGCACTTGACGTCACGTCTACCGCCGACGTCAACGCGTTCGCCCAGTTCGCATTGGACGCCTTCGGCCGCATCGACGTGATCGTCAACAACGCCGGCGTGATGCCTTTGTCACCCCTGAGCGCGACAAAAGTGGACGAATGGAATCGCATGATAGACGTGAACATCCGCGGCGTGCTGCACGGCATCGCTGCCGTCCTGCCGGTCATGGAGCGCCAGGGGTTCGGCCAGGTCATCAATATGTCCTCGATAGGCGGCCTGTCCGTCTCGCCGACGGCCGCCGTGTATTGCGCCACCAAGTTCGCCGTGCGCGCCATCTCGGACGGCCTGCGGCAAGAAACCGACAAGGTTCGCGTGAGCGTGATCTGCCCGGGCGTCGTGGAGTCGGAGCTGGCCGATTCGATCTCCGACGACACCGCGCGCGCAGCGATGCGCGACTTCCGCCGCGTTGCGCTGACGTCGGACGCGATTGCACGCTCGATCGCCTATGCGATCGAGCAGCCGGCTGACGTCGATGTCAGCGAAATCGTCGTGCGTCCGACAGCGAGCCCTTTCTAACCATTCTCATCCCTCAACTCGAAGGAGATATTCATCATGACTTCGTCCGCATCCACCAACCAGCCGTTCGCCGGCAAAGTCGCTATCGTCACCGGAGCGGCTAGCGGCATTGGACTCGCCACCACCGAACTGCTGCACTCGCAAGGCGCCAGCGTGATCGCCGTCGGACGCGGCACCAACGTCGAAGCGTTGGGCCGTCCGGGGATTGTCCCGCTTATCGCCGATGTCGCGCATGAGGAAAGCGCGGTGCGTGCCGTGTCCACCGCAATGGAACGCTTTGGCAAGCTAGACATTCTCGTCAACAACGCCGCGATCATCATTAACAAGCCGGTTGTCGAGATGACGCTAGACGACTGGAATGGCATCCAGGCGGTCAACTCCACCGGTGCGTTCCTGTTCTCGCGCGAAGCTATGCGCGCGATGATGCCGGCGAAGACCGGGGCCATCGTCAACGTTGGGTCGTATGCATGCTATCAGGCGTTTCCGCTGATCGCCGCCTACGCGGCTTCGAAAGGTGCGCTCGCCCAGTTGACGCGCGCCATGTCGCTCGAAGCGATCGATCACGGCATTCGTGTCAATGCCGTGGGATCCGGCGACGCGGTCACGAACATCACGAATCACATCCACAAGGATGGTCCGGCCTTCCTTGCCGAGCACGGCAAAAACTCGCCCATCAAACGGGCGGCCGACCCGCGGGAAATTGCTGAAGTGATCGCCTTTCTGGCGTCCGAGAAGGCCAGCTATATCGTCGGCGCGGTCGTGATGGCGGACGGCGGTATGAGCGTAGCGCTCAAGTAAGACTCGGACCAGATTCCTTTAAACCGTAGCATTTGGTTAATTCCGTACTACTAATTTATCAAGGAAATTATCATGAGCAATTCTGCAAAAATCTGGTTCGTCACTGGCGCATCGAAAGGCGTCGGCCAACGACTCGTGCGGCAACTCCTCGCTCGTGGCGATCACGTCGCGACGACCTCGCGAACCGTGGCGTCGCTGACGGAAGCCATCGGCCCCGCCTCGGCACAATTTCTTCCGCTGCAAGTGGATCTGACCAGCGACCAGAGCGTACGCTCGGCCATTGAGCAAACCATCGACACGTTTGGCAAGATTGATGTGATCGTCAATAACGCCGGCTATGCCCAGCAGGGAACCGTCGAAGCCCTCTCCGAAGAAGAGCTTCGTCAAAATTTCGAAGTCAACCTGTTCGCGCCGCTGACGGTACTGCGGCACGCGCTCCCGCATCTGCGCAAGCAGCGTGGCGGGCATATCATCAACATCGCCTCGATCGTCGGTTACCAGGGCGGCTACGCCGGCTGGGGCAGTTATGTGGCGAGCAAGTTCGCGCTTGCGGGCTTGACCGAGTCGCTCGCGGTCGAGGTGGCCGAGTTTGGCATCAAGGCAACGGTGGTGTACCCGGGGCCGGTGCGCACGGAGTTTTTGTCGAGTGGCGCGCTGGCAGTGGCCAAACGCCAGATTGATGAATACACCGAAGCAAAGGCGTCGCTCGATCTGCACCTCGGCACGCTGCACGGTCATCAGGCCGGCGATCCGGACAAGCTGGCCATGTTGATCATGCAGGCCGTGAACGTCGCCGAACCGCCGGTGCACCTGTTCGCCGGCAAGATCGCCAACGAACTGGCGGCACAAAAAGCCGCAGCGGTTCAACGCGACCTTGATGCATGGAAAGGCTCATCGGAAGCAACGGACTTTGCCGAGTAACGTCAAAAGCGGGCAGCGCCCAGCGATGGGCGCTGCTTTACCGGAGAAATCCAACGTTCACGTAAATGACGAGCAAAAATCCCTACCGTTTGCTCCAATCCGGCACTATCGTCATAGTAACGACGCGCGCCGGTGGATTACGCTGCCGGCCACATATTCTGCAGCATGGGTGCCAAGGTGGCTCGGCAAGAGTTAGCTGACCCGCGTGATCGAACGAGGCCATTTTCCACATGGATCACTACGTCTTTTCTGCCTTCGTGTTTGTGCTCGTTCTTTCGAGCGCAGCGCTAGGGTCGTATGTACGCTCAAGACTGGCAGATCACCACTTTGAGGAATCCTCGCTTGCCGCGATGCGTATTGCCGTTGGTCTCGTAGCGACGCTGTCGGCATTGGTGCTGAGTCTGCTGATTTCGTCCGGGAAGTCCTCGCTTGACCTGGTCAATACCGCGCTCCAACACAATGCTGTCACGATGATCCGGCTAGACCGAACCCTGTCCCAGTTCGGTCCATCGGCCGACGGCCTGCGCCTTCAAATAAAAAACGACTATGGCCGATGGATCTCCTTTCTGTTTTCCAACAAAACGGGAACGCCCGCAGAGGCAGAGACGCGAGAAATCCTCCAGAGTACTTACGACATCCAGGGACGCATTTTCGCTTTGCAGGCTGCCGGACCCTCACAGGAGAGATTCCGTGACCACGCGATGGAACTTTGGGACGACATATTCGCCGGCCGATGGCTCGCGTTCGAACACAGAAAGGGCCTGATTCCAACTCCTTTGATTGCGGTCCTCGTCGGCTGGCTGGTGGTCATATTCGGCATATTTGGTTTCAGCGCCCCAAGAAACTGGAGCATGTGCGTCGTGTTTCTTCTTTGCGCCCTATCGACTACAACTGCCGTGTTCGTTGTCCTCGATCTCGACACACCCTTCCAGGGCATGGTCAATGTATCGAAGACGCCGATGATGGATGCACTCAAGTTCATCGGCAACTCCTAGGGCGCATGACATGCTCCCTCTAAAGACATCGGGGCCCAGGCTGACGACTCCCCTCCTCATTCGACGCTAATAGTCGATCAATACACTTGACGTGTTGCGTCGATCATCATCGAGTCAAGGAGCGTCCATATGAACAAGCCGCTAAGATCCACGGCACTCGCGATTACATTGGCGTGTGTCACGCTGTCAACCGCCGCTCACGCGCGAACCGTGAGCTATCCGCATGAAGCGGCGTGCGTGGCGCCGTCTGCTACGTCATCGATCTATGCAGGTCATCGCGAACAGATCGCGAACACACCACGCGGTCCGCTCGCCTACTACCGGTTTGGTCATGGCAGTCCGCTTCTGCTCGTCACCGGCTATCGCGCGACGGTGTCCGAATGGGACGCAGCGTTTCTCGCCGAACTCGCGAAACACCATGACGTCATCGTCTTCGACAATCGTGGCATCGGACGTTCGATGCCGGACGCGTCGAACTTCACCATCGACGACATGGCGAGCGATACTGCCGCATTGATCGACTCGTTGGCGCTAAAGCATGCGACGGTCGTCGGATGGTCGATGGGCGGCTCGATCGTGCAGCAACTCGCGATCGACAAGCCCCAGGCGATCGGCAAAATGGTGCTGATGAGTGCGTTGGCGCCGGGCCGCGCCGGCTCGCCGGTGCCTGCGGATGTCATGGCGAAACTGGCGGGCAGCCCTGGCGTCACGTTCAACGACATCATGGCCGTTCTGTTCCCGGCACCAAGCGTACAAGACGCCGAACGGTGCTTCGCCAAGGATATGTTCAAGCCGTCCGGCTACCAGTCATCCGCCATTTCCAACGCGGTTACGGACGGCCAATCCGCCTCACTGAAAGAGTGGGAAACGGACGATGCAGCCGCTGATGCGTTGCGCTCGGTGCGTATCGATACGTTGGTGCTGTCGGGCACTGACGATGCTGTCGTCGCCAAAGAGAACGCCTTGGCGCTCACGCACTTATTGCCGCATGCCCATCTTCTGCTGGTTGAGCACGCAGGACACGCGATGATGTATCAATACCCGGTCGCACTGGCGCATGCGATCGATTCATTTGCGCGTCACTGATGTGCTGCAATTGAGGACGCGAAAAGCGGCGAACGGGGATAGAGGACGTTGCGCCGCGCGTCCGCTCGTTAGTGCCAGTAGCCGTATCCATATCCGTAGTGCCCATACCATCCGCCCGGGCGGCCGTAATAACCGACGACCACGGGCGGCGCATACACGGGCGGCGGGGGCGCGTAATAGATGGGCGCAGGCGGCGGTGCATAGACCGCCACGGGCGCGACGGGCACCGCGGCCACCATCGGCATCATTGGCACCGCCGGCACTCCGACGCTCAAATCGACGAATACATGAGCCTCGGCAACACTCACGAGGCCGACGCTTAACACGGCGGCGACTACCGCCTGGCGAATCCCTTTCATGTCTTTCTCCTTGACCTCCGGCGCAGCGCATTGACTGCATCGGTTGACATGCATTCTGGTCGATGAAAGTGAGGAGAGAATGAGGGACCGTTGATGGATGAAACGGCCGTGGATCGCGACGTAATTCGTTGCGACGGTGCTACATATGTCCCTCGTTTCTGCCCGATTCACGGCGTCTGCGATTCGTTTGTCTATGCGCACGGGTCAAGTTCCGAGCGTCACTCAGACGGCGAGCTGGTTTCCCTCATTCGCGAGAGCGATGCAAAGTACCGTGCAGGGGGTTGCCCAAGAGCTTTTTTGAACATGGTGATGAATGCAGTCACGGACTCATAGCCGAGATCACCGGATACCCGCTGTACCGATGCCCCGCCCGCCAGTTCTCTGATGGCGAAGAGCAAATGGAACAACTGCCGCCAACGACCGAAAGTCAGCCCCGTCTCGGCAACGATCAAGCGGGCCAATGATCGCTCGCTCATCGCCACGCGCCTGGCCCATTGCTCGATTGTGCGGCGGTCACCTGGGTTGGCACGCAACGCGTTCTCAATCTCAGTTATTTTTGGATGGTCGCTGACCGGCAGGCAAAGCCTTTCCATTGGCATTCGTGCCAACTCATCCAGCAGCACACGTGCAAGACGATCAGTATGGCTATCTGGTTCGTACTCTTGATCAATGCTGGCCAGATGCAGGATCATCTCTCTCACCACCGGCGAGATCGCGAGCGTACAACACTGCTTCGGCAAATCAACGAGGTCGGGCTCGACGAACAGATAGTACAGTTTTGCGTTTGCCGTTGTGCGATTGCTGTGGGGTAATCCTCCGGGAATCCATACGCCACAATGCGGGGGCACCATCCACAATGCCTTGTCCACCTGGCACGTTACCGCGCCATGCAGCGCAAGCACCAGTTGACACTTGCGGTGCTGATGCACCGGGATCTCAGCTTCGTATTCCTTAACCTGAAGCCGAAACGCTAATGCGGGCCGATCGCTCCTGTCGGGATTAAGCTCAGAGATGAAGGAATTGGACGTCATTTTTCGACTGCGATCTTTACTCGCGATACGTTTGCTGCTGGCAAACATTCAAGCGCCAGTTCCCGCATGTCGCATGGGCCGCGACATGCAGTGAACACGAAGACGAGGCTCGCTATTGCAACCGATCAGGCAGACATCCGCGCCTCAAATACCGATGTTAGCTCGCTTTCCCGACTGACCTGATCACCAGACAGTGCGTATCCAGCCATTGCTCCACCCTCTTCGACAAATATCGCGTACACGCCCTTGCTATCGCTATTCTGCATCTGCCACCCACCACGGGTACCGACCGGAGGCAAGACGACGCGTACTGGGTGCGCTGGAGTCTTGACGTCGATAGGCATCGGGGGATAGTGCACCGGAGTGGCCACTCCTGTCAGCGTTGCGGCCAATGCTCGCGCCCCATGCTGAACTGGCTCGAGGAACGGCAACACGCTGCCCTCCATTTCTGCGCAATCTCCGATTGCGTAGATGTCCGGTGCGGATGTTTGCAAATAGCGATCGACAACGATGCCCCGGTTGATCTGTAATGGCGGCTCGGCGCGGACGGTCTGCGGAATGAGTCCGATTGCGGCAATCACTACATCGCACACGATACGAAGGCCGTTGTCGCCCGTTATCACAAGCTGGCGTCCATCAGACTCCGCGGTATCGATGGACTCGATGATCGCACCGGGATGCCACTGTACGCCCTCGGCGACCAATGCTTGCGTCACCGTGTCGGCCGCTTCGGGTGGCAAGAATCGGTCTAGCATACGCATCGACACGTCGAGCAGATCGACGCTATAGCCTCCAGCGAGCAAATCGTTTGCGAGTTCACATCCCACCAGTCCTGCGCCGATTATCGCTACCTTTGACGCGCCGTCAAGCGCGGCAAGCAACGTCTCGTACTCCGAAAGACTGTTGACAGATAGCACCCGGCTAACGGCATTTCCACCGAACTGAGGAACCCGTGCCTGCGCCCCGACTGCCAGCACGAGCTTGCCGTACCCGATCTGCCCACCCTCGGACAGATACAGACTGTGCGCGACCGGATCGATCCACTCGACGCTCAGGTTCGGCTCGATCTCGGCATTGAGCCGTTTCGCCATCTGCTCCCTGGGCGTGCCCGCCAATTGCGCCGGGCTCATCTTCTGGGCAAAAGCATTGGACAACATCGGCTTTGAATATTGGTTGCCGTCATCGCAGCTCAACATCAACAAACCTACGTTCCGGTCGCGACGTCGTAGTTCGCGGGCCACTGTATAACCCGCGAAGCCGGTGCCAACGATAACGATAGGGTATTCGGTGCCGCGGCTCATGGTGTCACCATTTCAGACGGGTACGACAATGAGTGTGTCCACGCAGCTCGAATCGAGTACGGCGATCTTCTCGCGAAAGCGCAGACCTTCCGTAGTCTCGACGATTTCGTCATGCCATACGCCGGAAAGGAACAACATGCTGTCTCCGCTCTCCATAATCCGCACGATGGCAAACCCCATGCGCGTACGGATCGTCCCACCTTCGGTGGTCTCCACGTGCAACGCACCGAGCAAATGTCGATACCGTTGTGGCTCGAAGATATTTGCCTTTTTCATCGAGTTGATCCGGTCAATCAGCATGCCCTTGCTGTTGCACTGAATAATGCCGATAGGCAACGACTTGCGACGCGCTTCTCGCGTCGTGATCTGATAAAAGCAGACATCTTCGAAAAAGTCAGGCCACTCCTGATAGCGTTCTTCGTCGATGCAGTCAGCGTAGGCGTCGTACAGCGGCCTTACGCGATGAAAAAGTTCGGTGGATCCCGACACGATTGCCTTCCTTGAATAAGTAGATCCTATGTGCGCGGCGCACCGCGGCGGCGCCGCGCGAACTGTAGAACTATTTGCGTGAACAGGTCACAGTTGCATGTACTTGCGATACGTCTGCCAGAATCCGCGGACTGACGCTTCACTGACGCGTGATTCCTGGCTTTCAACAGTTCGCCCGCCCATTTCGAGCACTGTCTCACGGCCTTGGTTGCCGACGATCGCACGCTGGACGAAGCTTCCGATCACACCGTCTTCCATCGAAACGAGGCCCGCTGGCCCCACCAGGTTACTCAGGGCTACGCGGATATCGGTCTCTTCCTGAGTATCCGATTCGTAGCCGAACATGATCCATACGAGCTCGCAGCCGTTCACACCACGCGGAATGAGCAGACGCAATGCAAGCGAGTTCTGGATTTGCTGGACGATCAGGTTGGGAAAAATGCCTTGAATGGCGTGCGTGATGCCGTCTTCGAATTCAGGCCAGCTTTTGAGAATCCGACCATCGTGCAGCGCAAATTCGTCGTTTTGCGCGCGAATGCCGCCGCTCTCGTAGTCTGTACCGCTACCGGAGTCGGTCGCCATTTTCGAGTAGCTGATGTGGTGGCCACCATCGCCCTCAAGAATCAGGCCGCCCTGCATTGAAAGCCGGTTCAGCTTGAAAGTGGTGAAGAACGTATGAAGCAGGCTTGCGTGATAGGAGTCCTTTACGTTTTCCATGTACAACTTCCAGTTGTTGTGCATGTATTGCGAAAACGTACCGAGAATCCTGATCTTCTTGGCAAAAATACGCCGGATATGGGCGCACATCTTTGGCCCAAGAAACTCTTCGAGATCTGGCGCAGTTTCGTCGAAAGATACGAACAGGAGGCCGCAGAGCGTTTGGACACGCAGTTTCTGAAGATTGTGATCGCAGGTACGGAAATCTTCGGGCAAGCCGCCCTTGCCGCGCACACCCTTATGGAACGCAACGGTCTTCAGGTTTCCCTCAAGATCGTACGACCAGTTATGGTAGACACATGTAAAAGCATCGCGATTACCGGTTTTCTCATAGCACAGCGTTGAACCCCGATGCGCGCAACGGTTGACGAAGGCGCTATAGCTGTCGGCGGAGCTCTTCACGACCACGACGGGCGTGTCGCCGACGAAATTTGTCTTGAAGTCGCCGACGGCAGGCACTTCCACGTCGACGCCAACAAAGTTCCATATCGGCCCCTTGAACAAGGCATCCTGTTCATTTTCGTAAAGCGCATCGTCCGTATAGATCTCGAACGGAACCCGGCTCACGCCTGCTTCCGGCCATTGGATACGTTGATCCTGCAAAACTACGTCGCCCATCCTCGCCTCCTGAAGTTACATTGAGCGCGGGCCGCCTTTCGCGACATCCGCGTTCACCCTGTTGCTGCCCCGCACTCGCTGATGAGCGCCTGAGCCGATGCTTAATTTCCGGCGTCCGGAAGGTCCACCCAGACCTCGTCGCCCCGGACGTCTACCTCATAGGTCGCCAGATCGACAGTCAGCGGCGAACAAAGCGCCTTACCCGACCGGATGTCAAAGCGCCCCTGATGCAACGGACACTCGATTTCGCCGTTCTCCTGATACCCATCACTTAGCAGAGCAAACTGATGAGTACAGATATTCGACGTTGCATACACGGCGTCACCGACGAGATACACCGCGATTCGATGCCGCCCCACACTGCAGGCCGCCGGATAGTCCGGCGATAGCTCGGACAGTTTCACAACATTCAGCCAGGACACGTTCACCCCTCCCAAGGAAAGCCGCAGTGCGGCGAACAGACGTGACGACAACGGCTTGTGTCCGTGCTGCTCTTTCGACATATCGTATATCGCATTTTTTTGGATCGCAAGTTATTTTGGCACTCCGGCTCAGTTGAATCCCTATTTGCAGGGGTTCTAAGGGCATTTTTGGGCGAGATCCAGAGGAACACCGTTCGATTTCCGCATATTTATACCAAAGTATAAATATGCGGCTACAATCTGGGCGGATGGGTGCCGCGAGGGCAAAAGGACCGGATTGCCGGCTGACGAGCAGGCTGAGCGTTCTGACTGGTACTGCATCCTGTGGAGGAAAGCGCAATGATCCGCTCGGCTGTCGCGTGTGCGAGCGAGCCCGTATAATTTCGGTCTGCGCCGGAGCTTATCCAGAACATCAATGATCCGGACATGACTAGGATGGGTTGAGAGAAATGCCAGTAAAAGCTCGAATCGGGCGCGCGCTTGCGCGCCGCGAGTCGATGCATGTTGCCATTCTGGAACAGCTTCGGCTCGATATCGTGGAAGGCCGCTGGCAAGCCGGCGAGCGCCTGCCGGAACCCCTGCTTTGTGAGGAATTTGGCGTATCGCGCACGCCGCTACGCGACGCGTTCCGGATTCTGGAAGCAGAAAGGCTAGTCGAGCTGATACCGCACGTCGGTGCCGTGGTGACGGCACCCGATGCCTCGGACATCACTGGTGCATTCGAGGTGCTGGCATTGATCGAGGGCGCCGCCGCCGAATCCGTCGCACGCAGGCAGCCCCCCGAGGTGCTAAAAAAGCTCAGCAAGACGACCGAACTCATGCAGATTGCTTTGGAAAAAGGCAATCATCGCCGGTACTTCGAGCTCAATGACGACTTCCATTACGCGATCGTCGAAGGGGCTGACAACCCCGTCATGCGACAGACTCACGAGCATCTGATGTGGCACGTGCACCGCATCCGGCACACAATCAACCGCCACCGCCCATTCAGCCGTGAGGCCGGAACGGGCGAAGAGCATCAGGCAATCATTCAGGCCATTCTCGATGGAGACGCGGGACGCGCTTTTGCGCTTTCGCGCGCGCATCTACTGGGCGTGGGTGCCGCGACTCTGACCAACGCCGGACTGGTTCAACCCGAGGCTGCAGGCGAGTCTGCCTGAGGGACAAGCTTATTTCGCAGCTGCCGCCTGCAGGCCGCCCACCACGAAGCTCGTCAATTGCTCAAGCACCTCGACCGGATCTCCGGGATTGCAAATATCCTTGGCAAGCACTTCTAGCCGGTGACTGTCTGAGAATGCGTAAAGATAGGCGCCGATCATTAGCGTCACACGCCAGTACAGATCTTTTTCGGGCAATCCCGGCAACACCTTGCGCAGCGCGTCCACGTAAGCCTTTGTCGATTCGCTATACGCCAGACTACGCAGCTTGTACGACACTTCCGGCGGTTCGGTGTGGAGCCGCGCCTGCAGCCTGATGAAGGCCCTTCCCGAAACCGTTGCGCGCAAGTCAACGATTGGCTTCAGAAAGGCACGGACGATTTGCTCGAGCTTGGCATTGTCGCCGTGTGCCTCTATCTGTTCGAGTAGCTGCACCCGGTCAGCCGATATCTTCGTCGCGCGACGCAGAAATACCTCTTCAAACAGCTGCTGCTTGGTGCCGAAATAATAGGTGATCAGCGCCTGGGTCACACCACACGACACCGCAACCTCGCGTAGCGTCGTACCCGCATATCCGCGGTGAGAAAAATCGACCTCCGCGGCGTCCAGGATGCTTTCTTTCTGGTTCTCAGTAGCCCCTGCGGGCCGGCCCAGTGCCCCGCGACGCCGCAAAGCACCCTGAGGGTGTTCTGATTTATTCATGGCTGTAGTTTTGAAAATCCACTTTGCGGAAACGATTGCCCGCGCCTCTGTTGAGCCGCGCAAATGGAATTATACGGCCGCACAGTAAAGAACGCCTCTCGTAGCACCACCATAGTGCAACCCAGCCGACCATTACCCTGGACAACGAGTTCACATCCCGCGCATTTATCGCATACGTATACCCTGAGCAGACGTAATTATTCAATCGTATAATATTGACTGAACGTCCTTGGTCCAGGTACGAATGACAGATAAGCAACCGGTTTGCATCATGCAGAGACATCCCAGGAAATGGCTTCCGGACGAAGGGGCATTGACCGTTTTCACGCTCTGCTTCGTGGGTGGATGCATGGACTGTGTAAGTTACCTGCTGCTCTTTCATGTCCTGCTGGGCGTGATGACTGTCAACACCATGATCGGCATTATTGGAATAATTCATCACACAAATATTCACGACGCCATATTGCACCTGTCGACGGTAGCTGGATTTTTAATGATGGTGTTGGGTCATCATTTAGCAGCCAGGCGAAAAGGGAAGGCTCAGACCAGTTGCACGTTTTATTGCCTCATCCTGGAGCTTGTCATAATCCTTGCGTACGCGTGCATTGCCAGCGAGTTGCATCACAAAGGGATGCTACGAGAGCCCAACATTATTGTGTTCGGGCTGGTATGTCTGGGCTCATTTGCTGTGTATCTTCAGAACACCGTCGTGCCGTCGACCTCGGGCTTCCCCACGTCAACGATGGTCATGACAGGCAACTACATTTCGCTGCTTACGCATTCCGTGAATATGATTTTGAGCTCCGACGAAAAGGCGAAGGCCCGTCAGGCCGCTAAGCACTTTTCGCTAGTGCACGCTCACTTTTGGAGCGGGGTTGCGGTCATGGCGTGGGCGACACAATACTTCGACTTCCTGGCTCTGTTCGTGCCGTGCCTGGCGCTTGGGTTGCTGATCTGGAAGCTCAAGGGATCAACCGCGCACACTGGCAATACGATCGTGTAGGAGAGCTGCTGCGTTTTCGCTGTCGCGCCGATCGGTTCAAGCGCTCTCTCCAAACAGTATCCGGAGTCTTTCACCCCGCCGAACACCATGTCCTTGCTGGCGTCGCGGGCTGATTGACCACAGCACGCCAACCTCAAGGCGCTGCGCCAAAAGCCGCTCTCCGCAACGAAACTGAGCTCCAGCATACGAGGGTTTACCCCAGCTATATATAATTTTATGGCTATATAATATCAAAGCGACAGCGTTGAAAGCTTTCGCGGGCGGTAAAGACATACTTTCCGTCGATGTGGCTTTAGCTGCCGGGTGTCAGCCGTGTGGCTCGCTGCGCGGCTGGCGCTCTCGCATAAGGCCTGTCCGACCTGTGGGCAGTTCGAACGGCAGACCCAACATCGCAGTGGAGAGAGTCTTGGAAACACGGAAAGTAAACATTCACGACGTGATCGATGAACATCGTATCGGTCGCACCCAGCGCGTCGCGCTCGCCCTGTGCGCGCTGCTGATGTTGTTCGATGGCTTCAACACGCAGACTATTAGCTACATCGTCCCTGTTCTAGCCAGCGAATGGCATCTTCCTAAATCTATCCTCGGCACCATTTTTTCAGCGGCTTTCGTGGGGCTGCTGATTGGCAATTTCGGCATCTCGCCGCTTTCAAACCGGTTCGGGCCAAAGAAGATGACTGTTTTGTCCACGGCCGCGTTCGGAGTTCTCACACTGCTCACCGTCCTGGTAACTAACGCACCGCAACTCATCGCAATCAGACTCCTTACCGGAATCGCCCTCGGAGCGGCCGCACCCTGCGCGATCGGTCTTACATCCGAATTCAGTCCGAAACGGACCCGCGCAACTTTTGTTCTGCTGATCTATGTCGGCTACTCTCTCGGCTTCACTGTAGCGGGCTTCTGTTGCGGCGCCATGATCCCAAGCTTTGGCTGGGCCGGTCCTTTATGGGTCGGTGGTCTCGGGCCTATTGTGCTGACACTGCTGCTCATTCCCTTCCTGCCTGAGTCCGCCTCTTATCTTGCGCGCCGCCGCTCACCCGTCGATCTGTTGCGTGCTGCCCAGCGGTTCTTTCCCGGGTTCATCTTGCCGAAAGACGCCGTACTGACTTCGAATGAAGACGCAACCAGCGATACACGTGTAAAAGGTCTGTTCTCCAGGAATCTTCGCCTAGGGACCTTTCTGCTGTGGGGCGTGTTCGTTATCAACCTTGCGGAATTCTATTTCCTTCAGAGCTGGTTGCCGACGGTACTGCATTCGCTGTCCTATCCCTCCGCATTTGTCGTCTGGGCGACCGCTGTGAGCACGATTGGCGGCATGGTGGCCGGTCTCCTTATGGGACCGTTGATGGACCGTATAGGCCCATACATGATCCTGTCGGCCCTCTATCTGTTCGGCGGAATATCCATGCTGGCAATTTCGGTCGCGCTCGGTGCGACGCACTGGATACTCGTGTTCGCGGTGTTCTGTGGCGGGTTCTGCATCAGCGGTGGCCAGAAAGGTGTCGTCGCTCTCGGATCGATTTTCTATCCAGCCGGGCTACGGGCGGCGGGAGTTGCATGGGCGTACGGGGTTGGCCGTCTCGGAGGCGCCGGCGGAACTTACCTGGCCGGCGTCCTGTACGCAGCGAATTGGGCACCCGATGCGATCTTCCGTGTTGCGGCAGCACCGGCCGTCGGCGCCGCGATTTTCGTCGGGGTCATGGGGTTGCGTTACAGCGGTGGCCGGGCGCTCGAGCCCTCGGCGGTGGTGCGAAACATCAGATAAGTCACCGGACCGTGCGCAGGCTACGTAATACGCCTGCTGCGGTACGGTGAGGCGGTGAACGCCCGTTAAGCCGGGGACGGGCAGCGCGCCGGCACAGAAAGCACGAACCCCCATTAACCAAGTCAGGTCTTTTAACAATAATTAGGAGTCACGATGAAAAAATCATTGATTGTTTTCAGCTTATGTGCTGTCACAAGCTATGCGAATGCACAAAGCTCAGTCACGCTGTTCGGTCAGATCGATGAGGCGGTCGCGTATATTAACAACGCCGGCACCGGCTCCTCGTATCGCTTACGTAGCGGGACATGGTTAGGTTCGCAATGGGGCCTCGCCGGTACCGAAGATCTCGGCGGCGGCTACAAGGCGTACTTTCACCTTGAGAACGGGTTTGATGTGAACACCGGCAAGCTTGGACAGGATGGCCGCGAATTCGGCCGCCAGTCGTACGTGGGAATTGGTAGCCCCTACGGCAACCTGAGTCTTGGTCGTCAATACGACGAGGTCGTCGATTATGTCGGTCCGATCATGGCGAATGGCCGGGGAACGGCTCCTATCTACGACATCGATAACACTGCTAACGACTGGACCACCAGCAACTCGCTCAAGTACACCAGCCCGACCTACCGGGGTCTTTCGGTGGCCGCGCTGTATGCGTTTGGCGGAGTCCCAGGTCAGTTCTCCAATGACAGCGTGGCGAGCGTCGGCGCCGGATATACCGCCGGCCCTCTCCAGATCGGCGCGGCTTACACGTCGGTGCGTGACCCATACGCGGTGTGGTATGACAGCACCGGCGCGTCAAGCATCCTGGTTTACGGGAAGTACTTGCCTACTGCGCGAGACCTGAATATCGCGGCGGGAGGCGTTGCGTACACGTTCGGTAAGCTGACTGCCCGCGTTGCGGTTTCACATTCCGACCTCACCGATTCGATCAACGGCGCAGATGCCCAGTTCAACATCTATCTGGCGCAGGCTGACTACAGGGTTAATCCATTCCTGCGCCTCGCAGCGGCGATCGATGTGATCAATGGCAGTATCGGTTCGCTAAATCAGCATCCTAAATATCTGGAATACAACCTGGTTGCCGACTATTTCATCTCCAAGCGTACCGATCTATACATGTGGGCTATCTACGGAAAAGCGGATGGCGGTGCAACACAGATGCAGATTGGTCAACTGCCCGCGTCGTCAACCGACAAACAGTTCAATATCAATTTTGGCATTCGACATCGATTCTGAGCGTGCTGCGATCGATATCGGCAGGCTCGTAGAGCTTGCCGGCCAGGTGAGGCATCGACCAGCGAGCTCAGGCTGGCGATACCTCACCCACTCTGTACCGCGTTCGATCCCTCACGACATGAAAGTCAGATTCGCAGCCACACGAGACATGGTATCCATCACACGGCCGCTTATCGGAAGAAACGTTGACAACAGCCGCTTCGGTTTTGCGATGGTGAGTGAGCCGCTCCCAAAACGCTGGCAACATGCATTCCGTCACCATCAGTGGCGCCTGCAGTCGTGTGAATACAGATCGTCGGGCAACGAACAGATACGGCAAGCGGCCTGAAACTTGAGCCGCACCCAAACCGTAAAGTGGATGACGCGCGTTGATGCGTCGACTAGAAAGCGCAGATCGGCTTACGCTAACGTCCCCGTAAAGCAGTTCGCCCAGCGGCCGAGCACGTAACCGCCGCATCGCCTGCCATACGCCAAGGCTAGCTTCGAGGGGCGTCACGCTGTGAGCAGCGACGCAGGGAACACCATCAACGGCAAGCACAACTTCGCGTATCCACGCGCGCTCGCGGGGCGCCAGTTGCAGTGCGTCACGCTCGTCGGACCAGGGCAGCCCAACAACCTCACGCGTGACACGCACATCTACCACTCCAAGCGTGCGCAGATGCGCAGTCAGCGAACCGCCCAGCGTCAGCCAGTGTTTTTGGAAAGCATCGAGGCTGGGCCTGGCGGTCGTGCACCAGCAGCAGCCGCTGGCGGAATCAAGGTGAGTCCGCCTAGCACGCATTGTGGGCTCTTCCCGTGCGCGCAGGTCCACCGATAAGCAATGGCATATCCTGGCTAAGTGTCAGCGAACGTTCCTGCCGCTGCTTTTTTCAATTGCGCCAATTGCGTCGTCGAGCGGCATAACCGCCGCATATTTCTGCGCCATATCGAAGAGATTCGCCTCGTGCGGTGCAATTGCGCGATCTCCCACGCAATCGGCAAGGACCAGCGGTCGGAAACCGTACGACATCGCGTCCACAACGCTTGCACGCACACAACCGCTTGTCACGGCACCGGCAACCAGCAAAGTCTGTACGGCGCGCTCCGTAAGCCACGGGGCGAGTTGCGTGCCGAAAAACGCCGATGGCACCGTTTTCCGCACAACCAACTCACCGCTTTCAGGCGTGAGCTCATCGACGATGGCGCTATTGGGATTGTCTTCGGTAAGCGACGCCATGCCAGGAACCTTTACCGAGAAAACGTTGTTACTGCTTCCGTCGTCGGCATAGACAATCCGGCTGTGTGCAACAGGCCACCGATTTCGACGCGCAAGCGCAAGCGCTTCGACAGTGCGAGCGATTGCGGGACCGATGTTTCCGCCGCCGAACACATCTGGATCTGCGAATCCAATAACGAAATCGACGATCAGGAGTCCGACATTGCCTTGAACCGGCAATGGCGTTCCGAATCCTTGCTTATGGTAAACACCCGCTTCGGCATGTTCTGAAAGATCGGTCATCGTAGTCCTTGTCAGTGTTGGGCCGTATCCGCTACCCGACCATCGGCGACGACCACTTCATCGTCGATTCGCACGGTGCAGTTACGCAGTGGAATGTCAATGTGACACGTGGTGGTGCGGCTGCCTCCGCCTTCGTTGTTAGGTCCGAGTGAGAACAGGAAATTACCCTCGAAGGCGCGCGCGTCCATTCCAATGGTTGCTTCGCGGTCGTACAGACCCAGCGTCGACCAGCGCGCACGACGTTGCAGTCCCCAGCCAATGTGGGAGATCGCGTAGCCTTCGGGATCGTTGAAGGTTTCCATGTAATCGCGCAACAGTGCAGCGTCGATGCCGCCTTCGATCTTCGTCGCATAGCCCTTTTCCACCGTCAGCACGATCGGCTCGCCGACGTAGCGTTTCTGCGGCAGCAGGATGTCGCCGCGATCGATCACGATCGTGCCACTGGCGGTTCGGTCATTCGGGAAGGTCAGTGCAAAGCCGCTAGGCCAGTGGTCCCAGCGACCCGGCTCGTCGACGAAACCATATTCGGCGATCGCAGGAAACTCACCCATAGGGCACACAAGCGATGTGCCTGCTGGCGACGTAACGCGCATCTCGCGCGCGGCGCTTATCTTTTTCGCAGCGGCCAGCACACGCTCGCGGTCGGCGTATGTCGGTACCAGCCGCGCCAACACTTCGGGCGGCTCAACCGCAAGGAGGATCTTCGTGCCAGACTTGAGGATGTCGTGTTGCTCGGGCGAGAAAAGCAACGTCATCAGATCAAGCACGAGGTCGCTCTCTTTCAGCGCGGCAATCGCCGCGCGGTTGCCTGTCAATGGCGTCGTGCCGAGGTACGCGAGCGAGTCGCGGCTAAATGCCTTCTCGCCATTTACCGGTGGTAAGTCAAGCCGGTTGACGACTGCACCCATCGACTGTGTTGCGATAAGCGCGCAAGCGAGAGTCTGCGGGTGCGTGGAGGAACTCGTCAAGATGGTGACGGTTTGCCCGCGTTCGAGGCGGGACAGCGTAAGCACTTCCTTCCAGGCTTCGACCAGTTGATAGTCGCTGATAGGCATGGCGGCTCCTTCGGGGGCTGAGCAAATGGGGGCGCGGCGAGCCTAGACGAGCGGCGCGCCGAGAAAGTCACCGAACGCCGCGTAAAAGCCCGTCGCGTTGTCCCACGGAATCATGTGGCCCGCGTTCGGCACACGCACATGCTGCATCGACGGCGTCGCACGTTGCAGTTCGGCGACATCCTCGTCACGCACAACGTCGCCGCGCTCAGCCGTGATCAGCAGAGACGGCACGTGCAGTTGCGCAGCGTCCGCATGGAAGTCGTCGATGTGAAAGCCTTCAAACGATGCAATGATTGCGCGCTCGTCGCAGGTGTGCAGCCACTCGGCTCGCAACTGGAGCTCCTGATCGGTCCACGTCGGCAAAAACGCGCGCATTGCCTCCGCGCCCACGCCGGCTCGAGCGAGCGCCATCGAATCGACGTACCACGGCAGCTTGCTTGGATACTCGCGACGGCCAGGACCCGACACCGGCGGGTCCACCAGCACGACCGATTCGAGGCCAATGGGCTTGCATGTCGCCGCGCGCGCTGCAATGCGTGCGCCCATCGAATGGCCTACAAGCGTGAATCGCTTCACACCAAGCGCGTCTGCGAATGCCACTACATCGTCGGCTTGCGCGGTCAGGCTGTAGTCAAGCGTTGGCGACGCCTCTGACAAGCCGCGGCCACGCACATCGATCACGTAGGTATCGAACTCACGGCCGAACACTTCACACACAAATCCCCACGTAATGGCGGGACTCGTGATGCCTGGAATCAGGATGATCGCGGTGCGCTCACTCCGCGTCCCATGTGTTCCACCGTAGCGGAGATAGTGCTGGCGAATACCGTTTGCGGCAACGTTCGCGCCGTACTGAAGAGTCGTAAACATAGGGGCGTCCCTGTGAATTTGCGAGGCTCAGTACGCGCCGGACAGCAACGCGCCCGCACCCGGAACGATACGTTCGAGGTCCAGTTCGCGCAGCATTGCGTACGTGGTTGCGATCGCCGCAGTAATGACCGGCTTTCCTGTCATCGCTTCGACCTTTGCAACCGCCGGCAGCGATGGCATCTGCACACACGCCGACAACACGATCGCGTCGGCATCCTGGTAGCGCAACTGCTGCACGATCGCCGGCAGGTTGGTCGGGTCGTGGCGTCCGACTTCCAGGTTGTCGGGGATTTCGAGTGCACGGTAGTCGAGCACCTCGTAGCCTTCGTTGCGGATGTAGTCGACGACCAGCTCCGTCAAAGGCTTCATGTACGGTGCAACTACAACGATGCGCTTCGCGCCGATGACCTTTAGCGCATCAATCAGCGCGCCGGCGCTGGTCAGCACCGGCGCGTGGGCGTCGTTAGCAGCAGTGTGCTTTGTGAGTCGCTCCTGCGATGCACGATGGTAGCCGTGGCCCATTGCCATGATCGCAACGAGACATGCGTAGCCGAGCACATCGACGCGCGCGTCAGACAGCTCAACCGCGCAGCGGTCGGACTCCGCATCCATTGCTGCCAGTTCTTCCTTGACGACCTTCTTCATGCGCATCCGGCTCGAATGGAACGTGAAGCGCTCCGGCCGGATGGTCTCCCGCAGGCGCAACATCGCGGGAATCTCTGTTTCCATCGTGGTATTTGAGCTCGGCACAATCTGGCCGATGCGATAAGTCTTGGTCATGTGTGTTTGCCTCGAACTCTAGATTAGCTTCGCGTTAAGCCACCGCTGCTACACGCGGCTGGAAGTCCGCCGCGTTGTATGCGTACACCCAGTCAGCCTGAATGCCCGAAGCGTGCGGATTGATCCACGACTTGAACTGATAAATGAGGTCGCGTTTGCGCTGCGCGAAAAGTGTCGGGAGGTGATAGGTCCGTCCACGTTCACGCGACTCCAGCTGTACCCGGCTGGTGCGTGGAATGCGCTCTGCTTCGTAATCGCGCAGGGCCGATGCGACGTCGGTGCCGTGCCCAGCGAGCGAGCGCGCCAGCACATAGCCATCCTCGATCGCCATCGCCGCGCCTTGAGAAAGGAACGGCAGCATGGGATGGGAGGCATCGCCCAGCAAGGTGATCCGCCCTTTCGACCACGTCGTCATTGGATCGCGGTCGAACAAACCCCATTTGAATACGGAGTCAACGCGATCAAACAACTGCGTAATGTTCGGATGCCAGCCAGCGAACGCGGCGAGCAGTTCTTCGCGAGTGCTAGGCGCATTCCACGACTCTTCGACCCACTCGGCGGTCTCATTGACTGCAACGATATTGACTGCCTGCCCGCGACGAACGTAGTAGGTGACGATATGTGATTTCGGGCCCAGCCAGAACGATGAATCAGGGCTCACGAAATCAAAGTTTCCGTCCACCGGAACAACCGCCCTGAAGCACATGTTGCCGGTGAACTTCGGCGCATCGTCGCCGAACAGTTTGTTGCGGACTGTCGATCGCACGCCGTCCGCGCCCACGATCAGATCCGCTTCGAACTCCGAACCGTCTGCGAAGATAGCCGCGGCGCTATCACCTGTTTGCCTGATATCAACACACGCCGACGAAAGCGATGCAACGCCAGCTGGCAACGAGTCGACCAGCAACTGATGCAAATCAGCACGGTGAACATGAAAAAACGGGGCATTGTAGAGACGCGGACACTCGTCCGCCAGCGGGATGCGGAAAATCTCCTTTGCCGTGTCCCAGTTGCGGCCAACGATGGCCTGAGGCAGAAACGCGACTTTTCGCAGTGCCTCTCCCAGACCCAACGCCTCAAGTACCTTGACGGCATTTGGCGTGACCTGAATGCCAGCGCCGATTTCACCGAACGCGTTAGCGCGCTCAAAGGCATGCACCTCGATCCCGTGCTGCGCGAGCGCGCTTGTGAGGGCAACGCCTCCGATACCGCCGCCAACCACGCCAACCCGAAGTTTTCTAGTCATCTTGCTTAATCTCCGCTGAATGCTCGAGCCGAATCAGCCATGCGGCCCGCACTATTTGGCCATACAATTAATTTATGCGACGAACCATTCTGCTCAACGGCCGCAATCCGGCGGATCGAAACTCAATCACGACACCCTGCAACCGAATTGTTCCGCACGGACCGGAAATGCCACCGCCGATCACGCTTACCGCTGCGGCCTTCACTTCACTGGCCGGCCACTGTGCCTGAGTCCGCCGCGGCGATTAATTCAAACCGCAACTTTACTCAACGGTGAAGAGAGACGCGCAACGCCCCACCAATCTGCTGCATGGCAGAGTGCATCGCTTCAGTCACCGTCGACTCGAGACCACTGTCCTTGGTCGCCGCAATCATGTCGTCCAGGACCTCAGCTGCATCCGCCGACGTTTGGTCGGGCAGCACCGCGGCAATCGCATTCAGGGCACCGACAAGACCAAGGATTTGTCCCCGCATCGTTTCGAGCTCATTTTCCATCGACCACTCCTCCATAGCTTCAACGCAACTGCTGTTAGCCGACGAATGACGCCCAAGTCCTCTGCATCCGCCGTTGGTTTGTACCTGCAGTTAATTATATGATCGTAAAATTAATAGCGCAAGCCCGATTTTTGCTGTGCCGATCACCGAACATCTACATCGGCAAGCCTGCTCGAGTTCGCCGGCAAGTCGACCAATTCCCCCAGAGGCCGCTATGCCAGTGCCGTGACGGGCAACAACGTAATGGGACTTTTCATTGGCCGCGCGGGCGCAAATTCAGCGCGGCGCAAACCGACGTCAGCACGGCCGCAAGGAAGGCAATACGATCCGTTCCGCACCGCTCCGTCCTGTCACAAACATGGTTAGTGCCCGGTGTGCTGCGTTAGGCAGAATTGAGCGGTCCGCCTGAAGAAGCCTGGCCCGAGCCCACGGCCGGTCCTTCCTGCCGAAGCTGCTTTTCGCTGGTCAGACGTAGCCATACAGGGTGAAAAGCAACGAGTAGGGAATTTCGTGTCCCGCAACGTCGTACGCGACAAGGTCCACCTCTTCAACGATAAACATGGATGCGAGAAATTTCCCGATTGAGGAAAGAGTACGAGTTAAAGATGCCGCACAGTTGGGCAATTTAGCTGGGCTCATTTGACTTTGGCCAAGGTAACAATGCATTAAAGAGTGATGACGGTGGTCGCTTTGCCACCAACCCGGAATTGAGTTTCTGGATTTGTATGTTTCGGATAACTGAATTACATGTATATCGAAAAATGCAATCCTTGAGAGATACTCTAGCGACAATCGCCCGATCTGGATTTGGCTAAAACGACAACTTACCTCTAAAAACGGTCAACTTGGTTCGGACACGTTCGCCTACGAATTCCCTCGTCGTCGATACGACGCGGGGCAAGATGACCCTTCGGTCGATACCCCAGACTGTAGTAGTACGTGCGAGCCGTCAGAACGAAACGGGCGGAACCTTCGACCACAAGTCCGGTTTTGAACGATTGTTGGCCGAAGTGAAGCGGCGAAAGGGCAGTACACGCAGATAGACTGACCACATCAAGAATCACGGATCCTGAATTCACAGCGGAGACATGTGATGGAATCACGCAAAGTCTACATTCACGACGTAATCGATCATTCTCGAATCGGCCGCGCCCAGTACGTCGCACTAGCGCTCTGTGCATTGCTCATGCTCTCCGATGGCTTCACCACGCAAGCCTTCAGCTACATCGTGCCCGTTCTCGCAAATGACTGGCATCTTCCAAAGTCCATCCTCGGCAGCATTTTCTCGTCCGTACTCATTGGTCTGATGATCGGAAATTTCGGCATCTCGCCCTTTGCGAAACGTTTCGGCACAAAGAAAATGACGGTATGGTCAACGGCTGCGTTCGGCTTGTTCACGCTGTTAACTGTCTTTGTAACGAACGTGCCGCAGTTGATCGCGCTCCGGCTGCTTACTGGCATCGGACTAGGATCTGCCGTGCCCTGTGCCGTCGGCCTCACATCCGAATTCAGTCCCAAACGGACACGCGCAACGTTTGTTTTATTAATCTACGTCGGCTATTCCCTCGGATTTACTGTCGCGGGCTTCTGCTGTGGCGCAATGATTCCACGCTTCGGCTGGACCGCTCCACTTTGGGTGTGTGGTCTCGGGCCGATTGTTTTAACGTTTCTGCTCATTCCTCTCTTGCCTGAGTCTGCCTCGCATCTTGCGCGGCACAGGTCGCAAAAAGACTTGCTTCAAATGGCGCGCCGATTCTTTCCTAAATTCAACTTACCGGACGGCGCCGTCCTAACCTCCAATGCCCACAAGAATAGCGATGGGGCCGTAAGTGGCTTGTTTTCCGCACGTTTGCGTGTCGGCACGTTTTTGCTGTGGGTTGTGTACAACATCAACCTGGCGGAATTCTATTTCCTGCAGAGCTGGCTACCGACATTTCTGCACTCCCTTTCTTACTCGCCCAGAATGGTCGTCTGGGTAACGGCCATCAGCACTGTCGGTGGCATGGCAGCCGGACTCATTTTGGGTCCGCTGATGGACCGGTTCGGGCCGTATATCATCCTCTCAGCGCTATTCCTGTTTGGCGGTATATCGATGCTGGCAATTTCTATGGCGCTTGGCGCAACACATTTTTTACTTGTGCTGGCGGCATTTTGCTGCGGCGCATGTACTAGCGGCGGCCAGAAAGGGATTGTCGCATTGGCCGCCCTCTTTTATCCAGCCGACTTACGTGCGCCCGGCGTGGCATGGGCTTCTGGTATTGGTCGTCTTGGCGGTGCCGGGGGCACCTATCTGGCCGGGGTGTTATACGCGTCGAACTGGCGGCCGGAGGACATCTTCCGCGTCGCGGCAGCTCCGGCCGTCGTCGCAGCGATCTTTGTAGGATTCATGGGCTGGCTTTACAGCGGCGACGGGTCTCTCCCGTCCTCCGCATTAACTCAGGATAGCTGACCCGTTTTTAGACGGCGGGGCGCGCTAACTCAATCGCAATTCGCATTTCCAGACAAGCAGAAGTCTTGACGATAGCGATTGCTCTTTCCTTTCATACTCCTATATATTCGTCGGGCCTGTATTGCTTTCTGGCATCCTGTCTGGATTTCAGATCAGACCCGACGTGCACAACTTGCTCTACCGATTCACCAAGGAAGTGGCCTGCAATCCATGGTATCGACGATCAAAGTAGATGAGCCCGCCAATCGTCTCGCCATCGCTCAGTTTTATTTCCTGCACCTCGCAAAAGAAGACCCTGTGAGTGCCTTGGCAGACGGTGTCAATTACCTTGCAGTCGAACGCTACCAGTGCATCCTCCAGCACAGGGGCACCCGTTTTCAGGGTGCTCCACGACGTTCCGGCGAAACGCTCCTCTACGCTGACGCCCGCACCGAACCTACGGGATAGCGCCTCGTGGGAAACACTTAATGTGTTCACGCACAGTACGCCGTTTTCGATCAGCGCGTTGTGTGCCGACGACTGCTGGTTAACGCAAACGAGTAGCGTGGGTGGCGTATCGGTGACGCTGCAAACAGCTGAGGCTGCAATGCCGGCTTTCCCAGCAACGCCATCGCTGGTGACTACGTGAACCGCAGCGCCGAGCCTGGCCATCCCAGCTCTGTAGCTAAGTTGTTCTTGGCTGAGCATGATGATGTCCTTTTACCTTACTGTACCGTGTCGGGCACTTCCGCCACCACGCGGCAGGAGAGCCCGCTGAAGCCGAGGAAACCTGTCCACGCAGTGTGCATCGTGAACTCCGTCTTGCCGACCGCGTTGTAGAGCTCGTCGATCTTGTTCATATTTTCGATGATGAAGCCGCCGCGGCGACCAACCAGGAGATCTGCTGGGCCATGCTGATCACCGCGACGCAGGCCGGCAAAATCCAAACCGATGAAGCCCAGCTTCATTTTCGCCAGCGTTTCGATGAAATCCCAAGACATCTGGGGATGGCCGCGGAAATAGTCACGCGTTCCGTACGAGTACTTCGACAGGTAGCCCGTGTGGAAGATGACGAAGTCGCCTTCGCGAACGTCGTATCCTTCGAGGACCTTTTCCGTGATTTCGGTTTCGCCGACGTCGCCTACATGAACGATTACGCCTCGGCGGACGGCGTATTCAGCCGGCGGACGACCTTGTCCCTCATACACGTCCAGGTGCGTGCCGATGTGCCCCTGGGACATGAAGCTGTTCTGGTCTTGATTGGCCTTGCCAACAACGGGATCGTGCATGTCGATGGCCAACGTGAGATCGAGGAACATATTTTTTTCTCCACTAGAATTGTGAAGTACCAATGTAAGCTCCCGGGCCAGGCAGGCACCCTCTAACATAGGTCACAATCCATTCAAAACAGGACAACCCATGCAACCGAATCCGCCACTTCTCGCGGTACGTCGCGATAACTTTCCTGTCAGCGCGGTGATTCGCGAGGGAGACGCGGTGGACTTCGAGGCGCATGTGCACGCGTGTGGACAACTGGTTTTCGCACAGCACGGTCCCATGCTGTTGGAGACACGCAACGGCATCGTGCGGATGGGACCCGACCGTGCGGCGTGGCTACCTGCTGGAGAGTCGCACGCGGTGTTTCTGGACCGTCGATTCCGATATCACAGCCTCTACATCGATAGCGACTTTTGCTCGCGCGGGACGTGCGGGGTTTTCATTCTCACCCCGCTGCTTCGTGAACTCATAATCGATGTGTCGTTGTGGCCTGAGAGCAATCTGACGGCTGACGAGAAGATGCGGCGCGCGTACGTCATCGTGGACGAAATCGTGCGAGCCCCGCGAACCGGCTCATCCGTTCGCATTCCTGAAGACAAGAAGCTTGGCGTTATTTGCAGGGCAATCGAACGAGACACCTCCATCGAAAAGTCGCTCGAGGATTGGGCCGTCGAGGTTGGCGCCAGCACCAAAACACTACAACGACTTTTTCTGGCGCAAACGGGTATGGCCTTCCAGCAGTGGCGCAATCACGTGAGGATGACAAGGGCTCTTGAAATGCACATGGCTGGCATGCGGGAGCTCGACGTTGCGCTGGCAGTAGGGTACGCCACAGAAGGCTCCTATGCGCAGGCTTTCAAGAAGTTCTATGGCCATCCCCCAAGCTTCCTGAAACGCTGTGCAACGGCCTAGGATTCTGCCAGCGCACGGCAAGAGCCTCCCGTTGGTCTTCCCTTGTGGGAAACACGTGAAACGCACGTCGGTCTGGACGAAAGCCTTCACCGTATCCGTGCAGCGCTAAAGAAAGTACAGCAATCTGCCGATATCCTGGTGTCCTCTCCCTTCAGGTAGCCGACAATGATTGTGAACGGAAACGTAACCACTACGGGACTCGTTCCCCTACCGACGACGAATACCCCTTCTTCGAGCAATGCCGCGTCAAACTCCGCGCAGGGCACCTCCACAACAACAGATGCAAGTAGTGATACATCCGGCACGGCGTCTGGCACGAAGCCGGCTACGGGCAGTACATCTGGAGTCTCGGGCGCCACATCGACTACCTCCTCCAGCGACTCCGGGTCAGCATTGGCCGCAGCTCAAATGCTGAAGCAATTGATCGATCATCTGCAGGCAATGTTGGCGGCGATCCAGGCCCAAATCTCCGCTGCCGCGGCCCGGTCCGGCCACGGGGGCATGCCGAACCCAGCGCTCGGTGCATTGCAAGCTGAAGCCTCGGTCATTCAAGGCCAGATTTCCGCGGCTACAGCGAAGATGGCGGAAATGCTGTTGGCGAATGGGCAATCCAGCGGGACGCTTATCAACGACCAGGCATGAGCGCATTTCGCATCGGCTTCAAACGGTCAATCTCGAATCCGACTGGTGATCGTTATGTCGATGCGAGAGCACGAGTTCAGTCGCCTCGCCACTCATCTTTCTGCCGGCGGACACTCCATTGGTTCGATCGGAGCTTGCGCCGCATGAGGCACATCTGGATTGGGTGCTTATTGGAGCGCATTCCCTTGTCGGGAAGATGCGGTACGGTTTCTTCGACCCTCTCGACTCGCAACTGCGGACAATGAAGACATGGCCGTGATGAATGTCGAGGCGTTCTCGACTGTCCACTCCTTCGATTGACCGGTAATGTTCTTCATGATGGACTTCAAACGCCGAGGGTGGCTTACCACACGGATCTCGGAGGTGATCTGGGTGTCAAATACCAAGGGTGCCATTTCCAAGGGCAGCGCTTTCTGCACGCTTGAATCCTTAGGGCGCGGCCGCATTCTCTGCCAAGTGACGACAATTGCAGATTTGGATCGGGCACGAGACGCCCTTGGATACAGGCTTCTGTCGCGATGGAGCATTCCGGACCGAACCACCGAAGCGCCAACGGCCAAGGGTAAACAGTTGATAGAATCGATCGGCGAAGCTTGGACCAATAAGGCCATCGCGCAGGAAGCTTCCCCTGGAATCGACACGGACACGTCCCTTTCCCCAGGTTTCTAACAGCGACGAGGCATCCGCATGATCTCTGGAACGCCTTCTTCTTGGGCTCTTGCCGCTTCCGGTCTTGTTGCGCTCGTGGTCGCGGCGGTGATTGGCGTCGCCTGGTATGCAGGGCTTGTCGACCCGAAGGAAATGATCCGTGCCGTGATGTTCCTCGACACAGACAGGCCCCGGTTGGAGGGGCCCTATGCCGTCGGCTTCGCCAGTGTTGATGTGAAAACGGGGAGCGACGGCCCTTCGCTTCCGGTCGATATCTGGTACCCCGCGCAGGCGCCCGGCGATGGCATGGGGCGCTCAATTCTGCGGTGGATCGCATCAGTCGGACATCCTACCTCGCCGCCGTTCACGCGAAATGGAAAGCTGTCCGAGGCCCGTGCTAAATATCCCCTCATCATTTACTTTCCATCATGGTTCAGTGTTCGCCAACAGAGCACATTTACGCCAGCAAATCTGGCGAGCCATGGTTTCGTCGTCGCTACGGTGGACGACATCGTGCACGCCCCTCGTCTTCCCGGACGAGAGGGCACAGCTCAGGCATCGGAGATCCCCGGCGATTCGATGGAAAGCTTCGAGGCTTATCGCCCCGTCGCAGCCCTCCGGGCTGAACTGGCGGCGAAATCGGGCTCTGCCATCATCGACGCATTTCAGAATATTCCGGTGTTTGGACAACGTGTGGATATGGCGAAAGTCGGTGCCGTCGGGTTCTCGTTCGGAGGCGCGACGGCAGCGCAGATGAGTAGCGACGATCGACGCATCAAGGCCGTCGTGAATTTCGACGGCTCCTTGTATGGCCGCCCTGAACGCGGCAATGTCGAGGTGCCTTACATGATGTTCTATAGTGGTTGGACCTATCCGACTTGCGAGGAACTCCTGCATAGTGACTTCGCCACGCGGATCAACTCGGTGCTGACGGTCGAGTCAGTTGCGCACCAGATTCGCCAGGCCACGCTCCCGAACAACTGGACCTTCACGGTAAAGGGTACGGTACATGATGATTTCGCGGACAAGCTCGCGAAGCCCCCATGGAAGGCCGCATTCGAAAAAACTGCAATCAACAGGGCGAAGACCTGGTCCGAGATCAACCGCTACGTTGTTGCATTCTTCACCCGCTTTTTGCTAGGCGAGAATCAGCCTTTGTTGACGGAGCCAGCCCCGTTCGCAGAAATACGGCCCTTCATGGAGAACCAGGCGCCGCCACAAGACCGGGCATCGGCCACTGGTTCCACACAATCCCGCTGTCCTTAGATCACATCGCGTTTTTGCGCGTCTGGTCGACCAGAGTGGATCTATTCGACGCCGACTCCGGCCATGGCTTTGCCACGCCGGTATATTGAGGCGACATCCTCTGCTCGTTCGAAACCAACGAAACGCGACAATGCCTTGAGATAGGATGGACTTAAGGGCAGGAAGCGTCCGAACATCTGGTCGAGTTGTGCGAGGCGGGCCCGGAACGCCCCGATATCGTATCGATACAACAGCCGCATGTATGACGAGAGGCGTTGCTTGAGCATTTCCTGATCGTCCTCCGAAAGCATGTCTAAAGAATGCCGGTGTCCCTCAGTGATCCTGAAGAAGTTCTCCATATATTGTTCTGTGAGGTCTATGGCGTTGTAGCGCGCTCCCCGGAGCCCAAGACGACGGTGTGGTTGCTGTCTCCACGCGAAGAGCGGGTCTGCGCTCTCGACTGTCAAAACCTTTGCGCCTTTTTTTGCGAGCTTTAGCAGAAAGTCCTGGTCCTCATCTACCTTGATATTCTCGTCGAAGCCGGCCACATCCGCGATCCATTGTCTTCTGAATACGCTCTGGCCCAAATGTATTAGAGGTCCCTTGGCGAGAATTTCCAGTTCGCTCGGCTGTGAAGAAAACGCTGAGCACTCGGCGAGGCGAACCCTTCGCGCAGCATCGCCTTCGACGATGACCTCTTCCCATCGCGACATCACATAGGCGACACCCGGATCAGCAGTCCGGCAGGCGATCGACTGAAGCTGCAGTTTCGTAGGGGCCAGGAAATCGTCGGCATCCAGAAACTGAATCCAGTCTGCTGTCGTCGATTGCCATCCCAGGTTTCGGGCAGCACTAACCCCCTTGTTGGGCTGCGTGAGAATCGTCCACCGATGGCGGCAACCCTCGAGGTGCTCCCGAGCCTTCGAGACGGTATCGTCCGATGAGCCGTCATCGACGATCAGGATTTCAACCTCGTCATGCGTCTGTGACGTTACCGTCTGCAACGTAGTGTCGACATACGCGGAGGCGTTGTAGCAAGGAATGACGATGGCGATTTGCAACGATGCCCCCATTGATGGATAACTTACGATCTCATCGCGCCCGGATTTGCGAGAGAGTGCGAAGTGTCAGTTAGCGGTCCTCAAAAGTAACGATCCACCGTCAGAGCCGGTGCCTTTCGATGGCTTGCCCCTCAAAGGGGCCTGTTCGCCATCAGTAAAAGGCAGCAACGTCAGCCGGAACAGCGGCTGACTGCTTCGGCTGTAGCGTGGCGGCTGCGCAACCCCGCCCAACCCTTCACGATTAAACGGCTGAAGCCGTCCGCCCTTACATCCCCTTCCATGTCCGGCTACAGCTGTTCAAGCCATAGGCCTGTATAAGCTCCTACACTCGAGGAGGGGCGATCTACGACGGTGAGCCCGAGTTCTGCCGCCTGCCATTCACCCAGCACCTCGTAGCCGAGGCGCTTGAAATCAGCAACGAGTTTCGAACGGTTGTAAACCTTGCAAGCGACACGAATCATTCCTGCATAATCTTGAACGACAGCGAATTCTGGGCCTTCTGTCAGCGGTGATCGATTTATCAGGATATATTTTGGACGTTGTTTGATATTTTCAATGAACTCCGGCAATGGTTTGTCGAAGTAGTGAAGAGCCCCGCTCACAATCAATAAATCAAGGCCTTCGGCCTGCTGCAGGTCATCGGTAAATTGAAGGTTGTCTACGTTCTTCTCGCTGGCCAATGCCCGCCCGCGCAGGATATTATCGGGCAGATCGTACACAGTCCAGATTGCGTCCGGTCTCAGGGGCAAATAATCTCGATAGCGATAGTAAAGATTGCCAACATTGCCACCCATATCGAAGATCTTTTTTATGCAAGGGATCCGGTCGCGGAGGTAATAGAAGGCGGCGTAGTCACTGGGTTTGGCCACGCGGTTGAGCTCGAACTGGTTGAGCTCGAACTGCAAGGCCGAATTTACGGGATGTTCATGGCCTCCTTTCGCATAGGGCCTGACTGCCCTTTCGGCTTCATCAAGCGTTCGGAAGCTGCGTCTGTATCCCAGCATGCATCCGAAAATCGCGGCTCCTGAGCGAGTGCGTTCGATTCCTTCTATCAATCGGCGGCTATAACCGATCGTTCCGAGAACCCTGAAAACCTTCGCGGTCCTGACGATTTGCATATCGCGCAGCCTGATCTTCGCTTCCATTGATAGACTCCCATGCGAACATGTGCTCGCCGCTCGTAACCAGACGTCTTCCGTGCGCGAAAGTCATCGCGACACACGACCAGATTCGACAAGCCAAGCCAAGTAATCCATCTGGCATAAAGTGTTGCCGATCTTCGCCCTGGCGAATGTTCGGCGTCGCTCATGCCACGCTACTTCGACAAGGATGCCGGGGGTCGCCTCAGAATAGGTCTGAGGGTTTCGAGTAGCGAGGCAATGTGCGTCGCCGTCAGCGGGCTAGGCTGGAAGGCTCTTGAGAACGGCGAGGAATTCGACCGGCTGCATCGGCGCGGCATGCAATCGTGGGAAGAGCATGATCGCACAGTCGGTGGGGCCAGGCTGCGTGCTAGATCTGCCGTAGCCTATGTGTAGCCTGGAAGGAATCGTTGAAGTCGCTACGAAGTATGAAAAACGGCTGAAAGCCTTGGTGGGCCGGGTGGGAGTCGAACCCACGGTGTCCTTTCGGAGGCGGATTATGAGTCCGCTGCCTGCAACCAGCACGGCGTCCGGCCCTGAGATGATGTGAAACCAACAAAAAGACCCGGTCTAAACAGAGGCCGGGCCTATTCGCTGATTGGCCGACATACTACACGAAAAAGGGGCTTCCGTGACCGCTCCGCGTGAGCAAAACGATCCGAAAGCCCCTATATCCGCATCAGTAGCCGGCTGCTCCTCGATCAGTTCCCTTCGAGGAACGACTTCAGCTTGTCAGAACGGCTCGGGTGACGCAGCTTGCGCAGCGCCTTCGCCTCGATCTGGCGGATCCGTTCACGCGTCACATCGAACTGCTTACCGACTTCTTCGAGCGTGTGATCGGTGCTCATCTCGATACCGAAGCGCATACGCAACACCTTCGCTTCGCGCGGCGTCAACGAGTCCAGCACGTCCTTCACGACATCGCGCATGCTCGCATGCAGCGCTGCGTCGGCCGGGGCAACCGTGTTCGTATCTTCGATGAAGTCGCCCAGATGCGAATCGTCGTCGTCACCGATCGGCGTTTCCATCGAGATCGGCTCCTTCGCGATCTTCATGATCTTGCGGATCTTGTCTTCCGGCATCTCCATCTTTTCCGCCAGCGTTGCCGGATCCGGCTCGAGACCGGTTTCCTGCAGAATCTGACGCGAAATACGGTTCATCTTGTTGATCGTTTCGATCATGTGAACCGGAATCCGGATGGTACGTGCCTGGTCCGCGATCGAACGCGTGATGGCCTGACGGATCCACCACGTGGCGTACGTCGAGAACTTGTAGCCGCGGCGATATTCGAACTTGTCCACGGCCTTCATCAGGCCGATATTGCCTTCCTGAATCAGGTCCAGGAACTGCAGACCACGGTTCGTGTACTTCTTCGCAATCGAGATCACGAGACGCAGGTTGGCCTCGGTCATTTCGCGCTTGGCCTGACGCGCCTTCAGTTCCCCAGCCGCCATCTGACGGTTGGTTTCCTTCAAGTCCTTCAGTGGCAGCACGACGCGCGCCTGCAGGTCCAGCAGGCGTTGCTGCTGTTCGCGAATCGCCGGGATGTTACGCGTAAGAATCGCGCTATACGCGTGACCTTCCGTCACGATCTTGTCGGCCCACTCGAGATCCGTTTCGCTGCCCGGGAAACGCGCGATGAACTCGGCACGCGGCATACCGCACTTGTCGACCACCGTATGCAGAATCTGACGCTCGACCTGACGCACTTCGTCCACCTGGGCACGCAGCGTGTCGCACAGACGCTCGACGGTACGCGCGGTGAAGCGGATGGTCATCAGCTCGTTCTGGATCGTTTCCTGAGCCTTCAGATACGACTTCGACTTGTAGCCTTCCTTCTCGAACGCACGACGCATCTTGTCGAACCATTCGCTGATGAGGGCGAACTTCTCGAGCGAGGCACGCTTCAACGCTTCCATCTGCGCTGCGTTGGCAGTGGCTTGCGCCGCGCCATCGTCGTCTTCCTCATCTTCCTCTTCACCCTCTTCGACTTCTTCCTCTTCGCTCTCGATCGCTTCCGCTTCCTGCACGGAGAAGCCATCCGCATCTTCCGCGTTGGCGTCGATCAGGCCGTCGACCAGTTCGTCGATACGGATTTCCTCGTTCGCGACGCGCTCAGCCATCGCGAGGATGTCGGCGATGGTCGTCGGGCACGCGGAGATGGCCATCACCATGTGCTTCAGGCCGTCTTCGATCCGCTTCGCGATTTCGATTTCGCCTTCGCGCGTCAACAGCTCGACCGTACCCATTTCTCGCATGTACATGCGGACCGGGTCGGTAGTGCGGCCGAATTCGGAATCGACGGTGGACAGCGCAACTTCCGCTTCCTCTTCGACTTCGTCGTCAGACGAGGCCGCCGGGGCATTGTCGTTCAGCAGCAGCGTTTCAGCATCGGGCGCCTGCTCGTAGACGGCCACGCCCATGTCGTTGAACGTGCTGATGATGCCTTCGATCGCCTCGGTCTCGGTGAAGTTGTCCGGGAGGTGGTCGTTAATTTCGGCGTACGTCAGGAAGCCGCGCTCCTTGCCGAGCTTGATCAGCGCGCGCAGTTTCGAGCGGCGCTCTTCGAGTTCTTCGACGGTGCCAGGCTGGGTGGATGCGAAAGCATCTTTCAGCAGCGCTTTTTCCTTCGCGCGGCGGTCGCGTGCCTTGGCCTTTTCGCCTTTGCCCGGAGCTGCAGTAGTTTCCTCGCTCGGGGTTGCGTCGTCATCGACGGATACTTCGTTCAGCTTTTTCGTCATGGAGTTCGCCGTACCGGCTGTAGTCTCGACTCGCGGCTGTTGGACAACAGCCGGCGGAACCGTGGATACTGGAGTCTCGCGCGTTACCGCATCGTCCTGGGCGGCAACGGCTTCCCTTGCGCTTCTGGCACTCGGCCGCTTCGCAACCGGCGTGGCGGCTTTCGCCGTACTCACCGACGCCGCTTTCGCGGCGGAAGTAGTCGAGGATTTCTTCCTCACATCCGGCGTAACGCTTGCGGCAGACGCTCTTTTCGCGGAGGAAGCGGACCTGGCCCCTGTGACCTTGATGGTTGGCTCCTCGGAGCCCGTGCCTGTCCCTTTCTTTCCGCCTGTAGTCTTTGCCATTGCAATCGCCTTTCGCCTTTTGCCTGGAAAACAAACCGCTGAAAACCTTTTATTGTAGCACTCGGCCTCAGCCCACCCTTCTTACAGCCCGAGCTGACGCTTCATGTCAGCCCGTTTCTGATTCAGATCCGTCAGTTCGGCAAATTCCTCGGCGGTATGCCTCGATTGCCGCGAAAGTTGCTCGAGCCGCTCACAATAGGCGTCATAGCGCATCTTCAGGATTGCGGCCTTCAGCTCTTCGCCGACAATCCGTTCCTGCTCGCGCCGTTCCTCAATAACGGCCGCATCCGTAGGGTCCTTCAGCAACAAATCCCGAACGTTTTCATCATAGTCCAGAATTTTGCGAAAGATTTCCTCGAAAGTCGGGGCGTTAGCGCCGTTTCGCAAGAGATCGGACAGCAACTGGAACTCCGCCGCATCGCCGAGCGCGCGGGCGTGCGTCGCCACTTCCTCAAAGAGCTCGCCGTGGCGCGTAATTGTCAGCAGCGCCTGCTCGGCCTCCTCGTCCAGCACCGCGACCGTCCGCGGATGCATCACGAGGTTACGGAGCGTTTTTTCCTCGATTCCGGTTACGCTGCGGCGGTCTTTGCGGGCCGGCGCCCGGCGCGCAGCCGCGGCAATCCGGGAATCGACCTCGCATAACGCCGCCACCTCGTCGAACGGCACGTCGAGCCGGTCGGCGAACATATGCATGATCTGCGCACGCAGCGCATTGGCCGGCAACGCCTGCAGCAGCGGCTTCGCGTCGAACAGCGCGCGCGCCCGGCCTTCCGGCTGGTCCAGCTCCTTGCCGGCCAGCACTTCGTTCAGCATAAACTGCGACAGCGGCATGGCCCGCTCCACCTGCTCGGCAAATCCCTCGGTGCCGAACTCCCGCACGTAACTGTCCGGATCGTGCTCCGTGGGCAGGAACAGGAAGCGGATGGTCCGGTTATCCGCCGCGTGCGGCAGGCAGGCGTCGAGCGCCCGGCGCGCCGCGCGGCGGCCCGCCGAGTCGCCGTCGAAGCTAAAAATCACTGTATCCGTCTGACGCAGTAATTTTTGCACGTGAATCGGCGTGCAGGCCGTACCCAGCGTGGCGACCGCGTTCTGGAACCCTAATTGAGCCAGCGCGACCACATCCATGTACCCTTCGACCACCAGCACGTACTGCTGTTCACGAATCGCCAGACGCGCCTCGAACAGCCCGTACAACTCGCTGCCCTTGTTAAATAGAGGCGTTTCCGGCGAATTCAAATACTTGGGCTCGCCGCCGTCCAGCACCCGGCCGCCGAAGCCGATCACCTGGCCTTTGACGTTGCGGATCGGGAACATGATCCGCTCGCGAAAGCGGTCGTAGCGGCGGTTCTGGCCCTGTGCGTCCGCCTTTTCGCTGACGATCACCAGACCTGACTCCACCAGCGCGTCGTCCCGATAGTTAGGAAACGCGGTTTCCAGATTCTGCCAGCCGTCAGGCGCGTAACCCAACCCGAACCGGAGTGCGATCTCGCCCGTCAAACCACGCTTTTTCAGGTACTGGATCGCGTTGGGCGCGCCGCGCAACTGCTTGCGGTAAAAATCGGATGCGGTCTGCATCACATCGGACAGCGCCGTCGTCACGGCCTTCGAAACCGCCGGCGCATAACCGCCGCCCCCACCGCCCTGATTCGGCGACGGCTCCTGCGGCACCGTCAGGCCCACTGACTGCGCCAGATCGTTGACCGCCTCGGGAAACGTCAAGCCGGCATGCTCCATCAGGAAGCCAATCGCCGTGCCATGCGCGCCGCAGCCAAAGCAATGATAGAACTGCTTAGTCGGACTAACCGTAAATGAAGGGCTCTTTTCGTTATGAAACGGACACAGCCCCATGAAATTAGCGCCGCCCTTTTTCAGTTGCACGTACTTACCGACCACGTCGACGATATCGACGCGGTTCAGCAGATCCTGCAGGAACGAATGCGGAATCACAGTGGGGGGCGCTACCTTTAAAACCTGAAGGCTGCGCGGCCAGCCCGTCCAGAAGCAGGCCGCACAGACCGGAAAAACACCGGAAAAGCCGAATTACTTCGTCAGCGCAGCCTTGACCAGCCCGGACACAGCGGTCATATCGGCGCGGCCTGCGAGCTTCGGCTTGAGGACGCCCATCACCTTGCCCATGTCCTGCGGGCCGGCGGCGCCGGTTTGCGCGACCGCAGCCTGCACTTCGGCTGCAATTTCCGCGTCCGACAGCTGCTCCGGCATGTATGCGGAGAGGATGGTGAGCTCGGCGCTCTCCTTCTCGACCAGATCCGTGCGGCCGGCCGCTTCGAACTGGCTGATGGAGTCTTTGCGCTGCTTGATCATCTTGTCGATGACCGCGGTGATAGCAGCGTCGTCGAGCACGATGCGCTCGTCGACTTCACGCTGCTTGATCGCGGCGAGCAGCAGGCGGATGGTGCCGAGACGCTCGGTTTCGCGGGCCCGCATGGCGGCCTTCATGTCGTCGTTGATCCGATCCTTGAGACTCATTACTCACCTGAATGCGTTGGAATGTAAAAAGATCTGGCCATGCGCGGTGCATCAACACAAAAACCCGCTTGGGACTGCTTCCTCAAGCGGGTTGGCGCGAATTCGCGGAGTAGATGCGGCTTGACCAGGATGGCCCTCACGGCCAGGTTGTCCGAACGGGGCTGCGTTTAGCGCCGCCACCGGTTACGTGCCGCCGCTCCGTAGGACCCGCAGCGGCGTCAGAATCAGTAAAACTTCTTTGGCAGCATCTGACTGCGCAGCCGCTTGAAGTGGCGCTTCACCGCCGATGCCTTCTTGCGCTTGCGCTCAGCCGTAGGCTTTTCGTAAAACTCGCGCGCTCGAAGTTCGGTCAGCAAGCCGTTCTTCTCGATCGTGCGTTTGAAGCGGCGCATCGCGACTTCAAAAGGCTCATTTTCTTTTACGCGGATGATCGTCATTTTGCAATAACGGAACTTTGTAAAGGTTGAGGATTATAGCAAACCTTTCTCACAAAGACACGTCCGCGTCAAGCCCCCTTTATGTACTCTGCGGCGGCCTGGCCCGCGGCCACGCCGGAAGCCCACGCCCACTGGAAATTGTAGCCCCCAAGCCAGCCCGTGACGTCGACCGCTTCGCCGATAAAGTACAGGCCCGGTGCCCGGGCGCTCATCATGGTGGTCGACGACAGGTCGCGCGTATCGATCCCGCCGCGTGTGACCTCGGCTTTGCGGTAGCCTTCGGTGCCGTTCGGGGTAAGCGTCCAGCGCGACAGCGCCTCGCCGATGCGGCGCAGCGTCTTGTCAGGCAGATCGGCAATGCGCGCGTCTGCGGGAATCTGGTGCGTTTCCAGCCAGACGTGGGCGAGCCGGGCGGGCACCCATTCGGCGAGCAGGTTGGCAATCTGACGTTTTGTGCTGGTCTTCGCTTCCAGCAGCGCGGCGGTGGCGTCCTGCTCAGGCAACAGATTGACGTGAATCGGCTCACCTGGCTGCCAGTAGCTCGAGATCTGCAGCACACCTGGGCCGGACAGGCCGCGATGGGTCAACAGCAGATCCTCGACGAATTCCGCACCGGTTTTCTTGCTGCCGGTCTCGATCCGCACCTCGAGCGAGACGCCAGATAGAGCCGCAAACGGGTTCCAGTCGGCTGCCGCAAACGTTAGCGGCACGAGAGCCGGACGTGTGTCGATCAGCTTATGGCCGAACTGCTTGGCCAGCCGGTAAGCAAAGTCCGTCGCGCCGATCTTCGGAATCGACAGACCGCCGGTTGCCACCACCAGCGCACGAGCGCGGATCGCTCCGGCGTGCGTATCGAGCGTATAGCCCGTGGTTGCGTCGTGCCGCACCTGCTCGACGGCGAGCGGCCGGCGCCACGCGATACCGCCGGCGTCGCACTCGTTTTTCAGCACCTCGATGACCGCGTCGCTCGACTGGTCGCAGAACAGCTGCCCTTTGTGCTTTTCGTGCCACGTCACGTGATGGCGCTTGAGCAGCGCCATGAAGTCGCGTGGTGTGTAGCGCGCGAGCGCCGAACGGCAGAAATGCGGATTCGTCGACAGGTAGTTGGCCGGTCCCGCGTACAGATTCGTGAAGTTGCAGCGGCCGCCGCCGGAGATGCGGATTTTCTCCGCGAGGCGCGGCGCGTGGTCGATCAGCACGACACGGCGGCCGAGTTGCCCGGCCACCGCCGCGCACATCATGCCGGCCGCGCCCGCGCCGATGACCGCGATATCGAAGGATTCCATGGCGCGCATTGTACCTGCGGCCCCTGCCCCGCACTGCTATACTTTAAGGCTTGCTTTTTTACTTTTCGGGCACCTGAACATGCTGGTTCTCGGCATCGAAAGCTCCTGCGACGAAACCGGACTCGCGCTCTACGACACGGAGCGCGGCCTGCTTGCGCACGCGCTGCATTCGCAGATTGCGATGCACCGGGAGTACGGTGGAGTGGTGCCGGAACTCGCGTCGCGCGACCATATCCGGCGCGCGCTGCCGCTGCTCGAAGAAGTGCTGGAGCGGGCCGGCACGGCGCGCACTGAAATCGACGCGATCGCCTACACGCAAGGGCCTGGGCTGGCTGGCGCGCTGCTGGTCGGCGCCAGCATCGCCAATGCGCTCGCCATGGCGTGGGACAAACCCACCATCGGCATCCATCACCTTGAAGGGCATTTGCTATCGCCGCTTTTGGTCGACGAACCGCCGCCGTTTCCGTTCGTCGCCTTGCTCGTCTCCGGCGGTCACACGCAGTTAATGCGCGTGTCGGATGTAGGCGTCTACGAGACGCTCGGCGAGACACTCGATGACGCCGCTGGCGAAGCCTTCGATAAGACCGCGAAGCTGCTCGGGCTCGGTTATCCGGGTGGACCGGAAGTCTCGCGGCTGGCGGAATTCGGCACGCCTGGGGCCGTGGTGCTACCTCGCCCGATGCTGCACTCGGGTGATCTCGATTTCAGCTTCAGTGGCCTCAAGACCGCGGTACTGACGAATGTGAAAAAACTTGGCGGCGCAAATATCTGCGAACAGGCCAAGGCTGACCTGGCGCGCGGGTTCGTCGATGCTGCGGTGGACGTGCTCGCAGCCAAGTCACTGGCCGCGCTCAAGAAGACCGGGCTTAAACGGCTGGTGGTCGCGGGTGGCGTAGGCGCGAACCGGCAGTTGCGTGAAGCTCTTTCGGCGGCTGCAAAGAAGCGTGGCTTCGATGTGCACTACCCGGATCTATCGCTGTGCACTGACAACGGCGCCATGATTGCATTAGCGGGCGCATTGCGCCTGCAGCGCTGGCCGGCGCAATCGGGCAAGGACTATGCGTTCACGGTGAAACCGCGTTGGGATCTGACCTCACTCGCGCGCTAAAAGAAGGATTGCTCAAGGGCGCATCACATCTCAATTGAAAACGGCCGCTTTAGCGGCCGTTTTCACATCAAAGCAAAGCGCGCAGCAGCTTGGCAGCTAGCTAGCCCGCTTGTCGTGCTCAATCACCGCATACGCGCTGTGGTTGTGGATCGATTCGAAGTTCTCAGCCTCGAGCACATACGCTACGATCCGCGTATCCGCATTCAGACGCTGCGCCACATCACGTACCAGGTCTTCGACGAACTTCGGATTCTCATACGCGCGCTCGGTGACGAACTTCTCGTCAGGCCGCTTCAGCAAGCCCCACAGCTCGCACGACGCCTCTTCCTCGGCAATCCGAATCAAGTCTTCCGCCGGCACGTCATCGGACAGCTCGGCATTGATCGTCACATGCGAGCGCTGATTGTGCGCACCGTACTGCGAGATCTTCTTCGAGCACGGGCACAGGCTCGTCACCGGCACCAGTACCTTCAGGAACACACGCGTCACGCCGTTGCGCGTATCGCCCGTCAGCGTTACTTCGTAGTCCAGCAGACTTTGCACGCCCGACACCGGCGCGGTCTTGTTGACGAAGTACGGAAATGACACTTCGATACGGCCCGCTTCGGCCTCGAGCTTCTCAAGCATCGCGGCCAGCATCTTGCGGAACGTCGACGGCTCCAGCGGAGCCTTGTTCTCTTCGAGCAGCGCCACGAAACGCGACATGTGCGTGCCCTTCTGATCGGCCGGCAGGTGGACGTCGAGGTTCCATGTGCCAACCGTCGGCTGCACATCGCCGCCCTGTGTGCGCACCGTCAGCGGATGACGCACGGCCTTCACGCCAACCCGTTGAATGGGGATCTGGCGGGTGTCGACGGTGCTCTGCACGTCGGGCATCACAAAAGCGGGATTCATTTGATTCATGTTGTTTTCCTCAGCGGCCGAGCGGAACGACCCACGCAACGGCGAACGCCGGCTCGTGCCGGCGTTGCATGATGGGCCCGCAGGCCCATCGATTCAAGTTGGAGATTGCTATAGCCGCAATAGCGCCTGCACACCCGGCGCCCGGCTCGGCCTTGCGGCTCGCTCGCCGGCTCTCTCTTACGCGACGCGCTTGACGGACTTGCCCGCGGCGCCCGTGGCGTGATCCATGAAGCGTTCGCGGATCGACTTGGCAATGCCCGCGCTATCCAGACCACACTCCGCGAGCAGCTTGGCCGGATCCCCATGATCGATGAAGCGATCGGGGAGGCCCAATTGTAGTACGGGACGCATAACCCCACTGGCGAGCAGGGCTTCGACGCAGGCCGAACCCGCGCCACCCATGATGCAGCCTTCTTCGACCGTGACGACGTAGTCGTGGGACTCCGCAAGTTGGCGTACCAGTTCGGCATCCAGCGGCTTGACGAAGCGCATGTTCGCCACCGTCGCGTCCAGTTGCTCCGCTGCGGCGAGCGCCGGTGCGACCATCGTACCGAACGCCAGAATCGCGATCCGCTTGCCGGCCGGCTGTGTAGTCTCGCGACGCACTTCGCCCTTGCCGACAGGAAGAGCCGTCATCTGCTTGACAGTCGCCACACCCGATCCAGCGCCGCGTGGATAGCGCACTGCCGTCGGCCCCGGCTGCTGCAACGCCGTGTGGAGCATCTGACGGCATTCGTTTTCGTCAGACGGAGCCATGACGGTCATGTTCGGAATGCAGCGCAGGAACGCCAGGTCGTATGCGCCTGCGTGTGTGGCGCCGTCTGCACCAACGAGACCCGCGCGGTCGATCGCGAAGACCACCGGCAGATTCTGCAAGGCGACGTCATGAATCAACTGGTCATAAGCGCGCTGCAGGAACGTCGAATAAATTGCCACGACCGGCTTCATACCGTCAGCGGCGAGGCCGCCTGCGAACGTCACCGCATGCTGCTCCGCAATGCCCACGTCGAAGTAACGGTCGGGGAAGCGCTTTTCGAATTCCACCAGACCCGAACCTTCGCGCATGGCCGGCGTAATGCCGACGACGCGCGAGTCGAGCTCAGCCGCATCGCACAGCCATTCGCCAAAGACGTGCATGTAGGCCTTCTTCGACGGCGCAGTGGCCGGCTTGATCCCTTCCGCCGGATTGAACTTGCCCGGCCCGTGATACAGCACCGGATCGGCTTCGGCCAGCTTGTACCCTTGACCCTTCTTCGTCACGACGTGCAGGAATTGCGGACCACGCAGTTCCTTGATGTTCTGCAGCGTCGGGATCAGCGAGTCGAGGTCGTGACCGTCGATCGGGCCGATGTAGTTGAAACCGAATTCTTCGAACAGCGTAGCCGGCACGATCATGCCCTTCGCGTGCTCTTCGAGCTTGCGGGCGAGGTCGAGCATCGGCGGCGCGACGCGCAGCACGCGTTCCACGCCGGCACGCGCCGCAGCGTAGAAACGGCCCGACATCAGACGCGCCAGATGGCGATTGAGCGCGCCCACCGGCGGCGAAATCGACATGTCGTTGTCGTTGAGGATGACGAGCAATGGAACGTCGTCTTCGACGCCCGCATTGTTCATTGCCTCGAAGGCCATGCCGGCGGTCATCGCGCCATCGCCGATCACGGCGATGCCCATGTGGCCCTCACCCTGCAGCTTGCTGGCGACGGCCATGCCGAGCGCCGCGGAAATCGACGTGCTGGAGTGGGCGGTGCCGAACGTGTCGTACTGCGACTCGTCGCGGCGCGGAAAACCGGAGATGCCGCCGTACTGACGCAGCGTGTGCATCTGGTCGCGGCGGCCGGTCAGGATCTTGTGCGGGTAGGTCTGATGGCCGACATCCCAGACGATCCGGTCGCGCGGCGTGTCGAACACATAGTGCAGCGCAATCGTCAGTTCGACCGTGCCAAGATTGGACGACAGGTGTCCACCCGTCTTGGAGACGCTGTCGAGCACGTAGGCGCGCAACTCGTCTGCAAGCGGTTGCAATTGGCGGCGATCGAGGCGGCGGAGGTCAGCCGGGTCGTCGATGGTTTTCAGCAAGTCGTACATCGTCGTTCCATTGTAGGAAAACTTACGCGCCCGCACTTCATTCACGCATTCGTCGTAGCAAATGCGCGGCGGCGGGCTTTCGCGTTCAGCTCACCCGGTTCACCACCAGGTCAGCCAGTTCGGCAAGACGCTGCGCCCGCGCGCCAAACGGCGCGATTGCAGCATGGGCGTCGGTGCGCAGTTGCGCGGCGAGTTCGCGCGACGCCTCGAGCCCAATAATCGACACGTAGGTCGGCTTGCCGTCCTTCGCGTCTTTGCCTGCCGTTTTGCCGAGCGTCGCGGAATCGGTCGTGACGTCGAGAATATCGTCCACGACCTGAAACGCGAGACCCACAGCGGCCGCGTAGGCGTCGAGCGAACGCATTGCGTCCGCGCCAGGCGCTTCGCCCGCCAGTGCCCCCATGCGAACCGAAGCGCGCAGCAGCGCGCCGGTCTTCATGCGGTGCATCGTTTCGAGTTGCGGCCGGGTCAGCGTGTGACCGACGCTCGCCAGATCGATCGCCTGGCCCCCAGCCATGCCGATCGAACCGCTAGCCAAAGCCAGTTCGCGCACCAGCGCCGCCTGTTGCGCCGGCGGCAGCACGTCAGCCGTCAGCGTAACGAAAGCTTGCGATTGCAGCGCGTCGCCGACCAGCAGCGCGGTCGGCTCATCATACTGAACATGCACCGTGGGTTTGCCGCGACGCAGCGCGTCGTCGTCCATGCAGGGCATGTCGTCGTGCACAAGCGAGTAGACGTGGATCATCTCCAGCGCTGCCGCGGCCGCATCGAGGCATTCGACACGAGCGCCGGTCAGCTCGCCGGCGGCGTGGCAAAGCAACGGGCGCACCCGTTTACCGCCGCCCAGCACTGCATAGCGCATCGCTTCGTGCAGTTGTGCCGGCTCGACGGCCGGCTCCGGCAAGTAGTGTCCGAGTGCCGTCTCGACGCGCTCGAGTACCGAGTGCATCCATTGTTCGAAAGTCATAGGTCGTCCCCGCTCTCTGTAGCGGTTGTGCCTGCGCCACTCATGGGCAACGGTTTGAGGGTCTCGCCGTCGAGGACCCGCACCTGCTGCTCGACCTTTTCCAGTTGTTGCTGGCAAAACGTCACAAGGCTCGCGCCGCGCCGGTACGCGGACAGCGATTCCTCCAGACTCAGACTGCCGCCTTCCATCCGCGCAACGAGCCCTTCCAGCTCCGCCAGCGCCGCTTCGTAATTCTCGGGCAGCGGCGTGCTGTCGACGCCCTCAGGTGTTGCAGCGGTGTCCTTCGATGCGGTCTTCGCCATGAATGGTCGCAAAATTAAAACAAGTCGGACATTCTACGGCAAAAGCGACTTATCCGATCCGCTCGACGCCCTCCGCCCCGCTTGCTCCCCTTACGGCTCAACCAGAGCGTGACAGAAAAAAATCCTTTTTGCTCGGACGAAAGGAGTGAACCATCTTCACAATTTTGACCCAAATCAGACACTTAGTCGCCCCAAGCAAGGGGAAACGGGTATAATCGCGGGCTCCCTAAATCGAATCTTCGATGGTTGGGTTGTTCACTGCTTTCACGTCTTCATCGGGAGTGGGAATGTCCAATCTGAGCAATGCATTGCAGTTGCGGTCTGTTCACAGCCAGCTGCCAGTCACGGCTTACTTTGACGAAGCGCTTCTAACGCGCGAAATCGAAACCCTTTTCAAGAAAGGTCCTCGCTACATCGGCCATGAACTCATGGTGCCAGATGCGGGGAGTTATTTTGCTTTGCCCAGCGAGAGCGAAGGGCGTGTGCTCGTCCGTAACCAGCAGTCACAAATCGAACTGCTGTCGAACGTGTGCCGCCACCGGCAAGCCATCATGCTGAACGGCCGCGGCCAGACGGAGAACATCGTCTGCCCCCTGCACCGCTGGACCTACGATCTGAACGGTCAGCTCCTCGGCGCACCGCATTTTGCGGACAATCCCTGCCTGAATCTCGGCGCCACGCCGCTGCAGAACTGGCAAGGGCTGCTGTTCGAAGCGCAAGGGCGCAACGTCGCCAAAGATCTGGCACGTCTGGGCACCAAGCAGCACTTCGACTTCTCGAACTTCATGTTCGATCATGTCGAAGTCCATGAGTGCAACTACAACTGGAAGTCGTTCATCGAGGTCTACCTCGAGGACTACCACGTCGCGCCATTCCATCCGGGCCTCGGCAGCTTCGTCTCCTGTGACGATCTCGAGTGGGAATTCGGCGAGTGGTACAGCGTGCAGACGGTCGGCGTCCACAAGGGACTCGAAAAGCCGGGCAGTCCGACGTATCGCAAGTGGCACGATCAGGTGCTGCGCTTCCGCGAGGGCAAAGCCCCCGACTTCGGCGCAATCTGGATGGTGTACTACCCGGGCCTCATGATCGAGTGGTATCCGCACGTGCTGGTCGTTTCATGGTTGATTCCGCGCGGTCCGCAGAAAACCACCAACGTCGTGGAGTTCTACTACCCCGAGGAAATCGCGCTGTTCGAGCGTGAGTTCATCGAGGCCGAGCGCGCCGCCTATATGGAAACGGCCCGCGAAGACGACGAAATCGCCGAGCGGATGGACGCCGGCCGCCGCGCGCTGATGGAGCGGGGCGAGTCGCAGGTTGGCCCTTATCAGAGCCCGATGGAAGACGGCATGCAGCACTTCCACGAGTTCCTGCGCCGCGAGCTCGGCACGATCTGAGCGGTAGCGTCATATGGCGCACGCGGTGATAGCATTCATGGAAAGACGGGCTTCGGCCCGTCTTTTTTTGTTTAGACTTAACACATCAGTCGGTTGAGCGGCTTGGGCATCGCTACATGTCTCCGCTGCAAGCACCGAAGTCATCCGTTCCGCAACTATCTTGATGGGACCGGGGTAAGCGCTAAAGCGCTCACTCCGGCCGACAGAGGAGCCGTCATGCCGCACACTCATTACACCACGTTGATCTCCGCGACGAATCTCGCGGAACGGCTCGCCGCTGCGCCCGGCAGCGTATTCGTGATCGACTGCCGTTTCGATCTGGCCAATCCTGAGGCGGGTGCAAAGGCCTATGCCGAGGGCCACGTGCCCGGTGCGCAGTATCTGAACCTGGACCACGATCTGTCGGGCCCGAAGACTGGCGTTAATGGCCGCCATCCGCTGCCGGATCGGGCTACGCTGGTCGCCGCGCTGGCCGCACGCGGCCTGAAGCAGGGTCAGCAGGTCGTTGCCTATGACGCGCAAGGCGGCATGTACGCCGCGCGCGCCTGGTGGCTGCTGCGCTGGCTCGGTCACGACGCCGTCGCGCTGCTCGACGGCGGACTGCAGGCCTGGCAGGCAGCGGGTTACGCACTGTCACAAGATGTTGCGCCGCAAAGCCCAGGCGATTTCAAGGCGGGCGCGCCGCTCGCGGTCACCTTCGACGTGCAGGCGGTGGAGCGCAACCTCAGCACGCATGAGCGGGTGGTGATCGACGCGCGCGCTGCGGATCGCTATCGCGGCGAGAACGAAACGCTCGACGCGGTCGGTGGACACATCCCGGGCGCGTTGAACCGCTTCTTCAAAGACAATCTGACGGCCGACGGCCGCTTCAAGCCGGCTCATTCACTGCGTGAAGAATTCCAGGCGCTGTTGCCGGGCATCGCGCCCGATCACGTCGTGCTGCAATGCGGCTCGGGGGTGACGGCCTGTGTCAACGCATTGGCCATGGAGGTCGCGGGTCTGCATGGCGCGGCGCTTTACGCGGGATCGTGGAGTGAATGGAGTTCCAATCCGGCACGACCGGTTGCGACCGGGCCGAACCCGTAAGAGCAGATGGCGGATGGCGGGCGCGCAGCATGCCCGCCGTCATCCGCCGCGCCTTACCGACCCTTACCGGCAACGCCGACGCTATACCCCGTGCTGCTTGAACCAGACCAGCGCGCGGCGCCAGCCATCTTCGGCGTCGACCTTCTTGTAGCTCGGCCGGTAGTCCGCAAAAAACGCGTGCCCCGCATCGTCATAGACGACGAACTGCGAGCCTCTCCCTGCCTCCGGCCCCTGCGCAATCAGTTGCTTCATCTGCGCCAGGGTGTCCTGCGGAATGCTCTGATCCTGTAGTCCATAGAGGCCCAGCACGGGCGCATGGAGATCGGCCACGCGGTCGATCGGATTCTCGGGCGTCATTGCCGTGTGATCGCCGGCCACCCGGCCGTACCACGCCACCGCCGTCTTCACGCGCGGATTGTGTTCGGCGTACAGCCACGTAATCCGCCCACCCCAGCAGAAGCCGTTGATGCCGAGCCGGTTCAGGTCGCCACCGTTCTGCCCAGCCCACGCGACCGTCGCATCGATATCGGCCAGCACCTGCTCATCGGGAACCTTGCTAACGAGTTGCTCGCTCAGTTGCTGGATCGTCGGATACACCGACGCATCGCCTTCCCGCACATAGAGGTCCGGTGCAATCGCCAGATAGCCCTGCTTGGCGAAGCGCCGGCAGACATCGGAGATATGTTCATGCACGCCGAAAACCTCGTGCACGACGATGATCACCGGCAAATGCGTCTTGCCCGCTGGCTGCGCGCGATAGGCCGGCACCAGCGTGTCGCCGGAATGCACGGCGATTTCACCGGCTTCGAGCCCTTCGCTATCGGTATGGATGGTTTGAGCAGACACCGGCAACACGGCAGCGGCAAATCCACTGCCGAGTGCGGCCTTGATGAAGGTGCGTCGATTGAAGGGGACGTGTGGAACCAGGCTGTCGACTTCGGGCTTCAGCATGCGGCACTCCTTGAGTGATGGGCAGTGAACGGCGGTGACGGACGAGGCAAAGGCGACAGGATACGCTCGTGCGCATCCTCTTGCAGTGGCTTGCCTGATGTCCGTCTGGCGCCCGAATGGCGGCCTCGAGCCGCCCTCTGCCCCAACCTCAGCCTCAGTGCAATTTCACCCGCGGCAGCGTCGTACGACGCAGCCAATGCGCAAAGGTGTCAAGCACCATGCGGGCGTACCCGTGCAGCGCGGCAATATGCAAGCGGTACAACGACATATACATAAAGCGCGCAAAGAGACCTTCGATCAGCATATTGCCGCCGATCACCCCGCCCATCAGGTTGCCCACCGCGCTGAAATGCCCGAGCGAAACGAGCGAGCCGAAGTCCCGATAGGTGAACTCCGGCAGCGGCTTATTCTCGAGCCGCGCTGCCAGCGCAGTCAGCAGAAAACTCGCCTGCTGGTGAGCGGCCTGCGCCCGCGGCGGCACGTTGCGTTCGTTGCCCGGCCACGGGCAAGCGGCGCAATCGCCAAGCGCGAAAATGTTGTCGTCGGTTTCGGTTTGCAACGTGCGGCGCACGACCAGCTGGCCGAGCCGGTTGACCGGCAGGCCGTCGAGCTGGCTCAGGATCGCGGGAGCCTTGATGCCCGCTGCCCACACCGTCAGATCGGCACGAATCGCCTTACCACTGGCTGTTCGCACCACTCCGGGCGCGACTTCGGCTACGGTTTCGCCGGTCATCAGCTTTACGCCCAGCTTCGTCAGCAGTTCCGCGGTCGCGGTCGACACGCGCTCCGCCAAGGCCGGCAAGATCCGCGGCCCCGCCTCGATCAGCACAATGCCGACGTCGTGGCGCGGATCGAGCTTATGCAGTCCATACGCGGACAACACCTGAGCGGTGTTGCGCAATTCCGCTGACAATTCGACGCCCGTCGCTCCCCCGCCGACAATCGCCACCTGAATGCGCGGCTCCGTCGACGGGGTCGTCGCGTCCGGCGTCGACTCCACCAGCTCGTGCGCCTGATGCTCCGCACGCACGCAGGCCGCGATCAGGCGTTTGCGAAAGCGCTCGGCCTGACTCACCGTATCGAGCGCAAGCGAGTATTCCGGCGCGCCTTGCACGCCGAAGAAATGCGTGGTGCTGCCGATGGCAATCACCAGCGTGTCGTACTCCAGTTCGCGTTGCGGCAGCAGTTCCGCACCGTCCTCGTCATCCATCACGGCCGCAAGCGTGATGCGTTTCGCCGCGCGGTCAAGGCTCTTCAGTTCGCCCTGCTGAAACTCGAAGTGATGCCAGCGCGCCTGCGCCGCATAGGCGAGTTCCTGCGTGAACGGGTCCATGCTGCCGGCCGCCACTTCATGCAACAGTGGCTTCCAGATATGGGTTGGATTGCGATCGACGAGCGTGACCTGCACACGCTCCTGGCCTTTGTACTTGTGTGAGGCATAGCGATCGCCAAGACGGGTCGCCAGTTCCAGTCCTCCCGCACCTCCACCAATGACGATAAAACGATGCATCGCAGTTCTCCGTATTTGCCGATCGGTTGTGCGTCGAGACGGCCGGCGTCATCCGCGTAGGGGCCGTCTGTCAGAGATTGTCTGCGAGCAGCAGGGTTTGCCACAAGCCATCAAGGCGCATATGTGACATGCGCACGACGATATCGCTTGATAGTCAACTCTGAGTCAATGTGCCTCTTCCCAGTTCATGCCCGCACCCACTTCGGCGACCAGCGGCACTTTCAGCGCGGCTACGCCGCACATCAACTCAGGTAAGCGCTTGCGTACTTCGGACAGTTCGCTGTCGGGCACTTCGAGGATCAGTTCGTCGTGCACCTGCATGATCATGCGCGTGCCGACCTCCGACGCCTCAAGCCAGTCCTGCACGGCGATCATCGACATCTTGATCAGATCGGCTGCGGTGCCCTGCATTGGCGCGTTGATGGCGGCGCGTTCCGCTGCCTGACGACGCGGTCCGTTGCCGCCGTTGATTTCCGGCAGCCACAGGCGGCGTCCGAACACGGTCTGGACGTAGCCCTTTTCCTTCGCGCTCGCGCGGGTCTCGTCCATGTAACTTGCGACGCCGGGATAGCGCGCGAAGTAGCGGTCGATATAAAGCTTCGCCGCATCGCGCGTGATGCCGAGGTTGGCAGCCAGACCGAACGCGCTCATCCCGTAGATCAGGCCAAAGTTGATCACTTTGGCGACGCGCCGTTGGTCGCTCGAAACTTCGAGCGGCGTCACGCTAAAGATCTCCGCAGCGGTGGCGCGGTGGATATCCTCGCCCTGCGCGAAAGCACGCAGCAGCGACGCATCGCCCGAGATATGCGCCATGATGCGCAGTTCGATCTGCGAATAATCCGCGGAGACGAGCTTGTGACCCGGCGCAGCAATGAACGCCTCACGGATGCGACGGCCTTCCGCCGTGCGCACGGGGATGTTCTGCAGATTCGGATCGTTCGAAGCAAGCCGTCCGGTGACCGCCACCGCCTGCGCATAGTTGGTATGCACGCGGCCCGTTTGCGCGTTGACCATGCGCGGCAGTTTGTCGGTATACGTGGACTTCAGCTTCGACAGGCCACGGTGTTCAAGCAGCAGCTTGGGCAAAGGATAGTCTTCAGCCAGCTTCTGCAGGACTTCTTCATCGGTCGAGGGCGCGCCGCTCGGCGTCTTCTTGACCACCGGCAATTGCAGTTTCTCGAAGAAGATCTGCCCGATCTGCTTGGGCGAGCCGAGATTGAATTCGCCCTCGGCGAGGACATAAGCTTCGGTCTCCAGCTCGATCAGCCGCGCCGCAATTTCATTGCTTTGCTGGCGCAGTTTCTCAGCGTCGATCAGCACGCCATTGCGCTCCATCTTGCGCAATACGCGGGACGTGGGTACTTCGATGTCGCTATACACGCGCTTCAAACCTGCGTCTGCGGCAACCTGCGGGTACAACGCCTGATGCAAACGCAACGTGATGTCAGCATCTTCCGCTGCGTATTCCGCGGCCTGTTCGAGCGCGACTTCGTCGAAACCAATCTGCCCTGCACCCTTGCCCGCAACCTCTTCGTACTTGATCGTCTTGATGCCGAGATGACGCAGCGCGAGGCTGTCCATATCGTGCGTGCGATGCGATTCGAGCACATACGATTGCAACAGCGTGTCGTGCTCGATGCCGTTCATCGCGATGCCGTAGTTCGCGAGCACCTGCTCGTCGTACTTCATGTGCTGGCCGACTTTCTTGTGCTCGGCGCTTTCGAGCCACGGCTTCAGCTTCGCGAGCACTTCGTCGCGCGGCAACTGCACAGGATGATCAGGCCCGCGGTGCCCCACCGGAATATACGCGGCCGAGTTCGCCTCGACCGACAGCGAAATGCCGACGAGTTGCGCCAGCATCGGGTCGAGCGCGGTGGTTTCAGTGTCGAACGCGGTCAGTTCCGCCGCATTGATTTTCGCGAGCCACGTGTCGAACTGTTCCCACGTCTGCACGGTGTCGTATTTGCGCTCGCCGTCGATCACAGGCGCCACCTCCACGCCGGCGCCAGGGCCTTCCACGACCTCCGCCACTTCGACTTCACGCAGCCACGTCTTGAAGCCGTGACGCGAGAAAATATCGCGCAGTTCATCGCGCGCTTCGGGACGGCTTGTCAGGCTCTCTTCGATCGATGTGAGATGCGGCGTCAAATCGCAAGCCGTATCCACGGTTACGAGCTTGCGCGCCATGGGCAGGAAATCCAGCGCGCGGCGCAGGTTGTCGCCTACTGCACCCTTGATCTCGTCCGCATGAGCGACGATGCCGTCGAGCGTTTCGTACTGCGTAAGCCACTTGACCGCCGTCTTCGGACCACACTTCTCGACGCCGGGGACGTTGTCGACGGTGTCGCCGATCAGCGACAGGTAATCGACAATCCGTTCCGGCGGCACACCGAACTTGGCCACTACGCCGGCACGGTCGAGCGTCTCGTTGGTCATCGTGTTGATGAGCGTGACCTTGTCCGTCACGAGCTGCGCCAGATCCTTGTCGCCGGTCGAGACGATCACCTTCATGCCGCGCTTCTCGGCAGCGACGCTCAACGTGCCGATCACGTCATCGGCTTCGACGTGGTCGATCATCAGCAGCGGCCAGCCCAGCGCGCGCACCGCAACGTGGATCGGTTCGATCTGCCGGGCGAGGTCTTCCGGCATCGACGGACGGTTCGCCTTATAGTCGGGATACCAGTCGTCACGGAACGTTTTGCCCTTGGCGTCGAACACGCACGCGCTATACTCTGCTGTGACTTCCTTGCGCATGCGCCGCAGCATGTTGATGATCCCATACAGCGCACCCGTCGGTCCGCCATCGGGTCCGCGCAGATCAGGCATCGCATGGTAGGCCCGGTACAGATAACTCGAACCGTCAACCAGTAGCAGGGTCTTACCTTCCAGCTCAGCTTCCAGGATTCGTTCTTCAGGCATTATGAACAAGAGAAAAGTGATTCCGAGTCTGCGATCGCTCGCAGATCAAGAGCGCGCGACAGCCAAAAAGGCCCGCGCATCGTGGCAGATGTTCACGATTATGGCAGAGTTTATTGAGGCGACCGAGTACCTCTCGGAGATTCGCCCGGCTGTCAGTATCTACGGTTCGGCGCGCCTGAAACCGGCCTCGCCGTACTACAAACTCGCCACGCAAATCGCACGCAAGCTCTCCGATGCGGGCTTTGCGGTGATCTCCGGCGGCGGCCCCGGCATCATGGAAGCGGCCAACAAGGGCGCTCATGCAGGCAAGGCGCCGTCAGTGGGCCTGAATATCGAGCTGCCGCACGAGCAATCGGGCAACCAGTGGCAAGATATCTCCCTGCGCTTCCGCCATTTCTTCACGCGGAAAGTGACCTTCGTGAAGAACTCGGACGCGGTGATCGTGATGCCGGGCGGCTTCGGCACGCTGGATGAACTGGCCGAAGTGCTCACGCTCATTCAAACCAAGAAGTCGCGCCACGTGCCGATCATTCTGGTGGGCGGCGAGTTCTGGCAAGGCCTGCTGGCGTGGTTCAAGGACTCGCTGGTGCCGATGGGCCTCATCAATCCGGACGACATGAACCTGATGCAGGTGATCGACGATCCGGACCAGGTGCTCGAAGCGGTGCTGAAGTTCTACGAAGACCGCGACGAGGCAGAACCGCATCCTGCGAAGTCCGATGAAGACCGGATGTTCTATCTGTGACGTGAGTTGATCAGCCGGGCGAAGCATCCCCAACTTCGTCCGCCTGATCGCCCTGCTCCTGCAGCCAGCGGCAAAACTGCTCGACCACCGGGGCGTGCGCGACTTCGCGGCGCGCCACCCACCAATAGCCGCGCGCGTCGGTGCGCGGAGCGTCGAGCGGCATCACGAGGCGTCCCGAAGCCAGTTCATCGGCCAGCATCGGCAATGGTCCGAGGGCGACGCCCAGTCCATCCACAGCCGCTTGCAACGCCAGATAGAAATGATCGAACGACTGCTTCTTGCGGCACTTCGCTTTCACGCCTGCCGCCGTCAGCCAGTTGCGCCACGCATCGGGCCGCGTATCGGAATGCAGCAGCACATGACGCGCGAGATCGTCGGCTACCTTGATCGGCGAGCGCTGCAATAGCGCGGGGCTGCACACGGGCAGTTCGCTCTCTCCAAGGAAGTGTCCGCTCACACAGTTCGGCCAATGTTCGGGGCCGCGCCTGACCGCGACGTCATAACCTTCCAGCATCTCGAACGGCACGCTCGACGTCGACAGCCGCAATTCAACATTGGGCATCTTGCGCTGAAACTGGTTGAGCCGCGGCAGCAGCCATTTCATGGCAAACGTAGGCAGCGCGTTGATGCGCAGCACATGCACGACGCCGCTATCGCGTAGCTGATTGGTCGCGAGGGCGATGCTGTCGAACGCGGCCTGGACGGCTGCCAGGTAGCGGCGGCCGTCGTCTGTTAGCCGCACGCGCTTGCCGATACGATGAAATACCTGCACGCCGACCCACGCCTCGAACGCGGCGACCTGCCGGCTAATTGCACCGTGAGTCACATGGAGTTCGTTCGCAGCCGCGGTGAAACTTTCATGCCGCGCCGCAGCTTCAAAGGCACGTAGCGCCGGAAAGGGGGGAAGATTGCGAGCCATGCTTGTGATTCTAGATCACAAGGAAGCGCCCGAAAAATCGTTTTGCCCAAAGATGAATCGGAGTTAACCTCCGCAGCATGGACAACACGGCGCACACCATGGATCAAAACCTCACTTCTACCGACGCCAGCCCTGCGTCACCGCCCACCGTCGGCGAGATCTTTGGCGGCTTCCTCGGTCTCGGGCTGATCTCGTTCGGCGGCGCCCTGCCGTTGGCGCGGCGCGCGATCGTCGAGCGGCGCCGCTGGCTCAGCGCCTCGGACTTCACCGATCTGCTCGGCCTGTGCCAGTTCCTGCCGGGCGGCAACGTGATCAACCTTTCGGTGGCGATCGGCATGCGCTTTCGCGGCCTGCCGGGCGCACTAGCAGGCCTGCTTGGGTTGATTGCGGGGCCGTCGCTGGTCGTGATCGGCCTCGGTGTGCTGTACGAGCGCACGCAGAACGATCCGCATATCCGCCACCTGTTTGCGGGACTCGCGGCAGCGGCCGCAGGCCTGCTGATAGCGATGGCAGTGAAGATCCTGCTGCCGCTATGGCGCAAACCGGCCGCGATCGCTATTGCCACACTGGGCTTCGTGGCGATCGCGCTGCTGCGTTTTCCTCTCCTGCCCACCATGCTAGTGCTTACGCCATTGAGTATCTATCTCGCATCGAGGGCCGCACGATGAGCAGCACCCTGATTTCACTCGCCATCATTTTCAGCCAGTTATCGCTGCTTGCCTTCGGCGGCGGCAATACGATCCTGCCGGAGATGCAGCGCCAGGTGGTGGACGTGCATCACTGGATGCCGGCCAGCGAGTTCAGCGCGCTCTTCGCGCTGGCACAGGCCGCGCCCGGCCCGAACCTGATGGTCGTGACGCTGGTGGGATGGCACGTGGCCGGATGGGCGGGGATGCTGGTGACTTCGGTTGCGAAGTTCGGTCCGTCTTCGATTGTGACGATCCTCGCACTCAAGGCCTGGGAGCGCTTTAAGGACCGCCCGTGGCGGCGCTATGCCCAAGCCGGACTGGTGCCGGTGACGGCGGGGCTAGTGGCGGCAAGTGCTGCGCTGATCGCGCATGCGTCGGATACGACGTTGATTGCATGGGCCATTACCGCCGTATGCGCCGTGCTTGCGATCAAGACGCGCATCCATCCGCTTTGGCTGCTGGCCGCCGGCAGCCTGATAGGGCTAACCGGCCTCGGCCAGTTCTAGAGCGAGCAGGTTACGGTTATTGGAAGGCCACCTCAGCAAAGCTGCGCAGCTTGCGGCTATGCAGACGATGCAGACCGTTCATGCGCAACAACTCCATCGCCTTCACGCCGATCTGCAAGTGCTGATCCACCTGCGCCCGATAGAACTGGTCGGCCATGCCCGGCAGCTTCAGTTCGCCATGCAAGGGCTTGTCCGAGACGCAAAGTAAGGTGCCGTAAGGCACGCGGAACCGGAAGCCATTCGCGGCAATCGTCGCGCTTTCCATGTCCAGCGCAATCGCCCGGCTCTGCGAGAGACGCTGCACCGGTTCGCGGTGATCGCGCAATTCCCAGTTGCGGTTGTCGACGCTCGCCACCGTGCCGGTACGCATCACGCGCTTCAGTTCGACGCCGTCGAGCTGCGTCACCTGCGCGACCGCCCGCTCCAGCGCCACCTGCACTTCTGCGAGCGCAGGAATCGGCACCCACAATGGCAGATCGTCGTCGAGCACGTGGTCTTCACGCACGTAGCCGTGCGCCAGCACGTAGTCGCCCAGACGCTGCGTGTTGCGCAAGCCGGCGCAGTGGCCAAGCATGACCCACGCATGCGGGCGCAGCACGGCGATGTGGTCGGTAATCGTCTTGGCGTTCGACGGACCCACACCAATGTTGATCATGGTGATGCCGCTGCCGTCTGCACGCTTCAGATGGTATGCGGGCATCTGCGGCAAGCGCGGCGGCGCCGTGCCTTCGACGGCCTGTTCGCCGAGATTCTCGTTGTAGGTGATCACGTCACCCGGCTCGACGAACGAGGTGTATTCGCTGCGATAGGCGCGCAGCTCTTCGTCGTCCGTATGTCCCATCATCGTGCGGCCGAGTTTGACGAACTCGTCGATGTAGAACTGATAGTTCGTGTACAGCACGTAGTTCTGGCAGTGCGTAGGCGACGTCGCCGTGTAATGCTTGAGCCGATGCAGCGAGAAGTCGACCCGCGCGGCCGTGAACAACGCGAGCGGATGCGGCTCGCCGGGCCCCGGCTCGTAGGTGCCGTTGACAATGCGATCGTCGAGAAAACGCAGATCCGGCGTATCGAACACGTCACGGATGCCAAGCAGCCGCTCGCGATCGAGGTCACCTTCGAGGTGGATCCCTTCCGCAAAGGCGAAATGAACCGGAATGGGCTGATCCGACACGCCCACTTCGATCTGCACGTGATGGTTTTTCGCCAGCAGACGCAGCTGCTCACGATAATAGTTGCCGAACAGGTCGGGCCGCGTCACGGTAGTTTCGAACACGCCCGGGCCAGCCACGAAGCCATAGGACCGGCGCGAATCGATATGCGTGTTGACCTCGGTCGACACCCTGACAAACGGGTAACACGCACGCACCCGGCGCTCGAACAGCTCATTACGCCGGTAACGCGCGAAGGCATCGCGCAGGAATGAGGTGTTGGCTTCGTAGATAGCGGACAGGTGAGTCACGGCATCCGCTGCGTCGTCGAAGGCCTCGGTCGGGAAGTCATTGGCGGGTGTCTGCACCGCGCGCTGATTGGTGTTGTTGTTCATCTTCGTTCGCCTCGAGTGATGAATCCACATTACCACGGAAACCTGACCGTTTGGTCATCCGGGGACGGACCAGCGGGCGTCGGCACGTTTGAGCGCATGCCGCGCACACGAAGCGCGAAAGCGGCGCAAAATAAGCCTGACGCTCCGCGTGGGCAAGGCTGGATTTGCTAGAATCGGGGCACCTTATTGGAGAATGACCATGAAGCCGCTCCTTCCCGTCGCCGTTGCTTTGGCGCTCGCCATCGGCAACACCGCGATGGCTGCCCAGCCCGCAGACGCAACGCCGCCCGCCAGCCCGCCCTTGTCCGCCAATGAACAGGCCGGGCTGCCTGACCTGGCCGCGATCAACCGTCCGGCCGCTGAGGTCAGCTCGAAGGTCGAAATCAACCAGCCGCGGCTGCCGAGTTTCTACGAAAAGAGCCCGAACGGCACTGAAATTACCGAATATCGCGACAAGGGTAAGCCGGTAGAAATCGACGTGCATTCGAATTTCGGCACGAGCTATCACATGGGTGCACCGCTCGACACATCGCCTACCGCAAACAACAGCGGCCATCCGAGCACGCGTCTGCCGTCCATGAGCCTGAGCTACTAATCGATCGTTTGAGTGCGGCCCAGCAGCGGAGCGCGGACGGCTCCGCTTGCACGCAGTGAATCGCCCGCGGCCTGGCGCCCGGGCCTTCAACCGGTTTGTCCCGCTTGCCCTGATTACCCATACCTTGCCGCACTGGCCGCACCGCGCCAGCCCGACCACCTGATCCGACGTTTCCCGCATGGCTGTCTTCACTGCTGTCACCGAACCCCAACTGGCTGAATGGATGCGACATTACGATCTCGGCGAAGTCGTCGAGTTTCGCGGCATTTCCTCGGGTATTGAAAACAGCAACTTCTTTCTGACGACGACGCGCGGCGAATACGTCCTCACGATTTTCGAAAAGCTGACGGCCGGGCAACTGCCGTTCTACCTCGACCTGATGCAGCATCTGGCCGCGCACCAGGTGCCGGTGCCGGACCCGATGCCGCGCGAAGACGGCGCCCTGTTCGGCATGCTGCACGGCAAGCCAGCCGCTATCGTGACCAGGCTTGAGGGTGGACCGGAACTGGCGCCAGGCGTCGAGCACTGCATCGAGGTCGGTCAGATGCTGGCGCGCATGCACCTTGCGGGGCGCGACTACCCGCGTCATCAGCCGAATCTGCGCAGCCTCTCGTGGTGGCAGGAAACCGTGCCGAGCGTGCTACCGTTCCTCACCGACGCACAGCGTGCGTTGCTCAGCGAAGAACTCGCGCACCAGCAGGCTTTTTTCGCCTCAGCGGACTACGCCGCACTGCCCGAAGGTCCGTGCCACTGCGATCTGTTCCGCGACAACGTGCTGTTCGCCCACGCGGCGCCGGCCAGCGGGCACACAGTGCGTCTGGGCGGCTTCTTCGATTTTTATTTTGCCGGTTGCGACAAATGGCTGTTCGACGTGGCGGTAACCGTCAACGACTGGTGTGTCGATCTGACGACCGGCAAGCTGAACGACGCGCGCGTCGAGGCGATGCTGCGCGCCTATCAGACTGTACGGCCGTTTACCTCCGCAGAGAACCGTCACTGGGGCGACATGCTGCGCGCGGGCGCCTACCGCTTCTGGGTCTCGCGCCTGTATGATTTTCATATGCCGCGGGCGGCCGAACTGCTCAAGCCGCACGACCCGGGCCATTTCGAGCGCATTCTGCGCGAACGCCTTTCCGGCGTTGCACTTCCAGGCATCCATACCTCATGCAACTAATTGAAGTTCCCGCGAAGACCGGCTATGTATGGTTTCGGCAAGGTATCTGGCTGTTTCGCAAGAACCCGCTCGCCTTCCTGACGCTGTTCTTTGCGTATCTGCTGGTAATGACGCTGGTCGCGCAGATTCCTTACGTCGGCGGCGTGCTGCCGCTCGCGTTCATTCCGGGCGTCGCGGTGGGCTTTATGGCCGCCTGCCGAGACACGATCGCGGGCAAACCGGTGTTTCCCACCATTCTGGTAGACGGCTTTCGCTCGTACGGCTCGGTCGTCGCCAAACGCCTGCTTCTGCTTGGGGTGCTGTACCTCGTCGCGATGGCGCTCGTGCTGGCCGGCTCGGCGCTCGCCGATGACGGCATGCTGCTCAAGGTCATGCTGGGCACGACGACGATGGACCCGGACACGATCGTCAACAGCAACATCACGATGGGCTTCCTTGCAGCGCTGGTCTTCTATATTCCGGTGGCAATGCTGTTCTGGTTCGCGCCGATCCTCGCTGCGTGGCACGACGTGTCGCCCGTCAAGGCGATGTTTTTCAGCATCGTCAGTTGCTGGCGCAACCGCGGCGCCTTTATCGTGTTTGGCGCGCTGTGGTTTGCGGTGGCCACTACCGTCTCGTTCGGACTGACGGCGCTCATGCAGGCGCTTGGCGCGGGAGATTTCGCAGTCGCCGCGCTGATGCCGGCCACGATCATCGTCACGACGATGCTCTACTGCTCCTTCTACGCGACCTATCGCGGATGTTTTGGGGTGCAAACGTCCGACACGCCTGATCTGCCTACCACGCCGGCTAGCTGAAGTCTTATCTTTACGCGCTGCGCCAGGTTGCCGTTCTTAGCCGGTCGCATGCTGCGCGCTCGGCGGAATTACGTCACAATTGGTTTGTGCGCAATCCATTTGCGTGCATCCTTTTAACTGAGCCGCGTCATGACCCAACGCCCCGCCCTTCCGCTTACGCTCGACGAGCAACTCTGCTTCGCGCTCTATTCGACCTCGCTCGCCATGACGAAGGCTTATAAGCCGTTGCTCGAAAAGCTCGGCTTAACCTATCCGCAGTACCTCGCCATGCTGGTGCTCTGGGAAAGCGACGATGTGACCGTGAAGGACATCGCGGCGCGGTTGAATCTCGATTCCGCCACCGTCACGCCGCTGTTGAAACGGCTCGAAACGCAGGGTTATCTCGAGCGGACGCGCGGCGTCGAAGACGAGCGGCTGGTTTATATCCGGCTCACCAAGCAGGGCGCGGCGCTCAAACGCATGGCGCGCGACGTGCCCGCCGATATTTTCTGCGCTACGCAACAGTCCCCGGAATTCCTCATCCAGTTGCGCGACGATCTGACAAAGTTGCGTGGCACGCTCAACGACTATCTCGACCACTAGTTCGCACGACCTGCAGGGCAGGCTATCATTTTCATTTGCAATTTCGTTTGCACACTAATGATTAGTGAGCTATCTTTATAGCATGCCGACTCGACGATGGTCAGCGCGAAGCGCGGCAATCTTCCGACCCAAACCAAGGAGCAGCGAAATGAGCGTACTTTACAAGGCAACGGCAACCAGCACGGGTGGACGCGATGGCCGCGCGGTATCGTCGGATCAGGTTCTGGACGTCAAGCTGGCTGCGCCGCGCGAACTGGGCGGCAATGGCGCGGTCGGCACGAATCCGGAGCAACTCTTCGCCGCCGGGTACTCGGCTTGCTTTCTCAGTGCGATGAAGTTTGTCGCCGGTCAGCGCAAGCAGGCGTTGCCCGCGGACACGACGGTCACGGCAGATGTCGGCGTGGGCCCGAACGACAATGGCGGCTTTGCACTGGACATCGAACTGCGGGTGTCACTGCCGGGTCTCGAGGCCCAAGCGGCCCGCGAACTGGTGGACGCGGCGCATCAGGTCTGCCCGTACTCGAACGCCACGCGCAATAATGTTGACGTGCGCTTGCAGGTCGCCTGACCTGAGACGGCGCCCATTCCATCAATCGATACTCATGACGCGCGTCCGACACCTGAATACCGAATTCGACACCGGCCTCGTCTGGTTTCGCCGCGATCTTCGCAACACGGACCAAGCCGCGCTTTACTACGCGCTGAAGCATTGCCGACGGGTCTGGTGCGTCTTCGTATTCGACACGACGATCCTGCAGCCGATCATCGAGACATGGCGTAGCCGCCGGCCGGATCATCTACCCGAAGACCGGCGCGTCGAATTCATTCGCGCCGCGCTGGAGGAACTCGATCAGGCGCTACGTCAGAATGGCGGCGGCCTGATCGTGTTGCATGACGATGCCCGCCATGCGGTTCCGGCACTGGCGGCGCAACTCGAGGTCGAAGCGGTCTTCACGAACCATGATTACGAACCCGCTGCGATCGAGCGTGACGAAGCGGTGCACGAACAGTTAGCGGAGCAGGATCGCCAGTTGATCACGTTCAAGGATCAGGTGATCTTTGAACGCGACGAGATTCTCACGGGACAGGGCAAGTCGTTCACGGTGTTCACACCGTACAAGAATGCGTGGTTGAAGCAGCTCAACGCCTTCGATCTCAAGCCGTATCCAGTCGAGACGTATTTGGCGCATCTGGCCGCTCCGCCGACTGGGCTGGATCGCGGTCTGCCCACGCTCAAACAGTTGGGCTTCGCGCCCAGCAATCTCGCCGAACTGAAATTGCCTACCGGCATGAGCGGCGCCCAGCATCTGCTCGACGATTTCCTCACCCGGATCGCGGGCTACGGCGAACGTCGCGATTTCCCGGCCGTAAAGGGTCCGAGTTATCTCTCGATGCATCTGCGTTTCGGTACCGTGTCGATCCGCACATTGGCGCGGCTCGCGCACGAGATCTCATTGCAGCCGGACGGACAAGGCGCGGCGACATGGCTCTCTGAGCTGATCTGGCGAGATTTCTATTTCATGATCCTGTCGTATCACCCGAAGCTGTCGAGCGGGTCGGCATTCAAGGCCGAGTACGACAGGTTACGCTGGGAAACCGGTCCGCAGGCCGACACCGCGTTTGCATCATGGTGCGATGGCCGCACAGGCTACCCTCTGGTCGACGCAGCCATGCTGCAGCTGAACCAGACGGGCTACATGCACAACCGGCTGCGCATGGTAACGGCGAGTTTTCTGGTGAAGGATCTTGGAATTGACTGGCGCCTCGGCGAGCGCTATTTCGCCGAGCAATTGAACGACTTCGATTTTTCGGCCAATAACGGCGGCTGGCAATGGGCGGCGTCAACGGGCTGCGATGCGCAACCGTACTTCCGGATTTTCAACCCGGTGACCCAATCGGAGAAATTCGATCCGGAAGGGCGCTTTATCAAACGCTACCTTCCGCAATTGTCGAACGTGCCGCCGAAGTGGATTCACGCGCCCTGGCTGGCTGGCGTGGAACGTCTGGCGGACTTCGGGGTGACGCTTGGAAAAAACTACCCGGCGCCGATCATCGATCACGCGGAAGCGCGTGAACGGACCTTGGCCCGATTCGGCAAGTAACTCACTCGGGCGATTCACCCGCTAGTAAGCACTCACATGATCGAACCACAGTAACGCAGGTAAAGCTACCTACAGCCTGCTTAGTGCTGGGTCATCCACGCCGGGTGACGCGTCGCGGCTTCACGGTCGAGCTTGCGCATACGAAACTCGAGGTCATACAGGTCCGTGGCTTCAGCCAGGTAAGCGTCGCTACGCTCTTTGGCCATCTGGTCAGCGGATTTCGTCAGGAACAGGAACAAGCGGGTCAAGAGATACATGGTGAACCTCGGACAGTGATCTAGGGTTAATTCCTAGTGGATAACCCGTATTATAGGGAAAACCCTATGTCCTGCCAAGATATCTTTTCCGAGGTGTTGCTCTACTGCTCTCCGGCTTCATCTTTTTCCCGCTAAGCCCGTCCCGACGCGGCTCCCACGGAAACACGCGCGGTCTCGCGAGTCGCCGTCGCGCGTCGCTGATATTTGAAAAACTCCCAGATCAGCGCGCTCGCATCGGGTCCTTTGGACGAATGGAACGGCACCGCGTCGTCACCACCGCTCCACGCATGACCCAGAGCCTGAACGCGGCACATACGCACTACGCGCCGTCCGCCCCGGATATAGTCGCGCGTCACGACCCCCGCTTTACGCTCCTCTCGCTCTTCGCCCGCTATGAGCTTGCCCTCGGCATCCACCAACCCGTTCAGGCGCAGAAACTGGGCCGTCAACTGCTCCGCATTGGCCGGCGCGACCACATGATCCGCGTCGCCATGGATAATGACGGCGGGCATACCGGGAAAACCTCGGACATCGACGGCTTCGTCGACCAGCACGATCGGGTCGTGCCGCGTACCGCGCCGCATGACGTCCATTGCCGCGATCCCCGAGCGGGCCTCGCCGAACGCCGGTCCAGAATGCATCGCAACCGCGGCAAACCGCTCGGGATAGTGCGTCGCGAGCAAGGCCGTCAGCCCTGCTCCCGCCGACAACCCCGCCACATATACGCGCTCACCATCAAAGCCATGTTCGGCGACCAGCGCGTCGACCAGCGACACTACGGCGCGCGCCTCGGCGCCGCCGGCGGTGTCACTGGCGTCGTACCAGTGCCAGCAAAGGTGCGCGTGAACATGCTTGGACTGCTCGGGGTACACCACTGCAAAGCCGAACCGGTCGGCGAGCAGGTTCATGCGAGTGCCCTCGGCGAATTCGTCGATGGATTGCTTGCAACCATGCAGCATCACAACGAGCGGCAGCGGCGCAGACGGCGTCCCCGGCGGCACATACAAGCCATATTGCAGATGATTGACCAGGCGCCCCGGCGCAGCCGGCGCCGAATGGAACGAGCGCGTCCACGATCCGCTCGCCCAGGCGGCTGCCCGCGGACGCACACGCGATTCGCGCGCGCCCGGCCGGGGCGTCTCGCGTTTGGCGGGCGTACGCAGTGTGGGTACGGGTTTGACCGGTTTGAGCTTGGCGGACACTTTGCCCGTCGGCCGGGTTGGCCGCGCGGCCGTGCGCTTGACGTCGCGCGCGTGTTTGGCCTGAATCGACATTAGACGCTTCAGACCGCCGAGCCAGATTTTCGTCAGACTTTTTGCCATCGGATGGTGACCTCGCAAAAAGGGACCGATACTGTTCTACAAAACCTCAGGTTCGAACCGTAGGTCGTTGTGCAATGCACAATAACACCAATTCCGATGCTGCGCCGAACGCCTGGCGCATCCCTGTTTCCGGGCTCGCAGTCACGCAGTGTCTGGCTGTCCGCGGTGGTACGGCGCATTGCCAAGACTTTTTGCCCAGGGTTTCATACGTAAGCAGGAGTAACCGGCAGGCCGGCGCTTCCCGCCAAAACGGCGCCAAACGGCCGCCCTGCAAACTCCGTCGGGCACTCCCGTCTATACTGACAGTCAGATAGATTGAACACGTAAACCCTGTCTTGATCCTTGTCGGCCAGATGGACGGCTGGCGCGTTAAATATAACTACGGTCCTGATTCTACGCGGCGCTTGCCACGTTTCCTTTCCATGCCTGACTTGTCCTATCACCTTTGGTATTCGATCACCAGCCTCGGCGGCGCCGGCCTGACGCTGCCGCTCGCCATTGCGATCGCGCTGTGGCTGGCGCTCGGCTACTCGTGGCGCATGGCGGCGGGCTGGCTGTTGCTGCTGAGTGCGGCAATCGGCGTCGTGACCGTCACCAAGCTGGCTTTTCTCGGCTGGGGCGTCGGCGTGCGCGAACTGGATTTCACCGGCCTGAGCGGTCACGCCATGCTGTCCACCGCCGTCTATCCGGTTGCCCTGTTCCTGATGCTGCTGCCCGCACGGCCCAAGTTTCGCCTTGTGGGCGTATTGCTCGGACTGGTCGCGGGCATCGCTGTAGGGATGTCACGTGTGGTGCTGAGTGCGCACTCACCCTCTGAGGCGATCACCGGCTGTATCGTCGGTGCGGTGACCGCGCTGCTGTTCGTGCGCTGGTCGTGGGATGCAGAGCCGGGCCGCTTGTCCGCGGTGCCCGTCGCTGTCAGCCTCATGATGCTGACGGTGGGACTGCACGGCGTCCATGTGCCGACACAGCGCTGGGTGACGCACATTGCCCTCAAGGTATCCGGCCACGATCGGCCGTTCATTCGTGCGCGTTGGAAGGCGGGTCGCTACGACTCTCCGAGTGCCGCGCCGCTGTCGCAAACTCAAAACACCTTGGCGCCGCCGGTTCTTTTGAACAACGATAGCGTGTGACGGCGCGGCAGCGCTGACCGTCGGGGTCAGGTCGCCGCCATCACAGCAGGCGCAGCCGCTCACAGCAGGTAGAGGAAAGAGGGATAGCCTCTTTCCGGTCATGCTACATAGCCCGCAAACCGCCGGGTCGCACCCAAATCGATTCGCCATCCTATGCGCCAGAATCGCCAAACAGCTCGATCCTAGGTCGCGTACTGCCCAATCCCATTGCCGAACGACCAGTTTTCCTTCGGCACGTCGACGAGATTCACAAACACGTCTTCCGGCCTCACGCCTGGACTTTCCGCCAGAAGCTCGGCGATCCGCTTGTACAGCGCCTTTTTCAGCTCGACGGTGCGCGTATTGTTCGCGGTGATCTGGATCAGCACGAGATCGTCGCTACGGTTGATGTCCAGGTAGTGCTTGCCATAAAAGAAGTTGTCCTCGTCGTGCTCGGTGACGACCATGAACATGTCGTCCTCCGGCACATTGAACACCTCAATCAACGAACGTTGAATGCCTTGTGTGAGGGCCTTCCGGTAAGCCGCCGGCTTGCCGGCGCGGACAGCAATTCGGGTGAACGGCATGATGAAAGCTCCTTTCGATGAAGATTGAGTACACAGCTTAGGCCGCATCGATCATAATTGACAGACATCATCGGCTATTTCATATATTTTCAATTGAAATGAAAGTACTCGATCTCGATGCGGTTCGCGCGTTCGTTCTGGTCGCCGATCTGCACAGCTTCACTCGCGCGGCGGATGCGCTCGATACCACGCAGTCGGCCGTAAGCCTGAAGCTCAAGCGGCTGGAGGCGCATCTAGGCAAGCAGCTGGTAGAACGCACGCCGCGTGTCGTAAGACTGTCTGCGGATGGCCACGCGTTTCTCATGGCCGCGCGCGATCTGCTGAACGCACATGAACGGGCGCTTGGTTCGTTGTCGGTGGAACGGCGCAGGCTGGCGTTGGGCTTGAGCGAGCATGTCGCCGGCAGAGACCTGCCGGACCTGCTGGCAAAGCTCAACAGCTACGATCCGGGGCTGGTAATCGAACTGCATCTGGGCATGTCGTCGGCACTGCTGGCACAGTTCGACGAGCGACGGCTCGACGCGGTGATCGTCCGCTACGAGCCTGAGGATGCGCCGCGCGACGATGCGACGGTGCTTTTCAGCGAACCACTCGGCTGGCTCGCGGCGCCGGAGTGGCTGTTGCGGGTCGGCGAGCCGCTGCCGCTCGCGCTGCTCACTGCGCCGTGCAATGTGCGCGCTGTGGCAATTCATTCGCTGGATGAGGCGGACATCGCGTGGCGCGAAGCGTTTGTTGGCGGTGGAGTGGCTGCTGTCGGCGCAGCGGCGGCGGCCGGTCTGGCTGTGGCGCCATTGGCGCGACGGGTGGCCCCGCGGAGGTTGATCGACGTCGGCGCCAGACTTGGCTTGCCGCGGTTGCCAGAATCGCGCGTCACGCTGCATTCGCGGTTGCGGGACGCGCGCTCAGTGGAGACGCTGAGGTTGCTGGCGGGTGGGTTGGGGAGTGGGGTTTAGAGCGCCAGGTAAAAGTGCTCGCCACCAACGCCGGCTCAGGCACCACGCCAAAGAGCAAACCCACTCCAACCACACGAACTCAGTGCAGGATCGGCGGCAGATTGCTGCTCTGGGCTACAGGTCTTGCCGCCGTATCAGCCATCGTGGCAACCGGCTGCGCAGGTGCCGGTCTCGGCGCGACGCCCGCCATTGCGGACGCCGGCTGTGTCGAAACTGGTTTTGCAGCGATTTTCTGCTGCTTGCGCGGCATCGCCTTGGGATGTACTGCCGCCATCTGCACATGCCCACCACCGGAGCGCGCCGTCTTGACCGGCTTGTGCGATGCGCTCCTGGCGCCAGCCATCCGTACAGTTCCAGCATGGGCAGACCTACCGGATGCACCTGCACCTGCAGCGACCCTCACGGGGGACGTCGCTTGACGCGCGAGGTGCGTCTTGGCTCCAGGAGCAGCATGGACCGACGCCACCTTTTTGAGAGGCACCGCCTTGTGCCCCTTACCTGCCGTCACGCCCTTCCTCGCATCCACAGGCACAGCCGTACGCCCCTTGGCCCGCTTTACCGGATGCGCCGCCTCAGGCGGATTCCACACCTCCGAATACTGGGCCGCCTGCGCTTGCGCCGTCGCCACACCACAAGCTACTGCCACCACCGCCACCGCCACTGCTCGCACCCACATCGCCCGCCGCTCCTCGTCATCTCGTTCGCTTGTTGGGACGCGATTATACCCAATTATCCTTGCAATAATCCATATCTGGACTAATATTGATACAAAGTACAGATAAGGACCAGACCACATGCCTCACGCCGCCCGTCTCACCCCCGACGATCCGCCGCTACGCCGGCCCGTCACGGAACCCTCGCTGACCGAAATGTCAGCGGCGGGCCTGCGCGCCTTCTTCAAGATTGCGCGCGACTGGGATCTGAGCACAGACGAGCAGATCGTCCTGCTCGGCTCGCCGGGACGCTCGACGTTCTTCAAATGGAAGGCCGAGCCGCAAACAGCACGGGTGGGGCGCGACACCGTCGAACGGCTTTCGCTACTGCTCGGCATTTACAAAGCGTTGCAGATCCTGTTGCCGCAGCCCGCCGCAGCCGACGGCTGGATCAAGCGCCCCAACAGCGCGGCGCCGTTCGGCGGCCGCCGCGCGCTCGACCGGATGCTCGCCGGCAATATCAGCGACCTCGTCGCCGTGCGCCAATATCTCGATGCGATGCGAGGCGGCTGGGCGTGACAGAACTGTATTGGCAGGACCGCTGGCGCGTGGCGCCGCTCGACTGGTCGCCCGCGTATCGCGTCATTCCGACGCGCTTCCCCGCGGTGAATCTGTACGACCGGGTCGCCTCTCCCGAAGACTTCGACGCGCTTTACGCGCTCGAGGCAATGACCAATGACCGCTTACGCACTGAAGTCGGCGAACTCGATCTGGTGCCGCGCGAGGAACGGCGCTTCGGTCCCGGATATGGGCCGATCATGGCCGCGTTCACGCATCTGAATCCGCTTGGCAGCCGCTTTTCGGACGGCAGCTACGGCGTGTTCTACTGCGCCCGTTCACGCGCCACCGCGATCGCGGAGACGCGCTATCACACCGGCAAATTCCTCGCGGCTACCGCCGAGGCGCCGACGCGTCAGCAGATGCGTCTATACACAGTGATCGCGGGTGGCGAGGTGGTCGATCTGCGCGGCGACGCATCGCTAGATCCCGCGGTTTTATCACCGCACGACTACAGCGCCGGGCAAGCGGCAGGTCGCGCAATACGCGAGGCGGGTGCGCCAGGAATCGCCTATCCGTCCGTACGCGATCCCGGCGGCGAATGTCTCGCGGCGTTCAGAACCACGCTGTTGCGAGACTGCCACCACGCGGCCTATCTGGAATACAACTGGAACGGCAGCGCCGTCGATATGGTGTTCGAACTGAATCAGGTGGGATAGGAGCGACCGCTAAAGCGGTCCGCTCAAGGCAACGCGAGCGCTGCGGCGCCTACGGCGCGCGCCGTCTCGACAGTCACCGACCAGCGCTCGATCTTGCGGGCCTCGACCAAAGTCAGCTTGCCGCCCGGCCCGAACGCCCCGGTGTCGATGAACACCTGCGCACCGATCTGCTGAACTTCACGCATCGGCGTGTGGCCGCAGTAGGTGAGCGACAGACTGCGCTGCCGGCTCGGGTCGCCGTTGCCCATGGCAAGCCGGCGCCCCCACAGCATTTGCTGCCGTTCGTCGGCGGAAAAGTCGGCGAGGTCGAGATCGGTGTCTGTACCGAAGAATTCCGCATGCAGCACATTGAAACGCTCGCGGCCGGTGCCGACCACGCGTGCCAGCGGCAAACGGGACAAACGTTGCGCGTAGTGCCGCAGCTTCTCATCCGGCAATTCCGCCGCCCAGGTGCCGCCAATGCCGTACCACCACTGCCGGCGCAAGCGCCCTTCGGCGACGGCACACAGCGTGTCTTCGTGATTGCCGAGCACGGCGTAAAACCAGGGCTTGTCGAGTAACGCCAGCGCCTCCTCGGACTGGGTGCCGCGATCGATCAGATCGCCAACCGAAAACAGCCGGTCCCGCGACGGATCGAACTCCACCTCGCGCAACAGATAACGCAACGCGTCGACGCAACCATGCAGATCGCCCACGACAAAGTCGCGGCCGGTGCGGTTGACGTCGTGATGCTCGACGGTAGTAACGATTGCAGGAGTCATGGGGACCATAATAGAACGCGAACGCAAAGTGCGTATGCGCGCTTTCCATCTTTTCTTAAACGGTTGCTGCGCGGCATGAACTGCCGCGCTCTGCTTTTTGTTGGATCAGCGATGCAACCCGGAAAGGCATCCCGGACTGCACCGCAATTTTCAGACCTGAACGGTCATTGTTGCTGCGCCCGCAGTTTCGCCACCTGATCGACGGACAATGTGGCTTGCGGGTTACCAAACTGCTTCGTCACATAGTTCGTGATCGCCGCCACCTGATCGTCGGTGAGTTCTTCGCCGAATGCCGGCATCAGCACATCGGACTGCTTCGTCGTGCGGCTGACGCCGTGCAGGATCACCATCGCCAGATTCGCCGGATCGTTCGCGCCGGCCGTCGAGTTGTGGAGCAGCGAAGGATACGCCCCAGGCGCGCTCGCGCCGGTACCTTGCCCCGTCCAGCTATGACACGACGCGCAGTTGGCGACAAACAGTTGCGCGCCGTTCACGCCGGCAACCTCGGTGCCGCGCAGCGCGGTCACGTCGCTGGCGGGCGTACCCAGCTGGTCGCGCGGATGCGTTTCGCCGCCGCTCACCGGTGTAACCGAACGCAGGTACGTCGCGATCGAACGCAGATCTTCAGGCGTCAGATACTGCGTACTGTCCTCGACGACCTGGCCCATCGGTCCCGCCGCGTTTGCACGGCCCGGCACGACACCCGTCGACAAATATTTGACCAGATCATCGTCGCTCCAGTTTCCGATGCCGCTATTTTTATCCGGCGTGATATTGAATGCGTGCCAGCCGGCCTGGGTTGAGCCAGAAAAGCGATCGGTCGACTTCAGTCCTTGCAGGATGTTGCGCGGCGTATGGCACTCCTCACAGTGCGCGAGCCCTACCACCAGATAAGCACCGCGATTCCATTCCGCGCTCTGCCTGGGATCGGGCACGAAGCGCCCTTCGGTGAAATTGAACATATTCCAGAACACCATCAGCCAGCGCTGGTTGAACGGAAAGCGCATTTCGTTGCGCGGCGGCGCGTAATGGATCGGCGGCAGCGTGTTCAGATAGGCGCGAATCGCCTGCACATCTTGCCCGGTGACCTTCGTGTACTCGGCATAAGGGAATGCCGGATAGAGCCGCTCGCCGCCTTTGCCGATGCCCTCATGCATCGCGCGCTGGAAATCGGCGTCGGTCCACTGGCCGATACCGGTGTCCGGGTCCGGTGTAATGTTCGGCGTATAGATCGTGCCGAACGGTGTGGCAATCGGCAAACCGCCGGCAAACGGGCGGCTTTTATCGGCCGTGTGGCACGCCACGCAATCGCCGGCACGCGCGAGGTATTCGCCGCGCTTCACCAGATCCGGATCGGAGGATGCAATCCCGCTCGGCGCGGCGTCCCCGGATGACGGCGAGTCATCGGCCATCGCCTGGGTAATCGGCGATTCGTCGTCGCGACGCACCGGCGGACCATAGGCGTTGTCCCACGCGAGATACATCGCAAACAGCGAGAAAGCAGCGGCAAGCGTCGCCATCCGGATACGGCGGCGGCGCACGCGCTGTGCGAGCAAACCGGCCGGCTGCACGCGAGACGTTTTGTTCGTCATTGTGGCTCTCCGGCTCGGTTCAGATTTCATGCTTGAGCTTGTCGGCCAGCTTGAGCGACAAGGCCGCAATCGTCAGCGTGCAGTTCACCGAGGCAGCCGTGGGCATGACACCGCTGCTCGCGATGAACAGATTCGAATGGTCGTGCGTACGGCAATCCGCATCGACGACGGAATCCGCCGCATCGTTGCCCATGATCGTGGTGCCCATGATGTGATTGTTCGGCGCGAAGGTGTCGTCGAACGAGACCTCGGTGCCGCCGAACAGCGCTGCGATCTGCGCATACAGTTCGTGCGTGTTGGCTGCGCTCTTCTTCACGTAGTCGTTGATCGAGTAGTAGATCTCCGGCTGCGGAATACCGAGCGAGTCCTTTTGATCCGCCGAGGGCACGATACGGTTCTGCGGTTCGGCCAGATGCTCGTGGAAGCTGTTGATGTTCAGCGTGCGCGCCGCGCGGTCGCGAATCTGACGGTCCAGTTCGGCGCCCGTCACGCCTTTCTTGATCAGACCGGCGGTGACCGCCATCGTCGGCACACCGTTGGAGAGATGCAGCTTTTTCGCTGCATATTCGGAGCGGAACGCGCCGTCGCGGAAGTTCACCACCGAGGTCATTTCCATCGGCCCGCGTCCCGGCCACAGCGGTTCGTTGGCAAGGAAAGTCACACCCGTGCCTGGATGGTCCATCAGATTGCGGCCCACCTGGTCGGAGCTGTTGCCGATGCCGTGCGGAAACTTATCGGAGGTCGACATCAGCATCAGTTTGGGTGTTTCGATGCCGTTCGCCGCGAGCACGAACAGCTTGCCGCTCACGCGGGTGCTGTTGCCGTTCGGATCCTTGTAGTGGACCGCGGTAATGAGCCCACTGTTGTCCGCTTCGACGCGATACACGACGGCTTCCGGGATCAGCTTCGCCCCCGCTTGCTCGGCCTTCTCCGCATGCACCACGCCGTTATACATGGCGGCGATCGGGCAGATCGGCATGCAGTTGTTGTTGCCGCAACAGGTGGGGCGAGCATCGTAGGGCCGGCTGTTGCGCGCCACCGGCTCGGGCACCACCTTGAAGCCTTGCGCGTTGAGCACGTCGCTAAAGCGCTGATCCATGTACGACAACGGCAACTGATTCATCGGATACGGCTTCGAGCGCGGCGAGCCGAGATCGATCCTGCTGTCCGGACCCGACACGCCAAGCTGCAGTTCAGCAGCGGAGTACCAGGGCTCCAGCGTTTCATACGGATAAGGCCAGTCGCGGCCCACGCCGTACAGTTTCTTCAACTGGAAGTCCGAGGGCAGCAGGCGCCACGCGGCAGCCGCCCAGTGCCAGGTGGTACCGCCCACCAGCCGCACATACTGCGAGTTGTACGGATACTCGCCCTTCTGGATCAGGTAGTTGTTCGCCGGCGCATACTCGGGATGCGGCGCGTAGGGCGTGGAGGGATAAGGTGTCGCAAAGTCGTCTTTGACTGGCGAGTTACGGAAGTTCTCGACGATCTGCCAGCGCGGAATACGCGGCCCTGCTTCGAGCACGATCACCGAAGCGCCGGCCAGTGCCATCTGATGCGCGACCAGACCACCCGCGACGCCCGAGCCGACTACAACGACGTCGGCGGAATTGGAATTTGCCATTGTTGCCCTCTGTTGCTGCTTGCTTATTTATGCATGCCGCAGTCGCAGACGACGCGAGCCACGACACGTTCGAGAGGCATGCTGTGCTTCAAGCGCCGGCGGGCTTTTGTGTCCAGTAGAACGGCACGTCGCGGCAATAGGACGGAATGGTCAACACGTCCTTGACCGGATCGAACATCAACGCGCTTTCGTAGGCCACCACCTGGACATGCGGCATCTCGCCGACAAGTCCGAGATACCACGCGCGCATGATGGCGCTCACCGTCTTCGCGAGCACCGGTTGATCGGTCTGCAGCGCTTGCGTGACCGTGTCCGATGGCACACCGCCGTGACCTTGCAGCCACGTATTGAGCGCGCTGACGTTCTGCGGGAACTGGGCGTCAGCGTGGACTAACGCATCGTAGACACGCTTGGCGAGGACCGGGTTGAAGCTGGTTCGAGCAGTTAAATGCTGGGACAACGCAAGGAAAGCATCGAGTCCGCCGCCTGCGGGCGCGTCGGCAAAGGCGGAAGGAATGCCGAATGACATCCCGAAGCGTCCAGCGCTCGTGAACGCCAGCGCAGCAGCCGCTGCGCATGCGCCGAGCAGCCACGTTCGGCGGCCGGCTGATTGGACATACGTCACCCTGGGGTGCGCATGATTTTTATCGTTATGTTGGACATCTGTCATGGCGGCTCCACAGATGATGAATCGATTTTCAACCGGCCAACATTGCGGGTAATGGCATACCTACCCTGCAAGTTGTTCCGGTCGCCCGCCCCAAACCTGGTCTGCGCCGCTTAAGCGGTCTCGTCTTGCTGCTGCTGCGATATGAAAAGAAATGACAAAGTGAAAGCCCGGCGCAAGGCCGTTGCGACAGACTATAGCTGCCTCACGAGCATTCGACAATTGGCGCCGGAAGCTCAAGGTAGAATCCGCCACCCTCAATCCTGCTTGATACCGCACATGCCAACGAATTTTTACCCGCAGGTTCTACGCAACCGTCCACGCATGGTTGTCGCGCTTGGAATCGGTATCATCGGCGCGCTGGTGGTGCCCGCCCACATGCGGCCGATGGTGCGCGTGCTGGCTGGATGGGACATCACAGTCTGGTTGTACCTTGTGCTCATCTGGCTGCATATGGCCAAGGCAGACGAACACGACGTCCGCGAATTCGCGCAACGCGACGACGAAAATGCCGGCGTCGTCCTGTTCGTCATCTGCCTGGCGACGCTGGCGAGCATCGCGGCCATCGTCCTCGAACTGGCATCCGCAAAGAATCTCGCCGCCGCGTCGACGCTCGCGCACTACCTGCTCACAGGCCTGACCATGTTCGGCGCATGGTTCCTGATTCCGACCATTTTCACGCTGCACTACGCACGCCTCTACTACACCCCGGATGCGCACGAAAGCGCCTTGCTGTTCCCGGATGACAAGCTCGAACCGAACTATTGGGACTTCCTGTACTTCTCGTTCACCATCGCGGTGGCGTCCCAGACCTCGGATGTGGTGCTGCGATCGCGCACGATCCGGCGTGCCGCATTGGCGCAATCGATCCTGTCGTTCTACTTCAACGTGGCCGTGCTAGGCCTATGCGTCAACATCGCAGCCGGACTGCTCGGCTCGTAACGCAACTGGACCAGCACACCAGGATGCGCCCATAATCAGACCCGCCGGCATCGTGAATTGTTAACGGTGCCGGCCGCAGAAATCCGTTTCGTGTAAAACCCGCTGGGCGCTCACCCGATTTACACGCCGGCCGCGGACCAGAAAACCTGCGGCACCGACGCGCTCCCTGAGTACTCGCACTTCCCTCCGTTTTCGCGGCAGCTATAGCCGCTGGCACAGCGTTTGCTGCAGACTTTACATTTATCTGGTCCAGAACCGCGCGACTGGCGCATGCGCGTGCGTAGTGTTCGTTACTGCCCGGCGGGCAAGCGATCTTTGCACTACATTGACCAGTACGCACGTTGAATTCACGCAGCGTGCGGCCTCCGGCTCTGGAAGCCCCAAACAGCGGTGTAATCGCATCCCGATGCATCTACATCGCGGCAGGACGAATCTGGAAACGACCGATGGAACCTTCACAAAGGTATGCGCCGCGGATCTATTTTCTCCACTCTCTCCTCGTCGGGCCGCTCGACGCGTGGCCAGCGCAATTTGCGCACGCCGCCGAGCTAGGCTTCGACCATGTGCTGATCGGCGCGCTGTTCCAGCCCGGACGGGCGGGACACGCGCAGATTGTCAGCGATCACCGTAAGCTGCACCCTGTCTTCGGAACGCAGCAGGACGCGCCCGAAGCGCTACGCGGCCTTACCGCCGCGGCGGGCCGGCACGGCCTGAAAGTGCTGACGGACGTCGTGATCGATCGCTTCGCGGCAGACAGCGCCCTCTTCTCCGAGCACCCCGACTGGTTTCATCCGTTCGAATCGGAAGAAGCGCGACTCGATCCGCGCCACGCGCATCGCGAGGACAACGTCGCCTATGTGAACTTCGGCAACGAGGGCAGCACTGCCGCCCTTCTCGACTGGTGGACTCGCGAACTGGTCGGGCTCGCCGAAGCGGGCGTCGCCGGTTTTCGTTTCGATTCGCCGCACCGCGTGCCGATCGCGTTTTGGCGCCAGCTTGGTGCAGCCGTGCGGGAGCAGTATCCGGAGATCCGCTTTCTTGCGGCCACACCGGGTCTCGCACGCGGCGATCTGCAACCTCTCGACGACGCGGGCTTCGACAGCGTGTTTTCGTCAGTGCGCTGGTGGGACTTCCGCTCCAGCTGGATGACCGACGAGCATGCCGCGCTGATTCGCATCGGCGCACCGATCGCGTTTCCGGAAGCGCCCTATGGCACTCGCCTCGCCGCCGATCTCGACGACGTGCACGACGCCGCAATGCTCGAGCGTGCCTATCGCCGCGCGCTGTTCACCGCCGCGTCGACCGGCACGGGCTGGCTGCTGCCGATGGGCTTCGAATACGGCGTCGCGACACCGATGTCGTACACACGTGCCAATGCCGCGCAATACGGCGAGCAGTGCAAGACGGCGCGTTTCGACCTGTCCGGGCTGGTCAAGCACATCAACGAAGTGTTAAGTGCGTCCGAGCCGCTGCAGAGCGTCGGCGAACTGCGCGCGCTGAGTGGTCCGAGCGCGCCCGCAGCAGTGCTGTTGCGCGGCGATCGGCTTGATCTGCGCGACAGTCAGCAGGCGATCCTGATCGTCATCAACCCGGACCTGGGCACGCCGTTGCGGGTCGATCCCGCGCGTTTCCTCGCCGGGGTGCCTGGCAACTTCACGCGCTTCGTACCGCTCGATGCCGCCGCGAACGCCAAACCCGCGACGCTGAGCCCCTTTACGCTCGGACCCGGCGCCTGCCGTCTGTTTGGCGCGCAAGCCGAAAAGCCGGTGCGGCTCGCCCCGCCCATCGACAAGGCGGGCAGCAAACGCAGCGGCCGCAAATCGGTGCTGGAGGCCATCGCTGCCCCACGCGTGGCGATCGAAAGCGTGACACCGTCGGTCGACAATGGACGCTTCGTCGTCAAACGCAATGTAGGCGAGCGGGTCGAGGTAAAAGCCGCGATCTTCGCGGAAGGGCACGACAAGATCGCCGCCGCCGTGATGTGGCGCGCCGCCGACGAAACCGCCTGGCACGAAACGCCAATGGTCCCCGCACCACCCGCCGGCAACGACCTGTGGCACGCGCGCATCCCGCTCGAACGGGTGGGCCGTCATGAATTCACGGTGCTTGCTTGGCGCGACGACTTCGCCTCGCTGGTCGAGCACGTGCAGAAGAAGCTGAAGGCCGGGCAAACGGTGGAGCTGGAAATCGCCGAAGCGGGCCATCTGTTCGCGCTGGTGCTGGCCGAAGTGGAAACGGTGGAAGGCGCGGTGACTGAACCGCTCGAACATATCGTCAAGGTCTTCACCAAAGCCGACGCAGACACAAAGCTCGCCCTGCTGCTCGCCCCCACCACGGCCAAAGCAATGGCTGCGGCTCGTCATCGGCCGTTCCAGACACGCGATCCGGTCACGTACCGCATCGATGCCGAACGGACCGCCGCGCGGTTCGCAAGCTGGTACGAGATCTTCCCGCGCTCGATGAGCGACGACGAAACACGGCACGGCACCTTCGCGGATGTCACAAAGAAACTGCCGCGCATCCGCGACATGGGTTTCGACGTGCTGTACTTCCCGCCGATCCACCCGATCGGCGTCGCGAATCGCAAAGGCCGCAACAACACGCTAACCGCGCAACCGGGCGATGTCGGCAGCCCCTACGCGATCGGCGGAGCGGAAGGCGGCCACAGCGCCGTCCATCCAGAATTGGGCACGCTCGAAGATTTCAAGCAGATGCTGGCTGCCGCACACGAGCATGGTCTCGAGATCGCGCTCGACTTCGCGATCCAGTGCTCGCCGGATCACCCGTGGCTGAAGGAGCATCCCACCTGGTTCGCGTGGCGCCCCGACGGCACGCTGAGGTACGCCGAGAACCCGCCAAAGAAGTACCAGGACATCGTCAACCCGGACTTTTATGCGCACGACGCCAAGCCCGACCTGTGGCTCGCATTGCGCGACGTCATCCTGTTCTGGATCGAAGCGGGCGTGCATATCTTCCGCGTCGACAATCCCCATACGAAACCGTTGCCGTTCTGGGAATGGATGATCAACGACGTGCGGGCGCGCTATCCCGACACGATCTTCTTCGCAGAAGCCTTCACGCGGCCGCGCATGATGTATCGCCTCGGCAAGATTGGCTACTCGATGTCGTACACGTATTTCACGTGGCGCGAATCGAAGCGCGAGTTCACCGATTACCTGACCGAACTCACGCAAACCAACGTCCGCGATTACTACCGGCCGAATTTCTTCGTCAACACGCCGGACATCAACCCGCGGCATCTGCAATCCTCAGGACGCGCGGGCTTCGTGATGCGCGCCGCACTGGCCGCGACGCTGTCGGGCCTGTGGGGCGTGTACAGCGGATTCGAGCTTTGCGAAGCAGCGGCGCTGCCCAACAGCGAGGAATACCTCGACTCCGAAAAGTATCAACTGCGCGCGTGGGACTGGGATCGTCCCGGCAACATCGTCGGCGAGATCACTGCCCTGAACCGGATTCGCCGCGCCAACCCCGCGCTGCAATCGCATCTGGGCATCACGTTCCTACCGGCGCACAATGACCATATCCTGTTCTTCGAGAAAGCCACCGAGGCGCGCGACAACGTGATCGTGGTCGCCATCAATCTCGATCCGTTCAACGAACAGGGCGCGGATGTCGAGCTTTCATGGGACACCTTTGCGCATTGGCATTTGCACGATCATGCGGCGCTCGAAGTCGTGGACCAGATGACCGGTGCCCGCTCCGAGTGGTACGGCCGCTGGCAGCATGTACAGCTGAACCCGAGCGTCATGCCGTTCGCGATCTGGCGCATTGCGCCAGCCGGCGGCCTGCCACCCGAGCCCCCCAGCGCAGACGACGATAGCGGCAGCCATGCAGACGCTGGCGCCCAACCCCCGACCGAAGGTGCCTAATGAAACGTGACGACCCGACCGAGAGCACGTCGCAAGCCCTCACCGCAGAAGCTGCAGTTACAGGCACGGGCAGCCGCACGGCGAAGCCGAAGCCAGGCCGCCGCGGCAAGGTTTCGACGCTTAGCGACGATCCGCTCTGGTACAAAGACGCGATCATCTATCAGGTGCACATCAAGTCGTTCTTCGATGCGAACAACGACGGCGTGGGCGATTTCCCCGGACTGATCGCCAAGCTCGACTACATTGCCGAACTCGGCGTGAATGCGATCTGGCTGCTGCCGTTCTATCCATCGCCGCGCCGCGATGATGGCTACGACATTGCCGACTATCGCAACGTCCATCCGGATTACGGCCAGCTTTCCGATGTGAAGCACTTCATTCAGGAAGCGCATGCCCGCGGCATTCGTGTGATCACCGAACTGGTCATCAACCACACGTCTGACCAGCACCCGTGGTTCCAGCGCGCCCGCCTTGCGAAGCCCGGATCGAATCATCGCAACTTCTACGTCTGGTCCGATACCGATGAGAAATACACCGGCACGCGGATTATCTTCATCGATAGCGAGCCGTCGAACTGGACCCACGATCCCGTGGCCGGGGCGTACTACTGGCATCGGTTCTATTCGCACCAGCCCGACCTGAATTTCGACAATCCGGCCGTGCTGAAAGAAGTGCTGCAAGTCATGCGCTTCTGGCTCGACATGGGCATCGACGGGCTGCGTCTCGATGCAGTGCCATATCTGGTGGAGCGCGAAGGCACCAACAACGAGAACCTGCCGGAAACGCACGCAATCCTGAAGAAGATTCGCGCCACCATCGACGCGGAGTATCCGAACCGCATGCTGCTCGCCGAAGCGAACCAGTGGCCGGAGGATGTGAAGGAGTATTTCGGCGACGAAGACGAATGCCATATGGCATTCCACTTCCCGCTGATGCCGCGCATCTACATGTCGATTGCCAGCGAAGACCGCTTCCCGATCACCGACATCATGCGGCAGACGCCGGATCTCGCCGAGACGAACCAGTGGGCCATTTTCCTGCGCAATCACGATGAACTGACGCTCGAAATGGTCACGGATTCGGAACGCGACTATCTGTGGAACACCTATGCGAGCGACCGCCGCGCGCGGCTGAACCTCGGCATCCGGCGCCGTCTTGCGCCGCTGATGGAACGCGACCGCCGCCGCATCGAGCTGATCAACTCGCTGCTGCTGTCGATGCCCGGCACGCCCGTGATCTATTACGGCGACGAACTCGGCATGGGCGACAACATCCACCTCGGCGATCGCGACGGCGTGCGTACGCCGATGCAATGGTCATCGGACCGTAACGGCGGCTTCTCGCGCGCCGATCCGGAACAACTGGTGCTGCCGCCGGTGATGGGTTCGCTGTACGGCTTCGATGCGGTCAACGTCGAAGCGCAAAGCCGCGATCCGCACTCGCTGCTGAACTGGACGCGCCGCATGCTCGCCACGCGCCGCGCCAAGCAGACCTTCGGGCGCGGCACGATCCGCTTCCTGAAGCCGGCCAATCGCAAGATTCTCGCGTATCTACGCGAATTGCCAGGCGAGCCGACCATTCTGTGCGTCGCGAATCTGTCGCGTGCGCCGCAAGCGGTCGAACTCGATCTCTCCGAATTCGCGGGCTCCGTGCCGATCGAGATGACCGCGGACTCCGTATTCCCGGCGATTGGTCAGCTTACCTATCTGCTGACCTTTCCGCCCTACGGCTTTCTGTGGTTCCTCATCTGTCCGGGGACGCAGCGTCCGACGTGGGCACAACCGCACTCGGAGCCGTTGCCCGAGTTCGTGACGATTGTGATTCGCGAAGGCCAGGCTGGCCCGACGCCGGAAAACGTCCGGCTGCTCGAATCCGAAGTGTTGCCTTCGTGGTTAAGCCGGCGCCGCTGGTTCGCGTCCAAGGATGAGCCGTTGCACGCCGTACGCCTTGCGGCACTGACGACAATCCCGAACGGCGGTTTCGCTTTCACCGAGATCGAAGCGGACGTTGGCGATCACACCGAACGCTATGTGTTGCCGATTGCAATTACATGGGGCGGCGAAACCACCACGCCTCTGTTCATGCAACTGGCGCTGGCGCGCGTGCGCCGCGGCCGCAACGTCGGCCACCTCACGGATGCGTTCGCACTGCCGATCTTCGCCCACAACGTCCTGCGCAAGCTGCGTGAACGCGCAGTCGTGCCGACGGTACAGAAAAGCGAAATCTGCTTCATCCCGACCGATCGCTTCGACGAACTCGATCTGGGCGACCGCCCCGAGATTCGCTGGCTGGCAGCCGAGCAAAGCAACAGCTCGCTGATCATCGAGGACGCCGTGGTCCTGAAGCTGGTACGGCGCCTCGTGAGCGGCATCCACCCTGAAGCAGAAATCAGCCGCCATCTGACGAAGATCGGCTACGCGAACACCGCGCCGCTGTATGGCGAAGTGGTGCGTATCGATCCCGCCGGTGTGCCGCACACGCTGTGCATCCTGCAAGGCTTTATCGACAACCAGGGCGATGCGTGGAACTGGGCGCTCGATTATCTGCGCCGCACGATCGACGATCTCGCGCTCGCCGTCGATGCCGACGACGCTGTCCCCGATCCGGAAAAGGAAGCGCAGGCTATCGAAGGCTACCGGGCTATGGCCGGCATCATCGGCAGACGCCTCGGTGAGTTACATGTCGCGCTCGCCGCGCCGTCGGACGATCCAGCGTTTGCACCGGAACCGGCCACACCCGAGCAGATTCGCGCGTGGACCGAAGGCACGCAAAGCATGCTCTCCACGGCGCTCGACCTGCTCTCGCATCGCATCGATCAGTTGACCGACGATACGAAAGAGCTCGCGCAGAGCCTGCTCGATCGTCGTGGAGCCCTCACCGAAGCAGTGGCGAAGCTCGTACCTGCGGATGCGGGCGCCTTGCGCACACGGATTCACGGCGACTTCCACCTCGGGCAAGTGCTGGTCGCCCAAGGCGATGCGTATCTGATCGACTTCGAAGGCGAGCCGGCGCGCACGCTTGACGAACGTCGTCAGAAGTCGAGTCCGATGCGCGATGTCGCCGGTCTGCTGCGCTCGTTTTCGTATGCAAGCGCAGCGGCGCAATCCACTACGGAAAGCGCTCCGCAACAGACCGCAGACCGCAAGCGCGCGCTGTTCGACCGTTTCCGCGTCTACGCTGCCGAGAGCTTCCTCGGCGAATACCGTGCAGCGATTGCCGCTGCCGCACAACCGCTAGTCGCGCCCGCGGCGGAACAGGGTCTGCTCGATCTCTTCCTGATCGAAAAGGCCGCTTACGAAATCCGCTACGAGGCCGCCAATCGTCCGACGTGGCTCGGCTTGCCGGTGCGTGGTCTCGCCGCGCTCGCGAGCCGGATGCTCGGCGATACGGGTACTCCCCACGACACATCGACGCCAGGCTCCCCTGGCGCCACACCGCCTAACCCGGCTGAGGGCGATTATGAGTGAATACGATCCGACCGCCGACCTGCAACCGCTCGATCTCGACGCACTAGTCGAAGCGCGGCACCCTGATCCCTTTTCGCAACTGGGCCTGCATCAGAGCGACGCGGGAGCCGTGGTACGCGCGCTCTTGCCGAATGCCGCGCATGTCACGGTCATTTCGCGCGCCGACGGCTCGACACTCGGCGAGCTGCAGAAGATCCACCACAACGGACTGTTCGTCGGCCGCGTCAGTGCAGCCGTGCCGTACCGGTTGCGCATCGACTGGCACGGACCGGTGCAGGAAATCGAGGATACCTATTCATTTGGGCCGATCCTCGGTGACGAACCGCTGCACCGCCTTGCCAACGGCGATCCGTATGCGGTGCTCGAGTGCCTCGGCTCGCGTCCGATGGAAATAGACGGCGTGCCTGGCGTGCGCTTTGCGGTGTGGGCGCCGAACGCACGGCGCGTCTCCGTGGTCGGCGACTTCAACTCGTGGGACGGCCGCCGCCATCCGATGCGCCTGCGTCATCAGGCCGGCGTGTGGGAGCTGTTCGTCCCGCGTGTCGGTGCCGGCACGCGCTACAAATACGAACTGCTTTCGCGCGACGGCCATCCGTTGCCGCTGAAAGCCGACCCCTGCGCGATGCAGACCGAGAAGCCGCCGGCGACGGCATCAGTAGTCGCGCACGTCGACGAGATCGAGCAGTTTCCGTGGACCGACGCCGCATGGATTCAATCGCGCGGCGCCAATCAGACACCACGCTCGCCGATCTCGATCTACGAAGTGCACGCCGAGTCATGGTTGCGGATCGCAGAGGACGGCCACCGTGGCCTCGACTGGAGCGAACTCGCAGACCGGCTGATTCCGTACGCCCAAGGCATGGGGTTCACGCACATCGAATTCATGCCGATCGCCGAGCATCCGTTCGGCGGTTCATGGGGCTATCAACCGTTGGGGCAGTTCGCGCCGTCGGCTCGCTTCGGCAAACCCGAACAGTTTGCGCAGTTCGTCAATCGCGCACACGAAGTCGGGCTCGGCGTGATTCTCGACTGGGTGCCGGCGCACTTTCCGAACGACGCGCACGGCCTCATCAATTTCGACGGCACGCCGCTCTACGAACACGCTGATCCGCGCGAGGGCTATCACCAGGACTGGAACACGATGATCTACAACCTCGGCCGCAACGAGGTGAGCGCGTTCCTGGTGGCCTCGGGGCTGGCCTGGCTCAAGCGCTATCACGTGGACGCCCTGCGCGTGGATGCGGTTGCCTCGATGCTGTATCGCGACTACTCGCGCGCCGCTGGCGAATGGGTGCCAAATATCTATGGCGGCAGAGAGAATCTCGAATCCATCGCGTTTCTCAAGCGGCTCAATCATGAAGTCGGCTATGTGCCGGGCGTACCTGGCGCGATCACGATCGCCGAAGAATCCACGGCGTGGCCGGGTGTCACCGCGCGCGTCGAAGACGGCGGCCTGGGCTTCGAATTCAAGTGGAACATGGGCTGGATGCATGACACGCTGAACTACATGCACGAGGACCCGGTGTACCGCCGTTACCACCACCACAACATGACGTTCGGGATGGTGTACGCGTATTCAGAGTGCTTCGTGTTGCCGCTCTCGCACGACGAAGTGGTACACGGCAAAGGCTCGCTGCTCGGCAAGATGCCGGGCGACCGCTGGCAACGCTTCGCCAACCTGCGCGCGTATTTCGGCTTTATGTGGACCCATCCCGGCAAGAAGCTGCTCTTCATGGGCGGTGAGTTCGGTCAGATGGCGGAGTTCGATCACGACGGCTCGCCGCATTGGCATCTGCTCGACGATCCGCTCCACCACGGCGCGCAAAAACTGGTGCGCGACCTGAACCACCTGTACTGCGACGAGCCGGCCCTGTACACGCTCGATTGCGAACCCGGTGGCTTCGAATGGCTGATCGGCGACGATAGCGACAACAGCGTGTTCGCTTATCGACGCGTCGATGGCGCGGGCCGCGAACTGGTGGTGGTCTGCAACTTCACCCCGGTGCCGCGTCTGGGCTATCGCCTCGGCATGCCACTCGCCGGACGCTGGAGCGAAGTGCTCAACACCGACGCCAGCGTGTATGGCGGCTCGAATGTCGGCAATGCCGGGCTGATCTATACCGAGGAGATCTCGAGCCACGGCAAGCCGCAATCGGCCTCGCTGATTTTGCCGCCGCTCTCGACGATCGTACTGCGCGCGGATAATTAGGCCACTGAATCAAGCCAACCGGACTGAGGCGGCTAAGACAAAGAACGGGTGGGCGCCCCGCAAGACACGACCAATCAGAACAAGGACGGGAACCATGTCGCATGTATTACCCGACCGGCTGTTGCCGGGCTCGCCCTATCCACTAGGGGCGAGCTGGGACGGCCTCGGTGTCAACTTCGCGGTGTTTTCGGCCAATGCCCAGCAGATCGAGCTGTGCCTGTTCGATCCGACCGGCCGCAAGGAAATCAGGCGCTTTACGCTGCCCGAGTGCACGGACGAGGTCTGGCACGGCTATCTGCCGAACGCGCATCCCGGCACCGCCTACGGCTTTCGCGCGCACGGCCCCTATCAGCCGCAGAACGGACACCGTTTCAATCCGCACAAGCTGCTGCTCGACCCCTACGCGCGCAAGCTGGTCGGACAGTTCCGCTGGTCCGATGCGCTGTTCAGTTACCGCGTGCATTCGAACCGGCTCGACCTTTCGATCGACCGGCGCGACTCGGCGCCAGGCATGCCGAAGTGCGTGGTCATCGACGAGGCGTTCGACTGGTCGCACGACGCACGGCCGAACGTGCCGTGGGGCGAGACCGTCATCTACGAAACGCATGTGCGTGGTGCCTCGATGCTGCGGCCCGATCTGCGCACGCATGAGCGCGGCACGTTTGCGGCACTGTCCTCGCCGGAATTCATCGACCATCTGCAAAAGCTCGGTGTAACTGCGGTCGAACTGCTGCCCGTGCATGCGTTCCTGAACGACCGCTTTCTGGTGGAGCGCGGGCTGCGCAACTACTGGGGTTACAACACCGCGTCGTTCTTTGCACCGGAGCCGTCGTATCTGAGCACGCACCGGCTCGACGAAATGCGCATTGCCGTGCGGCAGTTGCATGCCGCGGGCATCGAAGTGATCCTCGACGTGGTCTACAACCACACCTGCGAAGGCGGCGAGATGGGCCCGACGGTCTCGTGGCGCGGGCTCGACAACGCCAGCTACTACCGCCTCGTGCCCGGCGACGAGCGTCACCATATCAACGATACCGGCTGCGGCAACACGCTGAACCTGCCGCATCCGCGCGTGCTGCAGATGGTGATGGATTCGCTGCGCTACTGGTCGACGAAATTCAACATCGACGGCTTCCGTTTCGATCTCGGCGTGACGTTAGGCCGCGAGCACTCGGGCTTCGATCCGGGCTCGGGCTTTTTCGACGCGCTGCGCCAGGATCCGATCCTGTCGCAACGCAAGCTGATTTCCGAGCCGTGGGACATCGGCCCCGGCGGCTACCAGCTCGGCAATCATCCGCCGGGCTTCGCCGAATGGAACGACCGCTTCCGCGATACCGTGCGCCGTTTCTGGCGCGGCGACGCAGGGCTGCGGCCCGACCTTGCGGCGCGCCTGACTGGTTCCGCGGATCTGTTTAACCGCCGCTTCAGAAAGCCGTGGGCGTCGGTAAATTTCGTCGCATCGCACGATGGCTTTACGCTCGCCGACATGACTGCGTACGAGCAAAAGCATAACGAAGCCAACAACGAAAATAACAACGACGGGCATAACGAGAACTGCAGTTCCAACTGGGGCGTGGAAGGTCCCACGGAAGATCCCGCGATTCTGGAAACTCGCGCGCGCGTGGCGCGCTCGCTAGTGGCGACGCTGTTCATGGCGCTCGGCACGCCGATGCTACTGGCCGGCGACGAAGCCTGCCGCACGCAGAACGGCAACAACAATGCCTACTGCCAGGACAACGAATTATCATGGATCGACTGGGAGCGCGCGGGCTCGGAAGAAGGTCGCAGGATGACCGAGTTTGTGGCTCGCGTGATTGGCTTGCGCAAGCAACATCCGCTGCTGCGCGAGACGCGTTTTCTGTTCGGCGACCGCGAAGTGCTGCCCGGCCTCTACGACATTGGCTGGTTCGACGAGCGCGGCGATCCCTTGACCATCGAGGCCTGGCAAGACCCTGAAGGACGCGCGCTGACGTTGCGCCGCGCCGGTCCCGGAATCAATGGCGAAACCGAAGTATTGTTGATGATGCTCAATGCGTCGGGCGACACGTTGCGTTTTTCGCCGCCCCCGCCGCACCTGGAATGGCGCATGCTGCTAGATACCGCGAACCCCGATTCGCCAACTCATCCGCTGGCCATGCCGGAGGTCGAAGTGGCGGCACACGGCCTCGTCATCCTGGCCGCGCAAGCGGTAGGAGACGCGGATTGGCAGGCCGGCTGGAAAGCGGGTCCGCAACACGGTCAGCGGCTATTGACGGCGTTGCCGCCTGATCCGGGCACGCAGTCGCCCACCGACGGCGAATCGCACACGTAATGTTGTGCGGACCCGAGGTGGCGGAGCAAAACCGAATGGTGATGAATCATGTCCGAAAGTCCGATTGATCCTCATGCGCGTCATCATGCGCATTGCCTGCCGTTCGGCGCGCAGTTGCTCGGCGCGGCGAGCGCCAGGCCGCGCACGCGCTTTCGCTTCTGGGCGCCGTCGTGCAAGGCGGTACAGGTAGAGATCGAAGGCCCGGCTGCTGCCGGCACGCACGAAATGACGCCGACCGGTAACGGCTGGTTCGAAACTGAGGTCGATTGCGGCGTGGGCACCTTGTATCGCTACCGGCTCGACGGTGAACTGGCCGTGCCCGATCCTGCTTCGCGCTTCCAGCCGCAGGACGTGCATGGTCCGAGCGAAGTGATCGATCCGCGCGCCTACACATGGCAGCACGCGCATTGGCATGGCCGGCCGTGGGAAGAGACCGTCTTGTACGAATTGCATGTCGGCACGCTCGGCGGCTATGCCGGCGTGATGAAACGTCTGCCTGCGATTGCCGAACTGGGCGTGACGGCCATTGAGTTAATGCCGCTAAACGACTTTCCAGGCGAGCGAAACTGGGGCTACGACGGCGTGCTGCCTTACGCTCCTGACTCGGCCTATGGCCGCCCCGACGAGTTGAAAGCGCTGATCGACGCGGCCCACGGTCTGGGTCTTAACGTGTTCCTCGACGTCGTCTACAACCACTTCGGCCCCGACGGTAACTATCTGCACCAGTATGCCAAGCCGTTCTTTCGCGAAGGCACGCATACGCCCTGGGGACCGGCGATCGATTTCAATCGCACGGAAGTCAGCGATTTCTTCTGCGATAACGCGCTCTACTGGATCAACGAGTATCGCTTCGATGGCCTGCGCTTCGACGCCGTGCACGCCATCGACAATCACGAATGGCTGCGCGATCTCTCGGACCATATTCGCGCCAGGGTGAGGCATGGCCGTCATGTGCATCTGGTGCTCGAAAACGAGCACAACTCGGCCAGTCTGCTCGAAACGCATTTCGATGCGCAGTGGAACGACGATGCGCACAACACGCTGCACGTTTTGCTGACCGGCGAGACCGAAGGCTATTACCACGCGTTTGCGGATCAGCCGATCCGCAAACTGGCGCGTGTGCTTGGCGAGGGCTTTGTGTACCAGGGCGAGCCTTCACCGATCCACGACGGCAAGCCGCGCGGCGAACCAAGCGGACACGTGTCGCCCACTTCGTTCGTGATGTTCCTGCAGAATCATGACCAGATCGGCAACCGTGCCTTTGGCGAGCGTCTGCGCAAGCTCAGCACTCCAGACGCGCTGCGTGCTGCCACCGCCCTGTTGCTGCTATCCCCGCAGATTCCGCTGCTGTTCATGGACGAGGAATTCGGCTCCGACCAGCCGTTCCTCTTCTTCACCGACTACGCGGGTGACCTCGCCGACGCCGTGCGCGAAGGACGGCGCCGCGAGTTCGCGCGCTTCGCTTCCTTTAGCGACGAAAAACGCCGCGCGCAGATTCCCGACCCCAACGCGCCGCAGACCTTCGCCGCATCGTCGCCGCCCGTGGATAACGCTGCACACCCTAACGCTCAGGAACGACTCGACTGGATGCACTTCTACAAATCCGCGCTCGCCGTGCGCGCCAAGCTGATTACACCGCGCCTCGAGCATTCAAAAGCACTCGGTGCAAGCGTGCTCACTGCGCAGGACGGCAGCGACACCAACGCGCTTGTCGCCCGCTGGCGGCTTGGCGACGGCGAGACGCTTTCCATTGCGCTCAATCTGGGTTCCGACGACGTGAAGCTTTCCGACATACCCCCAGGCAAGGTGATCTTCGAGACCCCGCCGCGTGCGCGCGATCGTATCGAGGGCCATCAGCTGCCGTCGCATATGTGCATCGCGTGGATGACTGGCGACGTCTGCGAATACGCCAACACTCACGATGCGCGCAAGGTGATCGAACGGGAGTGGCACGCATGAGCCCCGCTCGTCGCCCTGCCGGTTCGATCGACAACCTCGCCGCCCGCGCCGGCTTCGAAGTCGAATGGGAAAATGCGCACCACGTTACGCAGCGCGTACCCGAAAGCACGCTCTCCGTGCTGCTCGACCGCATGGGTCTGCCGTGCGGCAACGCGACCCAGACGCGCCAGAGCACCGCGGCGCTCGAAGCAGAACTGTCCGGCCGCAAGCTGCCGCCGCTGATGACCGCCGAATGCGAGCGGGGCATCGCGCTGCCGCTGGCCGCGATCAAATCCGGCAGCCACTATCGGATCGAACTCGAAAGCGGTTCGCAGATCGATGGCCGCTTCACGGCGCCAAAAGGCGAAGCGGCGCTGCTGTCACCGATCGATGAACCCGGCTATCACACGCTCATCATCAACGATCACCGCGTCACGCTCGCGGTTGCGCCAGCACGCTGCTATACGGTGGCGGATGCATGGCAGGCGTCGCGGAACGAGCCGATGCCGCCGTTGTGGGGCGTGGCTGCACAACTCTACGGCTTGCGCCGCACCGGCGATGGCGGCATTGGCGACTATTCCGCGCTGGCGCGTCTCGCCGTCGAAAGTGCGAAGCGCGGCGCCCACGCGCTCGCCGTCAGCCCCACGCATGCGATGTTCAGCGCCGAGCCGGAGCGCTTCAGTCCGTATTCGCCGTCGTCACGCTTGTGGCTCAACGTCACGCATATCGATGTCGAGGCTGTGTTCGGCGCGCAAGCGGCACGCGGTGCGATTGAAGCATCCCAAGCCGGCGATACGTGGACGCAATTGGAAAGGCTGAACCTGATCGACTGGCCGAAGGCGGTCCGACTGAAGCTGAAGGTGCTGCGCACATTGTTCGAACAGTTCTGCGTACACGATCGCGCTCAAGACGCGCCGCTTGCGCTCGAATTCAACGCGTTCTGCGTGCACGGCGGCCGCTCGCTGGAAGATCACGCGCGCTTCGAAGCGTTGCAGGCGGTACAGCTTGCCCAAGCCGAGCCCAACGGACACTGGCGTAATTGGCCCGAAGCGTTGCGCGATCCGCGCAGCACGGAAGTCGAAGCGTTTGCCAACGCGAACCGGCATGAGGTGGAGTTTTATCTGTTCCTGCAATGGCTCGCCGCCAAGGGACTCTCGCAAGCCCAGCTCGCGGCCCGCGATGCGGGGATGGCGGTCGGCCTGATCGCGGACCTCGCCGTCGGCTGCGACAGCGCGGGCAGCCATGCGTGGTCGTATCGCGACGACATGCTGCAAGGCGTGTCGGTCGGTGCACCGCCGGATCTGTTCAACCAGGCCGGTCAGGCGTGGGGGCTCACCACGTTCTCGCCGCGTGCGATGCGCACCCAGGGATTTTCGGCGTTCATCGACATGCTGCGCGCCGCATTTGCGCATGCGGGCGGCGTGCGCATCGACCACATTCTCGGACTGCGGCGGCTGTGGCTCGTGCCCGATGGCGAGAGCGCGGCTAACGGCGCGTATCTGCGCTATCCACTCGAAGACATGCTGCGGCTAATCGCGCTCGAATCGTGGCGCCATCGCTCGATCGTGATTGGCGAAGATCTCGGCACAGTACCGCCGGGCTTCCGCGAACGGCTCGACGAGCATGGCATCGAGGGCATTCGCGTGCTGTGGTTCGAAGGCAGCGAAACGGGCAAAGGCTTCAAACCGCCGAATCGCTGGGATCGCAATGCAGTGGGTACGACCACCACCCACGACCTGCCGACCGTCACCGGATGGTGGCGCGGCGCCGACATCACCTGGCGCAACCGCATCGGCCAGACCATGCCGCGCGCCGATGGCCGCGACCCTGTCGAAGTGGCGCAAGCCGAGCGTGCCGAGGATCGCGCTTTACTGTGGGATGCGTTCCAGCAAGCAGGCGTCGCCGCGAAGGATGTGCCCGCGCCGCCGCCCGAAAGCGCACCTGTGGATGAAGCGCTTGCCTTCGTTGCCGCGACGCCGTCGCCGCTCGTCACGTATCCGCTCGAGGATCTGCTCGCGCTCGAGGATCAACCGAACCTGCCGGGCTCGATCGACGAGCATCCGAACTGGCGCCGGCGTCTCGTGCTGCCGATCGATGAGCTGTTCGACGAGCCGGCCTTCAGCGACCGGCTGCTGGCGGTCGACCGGGCGCGCAGCACCGCTGCTTCAGCTGCCACCCCGGCTTCGGCCTCCGCCACTTCAGCTTCCCATTCCACCACCGCTTCTTCGGGGCCCGACACACCATGACAGTCCCGCGTTCCACACTCCGGCTTCAGTTCCACAAGGACTTCACGTTCGATGATGCGCTCGCACGCGTCGAATACTTCGCTGCGCTCGGCGTCAGCCATCTGTACGCGTCGCCGATCACGACAGCCGAGCCGGGTTCGATGCACGGCTACGACACGGTCGACTACACCCAGGTGAGCGCCGAATGCGGCGGCGAAGCGGGCCTCAAACGGCTCGTCGACAAACTGCGCGAACGCGGCATGGGACTGATTATCGACGTGGTTCCGAACCATATGGGTGTGGGCGGATCGAGCAACGCATGGTGGCTCGATATTCTCGAGTGGGGGCGTCACAGCGCCCACGCGCGACATTTCGACATCGACTGGCATTCGCCCGATCCGGCATTGCGCGGCAAGGTGCTGATGCCGTGTCTCGGCGCACCGTACGGCGACGAACTCGCGGCCGGCCGGATCGAACTGCATTTCGCCGCCGATACAGGACGCTTCTACGTAAGCTATGGACCTCACGTGGGACCGATCTGTCCGATCGACTATGCGTCGATTCTGCAAAGCGCCGAACGCGCCGATCTGGGTGCACTCGCCGAACGCTTTCAGGGCTTGACCACGCAGCCCGCAGACCAGCCCCGCGCCGCCGAAGCGTGCGAGTTGCTACGCGAATTCGTCGCGCAGAACGGTACGGCAGCGATCGACGCGGCGCTGGCAAACTATGCGCCCGGCGAGGCGGTCACACGCGATCGGCTGCATCGTCTGCTGGAACGGCAGCACTTCCGGCTCGCGTGGTGGCGCACCGCGTCGGACGAAGTGAACTGGCGGCGTTTCTTCGACATCAGCACGCTGGCAGGCGTGCGCGTCGAGCGGCCCGAAGTGTTCGACGCGGCGCACGCGCTGCCGTTTCGCCTCTACGCGGAAGGCGTGATCGACGGCGTGCGGATCGACCACGTGGACGGCCTTGCGGAGCCGCGCGAGTACTGCCAGCGGCTGCGGCAGCGGCTCAACGAATTGCGCGAAGGCGAACCGTATATCGTGGTCGAGAAGATCCTCGCGCGCGGCGAGCCGTTGCGCGACGACTGGCCCGTCCACGGCACGACCGGCTACGACTTTATGACCGACGTCGGCGCGCTTTTGCACGATCCGGCCGGCGCCGAACCGCTCGCTACGACATGGGCCGAGCTGAGCGGAAGAAGTGTGGATTTCGCCGATGAAGCGATGATGGCGCGACGCAAGATTCTCGCGGAGAACCTCTCGGCAGAACTGGACCGCGCAGCGCGGGCGCTGCACCGGATCGCGCGCGATTCGCTTGGTACGCGTGACTTCACGTTCACCGCGCTGCGCCGCGTGCTGACCGAACTCGTGGTGCACTTCCCCGTGTATCGTGTGTATCCGCAGAACGGTCTGCGTACCGAAGCCGACAACGTCTATTACAACCAGGCGCTGGCTGGCGCGAAGCAGACGCTCTCGCCTGCCGATCACGCCACATTGGAACAGGTCGACGCCTGGTTAGGCGGCAGCGCAGCTGAAGACGCCGCGCCGGTTCGTTCAGCCGCCAACGCGCAGCCTGGTTCGAACAACGCGCCGCTCAGTCACTCGGGATCGTCGCGACGCACTGCGCAGACGTTATTTTCGCAACTGACTGCGCCTGTGGCCGCAAAAGCGGTCGAGGATACGGCGTGCTATCGCTATGGGCGCCTGTTGTCGCGCAATGAGGTGGGTTCGGACCCGGCTGAGTTCGCCATTTCGGTCGATCAGTTTCATACATCCAACCTCGAACGCGCGCGACGTTTCCCGCATGCGATGCTTGCGACCGCTACGCACGATCACAAACGCGGCGAGGACGTACGCGCCCGTCTTGCAGTGCTCAGCGAAATCGCTCAGGACTGGAGCGCAACGCTGCGCGCATGGTCGACGCTAAACGCGCCACAGCGCCGCGCGCCCGAGGGCAGTGTAAGCACCATGGACCACGACTGGGCGCCCGGTCCAGCGGCCGAGGCGATGCTGTATCAAACGCTGGTGGGCTGCTGGCCGCCCAATCTTTCGCCCGACGACGAAGCCGGCGTGAAGGCCTTGGCTGAACGGGTCGCGCAATGGCAGTTGAAGGCACTGCGCGAAGCGAAACTGCGCACGTCCTGGCTTGCGCCTGACGAAGCGTATGAAAACGCGTGCCGCGATTTCCTGTTCGACATCCTCGCACCGCAACGGCGCGACGGCTTCCTGAGCGAGCTCTCCGGATTGGTGGCACGCATTAGCCAGGCCGGTGCGATCAATAGCCTGCAGCAGACCGTGCTCCGGCTCACGTCACCAGGCGTCCCGGATCTGTATCAAGGCACCGAGTTGTGGGATTTCAGCCTCGTCGATCCCGACAACCGGCGTCCCGTCGATTTTGCACAGCGCCAAGCGTGGCTCGTTGAGACGCCGCCGTCGGAGTTTTTGCCTGACTGGCGCAGCGGACGGGTCAAGCTGGGTGTCATACAGCGCTTGCTGTCGTTGCGCGCGCATCTGCCCTCGTTACTGAGCGATGGCGCGTATCTGCCGCTGACGGTCACGGGCAAGCACGCGGCACACGTGGTCGCGTTTGCGCGCAGGCATAACAACGCCTGGGCCGTGATCATCGTCACGCATCTCGCTGCGGGTTTGCTGGACGCAGATAGCGATTTACCCCTCGTCGATGCGGCACAATGGGACGATACTGCGGTCGCGATGCCGGATGAGTTAACATCACGTGCGCTGTTCGACTGGATGAGCACCGCCGCGCCCAAAGTCGAGGACAATGGCGTGCTCTATCTGCGCGACGCACTGGCGACGATGCCGGTAGCCGTGCTGGTAGAGGACGGGGTGCCGCGAGCTTAGTGTTTTGGCACGCCAGAGCCAACTGATGCTCATCGGCGAGTCTAACGGCCACCTTGCAACCTTGACTGCGAGAAAGCCTATGACGCTGGACTGGTCGAGTATCCGTAGCGGCGAAGCCGATGCACTGCACGGCGCGATCGTCGAACTATCCGGCTGGATGATCCCGCTCGACGCCACAGCGGATAAAGCCGACTATTTTCTTTTGGCGGCGGATGCTCCTTGCTGCGGCGGTTGTTTGCCGCGCGATCCGCTGTCGTCCATCGAGGTGTATGCGGCCGCGCCTTGCGCGCCGCAGGAGCATGCCGTCACTTTCACGGGGCGCTTGCAGCGACTGATCGACGATCCTGCGGGTTGGCGCTATCAACTCATTGATGCCACACCACTCGATTTGCAGCCTGAACGTGAACCGCGCAGCGCGAGTCGGCGCGCGTTTCTCGCTTCAGGCGCTGCGCTGGGGCTCGCGGCCTGCGCGCCTGGGCGCTTCGCCGGTTACACCGAGAAACCGGATGCTGGGGCAGTCCATGCCGGGGCTTCGGACGCCGCTGCGTCGAGCGCTGCTCGAGCGTCGGATAGCACGCTCGCCTGGCGCACTCCCGACACGCTGACCATGGACATGCACAGCCACGCCGGACGCGTGATTGTCTCGCGCGATCCGGCGATCGGCGCTAACCGCCCTTTTCTTCCCCTCGCAGCGCCGATGCGCGCCGGCGGCATGAACGTCATCTGTCTCGCCATCGTCACCGACACTACAGTGACTCACGTAACTGCAGACCACAAGCGTATCGAAGCATGGCGCATTCCTCAGGATGGCGAACTATATGCTCTCGGACAAGCCGAATTCAAACGTGCCCATGAGCTGGTTGAACGCGAGCAGATGCAGGTTGTGACGAACACGGCGTCGCTGTCTGCTAACGCAAAAGCAGGTCCGTGTGTCATCATCGCCGCTGAGGGTGCGGACTTTCTGGAAGGTCAAGTCGATCGCGTCGATGAAGCCTATACGCTGCATCAACTGCGCCATCTGCAACTCACGCACTACCGGGTCAATGAACTTGGCGATATTCAGACCGAGCCGCCGGTGCACGGCGGGTTGACCGACTTCGGCGCGGACGTGGTGCGCCGTTGCAACCAGCTAGGCATTGTCGTGGACGTTGCGCACGGTACCTACGATCTGGTCAAGCGCGCCGCCGAAACGACGACGAAGCCACTCATCCTTTCGCATACCGCCTTGGCGACTCACCCATCAGCGCGTAGCCGTCTTATCACACCGGACCATGCGCGCGTGATCGCAGGCACCGGCGGCGTGATCGGCGTGTGGCCGAGTTCAGGAACGTTCGCCGATCTGCAGGCCATGGCGCACGGCTACAAACGCATGGCCGATGTGGTGGGCGTCGAACATGTCGGGTTAGGCTCGGATATGCTCGGCTTCATCTTGCCGCCGGTGTTTCGCAGCTATGAGCAACTGCCGTCGCTGGCCGATGCGTTGTTGGCGGAGGGCTTCAGCAAAGACGAGGTGGGAATGATTCTCGGCGCCAATTACCGGCGGGTGTTCGAGGCTTCTGTTGGTTGAAGGCGGCAAGCGTCGACCGCGGCCGTTGCCTCACGTTGCAGGGCTACCGTCTACCGCCCGGCCGCCCACAGCAGCGACAGACCCGAGGACAACATCAACCCGTCGACCACCAGCTTGAACGTGTTCGGACTCATGCGCACCACCACGTGGCGCGCGGCAAACGAGCCGGCCATCAGCGCCGAACCTGTAATCAGGCCATCGAATATCACATGCAAGGGCAACGCGCCAAAGTGCTTGAACACAGCGACTTTGGTGCCGTACACCGCCAATGAACCCGCGGCCTCAGTGGCGAGAAACGCACCCTTCACGAGCCCGTACGACATGAATACCGGCACGGTAATCGGCCCGGTCGAAACCACGATGCCCGTCAGGAAGCCCACCACGCCGCCAATCAAGGCGAGATGCAACAGCGAGAACTTGATGGAACGGCGCGCGAGCCAGCGCCGTGTCGGCACCATCGCCAGGAAGAAGATGCCAAGGGCGAGTTCGACGGCATGAGGCGGCAACGCCAGCAGCGTACGCACGCCAAGCGCAGCGCCCGGCACCGCAGTCGAGCAATATGCCGCGCAGGCTCGCCAGTCGACTTCACGCCACCACGCGAGGACCTTGCCGAGATTGCCCATGATGGCGGCAATCGCCATGATCGGCACCGCTTGCTGCGGACCAAACAGCATGACGAGCACGGGCATCAACATCATCGACGAACCTGTGCCGATCACGCCGCTTAGCATGCCCGCCAGCAGACCTACGCCCAGTACAAGCAGATATCCCATAGCAGGCGCCCCTTAACCGCCCTCGTCATCAAAGTGTTTTGGATAAACCCGCACCAGCAGAATGCGCGGCCCCTTCATCTTCTTGACGACGATATCGAAGCGATCGAACTCCACGCGCTTACCCTCCGTTGGAATATCGTTGAGCGCCTGGATCACCAGACCGCCGACCGATTCGGCCCGCCCCTCGTCAATATCGATCCCCAACGCCCGCTCGAGCGACACCACTGGCAGACTGCCCTTGCCCATCAGCGTGCCGTCGTCCATCCGCGTCCAGTCGGCATCGCCCTGGCGGAATTCGTCGTGAATCTGCCCGACGAGCGCGCCAAGCAGATTGTCGAGCGTGAGAAAGCCGATCGGCGCCGCGTTCTTGTGTCCTACCAGCGCCATATGCGGCGCGCCCTTGCGGAACCGTCGGAACAGCTCAAGCGCGGGCATATCCGGTTTCACGTACTGAACCGGGCGCACATACTTCGAGAGATCGTCGAGCGTGCTCCCTGCCTGGCGTGCCAACAGCAGATCCTTCAAGTGGATCATGCCGGCCACGCGCTCGCCTGAGTCGTCTTCGAACAGCGGATAGCGGCTGAAGCGATGCCGCGCCACCACCTGCATGTTTTCGCGCAACGGCAGATCGCGTCGCAGTCCAACCATCTCGTGAGCCGGCCGCATCAGATCGGAAACCGTCATGCGCGAGAAGTCCAGCGAATGCGCGATCGTGTTCCATTCGTCCTGGCTATACGCGCCTTCAGTCGCGCCCACGCCGGGTGCGATATTGGCATGGCGGCCACGCAGGATCAGTTTCAGTTCTTCGGTGGAGTAATGCGCGTCGCCGCCATGATCCGCCGTCAGGCCCGCGAGACGGAGCACCGCGTTGGCGCTGGTGTTGAGCACCCAGATAGCCGGATACATCGTCCAGTAGAACGCGTACAGCGGCGTGGCAGCCCACAGCGAAAGCCTCTCGGACTGACGGATCGCCAGTGACTTCGGCGCCAGTTCGCCCACCACGATATGCAGGAACGAAATGCACGAGAAAGCGAAGAACAGCGAGACGCCGTGAATCACGTTCTCCGATTCGATCCCCAGCACGCGGAATACCGGCGTCAGCAGATCCGCGAAGGCCGGCTCACCGATCCAGCCAAGGCCCAGCGAAGCAAGCGTGATACCGAGCTGGCACGCCGACAGGTACGAGTCCAGATGCCCATGCACCTTCGCCAGCAAGCGGCCGCGCACGCCGTGTTGCGCGGCGAGACTCTTGACGCGCGTTTGCCGCAACTTCACCAGGCCGAATTCGGCCGCGACAAAGAACCCGTTGAGCGCAACGAGCAATAACGCGCCAATAAGGGCGAAGACCTGAGTCAAGTGAAAAGGCTCCGGCAACAAAAGTCGTCAGTATAGGGGCGAAAGCAATATGAAAGAGTTTCGGTGGGCGACGAACTTTGCGCGCCGCCTGGCACTGTGCCTTCAAGGCGCGGCGAGCGGAATGCGCAGTGCAAGCGTCGCCGGTTGGCCGTCCTGCATCTCGCCTTGCTCGAAGGTGCCGCCGTGCGCTTCGGCCACACGCTTGCACAGCGCCAGCACCCACGCGATCCGGCCCGCTTCGCGCGGTGCGCGCGCCTGGGTACGTGCGAACGGTTCGAGCAGGTGTGGGAGCGCAGGATCGTCAAGGACGGCCGGACTTGCATCGAAGGTGACCAGCGCGTGCCATGCGGTGGCGTCGGCACTGGACGCAAGCGTGACCTTGGCGCCATCCGCGCTCGCTTCGACCGCGAACGTAAGCATCAGCCACAGCGCCGCGGCGAGACGCTCGCGGTCGCCGCTGAACTGCTCGGTGGAAAGGCCCGAGTCGAACGCGACCGACACGCCGCGCGACCTCGCGAGTCCCGAACGCACTTCGTCAGCCGAATCCGAGAACAAAGCCTGCAGCGGAAACGGCGAGCGGGCAAGCGCCAGGTTGCGCGTTCCCGCGCGGGTCGTATCGACGATCGATTCCAGCAGCTTGACCTGTTGATCCACCCCGCTACGGATACCGACGATGGCGCGCTGCGCGGCAGGGTCGTTGGCGTCGAGCTTGCGCTCGAGCACATACGCCCAGCTATGGATCGCATTCAGCGGACCGCGTAAATCATGCGAGACCAGCGACAGCACGTGGTCGCGCATGAACAGCGCAGCCTCTGCGCACAGATGCGCAGTGCGTTCGGACAAGGAAGCGCCGGAAGCGGTCTGCTGGCCGCTGCCGGCTCCGGTGGAAGACGTTGTCACGATCTGGGCCCTCTAGGCAGTGCATATGGATGAACAGAGTCCTCATTATAGGCACGCTCCCCCGCGAATCAGGACGCAGTTGTGTCGCCAATGCGTCGCACTGTCCGCTCATGCGCCGCATGCCCGGCAAGAACCCGGGTGTTCTGGGCGATGCCGCCTCAAACGCCTACAATGTCGGTTTTTACGACTTGTCCCAAGGAGCAACTCATGTCGACCGTGACTACCGATTCCGGCCTTAAATACGAAGATCTGACCGAAGGCACCGGCGCTGAAGCGAAAGCCGGCCAGACCGTCAGCGTCCACTACACGGGCTGGTTGACCGACGGCCAGAAGTTCGACTCCAGCAAGGACCGTAATGATCCGTTTGCGTTCGTGCTGGGCGGCGGCATGGTCATCAAAGGTTGGGACGAAGGCGTGCAGGGCATGAAGGTGGGCGGCGTGCGCAAGCTGACGATTCCGCCGCAACTCGGCTACGGCGTGCGCGGTGCAGGCGGCGTGATTCCGCCGAATGCGACGCTCGTGTTCGAAGTCGAACTGCTCGACGTCTAAGTTTTCCCCGCTTGCTTGCCGATGAGCCACGCCGCCGTCACTGCCCCCAGCGTTTCGTTGCGCCGTTATGGTGCGATTGAAGCCACGGACCTGCACGACTTTCATCAGGTCGTGCTGGGGCTCGACGGCGCGATGGTGATGACGGTGGATGGCATCGGCCAGCAGATCGATTCAGGCTCGGCGTGGCTGATTCCCGCTGGCGCGCAGCATGACTACGCGGGCATCGGCGAGAACCGGCAACTGGTGCTCGATTTGCCCGCGGCGTCGATGGCTGTGCCGGAGCGTTTATTTGACCGCGCGCGGGCGGTGTCGGTGGATGCTTCGTTGAAGCAGCTTGTGCATCGCATCGCCGCAAGTGCGATGGGCCACACACCGGCCGCTGACGATGTGAGCACGCGGCGGTTTCACTGGGATGCTGCCGCGCGTTTGTGCGCGGCCATGCTGGCGGACGCCGGTACGACGCGGTCCGCAACGGTCAGTGGCGCGCTGGGCGCGGGTCTCGACTTTGCACGCATCGACCGCTGGTTACGCGCGCATTTGTCGGAGCCGTTACGCATCGCCGATCTTGCCGCGCATTGCGGCTTCGGCATGCGGCGTTTCCATCAGTTGTTCATCGAAGCGTTCGGTGAGACGCCGAATCGCTATCTGCAGCGTCTGCGGCTCGATACCTCGATCACCCTGCTCGCGGATCCCAGGCATTCGTTGACCGATATCGCGCTTGATGTCGGCTTCGGCGATCAAAGCGCCTATACGCACGCTTTTACGCGGCGTTTTGGGCTTGCGCCGGGTCAATGGCGCGCCGTGCGCCACTGACCCGAGCTGCGGGCCCGAACAACTTACGACTCGAGATTTACCCCGCCAAGCCGCGCGCCAGATCGTTGCGGATATCGCCCGCATTCTCCAGCCCGACCGCCAGACGAATCAGCCCTTCCGAAATGCCCGCTGCCGCACGCGCTTCGGGCGTGATGCGGCTGTGCGTCGTCGTAGCAGGATGGGTGATGGTCGTGCGCGTATCGCCGAGGTTCGCGGTGATCGAACAGATCTTCGTACCGTCGATCACGCGCCATGCATTCGCACGCTGCGCTTCGGGCGTGGCGCCCTTTAACTCGAACGACACAACCGCGCCACCCGCTTTCTGCTGACGTTTGGCAATTTCGTACTGCGGATGCGATTCCAGCCCCGGATAGAACACGCGATTCACAGCCGGATGCGCTTCCAGCCAGCGCGCGATTTCCAGCGCGTTATCGGACTGCTTTTCAACGCGCAGTGAAAGCGTTTCCATGCCCTTGAGCAACACCCACGCGTTGAACGCGGACAATGTCGGCCCGGCGCTGCGCACGAACGGGAACACCTTTTCCATAATGAACTGCTTCGAGCCGACCAGCGCACCGCCAAGCACGCGGCCCTGGCCGTCGAGGAACTTGGTGGCCGAATGCATCACGACGTCCGCGCCGAGCTTCAACGGCTGCTGCAGCGCCGGGCTGCAGAAGCAGTTGTCGACCACGAACAACGCGTTCGACGCCTTCGCAATCTTGCCGATCGCTTCGATATCGGCGATCTCGGTCAGCGGATTCGATGGCGTTTCAAGGAAGAACATCTTCGTCTCGGGACGCACGGCTTCTTTCCACGCGTCCAGATTTGTCGGATCGACAAACGTAGTCACAATGCCAAACTTGCTGAAGATCTGCGAGAACATGCCGAGTGTCGAACCGAACAGGCTCCGCGAGCTGACGAGGTGATCGCCAGCCTGCAACGCCGACATCACCACCGACATGATCGCGCTCATGCCCGAGGCCGTCGCGATGCACGCCTCGCCGCCTTCGAGCGCGGCCAGACGGTCCTGGAACATCGTGACCGTAGGGTTCGTGAAACGCGAGTAGGTGTAGTTGTCCTCGGAATTCTTGAAGCGCTCGGCGGCGTCGGCGGCGCTTGTGAACACAAAGCTCGACGTCAGGAAAATCGCTTCCGAATGCTCGTTGAAGTCGCTACGCAGCGTGCCCGAGCGGACTGCGAGGGTGTCGAAATTCAGGGAGTCGTCCATGTTGGTTCTAGTTCCATTTTCCACGTGTCGTCACGTGTTGCCACGTTTTCCAGACCGGCGCTTAACGCGTATTGCTTGCCGTCCATCGTCAAGCTGGATGAACGTCAAACGCGCCGGCAACAGAAAAGCCCGCTTTGCGTCGGCATAAGCGGGCTTCATGTGCGGGGGAAAGCTGGAGCGGCGGCGGACGGTTGCTACATTTCCCCCGTTCGCTTTAGCTGTTTTGGGTTGCCCCGCGTCCGCAAGCTGAGATCAAATCGACGCAAGCCATTATCCTAACATGCGTGGCGCGCGGCGTGCATCTGCATGGCCCGCGCGCCTCGTGCGATGGATTACTCCACCGACAGTTGCAGGTGCAGTTGCGAGCGCGCTGCACCACCTTCCATTGCTTCACTGGCGGTGTCGCGGTCCGATTGCGCGGACGGTGCGAGACGCGCGGTTTCAATGCGGTCGAGGTACTCGGTGGTGACGTCGCCGGTGATGTAGTTACCGTCGAAGCACGACGCTTCGAACTCCTTCAGCGCCGGGTTGATGTCGCGCACAGCCTGCTTCAGTGCCTCGACGTCCTGGTACACCAGGTGATCCGCGCCGATCATGCGTGCGACTTCATCATCGGTGCGGCCGTGGGCGACGAGTTCACCGCGCGTCGGCATGTCGATACCGTAAACGTTCGGGAATTTCACCGGCGGCGCTGCCGAGGCGAAGATGACCTTGTTCGCGCCGGCGAAGCGGGCCATCTGCACGATTTCGTGCGAGGTCGTGCCGCGCACGATCGAGTCGTCCACGATCAGCACGTTCTTGCCCTTGAATTCGATCGCCATCGCATTGAGCTTCTGGCGCACCGACTTCTTGCGCACAGCTTGGCCCGGCATGATAAACGTGCGGCCAACGTAGCGGTTCTTGAAGAAGCCTTCGCGATATTCAACACCGAGCTTCTTGGCGACCTGCATTGCCGCAGGGCGCGACGAATCGGGAATCGGCATCACCACGTCGATCGGCACATCCGGCAGTTCACGTTTGATCTTCTCTGCGAGGTAATCGCCCATGCGCAGACGCACGTTGTAGACCGGCACGCCATCGAGCACCGAGTCCGGACGCGCGAGATACACGAGTTCGAAGATACACGGATTCAGGCTCGCGTTCGGCGCGCATTGTTGCGAATGCAGATTGCCTTCGATGTCGATGAACAGCGCTTCGCCCGGCGCCACATCGCGCACGAATTCGAAGCCGATACCTTCAATCGCTACCGATTCCGACGCGACGATCCACTCCACGCCATGCGCCGTTTCCTGCTTGCCCAGACACAGCGGGCGGATACCGAACGGGTCGCGGAAAGCCAGCAGGCCGTAGCCGGCGATCAGCGAAACGATCGCATACGAACCATGCACGCGGCGATGCACGCCCGAGACCGCCTTGAACACAGATGCCGGATCGATTTGCAGGCCGGAAGTGGAGAGCTGCAGTTCGTGCGCGAGCACGTTGAGCAGCACTTCGGTATCGGAATTGGTGTTGATGTGGCGGCGGTCGACGCGGAACATCTCGTCTTTCAGTTGCTGCCAGTTGGTCAGATTGCCGTTGTGAGCGAGGATGATGCCGAACGGTGCGTTCACGTAGAACGGTTGGGCTTCTTCTTCACTCGACGCGGAACCGGCCGTCGGGTACCGCACCTGGCCGATGCCAGTGTTGCCGGGCAGGCTGCGCATGTTGCGCGTGCGGAACACGTCGCGCACCATGCCGTTAGCCTTGTGCATGTGGAAATTGCTGCCGTTCGCCGTCGCGATGCCGGCTGCGTCCTGACCGCGGTGCTGCAGGAGCAGCAGGCTGTCATAGATCAGCTGATTGACCGGAGATTGGGAAACTACGCCTACGATGCCGCACATGGCATGTCCTTCAAAGGTACGAAATTCGTGACGGCGGCCGGTGCCGGGGAAGCATCCGGGTCGCGCCGATGTCCTGCGTACTTCCTGCAACGCCTCGCCGGCTTGTGATCGTCACACACGGACGTAAGCAGCGAGTGTCTCGGGAAGCAGCGGTTTCAGTTCGTGCACGCCTTGGACCGCGTAGGGCCGCAACAAGGCGTTGCGCCAGAATTCCTGCTGGGGCAGTTCGGTCAGGCCTGCGAGGGCGACCAGAATCAGCACCAGGATGACCCCGCGAACGAGGCCGAACATCAAACCCAGCGAGCGGTCCACACCGCTCAAACCGGACGCCTGCACGAGCCGGCTCAACAGCGCGTTGGCGACACCCACCACCAGCATCACGCCGATCACCAGCAAGGCAAAAGCCAGCAGCCATTGAGTCAAGGCGCCGCCCGGCCACCTGGCGGGCATATACGGCACCACATAGCCGACGAAATGGCAGGCAATCAAAAACGCTGCAACCCAGCCGATCAGCCCGAATATCTCGGACAGAAAACCGCGCCAACCGCCCCGCAGGGCCGACAAACCTATCACCGCCATTACAGCGTAGTCGAAGGCAGTGAACATCGCTGACTTACTGTGCCGAGCCGTTGTTCGAGCCCGACGTCAGGCCGGCTTCACGGACCTTCGCAATCGCTGCCGAAGCGGCGGTCCGGTCAGCGAACGGGCCTGCGCGCAGAAGCGTACGGGTCGTGCCGTCAGCCTGTTTCCTGTGCTCGATATATGCGGGCACTCCCGCTGCTTTCAACTTGGACGTCCAGGCTTTCGCGCTCGCGTCGTCCGGGAACGAACCCAGTTGCACCGCGAAACGGCTGCCCGGCGGCGAGGCCGGCGTGCCGGAATCGGCATCTGCGGCGGCCGCGTCGGGGTTGCTTGTGGTCGCGGTGGCGTTCGTATTGTTCGTGTTGGCGGCGCTTTGAGTCGGCGCAGGGGTCGGCTTAGACGGTTTCTTCGAAGCAGGCACTTGCGTCGACGCCACAGCGGACGCTTGCGACTTGCTGCTCTTGCCGGCTTGCGCCGGTGCAGCGGCCGTGCCCTGCTGCGTCATGGTGTTTGTCGGAGCGGGCGCGGCCGGAGCCGGCGCTACGCCGGAGGCTGCGAGGGCGCTATTCGCGCTATCTGGGGCCGGATTATCAGGTGCGACACCTGCCTGGGTGTCTTCATCGGCAGCGGCTGCTTTGGGCGCCGGACGGGTGGGGATATCGATGGCGATATCGTCCGTTACAGGTTTCGGATGCGAATCCAGCACCATGGGCAGGATCACGACCGCTGCCACCACCATGGCTATCGCGCCTACCAGGCGGCGACGCGCGCGCTGTTTTTCAGGCAACGTAGGGTCGAGCAGCATTGCATCGGCGTCAGGCCGTTCCGTGCGGCGGGTGGTTCGCCGCTCCACGCGCTCGCCACGGGCGGCCCGGGTGGAACTCGTATTTGCGCCACGCCGGGTAGGCGTGTCGTCTTTCTTGCCGAACGAGAAAATTCCCATGAATGGCTTGGTTCGAGGCTGCCGCCCGTTCAGTGTTGCTGCGATTTACGGTAGTCCATTACGCCGGCTACCGTATAGAAACTGCCGAAAACCACGATTCTATCATTCTCCGAGGCCCGTTTTAGCGCGTCTTGGAAAGCCTCGGCCGGCGATTCGAACCGCGTGATGCTGCTATCGGGGCCATCCGTCACGCCGCACTCGCGCAGGGTGGCGTCGAGAAACTCGGCGGACGCCGCCCGCGGGCTCGGCAGACCGGTTACGCACCAATGGGCGACTTCGCCTTTCAGGTGTTCGATCACGCCAGCGATGTCCTTGTCGTGCATCGCGCCAAATACGGCATACGTGTACGGAAAATAACCCATATTGCCGAGATTCTGCGATAAAACTGCAGCAGCATGTGGGTTGTGACCAACATCGAGGACGATGGCCGGTTTGCCCGGCAGCACCTGAAAACGGCCCGCCAGTTCGACGTTCGCCAGACCCAGACGGATGTCCTGCGCGGAAACAGGCAGACGGTCCCGCAAAGCCTCGAGGCCCGCCAGCGCGGCGGAGGTATTGATGAGCTGATTCGCGCCGCGCAGCGCCGGGTAGGCGAGTGCCGAGCGGCGCAGCGTGCGGCCCACATAGCTCCATTGCTGACGCTCGCTGCCGGCTTGGCCTTCATAGCGAAAATCGCGGCCGAAGAGCCATAGATCGGCGCCGATCGCTTCTGCATGATCAATCAGCGTTTGTGGCGGCACCGGGTCCGCGCAGATCGCCGGCCTACCGGGGCGGAAAATGCCCGCTTTCTCGAAACCGATTTTCTCGCGCGTATCGCCGAGGTATTCGGTGTGATCGATGTCGATGCTCGTGACGATCGCACAATCGGCGTCGAGGATGTTGACCGCATCCAGACGTCCGCCGAGGCCCACCTCGAGAATGACCGCATCCAGCCCGCTCGCGGCAAACAGATGCATGATGGCCAGCGTCGTGAATTCGAAGTACGTCAACGAGACCGGTTCCGCGAGGCTCAGGCGCGCCGCTTCGACCGCCTCGAAATGCGCCAGCAGGTCGGCGTCGCTCGCCACCTCGCCGTTTACCCGCGCCCGTTCGTTGAACGTAAGGAGATGCGGGGAAGTGTGGCAACCCACTCGATAACCTGCGCGCAGCAAGATCGTTTCGAGGATCGCGCACGTCGAGCCTTTGCCGTTGGTGCCGCCCACCGTGATCACCGGGCAGTCGAACGACAGTTGCAGCGCGTCGCGCACCTTGCTGATCCGCGTCAGCCCCATGTCGATACCGACCGGATGCGCGGATTCGAGGTGCTTGAGCCAGGCGTCGAGAGTCGGGAATGTGGTGGTCATCTGCTGCGTCGGTTAGGCGGTGTTGCGAACTTGCGCGAGACCGCGATTATCCCGGAAATGACAGCGCGCCGCTTGATGACCTCTCGCGGCGCGCTGTTTTTACACTGCCGTGCTGTGTGGCACGGCATCGAAGGCCTGTGTGGCAGTTGCGTTCGTTACGTTCGCTGCGTTCGTTCAGGCTACCGCGTCAGCCGGCTGGCGGGACATCAGTGCCATCAGACGCGCGATTTCCTCACGCAGCTTGCGACGATCGACGATCATGTCGACCGCGCCCTTCGTCAGCAGGAATTCGGCACGCTGGAAGCCTTCCGGCAGTTTTTCGCGCACGGTTTGCTCGATCACTCGCGGGCCGGCAAAGCCGATCAGCGCCTTCGGCTCCGCGATCACCACGTCGCCGAGGAACGCGAAGCTCGCCGACACACCGCCCATGGTCGGATCGGTCAGCACCGAGATGAACGGCAGCTTGGCGTCGGACAGCTTGGTCAGCATTGCCGTGGTCTTGGCCATCTGCATCAGCGACAACAGGCTTTCCTGCATCCGCGCGCCGCCCGAAGCGGTGAAGCAGATGAACGGCACGTTCTGCTCGAGTGCGTTCTGCGCGCCGCGTGCGAAGCGCTCGCCGACTACCGAACCCATCGAGCCGCCCATGAATGAGAACTCGAAGCAGGCCACCACGCACGGCAGCGTGTGAATCGCGCCACCCATGACGACCATCGCGTCGGTTTCGTCGGTTTCATCCATCGCCTCTTTCAGGCGTTCCGGGTACTTGCGGCTGTCCTTGAACTTGAGTGCATCGACCGGCAGGATCTCCTGGCCGATTTCGTAGCGGCCTTCCGGATCGAGCAGACCGTCGAGGCGCTCACGTGCGCCGATGCGCATGTGATGGTCGCACTTCGGGCACACGTGCAGATTGGCCTCGACGTCGTTGCGGTACAGCACCGCTTCGCACGACGGGCACTTGATCCACAGGCCTTCCGGAATCCCTTTACGGTTTTTCGGATCGGTTTGCTTGATTTTGGGTGGCAGCAGCTTGTCGAGCCAGCTCATGGTGATTCCTTCTTGGGTCTTCGGTACGCACAACGGCGGGGATAAACCCCGCCGCAAGCCTACAGCAGACAAAAAATAACGGTTATCGGGCGGTCGCGCCAATGCCGTCGAGCGCCTCGCGGATCTCCGCGATGAAACGCGTCAGCGTCTCGGCGGCTGTCTCCGGTGCGGCTTTTTCGAGCAATTGCACGATACGGCTGCCGATCACGACGGCATCGGAGACTTCGGCCACCAAGCGCGCTGTCTGGGCGTCCCGGATGCCAAAACCGACGCCCACCGGCAGGGGAACGCGCGACTTGATGGCGGGGATTTTACTCGCGATGCTGGAAACGTCCAGATTTGCCGCTCCGGTGACCCCTTTCAGCGACACATAGTAGACGTAACCACTAGCGATTTTGCCGACTTCAGCGATGCGATCGTCAGTCGACGTGGGGGCGAGCAGGAAGATAGGGTCGATGCCAGACGATCGCATCTTTTCGGCGAAGATCACAGACTCTTCCGGCGGATAATCGACCACTAGCACACCGTCCACGCCGGCTTGCTGCGCCGCTGCAGCGAACGCCTCAACGCCCATCCGTTCGATCGGATTGGCGTAACCCATCAGCACGACCGGCGTCTTGTCATCGCGCTCGCGAAACCTCTTCACGTCGGCCAGCACGTGACGCAGCGAGACGCCATGCGCCAGCGCGCGCTCGGACGAGGCCTGGATGACCGGGCCGTCGGCCATCGGATCGGAGAACGGGACACCCAGTTCGATCACGTCCGCGCCGCCGGCTGCCAGCGCGTGCATGAACTCGACGGTGCGAGCCGGATCCGGATCGCCCGCCGTCATGAATGGGATCAGTCCTTTCTTGCCTTGCGCAGCCAATGCTGCAAATGTGTTCTTGATACGGGACATGGAAATTTTCTCGAAAAGAGTTAGCTGCGCGTTCGTTGCTTTTTGGAGCCTATTCCCTGATTTTTACAACCTGTTCGGCGCTGCATACGCGCTTAGGGGCGTTAGCTCAGGTTTCAACATCCACAGACGCAACGGGCGTGGCGGGTTCGGTCAGCGCAACCGGCGCGGCCGCGCTGACGCGTTCACGCGCTATCGCGCAGTAACTTTCATTAATTTCATAGCCGACGAATTCGCGCCTCTGACGTGCGCAAGCGACTGCCGTGGTGCCGCTACCCATGAACGGGTCAAGCACGCGGCCGCCCGGCGGGCAGCTCGCGAGCACCATCCGCTCGACGATCTCCAAAGGTTTCTGGGTCGGGTGATCGACCCGCTCGGCATGCTGCCGATGCAGGCGCGATACCGACCAGACATCCTTCGGGTTATAGCCTTGCTCCAGCCACTTGCTGCCTTCGAACAACTTGCGCGAACGCGCCTTCTTCGTGATGGCATCGTACGGGATGCGGACGGGATCGAGATCGAAGTAGTAATCCTTCGACACCGCGAAAAAGCCGATGTTGTCGTGCACGGACGTAAAGCGACGGGTGGTGCCGCCCATGCTCGGCACGCGCCGGTCCCAGATGATCTCGTTGACCATCGTGAGACGAGTCTTCAGGAAGCAGAAGATTTCCGGCGCGTATTGCCACGTGCAAAAGATATACAGCGAACCGGACGGCTTGAGCTTCGGGATCGCCAGCTCGAGCCAGCTACGCGTCCAGGCGATAAAGTCGTCGCCCGAGCGCATATCGGAGTCGTTGCCGTAGTCCTTGCCGAGCCCATACGGCGGATCAGCAAGGATCAGGTCGATCGACGCATCCGGCAGGTTCGCCACATCGGTCAGAAAATCGCGGTTCAAGAGCTGAATACCGGCGGGCACCACAGGCAAAGCAGCCGGAGACGCCAATGCAGGCGCCTCGGTTGCTTCCACTTGGGGCGTTTCGGCTTGAGCTGTCACAGCCTCGGCCATCGCGGCCTCAGCCTCTCCAGCCTCGGGGCCGTCGATCGCCGGTTGCGGCTCGTCGAACTCGTCGCGCATCGTCGCGGCGCTCAGAACGTGATACCCGATCGCTCAGCGACCGTGTGCATGTCCTTGTCGCCGCGACCCGACAGGTTCACCAGAAGGCACTTGTCCTTCGGCAAGGTCGGCGCGAGTTTGGCCGCATAGGCCAGCGCGTGGCTCGATTCGAGCGCCGGAATGATGCCCTCGATCCGGCAGCAATCGTGGAACGCCTTGAGCGCTTCTTCGTCGGTGATGCCGACGTATTGCGCACGGCCAGTTTCGTGCAGCCAGGCGTGTTCCGGACCGACGCCCGGATAGTCGAGACCCGCCGACACCGAATGCGTCTCGATAATCTGGCCGTTTTCGTCCTGCAGCAGATAGGTGCGGTTACCGTGCAAGACTCCCGGGCTACCGCCGATCAGCGAAGCTGCATGGCGACCCGTGTCGAGGCCATCCCCGGCAGCTTCGACGCCGATCAACTGCACTTCTTTGTCATCGATATATGGGTAAAAGATGCCCATCGCGTTAGATCCGCCGCCCACGCACGCGATGACCGCATCCGGCTGACGGCCGACCAGTTCGGGCATCTGCACCTTGCACTCATCGCCGATCACGCGCTGGAAATCGCGCACCATCATCGGATACGGATGCGGACCCGCTACCGTGCCAATGATGTAGAACGTGCTTTCGACGTTGGTGACCCAGTCGCGCATCGCTTCGTTGAGCGAGTCTTTCAGCGTTTTGGATCCCGATTCGACCGGCACAACGGTAGCGCCAAGCAGTTTCATGCGATACACGTTGGCGGCCTGCCGGCGTACGTCTTCCGAACCCATGTAGACCACGCACTCCATGCCGAAGCGGGCAGCAATGGTCGCCGTGGCGACCCCGTGCTGCCCCGCGCCGGTTTCCGCGATCACTCGCTTCTTGCCCATGCGTTTGGCGAGCAGGGCCTGGCCGATTACGTTGTTGATCTTGTGGGCGCCAGTGTGATTCAGGTCTTCACGCTTGAGGAAAACCTGAGCGCCGCCAAGCAGTTCGCTCCAGCGCTGAGCATGATAAATCGGGGAAGGACGGCCAACGAAATGCTTCAGTTCGCGTTCGTATTCAGCAACGAACTCGGGGTCTTTCTGGAATTTTTCGTAGGCTTCACGCAGCTCGTTGAGTGCATGGACCAACGTTTCAGCGACGAACACGCCGCCAAATTGGCCGAAATGGCCTCGTTCATCGGGCAAGTTATACATGGTGTCACTCTTCTCAGTGTGCCGGACCGCTCGCGTCATGCGAGGCCGGCTCCGGCGGAATCACTCTGCGTCCGCCGCGCGCACTGCGCGCACGAACGCCGCCATCCGGGCGTGATCTTTTACGCCCTTGGCGCCCGCTACTTCGATGCCGCTCGAGACATCGACCGCGTACGGGCGCACGCGATGAATCGCATCACTGACGTTTTGCGCGTTCAACCCACCACTCAAAACGGCCCGACGCGCGAGCTCTGCTGGAATAAGTGACCAATCGAAAACCTTCCCGCCGCCGCCATAGCCTTCGACATGGGTGTCGAACAGAAGAGCGCTGGCAGCTGCATAGTTAAGTGCCGATTTTACCAAATCGGCTTGCTGAGTATCGGCCTCAACCCGCAAAGCGCGCAACCAAGGCAAACCCGCAACGCTGGCGAGCGCCTCGCATTGCTGAGGCGTCTCGTCGCCGTGGAACTGTAGCAGGGTGAGCGGAACGTTGCTCACCACCTCGCGCATCCACTCGGGCGACGCGTTCACGAACAGCCCTACCACCGACACGAACGGCGGCACGTCCCGCACCAGTTCGAGCGCCTGCGCTACGTTAATCGAGCGCGAACTGGGCGGATAGAAATTGAGGCCGATAGCATCCGCGCCGAGGTCGATGGCGTGGGCCACGTCCTCGGGCTTCGACAACCCGCACAGCTTGATGCGGGTCCGATGGGGCGCCGCGGCTTGCGTCGCGCCCTGCTGCTGGGGTGCGCCGGCCGCGGCCGGCTGGTTCAAGGTGGTTGAATTCATGATTGCGCTGATTCGGTCCAAACGGTACTCCACGGCACACTGGCCGCCTGCGCAGCGGGCACCGCGAATTCCTGAGGATAGCCCACTTGCGCGAGATATAGGCCGTCAGGCATGAAAGTAGGGGCGGCCTGATTGCGATCGCGGCTCGCCAGCACATCGGCCATCCACGCCGCAGGATAGCGCCCACGTCCGACTGCCACGAGACAGCCCATCAGATTGCGCACCATGTGGTGCAGGAAGGCGTTGGCGCGGAAGCGGAAGTGGATGAAGTCGCCCTGCTGCCGCACGTCGATCTGGTACAGATGCTTGACTGGTGTTTTCGCCTGGCATTCCGATGAACGGAACGCCGAAAAATCGTTCTCGCCGATCAGATAAGCGGCGGCGGCGCGCATCGCCTCGACGTCGAGCGGCGTGTGCACCCAGCCGGCGCGTTCGGCCAGCATCGGCGAGCGGACCGGGTGGACGTACAGCGCGTAGTAATAGGTCCGCTCGAACGCCGAAAAGCGCGCGTGGAACGTCTCCGGCATCGGCTTCGCCCACTGAACCGCGACCGTTTTGGGCAGAAACGCATTGGTGCCGCGCACCCACGAGAAATCCGTACGATCCAGTTCGGTGTCGAAATGCACGACCTGTCCGAGGCCGTGCACGCCGGTATCGGTACGGCCGGCCACCACGGTCTGCAGGGGCGTCTGCGCAAATTCGCGGAGCGCTCTTTCGAGCGCATCCTGGACCGTCTTGCCGTGCGGCTGCGACTGCCAGCCGCAAAATGCCGAGCCGTCGTACTGGATTCCTAGCGCAATCCGTGTCACGGCGGGCATTACGACAGAGGCCGCAGCGTCGACAGCAACGCCCGCGCTTCGCTGCGCGTGGCAGCGTCGTTCGTATCAATCACTTCCTGGATCAGCGCTCGCGCGCCGGCCAGATCGCCCAGTTCGATGTACTCGGAAGCCAGATCGAGCTTGTTGCGAGCAATCCGGACCAGGTCATGCGGCGTGAACGATGGCAGTGGTTGCGCGGGACTCGGCGGCAACTCCAGATCGAAGTCCAGATTCAGCGCGCCGAAGCCGGCAGCGCCTAGCCCGGCGACGGCCGCTGGGCCTGCCGTGCCAGCAGCGATTTCTTCGGCGGCAGGGAGTGAGCCCGCGGAACCGTGCATGAAGGCATGCTGCGCGGTGATCTCGGGCTCGACCATCGGCTGCGTCGACAGCGAAGCCGGCGGCGTTACCGGCGTGGCTGGCGATACCGGCTCGGTGCGCGGCGGCAACGCCATGTCGAGGCTGCCGAAGGCGTCGACTGCATCGCGGGGGAAGCTGCTTGCGGCGGCCGGCTCAGCCGGGGATGCGTTTTGCTCGACGTGTGGCGCGTCCGGTTGCTGATCGGTCGGCGCTGCTTCGTGCGGTGCCTGTTCGAATGTTTCGGGCGCGGAGGGCTGTTCGTGCGTCGATGGAGGGAATGCCTCCGGCGACAGCGATTCTCCGTGCGGCACCGATTCGGATACCTGGGGTGTCAGCGGCTCGCCCCACTCCGGCTCAAGTTGCGGCGGCGAGGGGAGCGGCTGCGGGGCTCCTGTGTGATAGAGCGACGGCTCGGCGGGATGTTGGCCGAATGGCGACCCCGTTTGCGGCTCGCCAAGCGGCGCCGGTGCACCGAAATCCATCTGCGGATGCGGCGGTTCGTTGCGTTCAAGCGGCGGCTCTTCGGCGGCACTTTCTTCAGAGGGATGCTCCGCGGGCTCCGTCCATTGATTCGGGCCGGCCGGCGCAGGGTGGGTCGGATGCTCGATCGCTGGGTGGAACTGGTCTGGACGCAATACGTCAGTCCCGGGTTCTATGACCGGAGCGTGATCGGCCGAGGCGGTGGTGTCTTCGAAGGAGGACGGTGCAGAAGTGTGCTCGGCCGGTTCGTACGTCGCTGTTTCGCTCTCTGCTGACTTCCGTACTGCGGCCTCGTGCTCTTCCACTTCATGCGAGGCCGCTTCTTCATGAGATGCCGCGTCATGAGCCGCTGCCTCGTGCTCTGCGATCTGCCGGGCCGTTGCCTCCCGATCCGCCAATTCACGTGCAGTTGCTTCTTCGTGCGCAGCAGCCTCGCGAGCCGCTGCTTCGCGCTCTGCAGCCTGTTGGGCTGCCGCCTCACGCTCCGCGGCTTCACGTGCAGCCGCTTCCTCGTGTGCCGCAGCCTCACGGGCTGCTGCCTCGCGCTCTACGGCCTGCTGGGCGGCTGCCTCCCGCTCCGCCGCTTCACGGGTAGCCGCTTCTTCGTGTGCCGCAGCCTCGCCAGCTGCGGCTTCGCGCGCCGCGTACCCGCCGGCAACCACTGAGTCAGACGTACCAATCTCATCATGCGGCGCGAAGTTATCCCGCGCCAGCACAGTCTCCGGCCCCGCCACGGGTTCAGTTTCAGACGCCCCAGCAACCTCCCCCGACGTCACGCGACTCTTACGCCGACGCATCCCTAGTGCAGCCAGCAAGGCGACCGCCGCTGCGCCGATTGCAGCGGCAAAGCCGAGGTTCACCGGGGACAGGTCGAAGCCGCCACTCTGAGTGTGCGAACTCGCCACAGCACCCGTGCTCTGCACATGAGTCCCGCTGGCAACGACCGCCGGACTGCTCTCAACCGTCGCAGGACCGCTCGCCGAAGCAGGCTGCGCCGGCTTGCCGCCGATGCCATGCTTTTGCAATTCCAACAGCACCCGGCTCTTCAGCGCGAGCAACTGTTGCAGACTGGAAACCTGCGTCGGAGCCTGCAAGGCCTGCGGAGCGGAGGAAGGCGTAACCGGCAGCGTCGCAGACGCAGACGCCGCGGGGGCGACCGATGCCCCGGTCGCCGGCTGGATCGAGCCCGTCCAGACATGCGCACCAACCGCCTGCGAGGCAGACGGCGCGACGGCTGTCGACGAAACGCCGGCAGGCGCCGAAGCCGCGCCAGACACCGCACCGGACGCGGCCATAGCGGCCCCACTGCCGGCCAACGGCGCGCTAACGCCAGCGCCAGCACCGGGGGCCGAACTCGCCTGAACCGCCGCACTCGCCGGCCCAGAGACGGCCGGAGCAGCCTGCATGGCAGCACTCGCGGCATTCGCCTGCCCACTGGCAGGCTGCGACGCAGCGCTGACCGCAGTACTTGCCGCAGTTGCCGTGGCCGCCGTAGCGGGTGAAGCCGCCGCCGACGACGCACTCGCCGCTACAGCCGAACTTGCTGCCGCCCCCAACGGTGCCGAGGCCCCCGCAGCATCCGAAGCCACGATCGCCGCGCCCGTCGCATCCAGCGCCGGAATCGTCAGCACTGACCCCAGTCGCAGCCGGCTCGGGTCGTGCGACATAAACGCGTTCGGGTTTGCGTCGAACAAGGCCTTCGAGGCGCGCGCCAGCGTCGCGCGGTCGTGCGACTGCGTGGCCGCGATCGCTACATCATTCAGCGATTGCCCCGGATGAATCGAATACTGGCTGCCGGCGGCGAGCGGCGCGGAAGCACCGGCTGGCGCGCTGGCCGCGTCGACAGTCGCTGCCTGAGCGCCGGTTGCACCCCCACCCAGGCCGCCCAGCACGAAGGCCAGGCTAGCCGCGGCGGCGAACCGGCACACACTGCTGCGCGCGATAGCGCGACGGTAAGCGTGTCGGACGGTCATCTGGACCACGGGCGCGTCAGCGCTCAGCCCTTGTTTGCGGTTGGATTGAGACAAGATTTTGGGAGCACACCAATGAAAAAAGCGCCGCGCGAGCGCGACGCTTTTTGAGTTTTTACGCGTCGTAGCCGCGTAGTTTACTTTACTTGTCGAGCAGAATGCGCAGCATCCTGCGCAGCGGCTCTGCGGCGCCCCACAAGAGCTGGTCGCCAACCGTGAAAGCCGACAGATATTCGCCGCCCATCGCCAGCTTGCGCAGACGTCCCACCGGCACCGTCAGCGTGCCCGTGACCACCGCCGGTGACAGATCGCGGATCGACGCTTCGCGCTCGTTCGGCACAACCTTGACCCAGTCATTGGCCGAGGCGAGGATGCTGCTCACCTCGTCGAGCGGCACGTCTTTCTTCAGCTTGATCGTCAAAGCCTGCGAGTGGCAGCGCATGGCGCCGATACGCACGCACAATCCGTCCACCGGGATCGAACCGGGCGTGCCCATGGCCGGCTTGCCGAGGATCTTGTTGGTTTCTGCGCCGCCCTTCCACTCTTCCTTGGACATGCCATTGCCGAGGTCCTTGTCGATCCACGGAATCAGCGAACCGGCGAGCGGCACGCCGAAATGCTCGGTCGGCATGCGGTCGCTGTTCATCGCGGCGAGTACGCGGCGGTCGATATCCAGGATCGCCGACGACGGATCCGCCAGATCTTCCTTGGCCGAGCCATACAGCGTGCCCATCTGTTGCAGCAATTCACGCATGTTCTGCGCGCCCGCGCCCGATGCAGCCTGATACGTCATGGCCGTCATCCAGTCGACGAGGTTTTCGCGGAACAGGCCACCCAGCGCCATCAGCATCAGGCTAACCGTGCAGTTGCCGCCGATAAAATTCTTCTGACCCTTCACCAGCGCGTTCTTGATCACGTCGAGGTTGACCGGATCGAGAATGATGACCGCATCGTCCTTCATACGCAGCGACGAAGCCGCGTCGATCCAGTAGCCGTTCCAGCCCGCTGCGCGCAGCTTCGGGAACACGTCATTGGTGTAGTCGCCGCCCTGGCAGGAGATGATGGCGTCGCACTTCTTCAGGTCGTCGATGCTCGAGGCATCTTTGAGCTTGGTCTCGTTTTTAGCGAACGACGGCGCGTTGCCGCCCGCGTTGCTGGTGCTGAAAAACACCGGTTCGATCAGATCGAAATCGCCTTCCTGCTGCATACGCTGCATCAGGACGCTGCCGACCATGCCGCGCCAACCTACGAGACCTACGTTCATGACACTTACCCTTCGAGTGGAGGCTTCCCCGCATCTTTGCCCGCAGTGACCGCGCGGGGAAGATGGGCGGGCACGACGGACGATCAGCGAATCGTGATCGTTTTCGGGGTAATTGCTTTAATCAGCGTTTTGACGCTAACGGCGAGCTCAACCACACGGGCCGTTTTGCCGTGGTGGTTAGAAATCGAGGTGATTTGGAGAGCGCTAGCCATTTCTACAGTCTACACGAAAACCGGATTTGGGCGGCCTGATTCGCCGCTTTTGCGCGCGAATGGGCCGGATTTCGGGCCATTCGCGCGTGGGCGCGTCTCGAACTTACGACATCGTCCCTACGTCTTTACGGGCCACGAAACGTTCGCGGCCCGGGTAAAACACAACGCCAACAACAGCCTTAAAGTGCGGCGACGACAGCATCGCCCATCGCCGCAGTACCGACCTGCTTGCAACCCGGCGTGAGGATGTCGCCAGTACGGAAGCCTTGCTCCAGCACCTTCTTCACGGCGGCTTCGATGCGATCGGCCTGTTCGGCCTTGTTCAGCGAATAACGCAGCATCATCGCGGCGGACAGGATCGTGGCCAGCGGATTCGCCACGCCCTTGCCGGCGATATCCGGCGCCGACCCATGCGACGGCTCGTACAAGCCCTTATTGTTCTTGTCGAGCGACGCCGACGGCAGCATGCCGATCGAACCCGTCAACATAGCGGCTTCATCGGAAAGGATGTCGCCAAACATGTTGCCGGTGACGATTACGTCGAACGACTTCGGCGCCTTCACCAGTTGCATGGCCGCGTTGTCGACGTACATGTGCGACAGCTCGACGTCCGCGTATTCCTTCGAGACATCGATCATGATGTCCTTCCAGAATTGCGACGTTTCGAGCACGTTGGCCTTGTCGACCGAAGTCAGCTTCTTGCCACGCTTTTGCGCTGCCTGGAAAGCAACGTGCGCGATGCGACGTACTTCCGGCTCCGAATACCGCATCGTGTCGAAACCTTCCTTCGCGCCGGCGAACGGGCCGTCCGGTGCGTCACGCAGACCGCGCGGTGCGCCGAAGTAAATATCGCCATTCAGTTCGCGCACGATCAGGATGTCGAGGCCCGAAACGATCTCTTCCTTCAGCGACGACGCACCCGTCAATTGCGGATAGCAGATCGCCGGACGGAAGTTCGCGAACAGTTGCAGATGCTTGCGCAGACCCAGAATGGCCTGCTCGGGACGCAGCGCGCGTTCGAGCTTGTCGTACTTCCAGTCGCCGACGGCGCCGAACAGGATCGCATCGGCTTCCTTCGCGAGCGCGAGCGTCGAATCGGGCAGCGGGTGGCCCTTGGCTTCGTAACCTGCGCCACCAACGGGCGCTTCTTCAAGCTCGAATTTCTCGCCGAGCACATTCAGTACCTTGACGGCTTCCTTGACGATTTCCGGACCGATGCCGTCGCCGGGCAACACTGCGATCTTCATGCGAATTTCCTTGATTGTTTTCTTTTAAACCTGGGCACGCAAAAGCGCTAACGCCTCAAACTCAGGCGTGCACTTAACCGACGATACGGTGGCCCAGCCACGGCTGCTTCGTCAGACGCTCTGCTTCGAACTGACGAATCTTGTCAGCGTGACGTAGCGTCAGGCCGATATCGTCGAAACCATTCAGCAGGCAGTACTTACGGAAGCCGGCAACTTCGAACGGATACTCGGTGCCGTCGCCAATGCGCACGGTCTGCGCTTCGAGATCGATGGTCAGCTCGAAACCGTTGAACGCGTACGTTTCGTTGAACAGATGATCGACCTGTTGCTCTGTGAGCACGATCGGCAGCAGACCGTTCTTGAAGCAGTTGTTGTAGAAGATGTCTGCGAAGCTCGGCGCGATGATCGCGCGGAAGCCGTACTGCTGCAGCGCCCACGGTGCGTGTTCACGCGAGCTGCCGCAGCCGAAATTCTTGCGCGCCAGCAGGATCGACGCGCCTTGATAACGCGGCTGGTTCAGCACGAAATCGGGATTCAACGGACGCTTCGAATTGTCCTGACCCGGCTCGCCGTGGTCGAGGTAACGCCATTCGTCGAACGCATTCGGACCGAAACCCGTGCGCTTGATCGACTTCAGGAACTGCTTCGGAATGATCGCGTCCGTGTCGACGTTTTCGCGATCCAACGGCGCCACGACGCCGGTATGTACGATGAATTTATCCATGGCCCATCACCCACCAGAGTAAAGACCGGCGGCTGCGACACTGGGCGCGCCGCCGGTGGAATCGAAACAGAATCGCAGCGGCTTAGCCGAGCTTGCGAATATCGACGAAGTGACCTTCGATGGCAGCAGCAGCAGCCATCGCCGGGCTCACGAGGTGGGTACGTCCACCCGCGCCCTGACGGCCTTCGAAGTTGCGGTTAGACGTGGACGCACAACGCTCGCCCGGATCCAGCCGATCCGCGTTCATTGCAAGGCACATCGAGCAGCCAGGCTCGCGCCATTCGAAACCGGCGTTGGTAAAGACCTTATCCAGCCCTTCACGCTCGGCCTGCGCCTTCACCAGACCTGAGCCCGGCACGACCATCGCCAGACGGATGTTCGGCGCGACGCGGCGGCCCAGCTTGCGCACGACATACGCTGCGGCGCGCAAGTCTTCGATACGCGCGTTGGTGCACGAGCCGATAAAAATCTTGTCCGGCTTGATCGATTCGATCGGCAGGTTCGGTTCGAGCGCCATGTACTTCAGCGCACGTTCCATAGCGTCGCGCTTGACCGGATCTTTCTCGCGTTCCGGATCCGGCACGCGGCCATCGATTGCAGTCACCATCTCCGGCGACGTACCCCATGTAACCTGCGGCACGATTTCCGCAGCATTCAGTTCGACGACGCGGTCGAACTTCGCACCGTCATCCGATTTGAACTGCTTCCAGTATTCGACTGCGTGATCCCACTCGACGCCTTCCGGCGAGAACGGACGACCCTTCAGATATTCGATTGTCGTGTCGTCAACGGCGACCATGCCAGCCCGCGCGCCGCCTTCGATCGCCATGTTGCAGACGGTCATGCGGCCTTCCATGCTGAGCGCGCGGATTGTCGAGCCGCCGAACTCGATGGCATAGCCCGTGCCGCCTGCCGTACCGATCTTGCCGATGATGGCGAGCACGATGTCCTTCGCGGTACAACCGCGCGGCAATTGCCCTTCGACCTTCACCAGCATGTTCTTGCTCTTCTTCTGCAAGAGCGTTTGCGTAGCCAGCACGTGCTCGACTTCCGACGTGCCGATACCGTGCGCGAGCGCGCCGAACGCGCCGTGCGTGGACGTATGCGAGTCGCCGCAGACGATCGTCATGCCCGGCAGCGTAGCGCCCTGCTCCGGCCCGATGATGTGCACGATGCCCTGACGCAGGTCGTTCATCTTGAACTGCGTGATGCCGTAGGAATCGCAATTCGTATCGAGCGTGTCGACTTGCAGCTTCGACACCGGATCGGCGATGCCATGACTGCGGTCCGTAGTGGGCACGTTGTGGTCGGACACGGCCAGATTCGCGCTGATCCGCCACACGGGACGCTCAGCCAGCTTCAGGCCTTCAAACGCCTGCGGGCTGGTGACTTCGTGCAGCAGGTGACGGTCGATGTAAAGAATCGTCGTACCGTCTTCTTCCGTGTGGATCACATGTGTGTTCCACAATTTGTCGTAGAGAGTCTGTGCCATGGTATGCGGGGTAGTGATGACTGCGGGCAAGCTGTGTGTGCGATTGATTATGCCACGCTGATCCGCGATTTTGCGCACCGTTTAACGGAAAAACCCAGAAAAAACAGGGAGTTGGGTGGTAGTGGCGATACCTGTATCGATGGCACCCGGCAAGGTGCGGCGCACAAAGTCACGCCTGATCTGACCCGCCATCAACCCCAAAAGCAAAACGCCCCAACGTTTAACCCGTTGGGGCGTTTCCTTAACCGCAGCGCAGCATCACGCGTAGTACACAGCAGTCTGAATCGCTTAACCGCTAACTACACTACGCGACAATCTACACCTGCTTACCGGTCCGAAATAGCCTTCGCTTCACGCGGCGTATCGCCAACGAACAACTGACGCGGACGGCCGATCTTCTGTTCCGGATCGGCAATCATTTCGTTCCACTGCGCAATCCAGCCCACCGTACGTGCCATCGCAAAGATACACGTGAACATCGACGTCGGGATGCCCAGCGCGCGCTGCACGATGCCCGAGTAGAAGTCGACGTTCGGGTACAGCTTGCGCGACACGAAGTATTCGTCTTCCAGTGCGATCTTTTCCAGCGCCATGGCCAGCTTGAACAACGGGTCGTCGTGCAGGCCCAGTTCTTCCAGCACTTCGTGGCAGGTTTCGCGCATCAGCTTGGCACGCGGGTCGTAGTTCTTGTACACGCGGTGACCGAAGCCCATCAGCTTCACGCCGGAGTTCTTGTCCTTCACCTGCTTGATGAACTCAGGAATGTTGTCGACCGAGCCGATCTCTTCCAGCATGTTCAGCGCGGCTTCGTTCGCGCCACCGTGTGCCGGACCCCACAGGCAGGCGATACCGGCTGCGATACACGCAAACGGATTCGCACCCGACGAGCCGGCCAGACGCACCGTCGACGTGGACGCATTCTGTTCGTGATCCGCATGCAGGATCAGGATACGGTCCAGCGCGCGCACCAGCACGTCGTTGACCTTGTACTCTTCGCACGGGTTCGAGAACATCATGTGCATGAAGTTCGCGCTGTACGACAGTTCGTTCTTCGGGTACGCAAACGGCTGGCCGATGCTGTACTTGTACGCCATCGCCACCAGCGTCGGCAGCTTCGCGATCATGCGAATCGCCGACACGTCACGGTGACGCGGGTTATTGATGTCCAGCGAGTCGTGATAGAACGCCGACAGCGCGCCGACTGCGGCCACCAGAATCGCCATCGGGTGCGCGTCGCGACGGAAGCCACGGAAGAAGAAGTGCATCTGCTCGTGCACCATCGTGTGCTTCGTGACGGTCTCGACGAACTCTTCTTTCTCAGCTGCGTTCGGCAGTTCGCCCTTCAGCAGCAGAAAGCACGTTTCGAGGAAGTCGGCATTCTGTGCGAGGTTGTCGATCGGGTAGCCGCGGTACAACAGCTCACCCTTGTCGCCGTCGATGTAGGTGATGGCCGAATTACACGCCGCCGTCGACATAAAGCCCGGGTCGTACGTGAACTTGCCGGTCTGGCCGTACAGTTTGCGGATGTCGATCACGTCCGGGCCCATCGTGCCCTTGTAGATCGGCATTTCAACGCTCGGCGAGTTGTCGCTGAACGATAGCGTGGCTTTAACATCTGACGGGGTCATGGCACATCCTCAATCGAAGTATGGAAACAGGGTTTCGATAATTGCACGCGTGGAACAACGGACTGGCTTTACTCAAGCAGTGCGCAGCAGCTCCAGCAACCGGATCACATCCGGCTCTGCAAGGTCGCCTTCTGGTTCCTTGCGCGCGAGGAGCAAGTCCATCAGGTCGTTATCGCTCAGCTCTAGCAGGCGCGTAAGTGCGCCCACGTCGGCGTCGCTGAGGTCATGCTCGTATTTGCTGAAAAAACGCTCGAAAATCAGATCGTTTTCCAGCAGGCCGCGGCGGGCGCGCCAGCGAAGGCGCGCCCGCCGAAGCGGGTCAGCTTGATGCGATTCTTGCATGTCAGTACGCGCCGGGCCGCCCCAAGCGTACTGACCGCCCCCTTGGGGGGCAGCGAACGAAAGGGAGCGTGGGGGTTGTTTCATTAGACTGCACGGCGAACCATCAATTCCTTGATCTTGCCAATCGCCTTCGTCGGGTTCAGTCCCTTCGGACACACATCGACGCAATTCATGATCGTATGGCAACGGAACAGACGGTACGGGTCTTCCAGATTGTCGAGACGCTCGCCGGTCGCCTGGTCGCGGCTATCCGCGATGAAACGATAAGCTTGCAGCAAACCAGCCGGACCGACGAACTTGTCCGGGTTCCACCAGAAGCTCGGGCACGACGTGGAGCAGCTTGCGCACAGAATGCACTCGTACAGGCCGTCCAGTTCTTCGCGTTCTTCCGGCGACTGCAGACGTTCCTTTTCGGGCGGCGGCGTATCGTTGATCAGGTACGGCTTGATCGAGTGATACTGGTTGAAGAACTGCGTGAAGTCGCAGATCAGGTCGCGCACGACGGGCAGACCCGGCAGCGGACGCAGCACGATCTTCTGCGGCAGATCGTTCATGTTGGTCAGGCACGCCAGACCGTTCTTGCCGTTGATGTTCATTGCGTCCGAACCGCACACGCCTTCGCGGCACGAGCGACGGAACGACAGCGTTTCATCCACTGCTTTCAGCTTGAGCAGCGCGTCGAGCAGCATGCGTTCGTGCGAGTCGATTTCGATCTCATACGATTGCATGCGCGGAGCTGCGTCCTTGTCCGGATCGTAGCGGTAGATTTCAAATGTACGCTTGGCCATTTCTGAATTCCTTTGACTTGTGCCTTAGAAGGTACGCGCTTTCGGCGGCACCGATTCGACGGTCAGCGGTTGCATGTGAACCGGCTTGTAGTCGAGGCGATCGCCTTCGCTGAACCATAGCGTATGGCGCAGCCAGTTTTCGTCGTCGCGATGTTCGAAGTCGTCCTGTGCGTGCGCACCACGGCTTTCCTTGCGCGCTTCTGCCGACACCATCGTGGCGCGTGCCACTTCGATCAGGTTCGCCAGTTCCAGCGCTTCAACGCGGGCCGTGTTGAACACCTTCGACTTGTCCTTCAGATGCACGTTGTCGACGCGCTCGGCCACTTCGCGGATACGCTCCACGCCTTCGGAAAGCAGCTTCGAGGTACGGAACACGCCGGCGTGTGCCTGCATCGTGGCGCGGATGTCGTTGGCCACGTTCTGCGTGTATTCGCCCGACGAGGACTTGTCGAGCTTGTCGAGACGCGAGAGCGCGAAATCAGCGGCGTCAGCCGGCAACGGCTTATGTTCCTTGATTTCCCGCACGTGCTTGACGATGTGGTTGCCGGCCGCGCGGCCGAACACCACCAGGTCGAGCAGCGAGTTCGTGCCCAGGCGGTTCGCGCCGTGGACCGACACGCACGAGCATTCGCCCACTGCGTAGAAGCCGTTGACCGGCTCTTCGTGACCCTTCGACGTACCCACGACCTGGCCGTGAATATTCGTAGGAATGCCACCCATCTGATAGTGGATGGTCGGCACAACCGGGATAGGCTCTTTAATGCAATCGACGTTCGCGAACTTCAGCGCGATTTCGCGGATCGACGGCAGACGCTTCAGGATCGTCTCAGCGCCGATGTGCGACAGGTCAAGCAGCACGTGATCCTTGTTCGGACCTACGCCGCGACCTTCCTTGATTTCCTGGTCCATCGAACGCGAAACGAAGTCACGCGGCGCCAGATCCTTCAGCGTCGGCGCGTAGCGTTCCATGAAACGCTCGCCGTTCGAGTTGCGCAGAATGCCGCCTTCGCCACGCACGCCTTCGGTGATCAGCACGCCCGCACCCGCCACGCCAGTGGGGTGGAATTGCCAGAATTCCATGTCTTGCAGTGCGATGCCCGAACGCGCGGCCATACCCAGGCCGTCACCGGTGTTGATGAACGCGTTCGTGGATGCCGCGAAGATCCGCCCTGCACCGCCCGTAGCGAACAGCGTGGTCTTGCCTTCGAGGATGTAGACGTCGCCCGTTTCCATTTCCAGCGCCGTCACGCCGAGCACGTCGCCTTCGGCGTCGCGGATCAGGTCCAGCGCCATCCATTCGACGAAGAACTGCGTCTTCGCTGCTACGTTCTGCTGATAAAGCGTGTGCAGCAGCGCGTGACCCGTACGGTCAGCAGCCGCGCATGCGCGTTGCACCGGCTTTTCGCCGTAGTTGGCCGTGTGGCCGCCGAACGGACGCTGATAGATCGTGCCGTCCGCATTGCGGTCAAACGGCATGCCCATGTGTTCCAGTTCGTAGACTGCGTTCGGTGCTTCGCGGCACATGAACTCGATCGCGTCCTGGTCGCCGAGCCAGTCGGAACCCTTGATCGTGTCGTAGAAGTGGTAATGCCAGTTGTCTTCGCTCATGTTGCCGAGCGATGCGCCGATGCCGCCTTGAGCAGCCACGGTGTGCGAACGCGTCGGGAACACCTTGGACAGCACGCAGACCGACAGGCCGGCGCGTGCGAGTTGCAGCGAAGCGCGCATCCCCGAGCCGCCTGCGCCGACGATAACCACGTCAAACTTGCGACGCGGCAGAGAATTCTTGATTGCAGCCATTCTTTTATACTCTCCAGAGAATCTGCGCAGCGTAGCCGGCACACGCCAGCAGCCAGACGATCGTCAGGGCCTGAAGGAGGAGACGCACACCGACGGGCTTGATGTAGTCCATCCAGATGTCGCGAATACCTACCCACGCGTGGTAGAACAGGGACAGCAGCGTCACGAAGGTGGCGAGCTTCATCCATTGCGTCGCGAAGATCGACGCCCAGCCGTCATACGAAAAGTCTTGTGCGCCGAAGAACCACGCGAGCAGGATGATCGTGTAGACCGCCATGATCGTCGCGGTGATACGCTGTGCGAGCCAGTCGCGCAGACCGTAGTGCGCGCCGACGACGAGACGCTTCGGACCGATTCGGTTATTAGCTGACATTTTTTTAGAATGCTCCGAAGAGTTTGAGCGCGAATGCAATTGTCAGAAGCGACGAAACGACCAGCACGATGATGGAGGTTTGCTTGCCCTTCTCTTTCGTCGTGAGGCTGTGGCTCGTGTCCATGAACAGGTGGCGCACGCCAGCGCAGAAGTGAAACAGGAAGGCCCACGCGAGAACCAGCGTGATGAGCTTGACGATGATGTTGGAGAGGAAGCCCTTGAAGACGTCAAAGCTGAGCTCTGAGGTAAGGCTTTGATCGAAGAGGTAAAGCAGGAACGGAAGAAAAACAAACAGCAGCCCACCGCTGACGCGATGGAGAATCGACACACGCCCCGCTAGTGGGAGGCGATACGCCGTCAATATCTGCCCGATACCGATGTTCCGGAACTCCGGCCTCGGTTTTTTTACGGCTTCAGCCATGCTAGACCCCTACTATGTAGTAACACTAATCCTGAATTTTAGCGCCTTTTCATATCGCGCTGCAGCGAAAAACCCCAACGGTCCTTTCCTGCGCACGCGAGAATGGCGTTCTCAAGCGGGTTCCGCGCGTTATGCCCATCACCCTTAAACACATCGATCCAGCTCGAACTTCCGGGTCTCCGACAGCCCGGTTTTAGCTGAGATCGTTCTGATAGTAGTACCCAGTTGTGACATACCATCCGCGCCGCACTTCGACAGGGCGGTCCCCATAGGTATAGGACACGCGATCCACCGACAGCAACGGAAATCCGGGCGGCACCTTCAGCAGGTCGGCGACCGTGGGGTCGGCCGCCACCGCCCGAATCTTCTCGGACGCCCGGATCATACGGGTTCCGAACTCCGTCTCAAACATCGCGTAGAGCGGACCCTTGTACTCGGAGAGCCGCTCGAGAGTGAGTCCACGGAACACGACACCGGGCAACCAGATTTCGTCGAGAACCGTAATTTCACCATCAAACTGCAAAAGGCGCTTTATAAGCACCACTGGGTCGGCCGGTTTGAGATCGAGCTGGCGAGCGATATCGGCCGACGCGCGCAGGCGGCGGCATTCGAGCAGGCGGCTAACATGAGGGTGTTCGGCGCCGTCATCGGCCAGTAACCTGAGGAAGCGAAACTGGGCGCGATCCTCATTGTGCGTTGCAACAAAAGTGCCCTTGCCCTGACGGCGCACCAGCAGGTTATCCGCCGCCAGTTCGTCGATCGCCTTGCGCACCGTCCCCTGACTCACCTTAAAGCGGGCAGCCAGTTCAACTTCACTGGGAATGATCTCACCCGGCTTCCACTCACCCGACTCGAGGCTGTGTGTAATCAACGCCTTGATCTGCTGATACAAGGGGCTGAAAGTGGGCGATGTAGCGGGCGCAGCAGCAGCGGACGCACCCTCGCCCGGCCCCCCAGGGCCGTTAGGATTCGGAGTGCTCGCCGGGTTCGAATTCATGCGCGCATTTCATCATAAAGGCCCGTCTGCCGTCTATTACTTTCCCGGCAACAGATATGTCTTATATAAGACATAAGATACTGTTGACTTTGCGTGTGCCGACTCCTACACTCCTTGGCGAGCAAGGGTTCGAGGGTTGTTCAACGGCTTTTTCCAGGGTATCCACAGGTACTCCTGGCAGGCCGCCCGGCACCTAAAGCCGCTCTGCATCATGCTGTTGTCCCTCGCGGTCCCGCTTTCGATTCGCCGGTCTTTGTCCCGTCAGACGCTTCGGAAACACACCCTTGCAGGAGCCCGGCACCATGCAGCGGCCACCGGTGTCCCAAGCACCCGCTCCGCTGTACAGGTTTCCGGCATGGCGGTCTTGCCGCAACGCGCTTCCAGCCTGGGCTTTCGGCCTGAGGCGCCCCGCGTAACAGTGAATTCCGCCCTGTTTCACAACGCTTCGCCTAACGCGCATATAGAATGGCGTTTTCCCTAGCGTCTAACGCATCGTCCTGGAGAATTCTCAATGGCTAAGCCCGCAAAGCGCGTTGCCGTCACCGGCGCCGCAGGTCAAATCGCTTACTCCCTGCTATTCCGCATCGCCAACGGCGACCTGCTCGGCAAGGATCAACCGGTGGTCCTGCAACTGCTCGATCTGCCGCAAGCGCAAGGCGCCGTCAAAGGCGTCGTGATGGAACTGGATGATTGCGCATTCCCGCTGCTGCAGGGCGTCGTGATCACCGACGATCCCAAGGTTGCGTTCAAGGACGCTGACGTTGCCCTGCTGGTCGGCGCGCGTCCGCGTTCGAAAGGCATGGAACGTAAGGATCTGCTGTCGGCGAATGCTGAGATCTTCACGGTGCAAGGCAAGGCGCTCAACGAAGTCGCCAGCCGCGACGTGAAGGTGCTGGTGGTCGGCAACCCGGCCAACACCAATGCTTACATCGCGATGAAGTCGGCACCGGATCTGCCGAAGAAGAACTTCACCGCCATGCTGCGCCTGGACCACAACCGCGCTCTGTCGCAACTGGCTGCCAAGTCGGGCAAGCCGGTGGCTTCGATCGAGAAACTGGCTGTGTGGGGCAACCACTCGCCGACGATGTACCCGGATTTCCGCGTTGCAACGGCAGAAGGTCAGGACCTGACCAAGCTGATCAACGACGACGAATGGAATCGCAACACGTTCATCCCGACCGTCGGCAAGCGCGGCGCAGCGATCATCGAAGCGCGCGGCCTGTCCTCGGCAGCGTCGGCAGCTAACGCCGCCATCGACCACGTGCGTGACTGGGTGCTCGGCACGAACGGCAAGTGGGTCACCATGGGTATCCCGTCGGACGGCTCGTACGGCATTCCGGAAGACATCATTTACGGTGTGCCGGTAACATGCGAAAACGGCGAGTACAAGCGCGTTGAAGGCTTGGCAATCGACACGTTCTCGCGCGAAAAGATGGACGCTACGCTGAACGAGCTGCTTGAAGAGCGCGAAGGCGTTCAACACCTGCTCGGCTAAGCGCCTGATGTAGACCAGCCGGGACTCTGTTGCTTGCCGACGGGTTCCGGTTTTTTACGTCCGTATTTGATCCGAACGCGTTTTGCGCCGCTTGATGCGCTGTTCCAGCCCGTCAGGCAACACCAGGCAGAACGCGGTCGAATCCGATTCTCAACGAGCCAATACGCCCCTGACGCCGAAGATGCGCGCCCTCACACCCGCCGAAGTGCTGTTTGACGGCGAAGCGCCGCCCACAGTCCTGCCTGCCTGCGATCACTACGCCGGCAGTGAAAAGCTGATGCTGAAATCGCTCGCTTTGCAGCAGGAGTTGGGGCCGGTGTTCGACATCACGCTCGATTGCGAAGACGGCGCCCAGGTGGGCCGCGAAGCCGAGCATGCGGAGCTGGTGGCGTCGCTGCTGGGCAGCGAGCACGACCGCTTCGGCCGCGTAGGCGTACGGATCCACGATTTCAACCATCCGCATTGGCGCGACGACGTGCGCCTGATCCTGCGCGCCGCCAAACGCGCCCCTGCGTATATCACCCTACCGAAGGTCCGCAGCGTCCCCGATGCCGCCGAAATGTGCGCGTACATCGAAGCGACGCGGCGTGAGCTCGGCATCGCTCAAGCCGTGCCGGTGCAGTTGCTGGTCGAAACCCATGGCGCACTGGCGCGAGCGTTCGATCTGGCCGCCCTGCCGGGCGTCGAAGCGCTCAGCTTCGGCCTGATGGACTTCGTCTCCGCGCATGACGGCGCGATCCCCGATACGGCGATGCGCTCGCCCGGCCAGTTCGATCACCCGCTGGTGCGGCGCGCCAAGCTCGAGATCGCCGCGGCCTGTCACGCGCACGGGAAGGTGCCGTCACACAACGTTAGCACCGAAGTGCGCGACATGAGCGTGGTAGCCAATGACGCCACCCGCGCCCGCAACGAGTTCGGCTATACGCGGATGTGGAGCATCCATCCGTCGCAGGTGCCGGTTATCGTGGCCGCCTTTTCGCCGCGCGATGAAGAGATCGCCACGGCCGCCGAAATCCTGCTGGCGGCGCAGGCCGCCCAGTGGGGCCCGACTCGCCATCACGACACCTTGCACGACCGCGCGAGCTATCGCTACTACTGGTCGGTGCTGCGCCGCGCGCGCTCGACGGGACGCACGGTGCCGGCCGAAGCCGCACCGCTCTTTGCTACAACCGGTTCCACCAAAGAGTCCGCATCATGAGCGGACATACAGGAGACTGCTGGAGATGAGCGAAAAGACGCAAGCCGCAGCGATACCAGGCGAGAGCGGAGCCCCGAGCGGCTTCAAACCGAAGAAATCCGTTGCGCTGTCTGGCGTGACGGCGGGTAACACTGCCCTGTGTACGGTCGGCAAGACCGGCAATGACCTGCATTACCGCGGCTATGACATTCTCGACATCGCCAGCACCTGCGAATTCGAGGAAATCGCCTACCTGCTGGTGCACGAAAAGCTGCCCACGCAGGCTGAACTGACGGCCTACAAGGCCAAGCTGAAGGCGCTGCGCGGCCTGCCCGCCAACGTCAAGGCCGCGCTGGAATGGATTCCGGCAGCCGCCCATCCGATGGACCTGATGCGCACCGGCGTCTCGGTGCTCGGTACGGTGCTGCCCGAGAAGGACGACCACAATCTCCCCGGCGCACGCGATATCGCTGACAAGCTGATGGCCTCGCTCGGCTCGATGCTGCTCTACTGGTACCACTACTCGCATAACGGCAAGCGCATCGAGGTGGAGACCGACGACGATTCGATCGGCGGCCATTTCCTGCATCTGCTGCACGGCGTCGAGCCGTCGAAGTCGTGGGTCGAGGCGATGCACATCTCGCTGAACCTGTATGCGGAGCACGAATTCAATGCATCGACCTTCACCGGCCGCGTGATCGCCGGCACGGGCTCCGACATGTACTCGGCACTGACCGGCGCGATTGGTGCGCTGCGCGGCCCGAAGCACGGCGGCGCCAACGAAGTCGCGTTTGAAATCCAGTCGCGCTACCAGAGTCCCGACGAGGCTGAAGCGGATATCCGCCGCCGCGTCGACGCCAAGGAAGTCGTGATCGGCTTCGGCCACCCGGTGTACACGATCTCCGATCCGCGCAACAAGGTCATCAAGGAAGTCGCAAAGAAGCTCTCGAAGGAAGCCGGCAGCACGAAGCTGTTCGACATCGCCGAGCGGCTCGAAACCGTGATGTGGGACGCCAAGAAGATGTTCCCGAACCTGGACTGGTTCAGCGCGGTGTCGTACCACATGATGGGTGTGCCGACAGCGATGTTTACACCGGTGTTCGTGATCGCCCGTACGGCGGGTTGGAGCGCGCACATCATCGAGCAACGCATCGACAACAAGATCATCCGGCCGAGCGCGAACTACACCGGCCCAGAGAATTTGAAGTTCGTGACGCTAAATAGGAGAAAATAGCGTCCGCTGTGCGCTTTCAGGGCGCGTGCAGTTCCACCCTGGCGGCTGCTCCCACCGGTAGCCGCGCACTGTTCAACCGATATTAGATAGAAAAGGCTAACTCCATGAAAAAGCTGCTGATCGCCGCCGTTGTCGGCGCCTTGTCCACGACGATGCTGATCGCCACGACGGACGCTTCCGCACAAACGGCGTCGGGCACCGCCGCGACCACCGCCAAGAAGGCCACGCCGAAAAGGCCGGCTCCGAAACGCCTGATCAAGCGTAAGCCGAACCCGAAGAAAGAAGCGCAGGTCGATCCGGTGCCGGACGGTGCAATCAAGTGGTCGTGTAACGAAGGTCTGTCGTTCGACATGAAGGGCGACATGAAGCGCGATCAGATCGTCACTGTTCACTGGGCGAACAAGAACTACAACCTGCCGCGCGAAACCACCACGACGGGCGCTGACCGCTTCCACGACGCCGCTTCGGGTCTGGACCTGGTCGTGATCCCGACCAAGGCGATGCTGTTCTCGGACAATGACGGTTCGCGTCTCGCGGACGAGTGCAAGACAGCTGAAATGTCGCAAGGCGCGCCGGCTCCGACGCAATCGAACGAGCTGATCAAGAACCCGCAGAACTAAGTTTCCCTTAGTTTCGTTTCAGGAAGGAAAGCCCCGATGTCCGCTCCGATATCCAACGTACGGCCCGACCCGGACCAGGTCCTGGTCGATATCGCCGATTACGTTCTGGATTTCCCGATCGACAGCACGCTCGCGCTGGAAACGGCGCGTCACTGCCTGATCGACACGCTCGGCTGCGGACTCGAGGCACTGACTTACCCGGCCTGCACCAAGCTGATGGGACCAATCGTGCCCGGCACGATCGTCCCCAACGGCGCCAAGGTGCCTGGCACGTCTTTCCAGCTCGACCCGGTTCAGGCCGCCTTCAATATCGGCGCGATGATCCGTTGGCTGGACTTTAACGACACCTGGCTCGCCGCCGAGTGGGGCCACCCGTCGGACAACCTGGGCGGGATTCTCGCCACGGCCGACTGGCTGTCGCGTACCGCCATCGCCACCGGCAAAAAGCCGCTGACGATGAAAGACGTCTTGATCGCCATGGTCAAGGCGCATGAAATCCAGGGCTGTATTGCGCTGGAAAACTCGTTTAACAAGGTTGGGCTCGATCACGTCCTGCTGGTTAAGCTGGCTTCGACCGCCGTTATCGGCAGGCTGATTGGCCTCACGCGTGATGAGCTGATCAATGCGGTTTCCTTGGCCCTTGTGGACGGTCAGGCGCTGCGCACCTACCGCCACGCGCCGAACACCGGCTCGCGCAAATCGTGGGCCGCGGGCGACGCCACTTCGCGCGCCGTGCGACTCGCGCTGATCGCGAAGACTGGCGAGATGGGCTATCCGTCTGTTCTGACAGCGAAGACGTGGGGCTTCTACGACGTGCTGTTCAAGGGCAACGAATTCAAATTCCAGCGCCCGTACGGCTCGTACGTGATGGAAAACGTGCTGTTCAAGATTTCGTTCCCGGCTGAGTTTCACTCGCAGACTGCAGTGGAAGCGGCCATGACGCTGCATGCGCAACTGCGCGCAGCGGGCAAGACTGTGGAAGACATCAGCAAGATCACGATTCGCACACACGAAGCCGCGATCCGTATCATCGACAAGAAAGGGCCGCTGAACAATCCGGCCGACCGCGACCATTGCATCCAGTACATGATCGCCGTGCCGCTGATCTACGGCCGCCTGACCGCCGCGGACTACGAAGATTCCGTCGCGCAGGACCCGCGCATCGACGCGTTGCGCGACAAGATGAGCTGCGTGGAAGACCCGCAGTTCACCAAGGATTATCACGATCCGGAGAAGCGTTCGATCGCCAATGCACTGACGGTCGAATTCAACGACGGGTCGACATTCGACGAGGTAGTGGTCGAATACCCGATCGGACACAAGCGCCGCCGTGAAGACGGCATCCCGTTGCTGGTCGAGAAGTTCAGGACCAACCTCGCGCGCAAGTTTCCGGTCAAGCAGCAACAAGCGATTCTCGATGTGTCGCTGGACCAGGCAAGGCTCGAAGCCATGCCGGTCAATGAATACGTCGATCTGTATGTCATCTAGTTCAGTACTGTAGTTCCGCGATCAAACCAAGGAAAACACCATGGCCCACAACCTCCACAAAACGCTCAAGGAATTCGACAGCGGTTCCGGCAAAGGCAAGTTCTATTCGCTGCCGCAACTCGGCAAGGCACTGAATATCAAGATCGACCGCCTGCCGGTTTCGATCCGTATCGTGCTGGAGTCGGTGCTGCGCAATTACGACGGCAAGAAGATCGCCGAAGAACACATCACGCAACTGGCAAACTGGAAGCCGACCGCTTCGCGCGTCGACGAAATCCCGTTTGTGGTTTCGCGCGTGGTGCTGCAGGACTTTACCGGCGTGCCGCTGCTCGCCGATATCGCGGCAATGCGCGGTGTCGCGCAACGCGCCGGCAAGAACCCGAAGTCGATCGAACCGCTGGTCCCGGTTGATCTGGTGGTCGATCACTCGGTGCAGATCGATTACTTCCGTCAAAAGGATGCGCTCGACCTGAACATGAAACTGGAATTCCAGCGCAACAACGAGCGCTACCAGTTCATGAAGTGGGGCATGCAGGCATTCGACACGTTCAAGGTCGTTCCGCCGGGCGTGGGTATCGTTCACCAGGTGAACCTCGAGTACCTCGCACGCGGTGTGCACAAGAAGACGGACGGCAGCGACACGGTGTACTACCCGGACACGCTGGTCGGCACGGACAGCCACACGACGATGATCAACGGTATCGGCGTGGTGGGCTGGGGCGTGGGCGGCATCGAAGCGGAAGCGGGCATGCTCGGCCAGCCGGTCTACTTCCTGACGCCGGACGTGGTGGGCGTCGAACTGAAGGGCAAGCTGCGCGAAGGCGTGACCGCAACTGATTTGGTGCTCACGGTTACCGAACTGCTGCGTAAGGAAAAGGTTGTTGGCAAGTTCGTCGAGTTCTTCGGCGAAGGCACGCGCACGCTGTCGCTGCCGGACCGCGCGACGATCGGCAACATGGCGCCGGAATACGGTGCAACGATGGGCTTCTTCCCGGTCGACGAAAAGACCATCGACTACTTCAAGGGCACGGGCCGCACCGACGCAGAAATCTCCGCCTTCGAGAACTACTTCAAGGCGCAAGGTCTGTACGGCGTGCCGAAGGCTGGCGAAATCGACTACACGAAGGTCGTCAAGCTCGACCTCGGCACGGTGGCGCCGTCGCTGGCAGGTCCGAAGCGTCCGCAAGACCGGATCGAAATCGGTCACGTAAAGTCGACCTTCAGCGATCTGTTCTCGAAGCCGGTTGCAGAAAACGGTTTTGCGAAGAAGTCCGCCGATCTGGACGCGCAATACACGACGACGAACGGTGTCAACGTGAAGAACGGCGACATCCTGATCGCTGCCATCACGTCGTGCACGAACACATCGAACCCGAGCGTGCTGCTGGCTGCGGGTCTGCTGGCGAAGAAGGCTGTGGAAGCTGGCCTGACCGTGGCTCCGCACATCAAGACGTCGCTCGCCCCGGGATCGCGTATCGTCACCGAGTATCTGACGAAGACGGGTCTGCTGCCGTTCCTGTCGAAGCTGGGTTTCGAACTGGCTGCTTATGGTTGCACGACGTGTATCGGCAACGCAGGTGATCTGACGCCGGAACTGAACGAAGCGATCACGAAGAACGACATCGTCGCAGCGGCTGTGCTCTCGGGCAACCGCAACTTCGAAGCGCGTATTCACCCGAACATCCGCGCCAACTTCCTGGCATCGCCGCCGCTGGTTGTCGCCTACGCAATCGCCGGCAACATCACGCGCGACCTGATGACCGAGCCGGTTGGCAAGGGCAAGGGCGGCAAGGACATCTACCTGGGCGACATTTGGCCGACCAGCGACGAAGTCAACGACCTGCTCAAGTTCGCACTGGACGCCGAAGCGTTCCGTAAGAACTACGCACAGCTCACGAAGAAGGGCGACCTGTGGAGCAAGATCGAAGGCGAGGAAGGTCAGGTGTACGACTGGCCGAAGTCGACCTACATCGCTGAGCCGCCGTTCTTCGGCAAGGACTTCTCGATGCAGCCGGCCGACAGCATTGCAGCGGTCAAGGGTGCACGTGCACTGGGCATCTTCGGTGACTCGGTGACGACCGACCACATCAGCCCGGCAGGCTCGATCAAGGAAGACTCGCCGGCAGGCAAGTGGCTGAAGGCAAACGGCGTGCAGAAAGCCGACTTCAACAGCTACGGCTCGCGCCGTGGCAACCACGACGTGATGATGCGCGGTACGTTCGCCAACGTGCGGATCAAGAACCTGATGATCCCGGCGAAGGCAGACGGTACGCGCGTTGAAGGCGGTCTGACGATTCATCAGCCGAGCGGCGAAAACATGTCGATCTACGACGCAGCGATGAAGTACATCGACGCGGGTACACCGACCGTCGTGCTGGCAGGCGAAGAGTACGGCACTGGCTCGTCGCGTGACTGGGCGGCCAAGGGTACGCAACTGCTGGGCGTGAAGGCTGTGGTCGCTCGCAGCTTCGAGCGGATTCATCGTTCGAATCTGGTCGGTATGGGCGTGCTGCCGCTGCAGTTCAAGGGCTCGGATAGCGTTCAATCGCTGGGCATTACTGGCGAAGAAACGTTTGATGTCGAAGGCCTCGGCGACGACTTCAAGCCGCAGCAGGAAGTCACGCTGGTGATTCGCGGCAAGGATGGCAAGGAGAAGCGCGTGGCGGTTCTGCTGCGTATCGATACGCCGATCGAAGTGGACTACTACAAGCACGGCGGGATTCTGCCGTTCGTGTTGCGTTCGCTGCTGGCTGCTTAACTTAACGCTTGATGCGTTAAGTAGACGTCAGACGCGAAAGCGGAAGCGGTTTGCAGGTGCTGCGTCCTTGTGGAAGGACGCAGCCGATTTGAGAGCCCGGCCTTGGCCGGGTTTTTTTATTGTCTGGCGCGTTATTGCGTGCCGCGGTCTACGTGGAAGGCAGCGGGGTCATCGGTGATCCGGCGTTGGGTCATGTGGTCGTTCCAGCTGTTGTCGAGTGGCGTTGCGGCGCGAGTGGCTGGATGCCGCTGTTGGATGGACCAGTTCAGCCATGGGGTGTCGTCGGTCGATGCGCTTTCATGGGCACGCGATGCGCTGGTGGGCCATTCGGGCTGAGTCGATACTGCGGGACGTGCTGCCGGATGGGTGGCGCGGTTCAGTGCGACCCGTTCGTTTACATGGGCTCCGGACAAGCGTGCCATCTTCACTCGCTTCGGCGGTTTTGTGGGCGAGGCGATGTGTGCGTCGTTTTCACGAGCGGGGAGTTGTACGGTCTGCCTTGGCACTATCTGGATGATTTGCTTGGGCGGCGAGTTATTGATTGCGGCCGCTTTCTCCGTTTCCATGGCGGCTGGCTTACCTTCCTGTCTAAGCGGCTGCAGCTTGACGCGACCCGTAGCAGCAGTGGTGCTCGCTGGAGCGACCTGAAGCGCTTTCGTCTTCTCAGCGTCCTTCATGGAACATGTAACGAGCAACCACGTGAGCGCCATTGTGCAACCGGCGAAAATCGACGCCGCGAGCAGATGATCCGAACGCGTCGAGCGCGGACGAACCGTACCCATTTCAAGATACCGCTTCGCCTCCGCCAATGCGGCGTCGTAGCGCCCAGTGTCCGCGCGTTGTGGCAGCATCTTATAAAACAGGATGTGCTTTACGCCCGGCGGAAAGGGGCCAGCCGGCCGCGGTGCCGCGGGTTGACGAACAGCGCGCTGCACGGCTTCGCGCATCACGTTCCGGTGCGACCCAAAAGGTGGCGGCAGACCGTCGTACGGCCGCGGCAGCGGGATCGTCAGATCGCCCTCGATCAATGCTAGCGGTCGAGTCATTGCGAGTTGCTCCGGTGTGGCTCGACCGCCTGGTCGAGTTGCATCATCAGCGCGGCAATGCGCTTTTCGAGTTCGTCGAGCAAATGTCCCGCTGATTCGCGCTGGGTCGCGCTGGCATGCCGTAGTGCTTCCATCAGACTATGCGCGCCGACGAGACCGACTGCACCGCTCAATCTGTGCAACGAGGAGCGCATTCCGTCCATGTCGTGCCGGGTCCGCAGTCCGCGGATCTGCTGCAGATCGTCGTGCACTGATCGGCGCCAACCGTGGATGAACGCGCGGAGGTCGACGCCTTCATTCGATAGCGCGTCGAGGTAGTTGCGATCAAACGATTCGGTCGACGGGACGGGGGAATCCGCCGGAGGTTCCGCCGCAATGGGCTGTGGTGTCGTCTTCTGGAGATTTACACGGTGCGACGCGTTAAACGCTTGCGGGCGTTCAATAGTGAACGGCGCGCTGAATATGCTGCATGTGCCCCTGGCAGCGTCACTCGATACCTTGAGTTCGCCGCGCATGCATTGCGTCAGTTGCTGGCAGAGTTCCAGACTGAGAGCTTCCTCGTCACGTAACTCTCCCTCAGGCGCGGGCACGTCAAACGACGTGGGTATGTGCATTCGCGCTGAGCAAGTGGGAGAAGCCGGCGTGTCAGCGCCTGCAGCCGTTACGCTCACGAATATTCGTTGCGAGCCGGCATTTAGCGTTTCCGCGCGTGCGGTGACTGTGATCTCGCCGTGCTCAGTGATCCGCACCGCACGACTCAAGAGATGAAAAATAATCTGGCCAAGTCGGGTACCGTCGGCGAGAACTAAAGCGTCGACCGACTGATCTACGGTGGTGCTCAGGCACACGCCCTTCTGCGCCGTGGTGTGAGAGAACAGTGCAGCCACCCCATCAATGAGTTCCCGCACGTCCGTCACCGTTTCATCAAAGACAACGGTGCGCGACTGGATGGGCATGGACGCGAGCATGTCCTCTAGCGCGCGTGCCCATGCGCGCACGGCAACGTGAATTTTGCCCACCAGTTGCTTCTGCGGCGGCTGCGAGGATGATTCGTTGAGCTCATCCAGCAAGCTGGCGAGCGCGGACAAGGGACCACCAACGAAGTCGCGCATGGCTGCGTACACACGCTCGCGCTCCCGATTGGTGGCGACAAACGCCTGTGACGCGACACCGACCCCGGAGGCCTGCTCTCGGGACTCGACCGCTGCGAACCGGCGCTGCCATTCGTTCTCGACAGCGCGCGCGGTCGCGACAGCTCGTTTGAGCAGCACACGCGTTCTGCACCATCCAACCAAGGCGATGGTTGTGAGGATCATAAGCACGGACAGCAATACGGCTAAACATTGCCAAGCAACCGCCACATCGCTGATGCGCAACGCTGCCAGCGGGCGGGCAATATTCGTGACATCCCATCCCGTGCCGCGAACGGCAGCCGGCATCGTGTCGGCACGCGCCGACACGATGCACAGCAACGCGAACGCAACAACGCTGCCAAATGCGATCGCATCGTGAATCGAGACCGCCCGCGCTGCGTGAGAGAAACGGCGGGTGCACGTCCGTGTGGGCACTGGAGAACCCGACCGCTTCATCATGTTCATACGTGGCCCGGTCAGTCGATCAGCTTCTGAAGGGCCGCAAATTCGATCAGCCCCGCCAACGAAGACAGACCCAACTTCTCCTGAATTCGACCTTTGTATGTACTGACTGTTTTATCGCTCATAAATAACGCATCGCCAATAGTTTTATTCGACATGCCCTTGGCAAGCATTTGCAGAATCATCAACTCCTTGTCAGAGAGCAGCTCAAGCTTCTCCTCCTCTTCACCGGCAGCCAAGGTTGGGCTTGTTCCTGTAGCCCCGATGTTCATCGGAAAAACTGTATAGGCGGCCATCACCGCTTCGACGCCGCGCATGATTTCCTTCATCTCCTGCGATTTGCCGACGAAACCCTGTGCTCCCGCACGCATGGCACGCGGCGCAAAGGTTGAAGGATCTTGACCCGACAGCACCAGAACGCGGATATCCGGATGGGCCAGCTTCAGCCTTGGAATGACATCGAGCCCATTAATACGCGGAATGTCCAAATCGAGTATAGCGAGGTCCGGCAAGTGCTGCCGGGCTATCTCAACGGCCGTCTGCCCATTGTCGGCCTCGAAGACATCGTTGACGCCGAGCAGTTTGGCGAGATGCATTTTAATAACGAGCCGAAATGCGGGATGATCGTCCACAATCAGGATGGTGCTCATACAGTTGTCCTCCTAACGGTATTTCGATTCAGTCGCTATTGCGCACGAAGCCAATCTCGACACGCCGGTTTGGCGCAAGACACTGCACCAGAGCGACATGATCGGTCTGGTTGCATTCCACCACTGGGCTGGCCTTGCCAAGTCCTGTGACGGTGATCGGCAAGGTCACACCGCGTTTGACCAGATAAGCCTTCACAGTCAGTGCGCGTTGAAGCGAAAGCCTCTGGTTGTACGCATCACTGCCCAAACGATCGGTATACCCGCTAATACTCAGTCGACGAATGCCCTTCGCTTTTTGCAAGGCAGCGGCCACCCCGTTTAGCTGAGTCTTGCCACGTGGCAACAGTGCGGCGACATCGCTACCGTTGAAGCGAAACGCCGAGTCGGCTCTAAGCGTAATCGCCGGTGCGGCGACGCTTGCGGCGGGTGCGGGTGTGGATGGTTGCGCGCATTGCAGTGCTGCTTCTGCCGATTTGTGCAAATTCCCCTGAATATCGGGGAGCGCCTTTTCGGCAGCTGAGAAATTGCGGGTCCATGCGTAGTGACCGGCGAGCATCAATTCGACTTCGGCACAGGCGAGCGGCGCTTGCGCCTCCGGGCAGCGGGCGGTGACCGGATCGCTCTTGATGACGTTGACGATCTTCCACAAATCCGGACGCACCGTCGATACAGTACGCAACTCGGGATTGGCTGCGGAGAGCGGCGTGTCGTTTTCCAGACCGAAGGTGATGATTGCAGCTTGACCGATGGCTTCCTCAACAAAACCCCATTGATCGTGCGCATCCCGCTGAGCTCGTCCAGCGTCGATCCAACATTGGGCCTTGGTGTGAAAGTAGCTGTTCTTGTCGGCGGGTAGGTTGTTCAGCCGCTGCTGGAGCGCGGCAAGCGCTTCGCCACCATGGCTAACCGGCGCGTAGGTGTTCAGCCATTGCGGCGTCACCGCACCCGAGGCAGTATCTTGTGCAGTGCCAAGACCAGTCTTCAGAACTGTAGGATCTTCAATGCCCAGTCGATCCCTGTCGGCCCGACTCGCGCAGCCTGTTAAAGCTAGCGCACACGCCACCATAGTTAGCTGAAATCTCATCAGTGCCCCGCGTCCAAACGCGTTTGTTTTGTAATGAGCAGGAGTATGGGGAGACGTCTACGGGCATGGAATGGGAAGAGTCTTAGAGTGGTGCCCGAAAAAGAAGAGAGCTAATGGGGCCCACCAGCGGCAGACCAGCGATGACATTGCGCAGGACCGCCACGAGCGTCGCAGCCCGGCGGTCCTCGCGACATCGGCGTATTACTTCAGGCCGAAGTCCACCCGCGTTGTGGCGCCCTTGTCCTTGATGCCTTGCGCGTCGAGTTTCGGTGCGACGATGAACACCCGGCTGCTGTCGATCTTGCCGTCGAAGTACTGCTGCACGCTCTGCGCGCGCTCCTGCGCGAGGTCGCGCAGGCTGGCATCGTTGATCGGCGCATGTTCGGCCAGGGCGCTCTTCATCTCGTCATCAGGCATGCTCTTCGTGAGGCCGACAAAATTGCGCGGCTTCTTGAAGTCGGCATCCTTATAGGCCTTGGTCAGATACTTGTCGTAATCCTTTGGATCAACCGTGACCGTCGACAGATCGACGCTTTCACCGTTCCCGACCACGTCCTTGATCTTTTCCTGCTTGACCAGCTTCTCCACATACTCCGTGCGCAAGGCCGGCGTGTCGACAGCCGGATCGACGCGTCCGATCACATCGATCCGGATCGAAGACTTGTCGGCCAGCGCCTTTGCAATGGTGTCGAGCTTCTTTTCCGCCGCGTCCGAAAGCTTCGCGGACCCGGCATCGAATTCGACGTAGCCCATTTCCTCACCACCTCCGCCACCGAACGCGTTTGCAAGCAGCGAGAATGGCGCGGTCACAGCCCGTTCCAGCAGATTCAACACCGCATGCCAGATCAGGCCGCCGATACTGAACTCCGGATTCGACAACGAGCCGGACACCGGAATGTTCACGTCGATCTCGCCCTTCGAGTTCTTCAATAGCGAAATCGCGAAGCGCACCGGCAGCTTGGTCGCTGTGTCATTGTCGATGTGATCGCCGAACGTCAGTTGATCGATGAAGATGTGGTTGTTCGCGCTCAACTGGTCGTTATCGAGCTTGTAGTGCAGATCGACGTTGAGCTTGCCCTTCGTGATCGGATAACCAGCGTACTTCGCCGAGTACGGCGTGAGGTTGGTCAGTTCGATATCGTGCGCGCTCGCGGTCAAATCGAGCGCAGGTTTGGCAATCAGCGGATTAACCGTGCCGCGAATCGATAGCGGGCCATTTGCCGCGAGCTTGGCGGAAACGTCCACCGGGGCGGACGTGGTCGATTGCGTGCCGAACGCGCCAATCGTCCCCTGAATCCCCACCAGGTTGGCCGTGAAGTTCGGCTTGATGAAGTTGTCGGTATACGTCACACGGCCCTGTTGAAGCACCAATTGGCCAAAGTGCAGCCGAACCGGACTAGCGGGCGGCTGTGGCTGCGCCTGGCCGGCAGCAACCGTCGCACCCGAAGCTGCCTTCGCGGACGCTACACGCGGCGCCGACGCACCCACAGACGCCACCGTGGATGCCGGCACCGACGCCGAAGCCACCGCAGGCTCCGAGGCCGGCACCACAGCCGCCACGCCAGCAGAAGCCGGCTCCGCGGGCTCAGGCGCCGTACCAGGCGTCAACGGCACCGGCTCCGTTTTGCTCTTGCTCCGCGTCAGCGATTGCGGCGTGCCGCCCCCTTCATGGGCCACCACATCCGTCAGATTGAGCTTGCCTTGCGGATCCAGCAACACACGCCCGTAGAAGTTCGAAAAGGTCACGCGTCCGGCGTCGACATCGGTGCCGTGTTCGTCGTAGTTCGCCTTCAGGTTAGTCAGCGCGAGCGATCCCCAGCCCGCGAACGAGTCCGAAGTCGCCTTGTCCAGCATGCGAACGTCGACGAGCGCCGCGTTGCCGCGATACGAAGCCTTCAGCGCTTTCGATGCCTGCGACATCGCCACATCGCCCTTCATGTTCAGCAACGCGCTCGCGATCGTCGCGTTGAGCTTGCCGCCGAAGTACGGCTCGAACGCAGCGGCATCCAGGCGGTTGGCATCCACTTTCAGCGCGAGCTTGAGCGGTGTCGCCGTGACGTCGCCCGTCACGCCAAGCGTGCCCTTGCGATTGAGCGTCGCCTGCAGATCGATCGGTAGAGGCTTGCTCAGATCGTCACTGATCTGCTGCACTTTCAGTTGCAGCGGCGAAATGGCGAGCTTGACCGGACGCGGCGTGCTGTTGTCGGTGAAGTTGGCCGTCGCGTCCTTCAGGCTCAGTTCGCCAATTGTGTAATGCCACGCCGGCCCCTGTTCCTGCGCCTGCTTGGCAGCGTGGATCGCGGTGCGTTGCTGCGCCTCCTGGTGCGGTCCGGCCAGCGCAGTGAGGTCGATGCTGCCGTCCTTCATACGCTGCGCGTTGATCACGAGACCGGTCACGTCGACGGCATTGACCGCCGCATTGCGACCCGGCACGTCCACCTGCTTGACGTCCACGTGACCCTGCGCGAGCGCCACCGCCGCCTCCTTGCCGCCGCGCGCTGCCAGTTTCAGCGATTGCAGGTCCAGTTGCGTTGCGCCCACTTGGATGTCGGGCGGCGACTTCGCCCAGTTGGCGCTGAGGTTGGTCGTCACGGAGAGCGCGCCGTCGGTCACCTGGGCGGCGGTCATGCTGTCGAGATACGGCTGCAGCATCGGCAACGGAAGCGACTTGAGGTCGATCTTCGAATCGGCGCTTTTGGTGACCAGACCGAGCGAGCCCGCCACATCCAGCGAACCCGGACTGTCCTTGAATGCCGTGCTCACCGTATAGCGTGCCGGCGCCTTCGCCATCGTCGAAAAGTCCGCCAGCGACACCGCGAGACTCTTCAGTCCCAGCGCGACCGGCCTCGACGCAGCGTCATCCTGAACGTTGACCGTGCCGTCGTTGAGCGTGAAGCGCTTGATCGCAAGGTCGAGCGGCGCAGCGGGTTTGGCTGCGCCAGCCGTCGACGATGCCGCTTCGGGCGCACTTGCACCTGCACCTGCACTTGCACTTGGGTTTGCACTGGCTGCCTGCGCCTCGCTGGCAGACACGGGCGCTCCCGCTGCCGCCGGCGGCGCAGCAAACGTCCGCTCGACGCTCAGCACACCGTCCTTGTCCCGCGCCAGATTCACGGTAGGCGTGTCGAGACGGATATCGTCGAAGTGATAGACGCTCTTCATCGGCTCAAGCGTGGCCGCCGCGACATGCAGCGCGTGCGCGGCAAAAAACGGCTGCTTCTTCTCATCGAGGACGTCGATATCGTTCAGGTCGACGGTACCGGTCACGCGCAACGAAGGCGCGTCGTCCGACATGATGAAATTGAGCTTGAGATCCGTCGAGAGCTTGCCCGCCTGCACCGTCACCGGCAACTTCTGCGGCGAGTACGAGAGCAGCTTCGGCACGTCCAGCCCATCGAACCGCAGCGACACGTCCGACTCGCGCGATGCGGCGAACGGCTTGGTCTTGCCATCGATCGCAAGCGGGCTGCCGTCGATGCGCGCGCGCAGCAGCGGTTCGACAAAGATGTCGGTTTTCGACGGCAACGTGGCGATAAACGGAATGCCGAGTTTCCACTGATCGATCACGTGCTTCACGCCGAGCAGGCGGTCATCGAAAGTGATCTGGCCGTTTTCGAGCCTGATGTTCGACACAGAGAACAGCGTCGGTTTGCTATCCGGCCTGGACGGCTGCTTGGCGAACTTCTCGATCAGATCCGTGAAATTGAAGCGCTGGGCGTCGTAGCGAACGATGGTGAAGCGCGGTGAATCGAGCTGCACTTCATCGACAATCGGCGCTGCGCGAAACAGCGAGCTCCACGACGGCTTCACGATCAACCGCGAGATATCGACGAAATCGCCCTGGCCGCCACGCTCGCCAATATGAATGCGATCCGCTTCGAGCCTGAGTGTGTACGGATTGAGCGCGATCCGGCCAATGGTCGCGGGCCGGTCGAGCTGTTTGCTGAGTTGCTGCTCGGCAATATGGCGAATCAGCGGCGGCGCCGCGAAGAAGCCAAACAGACCGAACAACACCAGGAAGATCAGCAGGCCGATCACGATACGGCGTGTACGACGCGCCTGCGCGACACCGCGCACGGCCTGCAGGGAAGATGTCAGAGTTGCTTTATTGAGGCTTGCCATGCTCGGTCATGGGTGATGCGGCGGCAAGCCCGCCGCGATAACTGGAGTCCTGCCTCGGGCAAGTATATGTCGTGAGACGTAGGCGGGATAGAAATGTAAGCCGAAAGCAAACAAACACCCGATGCGCATGGGCGCGCGCGAGCACAAAGTTTAGTCACGCGTTTGTGACAATCTTTGCAACGCTGCGAACCCGCGTTGCGGGTTCGGAAACAATTGATTTGCGGGCTACTTGACGGCGCTGCTGCGGAAGCAGCGAAGGTGTGCATCGCAATGGCGCGATGCACACCCCGTCATCATTGACGTACGACGGCGGGCGGTTGCCAGGTGCCGTCGGTGGCTTGCGGTTTGGGTGCGTAGAGTCGCAGCACGAGTTGAAGGTCGGTGCGCGGCGCCGGCAGCCAGTTGGCCGCCCGCACGTGCGCCGACGACACCACCACGTCAAGCGATCCGTCCCGGTTGCGGTGCGCGCCGTTGCGATCGCCGACGGCAAGCCGTGCCGGCGCGCTTTCACCGAGCGCGCCTTCCTTCGTGTAGGCCGTGATCGACCAGAAGCCGCGCACCGGCGGCAACTGGTTCGGCGCGAAATGGATCACATACCGGTTGGCGCCATTCAACGCGTGCCCGTCGCTATCCAGCGTGACCGTGGCGCGCACTTCGTCGTCTTTCGTGCCGATACCCGGCTGCTCGTAGGCTGCGTAAGCACGCAACGCGTAATCCGGACCGTAGTTGCCGACGCCGTCACCGAACCAGCTCCAGCCGTTCACGCTCAGCAGATTCGGCGGAGGCGTCACCACACGCTCACGACCGTCGGCCATCCCCTCGGTAATAACGTCCTTGGCGTTCGGCAGTTCGACCGGCTCACCAGGCTTCACGCCCAGATCAGCGAGGATCTTCAATGCGTGCGGATCGTCAGGCACAGACGGGTTGTCCTGCAACCCCTGCGCAAGCCGGTTGAAAAAGCCGCTCGCGTCGAGCGCGGCGACCTGCGCGGCCGGCGACCCGGATGCCGCCAACGCCGCAGCAGCCGCCGCGTTGCCACCCGGCGCGATCGACGCCGAACGCTTATCGCTCGCGTACGCGCTCAATGGTACGAGACGCATGCCGCGCTGCAGTTTGCGCACCGCCGTGACGTCGCGACCGGCGTTGGACTGGATCCGCACGGTCACCCACGCGTTGCGGGTCGGCACGTCAACGCGTTTGACGTTCGCCGGCAAATCGCCCTGCCAGCCAGGACCGACAAAGGCGATCGCCTGCTCCCTGATCCCGCTGGATCGCGGACCGATCTGGGCGCTGGTCGACCAGACCACGTTGGTCCACATATCGAGCGCGCGGGCATCGACGTAGCGGCCGTGCGAATCGGGCAGCGTCAGGATCACGGGTTCCGCGCTCAGGTCGAGCCAGCCGCTCGAATCGAACGTGTCGATACCGGGTGTGGGCGGATTCGCCGAGCCGACCGGCGGCAACGCCTGCGCGTGGCGCAGCGCATTGAGGGGCGCCTGACCCGGATCGGTGCCGACCGCGGCATCGCGCGCCGCTTCCATCAGCACGAGCGGGTAGCCGAACACGTAGGAGTCGGCCACCTCGTCCTTGATCCAGCCGGTGGGCTTGGGTGCGTCGATATGAGTCGAGGCACAGCCGGCGAGAAAGGCGAAGCCTGCGAACGAAGCGCAGGTCCAATGAAGCGAAAACAGTGTTCGGCGATTTTTTATCATTCGTTCAGGTGGCAGAACGTTCGGTCCAGGGACAGGCGTCGGTCGGCGGCGGCTCTGCCCACGTGGTTCCCAAGCCCCCGCGAACTCGCCACATATCTCGATCCCGACAACAACGGGTTGTATCGTATCCTTGACAGCTAGCAAGCGCAAAGGCACAACCACACCTTTTGCACAACTCGCACCTTCACGCCCCCGGAGCGCCCATGTACGTCCCTGCCCATTTCGAAGAGAATCGTCCAGAGGTCCTTCATCAACTCATCTCCGATCAGCCGTTCGGCACGCTCGTGACCACCGGTCCCAACGGTCTGGACGCGAATCATCTGCCGTTCGAATTCGCCCCGGCCGAAGGTTCGCACGGCAAGTTGCGGGCGCACGTGGCGCGGGCCAACCCGGTCTGGCAGGAAGTGGCTTCGCAACCGGACACGCTGGTGATTTTCCAGGGGCCGGCCGCCTATATTTCGCCGAACTGGTATCCGAGCAAGCACGAGGCGCACCGTCAGGTGCCTACGTACAACTACATGGTGGTTCACGCCCACGGCAAGATCGTCGTACGCGACGATGAAGCGTTCGTCCGCGGACTTGTGGCGCGGCTTACCCGCGCGATGGAGGCCAATGAGCCGCGGCCTTGGAAGATGGGGGACGCACCGGCTGACTATATTTCCCAAATGCTCGGGGCCATCGTTGGAATCGAGATCGAAGTTACGCGGCTGGTCGGCAAATGGAAGCTGGGTCAGAACAAGGAAGCACGCGACCGGCGTGGCGCGGTCGATGCGCTGCTGGCCGGCGGCGGCGAGGCGCAGGAGGCTGTCGCCGAGGCAATGCTGAACGCGCCACCGGCGTTTTAAATGTGGTTTGGCACGCGGTCTGGCCCCGGTCATTATTTTGGCTGATATTAGCCCTTGACCTTCCCATCATGGGAAGGTGAATACTGGGACTCATGATGCGGCCACATGCCGCCCGAGCCCAAACCATGACTGATCTTTCCATTCCCGAAGCCGCGACGCAGGCCAGCGCAGAACTCGAAATCAGCGGCATGACCTGCGCTTCGTGCTCGGCGCGGGTCGAAAAGGCGCTGGCTAAAGTGCCGGGCGTCGCGAGCGTGTCGGTCAATCTTGCGACTGAAAAGGCGACCGTCAATCTGAGCGATGCGGCCACCGGCGTCGATGCGCTCATTGCCGCGGTGACCAGGGCCGGCTATCGGGCGACACCCATTGTCGAAGAAGCCGCGCCGGCCGCGGCAACTTCCAGCGCACAACGCGCCGAGGACCGAACCCGCCGCGAACTCGTAGCCGTCGTGATCTCCGCACTGCTGACGCTGCCGCTCGTCTTGCCGATGATCGGCGAAGGATTCGGCGGCAGCTTCGCACCGCACGGCATCGGCGCGATGGTGCCCCCATGGCTACAGTTTGCGCTCGCCACGGTCGTGCAGTTTGCGTTCGGCGCGCGGTTTTACCGGGCGGCGTACCGTGCAGTGCGGGCCGGCGCGGGAAATATGGACCTGCTGGTTGCGCTCGGCACCTCGGCGGCGTACGGCATCAGCGTCTACGAACTGGTCGCCCACCCGGGCAGCGCGGCACATCTCTACTTCGAGGCCTCGGCGGTCGTGATTACGCTCGTGCGCTTCGGCAAGTGGCTGGAAGCACGCGCCAAGCGTCAAACTACCGACGCGATCCGCGCGTTGAACGCGTTGCGGCCCGAGCGAGCGCGCATCCGCGTCGGCGAGAAGGAACATGAGTTGCCGCTGGCACAGGTGCAGGTCGGCATGATCGTCGTCGTGCGACCCGGCGAACGGGTGCCGGTCGATGGCGCGGTGTTCGAAGGCCGGACTCACATTGACGAATCGCTGATTACCGGTGAGAGCCTGCCCGTGCCGAAGCAGCCGGACGACCCGGTCACGGCCGGCTCGATCAACGGCGAGGGCGCGATCACCATCACGACGAAGGCGATCGGCGCGGAGACCACGCTGGCGCGGATCATTCGCCTCGTCGAAACGGCGCAGGCCGAAAAGGCGCCGATCCAGCGGCTGGTGGACCGGGTAAGCGAGATTTTCGTACCTGCGATTCTGGTAATTGCGTTGCTCACGCTAGTCGGCTGGCTGATCGCCGGCGCGGGCGTCGAAACTGCGATCCTCAACGCGGTCGCCGTGCTGGTGATTGCCTGCCCGTGCGCGCTGGGCCTGGCGACGCCCGCCGCGATCATGGCGGGCACCGGTGTAGCTGCGCGCCACGGAGTGCTGATCAAGGACGCAGAAGCGCTGGAAATCGCGCATCGAGTGAACCTCGTCGCGTTCGACAAGACCGGAACCTTGACCGTGGGACAACCGTCGCTGACGGCGTTCGAGCCGATCGGCATGGCGCACGACGAGGCGCTCGCATTGGCGGCGGCCGTGCAGCGGGATAGCGATCATCCGCTTGCGCGGGCAGTGGTCAAGGCTTATGAGGGCACGCGCCGCGAGGATGCCGCGTCCGGCCACGCCCTTGCGGCAGTGGCCTCCGGGGCGAACTCTGAAGCGACCTCTTCCAGCCGCTCCCTCCTTGGAGCATCCTCCAAGGCGCGCGCTGTGCCGGGACGTGGCGTCGAAGCCGAGATCGACGGCCGGATTATCGCGATCGGCAGCAGCCGCTGGCTCAAGGAACTGGGCATCGTGCTGACACCCGAACTCGCCGCCCGCGCCCAACAACTTGAACACGCAGGCAACACTGTCTCGTGGCTGATGAGCTACGCGGACCATGCGAACAGCGAAGACGCCAACGCCGCGCCCGCGCGAGCACTCGCGTTGCTCGCCTTTGGCGACACCATCAAGCCGAGTGCACGCGCGGCGATCGAACGCCTCAAGCAAATGGGTATCCGCAGCGTGCTCCTGACCGGCGACAACGAGGGCAGCGCGGCCAGCGTCGCGGCGGCGCTCGGTATCGACGAATTCCACGCCCACGTGTTGCCCGAGGATAAAGCGCGTGTGATCCGCGATCTGAAGATCCGCACCGCCGGCATCGTCGCGATGGTAGGCGACGGCATCAACGACGCCCCGGCCCTTGCCGCAGCAGACCTCGGCATTGCCATGGCGACCGGCACAGACGTCGCCATGCATGCCGCGAGTATCACGCTGATGCGCGGTGACCCCGCACTCGTCGCCGACGCAATCGACATCTCGCGCCGCACCTGGCGCAAGATTCAGCAAAACCTGTTCTGGGCGTTCGTCTACAACCTGATCGGCATTCCGCTTGCCGCGTTCGGCTTGTTAAATCCCATGCTGGCAGGCGCGGCAATGGCGTTTTCAAGCGTGAGCGTCGTGACCAATGCGCTGTTGCTGCGCACCTGGCGGCGCAAAGACGACTACTTGACTACTTGATGTGCGCAAGCCCTATGTCTTTAGGGTTGCGGAAAGCGCTCGCCACCTTGTCGCATTCACTTTGCGGCACGCCATATTCGTCGAACCAGGTTCGCCACTCACGCACGACGCTCGCGATCTCATTGATGTATGCCACAGCGTCGCCGGCCAGGATACCGAACTGGCCGGCAGCAGAAAGCGCGTTCTCGAGCGTAGCGAGCCGGCCTTTCTGGCCGACGCCAAGAACCAGATATCGTTGTGTGGCGACCTGAGGTTTCGGCACTACGTCGTACAGGTCACTCAAGCGCCAGCCGTTCCTTGCACCGTCCCAAACGAATGCATGGTTGCGCAAATGATCGTCGTCATTCGACACGAGCACATTGAACACCATCCGCTTGAAAAGCTCGACCTTATCGAGCGCAACAAAGCCGCTGGCACCATGATTGTTCAGAACCTCGGCGAGATCGGCGTACCGCGCCGCCGCCGTATCGCTCTCGTGCAGCCTTAACATAGTCAACGCGCTGACCATATGACGGCGTGCGAACCCGCCTGTCGCCAACGGCAACCGGTCGAAGCGTTCGAAGCGTTCGATCAGCATCACATCGCGCCCATCGGCAAGCCGCACGTGCGCGAGATCCGGCACGCGCAGGCCGCATTGACGCGCGAGTTGCAATGTCGCCCTCTCGATCAGCGGCACGTTGAAACCGTCATTGATTGCCGGGAACTTGGCCACCCACTGCCGCGCCTTGTCGAGCACGACGGCTTTAGGCCGCGCGCCCCCAAATGTTGCGCCGACCGTAAAGTACACGTCGAGATTGCGCGGCACAGGTCTGCCCTCCTGAATCATCGCGGACGCATCGAGCAGATACTTCAGGTCTTTCGCGTCGGGCAGTTTGCCGATTTGCGCCGGCGCCGTTGGCGAGTCTCGAAAATCGAGCGCTCCTGTTCTATGCGGGCCTGCGTGGGCCAGGTAGTCAGTCTCCGGCAGCGAATTCGGTTCGGCGTCGAGACTGTTTTCGATTACGCGCCGTCCCCACGAGTCGGGTGCGGAGTCCCTTATGGCGCCGAAGAGAGCGAGCCCCGCCGGCGGTTCGAACGTGACAGGCTTACCTGTTCTGTTCGCTTCGACCAGCGCCAGGCTTTCAGGGTCTACGGCAATCGCGTTTTTGCGCTCCCGGTATCGGTTGCCATATACGAAAGTTGAACGCACGGGCCTGATACCCTGCTCATAGATGGTAAGCAGGCCGGCGGGAACGGCCCCACTCTCGCCGTCGAGACAGATGAAGACAGTTTTCGTCCAGTCCGTTATTTCAGAAGTCGTACGGATCATCCTTTACCTTGCTCCTGCGAGGCCGCTTGCGCGCCTCGGCCTTTCGTTTCGACTCCCCTACGACGTCGGCTTGCGGAAGCGACAAGGGCTCAAGCAGCCCAAGCAAGCCGGCTCGTTCCAAGGCCTGAAGCCACGCCAGAAAATTAACCGACACGTCACCTCTCTCTATTCGCATCAGCGTGCTCGGACTGATGCTGGCCCTCTCTGAAAAGTCCTGTCGACTCATGTTCCGGGCAATACGAGCCGCGGAGATTGCCGAACCTAGCGCTTCGGAGCGGCGTCTCAAGTCCGGGGAGACAAATTCCTTGTTCTGGCGTCGCATAGGTCTATGTTGACAAATTAGGCGGGTTATTTGATCAACATAGACCAAATTTTACAGTTAATCAAGTTGCCAACTCAAACAGCATTAGTCTATCCTGACCAAATATGGGCCTTATTTTGTCAACATAGACTAAATAACCCCTCCAAAATCGTCGGGACTGGGCTTTCCATCTGCGCCCGCAGCTTGCGCTGTCCAGTTGTATCCCTCCCCGCTGCAAACGTTTCCGATCTCAAGAAATCAGCTGATCTGCCGTAAAAAGAGCAAGGGCGCACTTTGTATCGGCGCACGGCTGCGCTCTATTCCTCTCATCTTCTTATCCGCAGAAACCCATGGAAATACTCTCTTTGCGTCGCGCCAGCGTCGGGGCCAGGCTCGCCATGCTTTCGTGCACGCTGGTCGCGCTGATCTTTGCCGCGTTCACGTGGGCGCTGACCCGCTCGGCCGGTGAACAGGTGAGCGAGCAGGTGCTGGCCCGTATTGCCGAGAAAGACCGCTCGATCGCCGCAATGATCGCCCTGTTCAACCAGGGTCTGTCAGCCGAAGTTGGCCGTTCGATGACACTGTTCGCCAGTCTGCTGCCGGCCACGTACACGCTCGACGAATCGCAGAAAGTCGACATCAACGGCGTCGCGACACCCACCATTAAAGCCGGCGACAAAGTCCTCAATATGGACTTCTCGATCCCCGACCAATTCCTGCAAAGCAGCGGCGCCATCGCCACCGTATTCGCGCGCACCGGCGACGACTTCGTGCGCGTCACCACGTCGCTGAAGAAGCAGGACGGCAGCCGGGCCATCGGCACGCTGCTCGACCGTAAAGGCCCGGCCTACGGTCTGATCGTTGCAGGCAGAACCTTCACCGGTCTCGCCACGCTGTTCGGCAAGCGTTACATCACGCAGTACCGGCCCATCACGGACGCCAGCGGCAAGGTGATCGGCGCGTTCTTCGTCGGCGTGGACGTGGGCGCGCAGATCCAGTCGGTTCAAGACGGCATCCGTCAGCTCAAGATCGGCGACAGCGGCTATTACTTCGTGCTCGACGCGTCGAACGGTGCGGACCGCGGCAAGTTACTCGTGCATCCGGCCGCCGCCGGCCAGCTCGCCGACGACACCAACGCACCGTACAAGCAGATGCTCGACATGCAGCAAGGCCAGCTCGAATACCGCTCGGCCGACGCGACACTCGGCGAGAGCTCGGCGCAAGACAAATACGTGTCGTTTGCCACGGTGCCGGAATGGCACTGGCTGGTGGGTGGGATTGCACCGCGCGATGAAGTGATGGCCGAGGTCAAAGCGACCCGTAACCGCTTCCTGCTGATTGGCCTCGCGCTGGTCGTCGCGTTCGCCGTGGTTTTCCTGATCGCCGTGCGGCGTCTGGTAAGTCGTCCGATCGAGGAAGCCGCCAAGGCGTCCGAGCGTCTTGCCGCGGGCGATCTGAGCGTGCGGCTCGTGGATGGGAACAACGCCCGCGCCGATGAGATCGGGCGCTTGATGCTGGCGATAGATGGCATCGGCGAGGGCATTGCGCGCATTGTGGTCCAGGTGCGCAATGCGTCGTCCGACATGACGCAAGGCACCGCGAAGATCGCCACCGACAGCGGCGATATCGCCTCGCGCATCGCCGTGCAGGCGAGCAGCCTCGAAGAAACTGCCGCGAGCATGGAACAGATGACGTCGAACGTCCAGCAGAACGCGGACCACGCCGCACAGGCCAATACACTCGTGACGAGCGCCTCTGAAGCAGCACTGGAAGGCGGCCGCGCAGTGGAACGCGTCGTCTCGACGATGGGCGACATCACGCGCTCTTCGCAGAAAATATCCGACATCACCAGCGTGATCGAGAGCATTGCGTTTCAGACCAATATCCTCGCGCTGAATGCAGCGGTCGAGGCCGCGCGCGCCGGCGAACACGGCCGGGGATTCGCAGTGGTCGCATCCGAAGTGCGTGCACTTGCTCAACGCAGCGCTGCTGCCGTGAAGGAAATCGAAGCGCTGATCGGAGAATCGACCGCGCGGGTCCAAAGTGGCTTCAAGATCGCCGAGGAGGCGAGCGCGACGATGCATGGCATCGTTGAACGGGTCGGCCAGGTGCGCGCGATCATGGGTGAAATTAGCGTCGCGTCGCGCGAGCAGTCGGGCGGCATCGAACAGGTGAATATCGCCGTTACGCAGATCGGCGAAGCGACCCAGCAGAACGCCGCGATTGTCGGCAACGCAGAACAGGCCGCCGCAGAACTACGCGATCAAGCCGCACGGCTCGCGCAGGTGGTGAGCGTGTTCAAGCTGGACGCAGGGCGTCGGGAGTGATCCGGAGCCCTGCCGTCCGACGTGCGCCGGGCCTAAGCGAAACGCGAAGTTGTGAGGGTGCTTAGAATTCGACGTCCAGCTCATCGATCTCGTCGATTTCCTGCTGCGCGTCGGCGATCCATTGCTGCATCTCCGGCAGCGCGAGGATGCGCTGTCCGTATTCGACGATATCCGGGTCAAGCTTGACGTCATAGGTGACAAAGCGGGTCACCACAGGCGCATACATCGCATCGGCGACACTACGTTCTCCAAACAGATAAGGGCCGCCGTATTGCTCGAGACACTCGCGCCAGATTGCGACGATCCGGTCGATGTCGGACTGCGCGCGTGCCCACACCTTGAAACCTGGAAAGTGCGCCTTGAGGTTCATGGGCAGTGCCGAGCGCAACGAACCAAACCCCGAATGCATCTCGCCGCTGATCGCCCGGCAGTGTGCCCGGGCACGCCGGTCGTCCGGCAACAGCTTCGCATCGGGCTGCACCTCGTTGAGATACTCGGCTATCGCCAATGTGTCCCACACCTTGATGCCGTCGTGAAACAGACAAGGCACGAGAATCGATGGCGAAAGCAGGAGCAGTTCGGCGCGCGCGCTGGGGTCATCCACCGGCATCACGATCTCTTCGAAAGACAATCCGCTGAACTTCGTCAGTAGCCAGCCCCGCAGGGACCATGACGAATAGTTCTTGCTGCTGATGGTGAGCGTCGTATTCGCCATACCAATCTCCTCCTAAGCGGGAGCCCTGTCTGTGCTGCCCATGGTGTCGGGTCGCCCTATGCACGCTGTGGTGCGTGCACGCACCAAACCGCGGCAAAACGAGCACCCTGCTCGCAATGGTGCAAATGCTATGCCAGCGTGGGCGGGTGCCGGGCACTGCCTGGCGCATTGGCACACGTATTGCCTCTATTCGGGCTCCTTCCTTTTGGGCATTCGTGCGAAGGCTATGAACCTGTTCGCATATCCCGCTTACCAGGCGTTTGCCGACCTGATGCTTCCGGCCCGGCACGGCGCGGCGCTTATCAATCATTCGTTGAACGCATGGCCGGCGTTCAGCGAGACGCCACACGGCCGTTCGCTACGTGCGTCTTGCGACCTGATCACGCTGGCCGGTCTGACGCACTCGAGACCACCGTTCGAGCTGGACATCATCGAAGTGGACGGCAAGCCCATCAAGCTTGTCGAAGAGGTCGCAGCGCGCACGCCGTTCTGTTCGCTGCTGCATTTCCGCAAGGAACAGGCCGCCTCACCCGCTCAGCCGCGCGTGCTGGTGATTGCGCCGATGTCCGGCCACTTCGCGACCCTGTTGCGGGGCACCGTCAAGACGATGCTCGCCGAGCACGACGTCTACATCACCGACTGGCACAACCCGCGCGACGTCCCGTTGTCGCAGGGACGCTTTGGCTTTGAGGAATTCGTCCAGCACATTATCGACTTCGTTGAAGCAATTGGTCCCGGTACCCATCTGTTGGCGGTTTGCCAGCCTACGGTTGCCGCCCTCGCGGCGGTGTCGCTGATGGCCGCGGACGACCATCCCGCGCAGCCCGCGAGCATGACGCTTATGGCTGGACCGCTCGATACGCGCATCAATCCGACGAAGGTCAACGCGCTCGCCAAGAGCAAGCCGATTGAATGGTTCGAACGCAATCTGATCAGCGCGGTGCCGTTCGGTTTTGCCGGCGCACACCGCCGCGTGTATCCCGGCTTCGTGCAGCTCAACGCGTTCATGGCGATGAATCTTGGCCGTCACCTCGATTCGTTCGAGACGATGTATTACGAGCGCGCCAAAGGCGATCCGGCCAAGGCGGACACCATCCGGATCTTCTACGAGGAGTACTTCGCAACAATGGATCTGACGGCAGATTTCTATCTGGAAACCGTCGAGACCGTATTTCAACGCCATGCGTTGCCGCTGCATGAGCTGGAGGTGGGCGGACGCCTGATCGAACCGTCGAAGATTCGCCGCACGGCCTTGTTAACCGTCGAGGGTGAGAAGGACGATATCTGCGCGGTCGGCCAGACGCTCGCGGCGCAAGATATGTGCGACAAGCTTCGGCCCTATCTGAAAACCCATCATGTGCAGACGGGCGTCGGCCATTACGGGGTGTTCAACGGCCATCGTTGGGAGCGGCATATCTATCCACGTGTGCGGGCAGTGATCTACGACAACGAGCCGCGTGCGGTCGCGGTCAGCTCACGTGCACAGGCGATCCGGCCAGTGCCTGTGGCAGCGGCGCCGATTGCCGCGCCAGCCGCATCTGCTGTAACGGCGGCGGCTACGGACGCGTCGTCTTCGGGTAAAGCGTCGCTGGCATCGCCACGAAGCAACGTCGCTTGAGTTGAACCGGTACGAGCCGCTTCGTTGCCTGCGCCCTACCGGCGGCCTGATACGATTTCCGCCTCGTTCAAGCCGTTACGCTTTTCCACGGCGTGACGGCCGGGACGTCGCACGGCCCCTCGACGTCGATCGATTTGAAATCCGCGGGCGAAACAATTTCGATGTACTCCATATCTTCGGAGTAGTCGAACAGGTAGTGAACGATGCCGGGCGCCTGATGGACGCAATCGCCGGCGGCGACAAGCGTCTCCTTCTCGCCATACATGAAGCGCGCCCAGCCCTTCAGCATGATCACAATGTGGAAATCGGCCTCATGACGGTGCCAGCCGGTGCCTTGCTCTGGTGCATGGTTCGCCTTCACGAGCTGCGCCAGAACCTTGCCTCCCGTCGCTTGCGCGATGCCGAGATCGCGGTAGAGAAAGAAGTCGCGCAACCCCTGGTCCTCATACGAAGTGTCTTGCGGACGGACATGCGAAAACTGTGTGGCGAATTCGGTAGACATGATCGCGCTCCAGGAAGATGAACGGGCAAGGAAAACGGCACGGTGAGCGCCGTTTTCAAGCATCAAGCGTTCCAGCTTCGCTGGTGGCTATTGTCAAACCGGCGAACCACAATGGTTCACGCAGTCGGGCGGATCATCTGAAACATCTCGCCGATCTGCGCATAGTCGGCGCGATAGCCCGCGCGCATGATCGGCTGGGCCGCGTGCGTGTCGAACAGACCGTCCTTGAGATAGGCATTCTGGATATGGACGCCGACCACCTGGCCGAGGGCGAGGTAGTTATCCATCGGTGTTCCGTCGAGGGAGTTCAGGCGCACGATCTGTAGCAGCTTGCATTCGAGCGCTGCGGGCGATTCGCCGACGTGCGGCACCGAAACGCTGCGGCCCGGCACCGGCGTGAGTCCGGCGAGCTGGAATTCGTCGACCTCGGGGGCAACCGGTGCGGAGCTGCGGTTCATCTGCTCGGCGAGCGGCCTGGTGGCGAGATTCCAGACGAATTCGCCGGTTTCCTCGATATTGCCGATGCTGTCTTTGCGGCCTTCACTGCAGAAACCGATGATGGCCGGGAAGGTCGCGAAGGCGCCAAAGAAGCTGTACGGCGCCAGGTTGAGGTGGCCGGCAGCACTGCGGGTCGAGATCCAGCCGATCAGGCGCGGAGCAACGATCGCCTTGAACGGATCGTGCTTGAGACCGTGGCCTTTGGCCGGGTCGTAGAAGTAGGTGTCGTTCATGTTGGAGGGAGCGGTTGTCTGGAACTTTTGGGTTAATTGCATGGCTGGCGCCGGTTTCGTGTCTGGCGGCCTGGTTTGTGGAGCGGTGTCGCAAACCCTTCGGGCTTCACGGCATCGACCATCCGGATCACGGCGGATCAACCGCGGCTAATCACTTTTTTGCGTCCTTCCTTCACCTGCGCCAGATGCGCATCGTCCCAATCATAAAAGCCGGCGCCGCTGCGAACGCCTACGCGCCCCACACCGACCTGCTTGCGTAAAAGATCGAGTACGTCCTCATCTTTTGCGAGTTCAGGCATCAAGTGGGAAGCGATATCGAGGAAGGTGTCGAGGCCGCCGAGGTCGGCGCCCTCGAGCGGTCCCACGACACCCCAGCGGCGTCCAAGCGAAGCCTTCACCACACGATCCACCACCTCCGGCGTCGCCGCGCCCGAGCGCACGATGTTGAGCGCCTCACGGAGCACGGCAAACTGCAGGCGGTTTCCGACAAAGCCCGGTATCGCCTTCGTCAGCACAACCGGTTCCATGCCGATGCGGCTCATCAAGGCCACCGTCTGCTGGGTAACGTACGGGTCAGTGAGCGTGCCGGGCACCACCTCGACGAGCGGAATCATATGCGGAGGATTCCAGAAATGCGCGATCAGGAAGCGCTCTTTGTGACGCAATGGAGCGGCGAGCTGATCGGGAGTAAAGCCGCTGGTATTGCTGGCGAGAATGGTGTCGTCAGCAAGCAGTTGAGCGAGCGACGCGTAAACGCGATGCTTCAGCTCCAGTACCTCGGGGATCGCTTCGATGACGAATTGCGCGGCCGCCATCGTTTCGAGCGTAGTGTGCGTTTCGATGCGCGCGAGGGCCGCGCGCTTGGCTGCTGCATCAATGCGGCCAGCGTCGATCAGTTCGTCGAGCACCGCTTCCGCTTTGGGCGCGACGCTGGCGAGACGCGCTGCGTCGACGTCATGCACGATCGTCCGATATCCATGCAACGCGCTCTGCGTCGCAATACCCACGCCCATCAGGCCCGTGCCTACCACACCTACTACTGCGTTATCCAAGCTGCTCTCCCGCTGGGGCGTCGATGAAAGCGTTTAAGGATAGCGCAGAGGCGGGATTTGCGACGGACGGGCTGACGTCAACCTCGCTCGCTGCCTTGTGATGGCTGTCGCATCATGGCGGCGGCTCCGGCTAGATGAGTCCAGGCGAAAGCGCCAAGAAAAGCAGAGAACACATAGCGGAAATAAAAAACCGCCCGAAGGCGGCCTAATCACTTAGGAAGTCACAGTGCTTCGAGCAGTCTCAGTGTCTCTGGATGTTTCTCGACCAGCTTGATCAAAACGGCCGCTTGCGCATTGGGCTTTGCCTTTCCTTGCTCCCAATTCTGATACGTACGCTGATTAACGCGCAAACGTCGAGCCATCACCGCCTGCGATGCGTGTAGCGCCTCTCGAACAGTTCTGATTTCCTCCGGCGAAACGTCAAGTGCGTCAGGAACCTCGACGTCTACCGTGCGCAGCGTCAGTTTGCCTTCGCGTTCGCCGGCAAGTTCAGCCATGCCTTCCTTCAATTCGGCAAACAGGTTCCGCTTCATCGTGCACTCCGTTGCGCAATTTCGACTTCGAGCATGCGCGCCAGCTCTTTGCGCTCGTCGTTCGTTAGATCGCTCATTTCGTCTTTGTCGTAGAGCGTGAACATCCAGAATTGGAAGCCACCGACCCAATAGTAGTAAATCACGCGCAGACCGCCACGCTTGCCCTTGTTTCGCCGCTTATCGGCAAAACGAAGCTTGCGCAGACCACCCGTGCCTCTAATGACATCTCCAGCGCCAGGCTCGGCAAGCAACTCTTCTTGCAAAAACCTGTATTCATCATCCGACAGATAGTCGCTACGATGCTTCCGGAATGCTACCAACTCGACAAAAACGGCTCTCATCTCGAAATATACGCTATTTGCGCATATTTTAGCAATCTGGCGACCTAGGCGGAATTGCAAAACGACAAAGCCGGCCCCTCATCATGAGAGACCGGCCTCGTCAGACCTCACATCGGCGCCAAAGGCGCCGTTACCACCGCACCATTACTGACGGTGGTCGTCGTGCCGATACGGATCCCGATCGTGCGGGTGGTGACGCATCCAGTCGTCGTGCGCCCAATAACGATGGCCGTCCCAATAACGGTCGCCGTGCCAGCCGATATCGATCTGCACGCCCACCGGGATCATTCGCGGTTGGTCATAAGTTGCAACCGGGCCCGGCGCCGAAATCACGACGCGGTCTGCCTGTGCGAAAGCGCTGCCTGCGGTGAGCAATGCGCCGCCAGCTACCAGAGCGGCGAGGATGGTACGCGATGTCTTGTTCAACGTTTTCATAGTGAGACCTCCGATTCAAGGTTTGCTCAGGTGCAGGCTGGCTGATCGCCACGACGCCCGGTGCCCTGCGCTTGAAAACAACTTTAACGGGGCCAAACGATTAAAGACGTGAGCGCTTGTAAGAAGAAGTATCAATATTCGGGGATCGATGAACGAGCCTTTCCGTCGGGAAAGTGCAAGCTTTTTCGCACGTTGGCGAGCCCCTCTACGCCGATCCAGCGCGCTACGGCAGTCAGTCATCGTTACATTCATTTCGGCGTTGAAATATTCAGCAATGCATTCGAAAGCCCTGTTTTTTCTTCTGACAGCTAATTCAGGCCCGTAGATGCACGAATGCCAGGCCGTAAACGAACAAAAGCCACGGCAAGGCCGTGGCTCGTATGCAGCAGCGCGCGCCAAGGGCGCGCACCCGGCGCGGCTCACCGCGCCAGACCTGAGCGAATTAGTCGCTCAGCTTGATGCCGAACAGCGTGGACTGCGCACGACGCTGACGTTCAGCTTCGCGGCTACGCGCTTCGTACGAGTAATCCGAATCCATCGGCAGATGGGGCGACGCGAAGAGGTCGCTGACCTTTTGGAACAATGCAAAGATAACGCTCATGGCGACTCCCGGTTGATTGGTTGCTAGGGTTTTCCCTTAAGAAGCATTATAGGGGTTTTCCCTAGGGAAAAGCTAGTGCGTTGCAACATTTTTTGACTGTGGTCGCTTGTCGCACCCATTCGACGGGATGTTGCGTTGCGTCATTACAACAAGAAAGCTATGCCGGCGCGCAGGCGAACAACACGCGATTCGGCCCTATCAGCTCCGCGATCATTGCAGCGTACTGGGGTGCGCCTTCCTTGTCCGCGCGGTTTTCGCCGCTGCGACACGCTTGCGCGGATTGACGACGGCTGCGTCCAACGTACCCCGCGCGGCATTTTCGGTACGGACCAGCGTGGCGCTAACGACCGATACCAGCAGTGCCGGCAACGTCTTTGCGGGGTCGGTCGGGGAATTCGCGGCGGTGCCGCTCGCCAGAAACTCGACATTCAATGCCCAGTGACCCTCGTGGATGCCTTGGGCGCGCAGCAGCGCCTGAATCAGTTCGTCGATTGAAAATTTGTGTTCGCTGGTCGCCATCTTGCGCTCGTCAGAAAGCCGGCCGGGGGTCCGGCCATCGTTTGTGCTTTGACAATGCAAGTTTAAATCCCGCGATTCGCCTCAGGAGGCGTGCTGGCGTCGCCTCGCCTTACCGCACCTATCATTTGCGAGCGTCGGCGCGCCGTGTCTTTGAAAGCGGCGTGGTGGCTTGGCCTTGCGAGACGACAAGAGGGGCAACAGGTCGAGCGGGCGACGGATGCCGCAAGCGGCATCGCGTCTTCCGACCCGATTCGATCAGTGGGCAGCGGGAAGCGCTTTAGGCTTGTGCGCGTGCGTGTGCGCTTTTCGCTTGCTGGCGGGTGCAGCAGCAGGCGCCGCGGTAGCAACAGCGGGAGGAGGCGTCGCAATCGGCGCCGCGGCAGTAGACGCGGCACCTGCTACCGGATTCGCCATTGCGAGGTGTGCGTCGAGCAGGCTCGTCATTGCCGTCTGCTCGTTCTGCATCAACTGTTCGATACGGTGCTGCTGCGCCGTGGTTTCACGAGTCAGACGCATCAGCAGAACGGTCTGCGTGATGCCGATCGCCACAGTCATCAGCAGCGCCCCGACGACGATCGACAGCATCCATTTCATCCGGCGCGTATGGTCGGTCGCCGCGTGGCGCTGATCGGAGATCACGCCGTACAGCGCGTCGACTGTGTCGGCGAATGCCGTCGCGCGAGCCCGGTCGAGTTCCGGTGCGCTCGCCGGCGGGGTGGATAATCCCGCCGCGTCGTTGGGCAAGGGCTTGGCCTCCTCCGTCGTGGGCCCAGTCGACGCGCGATCCAATGCCTCGCCGTTCACATCCGCCGTCTCGCTGGAGGCGGTTGCTGGCTTCGCAAAGCTTGCAGCAATGCGCTGAGACGGCAAAGCCGCCGGCTTAGAGTTGTCGGCCGTGGAGGTCGGCGTAGTCGGTGGGCTCGGCGTAGTCGTGGCGATCGACGTAGCCGGCACAGTCGGGCTGAACGATGAATCGCCGCTCGGACGCCGTGCGGTCACGCTGCGCACCAGGCTCGCCGCCGCCATCGACGGTGAGACGAGCGTCGAGCTAACAGCCGGCGAGGTCTGCTGCGAATCGTCCACCCGTACCGCCTGCCCATCCGCCACGTCTACCACTTCAGGCACCACCCCGCCAGCGCCCGCAGCATCGGAAGATAAATCCTTAGGCGCACTCACTTTCTGCGTCGGCTCGATACGTTCAAACCCGGCCAACGGCACCGCCGCATAAGCCGCCTCGGTCCTCTCACGCGGCGCACGGCGCGCCGCCCGCGCTTCGGACGAAGTGCTCGCCGCGCCCTCCAGACTGGTCGCCGCACCAACCGCAGCCAGTACAACGTCCGGCAATTCAAAGCCATGCAGCGTGCCTTGCCGGATGTCGATATTCATCGCCTCCAGCGTCGCGCGGGTGGGATCGTCGGGGAACATGTCGAGCGTGCTGTCGTCGCGCGACGCGTCGCTCAGTTGGGCTAAGCGCTGCGCCGAGCGGGCAGCGCGTGCCAGTTTATTTTCGGTCTCGGTGGAGACGGTATTGGCGCGCCGCTTCTTCGAGCCGGCGCGGGGTGTACGAGACTGCGTGGATGCTGCGGAATCTGCCATAGAGAAAGAAGCGGTCGTCGCCGGCCACCGGGCGCCGAATGCCGCTACAAAATGCCATCAGTTTTTTCGAGAGCGCATTGTCTCATGGCCAACCGCGCCAGCTAAAGCCCATCGCCGATTTAAACCGTCGGATCGTCCTCGCGAAGCTCCTTGACGCAAGGCAGTTCACGCAAGCGATCGCGAATCGCAGCATATTCGGTTGAGGAGACCCGGTGCAGCGTGATCATCACCACATCAAACTCGGGCGCATCGTCGCTCTGTTGCATCACGAACTGTTTGACACGCGGGCTCGCCGCGCCGAGCGCATCGTGCAGCGAGTGAAACGTGAGCGCACCGCGCTCGACCAGCAACGTCAGCTGACGCCGCTGCTTGACTGTGATGAAACGCCGCTCGAGCGGTTTGATCCCCGCCAGGATGATCAGGATGATGATGGTCGCCGCGATCGACGCCGTGTACATACCACCGCCCACCGCCAGCCCGATCGCCGCCACCGACCACAGGCTCGCCGCAGTCGTCAGTCCGCGCACGATCTCGCCGCGCATCAGGATCGAGCCGGCTCCCAGAAAGCCGATACCGGAGACCACCTGGGCAGCCATCCGCGAGGGATCCAGTACGACGTTCTGGGCGCCGAGCACATCGGCAAAACCGAACGCGGAGACAATCATGATGAGCGCCGAGCCGACGCACACCAGCATGTGCGTGCGCAAGCCCGCGGCCCACGACAGCCGCTCACGCTCGATACCGATGACGCTGCCAAGCGCCGCGGCCAACACCAGCCGCGAGACCAGTTCGACATTGCCCAGCATGGTCGTTCCTCCTTATCTGAAATTATTGGAACCGCACTTGAGACGGTCGCAAACGTGCCCTCGCTGGCGGTTTGCTTTATGCTTGGACCCGCGCTGCCTTGCCGGACCCAGCGCCCGCAACCTTGTACGGCTCTACCCCCAAGCAGATTCATAGCATGAACACACCCGCCTCCGCGATCACCCTTGCCGCCGCCCTGCGCGATCATTTTGCACGCGTCGTTCTGCCCATCTGGCGCGGGCCGGGCTTCAACATTGCATTGAAACTGCCGTACGAGGCAGTTAGCGCGGAAGGCCACCGCCCCCTGCCGGCCGAACGCTACCGCGCGATGGCTTGCGCACGGCAATTGTTCGTTTTCTCCCAGGCAGGTGATACGGCCCACGCCGAAGGCTTGTTCGATGCGCTCGTGCACTACTTTCAAGACAAGCAGCGGGGCGGATGGTTCTATAGCGTCGATTCAGAAGGTACGCCGCTCGATACGACCAAGGACCTCTATACACACGCTTTCCTGGTCTTCGCGTGTGCCGAATACGGCTCGCGTTCGGGCAATCGGGATGCGCTGGACCTGGTGCACAGTACGTCGGCGCTGATCGAAGACCGCTTCGCGGCGCAGGATGGCCTGCTCAACGCCGCGTTGGACGCAACGTTTTCGACGGTGACCGGCACGCCTGTGCAAAACCCCTTGATGCACCTCACGGAAGCGTGGCTCGCCGCGCGCGCAGCGACCGGCGATAGCGCATTCGACACCGCTTTGCGCAAGCTGGCCGGCGCCATCGAACGCACTTTCGTGCACGCGCCGACGGGCTCCATCGCGGAACTGCCGTTAGGAGCGGATGACAATCGTCTGGAGCCGGGGCACCAGTTCGAATGGTTCTGGTTGGTCAAGCAGGCAGGTGCATTGCTGGAAGGATCGGGGCTCGACGAGGCTCTGACGCGCGCTTTTGACTTTGCGCAACAGCATGGCGTCGATCCGGTGACAGGCGGCGTCGCTGCATCGCTCGACGAAGCTGGTCGCGTCAAGGACGCGACACAGCGGATCTGGGCACAGAGCGAATATCTGCGCGCTCTAGCTACACGCAATGACGACGCGGCGCGCGCCGTCTTGCCGGGGCAAATCGAGCATTTCCAGCAACGCTTTCTGCACCCGCAAGGATGGTACGAGTGCAAAACGGCTACAGGCGAGGTTTCGCGCGCCGACATGCCGTCGACGACGCCTTATCATCTCGCCACCGCGTATGCAGCGCTGCCGGCCTGACGCGGCTAGATCTGGATAAACCTAAGAAAAGCCTGCTTAAACCGCTGCACCGAACGAAAACTCCCGCTCGTGCTCGCCGCGCAACTCGTCGAACTGCTGCATCCTTAGGACGACATCGGAAATCTCGAACACCGAGACGGCCGCCTTCAGTTGCTGCGTCTGCTGATGCAACGAGGCCGCGGCCGCAGCAGCTTCTTCGACCAGCGCCGCGTTCTGCTGCGTCATCTCGTCCATCTGCACGACGGCCTGGTTGACCTGCTCGATGCCAGTGCTCTGCTCGAGCGACGAAGCGCTGATCTCCGCCATCATCTGCGTGACGCGCGAGATCGACTCCGAGACATTGCGCATCGCGCCGCCCGCGTGCTCGACGAGCGTCGAGCCACCCTTGATCTCTGTGACCGACTCGCTGATCAGCGTCTTGATCTCCTTGGCCGATTGCGCGCTGCGCTGCGCGAGCCCGCGTACTTCCCCTGCCACCACCGCAAAGCCACGTCCTTGCTCGCCTGCCCGTGCCGCTTCGACCGCCGCGTTCAACGCGAGGATGTTGGTCTGGAACGCGATGCCGTCGATCACCGAAATGATTTCCGCGATCTTGTCCGAGCTCTGCGCGATCCCCCGCATCTTGTCGACCACCTGATTCACGACCTCGCTGCCGCGCGAAGTGGCATCCAATGCGGTCTGCGCGAGCGCGTTCGCTTCGCGCGCATGATCGGCGTTCTGCCGCACGGTCGCAGTCAACTCTTCCATGCTCGAGGCGGTTTCCTCCAGCGAGGCAGCCTGACTCTCGGTACGCGCCGACAAATCCGCGTTGCCCGTGGCAATTTCGTTAGCGCCCAGGTAAATCGAGTCAGCCGATTCACGCACCGTCTTCACTGTTCGCGCGACGCTTGCCTGCATTCTCGCCAGCCCCGAAAACAGACGGCCGATTTCGTTGGTGCCACGCGCGCTAATCGGCTGATCGAGCCGGCCTTGCGCAATCCGGTCAAAATGGCGGCCCGCCTCTTCGAGCGGCGCAACCACGCCGCGCCGCAGCGCCAGGTAGACTGCCACCGTGCCCGCCAGCAGCAACAGCAGGATCACCGCGCCAACACTGCGGAACAACGCAAGGCGGCTGTCGATCGACTCGAGCGAAGCCCGGTTCGCGGCGTCCGCGAACTCTACGAAGGTATGCAGTTCGCCGAGATAGGCGTCCTGGAACGATTGCGTTGGCTGATCGAGGAAGGCCTGGATGTTGCCCGAGTCGAGATCCTGCGTCAGTTCGACCAGCGCCGAGTGATATTTCTGATAACGGTCAGTGAGCGCGGCGGCGCGAGCGCTGTTTTCGTCGCTCGTCTTGGTGGCATTGGTAAAAGAGGTGAACGACTGATCCGCCGCCACCAGTTGGTCGCGAGCGTGCTGCACGATGTCGGCCGGTTCGGCGCTGCCCTTCACCATCCGCGTGCTGGCGCGCGACAGGTTGATGCGCGCGTCCATCAGCGCCTGCGTAGTGCGATTCACCGCGTCGACCTGGTTCAACGCGACATTCGACAGCTCGCCAACATCGTCATGGGTACGCGTCAACGACCAGAACCCCAAACCTTCCGTCACCAGTTGCAGCAGGCAAAAAGCGGCCAAAACACACAGCAGGCCGGATGCGACCTTGATCTTGCTAAACATCGTGAACACCTGAATTGCATTGAATGACGGGGAAACCACGACGCTGTTTACGGCAACACCAACGTTCTCTTGAGAAAAACCCGGTGAAAGACTGTCTTGCAAGCTGATTCGTGACGCAATCACTCTATTGACATTGATTTACACAATAATCCGCGCGTCATTTTTGCGATTCACCTTGACGTGGCGCGTACGGGCTTCCTAGAGTGGGTAGGGACGCCACCACGGGCATCGCCCCGAAGGATTCGACGATGACAGATCTACTGGACCGGGCACGAGGCGCACTCCATGCCCAGCCCTTCAGCATGCTCCTCGGCGCCGAGCTGATGCACACCAGTGCCAACGAGGTGACCCTATGCCTGCCGATTCGCGACGAGTTGCGGCAACAACACGGTTTCGTTCACGGGGGAGTGATCAGTTACCTGGCGGACAATGCGCTCACGTTCGCCGGAGCGCTCGCACTCGGGCCGCGGGTTGTCACGGGCGAGTACAAGATCAATTATCTGCGGCCCGCGATGAACGGCATGCTGGTCGCGCGGGCGCAGGTCGTCTATGCCGGGCGGCATCAGGCGACCTGTCAGTGCAATATCTTTGTGATGGACGGCGATCGCGAGCGGCTCGTCGCCGTCGCGCAGGGGACAATCAACCGGATCGGCGACGGCGGGGAAACGGTGCCGTCGCCTTGAGGGATTACTCTGCTGCGTAAGTCTTCTGCTGCTGCTCGCCCAGGCCTTCGATACCGAGGCGGATCGTCTGACCCGGCTTCAGATAAATCGGGTTCGGCTTGACGCCCATGCCGACGCCCGGCGGCGTGCCGGTCGAGATCACATCGCCCGGTTGCAGGCTCATGCACTGCGACAGATACGATACGAGCTTCGCGACGGTGAACACCATCGTCCTGGTCGAGCCGTTCTGATAACGGTGGCCGTCCACTTCGAGCCACAAGTTCAGGTTCTGCGGATCGGCGACTTCATCGCGCGTGACAACCCACGGGCCGATCGGGCCGAACGTGTCGAAGCCCTTGCCCTTATCCCACGTACCGCCGCGTTCGATCTGCCATTCGCGCTCGGAGACGTCGTTGATCACGCAATAACCGGCGACGTGGTCGAGCGCGTTCGCCTCATCAATGTATTTGGCCGGCTTGCCGATCACCACGCCCAGTTCGACTTCCCAGTCGGTCTTCTTCGAGCCGCGCGGGATCTCGACGTCGTCGTTCGGGCCGCTGACCGCGCTATTCCACTTGTTGAACACAACCGGCTCGGTCGGCACCGGCAGATTCGACTCGGCCGCGTGATCTGCGTAATTCAGGCCGATACAGATGAACTTGCCGATCCGGCCAACGCACGGCCCAAGGCGCGGATTGCCTTCGACCACCGGCAGCGATGCCGGGTCGAGCTTGCGCAGTTGTGCGAGACCGGCGTCCGTCAGCGTGTCGCCATTGATATCGGCCACCACCTTCGACAGATCGCGGATCTTGCCTTGCGCGTCGAGCAAGCCGGGTTTTTCCTGACCTTTCGGCCCATAACGAAGCAGTTTCATCGTTGCACTTCCCTATCTATCCAGAGTGTTCAGTGAAAAAACAGGCTAGTTCGACCAACCGCCGTCGATCACGTGCGCCTGGCCGGTAGTAAAGCCCGACTCGTCGGAGGCGAGATACAGCGCCAGCGCCGCGATCTCTTCGGTCTTGCCGACGCGGCCCATCGGCTGGCGGGAGACGAACGCCGCCTGCACCGCGTCGACGGTGGCGCCTTGCGCCTGCGCCTGTGCCGCAATCCGCTGTTCGAGCGACGGTGAAGCCACCGTGCCCGGGCAGATCGCGTTACAGCGTACACCACGTGTGACGAAGTCTGCAGCGACGGCCTTCGTCAAACCGATCACGGCCGCTTTCGACGCGCCGTACACGAAGCGGTTCGGCACGCCTTTTACGCTCGACGCCGCCGACGACATATTGATGATCGAACCGTTGCCCTTCTCCAGCATTCCCGGCAGGAACGCGCGAATCGTGTGGTACATCGCCTTGGCGTTCAGGTTGAACGCGAAGTCCCAATCTTCTTCCGTCGCTTCGAGAATCGATCCGGCGTGGACGTACCCTGCGCAGTTGAACAGCACATCGATCGGGCCGAGTTCGGCGGCCAGCGCGTGGATCGCGGCCTTGTCGAGCACATCGAGCTTGCGCGCCTCGACCGGCTTGCCGGCGAGCGAATCGATACGGATATCGGTAGCGATCACCCGCGCGCCTTCGCTGGCGAAAAGTTCGGCGGTGGCAAGACCGATGCCTTGTCCGGCGGCAGTAATCAGGGCCGTCTTCCCGGCCAGTCTTTGTGTCATCTACGGCTCCAGTTGAAATGGCTTGCGAAGTTTTATACGGGATAGCTTGCCATGAATTTCACAGACGGTAGAACGCCGTCGCGTTCGCGCCGAACACCGCTTCGCGTTCCGCGTCGGATAATCCGCTGAGCAGTGTATTCGCCACCGAATGCCATAGCAGGTAGTCACCGTTCAGATCGAGTACCGGCCAATCGCTGCCCCACATCAGACGCGCCGGACCAAATGACTTCAGCAGATGGTCGACGTAGGGTTGCAACGTGGCCTCCGTCCAGCCGGACGCGGCCTCAGTCGCAAGCCCGGAGAGTTTGCAATGGACGTGCGGCAAGCCGGCGAGACGTGTGATGCCGTCGGCCCAACTTTGCCAGCCTTCATGGCCGCCGTCCCGGATCGGCGGCTTGGCGCCGTGATCGACCACGATGCGCAGCTTGGGAAAGCGCTTGACGAAGATTGCGAGGGCGTCGACATGGCGCGTAAAAATCAGCGCATCGAACGCGAGGTCGTGAGCAATCAGCGCTTCGACGGCGGGCGCGAGATCGGGATTGGCGATCCAGTCGTCATCAGCGATGTCTTGCAGCATCGGCCGGATGCCCTTGAATTTCGCGTCACGTGCGAGTTCGGCGATCAGGGCGGGTGCATCGTTGGACAACATCGGCACCCAGCCGACCACACCCGCAATCGATGCCTCTTCGCGCGCGAGATCGAGCAGGTAGCGGGTCTCTTCAACCGTGGGCGCCGCCTGGACGACGACCGTACGCTGCACATCGGCGCGCTCACGCAGCGGGGCGAGATCTTGTGGCCCGAAGGTCCGGTACAGCGACTTCAGATCGGGCGTCAGCCAGCCATAATCGCCACGGGCCGGATCCCAGTAATGCTGGTGAGCGTCGATGTGCATGGTTAGTCAATCCTTAGGCACCGGCGCCCGCGGATCCAGCAGACCTTCGTCACGCAATGCCGTCCACAGTTCAGCAGGAATCGGGCGATCGAACGAAGCGACGTTCTCGCGCAATTCTTCGACACTGCGCGCCCCGGTCAGCACGGTCGCGACGGCTGGGTGAGCGTAGGGAAACTGCAGCGCCGCCGCGGCCAAGGGTACATCGTGCGCGCGGCATACGGCTTCGAGCCGCGCCACGCGCTCGATCACTTCTTTGGGCGCAGCGCCATAGTTGAACTTCAGATCCCCTTGAACACCGCGAGCCAGAATGCCCGAGTTAAATGCTCCGCCTAACAGGATACTTACGCCGCGCGCCTCGCAGGCGGGCAACAGGTCGTCGAGCGTTGCCTGTTCCAGCAACGTATAGCGGCCCGCCAACAGCGCGCAGTCGATGTCGAAATCCGCCATCATCTCGAGAACCGCCGCGCCTTCGTTGACACCAAGGCCGACAGCCTTGACCACACCCGCCGAGCGCAATTCATCGAGCGCGCGAAAGCCGCCGCCGTCCGTCAGTTGCTTCCAGTAGACCGGATTCTTATCGCCGTGTGTGACACGGCCGATATCATGAATCAGCAGGATATCGATCTCGACGATGCCCAGCCGCTGCTGGCTGTCCTCGAACGAACGCAGGATGCTGTCGTGGGTGTAATCGAAGATGGCCTCGAACGGCAGCGGGTCTTGCCAGCCTTCGCTGCCGTCATACGGGTTGGTGCGCGGCACAAAGCGCCGGCCGACCTTGGTGGACAGCACATACTGGTCACGTGGATAGCGACGCAGCGCATCGCCCAGCCGGTGCTCGGCTTTCGTATGGCCGTAATGCGGCGCAGTGTCGAAGAAACGCACGCCTGCATCCCAGGCTGCGGCGACCGTGGCGAGTGCCTGTTCTTCCGTCAGATCGTGGTAGAGGCCGCCGAGCGGTGCCGTGCCCAGACTGAGCCCGCTCACCTGCAGATCGCGCCGGCCAATCTGGCGGCGCTTTACGACGTTTGAATCAATCGCTGCTGTCATGCAGATGTCTCCATTGTCGACACGAGTTAGCGCTTTAGCGCTTACTCGCGTCCCATGCAGTTTTATCGCGGTCGGTCCAAGTTAGCGCTTTAGCGCTTACTCGCGCCTCATGCAGTTTTAATGCGAAGCGATCTCCACCACCCGCTGCGCAGACCCCGCGCTCGACGGCAGACACGCCGGGCCAACCGGCTCGAATGTCTTGTACGTCAGGATAAACTCCTGGTGCCCAAGCGTTTCGGACTTCGATGCTACACCTTGCGCCACCGCCACCGTCTGCTCGAACACTTCGCGGCCGACTTCTTCCAGCGTGCCACGTCCTTCGAGAATCCGGCCCGCGTCGACATCCATATCACCCGCGAGGTTGCGATAGGTCGCCGGATTCGCACACACCTTGATGACCGGCGAAATGGCCGAGCCCACCACCGATCCGCGTCCGGTCGTGAACAGGATAACGTGCGCTCCGCAGGCGATCAGCTCGCCGATCTCGGCATTGTCGCTAATGTTGGGAAAGCCAAAGCGCGGTTCGCCATCCGGCACCACGTCGAGCAGATACAGGCCGCCGGTCGGCGGAACATCGCCCGGTTTGATGATGCCGACAATCGGCGACGCCCCGCTCTTCGCATATGCGCCGAGCGACTTCTCTTCCTGCGTGGTCAACCCGCCGTCTGCATTACCCACGGCGAAACTACCGTGGCCGAGGATCGAGTAGTAGCGCGCGGCCTTCGCCACGCAGGCGACGATTTCATCGCCCAATTCCGGCCGCGCGGCGCGCGTTTTCATATGGAACTCGCAGCCCACCAGTTCGCCCGTTTCTTCGAAGATGCAGCTCGAACCGGCCTCGATCAGATGATCGAACGCGCGGCCCACGGCGGGATTCGCGGTGATGCCGCTGGTTCCGTCCGAGCCGCCGCAGATTGTGCCGACCACCAGTTCGCTAAGCGCCATCGGCACGCGCTGTTGCGCCGCCAATTGCTTGCGCGCATCGCGTACCCAGTCCACGCCATACTGGATCGTGCTGCGGGTGCCACCCTTTTCCTGGATCGTGAGCACTTCCACGGGCCGGCCGCTCTCTCGCACCACGTCCACGAGATAGTGCTTGTTCATGCTCTCGCAACCGAGCGACACAAACAGCACCGCACCCACATTCGGATGCGTAGTGAGCTGCTTGAGCATCTTTTCGGCATAGCCATTCGGATAGCAGCCGGGAAACCCGATCAGATGAACCGCTGGCTCGCGCTCGGCTGCGGGGTCATCGAACGCATCGAGCGGCTCGCGAAACTGTGTGACGATTTCCCGTGCCACGTGATGCGCGCACTCGACGAGATACGCGACCGCAACGACATTGCGGATGCCCTTGCGGCCGTCGCTGCGCAAATAGCCTTGCAGCGTTGGCTGCGTGCCGCCGGCCGCGGGAATCGTTGCTTCGGAAGTGTCAGTCATGATCGTTCCAGCGCGGTATTGCACCGCATCAATGATGCACGAACTCGTGACCTGCATCGTGCGTGTACGTGGGCAGGTAGTCGCTTTCGAGGTTGTGGGTATGAAGATGTTCGCCGCGCGCAACGGCTCCGGTCACGTGGCCGATGACCGCGCCGTAGCGCAGCACCTTGTCGTCTTTCGCCAGCGCGCCGCGCGCGACTTTGTGACCAAGTTCGATCGTCTTGGCGAGCGTAACGCGCTCGCCTTCGATCTCAAGCTCGGTGCCGGCTTCGAGCCGCGCCCCTGCAATCAGGCAGTTGTCCTGCGGACTTAGCAGGATCAGGCGGGCGTCGGTATGCGATGGGCTGCTCAAAATTGTCTCCGCAATGGGTCCGTTTTAGTTCTGGCCTTCGCCGCTCGCGAGGCGCGCCACCATCAGCGAGCCGAGAATAATGGCGCCGTAGATGGCCTGAATCCAGAACGACGGCACTTGTGCGAGCGTCAGCAGGTTTTGCACGACACCCAGCAATAGTACGCCGGATAGCGCGCCGAGCATCGTGCCCTTGCCGCCGTCGAGCGAAATGCCGCCGATCACTGCCGCCGCGAACACGGTAAAGATCATGCCATTGCCCTGATTCGCGTTGATCGCGCCAACGTAGCCGGTGACGATCAGGCCGCCAAGCGACGCCAGCACGCTGCCCAGCACGAACACGCCCCACGTAATGCGTTCGACGCGAATCCCGGCCGCGCGCGCCGCTTCCGGATTGCCGCCGATCGCATACAGCGCACGCCCAACACGATGGTAGCGCAGCATGAACGCGGCGACAGCGAAGGCCACTGCGGCGAGCCACACGGAGACAGGCAGCCCAAGCACGATCGTGGTGGCGAGGGTGAAGAACGACGGCGGCATATCGAACAGCGTGCCGCCTTTGGTGGCGCCCACGAGCATGCCGCGCAGCACAATCAGCATCGCGAGCGTGACGATGAACGCATTGAGCCGTAAGCGCACCACCAGAAAGCCGTTGATAAAACCAATCACCGCGCCGACGACGAGAATCGCCAGCAAGCCTGCCGCGGCCGGCCATTGCCAGCCAAAACCGGCGGACGCCGCCGGCATGACCAACATCGCGCCGACAGCGGGTGCAATTCCCACCGTCGACTCGAGCGATAGATCGAACTTGCCGGTCAGCACGATCAGCGATTCGGCGAGCACGACGAGCGCGAGCGCCGCGGAGGCGCCAAGCACGCTGATCAGATTCGCCCTGGTCAAGAAACTCGGGCTGACGAAAGCGCCTATCACAAGCAGTAAAGCAAGCGCGGGCAGCAACGCGAGGTCGCGCAGACGCGCGAGCTCGATCCGCGCCCGGCGGCTGCGCGCGGCAGGCGCGCCGGCCGCTCCTTGAGCCGTAGCGAATGCAGGGCTAGGCACACTATTCTTCATGGAGACTGACTCCTTCAACGGATGCGATCAGGTCGTGGTCCTGCCAACCCGCGGGAAATTCGGCCGCGACGCGGCCACGAAACATGACCAGCACGCGGTCACAGGTACGCAAATCATCGAGTTCGCCCGAGACCACGATCACCGCTTTGCCCTCTTCACGCACACGGTCCACGACAGACAGCAGCGCTTCCTTCGATTTCACGTCCACGCCAGCGGTGGGGTCGATCAGCACGAGGACGTTCGGATCAGTCGCCAAGGCGCGCGCCATCACGACCTTTTGCTGATTGCCACCGGACAGGCCCGATACGACGTGCTCAGGACCCGGCGTGACGATGCCGAGCGCCTCGATCATCTTCTGGCCGAACGCGTTCTTCTTTGCGGGCGAGGCGAGGCCGAACTTGCCGAGCAGGCGCGTGATCGTCATCGAGGCGTTTTCCGCAACCGATTGCGTCAGCACCAGGCCTTCGTGATGCCGGTCTTTCGGCACGCAGCCGATACCGGCCGCCAGCGCCGCCGGCACGTCACCACGCGGCAACGACTTACCTGCTACGCGAATGTCGCCACGGGTCGACGAGCGCAACCCTGCGATCGCTTCCGCGACACTGGTGCGGCCGCTACTCGTCGCGCCAGTCAAACCGATGACCTCGCCGCGCTTCACCGTGAACGACACGTCTTCGTAATCGGCGCCGCCGAGACCCGCGACTTCCAGCGCTACTTTCGTATCGGCCGGTAGCGGCTCACGCGAGGCAGCGTCGGCGACTGCAAGGCCGCCGCGCTCGCCGGTCATGGCTTCGATCAACTGCTCGCGCGGCAACGCAGAAACCGGCGCGCTGACGATATGCCGCGCATCGCGCAACACCGTCACCGCCTGGCAGATTTCGTACACCTCCTGCAAATGGTGCGAGATAAACAGAAACGTCACGCCTTCGCGCTGCAACTCGGTGATGCGACGAAACAGGCGCTTGATTTCATCGCCGTCGAGTTGGGCGGTCGGCTCGTCGAGAATGATGAAGCGCGCGCCATACGACAGCGCCCGCGCAATCTCCACCAGTTGACGTGCTTCGACACTCAGATCGCCCGCGCGTGCATCTTCGCGCACGTCGATCTTCCAGTGATCGAGCAGTTCACGCGCGTCGCGGCGCATGGCCTGCCAGTCGATCATGCCGCGCCGTTCAGGCTGACGGTTGATGAACAGATTCTCCGCGACGCTGAGATCGCGGATGATCGTCGAATGCTGATAGACGCAGGCCACACGCTCGCGCCAGGCATCGCGGTCGGCGAGCGAAGGCGCCGGCGCGCCGCCGAAGCGCACCTCGCCGGTATCCGGCTTGCGCAGGCCGGTGAGGATCGACACCAGCGTCGATTTCCCGGCCCCGTTCCGCCCGACGAGTGCATGCGACTCGCCAGGCATCACGCGGATGCTCACGTCGTTCAGTGCGGCGTACGAGCCGAAGCGCTTGGTCACTTCCAGCGCTTCGACCATCGCCTGGCCAGAGGCAGCCGCCGCAACGCCAGGCGCGTGCATGAGCTCGCTCATTTGACGGTGTTGCCCCACAGGTTCTTGTCGTCGACATTCGCCTTCGTCACGAGCGGCGCAGGCAACTGATCTTCCAGCATGCCCGGCGCGATCTGGATGATCGTGCTGCCGTGATCGGTCGGACCCGGCTTGAAGGTCTGTCCGGCGAGCGCGGCCTTGATGTAGAACAGGCCGTACTTCGCGTACAGGTCAGCCGGTTGCGAAACGGTGGCGTCGATCTCACCCTTGCGGATCGCCTCGAACTCTTGCGGAATGCCGTCGTTGCTGACAATCACGACGTGTTTCGCATCACCCACCGGAAACAGCATCTGCTTGCGGCGCAGCGTCTGCAGCGTCGGCGACAGATAAACTCCGCCTGCCTGCATGTAGATCGCTTTCACGTCCGGGTTGGCGGTCAACAGGCTGTCGAGCGCGGTGGCCGCGACGTCGCCCTTCCAAGCGGCCGGAATTTCCAGCAGCGACAGCGACGGGTAATGCTTCAGGCATGTGCGGAACGCTTCCGAACGGTCACGGCCGTTCACCGACGCCAGATCGCCCTCGATCTGCACGACCTTGCCGGACTTCACATGCTCGCCGATGTACTTGCAGGCCATCTCGCCGTACGCGTGATTGTCGGCGCGGACCACCATCGCGACCTTGCCTTGGGTCGGCGCGACGTCTACGGCCACCACTGGCACGTTCTTGGCGGACGCGGCGTCGAGCGCCCGGCTGATCGCAGCCGAATCCAGCGGACCGACGACGATGCCCTTCGCACCCAGATTCAGGATGTTGTTCATATCGGTGATCTGCTGCGCAGGGTCACCGTTGGAATTGACCGGCGCGAGGATGTCGAGCCCGCTCTGCTTCGCGTAGACGGGCAGGTAGTTGTTGTACGACTGCCAGAACGGCGAGGTGAGGAGCGGCAGATCGAGGCCGATCTTGCCCGAATCGGCAGCGCGGGCAGCGCCGCTCGTCACGAGGCCGGCCACGCATGTGGCCGCTACCCCAACTGATAAAGCGCCACGAATGAAGCGATGGGCCGCGCGCGGCCCCTTAGCGAACGTCATGTCTTGTCTCCTGATAGGTGTTGTTGAACTACCCCGCCGCTCCGCTCAGCGGCCGGCGTATCGCCCTGCGCGTTCTTCGTTCTTATCGATATTGGTGCACGACAATTCACCAATGAACGTATTATTCATATATGCATCATTCGAAGTCAAGGCATGTCCGGCGTAAGAGCCGTCCGTACTTTCCCTGGCCGCACGCGCCAATTGCGCTCTACACTCACGCGCCAGATGACAATGAAACCTGCACTGCTTTGCATGGGAGCGGCGTGAGCACTAAAGCGCCAACTCAGGTCGACACATGGAACTCCACCGATGATGGATGCGGAAGAAAGAGACGACGCCGACCGTTACCGGGCGCCCGCGCTGGACAAGGGGCTCGATATCCTCGAACTGCTGGCCGAGCAGAAAGATGGATTGACGCGCGCCGAGATCACCAAGCTGCTGGGACGTAATGCGAGCGAGATGTACCGGATGCTCGAGCGGCTGGTCGCCCGTCAATATGTGGTGCGTTCGGCGGGGGGCGACCGCTATTCGCTGAGCCTGAAGCTGTATGCGCTTGCGCACCGGCACCCGCCGATGAACCGGCTGATCTACGAAGCGCTGCCGCTGATGCAGCGTTTCTCAGACCGCGCGGAACAGTCGTGTCACCTGGTGGTGTACGACCGCGGCAATCTTCTGGTGATTGCGCAGGTGGACGGTCCGGGCACGTGGGGGATGTCGGTGCGGCTCGGTTCTCGGGTCGGTCTCATCGATACCGGCTCGGGCCGCGTCATGCTGGCTTTCCAGACCGCCGAGCAGCGCGCCCATATGCTCGCCGAGCATACGAAGGTGAAAGGCGAAGTGACGATAGACGAGGAAGCGCTCGAGGCGACCTGCGAGCGGATCCGCACGGCAGGGTTCTCGCAAAAAGACAGCCAGCAGATCTTCGGCGTCACCGATGTCACGTTCCCCATCCTCGGGCCGTCCGGGCAGGCGATTGCCGTGCTGACCTGTCCGTACCTGCGGCGTATCGACGAATACGTCGCGCCCGCGCTCGACGCAGCGACCGCGATGCTGCGGGAAACTGTCGCGGCGCTGTCGATGTATCGCGAAGAAGCGAGCTAGCATCCCCCACCGGCCTGGCCTGGCAATATTTGACAGTCTCCGGGAAGCGGCACGTCAGCCGATCACGGGGCTCGCGCGTTTTATCAGGGTCGCGCTCATGCGCGTACAAAAACCGCAGCATGCACGGCTCTCAAGCAGGCCGGATTGTCTGCGCCTCCCCGATGAACGCGGCGATGCCGCGGCAGGTCAACAGGATCAAAACGATGAAAAAACTCATTCTCTCCATGGCCGCCGTGGCCGGCCTGTTCGCAGCGAGCGCCAGCTATGCACAGGTTCCCGCGAGCGCGCCGAGCGGCACGACGGGTCTCTGCAAGGACGGCTCGTTCTATTCCGGCGCGACGAAGAAGGGTGCGTGCAAGGGTCATAAAGGCGTCCAGACCTGGTACGGCGCAGCGTCGAGCACAGCCGCGGCTTCGGCTCCGGCAGCAGCACCGGCCATGGCGCCGGCGGCAGCCAGCAGCGCCAAAGCGGCACCCTCCAAGGCGCCTGCAGCGGCCAGCACCGCCCAGGCAGCCCCTGGCGGCGGCCCCGGCCAGGTGTGGGTCAACACCAGCACGAAGGTCTACCACTGCCCGGGTGACAAGTACTACGGCAAAACCAAGCACGGCTCGTACATGAGCGAAGCGGACGCGAAGACCAAGGGCTACCACGCCCAAGGCGGCAAGGCCTGCCAGTAAATATTGACCGTCGTACAATCCTGCGTCCGTGCCGGAAGGGCTGCAAAGGCTCCAACGGCCGGACCCAGGATGAGGCGTATTTCGCCTTACGTTTCAAGCTTCACACCGATACATCATCATGAAGAAATCGTCTTGTTCTCTCGTTTTGCTGGCTCTTGCGCTGGCGGGTTTCGCAGGTTCGGCTTCCGCGGCCGGCTGTCTGAAGGGTGCCGTGGTCGGCGGTGTCGCGGGTCACTATGCGGGTCATCACGCCGTTGTCGGCGCGGTTGGCGGATGTATCGTCGGACACCATCTGGCGAAGAAGAAGCAGGCTGAAGAGCGGGCGGCCGCTCACGCGCAGGAAGGCCCGATTCAATAAGGCGGAGCCGCCCGGACGCACGCACAGGCGTGGAGCCCGCCAGGTCTTTCGCCACACTCACATGGTTTAAGTCTGCATGGTTTAGAATGGCGACCCTTTCAAAAATGTCGCCGCGCGGGCAACGACCTGCGCGCGCTATCGATACCTCATGGCGAAACTTCTGACCGATTCCGAATTCCAGCGTTTTTCCGAACTCCAGCAGAAGCAGGCGAGCTTCACGATCACCAGCGAAGAAGCCGACGAACTGCGCGACATCGTGGCCCGCGCGCAGCAAAAGCGCGACGACCGCGCAGCGGCCATGCAGGCGATGGAAGCGTACATCCAGCAATTCGACATCAGCCCGGACGAACTGTTTTCGCCGGAGCAGATCGGCGACGCCGCACGCACCTATGGCCTGATTCCGGCTGCGAAGAAGGAACGCGTGCTGCCGCCGTCGTTCACGTATAACGGCAAGCCGTACCAGTGGACGCGCGCGCTGCCCGACGATATCCGCGTACCGCTGTTCGACGCGTTCAAGGCGGGGCAATCGGTGAAGGACTTCATCGCGACGCCGAAGGACGCCGCTCGCTGCGCGGCAACGATTGCCCGCCTCGAACGTGAGACGGGTGCCGTGTATGCGCAGGCGTGGCTCGAAGAGTTGTCGGTGTCACGCAGCCAGGTGGACGAGGCAGCAGGCAAACTGCCGGCCTGAGCACGCTGCCGTCATGACGACGCCGGATGAAGCTGCCATCCGGCGTTACGATCCGGCCGTCTCAGCGATGGTGATGGTCTATCTTTGCTTGACGACTGCGCCCGAACGACTTCCCAATACTCAACATTGAGTCCCAGTCTCAACGTCATCAGGCGGCAAGGCCAGCCGAGGCCTTAAGGCTTCGTGGCCGTATTGGAAGCGCCCGTTGCGGCGGATGCCTCAACCGCTGCCGATGCATGGTGCTTATGATTTTTGTGATGCTTGTGGTGATGCTTCACAGCGGACGCTGCCTCGGCCGGAGCGGCGCTCTGCTCCTGAGCGGGCGCGGCGACGGGTGCGGATGCCTGTGCAAACGCGCCGAGCGAAAACAACCCGGCGAGAGCGGCGATAGTGATCTGCTTGTTCATCGTTAGTCCTTCCTGAAAAAATCTCGGTTGAGGGTACGACCTGATAACGGTCGTGTGTTTAACGGCCTTCTGCGGAAGCCGTTGACTCATTCATGATTTAATCTGGAATCCTTGACGATTCTTTGCAACATTGCGCACGAGATAAGCTCACGATCCAATAATCGTGATCGCCCATGCAAAGGCACACCCTGCCGGCGCGCCAATCAGACGTCCAAGCGCGCTCGCCTTGGTGAAGTCGCCAATCTGGCATTCAACGCCACCCTTCAGAATTCCCTGATGACGCAGAAGCGGTTCGACGGTGCAAACGACGGTCGCGGCAAGCCATGCAACGCCTTCGCGGCCCAACAGATGGTCCGGATCGATGAGATTGGTTAGCTGAAGCACGAAGATCGAAACAGCGCTGAAGAGAAACGCGAACAGCAGTGATTTGATGAATTGATCGGAGTCGGCGAAGTTATCCATGGGAGTATCGGTCCAGATATATCGTGGTGAGCTCAGCGATTCGGACTTGCCCGTAGGACGGCGAACGACATATGCGTTCACGCCGTGGGCGTGCTAAACGACGCCGTGATTGCGATCGCTGAAGGGAGCATAAAAATATATCGGAAGCGAGCGCGGCAAACACTCGGACGATTCTCAAAGGGACGACACAAGAACCCGAGACGCGACGCAATGGCTTCCGAATCAACCTTGCGCGGCTTCTGCGTCATCCAGCGCCATCCTGAAACCCACCACACCTGGATCTTCGGTGTGCGTCACCGTAAATCCACTCGCTCTGGCCAACGCGATCATCGGTCCGTTCTCGCGCAGCGCTTCGCCCACCAGCCAATGCGTGCCGCGCGAGCGCGCATAAGCGATGATCTTCTCCATCAGCAGTGTGCCGAGGTGCCGCCCCTTCTGATCGGAGCGAATCGCCACCGCGAATTCAGCGGTTTCGTTATCGGGATCCGCCACGGCGCGCACCACCCCTAACGTCCGCGTGAAACCTTCCTCGCATGGAACCGTCGCGATCAACGCCATTTCGCGGTCATAGTCAATCTGCGTCATGCGCGCGAGTTGCGAGTGATCGAAGCTGCCTACGGCGCCGAAGAAACGCAGACGCAGATCGTCGGGCGTCATCGCTTCGACGAAGTCGTGATGAGCCGCCTCGTCTTCGGGGCGAATGGGTCGTACAGTGATCTGCAGACCGTGCCAATCGAGTGTCTCCTCGTAGCGGCGCGGATACGGCATGATCGCGAGCCGGCTGCGCTTGGCGCCGAGCCGGATAGACGGCGCGATGACAGCGACGTGCTCGCGGAATACCCGCAGCACGAGCTTTAAGCCGACTATCTCGCGTACGTCGCATACCGCCTGTGAGAGCGCCGTGAACGCCGCCAGCACCGGTTCGGGCGCAGCAACCCGCGCGTAAGGCGAGCGCATCACCATATCGCGCGCCAGCATGGGATTGAGCGGCGGCAAGCCGAAGACCCGCTCCGGCGCCGACACGCCATCCGCCAATGGCGTCGTGAAACGGAACACGGGACCAAAGTTATCGTCGTCGTGCAGTTCGACGTCGATGTCGACGATCTTGTCCTGCATCGCATCGAGCGGTTCGACATGCAACCCGAAGTGCGCGAGCAGATGTGCTGCGGGTTCCTTCGTCAACGTGTCCTCACCCGCAGCCAACGCCGCGCGCGCCTGCGCCTGAGCGGCGTCGGTCTCAGCGGGGATCTGCGCCGGCAGCCCTTCCGGCGTTTGCATCAATAGCTCGCGCCCCAGCCGGTAATCGACCAGACGAGCGAACGCCCGGGCGAGGCGCTGCGGGGTCGTATGCACCGGAATACCCTGCGCATGCAATGCATCGCGCATCGCCGCGTCCACTCCGCCAAAGAAGCACGCCAGCAAACCGCGATACGCGAATCGCTGATTCGCGATCAGCGCCTGCGCGACCTCGCCGACCGGCGCGTTATGAGTCGACGCGTGAACCACGAACGCCGTCCCGGTGGCGCCTTGCTGCGCGAGAACCTGCAACGCCGTGCCGAAATGCTCGGCACGAGCGTCGTCACCGAGAAGCAGCGGGTTGCCTGGGACCGCGCGCGGCAACGCCTTGGCGACCTCGTCCACGGTCTCCGCGGGCCACTGCGCAAGCGTGTCACCGGCCGCCGCGAACGCATCGCAGGCGAGCGTCGCGACACCGCGGTCGCTGGTGATCAGCGTCGCCGTCGCGCCGGCCGCAACGCGGCCAACACCGAGCGTTTCGATCTCGTCGAGCAGATCGTCGAGCGAGTCGACGCGCACCATCCCCGCGCGGCGGAACGCAGCTGTGTACAAGCCATCGGCGGGATCGGCACGTCCCGAGCGCAGCGCCAGGACCGGCTTGTTGCGAGCCGCCGCCCGCGCCGCCGACATGAACTTGCGGGCCGCGCGTACCGTATCGAGTTCGAGCAGGATCGCGCGGGTGCCTGGATCGCTCGCCAGGTAGTCGAGCACGTCGCCCGCATCCACATCCGCCTCACCGCCGAGCGCCACCGCGTGCGAAAAGCCCAGTCCACGCGCATACGCCCAGCCCAGCACGGCATTGGTCAGCGCATTGGATTGCGAGACCCACGCCACCCCTCCCGCCTTCACGAGGCGCGACGGCGCGCCCAGATGCGCCCGCAGTGCCGGCGACATCACCCCGAGACTGCCGGGTCCGACAATGCGCAGCAGATGCGGCCGCGCCGCCGACAGCGCGTGCCTGAGCGCGGTGCGGTCCTCGTCCGTGTGGACTTCCCCGACGATGATCGCGGCGCGCGTACCCAGACCGCCAAGTTTGTGGATGATGCCTGGCCACGTCGACGGCGGTGTACAGATCAGCGCCACCGTAGGAGCCTCCGGGAGGTCGCCGGCATCGGCCACGGCGGCATGACCGTCGAGTGCGTCGTATTTCGGATTCACAGGCCACAAGGGGCCATCAAAACCGCCGCCCAGCAGGCTCGTCCATACCATCGCACCCGTGCTGCGCGGCCGTCGTGAAGCGCCGATCACGGCAACGGATTTGGGTCGAAACAGCGCATCGAGATTGCGAACGGTCACGGGACACTCCGCGAGTCGAAAGAGGGTGCGTTCAGGAGCAACGCGCATCCCCTCAGGATAGGCGATGCCGGCACCGTTGTGCGGCGCTTCGGGTCAGGAAAGCGCACCGACGGCGCACACTGTCAGACGTGTTCCCAGGCGAGCGAATTTTGTTGCTTGCGCCCGCTCAAACACCATCCGAAATGCGACAATCCACGCCATGACAATCATTGCGGGCGGTAGGACCGCGCCAACCCGGCGCACCGCCGGACGACCAGAAAAACGGAAGGTGAAGTTATGCGGCGCTTGCCATCGCTGATTGCGTTGCGCTTCTTCGAGGAGACGGCACGTCATCTGAGTTTCAATCGCGCGGCGAGCGCCCTGTGCGTGACGCAGGGTGCCGTAAGCCGCCAGATCAAGATACTCGAGGAGTCGCTCGACGCGAAGCTGTTCGAGCGCGATCACAAGGGCATCCGCCTGACCGCGGCGGGCTTGCAGTTGCTGCCGTGCGTGTCGGAAGCGTTCGATACGATCGAGCGCGGCACGCGTCAGATCACCACCGCCAAAGGCCGGCGTCGCCTCGTGCTGTCGGTGCCGCCTACCTTCGCGACTCAATGGTTCTCGCCGCGACTCGGCTCGCTGGCGGTGGAACTGCCCGATGTCGAACTGTCCATCCGCACCGAGCCGACTGAGGATTGCCACTGCAACATCCGCTTTGGGCGCGACGCGCTGCCAGAGGCGCATTCCGAGTTGCTGATGACGGAGCGCCATACACTAGTGGGAGCGCCGCAGTTGCCCGGGCGCCCGCTCGACACGCTGCTCGCAACGATGCCCGCGCTGCATGTGCTGCACAACGAAACGCGGCTCGATCTGTGGCCGAACTGGCTTGCAACCGCAGGCATGCCAGCGCACTACGCTGAGAACGGCATCGAGTTTTCGAATCTGGAGCAGGCCATTCACGCCGCGCGCAAAGGCGTGGGACTGGCCATCGTCGACCGCAACATGATCGTCGAAGAACTGGCGGACGGAAGCCTGGCGCAGATCTCCGAGATCGAGGTCAGCGGGCCGTTTGGGTACTGGCTCGATATCGCGCATCGGCACGAGGCGCTCGAGCATGTGCAAGCGTTTGCCGGATGGTTACGGGAAGAGGTGTTGAAGATGGGGTGAGGAGGCGGAGCCGGCGATCGGAAAACCCTTCACTACGCTCGACACCTTATACTTTCGTTGCCGTCCATACAGCGGCAGTGGGGTTCGACGGCCGGATCTGTCCAGGACTGCCCGGAACCCTGTCCAAGGAAGCCAATCATGAATGAAAGCAAACCCCGTCTCCCAGAAGCGCTGGAAGCACCCGCCAGCGATCAACTGCTCGACGGCATCCTCGCAAAGGCCGCCAACGCGGGGCAGCGCAACGCGGAACAGTTCGCCAAGCTCGCTGCGCTCGCCCGGGCCATCGAGCAATGCAATTCATCGCCGGCCGCGCGCGCAAAGATGCTGTTCCGCTTCGAAGAACTTGCCAGCAGCGCCGAGGCCGAGGCCAGGCTCGACGCAGAATTTTTCGAAGGATTGCGCGACGGGCAAGTCATGAAGCAGCAATTGCGTCGGGAACACGAGCAACGCGAAGAGCCTGCTCCCGAGGTCACGATTCTCGCGCCGTCTACGACGACGAAGCACTGAGGGCTGCGTTACATCGCCTTCTTGAATGGCGCGCCCGAATGCTCGCGCAATTCGTTGAAGACGATCTTCGGCCACGCCTTCTGCGCAACTTCGATCTCGGAGATGTGTGAGGCGAGATACGTCGGTGCGTTCGATGCATCGAGCGCAATCCGCGCCGCATACGCATCGGTGAATCGACGCAATTCAGCCGCGTCGTCGCAGGTCACCCAGCGCGACATCCGATAGCGCGCCGACGCCATCCGCACATCGACCTTGTACTCGGTCGACAGACGGTGCGACACCACTTCAAACTGAAGTTGGCCAACCGCACCCAGAATCATCAAGCCGCCGCCCACCGGGCGAAACACCTGAATTGCGCCCTCTTCGCCGAGTTGCTTGAGCGCTTCGCCAAGTTGCTTGGCGCGCATCGGGTCCACCACTTCGACGGTCTGGAAGATTTCCGGCGCGAAGAACGGCAAGCCGACGAACTGCAGGGTCTCGCCTTCGGTCAGCGTATCGCCGAGGCTCAGTGTGCCGTGATTCGGAATGCCAATAATGTCCCCCGGATACGCTTCGCTCACGGTCTCACGACGCTGCGACAGGAACGTCACCACGTTATTGGCGCGGAACGTCTTGTTCGAGCGCGTCACCTTCAGCGCCATACCGCGTTCGAAATGCCCCGAGCAGACGCGGATGAATGCCACACGGTCGCGGTGCGCCAGGTCCATGTTCGCCTGCACCTTGAACACGACACCGGTGAATTTCGGCTCATCCGGCTCGACCGAACGCTGCACCGCCATGCGTGCCGACGGCGGCGGCGCCAGATCGACCAGTGCGTCGAGAATTTCCTTCACGCCGAAGTTGTTGATCGCTGAACCGAACAACACAGGCGATTGCTGACCGGCGAGAAACTGCTCGCGATCGAAATCAGGCGAGGCGCCGGTGATCAGATCGATTTCTTCCTTCGCCTTGACCCAGGCATGACCGAAGCGGCGCTCGCCTTCTTCGTCGCTGAGCGCGTGGATCGTTTCGACCTCGCCGCCCGCCTTGTCCTGTCCGGCGCGAAACAGACGGACCTGATCCCGCTGCAGATCGTAGACACCCTGGAAGTCCTTGCCCATCCCGATCGGCCATGTAAACGGGACGGCGGCGACCCCCAGATGCTGTTCGATCTCGTCGAGCAGCTCGAGCGGCTCGCGCACTTCGCGGTCGAGCTTGTTGATGAAGGTGACGATCGGCGTCTTACGGCTGCGACAGACCTCGAGCAGCTTCAGCGTTTGTGCTTCGACACCGTTCGCGCCGTCGATCACCATCACGGCGGCATCGACCGCCGTCAGCACACGGTAGGTGTCTTCCGAGAAGTCCTCGTGGCCTGGGGTATCGAGCAGGTTGATGACGGCATCACCATACTCGAACTGCATCACCGAACTGGCTACGGAAATGCCGCGCTGCTTTTCGATCTCCATCCAGTCCGAAGTCGCGTAGCGATTGCTCTTGCGGCCCTTCACGGTGCCGGCAATCTGGATCGCGCCCGAAAACAGCAACAGCTTCTCGGTCAGCGTGGTCTTGCCCGCGTCCGGGTGGGAAATGACCGCGAACGTGCGGCGGCGTTTGAGTTCAGAGACTGACATCGGATCGGGCGGTCACAGATAGAGGTTCAAGCGGTATACGGGGCATCGCCGGCGCAGAACCGCGCAGGGAACGAATGATACACGTCATGGGAAACGACGTAGAGAAACGGGGGGCGACGACGGCGGCCGCAGCGGCAGTTTGCGGCGCGACGTGTCAGGACAACCACGCACGTCGACCGCCAATGTCCTGGCAGATAAGACACTGCGGTCTAAGAAACAGGTGAATCGAAAAACACAATGATCGCAAAAGGCTTAACGGCCCTGAAAACACGGCGGCGACTTGCAGATGAATCAGAGCTACATGCAATTACCGGAAGATGCAAGCAAATAACTTGTTTGCGAATTTTTACTACATCACCTAGGATTAATCGCGGTGATTGAAGGGCCTAACGATCACTAACCCCCATTGGTTCCTCGCCATGGGACCTTCGGAAAACCTGGAGGTATGTGTATGTCCGACGATAACAATCCGGCTTCCTCGACTAAACGCAGGGAATTTTTAAGAGGTGTCGCCACCGTTAGCATTGCGACGGGTTTCGGTGCAGGAGTGGGTGAGGCGTTGGCGCAAAGCCCCGCAGCGCCTAGGCCAACCGGAATTGGCTCAAAGCCGCCTACTAAAGCAACACGAGATGCCAATTCGGTTTACGCCAATCAGCTGGCATTTAACGATACGCAGGATTTTCAGGACGCCACGCGTGGACTGATTGCTACATTACCCGATCCTGGCATTATTCCCAGTTCTAAAGGGGGTGCCGCCTGGGATTTAGGCCAATTCTCATTTATTACAGGCGGACCAGAAAACAACGCACCGGATTCGGTTAATCCCAGCTTATGGCGAAACGCCAAGCTGAATATGAATCATGGATTATTCGAGGTCGTCGACGGTATCTGGCAGGTTCGCGGTTACGATTTATCGGTGATGAGTATTATTCGCGGCGATACCGGCTGGATTGTTATCGATCCGCTAATGACCGAAGATGCTGCCGTGGTTGTCTGGAAGCAGCTGGTTATTCCGCACCTGGGCGATCGCCCGATTACCCATATCATTTACACCCACAGTCACGCAGACCATTATGGCGGCGTTCGCGGTGTGGTCGACGAAGCGGACATCAAGGCCGGCAAGGTAAAGATTTACGCGCCAGCGGCTTTCACTGAAGCCGCGGTGGGCGAAAACGTGATTGCCGGCAACGCCATGAGCCGGCGGGCGGCCTACATGTACGGCAATCTGCTGCCGAGAAGCCCGACGGGCGTGGTGGACGGCGGGTTGGGCAAGACGACCTCCATCGGCGCAATCACGCTCATCGTGCCAACCGATTTCGCCAACTCGACGGGCCAGAAGCTGACCCTGGACGGTATCGACATGACCATCATCATGGCGCCGGAGTCCGAAGCGCCGTCAGAGTTCATGTTCTACATCCCGAAGTTCAAGGCCTTCTGCGCCTCGGAAGACGCCACCCACACGTTGCACAACCTCTATACGCTGCGTGGCGCGAAGGTTCGCGATGCATTGCTGTGGTCGAAGTACCTGCAGGCTGCCATCGATATGTTCGGCGGCGAAATGGAAGTCCTGTTCGCCTCGCACTACTGGCCGACCTGGGGCAACGAGCGCATCGTCGACTTCCTGCGGGCGCAACGGGACATGTACCGGTATCTGCATGACCAGACCATGCGTCTCGCCAATACCGGCCTGACCCCGCTGGAAATCGCCGACACCCTGCACCTGCCCGATAGCCTCGCCAGGCACTGGTACTGTCGGAGCTATTACGGCACGGTCTTTCATGACCTGATCGCGCAGTACAACTTGCGGCTGGGGTTCTTTGACGGCGTGCCCGCCAACCTTCACCGGCTGCCGCCGGTCGACAACGGCAAGCGCTATGTCGAGTTCATGGGTGGCCCCGCAGCGGTGCTACAAAAGGCGCAGCACTACTACGACAAGGGCGACTACCGTTGGGTCGCCGAGGTGGTGAACCACGTGGTCTTTGCCGATCCAGACAACGTGGCCGCCAAGCACATGCTGGCCGACGCTTACGAGCAGATGGGCTATCAGGCCGAGTCGGCCAGTTGGCGCAACTTCTATCTGACCGGCGCAATGGAGCTGCGTAACGGCGTCCATAAGGTGCCGTTCGGCAGCTCGCAAAGCCCGGACACCATCAAGGCCATGCCTCTGGAGATGTTCCTCGACTACCAGGGTGTGCGCCTGAACGGGGCGCGCGCGGCTGGCAAGACGATCAGTTTCAATTTCGTCATGACCGACACGAATGAGAGTTATGTGGTCGGTGTCGAAAATTCCGCTCTGCATTATTCCAAAGGTAAAACTTCGGATACAGCGGATGCGTCAGTGACGATGACACGCACTGATCTCAACGAAGTGATGATGGGTAATACGTCAATGGAGAAATTGGTCATGGCTGGTAAAGCCAAGATTAGCGGGAGCGCACCGAAATTAGGTGAATTTGTCTCCTGGCTCGATAATTTCGACTTCTGGTTCAATATTGTCACACCGTAAAAACCGACTAGCCCTAAAAACGGAATCAAGACGATGTGTGCAATCTGCGAGCTGAAGATTGAATTTAATATCGGGCATCCTCAGGCGCTCACGGTAGCCGTTGCGACGCGAGAAGCAATGGATACCGGAGTATTGCCGGAAACGCAGGCCGAGGGCGCGTTGAGCAATATGAAGCTGCGATTGGCGGCTATTGATGCGCTCAAGGGCCTGCAAGACCGGCTAGAAGCCGCTGCGCCGACTACGCAATTAATGGCACTCCCTGATTTCTATGTGCTCCTGATTGAAATCGGAACCTGGGGATTTTTCCATGCTACTGAGACTGGCTTCGACCCCGACATTCAGCCCGAACCACCCGACGTGACCTCGGAAAATCAGGCTGATCGCGATGTGGTGTTTGTTTCATCCGAAGCAACGATGCAGGCCATTATGAATGGGAAATTAAACATCGACTCAGCGTTCGACGATAATCTGCTCATTCTGGATGCAAGCGAGACGCATACGAAACTACTACGATCCGTGCTTGATCGCGCGTTTCCTGTAGAAAGGGGCCGAGCAGTTAATTTCTAGAAAAGGTGCAATACCAAAGACTGTTTCTATTTCATCAGCATTGCTGTTACGGAATATGGCCGAACATTTAACGTTCGGCCATATTTTTTGGACACGATGGATTTTGTCTGAAGCAATGCAACGCTATGCGCCGCTCGCCTCATTCAACGTCAGGTGCTTCGTTTCCGGCGCCCATGCGGTCGACACCACCATGCCAATCAGAAGCACTACGGCTAGCGCCATCATGGTCGCGTGGAAACCCAGCTGTGCAATGCCCAGCGGTAGCAGAAACGTCCCCACCGCCGATCCGAGCCGGCTACAGGCAATGGCGAGACCCACACCACATGCCCGCACCTCAGTGGGAAAGCACTCCGGCGGAAACACGCCCACCAGATTCGAGAACGCCGACATGGTCAACGTGAAGATCGCGAACGCCACGATCATCGCAATCGTCGACGACTCCGGCAGCAGACTCAGCGCCACTAGCGACAGGCAAGTCACCGCGAACGAACCAATCAGAAACACGCGACGCGGCAGCGCGATGGTAAGCCAGATGCCGATCAGCGCGCCCAGCACGAGGAATCCATTCAGCAGAAGATCCGCTCCAGAGCCGTCGTTCAGATGGATCGCCTTGAGGATGGTCGGGAGGAATGTGTAGACCGCGAAATAAGGAATCACCAGGCACACGAAGAACGCGCAGTTGAAGAGCGTACGGCGAATCAGATCTTTTTTGAACAGGCGTGCGAATCCGCCCTGCACTTTGCTGTGATCGTCGGCACCGTTGCCGTCGAGCGTCACGTTCGGCCCGAAGTGTTTGAGCAGGACGGCCTTGGCCTCCGCAATACGCCCTTTGCCGTGGAGCCAGCGCGGCGACTCCGGCGTACCCATACGCATTACCAGCACGATCAGCGCGGGAACGCCCGCCGAAGCCAGCAACCAGCGCCACGCATCCGGTGAAGCGTGCGCGTACTGCATGCCGAGTACGTTCGCAACGACGTAGCCGACTGTCCACACCACACTGAACGAACCGAGCAGCGTCCCACGATGTTTGCGCGGCGAGAACTCGGCCAGAATCGCATGGCCAACCGCGAAGTCGCCGCCCATGCCAAATCCGATCAACACCCGCAACACGCACAACTGCGCCGGCGACGTCACATAGAACTGCGCGAACGCGGCTGCCGTGATGATCAAAAAACTCAGCAGGAAAATTTTCTGGCGGCCCATGCGATCCGATAGCCACCCAAACACAAGACTGCCCAGAAAGATGCCCATCAGAGCGGAGCTGCCAATCATGCCCATCCAGAACGCGTCGAGCGGCATCTGACGATTCAGCGAGGCAAGCGCATAGCCAATCGTGCCGAGCGCGTAGCCTTCGGTGAAGTGCGCCCCAAAGGTCAGGCCGGCAATCTTGACGTGGAAGGCGTTCAGTGGAACGTCGTCGAGGGGAACACAATCATGTGCGGACGCGGTGTGGTTTGCACGCGGCGGCGTTGAGGCAAGATCAAGTGCACTTACCTGGATATCCTGAATACTCACGCTGTCTCCTCCTTGTTCGAGCAGCCGTGCGCAGCCAGCTTGTCGCCGGTCATCGCGCACGGTACTGCGTCATCCGCTTCGCGCATGCGCAACGCGAAGCGGACCGTTACAGATAACGCGACGATCAGCGACCAAGGCCGCCCATCATCATGTACTTCAGTTCCATATACTCATCGAGACCGTACTTCGAGCCTTCGCGGCCCAGACCCGATTCCTTGACGCCGCCGAACGGCGCCACTTCCGTCGAGAGGATGCCTTCATTGACCGCCACCATGCCGCTTTCCAGGGCTTCGGCCACGCGCCACGCCCGGCCGAGATCGCGGGTGTAGAAGTACGCGGACAAACCGAACGGCGTGTCGTTAGCCGCTGCGATCGCTTCTTCTTCCGTCTTGAAGCGGAAGCAGGCGGCGACAGGGCCGAAGGTTTCTTCGCCAGCAACCAGCATCGACTTCGCCGCGTCGATCAACACCGTCGGCTCGTAAAACGTGCCGCCGAGCGCGTGACGTTTCGCGCCTGTCAGCACCTTGGCACCCTTCTGCAAAGCATCCGCGACATGGGTTTCCACTTTCTTCAAGGCGGCTGCATTGATGAGCGGACCTTGTTCGACTTCGCCTTCGAGCGCATTGCCGACCCGCATCTTCTGTACGGCCTTCGTCAGCGCCTGGGTGAAAGCGTCGTAGACGCCGTCCTGCACGTAGAAGCGATTGACGCACACACAGGTCTGCCCAGTGTTGCGAAACTTTGAAGCCATCGCACCTTGCACGGCGGCTTCAATGTCCGCATCGTCGAACACGATGAACGGCGCGTTGCCGCCGAGCTCCAGCGAGAGCTTTTTCAGCGTATCCGCGGATTGCTTCGCGAGCAGCTTGCCCACCCGCGTAGAACCGGTGAACGACAGCTTGCGCACCACCGATGAGGCCGTCAGCGCCCCGCCAATCGCAACGGCATCGCCGGACACGATGTTGAACACGCCAGCGGGAACGCCGGCCTGTTCGGCCAGCACGGCCAACGCGAAAGCGGACAGCGGTGTCTCCTCGGATGGCTTGAGAACCATCGTGCAGCCAGCCGCCAGCGCCGGGCCCGCTTTCCGCGTAATCATTGCGAGCGGAAAGTTCCACGGCGTAATCGCCGCGACGACGCCCACTGGCTCGCGCGTCACGATGATCTTCGCTTTCGGATTCGGGCTCGGAATCACATCGCCGTAAGCGCGCTTCGCTTCTTCGGCGAACCACTCGAAAAAGCTCGCCGCATAACCCACCTCACCGCGCGCTTCAGCAAGCGGTTTGCCCTGTTCACGCGACATCAGTTCAGCGAGCGCATCGCGGTTCTCGAGCATCAACTCGCCCCAACGCTTCACCCGTGCGCCGCGTTCCTTTGCGGTCAACGCACGCCACGCAGGGAATGCACGTTCGGCGGCGGCAATCGCCTGAGCGGTTTCAGCAGCACCGCCTTTGGCCACGTTGGCAATCAGCTCGCCGGTAGCCGGATTCGACACGGCATAGGTCTCGGCGCCTCGATACCATTCGCCGTTGATGTAATGCCCGGTACGGAGAAAATCGCTCATGCTGCTTTTTCCAGAGTTTGGGCGAACGCCGCTTGCGCCGGCCGCGGCTCGCGGGCGATGCGCTTACCTGCCGTGTAATCGTTGATGAGATCGCAAGGCGTGTAGTTGCGTTCGAGTTCGAAGAGTTCGTCGGCGGAGAGCTTGGTGTCGAGTGCGGCGAGCGCGCTATCGAATTGCGCCGGCGTATCCGCGCCGACCAGCATGCTTGCCACGCCGCCATGATTCAGCACCCACGCCTGGGCGATCTGCGCGGCGGACACGCCACGCGCTGCGGCCACTCGCGCTACGGATGCGGCAATCTCACGCGAGGCCGTATCGCCGTACATTTGCGCGGTGAAGAAGTCGGTCTGATTGCGCGTCGAGTTCGGATCGCTCGTCAACAGACCACGAGCCAATGGACTAAACACCGAGACACCCACGCCCTGATCGTCGCAATACGGAATCATCTCGCGCTCTTCCTCGCGATAGGCCAGATTCAGTTGCAACTGCATGTTGATCGGCTTGTGCCAGCCGTTGCGTTCGCATACCTGCATGATCTTGGCGAACTGCCATGTGTACATCGTCGATACGCCGATATAGCGCGCCTTGCCGGCACGCACGATATCGTTCAGCGCACCCATCGTTTCTTCGACCGGCGTGTTGACGTCGAAAAAGTGCAGCATATAGATATCGACGTATTCCATGCCCAGACGCTTCAGCGAGCCGTCGATGCCATCCATGATGTGCTTGCGCGAATGGCCGCCGGCGTTCTGATACGTGCCCATGTCGTAGCCGACCTTGGTGGTCACCACGATCTCTTCGCGCCGCGCGATGCGCTTTAGAATGCGGCCTACGACTTCTTCACCGACACCCGTCGAATAAAAGTCCGCGAGATCGATGAAGTTGACGCCGGCTTCGAGCGCGTGGCGCACGATCGGCTCGCTTTGCGCTTCGTCGAAAATCCAGGGCTTCCAGTCGGGCGTGCCCATGTTCATCGTGCCGAGGCATAGGCGCGACACTTTCAGGCCCGATTGGCCGAGGCGAATGTATTCCATTTTGTTTGTCTCCTGATGGCGGCGACGCTCGTGTGGCGCGAGCAGCGGCGCGCCAGTTAGCGTTTTTAGCGTTGCTTCGGCGTATAGAACGGGTTCGACACTTCGCGCGCGGCGGCAAATACTTCGTCGCGATGCGGCAGACCCTTCATCGCAGCGAGGATCGCGTTCTTGCAGGCGCGGTAGTTGTTCTCGAACACGGCGTCGAGATCGTCGGTCTTCGGGTTGACCCAGTTCGCCGACACGACAACCCAATCGTTTTCCGCTTCCGGCGGCAGCGTGCCGTTCTCGAGCGATTCAGCCACGGCCTTGGCGATACCCGCTTGCGAAGCACCCCAGGTGGCGTTGCCATGGAAGTCGCTGTCGATCTGCGCCTTGTTCACATATAACGTGAGCGGCTTGGTCGGGATACCCGGACGGGCAATGACGACGAACGGCGCGTGACCCGCAGACGGCGTCGACAGCGCGGTGGCGAACGCCTGGCCTGCCGGGCCATTACGCGGGCCGACCAGAACGTTGATGTGCGCGAGATTCACGCCCGGGCCTTCGAAGCCCTCGCCGATAAAAAGTTGCTTTTCTGTCGTTACGCTCATGTCTGTTCCCATCAAGGGTTAGGTGGATGAGCGGATTGTGCTATTCGAGATGAGCGACCATGAATCGATGTTTTTTGATCTGGGGTATGAGACGCGCTCAACTCCGGGTATACCTGCCCGCTGGCCAGACGTGAGCCGACGTGTATCGCCCGTTACGCTGCTAGACAGACTGCAATTTACGCGCGGTCTCGTGGCGCGTCGTCAAGGTCCCGACATTCTTCCCCATTCCTTAAGGTGAGGGTTTTCGGGACCTGCACAGCAAACCGCAAAAAGACCGCTTGAGGTGACGGCCAACCTCATTGCGCATGCACCGAACGTTTTGGATGTGGGAGTAGTTCGAAACGAAGTGAGGAGAGCAAAAGAGCGCATCGGACATCACTCATTCACCGCAGAAAGTGCGATGGACAAATCGCGCAAAGCCTTGTCAGACAAGGTGTTCCGACTTCACAACGACGGCGTCGACGCAAACGTCAACTCGATCGAGGCTTGCGCAATCGCACCGCGAGCATCAGACAAAAACGGCTCGCAAAAGCCCACGGCAGCGAAACGCAAAATGCAGTCATCCGCGGAATCAGTGGCTGCGACCAAACGCAAAGGTGAGAGTTTTCGGGACCACCGCGGCGGTGCGAAAAATTCTCACCGCCGCATCACTTCACTCGGAGATCAGGAAGCGTTCGCGATTCTTACCCGCCAGCCAGGCCGGCGAACGCCCACGGCCACTCCAGGTTTCGCCCGTCTTCGGATTGCGGTACTTCGGTGGTAAAGGTGCCTTTTTCGGCGTTGAACGTTTGCTCGAAAAGCCAAGTTCCTCTGCGGTAATGCCGTATTCCACAATCTTCTGCTTGATATCAGCAATCGCCTGCTCAATTTCTTTTTCGCGAGCAACCGCGACTTCCTTATGAAGTTTTTCGAGCTGCGCAGTCAATTGTTTGTAAGTGGCCATGAAGAATCGCCTCCAGTCGGTTGGATAACTGCAGTGTGACCCTATCAGACCTAAAAAGTGCCGGGTAGCATCTCCTGTCCGTTTTCGGATTAGATGCGTGTGAAACGTATCCTGAGTCAGCAACGCGGCAATCGCCCGAGCGCCATCCGGCATGAATGATACGTAACGTTAAGTCATCGTCGGCAACAACGTTACCGCACATCGGCTGACGCGAGCGCTAATCCTTCTCGCGCCTCGAGCGCGCTCAGTGCCACATGGAGCCGTCTGACGCGGCTCGCCAGCGACGGCACCAATGCCGCGTCCGATACCGACTTGAGCCGGTTGCGCCAATACGATAGCGGAATACGGTCAGCGGCGGAAATCCGCGTAATCACGTGTTCGAGATGCTGAATGTCTTTTTCTAATTGATGGTGATTCATTACGTCTCCCCCGATATTCCCAGGCACTATCCGACCTTAAAGCATGAAGCGTGCCGTCGAGACCTATCGATCAAGCAACGAGGCAATAGATCGTAAGGAAAAGAGGAATAGCGGCGATAAAGTCGCTTATGTATTCCTGATTCTTCGGGGGAAAGCATTCATGGATTCGCAAAGCGCTCATGGCATCGCATCCTGAACGCCGCGATATAGGGAATTAAGCCGAGGTCAATACGATCGCTTTGCGCGCCGCATTTATGAAGCGGAGTGGGTGGTCCGGATCGACGCGCGGCAGAAAGAGACGCTGCGGCCTGGGCGCCGCCCGAGCCCCTTACACCGCGCTTGCCGCTGCAATTCGCCCAGCATCTTCCGGGCGAACCACTCGCTACTGAACGCCCGACTTCGCAGGACACGCGTAGATCAGGCTGTGCGTGCCCTCGTCATTCGACTGACGCACCACGTCGAACTGGCCGCCGCAACTGGCGCGCGCCTGCTGCGTACACGAATCGGAGCCCTCCGGACACTGGACCAGCGTAGTGGGCCGGCCGTCAGGCAGGAACAGCGGCGGACTGCTGCTGCAACCGGCCAGCGCCGCAAGCAAGGCGAACCCGGAAGCCGCGCCAAGCGCCGCAAGTTTCACGCGGATTACATGTTCCATTCGAGCAGAAAATGAGTAGCTGCGTTTCATTGAGAACCCCGGTCCCTTTCTAATTCTTTGACCCAGCGATTGTGCCATGCGCACGCTGCACTGCGTCACTTGGGAGCCGTGTCTTCGTCGGCATGGCCATTCGCCGGATCGTCAGGCGCAGCAAGCGTCTTGTAGGGAAGCGGCCCGTGGGGATCCGCGCCGATACGCATGAAAACCTGCTCGACATCGGGAATTGCTTCGAGCTCCTGTTGCAGCGCGTGACGATCGAACGAGCGCGGCGCGCAGCCGTCAACGTAGACAAAGCGACGCTGCACCATGATCCAGATACTCGTGCCGTCGAACGCGTGGGGATCCGTGAAACGCGCGTGAATCGCGTCGGCGATCGGTGCGTCGTACAGGTACGAGTTCGGCTTCGAACATTTATGTGCAAGCCAGCAGGTTGTCCCGCGCTCGACCCGGTAGTGCGCATCGCTTTCCATCTGCGCGTGCGTCATCAGCGGCCCGAGCGGCACCGGACAATCGGCAAAGCCCTGCGAGAGGGTGAAGAACGGATCGTTGTACCAGTTCTTGAGGTCGCTCTGCTGCGCATGCAGCGAACTGCCAAACAGGAATAGCAATGTAGCGACAGGCCAGGTCTTCATCGCACCTCCCGACTGCTTCGAGATCGCTCTAGCGCTCATATTGCGCAATTCCCGCATGTTGCCGGGCCGCACGCGCCGACACAAGAGAAGTGACGCGTCCTGGTGCTCCATTGAGACGATTCGGTACAATCGGTCGCGTCGGTACAAGTAGAACAACCCAGCTTTCGGAGACTCAATGTCCTTTGTCATCGTCCTCGCCGCCCTGGCGTTCCTGATGCTCGCCGCATATCGCGGCTACAGCGTGATTCTCGTCGCGCCAATCGCCGCCCTCGGCGCCGTCCTGCTGACCGATCCATCGGCGGTCGCGCCAGTGTTTTCCGGCATCTTCATGGACAAGATGGTCGGCTTCGTGAAGCTGTACTTTCCGGTATTCATGCTCGGCGCCGTGTTCGGCAAAGTCATCGAACTGTCGGGCTTCTCCGAGTCGATCGTCGCCGCCGCGATCCGCTATATCGGCCGCTCGCGCGCCAATGCGGTGATCGTCGCGGTCTGCGCGCTGCTCACCTACGGCGGCGTCTCGCTGTTTGTCGTCGTGTTCGCGGTGTATCCGTTCGCGGCCGAACTCTATCGCCAGAGCAATATTCCGAAGCGCCTGATGCCGGGGGCGATCGCACTGGGCGCATTCTCCTTCACGATGGATTCGCTGCCGGGCACTCCGCAAATCCAGAACATCATCCCGACCACCTTCTTCAAGACGACCTCGTGGGCCGCCCCGGTGCTCGGCACGATCGGCTCGGTGTTCATCATCGTCGTCGGGCTGACCTATCTGGAATGGCGCCGGCGTGCTGCGATGGCGAAGGGTGAGGGCTATGGCACGTCGCTCGTCAATGAGCCGGAACGCGTCGAATCGAAACAACTGCCGAATCCGCTGCTGGCCGTGGCGCCGCTCGTGCTGGTAGGTGTGGCGAACTTCGCGCTCACCAAGCTGATCCCGGACTGGTACGGCGCCTCATATACGATTGCGCCGGAAGTGCTGCCCGGCATTCATGCGCCTGTCACGACATCGATCAAGGCCGTCGTCGGGATCTGGGCTGTGGAAGGCGCGCTGCTGCTCGGCATCGTGATGGTCATGCTGACCGCGTTTCCCCGCATGCGCGAGCGCTTCGCCTCCGGCACCAAGGCAGCCGTCGCGGGCGCGCTGCTGGCCTCGCTCAATACGGCGTCGGAATATGGCTTTGGCGGTGTGATCGCGGCGTTGCCCGGCTTTCTGGTCGTAAGCGATTTGCTCAAGAGCATTCCGAACCCGCTCGTCAATGCCGCCGTGTCGGTCAGCTCGCTCGCGGGGATTACCGGTTCGGCATCGGGCGGTATGAGCATCGCGCTCGCCGCCATGTCGGATACCTTCATCAGCGCGGCGAACGCGGCGCATATTCCGATGGAAGTGCTGCACCGGGTGGTGGCGATGGCGAGCGGCGGGATGGATACGCTGCCGCACAACGGCGCGGTGATCACGCTGCTGGCCGTGACGGGATTGACGCACCGCGAGTCGTACCGCGAGATTTTCGCGGTGACGATCATCAAGACCCTGGCTGTGTTCTTTGTGATCGCGGTGTACTACACCACGGGGCTGGTTTGAGTAGTCTCAGGCGATCCTCATTCGCCAATCTTCATACGTCATAGATCGCCTCCAGATAAGCCGCCTCCATCTTCAACCTCGACATATGCCACGCCCAGCGCTCCGCACCCTCACGGATGTCGAGCAAGGCTGCGGCGTGATGAGCACGACCGTTCATGCAAGGTTCCGGCACGTCGCCTTCCTCCAGCAGACGAAAGGTCTTGCCGTACGCTGGTGGAAAACGGCGCTCAATCGTGAGTTTCTGCCGCGAGGTCATCACGAGAATAAAAGTCGCCGCATCGATCATCCACGGGGTGACGGCGTGAGCACGGTGATGTCGAATATCGAGGCCCTCGGAGTCCATCAAATCCACGGCCTCGCCGTTCGGCGACGCTCCCTCCACGACAAACAACCCTCCGGACAGCACCTGCGTACCCGGTAGCGCGCGGGTAAGCAGCCCCTGCGCCATCGGGCCACAGCAGACATTGGCTGTGCAGATCACAAGAATGGTATTCATCAGGCCAGTCAAACTCCAGAAGGACGATTAGCTTGCTGAAGATGTCGATGCGGCTGCGCCGTCCTGCGTTCAGGTACTGCTTCCGGTTCCACCCGTCGGCGTCGTACCGCCGCTAGCGCCTTTACCCACCGCTGCACCTGCCGCCGTCACCGACGCCACCAGGGTGGCGGACGGAGATCCGTCGCTATTGATTGCGCCTGCAGCCTGCAAAGCATCGAGCTCCGAGTCGATACCCGGCTGACCCGGTGTGAACGACGCCGTCAAAAACGATGTAGTCGAGAGCGAAATGCCATACGTTTGCTCCAGTATCTGCACAACCGCAGTTTCCGCGCTTGCGATCAAAGCGCTGTTGGTCAACGCACCCTGAAACGATGAATTGCTCGAAATACCGGCGAGTAACGCCGACAACGTCGTGCCTTGCTCCGCCGCAATGTAGTCGAGGAGCAATTCGGTCAACGGCGTCACGTTGAATGTCCCGGCCCCCGAAGCAAACGAGTCAACCGTCACAGCGCCGCTGGATGCGGTAATCGCGCAAGGTCCGTCAAAGCTGAAAGTCACGGAATATGCACCATTCGCGTCCGTGGTGGTGTTTCCCGAACCGTTCTTGCACGTTAGCTTGACCGTTGCATTGGCCAACGCTGCCCCGATCGCTGCCGTGCCGCCAACCGTGCCAGACGGAGGGTTCCCGCTAGATCCTCCACCGCCGCACGCCACGATCGTACTGGTTAGGAAAGCTACAGACCCGAATTGCAACGTGCGCCGCATTGAAGCGTTAAGAAGTTTCATTCATTCTCTCCAGGAAAAGGTAATGCACAATTGACAGAACCAGGTTCTTGGTCTGCTGTTTCGTGTGAGGGATCGTCAGTCATGCCGGCAGCGCACCGTAAGCGCGCTGTCTGTGACACACTCGCAGCCGGGCTTGGCCCGCCGGGTTCGTGTGTCCCTTCGGCGGGTTGCGCGTAACGCAGATAGGCGTCACGCATGCGGTAAAGCTGTGTCGAGAAGTACTCGCCGCTGAAGCGGCCTTGATTCAACAGATACTGTTGTGCGCCATAAGCGAACGTGACGTTCTCAGCCGCATTGCCTGGCAGATAATTGGTGGAACCTGCACGCGTGCGGAAGTCGAGCCCAAAGCTCTCGTCGCCATACAACTGCGTGATGCCAGGTTTCATGCCTTGACGCGGAGTCAGCGGGAAACTCACGGTGGCGCCCACAAAGCTGCCAAGGCCGCTATGCTCTGCGTGGACACTGAACGAGACGTCGTCGAACCAGCGCGTAAACGTGACCAACGGCCCCTTGTCCCCGCCCACATAACGCGCCACGCCCGCCTCAACCCAGACGTTCCAGTCCGGCTCGACCCAGCGATACGTCAGCACCGCATTCTTCTCGGTTGGAACGGTGTCGTTACCTGGTTCGTGATGCAACCCCGCGAGCAGCAAACGAACGACGTCCGGGCGGCCCGGTACAAACGCCGTTGTTTCGTTCTCCACACCTACGTAATCGAAATCGAACTTCCCGATCGCTGCGACGTTGAACACGCCCGGCACTATCCAGAAGCTTTGAGCCAAAGCTGCCGATGCGAGACCGCCGCGCAGGCGGTAATCGCTATAGACATGACCGTTATCCAGGTTCTCGCTGTTGAAGAGCGGCGCAATGACGCTCGCGTACAGTTCAGCGCCTCGCCAGAGAGGAACGAACCCCTGCACGTCGGCCCCGACCGAATAATCGAAGTTGCCGTACTCGGTGCCGTACAGATATCGCGTCACGGGCAAGATCTGGATGCGACTCAGACCGTGCGGACTCTCATTGCCGGACCACGCCACCGCGGAGGAGTTGTAGGTCGGGTGCATGCTCATCGTGAGCGTCGCCCCCGCGGCTAAAGCTGGACCACCGGCCATAAACCGGGCATAGGCATCGCGCTCGACACTCACCTCGCCCAGCGGCTGGTCAGCCTTCTTGATGATGACGCGGATGCGCTGGATGTCGCGTGGCGCGCTGGAACTGGCAACTCCGAGGACAATCCCTAGCGCATCAGCCTCGTTCTGGTTGTAACGGTGATTTTCGTACTCGACGATAAGGTCGCGTCCAGCGACCCCGACACGCACGCGTTCGAGCCCTGCCGCGATCAGCCGCTGTTTGATCATGTCCAGCGCATTCGCATCGAGCGCGTCGGGCAAGCTGGGCGAAGCCGACGTCCCGGCCGTCGCGGCGTCTTCAGCAACGAGGAGCCCCGGCGATGCGAGTTCAGGTACATAGTTGATCGGTGTGGTGTCGAGAGGACTGGCCGGGGTCGTTGACGCCAGAATCGGTGGCAGGCCGGTGAGCATCCTGGTGTGAGGTGTCTCTGCCTGACCCGCGTCGGCGTTGGCGTTGGCGTTGACATCGATCGGAGCCGCCGTCGACTCGTCACACAAGCCACTGTGGCAACGCGGCGCATCGAAACGCTTGCCCAACGGAATCTGGATAGCAATCGATACCGAAGTTCTTGGCGTTACACCATCAGTACTCCGCATCGAACGCATGACCGTGCCGACGATGCTCGCATCGGCGAGCCAGCGTATCTCCGGCGAGTGATAGCGTACGCCGGCATACGGGGTTTTCGAGTCGTCTTCGGCAAGCAACGAGACCCCCGTGTGCCATACCGACAGTTCCGCGCCGCCGAACAGGCCATCGAGCCGGTCACCCTGGCCATAGCCGAGTGTGAGCGTAGCGGGACCGAGTTCCTGAGAAACGACGCCGTATTTCGAGCGAAAAAAATGCGTCTGGCCACCGACGTCCGTCATGCCAAATGCAATGGCCGGCTGATACTGGAAGAACTGAGGTACTTCCACCTTCAGATCGCCCATCAGATGCCGTAGAACGAAATGGTCGGCTCCGGAAAACGGCGCGTGCACGTCACCCGGATAATTCGCGAGGCCACCGGAGACTTCGACATAAGGCAATAGCCCGACGGCGCCCCAGTAGACCTGGCTGCCCGTCGCCACATTTCCGTAGCGCGGGTCGATATAGTTGTTGTATTGAGCTTCGACAGTGCCCGTAGGCAAGACAAAACCGTATGGAATCATCAGTCCGCCGCTTTGGCCTAGCGCGTTGAGCGTCGGGTCTGCCGACCAGGCGGCTGTCGAAAACGCCAATGCTGCGCCAAGCGCAATGGTCTTAGGCCCCCGAGTGACTGCTGGTAGAGCGCACAATCGTTTAAGCATGGTTTTAGTCGTGGCGCTCATGGGCGCTTTTCTATGAATAGAACGGTAGGAAAAATGGCAGACAACCCGCACTGTCATCAAACCCCGGTCGACATGGCGAGCATCAACGCAATCAACGCTGGCGTTTACCCCTCGCCTGGCGTCTTGCAGAAGGGCGTACCGCCCCTCCTCACTTCCCCGTTGCCAAGCCGCGCCTTCAAGAGGTCGTCCATCGCCGTCCCTGTTTTTTATTGGTGGTGCTTGTGCACCGCGTCATTCGAGAGCAACTAATGTGCCAAAAATTACATAGGCGACACCGCGCGTCGTTTGGTGGACGAACGCGCGTCGGTGCCATGCCCTGAGGAAAGAGCCGGCTCTTTAGACGCGGCGTGGCGATGCGAACGAGTTCGAAACGGGTCGTGCATTACGTAACGTTCCCCGTTACAGGCGGTAACACGCAGGGAACATGACTTCACTCCGTGAGTGCTTCCAGCAGCCTCCCGCGCGATCCGCTGTCGATGATGTTGTCGTAACCATCGCCGACGTCCTTGGCATAGATCTCGCTGAACCCGTTCACCGGCTCGCTATCTGTCGGCAGTCACCGCCACCGCATTTAGCATTGCCTCTTTTCAGAAAGGCTAAACGTTGAACATCGCTTTCATGATCGTCGCGCACCACCAGTTCGCCCACCTTGATCGACTGTTAGGCACACTAAAAACTCGCGATTCGACTTGCTATCTGCACATTGACGCCAAAGTTGCAACGCTCCCGCACCTGCGCAACGATGCGGTACTAACCGCTAAAAGATTTGACGTGCAATGGGCGGGCTTCTCACAGGTCGAGGCGACCCTGGAACTGATTCGCACCGCTGCAAAGTGTGAAGCGCACGACTATTTCATTCTCCTTAGCGGTGCCGACTACCCACTCAGGCCGATTTCGGAACTCGCGGCGTTTTTGTCGAAGCATCAACAAGACTGCATCAACCTGACGGAGTTTGGGCGCCTGGGAAAATCGATCGATCGCGTGGTGATTCCGTATCTCGAACGAGGCGGTGGACGCAACGCAGGACTTGGCGCCTCGATGAGCCGCTACGCCAATCTTTTCTTCCGACTCGCGAACCGGCTTGTAGGAGCGCGCCGCAAACTGCCATGGGGCTTCGAGGAACCCGACTTTCTGGCGGGTTCGTCCTGGTTCGCGCTGAAGAAAAGCACCGTCACGGCGATCCTGAACTTCATCGACCAACGGCCGGACTTTGTCCGCTATTGCGCGCGCACCAGCTTTGCTGACGAGTTTTTCTTTCAAACCATCTTGCGCCAGTGCGGCCTGGACAAAGACTGCCGCCCTAACCTGCACTACACGGACTGGGATAAAGCTGCTCCACCCTATCCAGCGGAACTGACCGGGATACATCTCGAAGATCTGGTGCGAGGGTTCGTTCGCGAGGACGGGTATGGTCCACAACGACCTGCGTTCTTTGCCCGAAAATTCGGACCGCGGTCCAGCGCATTACTGGAGCTTCTCGACGTGCAACTGGCGGCGCAGGCCCTCGCTGCTGCAGAGATCTGATCCGGTCAAGCCTGGCCGTAGCCGCGCCAACGGTCTCCCGGCCGGACTCAGCTTGTCGCTACTCCACTCCGTGGTCATCGCCGCGATTCGAAGATGAAAAACCGGTGATACGGATTGTCGTGCACGCGATAGGTCTTGCTGAGACCGCAAATCTTCGAGAAATCGGCAACGATTTTCTCTAACGAATAATCGCGCTTATTGACTTCCCAATAGTGCTCACCATCGAATTCATGCGCCCGTGGAGCCGAAAACGGCTTGGGAAGCAAAAAGTTGATGATCCCAACCTTCGGAAGCTGAAAGGAATAAGGCCAGACTGCTTTGGAGTCCGGAAGACTGATCACGACATTCTTGCGGGTGACGCGTACCATTTCTCGGAATGCGGCCAGTGCATCCGTGTAAGGCAGATGTTCGAGCATCTGGAAGGCGCAGACGACGTCGTACGTCTTGTCCGCGAACGGCAGCGCTGTTGCCGAACCGACGTAGTCAGGCATGAGCTCCGGATCGAGATCGACGGTCTCGACCTTCAGACCGAAAACAGACGCGGTGTTTTTGAATACTCCGGTTCCAGGCCCGATCTCGAGTACATGTTCTGGGGCGAGCTTGATTATTTCATCAAGTTGATGCCATACGCTGCTCCAGCGCCTCTTATCCATGTATTGGCCAAAAGCATAGTGTGAGCGGCTAACCTGTTTCATTGATCCTCGCTGCTTTTATTCATGTCAGGTCCGCTGCAGGATGCCGAACTTTGATGCCAGCGAATGAGGGTAACGAACCATCTTCTTCGCGAGCGCTCTTAGCAGCCCCTTCGCCGTGGCGTTATGCAGCAACCCATCTGGATGACAATATTTCCTCAACACGTCCAGCTGAATGGACTCTTGCACTGTCAACTGCGCAAAGAACGCATCCATCTGTACACCTGCTGTGTGCCGCCCATACCCCGATCCTTTCGGATGCAGGATCGTAATCGACAGGTCGCGCAGCACCAGCAGGTTGTTAGCCATCGAGTAAGCGATAGCTGCCCATTCGACGCCCCAACCCATATTGTTGACGTCGTAGGCAAGTTCGCTCAAACGGCGGACCACAGACTCCGACATACTCCAAACCACCCCATCCGTATTGGCGACCGCAACCGTTTCGGCGCTATCGACGCGCCTGATTGAAACCCGCTCCGTCCCCCACGCATTAAAGTCGACGTTCGGTGCCCATACACCGACGTTGGGCTGCGTCCGGTATGTCTTTCGGCATTTCTCAACTACGGCCCTCCAATCGCGAGAGCTGGCATCCGCCTGGATTTGCAGCATCACCCCGGAGGTATGCCGACGAAGACATTCCTCGAACTTCTTTCCATAAAACCATTCGTTTGGGACTTGAATCCAATGTCCCTTTCCGGTTTCGATCGAATCGTCTTCGTTTGAGTAAATCACCGTTACATCGTCGGCAAATTCAAACACCGCATCGGCTATGTCACTTGCGCGGCGCTGCATCCCTTTCCAGCTGATGATGAATGCATGAACCCTCACGTGAGGGTTGTCGTGGCCGGCGATTTTTTTCATATCAAGTAACCAGATGAGCGTAGTGATAGCGAACCGATCCTCATCGACACTGCACATAGCAGTGCTCACGGCGCCGGTGGGGAACGTAACCACTAAAGCTATAAGCGTGCCAGTAGCCGCGCTCGCGGCAGCGCTGGACGAATGGCAGGAACCCTTGAGTCAGAAGCGTGGTGTACCCGTAACATCGCGGGATGTTACGTCCGGGCTATCAAGACATAGGCTAAAACGGCAACACAAAGCATCGTCCTGGAGACTCAATTCCGATGGCACGCTTCTCGCTTAATCGTGATTGATCACGCGACCTCGCATTTCAGATATCCATCGTGCCCGCCAATCGCATGGGGCGACGAGGCGCAAAATAACTATCGAAATTTCGGGGAATCACGCCTGCCATGCAAACAAGCCGACCCATGCCGTTGGTGAGCGTCTATATACCCACCAAAAATCGGATTGAGCTCTTAAAGCGCGCCATCGATTCCGTTCTAAGCCAGTCGTATCCCAGCATCGAAATCGTGGTGGTGGATGACAACTCGACCGACGGTACTCGCGACTACCTGGAGGCGCTAAGCAAAACATCGCGCGTACTACCTGTTTTCATGCCGGTTAGCGTAGGGGCTTGCATTGCCAGGAACCTGGCCATCAAGGCGGCAAGTGGACACTTTGTGACAGGCCTCGATGACGATGACTATTTCGAACCCGACCGGATACAGACTTTCGTTCAAAGATGGCACGCGCTGAGCGGGGCGGAGGCCCGCATCGCGGCCCTATTCGACGGCATTCAGGTTCTTCGGACAAGCCGCCTGGATCGAACTGCATCGCCTCAACGAGCTGATCGCGACAAGCTCAAGATTCACAACGCCGTTGGAAATCAGGCCTTTGCGCCACGCGACCATCTGATCGGCGCGGGTCTCTTCGACAGTTCGATGCCATGCTGGCAAGACTGGGATCTGTGGCTACGCATGGCAAAAATGTATGGGCAGTTCATCAACTGCGGCAATTCATCTTATGTGCTGGATTTGAAAAGCACATCGGATCGAATCTCTACGCAACCCGGCTTCGTTATCCGTTATGGACTCAAGCGCTTCAGGATGAAACACGGACCGTACTCCTTGAGAGAAAGTGCCCGCATCCTCGGCGCGCTTTGCGACTACCCACAAGTGAAGCTCTCCGTTTGGGAACTCGCCCTGCTAGCCGGTTCGTTCCAGTTGCCCGCGCTAGCGCGCAAGCTTGCCCAACTTCTGCTCCCGCAATCCTTCTACTCCCGACTGCGCAATCGTTACGCTGCTGTCTCCGCCCGGACCGCCGACACGCTTGGCAGCTAGTGGATTCTCAGACCAAGGCATTGAACCGCGCCTTTCAAACATTGAGCCACACGGGGCAGAACCAGGAATGTCGAACGTCAACTACGAAATTCGAAAAAGCGTTGCAGTCAACTTCGTCGGACGGTATAGCAACATTGTGATTCAGATCGCGGTGACTGCGGTACTTGCGCGAATGCTCAATCCGGCCGACTTCGGCGTCGTGGCAGCCGTCGCGGTCCTTGTGACCTTCGTCTCCTTTATCAGCGAGATGGGGTTGGGCCCGGCCGTGGTTCAGTTCCAGGATCTGAAAGCGCCGCAAGTAGCGGGGCTTTTCTGGTTCACTGTCCTGGTGGGCACAGTCGTTGCCATCCTTTTTGCCGGCTGCGGCCCCTTGATTGCGCGCTTCTACCGCGACCCGGAATACATGCGCATTGCGCTTGCTCTGGGTCCGACCATCGCCCTCTCATGCTGGGTCATCGTTCCCCTTGCGATGCTAAGGAGAGCGCAGCGGTTCAAAGCCATCGTTTCCGTTGAAGTGACCTCCGCTGTCTTGTCGGGCATTCTCGCGGTAGTTGCGGCCTTTCACCACGCCGGCGTTTTCGCACTGATTTTGAAAAGCACCGCCTTCTCTGTATTGATGTTCGGCCTGTGTGTAGCACGCTGCAAGTTCAATCCATTCATCAGACCCAGCTTTGCTGGCATGCGGCAGCTCTACTCGTACTCGGGCTATCAGTTCCTGTTCAATCTGATCAACTATTTCACGCGCAATCTGGACAAGATCTTCATCGGTAGAATCATGGGCGCCGCCACGCTTGGAATTTACGACATGTCGTATCGGCTCATGCTAATGCCGATTTACAATCTGACCCATGTCATTGGTCCTGCGCTCCAGCCAATCTACGCCGCTCAACAGCAGGACATGCGGTCGATCTTCGCTTCGTATCAGAAGGTCATTCGCTTGCTGGTGATTGCCGGCGGCTTCGTCGGAGTGGTCTCGTTCCTATGTTCGCGCGACATCATTTACCTGTTTTACGGGAGTAAATGGACAGCTGCCGTTGACGTGTTCGCGATCCTGAGCCTTTCGATCAGCGTGCAGGTCGTTCTGGCATCGAGCGGAGCAATTTTCCAGTCCATTGGCCGCACGGACCTGCTTTCCCTCTCCGGAACACTTTCGACGCTTACCTCGATCCCCGCGATCGTGATAGGCGCGTGGTCGGGTAATCTGAAGTTGCTGTCCTGGCTTCTGGTGGCAAGCTTCATGGCCAACACAACGGTGACCTTTTTCGTTCTTGCGCGGTTGGGATTCAAACGCACCGTCTACGAATTGTTCCAGCCTTCGGCAGGCTGCATTGCTGGCGTGTTGCTGCTACTCGCCGCATCTGCGGCAGTAAAAATGAACCACACCCTCGGCGAGACAACGTCGCTATGGCTACTAGGCGTTAAGGTTCTGGCTGTGGCGGGCTCGTACTGGTTGCTGATCAACTTTACCGGAGACCTCGATTTCTTGCGAAAGGCAATGGCGCCGCGATTCAACAAAAGGACCCGACAGAGTTCCGGCTCCGCTGTGGGGCTTTAGACTTCGGCGCGCGCACCGCGGTTATCGATGACGTATGGCAAACACGCGATCGACGCACACCTGATCGTTTGAGCCGAGATTCGCGGCTTGAACGTACACTCCACGGTCGTGATCGGTACCGTAGGCGAAAGGGCCGCCCGGCACACGAATCTCGTGGTAGTCACTTTCTTCGAGCGCTGCGCCGGGCACATAGGAGAAAAGCGTCATAGGCGGGTACGATCCCACTCGCACTCCGCCCTGACTATTTGCCCGCGGTGCGGTATTGACCCGTATGCTGACGTAGAGATCCCAAAGTCCTTCGCGTGGCAAATTGTCGAACTTGAACTGAACCGCCCAGATCGATGAATTGCCTCGCATGCACGACGCGGCGCCATCGCTCGCCGTTGCATCGGCAACGATATGCGCAGAGTCATAGAGATCCAGGCTCAAGTCCTGAAAGTCTCGCCAATCCGAATCGGCAAGACCGACTGCCAACGCGGGCCTCACTGCCACGCTACGCTCGACGCTCAGCAACTGGTCGAGCTGCTGCAAATTTCCCCCTTGCCGGAATCTCACAAGACGGCTACTGCGCACGGCTTGCTTGAACCGTGCAAGGCGGTTTGAATAATCGAGTTGCCACGTGTCGCCAGCGGAGCTCGACTCATACTCGTTACGACGCACCAGAATGACGAAATCGAGCGGCATGCGCGCTTGCCGCACCCGCTCGATCAGCAACGGATTTCCGGAGACAGCTCGTTCGGCCTGAGCTAAAAGCCGATCCGCCCGCACAACGAATTCGCGCGTGTACATCTTCATGGCAACCGGGGTCTCCTCTGCCAGCACGTCGCCACTCGTCGCGTTCGCGCGATGCATCAGGTCGATATAGTCGAGGACATACGGACCCGCGTCCCCGAAATAGTCGCGACAATACTGCGCCACCAAAGCATGAACATCCTGCGAGGGATCCCACAACAACCGCGCGATCAGCCATACCCGCAGACTCGCGAACTCCGCACCCGGAGTGAACCAGCTCCCCTCCGCAAAATAACCCGTGACGTGCTTTAGCGTCGCAAGCCATCGAATGCTTGCGCCGATCGGGTAAATGTTCGGCGTCGGCTGTATCGAACCTCCGAAGTTGGTGACGTGATCCCACACGAACATATGCTGGGAAATGGCGTTCCACCCCGCCAGGCCTTTGCCAAGCTCAACGTTGCGTCCCGAATCGAGCGGTGTGCTGTAGTCCACCTGAATCGTCATCGGATAGACCAGAACATAGTCCGGGACCGACATCCCGGTTGGCGGAGCAAAGCCCCAGTGATAAGCGTCGAACGCGAATCTGGCGCCGGGCAGGACCTCGCGCACCTGCGCAGCGACGTCCATCACCATGTCCAACAGCGGAGCAGACGGATTGCCACCATGAAGATCCGCGAACGCTTTACTCGCGGGGTCCATGTCCCAACCCCAATCCATATCGTGCAGACCGAACCAGACTTTGGTGTAATCGGGCAAACGCTGCATTCTCGCGACAATATTCGCTGCCAGCACTTTGCGCACCGCCGGGTTCATCATCGCGACCTGACCGCCGGCATACCACTCCGGGTGCTCCTTTGCATAACGCTCGCGCGGCAACAATTCCCAGAACGATGCATCACCGCCTTTCGCGAGCCAGCTGTGGTCCCAGTCGTCAATGCCGGCTGGCGATGCCGAAAACGAGGGACCATGCGATTCGCCGGCGAGCAGATTGTGGGCTCGAAATGCCTTGTCCTGACCTTCGCTGCTCAAGACTTCGCGATAGGCAAAACGCGGTATCTGTCTTTCATGTGGCGCAGCCATGTTCAACGTGGTCTGCCTGGGCACGTAGATCGCATCGGGCGCCAGCCATTTGACGCCCAACATTCGATCAAGAAACCAGTTGACGCCATACATGGTGCCGCGCGATGTGTTGCCTGCTATGACCAGATTTCTGCCTGACGTACACAGAACGAAGCCGTCGTCTCCTAACGTGTCGAGGTCAGCAAGCGGACATAGCGGTTCCGTGAGTCGATTGGAGCGACCGATTACGATCAGCGGTCCAGGTTGCGGTGCGTTGTCATCCGAAATAGCTGAGAAATCTGCACCGGTGATCTGCTTAAGATAGTCAGCCAGTTCGCTTGCCGCATGCAGCGTGATCGCATCTGCATCCGCGCCAACATGGATGTGGTAACGCGTCGCGCCATCTCCCGCCAACTGCAACTGCCTGGCGGGCGCACCGCCCGAACGGATCACTGCTGCGAGTGCCGCTTCGCGGTCCGCGTCGGGGAACGGTGCCCGAGAAAAGCTTGTACGCGTTTGCGCCGCCTGTATCGCGGCCGCCGTCGTGACGGGTTCATCGGTGGCTGTGAGACTAACCTGAGCAAATTGCACAACGCCCGCAGTCCCTTTCACCTTGCGTAGATAAAGCAGTATCTGAGTTGCTTGCGGCGGTGCCTGCACGACCACGTCGTAGTTTGTCCACGGACCGCTCGCTTCGCGATCCACGATTACTGCGGCTTCAAATCCCCATGGTTGCGCGATACGCTCGACACCGCGCCAGCCCGTATCTACGTTTGGCCCTCTGAAGCTGACCTGGACAAAGGCGGAGCCTGACGGTGCGTCGACAGTACGGAGCCGCAACTGGATCCGGTAGCGCAATCCTCCTTTGACGGCAATGCGATCCTGCGCAACGAAGCCGCCCGCTAGTTCCAGTGCGTCACCGACATCCGACTGCCTGACGACTTTCGCCGCGTCGCCCCACCACCCGCTACGTCCTGCTGAGAAGTCCCCGTTGATCAACAAGGACTCTTCGGCTGCATTAACTGCCAGACAGTACGCTGCGAGCAGAAGGTAAGCGAGATATCCGGCAATACGAAGGAGCGTGATCCGGGTCGCGGCCATGCCCCTCTACCTGCCGATACCGTTGATACCTGGCGGAAAGGTCAACGGCACCCGGAATTTATTGCGGAATCGAAGCAGGCTTTGCAGATGATAGCGGCTAGCACGATTCATCAATCCACCCGCTGACTGGCGTTGATGTTCATGCACAAGACGCGCCCCTGGTACGCACACCACGCGATAACCTGAATGCCACACGCGTGCGCACAGATCGACATCTTCCATATAAAGAAAGTAAGCCTCGTCCATGCCACTCAACTCTTCGAAAATTGAGCGCCGCACGACGAAGCCCGTGCCCATCACCCAGTCGGCGTCAAACGGAACACCTGGCGCCCAGGCGTCCACCATAAGGTGCCTCTTGATGCGCTCGCGCAATATTCCCGATCTTCCGAGCGACGTACGCCGCCCTACGATATCGAGCATGCTATAAAAGCGCCTCGCCGAGTACTGGCGTGTGCCATCCGGATTGGTGAGATCAAGTCCCACGAGACCAATCGCCGGTGCCGCTGCCAGCACATCGAGCGCTCTTTGCAGACTCGCGTCGACGAAGTAGGTGTCGGGATTCAAAACGAGCACGTACTCGTGCATGCCCGCCACAACGCCAAGATTTACACCAGCTCCAAAACCGCGATTCAGGGACGAACGGACCAGACGAACGCCGGCAGGCAATTGCGCACGTAGTCGCTGATATGAATCGTCGGGCGAAGCGTTTTCGACTACCACCACGTCTTCAGGCTGCGCGATCCTTAGCGCAAGAACAGAATTGATGCAATTCAACGTGAGATCCGGTGTCCGGAAATTCACGATCACGACGTTCAAGCGAACTTGAATGCTCATACTCCCCCCGGATTTGAACAACCAGTACAAGCGCAGCAAGCAGTCTTTACGCTGCTTGAGACACGCCTTCGACGATGCTCCAATGACCAGCGGCCGTCTCGTCCCAACTAAACCGCTTCGCTCTTTCGACACCTGCGCCAACGAGGTCCTCGCGCAAGGCAGGTTCATCCGCCAGACGGTTCATTGCCGTCCTGATGTCCGGAACACTCAAAGGATTCACAAGTAATGCTGCGTTGCCCGCAACCTCCGGCATCGCTGACACCGTGGAGGTCAAAACGGGGACGCGCGACGCCATTGCCTCGACAATTGGCAGTCCGAATCCCTCGTATAGCGATATGAAAGCGACGAAGAGCGAGCCCCGATACAAGCGCGGCATGTCTTCATCGGCGACCTTTCCGATAAATTTCACAAATGGCTGTATGGACAGCTTTTCTGCAAGCCCGCTGAGGTTTTGGTCAGCGTTACCGGTCAGCACGAGGTGGACGCCCTTCTCAGGCAACGTCGATTGCGCGTAGGCCGTCATTAGACGGTCAAGGTTTTTGTAGTTGCGCCGGTTACCTGGATAAAGCACATAGGGGTAGGGAAAATCGAGCGTCAGAGTATTGCGTGTGTAGGCCTCACCCACACCGTTTGGAACCACGTGCACCCGCCGGGCGTCGATCCCGGACCACGCGAGAAATTCATTGCGAGCGCAATCCGTGCCGCACACGATCGCTGCGCAGCGCCGATACATGCGACGCAACAGCACGTCGTAGTAGGTTCGGTGCCACCGTGAATAGAAATGCCGATGCGTCAAGTCGTGCACGGTCACCACGGAAGGCAAGCCGGCCCACGCAGGCGGTACAAAGCCGGGACTCCAAAATACGCCGCCTGTGCGTCTGCTCAACAGCGCCTTCGAGATCGACATGGGTGAAAGCGGACTGCCAATTGCGCCCTGCACATCCAGCGATTCGATCGTCGCTTCACCAGGCGCCCGTTCGAGACACGCAGTCATTACATTGCCGATACCCGTCTGCGCCGGCCAACGCAGGTCCGCATAGACAGTGTAGGTACGACGTGAAGGCACGCTCAGCGAGGTAGAGGTCATTTTCATCCCCTGTCGGCCCAGCCGAGCATGCGCTGCGTTGAGGCAATCCAGTAGTAGCGGGCGCGCGCGACATCTCCATCGAACAGCGCAAGCAGACACCCTGCCATCGGCCTTGCAAGCAGGTACAGGACGAAATGCCACGGATAGCCATTCAATCCGAGCACACGGCCAAAGCCCCGGTTGTACAAGCGCCCGCGCGTGAAACTCCTTTCATCGAAGCTCTGCAGCGGTTCCGGATGCGCTATGCGCAAAGCCGGGTCGTACCGAACGGCAATGCCCGCGCGCAAAACACCCAACAGAAAATTGACTTCCTCGCCGGCGCCCCACGGCGAGCCCGATCCCACGCCCAGTCTTTCGTCGAACCTGCCAGCCGCCGCGACGGCCTGTGCACGCAGGAAAATCGTATAAGACGTCGCGCTGGTCCAGACGTTAAAGCGGTCAACCAGCGTCGTCTGATTCGCCCAGCGTCCTTGTGACAACCTGCCAGTGTGATCCACGCTGCAGCCTGTGATACCACCCAGGCTTCTGTCCTCGTCAAGCCTCGTGGCGACAAAGGAAAGCACATCCCGGGCATACCAGCAGTCGTCGTCCGGGAAGGCGATGATCTCCCCGCGGACGGCCCCAAGACCCACATTGCGAGCGCGTGACAAGCCCTTTTCAGAGCGCAGATAAACAATATCCATCTGCTCGCGAAAGCGGTTCACGATCGCTTTCACACGATCGTCCGGATTCTGGTCAACCACGATCAGTTCGAAATCGCGGCACGACTGCTCCGCTAGCGAGACGAACAGACGCTCGACTTCGACGCTGCGGCCGAGCGTGGCCATCACGAGAGAGAATTTCATACGCGTCCCCCGCGGAATTGACGTGAACGTGCGTGATGAGGGAATAAGTACGAGGCGTCGGTAAACGTAGCGGTTTCGCGTGGGACGAAGACACCGCTCCCCCAGGACACCAGATAGCCACAAAACAGGTACACCATCTCGCTTTGATGCATGGGGTTCACGAGCGACCAGGCCGCGACGGGTGCCAGGCACAACATGGTCCGCCAGCCATGTCCGGCTCCGCAAAAGAACACCAGCCATAGAATCACGCCCGGTACGCCTGCGATCAGCATCAGGTCGAGTGGCGCGCAAAAGATCGAATTCGTCCCTGCACCCAGCCCGATCACACTGACCGGCGACGAGGCGAAGTAACTTTCTACGAAACCGAAGCCGTAACCCGTCCAGTCTTTAACGACCAGCGCGACGCTCATCATGAAAGCGAGACCGCGCTCCTGTTCCAGCCGAACGTTCAGTTGATCGCCTGAGAGCGCATTGTGGAAGCGGAAATAGTAAAGCGCCGCACCTGCAGCAATTGCCGCCATCTTTAGCGCGGTGCGGCCCTTGATCTGCGTCATCAGGACGATTGCACAAGGGATCAGTTCGGTCTTGGACTCGCTGAGTAACGCGACGACTGCACTCAGCACAATGAACCACAGAGCATCGGCTTTCCCGCGCTTCGACTGGAGGAACAATGCATAGCTGCAAAGAAAGAAAAACGTGGCCAGCCAGTTTTTCTCCTTGAACGAACCATGCAAAGCGTCCTGCATGAAATCCACGGTCTTATACAGAATCGGAATGTTCAGCTTTTGAAGTGCAACCTGGTATGCCAGGAACATGAATAGCGCGATGTAACCGAACGGCAATTTGTTGCGAAGATAGTGCCTGCCAAAAGCGCGGCCGACGAGATAAAACACGGGATAGACCACCACGAACTTCGCAATCTGCTCTGCCGCCTTGATACGCGGATAGCCACTCAGTGCAGTGAGCAGGAGCGCGACGCCAATGAACAGAAAGTACGCCAGCATCTCGTGACCTTTGACGCGAATCGCCTTCCTCATGACGAGTAGCGGTATCAGCGCAACGGCCCACAGCTGACCTGGCTGCGCACCGCCGATCAGCACGAACTGCACTGACAACAGCGACAGTCCCAGCACCAACTGGATGTTGATGAGTCGTCGCGGCATGTTCGGGACACTCGAACGCGACAGAACGAGTGGGTGTCCCGTGCGATAGCTAGCGGCTTTCATACGCGTAGTAACCCGTGCTGTAACTGCCATACCCGAGACGGCTCTGCGGAACATCGGTCAGCACGACGCCGCGAACCACGATATCTGCATTGCGGATGCGCCTTGCCGCCTCGCTAATCTCGTTGACTGTCTGCTGGCCGTGGCGTACGGCCAGCAGCGTTGTACCGACATGGCGGGCAATCAACATAGCATCGGTGACAGCAAGCACGGGTGGCGTGTCGACCACCACGACGTCGTATTGCTCTGAGAGTCGATCCAGCAGCATCTTCAGCCGCGCGCCCATCAACAGTTCAGCCGGATTGGCAGGTGCCGCGCCGCGCGGCAGAAAGTCGAGACCGGGGAGCACTTTGTGCTGGATCAGTGGATCCGCCGCGTCGCTTGCGAGGGCGTCGGCAAACCCAGGAACCAAACCCGTGCCGAAGTAGGTGTGGATATTTCCGCGCCGCAGGTCAGCATCGACCAGCAAGACCCGCTTCCCGCCAGCAGCCATGACCGCCGCCAGATTCGCGGCCAAAAATGACTTACCGACGTTTGGACGCGACCCGGTGACGAGGATGATGTTATTGACTGCGTCGAACGCGCCGAAATACAACGCCGTTTGCAAACTACGAATTGCTTCGATCGCTACGTCATCCTGAGCGGTCCGGGCGAGCAGCAGTTGTCCGGCACGTCCTTTGCGAATCTGACGCTCGATCGCGTTTTGCCGTTCGCTGTGCGGAATCACCGAGTACACCGGTGTGCCGAGAATCTGCTCGATCTGCTCCGCATTTTCAATGTGAACCTGCAGTGCGCGCCGAACAAAGGGAACCGCTACGCCGACAACAATGCCGAGTACCAACGAAATGCCCAGCACAATCAGCTTGCGCGGCTTAACGGGATCGTCGGGCCGCATCGCCCAGTCTACGACGCGTACATTGCCGAGTTGCCCCGCCTCTACCACTGCCAGCTGCTGTGAACTGTCGAGCAGGTTGGTGTACAGCTCCGTATCCACCCGCACGTCGCGCAACAGCCGCAGCGCTTCCTGCTCGGTGTTAGGTAGCGCTCCCACCCGATCAGAAAGACTCTTCTGCTCACCGGCGAGCGCAGCGATGTTGTCGGTAAGCGCAACGACAGCAGGATGATCATCAGCGAAGCGCTGCTGCATTTCGCTGCGCTTCTGCTCAAGATCTATCTGCCTGGACTTCAGGTCGACGAGCTGCCCCAGCAACAATTTGCTTTCTTCGCTCAGATCGACGGTTCCCTTGCGATTGCGAAATGCGTTGTATGCGTTCTCGGAGCTCTCGAGCCTGGCCTTCAGCGTAGGCAACTGTTTGGACAGAAAGTCGAGAGTCGACTGCGCCTCATCACGCTTTCGTTTGACGTTCTGTTCTACATAGTTCATCCCGATGCTGTTGACGATCCGGGTGATCTTGCTTTTGTCCAGACCATCGAGCGTCACACTGATCACACCCGATTGCTTAGTCTTTTCTTCAATGTCGAGTTGGTCCTGCAGACGATCAATCGTCTCGAGCTCGCGGAAATGCTTGAGCGCGAAGTGTGCTCCGGTATTGGCGACCAGACGCTCGACGCGTATCGTCACCGGCTCGTCGTCGACTTTCCCGTTGCAAGCCTGGCCGACGACACAACGAGCAATCACATCGTCATTGTTATCCCGTACTTCAAACGTATGCCCCGCACCTGCAATCAGCGTAAAAGCAGTGTCGTACGGAAAATCGAACCGGCTTACATCGATGTCCTCACCACCCCAGGAAAACCGGTTCATGCCTAGCCATGGCGCAGCCAATTTACCGGGTTTGACATGCCGTGCGATAAACGCGCCTAGCAGAGGAAAGTAGTCCGGCCTGGCGTCGATGTCGAGATGCAGGTCGCGCATAGTCTTTTGCACGACGAGTCGCGACCCGACCAGTTCGATTTCGGCTGCGGTACTCGCGGTCGTGTCGAACAGCGACGCCAGTTCACCCAGCGGCGCCTTCGCGTCGGCCGTCCCATCTTCTACCTGGATCATCGCGTCCGCGCGATAGACGGGCGTGCCGAAGATCGCGTAGCTCATCCCCAGCATAAGGATGACCAGTGCGATGATCGCGATCAGCTTCCAGTTCTGCAGCACCACTGAGACGTATTCGGAAAGCGGCGGCTCGTCGGCACTCAGGAGATCATCGCGGCCGCGATGACTGGATAATCCCCCGGACGGGAGGAGGTTTTGTTCGGGGTGGTATAGGTTATTCATCGCGCGACGACCGCTCCAGTTAAACCAGCATTGATAGCGGGCAACAGCAAGCTAAGCACGCGGCTAAGCCGTACCAGACCGTTTCCATCTATGTAGACCACATCGTTCGGGAGCAACTCGAACTGGTTGGCCAGCACCATTGCGATCGGTGAGGCCGCATCCAGGTGATAGATCTGCGGAGTCGTCGACTTCGAACCACGAATGACAAAAATCTGTCCGGCGTCTGCACTGTTATTGTTCAGGCTACCCGCCTGCGTCAGTGCGTCGCTTAGCGTCAAGGTGCCGTCGCGTAGTGGCGTCGCAAACGTCGGTTTGTTCACTTCCCCCATCACGTATGCGCCGTTCTGGTCACGGGAAGTCACACGCAACACGTCGCCATTCCTCAGCACGATCTGGGAGCCGCTGATTTTCTGGTCGCGCATCGCGGTAAGGTCGACCTGATACGACTTTCCGCCGCGGACCAGCACAAGACGGCTCTCATCGGCCGAAGGTTCAAATCCACCGGCGCGATTGACGGCTTCGTAAAGCGTCATAGGCACGTCGTTGATCGGCTGGATTCCTGGCGTATGGACCTCACCCTCGACGTAAACCTGTTTGCTACGGAACGACGCAATCCGCACAGTGACCTGAGGATTCTTGAAGTAGGTAAGCGCTCTTGTGATAGCGCTTTGAGCTTCATCCGTGGTTTCGCCACTCACTTTCAGCCTGCCGATGTAGGGAAACTGCACCTCTCCGGCACTATTCACCACGAAGCCCGCAGCCGGATCGGCAGGGCGCGCCGGCGTGCTATTGAGGCCACCGGCAGTACCGGCAGCGTCGAGTTCGGGGTGATCCCACACGGTAATCTGCAGAACGTCGCCGGGTCCAATCACGTAAGGCTGCGCCGTGTCGCTCAGCAGCGATGACAGATCCGACTCCAGTGGTGTGGCAGGTGCATCGTGAAGTTGCTGCACAAGCGAGACGTCGATCTCGCGTACCGGCACGGGGAGCTTCACCGCTGCATGGTCCGCGGTCGCAGCCGAAACCGGCAGAGTCGGGTTCGGCGACATCCGCATGCCGGGCGCGACCGCACAGGCCGCCAGCCCCGCCACCAACCCCACAATCGATGCCGCACGAACACTCCATTGCCATCGCGTTGCCCTCGATACATCCATTTTTGTTTTTTGCTTGGGTCTCATTAGATCTATCCTGAAGCTAACTGTTTCGTTCACCTGGCAGGCTGGCCGGGTGTCTGTTTGTTCTTGGCGTTTCCCTCGTTGTATTTCATTAGCAAACCCATTGACCACACCGACGACCTACCATGGAGACGGGTAAACCGATGCCCCGTCGAACGGTAAAACTCCTGGCGATGCGATCAGGCCACGGGCTGGCGACGTTTCCGGCATTGCATAAGCGCTGCTTGTAGTGCTCCGACGCCCCAGCGCAGATGGCCGCTTGTCTGATTCACTCGCGTTACCGGTTCCGGTTTTCGTCGTGCCGTCGTCCGCATCGGAAATCAACGCTTCGGTCGGCGTGGGTGGCTCCAGACCCTTCGCACCCGACTGTTCCGACGATGCATCGATCGGGCCGCCTAAACGGTCGAGGTAGTCGCCGTCGTCATCGTTCGGTCCACCTAGAAGCGCTTGCTCCGCTAACGGCACTTGCGGATCAGTCGCGCTTCGGCTATTCCCCATGCTGCTTCGCTGGACTGCCGTAGAAGAGGCGTTGCTGGCGGGATGCGTAGTCGCAGGCGCGAGCAACTGGGCTCGTGCCGTTGACGGCATCGCGGCAGCGAACACACATATCGCCAATGCGCTCAACCCATCGTGTATCAAACCGGTTTTCTCGAGTCGGTTTAGCCACATTTCGGTATCCTCTGAATCCAGTTCGTAACGCCACTCTCGATCTGTGCGAAACACGTCTCATATGTCTCGATGGAACCGAGATACGGGTCTAGAACATCCTGATCGTCGTGCTCGCCCAGCCTGTACACCTTGCCTCGTGCGAACGGGTATGCGCGCTCTACCGTCGTGCGCTGCATCGTGGTCATGGTCAGGATGAGTTGCGCTGCTCGTACCTGCGGCAAGCCAATCAGATTCGCCACATGGCCCCGCAGGTCGTAACCGCGGGCCGCCATCAATTTCGACGTGAACCCATCGATCGTGCGGCCCGGTATCGCCCGGGTGCCGGCCGAGACAACCGTCGCACCCCGCAGTCTCCTCGCGAGAATGGCTTGCGCCATGGGGCTACGGCACATGTTGGCCTCGCATACCACCAGGATCGAATCGAACATGACTAGCACTTCCTGTCCATAGGGCGAGCGTCACAATCAATACGCGTTCGTGTGACGGAACCCGCGCCAGATAGTCGCCGCAACAATCCGCATATCCAGCGCGAACGACCAGTTACGCAAGTAATACAAGTCATGCTCGACACGGCCTTGCATCTTCTCGATCCGGTCCGTTTCGCCGCGAAAGCCGTTGACTTGCGCCCACCCTGTAATGCCGGGCTTGACCCGATAGCGATGCATGTAGCCACTCACGACTTTCCGATAGAGCTCGTCGTGTTCGATCGCGTGCGGCCGCGGCCCGACTACCGACATATCGCCGCTTAGCACGTTGAAGAACTGTGGCAACTCGTCGAGACTGGTACGCCGCAAAAAGGCGCCGACCCTGGTGATGCGCGAATCACCGCGGCTGGCCTGACTGACGACACCCTGTTCTTCGCTGTGCACGTGCATCGTCCGGAACTTGTAGATCTGGAAGACCTTTCCGTCGGCGCCCTTGCGCCGTTGCCGGAAGATCACCGGCCCTGGTGACGAAAACTTGACCGCCGCGGCGATACCAATCAGCAGAGGCGCGAGGGCGAACAGTGCGGTGGCCGCGAAGACGCGATCGAAGATCTCCTTCTTGCCAAGCGCGTGCGACGACAACGGCGACGCAACGAGGTTGATCGCGGGCACGCCGATGAGATCGATCATCCCGCTATCGAACAAGGCGAGACCGCTGACGTCAGGCATGAAGCGGATGTTCACGAGATCGTCGCGGAACTCCTGCACGACCTGCAAAATCGTGCGTTCCTCCGACAGCGGGAGCGTCAGCCACAGTTCCTGCACGCCCTCAGAGCGAACATGGCGCGCGAATTTCGCCAGATCGTCGAACACGGGCATGCCAAGGCTGGCAAGACCGGTTTCGGGGAAAATGTCGTAGGCGGCGGAAGCGCGGAAGCCACTTGCTGGGGCAGCTTCGATATTGCGCACCATGCGTTGGCAATGCGCCCCCTGCCCGACGACCGCGACCCTGCGCAGGTTCAGACCGGCCTGGCGAACGCGCCCCAGCGCGGCGTGCACCGTCAGCCGCGAGACGATCAACGCGCCACCGGTCAAACCCGTCCAGTAAGCGAACCACAAACGTGAGATCAGATCGGTTCGGTGCAATGAAAACATCAGTACCAACGCGCACGCCTGGACGACCACCCACGCGAGTGAGATCTGGCCGGCGAGGCGCAGCATGGAGCGCCCACGCCACGACTGGTAGATACCAAAGACGGGAAACAGGGAGATCGCCAGCGCGGTAGCAAACGCGACGAAAGCGGCATCCGTGTGATGCTGCAACAGATCGTCATAGCGAATCTGCGCTGCTGTTATCGCTCCGCCAACGATCAGCGCGATATCCAGCGCACGTGCAACGAGGCCCTGAAGCCCGTGCATCTTTCGCGTTTCTTGTGCGAGGGTTGCTACGTTCATCATTTTTGCTCGGCCCTCAGGATCACCTTGACGTTTGCGGATAGCATCAGGCACGCGTTACAGAACGCGGGATAGATCCGGCGTGCGGCATTCTGTTCATGTTGCATCTGTCCATGCATGGTTAGTTATCCTCTATTAGTGGGTTTGCGATCCCCCCGGATCGATCGATAACCCCACATCAGCCCATCTTTCGCAAGGCAATACTTTCCCTGCACGCGTTAAACGCGCGCCTTAGGACATTCCGCTTCGTAGCACACAGTCACAGCTTGCCGACTGCGTCCGGCATCAAACCTTCACGTCTCTATGCCCAAGGGGAAGCCAGCCTCACCGGGCTACCTCGCCGGTTGCACTGGAACGGCACGATCCGAACGAACGCCGGAACCACACCGCATGCTTGAAAACCGACCGGTTTACCCCCGGACCTGGTCGGTCGTTTGAAACTGATACTCAATGACACCCTTACTATTTTTGTCTATCACTTTGTGCGCTGCGCCATCCTTAAAGCAGCAACTATGCCAACGAGTATTTCGCGGTACGTTGTCGCTAGGGCTTACCACCGACGTACGTCAGACGGGGCTTGGCGCCCATGTTTCGAAAAGCTCGTCAACCCAATCAACCATTGCGCGCCGTGCAGCAACGTCACCGTTACGTAACGCGGCACGTAACGACCCGTGTGGCGAATCCATTCTCTAAAGTGAAGAGACCGGCGGCATCAACTCAGACAGCGCCCGCACCGGCCTCGGCCAATGGGCACCCCGAGCCATAATACGAGGCCATTGACGCAGCCAGCGCGCCTGCTCTTCAGTCTCGACACCGTCCACTACCACGCGTATATCCAGCGACTCCAGCAGCGCTAGCAGGCCTTCAACGACCTTGCACGAACGCGTGTCGTTCGGCACCGTTGCCACCAGCTCTCGCGCCAGCTTCACGGTGTCGATATCGAGCGCACCCAGGCTCGCCAGTGATGCCCGTCCCGCGCCAAAGTCGCCATACGAGATCCCCACTCCCAGATCCCTGAGGTCCGCCGTGAGCGCCCGAATCGAAAGGACACGGGCCGCGTCCTCACTTTCCGGGAATTCGAGCTCAAGCAGATTCGGTGCGACGTCATAGAACAGCGCGATGTCGCGGATGTCCTCCGCAAAGCGCTCATGCACTGCCGCCGACGCCTGGACGTCAATCGAAACCGGGCAAGGCGTCAGTCCCTGGCTAAGGCAGACACCAAGCTCACGACAAGCGCGCGCAATCATGAAGCAACTCATCTCATACGCGACGTCGGACTGCTCGAGCTGCGGCATGAATACGCCAGGGAGCAGCAGCCCATAATCCGGATGCATCCATCGCACTTGCGCCTCGACATGCGACAGCTGTCCGGTGCCGACCTGGTAGGCGCCGCGAAACATCAAGTAAAACTCGTCGGCGCGCAGTCCCTGCGAGATGCGCTTCGCCAGACCATCGTGTACGTGTACGTCGTTCATCTGATTTTTCTGTTGCCCCGTGACGCCGGTCGCATAGACGGAAGGGCGCCGATGCGCAGACGGATCGTTGATTTGAACAAGGTGCATGACGCGTGATCGCTAAGAATGCTAACCAGACGACCGATTGCACATTGCGTGCCAACGCCAGGTCGAAGCGAATGGAGAACCGATCAAGGCTCGGCAAAGCCTTTGCAAAACATGGCTTTACCTTGCGAGCTCGACGTGGCATCGAGTGCACATAAAGCTCAGGGAGAGGCTGTCATGGCCGTGTTGTTACGTCGGCCACGTTACGGTGTTACGGCCAGGCGGCGCGAACACGTACACGCGGCGCTAGCCGTCGGAAGGCCGCTGGATCGAGCAGAAATATCTCGGGAGAATCAGCCGCAGCCGCGCTGCCGCTTGCACAGAAGCTCAACGGCGCGCTGCAATTCACCTGAGCGGCGCCACGCGATGTACTTCGCGTAGCAGGTCTGTTGCGGCGGAAAGTTCGCCGGCAACCGATGCCACTTTTCTCCGGTTTGTTGAATCCAGAGAATGGCATTCAAAATATCGCGCGCAGCGCGACGCGGTCTCCCACGTGGCGACGGGGATTCACGAAATAGATGCTCGACGTGCATCCAGTCGTCATCGGACAAAGGAATTTCAATCACGGGATTCTACGAATGGCTAGGGGATAACGCAGACTGACCTTTCCTATAGATATCGCAGCCAGATTTCTAAAGCCAGTAAAAATCGAATATCGACCCGCGTGCTGGGGTCAAGAAGCTTTCTTTGCTTACGAGATCTCGCCACGCTCGAAGGCGAGCCAGATAGTGAAACGTTTTCGTGCTGGCTTCCTCGCGCAGGTGCATTGGGACAGACTCCGACCTCGCCTGATTTAATCCTTCGCACTACATATTTTTTTCAATGGCATGAGCTCACGCGCGCGGTGTATCTTTGACTTTAGCAAGCGAACCGTCGTGTCGCCCTCTCTGCGCGAAAGCGGTGTTCGACTTCGAGTCGCGGCTCGTCGGAAAGCCCACTGCCAGACGAACCGTCGTGATGGTGCGCAGGTAATCCGGCGAACCGGTTCGATTCGTTAACTCACAGCCTTCAAATGGGGAATGGGTATTTTTTACCGTGAAATGTCACAAAGAAGTAAATTATACGAATCTTTTAGAGAATGGGTCAGGAGGAGTTGCATTGCAGCGACGCAACGCCCAATGCCAAGACGCGTTGGCCCACGATAACCACCCGCGGGCCACGTTGAGGAGACTCATTTACATAACGAAAACGCTTCACGGGCGGCAATGTCGCCATTGCCGTAGATTCCCACCACCGTGCAGTCCGCCGCCACGCATTCATACGTGCTGTCCTGGAACGTCAGGACGTAGTGCCGATAGCCTTCTTGCGCGGCCGCCGGCCCCCACGAATCGGCCACCAGCGACGAGTTCACGATTTCATGCGCGCAATAGCCGCGTAGGCCCTGCGCGGACAACGGATGAGCGTACAGCCCTTCGTCGTTGGGTGGCCCGAACTGATGAAACGCCGCCGCCGAAAACTCCACCGCGCAGAACGGATCGTCATCTTCATCGAACGGACCGAAGCGCTCGAAATCCGTCGCGGCAATCCGATAGGCAATCACCACACGTCGTTCATTTGCGACGACAAACGGTTCCGGGGTATCGGCGGCGGGGCTAGGCACGTCGTCCAGCAGGACGACCTGGTCCTGCTGGTAAGAATCGAGGGGGCTGGTCATCGGCTTCGCTTTACTCCTGTACGCAGTCGCTTGTGAATGGGTCGCACTATGCCACGGGCGCCCCGGCGACGGCTACCGTCACATCCGCCTCGCGTCTGCTGCACGCCGGCCGCATGGGCATTTCACGCCAGTTTCAACCAATCCGCAACCCGCCATGGCGGCTGCACAGCCTTGCCTCCCCTTCTCTCGAAATTGATTGACTTCCCAAAATTACCCCGTACAATGAGTTTTTGTTGCACTGCAACAAACCACTTTCAGCCCTTGCGGCGCGCGGATTTTGTTCACTTAGAGCCGTCTCGCACTCGCCGCCTTACCCTTTGGAGCAGTGATGAGCACGCTTACCCCCCAACAATTGATCGCCGCACAGCAAGCCAGCCTGCAATCGTTTTTCGGCTTCACGAACCTGGCGTTCGCAAGCTTCGAGAAGCTGGTCGCACTGAATCTGCAAGTCGGCAAAGCATCGCTCGCCGAAACGCAGGAAATCGCAGCCAAGGCTCTCTCGGTGAAAGATCCGAGCGAACTGGTCGCGCTGTCGGCCAGCCTGTCGCAACCGGCATCGGAAAAGGCAGCTGCATACGGCCGCCATGTGCATGAAATCCTGTCGGGCGCCCAAGCCGAATTCTCGAGCGCCGCTACTGCACAGTTTCAGAAAGCCCAGAAAGACGCACAAGGCTTTATCGAAAGCCTGGCAAAAAATGCACCGGCCGGCAGCGAAGGCGCGGTAGCAGCATGGAACTCGGCATTTTCGGCTGCCAACGCTACGTACGAATCGGCTAGCAAGGCTGCCAAGCAATTCGTGGCAACCGTTTCGGCCGGCGCATAAAGCAAAGCGTCAGACGCAAACGAAATGTTTCGGTCGCTGCCCACGGGCGGCGAACCGTTGCAAAAAGCGAACTTCGGTTCGCTTTTTTTATTGTGCGAGCGTGCTGGAGCGGTTGGCGTGAGATTGACGATGAAGTCGCGGCAGCCCGCTCATGCCGGCGCAAAGATCACGGCCTGCCGGTCCTCGATATAGCGGTGCGTCCGCGTGAAGCGATAAACCTGGCCATCAGCGGTGATCCGGTTCAATCCCGGTTCGGTCAAAGCAAGCATCTCATCCGCGAGGTGGGCCGCGACCGCGTCGCTGCTCGATAACGCATCCAGCGAGTTGGCCGGGTCGCCGATGTACACCGAGCGATGACCCTCGCCATAGCGCATCACGACCACGGATTGACCGGCATCGAGCGCCAGTTCGAGGTAGTTGGCAAGCTCCCGCAACGACGCGGGTGTGCTTGTTCGCATCGTGTAGGCTGAACCGGTTGCTGTTGTCATCGCACCGTTCCCCCGTCAAATGTGCGAGTCAGGAAACGGCAGACCCGTTTCTTCTGTCGACCCGGCACACTTCTACTATAAGCAATCGGAGCGCAACGGCAGCGCTCTTTTTGAAGCGGGCGACAAACTAAACTGTGCGCGACTCAGAAGCGCAGGCCGTTCAGGAATTGAAACCACAGCCCGCCGAGCGTACTCCCGCTCGTGGCCGTGGCACTGTCACTCCGTGCCGAGGCGTGGTCCGCAGCCTGGGCCGACTTGTCGTTATTAGTCACCGGTCCGGGGGACACGTTTTTTTGCTGACGTGACGCATGCAGCGCCAGCACGCTGTCTGCAATCTGGCCAGCGCGGCTGGCCTCGCACTGCTGCCCGAGCAGCACGCCGAACACCACATCGCGGTTGTAGCCTTCGTCCGCAAAACGCATCGCGAGCGCCAACAACTTCGCGTACGCCGCCTGTTCGGCTGCGCGAGCCGCTTCTTCCCGCTCGGCGCGTTCCCGCTCCATGCGCTGAACGCGGGCTTCCCATGAACGCATCTTCTGGGCGAAGACGTCGTCGTAGATTTTGCGTTGCGCTGGATCGGACAGAATGTTGTACGCGTCCTTGATATCCAGAAACGCCGCGCGTGCCGTCTCTTCGGAACCGGCGTTGCGATCCGGATGCCAGCGCATGGCTGCCTTCCGGTAGGCGCGCTTGATCTCGTCTTCAGTCGCGCTCGGCTGAACGCCGAGCTTCTCGTATAGTGTTGCCATTGCTCGCCCAACCCTCCGTCACATCGCGACCCATCGTAGCATGCGCAAAATGCCTTCCGCGTGACATTGCACGGGCCCGTTTTTGGCGAGTTACTTTCGACCTCGCCGGCAAGTCCGGCTATTTCATCATCAATGATCTGAGCGGAGAAACAGCATGACGCAAGGCCCCACCTTCTGGATGATCCCGGACGCGCCGACACCCGTGGCCCCGTTTTCACACGCAGCCGAATCTGATGGATGGGTATTCGTGACGGGACAGATGCCCACTTCACCCACCGACGACGCAGCCCCGCTACCCGAGGGGGTCGTCGCGCAGACACAGCGCGTGATGGACAATCTGAAGATTGTGCTGAAAGGCCTTGGACTGGGACTCGAACACGTGCTGAACGCACGCATTTTCCTGACGGAATTCAAGCGTGACTACGCGGCGATGAACGACGCATACCGGGCGTACTTTCCGCCCGGCGCCCTGCCCGCACGAACCTGTATCGGCGTCACAGGCCTGGCGCGCGATGCACTCGTGGAAATCGACTTCATCGCGCGACGGCCTGGTTAAAGACGGCCGCGGCGCGATAGATCGAACGAAAGCACGAAGGCGTGCCTTAAAACCGGTACGTCACGCCGACCTTCACGATCGGATAGAAACGATAACGGTCTACAGTGTTCTGCAGCGATTGCTTCTCGGCGTCGACGTTCGCCTGACCCGCTTCGGCCACGATATCGGCGGGCACATCGAAGTCCAGATGCGGCTTGCCATAGGCAACGCCCGCGTCGAAGAACATCGAAAAGCCTTTGGTGGCGAGCGGCGAATGGCCGAAGCCGATGCCAAGGTACGGACGCACGGCCGGGTAGGTGGCCTTCGCGTGAATGCTTTGACCCAGCGTCGAATAGGCGACGCCATTGATGGTGTAGGTACCGGACGGGCTGGTTGCGGTCGCATTCACATGATCGTCGCCAATCAGCAAGCCGGCGGTAAGGCGAAACGGCACGACGCTGGGCATCGGGAAGAAGTCGCCATAAAGGCCGGCATGGATGAGCGTCGCCGTTCCGTCGTAGTGCAGGTCGCCTGAGTTGAAGCTATGCGAGAAACTGACACCGTTGACTTCAGCCCGCACGTTGGCGAGTGAGCCGAGCGGGTGACCGTAGCCAATACCGGCGCCTTCGGTGCCGATCTGCCCGTACACTTCATCCGCCATCGCGAGCGGTCCATAGACGGCGGTAAGGCCTGCAAACAGAGCGACAACCAAGCGTTTCATCGTACAAGTTCCTGTGGCGTTTTATTAGACGTGGCGAGAGGACCGAGGCGGGTAGATCTACCCAGGGGACAAGGCCACATGCGTGACGCATACGGCCCGCAAACTCGTTTACGACGCGCGCACAGGAATCTTGAGGTTCAGGTTCGAAGAAGCTTGATGGGTGACACGGGAAGGCGCCGCCTGGCGCTCCCTTCAGCGCAGCGACGCCTCGTCGAGGCCGAAGTGGCTGCGCAGACCTTCATGCAACGCCAGGGCGAGACTGGCCATCTGCTCGCTCCACGGGTCTTGCTTGCGACACAGATCCTGGAGCTCACGACATTGCGTCGCGAACTGTGGTTCGCCCACGATCAGGAAACCGCCCGCGGCACTATGCGCCCAGTCGCGCAGCGCCAGGCGGTTATGGCTCTCGACGATGGCCAACAGCTTGGGCAAATCGGTCTCGAGATGTTCCTTAAGCATGGTGACATAACGCGCTTTGGTCTGCGCGTCGAACTCGGGCGTGGGCTTGAGCGGCACCTGCGGCGCGGCGTCCGAGGCAATCGCCGGTTCGCGGGCTACCGCCGGCTCTACCGCCTCATCTGCGTTCATACCCAACACGTCGAGCGCCGCTTCCAGCTCTCCAAGCGACGTGGGCTTGGGAATGTAACCGGTGAAGCCGCGCTCATCCCATTCGTCAGTTTGCTGCGTGTCGGTAACCGCGCTGAACGCGAACACCGGCAACCCGGGATGATCCCGTCGCAGCGCCACCAGCAGTTCATAACCGTCCATGACCGGCATGTGAATATCGGTCAATACGACGTCAACTTCCGTATGCTCGAGTATCGCGAGCGCCTGGCGGCCATCGCCGGCAAGAATCGGCTCGCATCCCAGCGTCTGCAACTGTTCGACAATCAAGGACTGGTTCAGCGGATTATCCTCGGCGACCAGCACCACCAGACCCAGCAATGTGGGCTGGGGAGCTGCTGAAGGCGCAACGGTCTTCATTGTTTCCCGAGTGGATGCCGGAGCAACGGGTAGAGCGCCGACGCGCCCTGCGCCGTCTTGCGCGCCTGTTGCGGCAAGATCCGCCGCCGCGACAATCGCTGTATGACTGAACTCGCTCACTTCGAGTACTCCCTCGCTGCGCCACGTTGGACGATCAGGTCCACCGCGTGTGATCCACACGGCGTTCACTGGCCGCACCGCGCGCAACGTTGCGATTACGTCGAGTTCATACTCGCCGGTCACCACCAGCACCTCGGGCCGGTTAGTCTGTAACCACTCCTGCGCGGAGCGCGCCGAAGTAACACTGCAGCAGAACCATCCGCAAAGCCCGAGCCACTCGCCGATGAGCTGACCCGACACCGTCTCCTGACACAACACCAGCAAGCTGCCGCGACTCGCAGGCAGGGGCTGCGCGACACGCTCTTCGTCGGATGGAACCGCCATGGGAATCGAGATGCTGAAAGCGCTCCCCACCCCCTTCACGCTTTCGACGGAGATATGTCCGCCCATCAATTCACACAGGCTCGCGCAGATCGACAAGCCGAGTCCCGTCCCACCATACCGGCTGGACGTCGTCGCTTCGCCCTGCACAAACGGGTGAAAAATACGCGACACCATCGGCGGGTCCATACCGATCCCCGAGTCGCAAACCCGGCAACTGAGAATGCGGCGGCCCTGCGTATCGATCAGCACCTCGGCGCCGAGCATGATCTTGCCGGCAGAGGTGAATTTGAAGGCGTTGCTCAACAGGTTGTTGACGATCTGCGCAATGCGGGTCCGGTCACCGCGCAAAGTCTGGATGAGCGTCGGAGAAAGGTGGGAGTAGAAACGAATCGGCCGCCCCGGCGCCATCGGCGCATACGACAGCGCGAGATTTTCGAAGTCGTCGATGGGCCGGAAAGACTCCGTGACCAGCTTCATTTCGCCCGCGTCGATCTTTGAAAAGTCGAGGATATCGTTAACGATGCGGCGCAGCGCGTCGGCCGCGACGCCAAGCGTACGCACGCGCTGCTCGTGCGCCTCCAGACCCGGCGTGCGCACGAACAACTCCAGGTTGCCAAGCAATGCGTTCAGCGGTGTGCGAATCTCATGGCTCATCGACGCAAAGAAATTGGACCGCTCGCGCATCGCCGCTTCGGTGGCGCGCTGCGCGGTGCGCAGTTGCGCCTCGAGCGCATGCTGCGAAGTGATATCGAGGATGGCGCAGAACAGCACGTCTTCACCCGCATAGCGGGCCGGCGCGCAGGTGAACTGCAGAACCTGTGCGCCCGCGCCGTCAATTTCGTCGGGTTGAAGCGGCGCGGCAAACACGACCGTCTGCGCCTCGTCGGCAGCGGGCAACGCGGCCCGGAAGGCCGCGACGATATGCGTGGGCAGCGTATTCGCAGATGGCTCATGCTGGAGCCATTGTGCAGCGAGCGCGTTGCCGCTGAGAATCGAATAGTCGCGTTGCCGGACGATGCACAGGCCAATCGGCGTGGCGCTCACGAGAACATGGTTGATGGCCTCGTTCTCCAGCGCGCGCGTGGCTTCATCGTAAGCAGTGCGCAGCAGGCGCAGTCCCCAAAAATGCGCGGTCAAGGCGATGCCGACCAGCAAAAGCAGCGCGCCACACGCGATCGCCGCGAATTGCCAGCCGAGGATCGCCGCCAACCCGCTCCAGGGAAGATAGGCGATCACCAGACCGAAGCCGGACAGCAGCGGCTCGCGCAGAATCGCGCCGTGGAGCGTGTAGCGATACGTATCGTTCGCCATCTGCGCAGCGTTCGTCTGCAACATGTGCCCGGTTTCCACAGAGACCGGACGTGAGGAAACGACGATGCGCCGATCGTCGGTCAGCAGCATCAGGGTGCCCCTCGGGAAGCGACGCGAGAGATGCTCCACGAGCGCATCGACGGGAATGCTCATGGTCACGAGCATCGTGGGTGTATCGCCCTCGTAGTAGGCGCTGAGCGCGGTCATGACCGGCACGCCCAACTCTGTGTCCACATATGGACCCACCCATACGCGCTGGTCTCTAGCAGGCACGCGCCGGCCGGTCTGCTCCTGCAGCTGTTGCAGGAGCCTGGCGCGGATTAGCGGAACGTCGGACGGCTGCAGCGGCCGCGCGCGGCCGCCTTCCCGACCCTCTACCGACGGCGTGATCACCGCATAGTCGTCAGTCAGCCCGATCAGCATCGCGCGATGATTCAGCTCGAAGGCCCGCTGCGTGGAAAGTGTGGACTGACCCGCTTCATATAGACGCCAGAGCTTGTCGCTGAGCGACGCGCTCCATGCGTCACGCACGGCCTGCGACACGAGCAGATCGAAGTGCGATCCATCCGTGCCTGCATCGCCGCGCGCCACGCCGGTTTGCCGGATCGAAGCCTCGACGCCGGCGGGGAGGCTGCGCACATCGCCAGTCTGTTGGTAGTACTGGATAGTCAGTTCGGTGCGCCGCAGGAATGAAACCTCGCCATGCAACAGCAGCGAGATTTCGGCGACGTATTGGGTGATGAGACCGCGGCGATAGTCGAGCTGCTTGCCGGCGGCCAGCACGGCAGCCAGCGCCGCGGAGACCGCCACGATGACCATCAGCGTAAGTACCGCCGCGAGGTAGTGGTAGCGCTGACGCTGTGCGTTCTTTGCCAGCGAAGCAAAAGCTTCGGCGAGCGACGCATGGGTACGGTCGAGGGTCTTCAGCATCGGGTCACGTCGTTCGCGTCGTTCGCACAGACGGGCTACCGGCGATAACGTTTGCAAGCAGCCGTGTCTGCGGCCATACCGCACTATCCGGCGCAGTGTAGCGCGTTCGACGCATCCGGCAAACGTCGTGTAGTCGGCATAGCGAAACAAACCGCCGGGCACCGTAGCGCCGGATACCGTTTAGTCTGATAGATCGGCGTTACTCCCACCTCGACAAAGGGTTCGGCGCGGATCAGCATAGGTCCGTCAGCGCCCTGGTTGTGCGGGGTGGTTGACCCATGTAAAACGGCGTTTTAGCGGCCCGTCCCTCTTCGGACGGGCTATTTTTTGTTGCCGGGCAGATGCCGGTCGCCGCACTTCAACGCACGTCGCGAACGTCGTGCACGCCACACTGCGTTAGAAGGCGTCGTCGGCGTCCAGCAGTTCGAGCTGCCGGGGGAGTTTCGATGCCGGCCGCTCGAGCGCGAGCAAAGCCGCTTTGCGTTCAAGTCCGCCAGCATATCCGGTGAGCTCGCCCGCGTTCGATATCACGCGATGGCACGGCACGATGATCGACACCGGATTGCGTCCGTTCGCGGCTCCCACTGCGCGTGCACTGCCGATCGGGAGACCGAGCCGCTGCGCGAGCCGCCCATAACTCTCGATCTCGCCAAACGGAATCTTGACGAGTTCGCTCCAGACACTTCGTTGGAATGGCGAACCGGCCATCTGCAGGCGCACGGTGAACTGTTGCCGCTCGCCAGCAAAGTATTCGGCGAGTTGCTCCGCGCTTTCCGCTAATACGCGCGGCGGCTTGCCCATAGATACACCCGTGAATGTATCGGCGTCGCGACCGGTCGCCGTGCCGCTTGCGGTGTCGACGGCGTCCGGCGGGAAGTACTTTTGGCCGACGAAGTACACGCCCGTGAGCGCATCGTCCTCGGCGCGTAGCCACATCGGGCCGAGCAGGCTCTGAATCGTCAAGTAGTGTTTCATGCAGCGTTCACGTAGAAACGGCAATTTGCGAATCCCGACGATCGCACGGGACGCAACGGGCGGCAATAAATACCTGCCGAGGCCACCACCAGAGAGAAGCCGCCGTCAAAGCATGGGGCGGCGCCCGAGGGCGTCGGCTTACAGCAGATTTCACGGTTCAGATTCATAGCATCAATGTAGCGCATTGCCTCGCGTGCTGGTCAACGGCTGCGCGGGGTGGATCGTTTACAGCACAGGTGCCTGCCCACGGGCGGCGGAGCCGCGCGCCGCTCATTCGCGATACCAAGCCCTAACCCGGCTACGCGTCAGGGCCATGACAATCGGGTGGAACGGTTGCACCGCAGCGGGGCACGAAAAATGCATCCGGCGACACAATGAGTCGCGTTAAACTGGCTGACACGACATCCTCGCATCGCGCATAGCAAAGCGCAGCGCGGGTTTCGGCAGTTTGTGGGATGCTATGGGTTTGGCGGTGTGCGGCACATGGTGCACCAGGCTGCCCGTACAATGGCTTGATAAACAACGGAACGAGGACAACTTCGATGCGCACTACCGGGTCTTCCGGGTCAATGGCCCTGCTCACCGAATTCGACGACGCGACGGCGCGCGAACTTCGCTCACTGCGCCTCGAGTCGACAGAAGACGGCAAGGGTATTCTTCTGATCGAAGTGGACGAGCGCAAGCCGGGCATCCACCGCGAAGTGCGTTATGAAATCACGCCGGCGGAACTGATTGCGGCAATTCGCGCGCACGGCGCCGAATTGCCGGGTGAACAACACAATCACCGGACGTAAAACGGAGGTGGCAGCGGTACGGGTGCACGCGAACGCCGTTCACCCACCGCCCAGCCCGCTTGAGAAATTCAGCGTTGAATGACCAGCAACAAACGGCCGTCCGGAGCCTCGGCCCAACCGCGCTCCGCGCCTGCCGTGCCTGACCCGGCAAAGCTTCTCCCGCTTCATCCGCGCCCCACATTACCGGACGCTTGCACGTCTCGGAAATGCGTCCATAATCCTTAAGTTACTTCTTCGCTTCCCGCCGGAAACGGTCGCGGAAGTAAGCCGATGCTACATGACCTCGTGGAGCAGTACGGGCCTGCTCTCGTCTTCGCTAATGTGCTCGCCGCATCGCTAGGGTTGCCCGTGCCCGCGATGCCCTGTCTCGTCCTGTTCGGCGCGATGGCGGCCATGCATCCGGCCACCGTCGGCACGCAGCTCGCGTCGGTGCTGATCCTCGCCATTTTCGCCACGCTGATCGGCGACAGCGCGTGGTACCTCGCCGGCCGCATTTACGGCGGCAACACATTGAAGACGCTGTGCAAGCTGTCTCTCTCGCGCGACACCTGTGTCAAGAAGACCGAGCGCTTCTTCGGCCGCTGGGGCGTGCGCGTGCTGGCCGTGGCGAAGTTCGTGCCGGGCCTGTCGATCGTCTCCATCCCGATGGCCGGTGCGATGGGCACCACGTATCGCACCTTTCTGACTTACGACAGCATCGGCGCCGCGCTCTGGTCTGGAACGGGTCTCATCATAGGCGCCCTGTTCGCGCAGCAAATCGACATGCTGATGGCGGGCGCCGGCCGCCTGGGCAAGATGGCGGGCGTGGTAATCGCCGCATTGCTGCTGCTTTACGCCACCTACCGGTGGATCCGGCGGCGCCAGCTCATCCGCAAACTGGCTACCGCGCGCATGGAGATAGATGAGCTGGGCAACCTGATCGCATCCGGCCAACCGCCGGTGCTGTTCGACATCCGTTCGCGCGAGAAGCGCAAGCTGGATCCGTTTGTGATCCCGGGCACCCAGTTTGCCGACGAGCGCCAGCTCAACGAGATCATCGCGAAGTATCCGCCGAACCAGAAACTCGTCATCTACTGTTCCTGCCCGAATGAGATTTCGGCGGCGTGGATGGCCAAACAACTCAACGAAGCAGGCTTCGCCGACGTGCTGCCGCTGCGCGGCGGTCTCGACGCGTGGCGCGACGCGGGACGGCAACTCGAGCCACTGGAAGAGGAGCCGATGGACGAAGTGCATCCCGGCGTAGCGCCGGCGGTGTAGCACGTCCGGTTCTCCAGCAGTTCGTCTGTCGCCTGCGCTGCCTCGCTGTACCCCATGCTGGATCAAACGACAGAAGGAGTGGTTTGATGGTTGAGATTCAAGAAGCCGAAGGACAACAAGCTGTGGTCGCCGACGCGCCGTTCTCTTCGTTGGCGACACGCGAACATCAGATGTTCCCCGAACTGACGTGGGAAGAAATCAAGCGGCTGAGCAAATTCGGCGAGGTGCAGCACTGGGAACCCGGTCAACTGCTGTTCGAAACCGGTCGTGTCGGACCGGGCATGTTTGTCACGCTCACGGGACGCGTCAAGCTTTTCCAACGCGATGGCCTCGGCCGTGAGCGCCTCGTCTCCGAACGTGGTCCGAAGCAGTTCCTCGCCGAAGTGGGTCAGTTGTCGGGACGCGTCTGCCTCGTCAGCGGCGTGGCATTGGAACCCGTAGATGCCTTGCTGATTCCACCTATCAAACTCCGCGCGTTGATCGTCGCGGAAGCGGAGCTTGGCGAGCGCATCATGCGTGCGCTGATCCTGCGGCGTGTCTCGCTGATCGAAAAGGGCGCTGGCGGCCCGATCCTGATCGGCAAGAGCAACGACTCGCGGCTCGTCTCGCTGCAGGGCTTCTTGTCGCGCAACGGTCATCCGCATTCGGTACTCGACGAACGTGATGAGGAGGCGCTCGGCCTGATCGAGCAGTTCGGTGCAAAGCCTGAAGACCTGCCACTGGTGATCTGCCCGGACGGTACCGTGCTGCGTCATCCGAGCGATCCTCACCTTGCAACCTGCCTCGGCATGCTGCCCGAACTCGACGCTTCACTGATCTACGACGTTGCCATCGTCGGCGCAGGACCGGCAGGACTCGCCACGGCCGTTTATGCGGCTTCGGAAGGCCTCTCGGTGATCGTGCTCGACAGCCGCGCGCCGGGCGGCCAGGCGGGCGCCAGTTCGCGCATCGAAAACTATCTCGGCTTCCCGACCGGCATCAGCGGTCAGGCGCTGGCCGGACGCGCGTTTGTGCAGGCGCAGAAGTTCGGCGCGCACGTCGCCATTCCGGTCAGGGTCAAAGCCCTGCATTGCGAGGAGTCGCCGCACCGGCTCGAGCTCAAGTGCGGTGGCAGCGTGAAGGCGCGCACCATCGTGATTGCCAGCGGCGCGGTGTACCGTCGGCCGGCTATCGAAGGTCTCGAGCGTTTTGACGGCAAGGGCGTCTACTACTGGGCGTCGCCGGTTGAAGCCAAGCTGTGCAAGCGCGAGGAAATCGTGCTGGTGGGCGGCGGCAATTCGGCCGGGCAGGCCATCGTCTATCTCGCCACGCATGCGGCGAAGGTGCACGTGTTGATTCGGCGCAGTGGTTTCGAAGCGACCATGTCGCGCTATCTGATCGACCGGATCCGCTCGCTGCCGAATGTGTTTGTGCATCCTCACACAGAGATCGGTCAGCTCGAAGCTGATGAGGCCGGCCTCGCATCGGTGGTGCTGAAGGAGCCGTTACCAGACGGCACGGATCGGTTCGACACACGTCATCTGTTCCTCTTCACCGGCGCGGATCCCAACACCGAATGGCTGCAAACCTGCGGCGTGCAGCTCGATCCCAAGGGCTTCGTGCTGACCGGTGAAAGAGGCCTGAACTCCACCTGCGATCTCGGCACCACGGTTGACGGCGTATTCGCGATCGGCGATGCACGCGCCGGCTCGACCAAACGCGTGGCAGCAGCAGTCGGTGAAGGGGCGGCTGTAGTGTCGCAGATCCATCAGATGCTGGCGGTGAGCGCAGAGGAGGCGGTGGCACTGGGAGCATGACGCACGACGCTTTCGCGCTAAAGTAGCGGCTATCCGGCTGGGCGACGCATCGTCGGTCAGCCTCACGCCGCTACTACGCCAGCGCGCCACTGCGCGGGCTCCATCCATTCAGCGATCGACCGCGTGAAGACTCTCCCGTTATCCGCCGCCCGCACCCTCCATCTGGCCGCGCAAGGTCTCTTGACCCCGCCGCGCCGCAAAGCCACCAAAGCTGACGTCATCGACGCGATTCGCCGCATGGCGCAGTTGCAGATCGACACGATTCACGTCGTCGCGCGCAGCCCTTACCTCGTCCTGTTCAGCCGCCTCGGTGCGTACACGCCGCAGTGGCTCGACGAGCATCTGGCCGAAGGCAAGCTGTTCGAATACTGGTCGCACGAGGCCTGTCTGTTGCCGATCGAAGACTACGGTCTGCTACGTCACCGCATGCTCGACCCGAGCGGGATGGGCTGGAAATACGCAGGCGAGTGGCACAAGCAGTACCGCAAGGAGATCGACCAGCTGCTCAAGCAGATCCGCGCGAATGGGCCGGTGCGTTCGGCAGATTTCGTCCGCGAGGCCGGTAAGAGTAACGGCTGGTGGGACTGGAAGCCGGAGAAGCGCCACCTCGAAGTGCTGTTTGCCATCGGCGAATTGATGGTGGCTGAGCGGCGCAATTTTCATCGCGTCTATGACCTGACCGAGCGGGTGCTGCCGGGCTGGAACGACAAACGCGATCTGCAACCGGCGGCGGCGGTCGAGCCGGAACTGTTGCGACGCAGTTGCCGGGCGTTAGGCGTGGCGCGCGCCGATTGGGTGGCTGACTACTACCGGCTGCCGCGTCGACCCTATGTCGAAGCCTTGCACGCGCTGGCCGATCAAGGAGAGCTGGTTCCGGTTCGCGTCGAAGGATGGAAGCAGGATACGTACGTGCATCAGGAGTTCGCGCCGCTGATCGACGATGCGGCGAGCGGCAAACTGACCTCGACGGTCACGACCCTGCTGTCGCCGTTCGATCCGGTGGTGTGGGATCGCAAGCGCGCCGCGGCGCTATTCGACTTCGACTATGTGATTGAGTGCTATACGCCCGCCGCCAAACGCAAATACGGCTACTTCGTGCTGCCGATTCTGAACCGCGGCAAGCTGATTGGCCGGGCCGATGCGAAGGCGCATCGCACGAGCGGCATCTTCGAGTTGAAGGCGCTTCATCTGGAACCGGGAGTACGCGTCAGCGGCCGTCTCGCCGCCGATCTCCGGCGCGCCATCCAGCGTTGCGCCGACTGGCATGGCACGCCGGAAGTGCAGATCACGTCGGCGCCGCCCGAGCTGCTCGAAGCGTTAGCAGCGCAGGAAAGTGTGGAAGCCTGAATCGACTGATCAATTTCAGTGATCGAGCTTGACCCGTAATTCGCGCGCCGTTTCCAGCAGGCCTTCATAGCCGGAACGGGCGTGCTCGGGCAAATCCGGGTCGCCCACCAGGGTGCCGAGCGTCTCGATCAGGCTGTACAGCAGACCTCTGGCTGCGCCCGATGCAATGCCGCCCGAACTCACCAACTGATCGACGTGGCTGACAGCTGCGTCAAGGTGTTCGAGATCAGGCCGTTCGCCCGCTTCCTGCTTTTGCGAAACATCACGCGTCATGATGGAGCGTCTCTCAGTTGTGGCGGTGGTGAATGAATCTCTAATGTTGTTATATACCGATCAGGATCGATCGTCCATCCGCCGCACGCCACTCCCGAACGTTCTCACCTTTACGCGTTGATGCATTGGCTTGAGTGCAATCGATTCCCGAAAAGACTCACCTCAAAGAGATGAGGGTGCGCGGTGCGGCTACTCAAGCCTCACCGTGGATCGCAGAGGAATCGGCGGGGAAGCGACGGATCAGGTAGCGGCGCGCCGCGAGAAGAAGCGCCGCGTCAGATCGAACGCTACGAGGTTGCCTGCCACCACGAGTACCAGACCAACGACGGCCAAAACAGTCCAGCGATAGCCCTCGAATACGGTAGAGACCGCTAACGCCACGATCGGAAACAGCACGGTGCAATAGGCGGCACGCTCCGGGCCCATGCGTCCCACCAGCATCAGATAGGCCGTAAATCCGACCACCGAGCCGAACACGGCCAGATACGCCAGCGCACCGAGATACCGCACATCCGGTTCGACGCTGAACGGCAAGCCCGCCAAGGCGCTGCCCACGGTCAGGATGCTGGCGCCGATCAGCATGGCCCAGCTATTGGTGACGAGCGGATGCAGACCCATCGACTGCATCCGGCTCGACAGCAGGCTGCCAGTGGAAAAGCACAACGTGCCGAGCAATGCGACGCCCATCCCGAGCCACGCGGTCTGGTCGCCGAGGTGTCCGGCCATCTGCGGCACGAACAGGCACAGGATGCCCACCAGACCGAGCAGTGCACCCAGGATAACCGTGGGTTGCAGCGGCCGTCCCATGAACAGCCGGCCGTTGATCGAATTCAGCAGCGGCGCGATCGAGAAGATCACGGCAACCAGACCGCTCGGCACGACCTGCTCGGCGTAGTAGAAGCACAGAAAGTTGCAGCAGAACAGCGCCAGGCCCTGCGCCGCGAGATATCGCCAAGCGGCGCGCGGCGGCCAGATCGGCCGGCGCATGATGCGCAGCACTGCGAACAGGATCAGCGCGGCGAGCCCGAAGCGCCAGGCAATCGACACCGGCGGCGGCACCACGCCGAGTTGCCATTTGATGGCGATCCAGGTGGTACCCCAGATCAGAACGGTTAAGGCATAAAGAAACAGGTTCATGGCAACGCTTGCGGGATGAAAATCGGGGATTCGACCACCCGAGTCTGCGCCTGCGGACCAGCCACTACTTGTCCAGGATTGCGCACTTTTTGGCCGTGCGGAGCGGCGACTGCGCCGTCCGCTCTATACTGTAAGCCATGCAATCCGCCACTTCTTCAGCCGTGAATACCGCCATCCAGCCCGGCACCGCGATCGACTCCACCGAGACGCCATTTGGCATCCAGTCGGTGTGTCACACGCTGCGCGACGCCAACGCGACGCTGCAGCGCTTCGCGTGGCTTGGCGACCAGTTGGCGGTGGCGGAGTGGACTCGCGAGACGGAGGAAGCCGAAACCGTCTACGAAAATCCGGGCCATCACACGCTGTCGTGCTATATCGACGGCGGATATCGCACCGAGCGTCAAAAGATGCCGGGGCTGTATGGCGCGCCGACGCGGCTATGCGCGCTGCCCGGCGACCACGAATCGCGCTGGTGGGTGCGCGGCAAGATGCATTTCATGCATCTGTATTTTTTGCCCGAACACTTCACGCAACGCGCCGTGCGGGAGTTGGACCGCGAGCCGCGGGAAGTGACGCTGGCTGACCGCACCTATTTCGAAGACGCGCGCATTGCTACGCTGTGTCAGTCGTTAACCGAGGAAAGATGGGACGACGCCGATGGTCTGCTAAGGACCAATGAAACAGCGCACGAAGTATTGAGCCTGCTGCTGAAGTCGCAAGGCGTGAGCCGTACCGATGCGGAGCTCAGAGGCGGTCTCTCGGTGGCGACGCGCCGGCGGCTACGCGACTACATCGACGCGCATCTCAGCCAGCCGCTCACGTTGGGCGATCTGGCCGATGTGGCCTGTCTGTCGGAATACCACCTGGCGCGTATGTTCCGCACATCGTTCGGTTTGCCGCCGGCTGCGTGGATCGCCCAGCAGCGTATCGAACGGGCTCGGCTGCTGTTGCGCACCACGGCGTTGCCGCTCGCCCAGATCGCGGCGCGCTGCGGTTATGCGAACGCCAGCCACTTTAGCCACCGCTTCCGCGAAGCGGTGGGCGTGGCGCCCGTACTGTTCCGCCAGGCGATGAGCACGGCGGCGTAGCGTCGGCTAAGGCTGGCTACGCCTGGCTTATTGCCTACTTCAAGGCCATCGCCAGCACACGCGCCACGTGCACAGCGTCGACGCCGGCGCCGTCGTAAATCTGATGCCGACAACTGGTGCCGTCGGCCACCATCACCGTATCGGCACCGATCTTGCGCACCGCCGGCAGCAACGACAACTCCGCCATCGCCTGCGAAGTCGCACAGTGCTCAGCTTCGTAACCAAAACTGCCGGCCATCCCGCAGCACGACGACTCGACCGTCGACACCGTCAGCTCCGGAATCCACTTCAGCACGGTTTGCACAGGCGTGAATGCGTCGAAGGCTTTCTGATGGCAATGGCCATGCACGAGGGCCTTTTGTGTCGGTAGCGGTTTGAGGTCGAGCTTCACGCGCCCGGTTTTCTGCTCGCTAACCAGAAACTCTTCGAACAGGAACGCCGACTTCGACAGCCGTTGCGCTTCCTCACCAAAACCATAGTGGAGAAACTCATCGCGCAACGACAGCAGACACGATGGCTCGAGTCCGACAATCGGCACACCGCGATCGACAAACGGCTTGAATGTATCAAGCATGCGCCGCGCTTCCTGCTTCGCCTCGTCCACGAGGCCTGCGGCGAGGAACGTACGCCCGCAACACACCGGCCGCTCGCCCTGGCGGGTGTTGAAGTGCACGGTATAACCGGCAGCCTCCAGCACCTGCTGAGCGGCGCGCGCATTCTCCGGTTCCATGTTGTTGTTGAACGTATCGACGAACAACAGGACTTCTTTCACTTGCGCATTCGAACCCGCCGGACGAGCCGCGCGTGTCGAAGCGGCCCCTGCCAGGAACGACTTGCGAAAACGCGGCAGTGGGCGCTCGGGCGCAAAACCCACCGTGCGCTTGAACCATCCGGACAGCACCGGCACGTTCTCAGCCAACGCCATCAGCCCCGGCACCTTGCTCGCGAACGGCGCATAGCGCGGCATGAACGCGACCAGCCTGTCGCGCACACTCAGACCATGCCGCTTGACGCGCGCCGCCCGTGCCTCGATCTTGAACTTCGCCATATCGACGCCGGTCGGGCAATCGCGTTTGCAGCCCTTGCATGAGACGCACAGGTCGAGCGTTTCCTTGACGTCGTCGCTCGCTAATCCTTCTTCACCGAGTTGTCCTGAGATCGCCAGACGCAATGTATTGGCACGGCCGCGCGTCACGTGCTGCTCATCCTTCGTCACGCGATAACTCGGGCACATGGTGCCCGCGTCGAACTTGCGGCAATGGCCGTTGTTGTTGCACATCTCGACGGCCTTGCCGAGGCCGCCAGCGAGATCGTTGCCGGTACCCGGCAGCGTTTCCTCGCCGGTAAGCGGATCACGATCGACGTTCCACGCGGACCAATCGAGAGCGGTATCCAGCGCCCGTACGCGATAGCCCGGCGCGAAGCGGAAATTGCGCGCGTCGTCCATCTTCGGCGGACGCACGATCTTGTCCGGATTGAAACGGTTGTCAGGGTCGAAGAGCGTCTTGATCTCGCTGAACGCTTCGTTCAGGCGCGGGCCGTATTGCCATGCCACCCATTCGCCACGGCACAGCCCATCGCCGTGCTCGCCCGAATACGCGCCCTTGTATTCCTGCACGAGAGCCGCGGCTTCTTCTGCAATCGCCCGCATCTTGAGCGCGCCGTCCTGCCGCATGTTGAGAATTGGCCGCACGTGCAGCGTACCGACGCTCGCGTGCGCGTACCAGGTGCCTTCCGTACCGTGACGGTGAAACACTTCGGTGAGCTTGCTGGTGTACTCGGCCAGGTGTTCGAGCGGCACCGCGCAGTCTTCGATGAAAGACACCGGCTTGCCGTCGCCCTTCATGCTCATCATGATGTTCAAGCCGGCTTTGCGGACTTCCCACAAGGCTTTCTGCTCGTTGGCATCCGGCATCTGCACGACCGAATCGGGCAAGCCGAGATCGGCCATCAGCTCGGTCAGTTGCTTGAGACCGGCCAGCTGCTCGTCGCGATTTTCGCCGGCGAATTCCACCAGCAGGATCGCTTCGGGACGACCCACCAGCGCTTTCTCGATGACCGGGCGGAAGGCCGGGTTGCTGATCGCCAGATCGATCATCGTGCGGTCGACCAGTTCTACCGCCACCGGCTTCAGCTTGACGATGTGCTGCGTCAGATCCATCGCCTGCCAGAAGGTCGGGAAGTTGACCACGCCGAGCGCCTTGTGCGCGGGCAACGGCGAGAGCCTCAGCGTCAACTGCCGGCTGAACGCGAGCGTCCCCTCAGAGCCGACCAGCAGATGCGCGAGGTTGGCAATGCCATCATCGGTATAGGCGCGTGGATTCTGGCAGTCGAACACGTCGATGTTGTAACCGGCGACGCGCCGCAGCACCTTCGGCACGCGCGCCACGATCTCGTCGCGTTCGCGCGTCGCGATGCGCTTCACGCCTTCGACGATCTCCTGCAAGCGCGCCCCTTGCGGTGCGTCTCTCAGCGACCCGAAGCGCGCTTCGCTGCCGTCGGCGAGGATCGCTTCAATGGCCTCGACGTTGTGCACCATGTTGCCGTATTCGATCGAGCGCGAGCCACACGAGTTGTTACCCGCCATCCCGCCGATCGTGCATTGCGCCGCCGTCGAAACGTCGACTGGAAACCACAATCCATGCGGCTTGAGCCAGGCGTTCAGATGATCGAGCACGACGCCCGGCTCGACCGTCACGGTGCGCGCCTCGGCATCGAACGAGACGACGTTGTTCAGCCACTTGCTGGTGTCGATCACCAGCGCCTCGCCGACCGTCTGCCCACATTGGCTCGTGCCGGCGCCGCGCGCGAGCAGCGGCACCTTTTCGCTGCGCGCCACTTCAAGTGCAATGCGCAGGTCGTCCTGATCGCGCGGCACGACGACGCCGATCGGCGTGATCTGATAGATCGACGCATCCGTCGAGTAACGGCCACGGCTTGCGGAGTCGAACAGCACATCGCCGCGTAGGGCTTCGCGCAATCGCCTGGCGAGCGGCGTTGTCATCCGGGAACTGGACGGCACCAGATGAATCGGTTTGACGAGTAAGGGGGAAGCGGCATTCGTCATAGCGTCAGCCTGAAAAAAACTTTAGAACAGCGTCACACTGATTGGAGCAAGCCCTTCAATGCGACCGCTTGCCGTACCTGCGCTCTGCGGAAAGAACATCCCCGTGTACGAGCCGGCCGTGATCACCATCTCCGGAGTGACCGCAATGCCCCGAACCACTGCACAGTGATTCACGAGCCACGTAAGCAGCCGGCGCGGATCGCCGGCCGGATTTTTGGCGGCCTCGACCACCACGTTGCGCCCCTCGAAGCTGAACCGTAGTGACGGTGCGACAAACGGAAAATCTTCACGATACGGCACGAACTCGCCGACCACCAACGCGCCGTTGTTCTGCAAATCGGCGAGTTGAGCGAGCTTGTCGATGTTCGGCCATGCGGCGTAGCGGCTTGCGACGATTTCTATCGTTGTACCGAACGATCCGATACCCGCCAGCACTTCGGCTTCGCTATAAGGCTCCTGCGCCGGTTCGAAACGGCGGCCGAAACGGAACGCGATTTCCAGCTCGAGTGCGAGCGGCGTGAAGGCGTCGCGCGGCAGCCTGGCGCCGTCTTCGTAGACGTCGGCTGCGGGCAGCGGCGCACCCTGGATCGGTCCTGTTTCGGACTTCGAACCGATCTTCCAGCCGCCGATCTCCGAGCCCGACAAGCGCAGGATCTCGTGCTGGATCGCATAGGCAGCGCCGAAATCGGCCGGTATCTGTTCCGGCGGCAGGCTGTCGAGCGTCTGATGACGTGCTCGCGCTTCGGCGAGGCGCTGGCTCAAGGGGGAGGTATCGGTAAAGTTCATCTTGATTCTTGATGAGTGATTGGTTGGAAATTGCGTGACGCGAGAGCCTGTCACAGACTCAGACATTAAGGCCCGGCGCCGGTTGAGCGCCCGCTGCCGCGCTCTGTCCGAACTTGCTTTCCGGCTGCATGCGGAAGGCCAGTACGACACCGATCCCCATCAACAGCATGCTGCCGAGAAACGGCAGTTCCCAACTACCGAAGCGGTCAATCAGGAACCCGCCCACGACCGGCGAAATGATCGCGGCTAGCGCCGAGCCCGTGTTCATCATGCCGCTAGCAGTGCCTGAATATTCCGGTGCAATGTCCATCGGGATCGCCCACATCGGTCCGATCGTCATTTCCGCAAAGAAGAACCCAGCGGACAGACACGCCATCGAGACGTACAGGTTGTGCGCAAACATCAACGGCACCAGCACGATCAGCGTCAGCAGCATGCAGATGGACACCATCCAGCTACGCGCACGTTTCAGGCTGCCTGTGCGAGTGAAAATCTTGTCCGTGACGATGCCGCCGAGGGTATCGCCGAGCACGCCCGCGAAGAACACTGTCGAGGCAAACAGGGCCGACTTCTGCAGGTCGAGGTGATAACTATGCAGAAAGTATTGGGGGATCCAGCTCAGGAACAGCCACAAGGTCCAGCCATAACAAAAGTAGACGATCGTGACCGGGGCCATGCGACGAAACAGGGCCATCCACGGCACCTTGGCAGCTCTCGGCTTGGGTACCGGAAGCACTTCGAGTTCATCGGACGTGATGCGCGGATGGTCTTTCGGATGCTCGGTGAAGGTCACCGCCCAGACGATCACCCAGAGCAGGCTGAACAGCCCACAGATGTAGAACGACTCACGCCAGCCCCAGGTGGCCATCACCAGAACGATCGCGCCGGGCGCGACCGCATTGCCGATACGCGAGGCCGCGTGTGTGATGCCCTGCGCGAAACCGCGTTTCTCTTTCGCGACCCAACGCGCCATCGCGGCGGTCGCGGCAGGAAACGTCGCGCCCTCACCGAAGCCGAGCAGCAACCGCGCGGCAAGCAGCGATGTGAGGCCGCCGGCGAGACCGGTCAGAATCGTCGCCACCGCCCACACCGCACCGCAGCAGATCAGAGTCCGCTTCGCGCCGAAGCGATCGCTTACCCAGCCACCGATGATCTGAAACACGAGATACGGATACGCAAATGCGGAAAAGACCAGACCGATCTGCGTATGTGAAAGTTGGAACTCCTTACCGAACCCAGCTGCTGCGGTACTGACGTTGACACGGTCAAGATAGGTAATGAAGTACATGATGCAGAGCATCACTAGAACGATACTGCTCGCACTGGTCACACGAAACCGCTTCATCGTCTGTCTCCGTTGCTGCGATCGACGGCGTGCCTGAAACGGCGCGCTGCGTCGTTATTTCCCTGGCGTGCGCTGCGTGGCCGTAGCGCCTTGTGGACCGCTACGGCCGCTAAGACCGTTTACTGCAAGGGGAAGACTCCTCCTCTTCCCCCTTTACTCTTTACCCGTGATGCAGACAGCTCAAGCCGCGGCTTTCAGACCAGCCCGTTGTGCCTCAGCGGTCAACCATTCCATCGCCGCCGGCAACCCGCTCGCCGCAAGCGGCACACCCGCCAGTTTCAGGCCCATCTCGCAACCGGCCAGCGTTGCCAGCAACGTGAGGTCGTTGCAGTCGCCCAGATGGCCGATGCGGAACATACGGCCCTTCATCTTGCCAAGGCCCGTGCCGAGCGACATGTCGAAGCGTTCGTAGATAGTCTTGCGCACCGCGTCGGCGTCTATACCTTCCGGCATCATCACACCCGTCAGCACCGGGCTATACACGGCAGGGTCAGCGCACTGGATCTCGAGACCCCACGCCCGCACGGCGCGGCGACAGGCTTCGGCGAGACGCTCATGGCGCGCGAAGACGTTGTCGAGCCCTTCGTCGAGGATCATCTCGAGCGCTTCCGACAAACCATAAAGCAGGTTCGTGTTCGGCGTGTACGGCCAGTAGCCGGACTTGTTCATCTCGATGATCTCAGTCCAGTCCCAGAAGCTGCGCGGCAGCTTCGCCTGCTTGCCGGCGGCGACGGCCTTCGGCGACACCGCGTTGAAGCTGATGCCCGGCGGCAGCATCAAACCCTTTTGCGAGCCCGACACGGTGACGTCGACGCCCCATTCGTCATGGCGATAGTCGGCGCAGGCCAGACCCGAGATGGTGTCGACCAGCAGCAGGGCCGGGTGACCGGCCGCGTCGATCGCACGGCGCACGGCGGCGATATCGGAAGTGACGCCCGTCGAGGTCTCGTTGTGCACCACGCAGACCGCCTTGATCGCATGCTGCGTGTCTTCGCGCAGACGCGCTTCGATCATTTGCGGCTGCACGCCACGGCGCCAGCCCTCGATACCTGGCAAGCCGAGAAACTCCGGCTTCAGACCGAGGTTTTCCGCCATCTTCTTCCACAGCGTCGCAAAGTGGCCCGTTTCGAACATCAGCACGTGGTCACCGGGGCTCAGCGTATTCGACAGCGCCGCTTCCCATGCACCCGTACCCGAAGCCGGGTAGATCACCACCGGCTGCTGCGTCTTGAAGATCTTCTTGATGCCTTCCAGCACCTTCAACCCGAGCGCGGCGAATTCCGGGCCACGGTGATCGATGGTGGGATAGCTCATCGCCCGCAAGATGCGGTCCGGCACGGGGCTCGGCCCCGGAATCTGCAGGAAGTGACGGCCCGCAGGATGAAAGTCGAGCTTCAGCATGGGTCTTCTCCGATTGAATTTTGCATGCAAAAAACTATATCAGACGATCGATGACTAACCCAAGGCAAACGTGGGTTGCTGACACCAGTGTTTACCCGCTATCTTACCTAAAGGGCCGGCTTCCTATAAAATCGCCTCCAATGATAGTGAGGGTTTTTGTATGCAAAATTCGGAATTTGACGCGGATACCGCCAGCAGCCCGCTGATGCCGAAGGTTGAGCGGCAACGGTTGCATGACACCGTAGTTGAGCACATTCGGCGCTTTATCGTCGAAGGCGTACTGGAGCCGGGCAAGAAGCTTAATGAGCGCGAGCTGTGCGAGACGCTTGGCATTTCGCGCACGCCGTTGCGCGAAGCGCTGAAGGTGCTCGCGGCAGAAGGGCTGATCGAGATCTGGCCGAACCGCGGCGCGTCGGTGTCGAAGATGTCGGAGGCGGAGTTGCGCGAGACCTTTGAGCTGATGAGCGGGCTCGAAGCGTTCTCGGGCGAGCTGGCGGCCGAACGTATCACCGCGGCAGAGCTGGCTGAGATCAAGGCGTTGCATTACGCGATGCTGGCGTGTCGCGCGCAGAACGATCTGGCGGGGTACTACAGCCGCAATCAGGCGATTCACGACAAGATCAACGAAGCGGCCCGCAATGGGGCGTTGCGGCAGACTTATATTTCGGTGAACCGACGGTTGCAGGCGCTGCGGTTTCGGTCGAACTTTCAGATTCCGAAGTGGGATCGCGCGGTTCACGATCACGGCGAGATGCTCGAGGCACTCGAAGCGCGCGACGGTAAAAGGCTGAGCGCGATCTTGCGGCAGCACTTGCTGGACAAGCGCGATGCGGTACTGCAGGTGCAGTCGCAGGAGGATGTGGCGGCTTCGCCGCTGAAGGCTTGAAGAGCTAACTACGGCCCACAGAGCTCATCGCTCAACCACGCGGAGCCCCTCCCGCCCCCGCATTCAGTGCGGCCACCGACCTATGGTAGAAAGCAGGTTCACCACCCCATAACGTGAACTCGCCGAGACCACCCTATGTCCTCCGTTGTGGCCTTCAAACTGGTCCTGTTGTCGCTCATCGCGATGATCGGACTGCAACTGCTCGCAAAGCGCCTGCGCTTGCCACCCGCCGCCGCCTTGTTAATAGGCGGCGCAGCAATGGCCTTCGTTCCCGGCTTGCCCACCGTCACGCTCGATCCCGCTCTCGTGCTGATCGTGTTCCTGCCGCCCCTGCTAATGGACGGCGCCTATTTCTCCGTCTGGGCTGACTTCAAACGCAACCTCGGCGGCATCCTGCTGCTTGCGATCGGCGCAGTTGCCTTCACGACGCTGGTGGTCGGCGTAGTCGCGCATCAGGTCGTGCCGGGCCTGCCGTGGGGTGCCTGTTTTGCACTCGGCGCGATCGTCTCGCCGCCCGATGCGGTCGCCGCCAAAGCGGTGCTCGAGCGCGTCGCGCTGCCGCGTCAGCTGATGGTGCTGTTAGAAGGCGAAAGCCTGCTGAACGATGCCGCCGGTCTCGTCCTGTTTCGCTTCGCTGTCGCCGCGGCGTTGACAGGCACCTTCAGCACCAGCCACGCCGTCGCCAGCTTCGCGATCCTCGCGCTGGGCGGTGTCGCCGTCGGCGGAGCAATCGGCTTCCTCGTCGTGAAGCTGCTTGCCTATCTCGACGACGACTATCTGATGATCACCGCGTCGGTACTCGCCGGGTGGATCACTTATATCGCCGGCGAAATGCTCGATGTCTCCGGTGTCATCGCTACGGTCAGTTGCGGCATGACGCTTGGTTGGTATCAGCACGAGATTTTCTCCGCCGCGGTACGCACGCGCGGCACGGCGTTCTGGCAGGTCGTTATCTTCCTGATGGAAGCGTTGGTGTTCATTCTGATCGGACTGTCACTGCGCGGCGTGATTGTCCGTCTGGGTGGCGTGGGTGATGCACTGATCGCCTTCGCGCCGGCGGTTGCCGCTGTGCTCGCGGCCGTCGTACTCTCGCGCTTCGTGTGGGTGTTCGGCTCAGAAGCGTTGAAGACCGCGTTCTGCACACTCCTGCGACGCAGCGACGCCGCACCCGACTGGCGCTCGGCAACTGTCATGAGCTGGGCCGGGATGCGCGGAGTGGTGACGCTTGCGATCGCCCTGTCCTTACCCGATGAGATGCCCGGCCGCGATCTGATTCTGGTCGCCTCGTTCGCTGTGATTCTGGTGACGGTGCTCGGTCAAGGCACCACCATCGGACCGCTGATCAGATGGGTCAAACCAGCGCATATGGCAGGGCGGGACGAAAACCTTTTGAGCGAGCCGCAAGCCTGGGCGCGCCTCGAGGCCGCGCAACTCTCCGCTATCCAGCCGCTCGTGCACGATGCCCAGGGCAACGTCATTCATCCGCGCCTGCTCGAACAGTACAGCTACCGCGCGCGGATCACCGAAGCGCATCAGCTCGACGCCGCGTACCCCGTCGACGAACGCGCCGCGCACTATGACGTCGTGTTGGCCGCGATTGCCGCCGGGCGCACGGAGTTGTTGCGGATGCATCGATCAGGGTGTATCGATGATGACCTGCTCACTATCCTCGAGCACGATCTTGATTTGCAGGAGATTGCCGCGCAACACGGGCGTGGCTGATTTGAGGTTCCGAATCGAGGTCCCGAAAAACCTCACCTTTGACGTAACACGTGCGATATACGCACTACGCAACGCGCAAAGTCCTGGGTGTGAAATACTTCAAGGTGAGACTTTTCGGGACCACTGCAAGTGTGCGTGAAGACATCGGAGTCATCACACGAGCGTGAAGATCAAGTCCCTGGAAATCCTCACCTTTTCGACGTAGTCACAACACCATTCGAGGTCACATTCAATGCCAACCGTCGCCGTCGCGATCTTCCCCGGTGTGCAAGCGCTCGACGTCGCGGGACCCGTGGATGTCTTTTCGGAAGCCAACCTGTTTCTTCCCGCCGAAGCGCATTACCACGTGACCCTGGTCAGCGCCGAGCCAGGTACGTTGCGCGCCTCCAATGGTATGACGCTGGTCGCAGATCGAACCTTCGAGCAGGCCGAGCAAGGCTTCGACCTGGCGCTGGTGGCCGGCGGCCCCGCGCTGCCCGAGCACGAGCCCGAGCCGCGCCTGACCGCCTGGATTACCACCGTCGCCGCGCGCTGCAAGCGCTACGGGTCGATCTGCACGGGTGCCTTCGCGCTCGGCCACGCAGGCTTGCTGGACGAACGCAGCGTGACCACCCACTGGCAACACGCCGCGCAACTGGCCGCGCAATTTCCTCACGCACGCGTCGACTTCGACCGCATCTATCTGCGTGACGAACAGCTCGTCACGTCCGCGGGCGTGACGGCCGGCATCGATCTCTCGCTTGCGCTCGTCGCCGAGGATCACGGGCCACGCACCGCTCTCGCAGTCGCCAAGCGCCTCGTCGTATTTGCCCAGCGCCAAGGGGGTCAATCGCAGTTCAGTCCGTATCTGACCGCGCCTGCGGATGAAACATCGGCGGTTGCCAAAGTGCAGGCGCACGTCATGGACCATATCGGCGAAAACTTCACGGTGAAACGACTCGCGGACGTCGCGGGTATGAGCGCGCGCAATTTCGCCCGCGTCTTCGTGCAGGAGACCGGCGTGACGCCACATGAATTTGTCGAGCGCGCACGGGTGGACGCGGCGCGCAAACTGCTCGAGAGCAGCCCGGCGGCGCTTAAGGCGATTGCCTACGACTGCGGCTTCGGCACCGCCGACCGCATGCGCATCGTGTTCATGCGGCGCATCGGCGCTACGCCCATGCAGTATCGGGAGCGCTTCCGCTCGGCGTGAACGGCGCGACGCTGCAGACTCACGGTGCATCGTGAGAAAATGCTCAGCCTCACCTCTTGCCTCAGGCGCTCGCCGCCAATCATCATGACCACATCCATTACTCGCGCCATCGTTACTGGCCATACACGTGGCGTCGGAGCTGCGCTTGCCGAACAGCTGTTGTCGCGCGACATAGCCGTGCTGGGACTTTCGCGTTCGCGCAACATAGCACTCGCGCAACGTTTCCCGCACACACTCGAAGAAATCGAAGTCGATCTGGCCGATCCTTCGCGAGTCGCGCAATGGCTCACTGGCGACGCGCTGAGCCGCTTCGTCGAAGGTGCGCACAGCGTGCTGCTCTTCAACAATGCCGGTACGGTGCAGCCGGTGGGTCCCATCGAAACGCAGGACGCGGGCGCAATCGCCAGCGCGGTAGGCCTGAACGTGGCGACGCCATTGATGCTCGCGAGCGCTGTCGCCAAAGTGAGCGTGGCAGCAAGCGACCGGCGGATCGCGCATATCTCGAGCGGTGCGGCGCGCAACGCCTATCCGGGCTGGAGCATCTACTGCGCGACCAAAGCCGCGCTGGATCACCACGCACGCGCAGTCGTTCTCGACACCAATCGCGCACTACGTATCTGCAGCGTCGCGCCGGGCGTGATCGATACCGACATGCAAGCGGAAATTCGCGGCAGCGGCAAAGAGCAATTCCCGTTGCGCGAACGATTCGAAGAACTTAAACGCAACGGCCAGCTGTCTACACCTGCGGCGTGCGCTACCCAGTTGATCGACTTCGTCTTGAGCGATGCGTTTGGAGAAACGCCCGTCGCGGATATCCGCGACTTGACCCAGCGCAGTTGACACTTGCACCGCCTGCGGCGTCCGGCTCCCGAATATCCTCACCATTTCGGCTGCCGGTCCGCGGGCTCGCATCTCAAGCAGTGCGTCTCCGTCAGGCGATTTCTTCACCTTAAGTCACGACATCTCGCGACGCCGTCGCGCTCCCGAAAGTACTCACCTTTGACCTGGCGTCGTCGTTTCGCACCGGGCGTTCTCGCGTGACACGACGTGTCAAGGTCGAGCGAGGCAGCTTCAGATATGGGGACACCCGCACTTTGATTGACGAACCTCCGGGCCGCTCCTAAAGTTCATGGCAAACAGCGCAGCAAGCGTCGCGTTGCAAAGAGCTTGATTGAAGCGCATCAAAGGAGACACCTGTGAACAGTCCCACCAGAAAACCTCTGCGCAGCCAGGCCTGGTTTGGCAAAGCCGATAAGGATGGCTTCATTCACCGCTCGTGGATGAAAAACCAGGGACTGCCACACCATCTGTTCGACGGCCGGCCGGTAATCGGCATCTGCAATACGTGGTCGGAACTCACACCCTGCAATGCCCACTTTCGGGAACTGGCCGAGTACGTCAAGAAGGGCGTCTACGAGGCGGGGGGATTTCCGGTGGAGTTTCCGGTCATGTCGCTGGGCGAGTCGAACCTGCGGCCCACGGCGATGCTGTTTCGCAATCTGGCTTCGATGGATGTCGAAGAGTCGATTCGCGGCAATCCGATCGACGGCGTGATTCTGCTATGCGGCTGCGACAAGACCACGCCTGCGCTGCTGATGGGCGCAGCGTCGTGCAATCTGCCGACCCTTGCCGTCTCGGGCGGTCCGATGCTAAACGGCCGTTATCGCGGCCAGACAATCGGCTCGGGCACCGGCGTGTGGCAAATGTCCGAGCAGGTTCGCGCCGGTACGATGAACATGGAGCAGTTCATTGAGGCAGAAAGCTGCATGAACCGTTCGCGCGGCCACTGCATGACCATGGGCACAGCCTCGACCATGGCCAGCATGGTCGAGGCGCTCGGCATGGGATTGCCGCACAACGCCGCCATTCCCGCCGTCGATGCGCGCCGCCAGGTCCTGGCTCACATGGCGGGGCGCCGCATCGTGGAGATGGTCAACGAAGACCTCACGATGGACAAAATCCTGACGCGTGCGGCTTTTGAAAACGCGATTCGCGCCAACGCCGCGATCGGCGGTTCGACCAATGCCGTGGTTCACCTGCTGGCGATTGCCGGACGCATCGGCGTCGACCTGAAGCTGGAAGACTGGGAATACGGCTCCGATGTGCCCTGCCTCGTGAACCTGCAGCCGTCGGGCGAATTCCTGATGGAAGATTTTTATTACGCGGGCGGTTTGCCTGCGGTGCTGCGCGAACTAGGCCACGCGGAGTTGCTTCATCGCGATGCCTTGACCGTGAACGGCCGCACGATCTGGGACAACGTGAGCCAGGCTGAATGCTTCGACCGCAAGGTCATTTTCCCGATTGAGGAACCGTTCAAAGCGAAGGCGGGGATCGCGGTGCTGAAGGGAAACCTGGCGCCCGACGGCGCTGTGATCAAACCGTCGGCGGCAACGGCGGCGCTGCTGCAACATCGAGGCCGCGCGGTGGTATTCGAAAGCGTTGAAGATCTGCACGCACGGATCAACGACGACAACCTCGATATCGACGCCACTTGCGTCATGGTGCTCAAAGGCGCAGGACCGAAGGGCTACCCGGGCTTTGCCGAGGTCGGCAACATGCCGCTGCCGCCCAAGGTGTTGAAGCAGGGCATTACGGACATGGTGCGCATCTCGGATGGCCGCATGAGCGGCACGGCCTACGGCGCGGTGGTCTTGCACGTCGCCCCGGAGGCGGCCGCGGGCGGTACGCTGGCGCTCGTGCAGGACGGCGACATGATCGAACTCGACGTAACGGGACGCCGACTCCATCTCGATGTGGACGACGCCGAGCTGGCGCGTCGCAAGGCGGCCTGGCAAGCGCCGCCGTCACCTGAGCGCGGCTGGTACAAGCTGTACGTGGATAGCGTCCAGCAGGCCAACCTCGGTGCCGATCTGGAATTTCTCGTCGGCTCGAGTGGCGCAGCCGTGCCGCGCGATTCTCATTGAACAGGTGGCTCGACGCCATGGACTCGTCCCGCACCAGCGAACCTCGAATCGCAGGCATCTATCCGATTCTCTACGCGTATTTCGATCGTCACAACCAGCTCGATCGGGAAGCCATGCGCAGACAGATGCAAGCTGTCGTCGGGGCTCGTGCGCCCGGCGTCGCCGTGTTGGGACTGGCGACCGAGGTCAACAAGCTCTCGCGCGTCGAACGCGAGCAGGTCATCCAGTGGGCGATTGAAGATAGCGGCGGCGCGTTGCCGCTCGCGGTGACTGTCAGCGGCACCTCGGTCGAGGCTCAACGCGAACTGGCCCGCTTCGCGCTCGCGCAAGGCGCAAGCTGGCTTATCCTGCAGCCGCCCTCGTTGCCGCCGGGCACCGCGCCTCAACCTGAGACTTTCTATTTCGATTTTTTCGCTGCGGTGATGGACGGCTTCGACGTACCCATGGGCATCCAGAACGCTCCCGAATATCTCGGCGTGGGACTCTCGCCCGATAGTCTCGAACGACTCGCCGTGCGATGTCCGAACTTCCGGCTGCTCAAAGGCGAAGGGCCGTCGATCGTGCTCGCGGAGACCATTGCACGCGTCGGCCATCTGATGCCGGTACTGAACGGGCGCGGCGGCCTGGAGTTGCTCGACAATCTGCACGCCGGCTGCGCCGGCATGATCGTGGCGCCGGACTGCTTCGACTGGCAACAACGTGTCTACGAAGCATTTGCGAACGGCGATGTGGCTCGCGCTGAGACGCTGTATCGCGAGGTGCTGCCCGGCATCGTATTCGTGATGCAGTCGCTCGATACACTGATCTGCTACGGCAAACGGATTGCCGCGTGGCGCATGGGTTTCGAGGTACAGCACGATCGCGACACGAAGTTGCTGCCGAGCCGCTTCGGTCTCGAAGCAGCTCGGCGCTTTGCGCATACGCTCGGGCCGTTGCCGTGAGTGACGGTTGGCCGGGCCGGTTCATGGCGCGCGGCGTGCAGCGTGCGGTGATCCATGAAAACCAACCGCGTCACACAGCGCTCGAGCGTTGGCGGCATCGCTCAAGCCACGCTCCCGAAAAGACTCACCTTTCGCCAGCAGCGCATTGCGACGGAGACTAAAAAGGCCGCTTTGCTGGCACCCAGCAGTCTCGCCGCTTACTGCGCCGCGTCGTGCTGCGACGATTTCGCCGGCCGCCCTGTCTTGACCGTTTCGACGGCCGAAATCGCATCGAGCAATCGTGCAATCGGCACCCCTTCGAGCAGCAGCAGACCCGCGCGCAGCAACTCGCTCTTCTTGACGGCCACGCCCGCATCCAGACACTTCTGCTTGAGCGCTGCAAGTTTTTCGTAGTCCGACTTCGGCATGGTGAAGCTGTCGCGCACCACCTTTTCCTTCTTCAGGCGCTTTGCTTTTTGTTCTGCCGTGACGCTATCTGGCTTCGTTTCTACAGACTTGGCTGGCTTCACACGGGGAGTTTTCGGCGCCGCAGCCTTCGGCTTGGCCGGCTTGGCGGTTTTGGCCGCCCTGGCCGCTCTGGCAGGCACCGCGGGCTTCTCCGGCGCCGCAGCGGGGGCAACAGCGGGCTTGGTTCTGCCGTTTGCGCGACTCGATGCGGGAGTGGCTTTCTTGCTCGGCTTCCTGGTGCTGGGTGCGGCCATGGTTATCTCCGGGTGAGAAATACGCAAAACAGTATATATCGTTTATCCCATTTCTCCATTCACAGGGATGAAGGCCGCTACGGCAACGAAGTTGTCCACAGATTCTGTTTGCAAGGGTGTGCATAACTCGCGGGCAAACCACGCAAGTGGTTGAAACGCATGAGGTTATGAGTCCGGCGTCAGGGATGTGCAACGCGCGCTTCGTCGAGGAGCAAATCAGGTTTGATTTTGATCGGCAAGGTGATAAGCATGCCCAGGAAAATCCTCACCGAAGATCGTCGAAAGGTGAAGGCGACACGAGCTTAAAGCCGCACCTCTTCGTTGCGAGCCTTGGCTCCCGAAAAACCTCACCTTGGAGCGCAGCTGCAATTAATCTGCATTCCCAGGTAAGCCTTTAAACAGCAATTGAGATGTCAACGGGTTGAACTCGCGACATGTTTAACGTCGCTGTGCTTTCTGCGGCAGCCCCCGAATATCCTCACCTTCGTCAATTCGGTCTCAGCCGTTTAACCATTGTTTTCAATTGCGTCAGCCCCAGCCACAGGGCCTGAGCCGGGAATCCGTAACACCGCACACGTCTCGTTACAAACCGAGAGAGCTTGTCATATGCGCTCTTTCTAGAATGCGCATGTGCCGATTTCAACCAAGGCGCCCCACAACAATCCGGAGTTGTCTCATGACGTTCCTAAAATCAAAACCGGTCGAAGACCGCGCGCGCTCCTCCCGTCAACGGGCCTCGTATTCACGCGTGATGGTACGCACGCTGATCGCTGCCGCGGCGCTCGCCGCAACGGCGCCAGCCGCTTTCGCACAGGTCGTGCTCGTACCGGTTCCTGCTCCGGTTCGCGAATATGCTCCGCCGCCCCGCCCTGGATATATGTGGCACCACGGCTACTGGCAGTGGGAACATGGCCGTTATGTGTGGGTTACCGGTGGGTGGGTCACGCAACCGCGTGTTGCCTATGGTGTGTATCCGGCGACGGTGCAACCCGCGCCTGAGCCGCCCCCGCCGCCGCGCGTCGAGCGTCTGTCTGCGGACGCGCTGTTTCCTTTCGACCGGGGTGATGTCAACGACATTCGCCCCGCGGGTCTGCAAGACCTCTCGCAAATCGCGGCACGACTGCGTGCGAATCCTTTCGGTCACGTCGAGGTACGCGGCTATACCGACCGGCTCGGGTCCGATTCCTACAACATGGAGCTATCCAGAAGGCGAGCCGAAGCAGTCAAGGCGGTACTGGTCCAGCAAGGTGTGCCGGCGCAGAAGATTCGCGCCGACGGACTCGGCAGCCAAGACCCCGTGACCCAATGCGGCAATATGGATAACGCGGATCTGGTTCGATGCCTGCAACCGGACCGTCGCGTGGAGATCGTCACGTACGTGCGCGACTAGCCGCACACACGCAGAAAGCCGGCGCAGGGTGCGCCGGCCCATCCATAGCCAAGACTTATCCTTGAGCAGTGTTGGTGGGCACCGCGATCGAGCCATGCGGTCCGCCGCCGGGACCACCCGGACCACCGCCACCGGGGCCGCCCCAACCTGGGCCCGGTCCCCACCAGCAACCGCTCAGGGTTGCCGTCAACGCAGCCAGGGCCGCTACTATCGCTAACTTTCTCATGTGTTTCTCCTTCGTGAGGTATTGCGAGCACGGATACCGTCGCTTCAGAATCCGTGAAATGCAATGCCCAGAACATATCAACCGACGAAGGATCGCGTTTGAGAACGTAGTTACAAAACCGTACAGAAGTTTGTCGCCAGCGTACGCGGGTATTCGCTGAATCACCCTTGTTTACACACGCTTTAGCAAGACATGAGACATCGTTTGCGCAATCCGATGCTTCTACTTCCTGTTGCTCTAAGTAAGCCGATGTAAGCGCTTGAGTTCGTCTCGAGCAACAACACGCGCTGTTCGGGATCTCCTGGAACTCCTCACCTTATAAGCAGCAACTCCTGGAAGTCCTCACCATCCCGAATCCTCTCACCTTAACCAATACATTGACCAGCGAGCGACCAACGTACGACGCCTTCCACCCGCAACGTACTTCCCGTTTGCACAGAGTCGAACGAGCGTAAAGTCCCGCCACAAATAAAACGGCTCTCACGCCACACCTCGTCGTCTGGCGCTACACCAATCCCCGCTCATGCAATAAACTTCGGACTTGAGCGAATGCGCCGGACATCGCGGATCCGCCCCTTTCGCAAACGTAATTTGCGTCGGGAAGACCACCGCGTAGCCGGCCGTCTATTAGAGAGTCGAAGAAGCAGGATGACCGAGCCCGTCTCGCGGGTGCCCCTCGGATTGGACACGACGTCCTCACGTCGCTGGCCTGTCACAGGCCACCCCAATGCATTGAAGCTGACCGCCGCCTGGCATGCCGCCGCGCTGGCCGGTTGTGCGCTCGCGCCATCATCATGGCCGTGGTGGCTTGCGGGCACCGCCATCAACCATGCCGCTGTCACGGCGGCAGGACTATGGCCGCGCTCATCGGTGCTCGGGCCAAACTGGACCCGGTTGCCGGAGGTCGCAGGCAACGCCAACTCCATCGCGCTGACCATCGACGATGGCCCAGACCCCGTCGTCACCCCGCAGGTACTCGATCTGCTCGATCGACATGGCGTTCGCGCCACATTCTTCTGCATCGGTACGCTGGCCCGCCGTTATCCGTCGCTCACCCGCGAGATCGTGGCGCGCGGTCACGCAGTGGAAAATCATTCGCAGACGCACCGTCACACGTTCTCGGTAAAAGGTCCAATCGCACTGGCCCGGGAAGTGGCAACGGCACAACGCACGCTGACCGAACTCACCGGCGAGCGCCCGCTATTCTTCCGTGCGCCGGCGGGTCTGCGCAACGTCCTTCTCGAACCGGTGCTGCAGGCCTTCGATCTGCGCCTCGTGGCCTGGACGAAACGCGGCTTCGACACTCGCGAAACGGATCCCGGACGGGTCCAGCAACGCCTGCTCGACAACCTCGCGGCGCGCGACATCCTTCTCGTGCACGACGGCAATGCCGCGACCGCCGCTAACGGCCAGCCTGTTCTGCTCTCTGTCTTGCCTCATGTGGTTGAAGCGGCCAGGCAACAAGGGCTTCGCTTTATCACATTACGTCAGGCTTTCACTTCCGAGTAAAAAGTTCGCGACGATTCCGGCTTAATGCCAATTTGCTTCGCAGTACGCGTTAAACCTCGTCAGTATCGGCCGAGGCAGATTATTTCTATTCCCGGCCCTATATAATTCGCGCAAAATGCCGTTAACGTACCTATCGATAAACACGCTGTATCCGTGCTGCACATCGTTAGGGTCCGTAACGCGCTGTCTTTTAACGAAATTTGCCAATTCGTTCTGATGGCTAAACCCGAAGCAGTTGCAGCCTCAATATAAGAACACCGATATGCCCGATTTGCGCTGGACCATGCCGGTAGCATACTGGTCCTTCTGGTCCCCCATGTCCGCGACGAAACCCGATACAGGTTTTATTGAGCCGATGGTGCGTCGACGCCTGAGCTCCCTGTCAAAGGCGGCGCTCAAGGTAGCGCACGACTGTACGGACGGGAAACAGGCCATACGCATGGTGTTCGCATCGCGACACGGGGAGTTGCGGCGCACCACCGACATCCTGCGCAACATCACCGCGGCCGAGCAGGTCTCGCCGAACGCCTTCAGCCTGTCTGTCCTGAACGCCATGTCCGGCATCTTCGGCATTGCGCGCGGCGACCGCTCGCCCGCGACGGCCATCTCGGCTGGCCCGGAATCGCTAGGCTATGCGTTGCTCGAAGCCTACGCGCAACACATGCAGCAACCCTCGCCGCCAGTGCTGGTCGTCTATGCCGACGAGCCCGCCGATGCGGTGTACGGCAACGTCGCGGACGAAATCCAGGAAGGCGCCCTCGCAATCCTGGTCGACGCAGACACCGCCCAAGGTCACCTGGAATGCGCCGTCAGCGGAACGGACGAGGCAAACGGGGCTGACCCGCGCCTTTCCACACAAAGCGAGGCGCTTGTCCGCTGCCTCGACTCCCGCCAGCCCGCAGCGTGGCAAAGCGCGAACGTCAGCTGGCAATGGAGATGGCATGACCGCACGGCTTAATTACGGCTGGCGGCTCTTCGCCACGGGCATGAGCTTTGTGGTGTTCGGCATCTGCGGCATGCTGTTCTCGATCCTCGCCTATCCGCTCGTCTGCCTGTGGCCGCATGCCGCCTCCCGTCAACGTGCGGTCACGACGGTGATTCACTATTTCTTTCGGGCACTCGTCGCGGCCCTGAAGTGGACCGGCGTGATGGAACTCGAAGTCGAAGGCGTGGCGAGATTGCGCGCCAGCGGCCCGGCCATCGTCGTGGCCAATCATCCGACGTATCTCGACGTCGTAGTGCTGCTCTCGCTGGTACCGTCGGCCTGCTGCGTGGTGAAGAACGCACACTGGGGTAATCCCTGCTTCTGGGGCATCGTGCGCGCGGCCGCTTATGTGAGCAATGCAGACCCGGTCGAATTTGTCACGGACTGCTCGCGCCAGCTCGCCGCGGGCCATACGATGATCATTTTCCCCGAGGGCTCGCGCAGTCCCGCGCCGAACCGGTTGCACGCGTTTTCACGCGGCTTTGCCTATATTGCGCTGGATGCGGGGGTGCCGATTGTCCCGGTCCTGATGAATTGCAATCCACCAGCTTTTACGAAGGAAATGCGCTGGTACGATGTGCCGCCGCGTCCGTTCCGTATCAGCGTGAACGTGCTCGATCCCGTCGGGGCCGAGCAGCTCGCGATTCAGGATGAACCGCCGTCCCTTGCAGCACGCAGCGTGACCCATGCTATCGAGAAGCACATTACCCAGCACCTGTTCGACTATGGATTCTTTAAAACTGGAAATTAAGCAGCTCCTGATCGAAGCGTTCGATCTGGAACACCTGACGCCCGCGGATATCGACGACGACGCGCCGCTCTTCGAAACGGACGGCGTCGGACTGGATTCGATCGACGCGCTGGAGATCGGCATCGTGCTGCGCAAGCAATACCACCTGGTTATCAGCGCAGATGACCCGCGCATGCGCGATCACTTTCGCTCGGTCAGCAGCCTGGCGGCGCTGATCGCCAGTCAGCAGGATACGGCCGCCGCAGTCGGCGCAACCGCAAGCACAGGGGAATAATCGTGACCGAGGCAGAAATTCTGGAGCGCATTCGCGCCATTTTCAAAGAGAACTTCGCTATTGAGCCGGCACGTGTGACGCCCGAAGCGCATCTGTTCGAAGAACTCGATCTGGACAGCATCGACGCCGTCGACCTCGCGATCAAGCTGCAGGAAATGACAGGCCGCCGTATCAAACCGGAAGAGTTCAAGCAGGTCCGCACGGTCGGCGACGTGATCAGTGCGATCGAATCGCTGCTCGCGGCACAGGACTGATGCTGTCCGTCCCCTCGTGCAAACAGCAGGCCGTCGAAGCTGCCGCGCACGATACCGAGGCTGATGAGGACCTCGCTGCACCGGCGAAGGTCGCCGTGCCTGGCGAGGGAAAAATGCGTGGCAACCGGAGTGGCAAACCCGGCGGGAAATTCAGCGGCCCGCTGAGCATCGCCACCAAGCTCGCTTACCCGCTAGTCATCCTGTGCGCCTGGCACTGGGATGCGCCGCGCTACGTCGGCTGTATGCTGTTCGCTCTGCTCTGGCTGCAACGCTGGGCCGGCACCGGTACATTCGCGAGCTCGCTGCGGCGGCTAACGCCGGTCGACTGGTGCGTCGCCGCGGTGCTCAATGTCGCGTCGGTGGCGATCGTGTGGACCAACAGCGAACTGCTACTGCGGCTCTATCCTTCGCTCGTCAATCTTGGCCTGCTGGTCGCATTCGGCGCCACACTCGTCGACGGCCCGTCGATGGTCGAAAAATTCGCCCGTCTGCACAATCCCGATCCGACTCCGCAAGTGATCCGCTATACCCGTCGCATCACGCAGCTCTGGTGTGTGTTTTTCACGCTGAATAGCGCGTTCTCCGTCTATACCGCATTGTGCTGGCGGCGCGAAGCCTGGTCGCTGTATAACGGTGCGCTCGCCTATGTGCTGATCGGCGTGCTGCTGCTAGCCGAGATCGCGTGGCGCCGCTTCGTCATGCTGCCGAGAGCCGCGGGTTCGGGGGCATCATGATCGCGCTGCATGACCTGCTGGTCTCGGCGCGCGCCGATCACACACCCGTGTGCCGCGACGCCGACACCGTCCTTGATTTCGCTTTCTTCCGGGCCCGCACGTTGCGGCTCGCTGCCGCGCTGCGGGCGCAGCCGGCAAAGCGCTACGCGTTGTGTCTCGACGATCCGTTCGACTTTGCCTGCACGCTCTTCGCGTTGCTCGCGAGCGGCAAAGAGCCGGTCATTCCGGCCAACGCCACGCCGGGGTATCTCGCGGATCTGGCCGATGCCTACGACTGCCTCTTCACGGCGGCCGATCTGGCGACACTGGAACATGAAGCGGCGCGCGAGGATGAGCCAGCTGACACGTGGGCAATCGATCCGTTCGCTCGCCTGACGCTCTTCACGTCGGGCAGTAGCGGCGCGCCGAAGCCCGTTCACAAGACGCTCGCCCAGTTCAACGCCGAAGTCCATACGCTTGAAAAGCAATGGGGAGACATGCTCGGCGAGGCGACGGTTCTTGCGAGCGTTCCGCATCACCACATCTACGGGATTCTGTTTCGCGTGTTCTGGCCGCTGGCGGCCGGACGTGCACTTGATCGCACCGTCAGCACCGACCCGCAGGCGCTCCAGGCACGCATCGCCCAATGCGGCGCGGCAGTCGTCGTGTCCACGCCGGCGCAACTGTCGCGTTGGCCCGATCTGCCGGCCTTCGCGACACTGACGCCGGCGCCGCTCGCGTTCTTCTCGTCGGGCGGCCCACTCGCGGCCGAAACGGCGCGTCAATACGCCGAGCGTTTCGGCGCCGCGCCGCTCGAGGTGTACGGCAGCACCGAAACCGGCGGCATTGCGTGGCGCCAGCAGAACAAGTCGGACGCGTGGCGGGCGATGCCCGGCATTCTGGTCCAGCGTGCCGAAGATGGCGCACTCAGTGTGCGCTCGCCGCACCTCGGCCACGACGAGTGGCACCGCACCGACGACGAAGCCGCCTTCGACAGCGACGGCCGCTTCCGTCTGCTGGGACGCCTTGATCGCGTCATCAAACTCGACGGCAAGCGCCTCTCGCTAGCCGAGCTCGAAGCGCGTATCGCGCAGCATCCGTTCGTCGCGCAAGTTGCGGTGACGCGGCTCACGAACGCCTCGCGTGAACGGGCCGGCGCTGTCGTGGTGCTGACCGAAGCGGGCATCGAAGCATTGCGCACGAGCGGACGCGTGGCGCTTGTGAAAACCTTGCGCCGTCATCTGGCCGCATATTTCGATCTCGTCGTGCTGCCGCGTCACTGGCGCTTTCGCCTCGCCTTGCCGTTCGATGCACGCGGCAAGCTTCCGGCCGCCGCGCTCGCCGCAACCTTCGAGGCGCGCGCGGACGGTGTCGAGGTGCTGGCCGAGGCTCGACAGGGCGACGTGTTCTTCTACGAACTGCACGTGCCACACACGCTGGTCCACTTCGCGGGGCACTTCCCCGGCTTGCCGATTTTGCCCGGTGTCGTACAGGTCGACTGGGCCATCAAGCTCGCTGCAGTCCAGGTGCCCGCTGCGACCAATGTCGCGTCGATAGACCGCCTCAAATTCATGGCGCCGGTGCCACCCGGCGCGCAGCTCAAGCTGACGCTCACGCACGATGCGTCGCGTCAACGGATCCAGTTCAATTATCGTCTTGGAGAGCGCGACTGCGCCTCGGGCGCGATCGTCTACAGGGAGCCTGCATGAGCAACGCTGCCTGCATCGTGATCCCTATCTATAACCACAAGGACGCGATTGGCGCGACTGTGGCGAATCTGGTCGTGCACGGCCTGCCGCTTTACGTCGTCGACGACGGCAGCGACGAGGCGACCCAGCAGGTGCTCGCCGCACTGGCGCAGCAACACGCTGACCAACTCACACTATTGCGTCTGCCGGTAAACGGCGGCAAAGGCGCGGCGGTCATGGCCGGTCTGCGCGCCGCACGCGCGGCAGGCTACACGCATGCCTTGCAAATCGACGCCGACGGTCAGCACGATGCCGCCGACGTACCGCGTTTTCTCGACGCCTCGCAGGCCAACCCGCGCGCGGTGATTCTCGGCCGGCCGGTGTATGACGCGAGCGTGCCGAAATCGCGGCTCTACGGCCGCTATGTGACGCATGTCTGGGTATGGATCGAAACGCTCTCGCTCACAATTCAGGATTCGATGTGCGGGTTCCGCCTGTATCCGCTCGACATTGCTTGCGCGCTGATCGACAAGGTAAAGCTCGGCACGCGCATGGACTTCGACATCGAAATCCTCGTGCGTCTGCACTGGCGCCGCGTCGAATTCATCGCGATTCCAACGCCCGTGACCTATGCGACGGACGGGGTATCCCACTTCGACGTGCTGTGGGACAACGTGCGGATCAGCCGCACGCATACGCGGCTCGTCGCCGGGATGCTGTGCCGTTTGCCGCTACTGCTGCTGCACAAGGTGATGCCGCGGCAAGCCGTTAAGGCCGACGACGACGCCAGCGCGACAAGCGCTACCGGTGCCAACGAACGCAACGATGCCAACGAAGGCCATGCCGCCTGGTGGCGCATGGCCGAACGCGGCAGCCGCCTCGGCATGATGTTGCTCGCGCTCGGTTGCAAGACAATTGGCCCACGGCTCACCGCGTGGTGGCTGCATCCGATCGTCGCGTACTTCCTGCTGACTGGCCGCCCTGCGCGCGAAGCGTCGCGGTGCTACTTCGAGCACCTTGCACAGGCTTCGCCACAGCAAGAAACCCCACATCCGGGATGGCGCTCCGCATACCGCCACATGCTCGCGTTCGCGCAGTCCGGCTTCGACAAACTGACGGCGTGGTCGGGCCGGATCGCACCGGCGGACTTCAATTTCGACGATGCCCGTGCACTGGACGACCTGCTCGCAAGCGGCCGCGGTGCGCTCGTCATCGGCTCGCATCTCGGCAATCTGGAGATGGCCCGCGCGCTTGCGGTACGCGGCGCGCAAACCAAGGTGACAGCAGTCGTCTATACGGAGCACGCGCGCCGTTTCAACAGCGTTCTAGCTTCGGCGAACCGCGAATTCACGCAGCATCTGCTGGAAGTGAACGACTTCGGCCCGGAAACCGCGATGATGATGCAGGAGCGCGTGGCGCGCGGCGAACTGCTGGTGATCGTAGGCGACCGCACGCCTGCCCGCCAGATGGGCCGGACCACGACCGCGCAGTTTCTCGGCGCGAGCGCGCCCTTCGCTCAGGGACCCTACGTGCTCGCGCATGCGCTCGAGTGTCCCGTCTATCTGTTCTTCTGCCTGAAGGAGCGCGGCGGCTACCGCCTGTATTTCGAGCCGTTCGCCGAGCGCATCGAACTGCCGCGCCGCGAACGCGAGCGGCACATTTCCGCGTGGGCCCAACGTTATGCCACACGCCTCGAGCACTATTGCCGCAAGGCGCCCTATCAATGGTTCAACTTTTTCGATTTCTGGGCGCGCCCCAGCGGAGGCGCACATGGCCGAAAATGATCTGACTCGGGACGTGAGACAAGTGACGCGAGCGGAAGCGGGACCCATCACGATCGGCGGCCGGCGGCTGACGATCGAAGAGGTGGTTGCCATTGCACAGCAACGTGCACCGGTCGCTCTGAGCACCGATCCTGCCTGGCGTGAGCGCATCGCGCGCGGCGCCGACTTCCTGCGCCGCCATCTTGCCGCAGGCGCGACCGTCTACGGGGTCAACACCGGCTATGGCGATGCCTGCGTGGTCGATGTGCCGATGGAGCTGGTCGAAGCCCTGCCGCTTCAGCTCACCCGCTATCACGGTTGCGGCATGGGCCGGCACCTCGATGACGACGAGACCCTTGCGGTCATCGCCGCGCGCCTCAATTCGCTTGCCTACGGCTTCTCCGGCGTGCGGCCGGTGCTGCTCGAACGTGTCGCGGATCTGATCAACCATCGCGTGCTGCCGCGTATTCCGGCCGAAGGATCGGTTGGCGCAAGCGGCGATCTCACGCCGCTGTCGTACGTCGCGGCGGCACTCGTGGGCGAGCGCGAGGTGCTGTTCCGCGGCCGCCTGCAGGAGGCGCGGGAAGTGTGGGCCGAACTCGGACACGAGCCGCTCACGCTCGCGCCGAAAGAAGGTCTCGCGCTGATGAACGGCACCGCGGTGATGACGGGACTCGCATGTCTCGCGTTCGCGCGTGCCGCGCATCTGACGCGGCTCGTTGCGCGCCTGACCGCACTGTCGACCATCGCGCTCGACGGCCGCGCCGCGCATTTCGATCCGTTGCTGTTCGAAGCGAAACCGCACGCCGGGCAGGCCGAAGCCGCCGCCTGGATTCGCGACGACCTCACCGGCCGCGATGACACGCCGGGCCACCGTCTGCAGGACCGCTATTCGATCCGTTGCGCGCCGCATGTGATCGGCGTGACGTGTGACGCACTGAGCTGGATGCGCCGCGATATCGAGAACGAGCTGAACAGCGCCAACGACAACCCGTTGATCGATCCGGATAGCGAACGCGTGCTGCACGGCGGCAACTTCTATGGCGGTCACATCGCCTTCGCAATGGACGCGTTGAAGACCGCCGTGGCCAACCTCGCCGATCTGATGGACCGGCAACTGGCCTTGCTTGTCGACGACAAGTTCAACAACGGGCTGCCACGCAACCTCTCCGGTGCAACCTCGGCGCGCGCGCCGATCAATCACGGCTTCAAGGCCGTGCAGATTTCGTCGTCCGCGTGGACGGCCGAAGCGCTCAAGCAGACCATGCCCGCGAGCGTCTTCTCGCGTTCCACCGAAGCGCACAATCAGGACAAGGTCAGCATGGGCACGATCGCCGCGCGCGATTGCCTGCGTGTGCTGGAACTGACCGAGCAGGTCGCCGCGGCGCATACGCTTGCCACCGTGCAGGCGGTCCGTCTGCGTCTGCGGATCAACGATGCGACGTTCGTCCCGCATCCGCTGCAAGCGTTTGTGGAGAGCGTGAGCGCAAGCTCGCCTTTCGTTGACGAAGATCGCGCGCTCGAGGCGGACCTGCGCGCCCTGACCGCGCGTATCGCTGCATGCAAGCTGGTCGAGCACCCTGGCGGAGGCGCGCAATGAGCGATTTATCCAAAGTTCTGACGGCGAGCGCGGCAGTGGAAGTGCCGTTTCACGATGTCGACGCGATGAACGTCTGCTGGCACGGTCACTACCTGAAGTACTTCGAAGCAGGCCGCGCTGCGCTGCTGCGGGCATTCGATTACGACTATCCGGAGATGCAGGCGTCCGGTTATCTATGGCCTGTCGTCGAAGCACATCTGAAATACGTGCGCCCGGCCCTTTACGGCCAGAAACTCGAAGTACGCACGCGACTGCTGGAATACGAAAACCGCCTGAAAATAGGCTATGAAATCGTCGATCTGGCATCCGGCACGCGATTGACGAAAGGCTATACGACGCAGGTCGCGGTCAACGCAGCCACTCAGGAATTGCAGTTCGTCTCGCCGCCTGTCGTCTTCGAAAAGCTGGAGCGCGTATGGGCACGTTAAGACCACGCGTCGCGCAGGTGATGCTGGTAGCGGCGGCGAGCCTCGCTCTGCAGCTCCTGGTGTCACCGGCACGCGCCGCCGCTGCTGCGGCCGCGCCGCCGACCGCCTCCGCAGCCTCGGGCTCGACTCAAAGCACCAATCTCGTATCGCAGATCGCCGCGCAGTTGGGGCGCGCAAATGGCATCCGCGCGCGCTTCACCCAGACGCAAACCCGTGCGGCGCTGAAACAGCCGCTGGTCAGTTCAGGATCTCTGCTGCTGATGCGTGGACGTGGGGTCGTCTGGCACGTCGAGACGCCGTACCAGGCAACCTATCTGATCACCGATGCAGGCGTGAGCGAAGTCAACGCCGCTGGGCAGCGCGTGACGGGAGCCAGCCCTCACGGCGCGTCAGGTCCGCACGGCGTCGCTGAGGTGTCGGGGATGATGCGCGCGATGCTCGGTGGCGATCTTTCGGCGCTCTACTCGCAATTCGACGTGCAAGCAGTGGGCACGTCGGCGCTGTGGCAGATGCAACTCACGCCCAATCAACCGCAGCTCGCCCAGGCGATCAAGGAATTACAGATGAGCGGCGGCAACTATCTGCGCACCTTGCGCATTACGCTCGCGAGCGGCGACGTCACCAGCCTGGACTTCACAGACAGCACGCCGGTGACCGACCTGACGCCCGCCGAGAAGCAGTTGTTCGGAGCGCCGTAGTGGACGTATTGCACACGCGAAGCGCGAAACAGGCATGGGGCATGCGCGCCGCGTGGCTGGTGTTCGCGCTCGCCGCGGCGTTGTACTGCGGCTGGCGCTTCGCCGGCCCGTCGCCGCTGCAGACGAATCTGCTCGCGTTGTTGCCGGCTACAGAGGCGGACCCAGTCGCAGAAGAAGCCGTCGACAAGCTCGCCGCCGCGCTCGGCGACCGCACGGTATTGCTGGTCACGAGTGACAACGCGGCCCATGCGAAGGCTGCCGCAAAGCAGTTGGGCGCGACGCTGTCCGCGACTGGCGCGTTCCGCTCCGTGACGGCGACCTTGCCGCCATTCGATATGTCGCAGATCGGCGCGCTGTACATGCCCTACCGCTTCGGCTTGCTCACACCAGCTGATCGCACGCTGCTGGCCGGCGCACCGCAGAATCTGCATGACATCCTGCAGCGCCGTCTTTACGCACCCGCCGAAGGCGGCCTCGCCACCCAGCTCGGCGACGACCCGTTCGGCTGGCTCGAGCACTGGCTGGACGATTTGCCGCTTGCCACCTCGAATCTGCAAATCGAAGACAGCCTGCTGGTCTCGCATCGCGGCGCGTCGACAAGCGTGCTGGTGATGGCAACACTGCCCGGCTCCGCCTACGAAACGCAGACCCAGCGCGCGGTGCTCGCTGCTGTCGCACGCGGTGAAGCAGAACTGAAGCGGTCGTACCCTGACGTCAAGCTCGCCAGAACCGGTGCCGTGTTCTACGCCCAGGCGGCGCGCAGCGCCTCCGAACATGAGATGCACGCCATCGGCCTCGTATCGATGTGCGGCATCGCTCTGCTGATGCTGTGGATCTTTCGCTCGCCACGGTTGCTGCTGCTCGGTTTCGTTTCGACAGCGCTCGGCATCGTCGGCGCCCTCGCGGTAACGCTGCTCGTCTTCGGGCAACTGCATCTGCTGACGCTCGTCTTCGGCGCGAGCCTGATCGGCGAAGCGGTCGATTACTCGATCCAGTATTTTGTCGTCTATCTGGGCGCGCAACGCGGCTGGGATTCGCAACGCGGCGCACGGGCAGTTGCGCCCGCGCTGAGCGTTGCGCTCGCGACGAGCCTGCTTGGTTACGCGATCCTCGCCTGCGCACCGTTCCCCGCCCTCAAGCAGATTGCGTGCTTTGCGATCGCAGGGATTTCGATCGCCTTCGCTTCGGTCCTGTTGCTGTTGCCGACGCTGCTTACCCGCGCACCGGCTCGCAGCCCGCAATCCGTGTTCAAGGCCGCGGCACGTCTCCTGAAGAAATGGCATGCGCTGATCGGCGGCCGCCGGACTGTGTGGCTGGCTGCGTTGCTGATAATCGCTTCCGCGCCGGGCTGGCTGCAACTGAGAAGCGATGACGACATCCACCTGCTGATCCAGCGCGACCCGACCCTCGTCGCCCAGGAGCGCGAAGTCGCTCGCGCAGTGGGCGTCGACAATACGGCGCAGTTCTTCGTGGTGCGTGGCGAAACGCCGGAGATCGTGCTGGAGCGTGCCGAAGCGCTCGGTACGAAACTCGATGCGCTGACTGGAACGTCGAGTGCGGGGAACTGGCAATCGGTGACGTCATTCGTGCCGTCCGCGCAGCGGCAACAAGCCGATCACGCACTGCTGGCCGCCCACGTGTTCAATGACCCTGCGGCCTTGCGCACGATGCTGCTGCAGGCCGGGTTTCGCGACGAAGTCGTGGATACCTGGCTCGCGGACTACGGGAAATCAGCCCCCTCTGTGCTCACCATCGACAGGTGGCTCGCCGCTCCATGGTCGCAGCCGTTCCGTCATTTGTGGCTCGGCGAAACGCAGACGACACCCCGCGCTTTCGCCGCGGTCGTGATCCCGCAAAGCGTCACAGCGGCTAACGAGCCCGCACTGCTCGACGCCGCGCACGCAGTCCCGGGCGTGAGTTTCGTCGACAAGGCTGCGAGCGTGTCGAAGCTGTTCGGCGAATATCGCGTCGATGCCGCCGTCTGGCTCGCGGGCGCGCTGCTGCTGGTGCTGATCCTGCTGATGGTGCGCTACCGGGCGCGCGGCGGCCTCGCCGTGACGCTGCCGGTGTTGCTGGCGGTTGGCGTCACGCTCGGGGCGTTTGGTTACGCGCACGTCCCGTTCACGCTGTTCAACTGGCTTGCGCTAATGCTCGTGCTCGGCGTAGGCGCAAACTATGCCGTGTTCCTGCGCGAAGGCACCTTGCGCGTCGATGCAGACCCCGGCGCGGTGTGGACCGGCGTGCTGCTGTCGTCGGCAACGACGCTGCTGTCGTTCGGCATGCTCGGCATGAGCTCGATGCCGGCGTTGCGCAGCTTCGGCGCGACGCTGTCGCTGGGCATCATGGTGTCCGTGCTGCTCGCGCCCATTGGCATTCCGTCGAAACAACAAACATCTCGCACTGAGGGAGAGCCGGCGTGAGCACGTCACGTGTTTATCTGCATGCGCTCGGCATGATCAACGCACTCGGCCACGACGTGCCGTCGATCGTCGTGGCGCTCGCTAACGGACAGGCTCCCGGCATGGGTACGCTGCGAACCCGCCTCGGCGAGACCTTCGTCGGGCGCGTCACGAGCGCGTTGGAGCTCGCGCCGCCCGCTGGGCTCGCGTACTACGACTGCCGCAACAACCGTTTGCTCCTGGCCGCGCTCGCGCAGATCCGCCCCGCCATCGAAGCGGCGCGCGAACGATACGGCGCTCGCCGTATCGGCGTGGTGCTCGGCACCAGCACATCGGGCATCAGCGCAGCCGAAGCCGCTCTGACGCAACACGCGGAAACGGGTGAGATGCCTGCCGGCTTCGACTATCGCCAGATGGAAATCGGCACGGCTGCGCCGTTCGCCGCTGCGGCGCTCGGCGTGGAAGGACCGGCGTTTACCGTATCGACGGCCTGCACCTCGGGCGCAAAGGCCGTGATCTCGGCGCGCCGGCTGCTCGAATTGAACCTGTGCGACGCAGTCATAGCCGGCGGTGTCGATTCGCTCTGCGAACTGACAGTTCAGGGTTTCGCCTCGCTCGAATCGACCAGCGTGACACGCATGAATCCACTGAGTCGCAATCGCCGCGGGATCAATATCGGCGAAGGGGCAGCCGTATTTCTGATGAGCCGCGACGAAGGACCGGTCGTGCTCGCGGGCGCCGGCGAATCGAGCGACGCGCATCACATCTCAGCGCCTGATCCGCAAGGCGTCGGCGGTGAACAGGCGTTGCGCGCCGCGCTCGATGATGCTGGTCTTGCGCCGTCGTCGATCGGGTACGTGAACCTGCATGCAACGGCCACTCGCAAGAACGACCAGATGGAAGCGCACCTGATGGCGCGGGTCTTCCCCAACGGTGTCGCGGCCAGCGGCACCAAACCGCTCACCGGCCATCAACTTGGCGCGGCGGGCGCAAACGAACTCGGCTTCGCGTGGCTCACACTCGCGCGCGACGACGTCGCATTGCCGCGTCATCTGTGGGATGGCGAGGCCGATGCAGAACTGCCGGTGCTCGACCTCGTCGAGACAGAACGTTTTTTGCCGCGCCATGCGGGCGCACAATACGTGATGAGCAATTCTTTCGCGTTCGGCGGCAGCAACGTCAGCGTGATACTCGGACGGTGAGCGACGTCATGATCCAGTCCAATCCACCCAGTCAAAACGTCGAAGGCGAAGCGTTTCCGCCTGTCGAGGACATCCTGCCGCACCGCGGGACGATGCGCCTGATCGATGCGGTGCTGGCATGCAACGACGAATCGCTGACGGCCCAGGCACACGTAGAAAGCGACGCGTGGTACGCCAACGCAGACGGCGCGATGCCCGCTTGGATCGGCATCGAACTGATGGCGCAAGCAATCGCGGCGCACGTCGGCTTGCTCGAGATGCGCGCGGGTAACAAGATGCGCCCCGGCGTGCTACTCGGCTCGCACCGCTACGAAGCACACATCCCGGCATTTGCGCGCGACGCGCTGCTGCGGATCGAAGTCAAAGAGCTATTGCGCGGCGAAGAAGGCCACGGCGCCTATGAATGCGTCATCCGGCACGATGATCTCGTGGGTGCCGAAGCCGTCATCAAGGTATTTCGGCCGCGCGATTTTCAGTCATTTATCGAAGAGGGTTTCAGGTCATGAGCAGGCGTGTTCTCGTTACCGGCGCAAGCCGTGGAATTGGCCGCGCGATCGCCTATCAACTGGCCGGCGACGGCTTTGCGGTGACCGTTCACTGCCGTACCGGACGCAGCGAAGCCGAAGCGGTCACCGCGGGCATCGCCGCGCAAGGCGGCACGGCGAGCGTATTGCAGTTCGACGTGCGCGATCGCGCTGCGTGCCGCACCGCCCTCGAAGCGGACGTCGATGCGCATGGCGCCTACTACGGCATCGTCTGCTGCGCAGGCGTGACCCGCGACGCGGCCTTCCCTGCGCTTACCGACGAAGACTGGGACATCGTCATCGAAACCGGTCTCGATGCGTTCTACAACGTCGTGCATCCGCTCACCATGCCGATGGTGCGCGCGCGCCAGGGTGGACGGATCGTAACCGTCGCGTCGGTTTCCGGTGTGACCGGCAATCGCGGCCAGGTCAACTACAGCGCGGCGAAGGCCGGGCTCATAGGGGCGACCAAAGCGCTTGCGGTCGAACTCGCGACCCGCAACATCACCGTCAATAGCGTGGCGCCGGGCCTGATCGACACCGGCATGCTCGACGAACTGCCGCTCGAGCACGCGCTGAAAGCCGTACCGATGAACCGCGTCGGCCAGCCCGTCGAAGTAGCGGCGGTGGTGGGCTTCCTGATGTCCGATGCGGCCTCCTATATTACGCGCCAGGTGATCGGCGTCAACGGCGGGATGGTGTGATGAAGCGCGTCGTCATAACGGGAATGGGTGGCGTGTCCGCATTCGGCAGCCAGTGGGACGACATCGAGGCGGCCTTGAAACGCGGCCAAAATGCCGTGCGGCGCGTGCCGGAGTGGGATTACTTCCAGTCGCTGCACACGCGGCTCGCGGCTCCGTTGCAGGGATTCGTCACGCCCGAGCACTATCCGCGCAAAAAGACCCGCTCGATGGGTCCGGTCTCGAAGTATGCGGTGCGCGCGAGCGAACTGGCGCTGGGCGATGCAGGCCTGCTCGACGAACCGTCTATTAGCGATGGACGCATGGGCGTCGCCTATGGCTCGTCGTCGGGCTCGGTCGACCCGATCCGGGCGTTCGGCAAAATGCTCGACACCGGCTCGATGAGCGACGTGACCTCGAACAGCTATGTGCAGATGATGCCGCACACCACGGCCGTCAACGTCAGCCTGTTCTGGGACCTGAAAGGGCGGATCGTGCCTACGTCGTCGGCTTGCGCGTCGGGCAGCCAGGCGATTGGCTACGCGTATGAAGCGATCGCTCAGGGCAAGCAAACGTTGATGCTGGCGGGCGGCGCGGAAGAACTGTCGGGGCCCGCGGTCGCCGTGTTCGACACGCTCTATGCCACCAGCACCCGCAACGACGAACCGCATCTGACGCCGCGCCCCTTCGACGTGAAGCGCGACGGTCTCGTGGTGGGCGAAGGCGCGGCCACGCTAGTGCTCGAAGAATACGAACACGCAGTGGCGCGCGGTGCGCGCATTCACGCGGAAATTGTCGGTTTCGGCTGCAATTCGGACGGCGCGCACATGACGCAGCCGACCGCCGAAACCATGGCGATCGCCATGACGCTTGCGCTGCAGGACGCTGCCTTGCAGCCCGAAGCAATTGCCTATGTAAACGCGCACGGCACCTCAACAGATCTGGGCGACGTCGCGGAAAGCCGTGCCACCGCGCAGGTCTTCGGCTCACGCATGCCGATCAGTTCGCTGAAAAGCTATATCGGCCATACGCTCGGCGCGTGCGGTGCGATCGAGGCGTGGTGGACCATCGAAATGATGAAGCGCAACTGGTTCGCTCCCACGCTCAATCTCGACAACGTCGATCCGTCCTGTGCGGCACTCGATTACATCGTGGGCGAGGGCCGCACGCTCGAAGCCGAATACGTGATGAGCAACAACTTCGCGTTTGGCGGCATCAATACTTCGCTGATCTTCAGGCGCGCCGGATGAGCCAGGCGACACATACCGCGCGCGGCCTGCGCCGCGTCGTCATCACGGGCATGGGCATCGTGTCCTGTCTCGGCAATACGCTTGACGATGTATCGGCTCGCTTACGAACGGGACGCTCCGGCGTCTCGCGCATCGACGCGTGGCGCGAACGCGGGTTTGGCAGCCAGGTGGCGGGCGTTGCATCGGTAGGCGGCGCGGCGCCCTTCGAACGCAAGCTCGAACGCTTCATGGGCGACACCGCCCGCTTCGCGTGTCACGCAGTACGCAGCGCGCTCGACGATGCCCGGCTCGATCCGGCTGCCCTGCATTCGCCGCAAGCGGGCGCTGTGATCGGCTCGGGCGTCGGGACCATGTCGACCTACGATGTCTCCATGGCGATCGCCACGGCGCGCGGGATAGACCGCGTCCCGCCGTACACGGTGCCGCAATGCATGGGCAGCACGACGTCCGCGAATGTGGCGCACGTGTTTGGGCTTGAGGGCACGACTTACTCGCCGTCGTCGGCCTGCACGACATCGGCGCTCGCGATTGGCCAGGCACTGCAACTGATCCAGACGGGCCGTCAGCAGATCGTTCTCGCGGGCGGAAGCGAAGCGTTGCACGACAACATGACGCTGATGTTCGATGCCATGGGCGCGCTGTCACGAGGCTCCAACGATGACGCCGAACACGCATCGCGTCCCTATGATGTCGCGCGTGACGGCTTCGTGATGGCCTCGGGCGCAGGCGTATTGCTGCTCGAATCGCTCGAGCACGCGCTCGCGCGCGGTGCGCGCATCCAGGCAGAGCTGATCGGCTTCGGTCATTGCACCGACGGCGCCGATATGGTCGCGCCGCGCGCGCCCGGCATTGCGCGTGCGATGCGTGAGGCGCTCGATGAAGCCGACGTGCGTCCCGACTACATCAACACGCACGCCCCTTCGACCCCGCGCGGCGACCTCGAAGAACTGCATGCGTTGCGCGCGGTATTTGGCGGTGAGGTGCCGCCGTTCTCGTCGACCAAAGGATTGACCGGCCATCCGCTCGGCGCCTGCGGTGCGCACGAAGCGATCTACACGTTGCTGATGATGCGGGACGGCTATATCGCAGGGACCCGCGACATCGAAACGATTGATCCTGCCGTAGGGGACATGCCGCTCGTCCGGACGTCGCGCGAAGCGCGCGTCGAGACGGCCATGTCGGTTTCATTCGGGTTCGGCGGCAGCTGCGCGAGCCTGATATTTCGCGCCTGGAACGGCGCATGACGTTTCCGCTGACTTTAACAATTAACAAAGGAAAAACACCATGAGGAATGGTCTCGTGCTCGGGGCACTGGCTGCGGTGGTGATTACGCAAGCCGGATGCGCGACCCAGGTCAGGTCGGTGCCGTTGCAATCGGCCCTGCAGCAGCCCGCTGGAGGAAGCAGCGTTGCTGTGTATTTCGGTTCGCAGGCACATCCCGCCGTACAAACCCAGCTTGGCGAAGCAAAGTACTCGGTGCGCGTGGCCCGCGGTGAAGGCAGCCAGGACGACTCCTGCAGCAGAGCGCTGGCAGAGGCTTTGACGAAGCTGCGCGCCGATGCGCAAGAACATGGCGCGAACGCCGTAGTGGATGTGCAAACGCGCTTCCATACCACCGAGACCAGCTCGGCCACCGATTTCACCTGCGGCGTGAGTCCAAGCGCTGCAGCCGTCGCCGTGCGCGGCAATCTCGTCGTGCTGCAAACCAACTAACCACCTTACCCACCACCGTACTAACTAGAACGAGGAGCCTCCATGAAACGCCATCTCATGCTTGCCGCGTTGTGCGCCACACTGGTTACGTCACACGCATTCGCCCGGGACACCGTCGCCAGCTATCCGGTGGAGGCTGCCATTGCGAGCGAACCGGGCAAAGTCACGCCGGACGTCGCGCTGTACTTCGCCGGTCAGAGCCATCCGGCAGTCGCAAAGTCGTATGGTTCGTTCGCCACGAACAAGAAGACCAATGCGTTCGGCAAGAGCGATCTGCAAGCTTGCCAGCACGTGTTCCTCTCTGCCGTGATCGAACTGCAGAACCGTGCGCGCCAGGAAGGCGGCAATGCGGTCATCAACATCAAGAGCAACTACAAGAACGAACTGACGGAAAGCCCCACCGAATTCACCTGCGGCGCAGGTGCGGTGATCGCCGGCGTAGCGCTGGTGGGCGATGTGGTGACGTTGAAAGGGCGGTAAAAGAAGGTATTAGCGAAGTGTTGGCCGGTGGCGGCAAGCGGAGAAGTGTCCGTTTACCGCCCCGCCTTGGGCAGTGCAGGTGCAGTACAGGTGCGGTGTGCGTCAGCCCGCTTTAACGGCCGCAACGTTGACCAAGGTCTCGCGGCGCTTGCCGGGTTTCGGACGATGCAGGCCGAGCCGCTCAAGCAGACCGAAGTCCGTCGCTCGACTCCACCAGAGGTAAGGCAGCGAAACATTGCGCGTCGTGAAAGCGAAGCCCGCCTGGCGGATCATGTCGAGGTAGCCGTCGGCACTCTTCTGCACATGCATAGGATGACGGAACAACAGGCGGATCACCCAGGACTTGATGTAGGCGTCGGTAGATTCAGCGAACAGCAGCACGCCGCCCGGTCTCAACACCCGGTGGAATTCGGCTAGCGCACGTTCCTGCTCGACGAGGTGATGAAACGTTTGATGGCAGAACACGATATCGACGCTCGCACTGGGCAGCGCAAGCTGCGCGCAATCGCCGTGCAGCACCTCGATGTCGGTCGCACTGCCGGCACTCGTGGCCTTGCAAGCGCGAGCGGCTTCTGCGGCGAGATCGAGCGAAGGTGTATGGTAATCGATGCCGACGATGCGGCTCGGGCGAAACGCTTCGGCTAGCAGACGAAACGAAATGCCCTGTCCGCACCCGACGTCTGCAATAACGGGTGCGTCAGGCAGCGGCGTGTCGATCAGACCCTTCAGGTCGTTGATCGCGACACGCAGGACGTGATGCTCCCAGGTATGGGTGCGCAGGAACCAGATTCCGAAGGCCGTTTCATGCACGAACGGCACGCGGGACAGTTCAGATGACGACATATGTTTCACCTGGCAATTCTGAATTTTGATTGAACGCAAGCCATTGTAATGGCAAGCGGGAGAATAATGGCTCTGGGCCCGTGCGGGCGCAGTTCACTTCACTTTAGATAACCGTTTGAGGAAAGATTGAATTCCCTTCCATCGAGAAACATCGTCGACGTAGCGATCATCGGTGCGGGTCCCGCCGGCGCGGTCGCAGCAGCTTTGCTGAGGAAAGCGGGCCGCTCGGTGCTCGTCCTCGAGCGGCAGCATTTTCCCCGCTTTTCGATTGGCGAAAGCCTGTTGCCGCAAAGCATGGCCTACCTCGAAGAGGCCGGCATGCTCCAGGCGGTCGTGCAGGCAGGCTTCCAGCACAAGAACGGCGCGCATTTCATCTGGCGCGACAAGTCATCTGCGTTCGACTTCCGCGACAAGCATACGCCGGGCTGGGGCACGACATACCAGGTCGAACGCGCTGTGTTCGACGACATTCTGATCCGCTGCGCCGCGGAACAGGGTGCCGACGTGCGCTTCGGACATACGGTCCGGGCCATGCAAACCGGCGACGCGCCAGTGCTGGACGTGGTCGATGAGGAAAACCAGGCATATCAGGTGCAGGCCCGCTTTGTGTTCGACGCCAGCGGGTTTGGCCGCGTGCTGCCGCGCCTGCTGAATCTCGAGGCGCCGACGCGCATGCCGACCCGCGCGGCCATTTTCACGCACGTGCGCGACGGCCTGACGCTCGACGCTACCGATCGCAACAAGATTTGCGTCGCCACGCATCCGGACCGCCGCGACGTCTGGTTCTGGATGATTCCGCTGGCGGGCGGCCGTTCTTCGGTAGGGTGCGTCGCCGAAGCTGAGTTCCTCGACGGTCCCGAGGAAGAGCGCGACGAGAAACTGCGTGCGCTACTGCAACAGGAGCCGACTTTCGCGAGGCTGATCGGCAATGCGCCTTTCCTGATGCCGGTGCGACATATTGGCGGGTACGCGGCGAACGTGGAGCATCTGCACGGGCCGGGTTACGCGCTGCTTGGCAATGCGGGCGAGTTTCTGGACCCGGTGTTCTCTTCCGGTGTGACGATTGCGCTGCGTTCGGCGCATCTGGCAGTGCAGACGCTCGAGCGTCAGCTGAACGGCGAGCAGGTCGACTGGCAGGCCGAGTACGACATACCGCTGCGTAAGGGCATCGATACGTTCCGTGCGTTCGTGGAGCGGTGGTACACGGGCGCGCTGCAGGACATCATCTTTTATCCGCGTCAGACGACTTTGATTCGCCGCATGATCAGTGCGATCCTGGCTGGGTATGCGTGGGATGAATCGAATCCGTATGTCGCCGACCCTGTACGGCGGCTGGATGCGCTACATGAGATCTGCCTGACGCATTAAGGCATTAGGCGGGTACGCGAGAAAAACTCCGGGCACTATTGATTTTTGTCTTTGTACTCGGAGTATTTTCTCGAGTCGCCACGCACCTGGTCGGCGGGATATTTCGCACGGTTGAGGGCCATCTTCTCCAGCACTGCCTGAAAAAGATCCACCTCCATCTTGTCGGCGAGGCGAACGAGGTAGACCAGCACGTCCGCCATTTCGTGGCGAATAGCGGTCAGCTTCGCTTCGTCGATTTCATGTTTGTCCCCCGAAACAAGCCACTGAAACGGTTCAAGCAGCTCGCTCGCCTCGACGCTGAGCGCCGTTGCGAGATTCTTCGGAGTATGGAATTTGTCCCAGTCGCGTTCGTTCACAAACTCACGAACGAGGTCGCGCAATTCTGTTAGGTCACTTCGCGATTCAGGCTTGTTCACGGTAGATCCTGTTCGTATCGCGCCGGCCGGTTCAGCCCTTGCGCCTGCGAGCCTCCTCACAGTCAGGACATTCGCCGTAGACAATCGCAGACGCACTGGCGTAGGCAAACTGGTGCTCGGCCGCCATGGACCGATACGCGGCCTCTATCGTCGCGTCGTAGGCATCACGAATTGTACCGCAGCGATTGCAGACGAGATGATAGTGAGGCTTTCCGCGATTCAACTCGTAAATGACGCGCGAATCACCGAGTAAGGCACTCGTGATCAAACCCATCTCGAGCAGATGCGACAAGGTCCGGTAGACGCTCGCCAGGCTGAATGATTCCGTGTCGGCGGCTAGCCTGCGGTAGATCTGATCCGCAGAAAAATGCTCGACGGGGTTGTCGCGGAACAGGGTTAGGACGGCGACTCGATTGGGTGTCGCGCGTATCCCCGCTCGCGACAGCTCAGCATAGACAGTTCTCATCTCATGGCGCCGAAACAGACGGCGGTATCGTGCACCGCGGATGCTTAAGGTTTGCTTAAGGATGCCACTTAGGTTCGCGAGTTGCCAATGTCGTTGCGGCCGTTCGCTGTCGCGGTTGTCGATAGCGCGTTGACCAGTCGGCCGCGCGCCTCGCCGGAAGACTCGGCAATCTGCCAGGCAAACAAACCCGGCACGAAAATCAGCAGATCGCGAATCCGCCGCGCGCCCGCGAGTGCGAGGCAGGTTGAAGGATCGAGACCGAGTGCGCCGCCGATCAGGATGAACCCGCCTTCCTGCACCCCCAGGCCTCCGGGCACAAAAAAGGCCGCACTGCTAACCGCCTGGATCAGCGATTCGATCACTACCGCCTCGGTGAAGCTCACCTGCGCGCCAAGAAAATGCAGCGCGAGCCAGATCTCCAGCGCGGTCAATACGCACTGCAGTGGTTGCCAGAAGAACAGGTAGCGCAGCACGACGCCACGGCGGCGCCAGATCAGTTTGATCGACTGATCGATCTGCGCCGACTGACCGACGAGCGCGGCCAGCTTGCCGCTGGTTGCACGGTTGAGCACACGTGTGATGCGTTCGAACGGGCTCGCATGCTGCACCAGCGAAAACAGCACCAGTAGCGGTGTGAGCGCGACAATGCCCCATGCCAGATCGGCAGCGAGACGTAGCGTGCCGGATGCCGCTTGCGCGAACAGAAAGCCGATGCCCACCATCGTGAACATCAACTGGCTGATCAGCGTGAGTTGCATATCGACGACGAGACTCGCCGCCGCGGTCGAGCCACGCAAACCGCGCCGCCGCATCATGCGGAACGACACCACCTCGCCGCCGATGCGCGCCACCGGCAACATGCTGTTGACCGATTCGCGGATCCAGACCAGCTGCAACATGCCCGCAACGCTCGGGCGGTTTGCGCCGCGGATGAGGCTTTGCCAGTCACGTGCGTTGGCAAGCATCGGCAGGACATGGGCCAGTCCCGCCAGCACCAACCCCGCGCCTGCGGCACGCATCAGTCCAAGCACTGCCCCCGGGTTGTCATGGACGACAAGCCAGAGCGACGCAATCAAACCCGCCAGTGCAGCAAAACGACCCAGATGCTTCATTACGCTACTCGTCCTGAACCGGCGACAGCAAACCATCGCCGTCCACCTCGAAACTGAAACCTCGCCAGATCACCCGCGTCGAAAAGAAACTCGTCACGAAGATCAGGAACGACACGATGTCCCATAACGGCAGCAGCCACAAGTCGCTATACGCCTGCCGCAACGCATGGTCCGACTGTACCTTCAACGCTAGCCGCGCGAGCAGCGCCGCCGCTACAAGCGGCCACGCCCACGCTGCGCCGCCCGAGAATGCTGTAGCAAGCAATGCAAAAGCGAGTGGATGCATCAACGACGAACCCAGATGGGCAACCGGGGTGATCGTCCGAATCGTCCGGCTCCACCGCAACTCATGCGCAATCAGCTTGGTGACGCTGCTTTCCACGCAGGCGTGCGATACCGTGAACGGCGGGATCACCACCTTCTCGCCGATCATCCGCACCGCTTCGCCGATCGCATGATCTTCCGCGAGGTGATGCACGAACTGCGCGAAGCCGCCGATCTTCTCGAGCGTTTCGCGTCGCATGGCAATGGTCTGTCCAAAGCACGGCCGCGCCATCCCAAACGCCAGGCCCGTCACGACGCCGGGAAGAAACTGATAGTTAGTCGCTTTCGCCGACAGCCGCGGCCAGAAACCCGGATCTGGTTGACCGCGATAGACGCAGGTGACCAGTCCCACGCCAGGCTTCTGCAACTCACCGATCACATTGCGCAGATAGCTGGGGCTTACACTCACGTCGCTGTCCGCAAACACCAGCACATCATGCTGCGCCTCGGGCAGCATGTTGAGGATGTTGCTCATCTTGCGGTTGGGTCCGTACAGGCGCGCATCGGCCACAACCGTTATGTGCGCATCAGGATGCAGCAGACGCAGTTGTTCGACCGTCTGCAGCGCCGGATCTTCCGAGTCGTGCACGCCGAACAGAAATTGCAGCGGACCCGGGTAATCCTGCTGGCAAAAGCTCGACAGATTGCTGAGCAGTGTCCACTCGTCGCCATGCAACGGCTTGACGATGGTGACCGGCGGAAAGCTGGTGGGTTCCGAGGTGGTACGGGCAAAGAAACGTCCAATCAGCGCGCCGGCCAGCACCGTATAAGCGATGCCGAACACGGCGCCTGTCCCACACAGAAACGCCAGCGCCATAAGGATCAGATGCTCCCCGCGCAGCGCACCCTCAACAGCGATCAGTCCGCTCGCGACCAGCAGACCGATCAGGCAGGCAAACCACAGCAGAGACTTCATCGCCGCATCACGCTTCGTGAGCGCGCAGGAAGCGAAAAAACTCCACGCCTTCGCGCAGACGCCGCTTCATCATGTCCCAGCTCAGCAGCATCTCGCGCACGATCTCCCAGATCTTCGAGGGCCGGAAATAGAAGCGCTTGTAGAAGCTCTCGACGTGGTGATAGATCTCTTCACGCGACAGGTGCGGATAGCCGATCGCCGCGAGTTGCACCCCTTCCTTGCTCACCAGGTTAATCACCTTGTTCTCCTGCAGCCAGCCGTTTTCTACCGCCTGGTTGTAGAGCGTCGTGCCCGGATAAGGTGCCGCGAGCGACACCTGGATCGTGTGCGGGTTGATTTCCTTCGCGTACTCGATCGTCTTTTCGATCGTCTCCTGCGTCTCGCCCGGCAGCCCAAGGATGAAGGTGCCGTGAATCTTGATGTCGAGCTTGCGGCAGTCTTCGCTGAAGCGTCGTGCGATGTCCGTGCGCAGGCCCTTCTTGATGTTCAGCAGGATCTGGTCATCGCCCGATTCATAGCCCACCAGCAGCAGACGCAGGCCGTTTTCCTTCATGATCTTCAGCGTCGCATACGGCACGTTGGCCTTTGCGTTGCAGGACCATGTCACGCCGAGCTTGCCCAGCCCGCGTGCGATCTCTTCGACGCGCGGCTTGAAGTCGGTGAAGGTGTCGTCGTCGAACATGATCTCCTTGACTTCAGGCATGTTGTCACGGATCCACTTCACTTCTTCGAGCACGTTCTCTACCGAGCGCGTGCGATAGCGGTGACCGCCCACTGTCTGCGGCCACAGGCAGAACGTGCATTTCGAGCGGCAGCCGCGGCCCGTGTAGATCGACACGTACGGATGCTTCAGATAGCCGATGAAGTAGTTATCAATCTTCAGGTCACGCTTGTAGACAGGCGCCACGAACGGTAGCTCATCCATGTTCTCGAGGATCGGGCGCGCCTCGTTGTGCTCGATCGAACCGTCCGCAGCGCGATAGCTCAGCCCCTGGATCTGCGCGAACGGTTTGCCCGCCGCCACTTCCTGGCAGGTGAAATCGAATTCTTCACGGCAGACGAAATCGATCGCTTCGCTCGCAGTCAACGAGTTGTGCGGATCAACGGCGACCTTTGCCCCCACCATGCCGATCATCACCGACGGTTTGCGCTTCTTCAGATCCTGCGCAAACATCGCGTCAGTGGGAAACGACGGCGTGCTCGTATGAATGATGACGAGCTCATACTGCTGCGCGATATCGAGCGAAGCCTCCAGCGAGAGACCATCCGCCGGCGCGTCGAGCACGCGGCTATCCGGCACCAGCGCCGCGGGCTGCGCGAGCCATGTCGGATACCAGAACGAACGGATCTCACGCTTCGCCTGATAGCGCGACCCCGCGCCGCCATCGAAACCGTCATACGACGGGGCCTGCAAAAACAGCGTTTTCATGAATGATGCTCCGGCAATTTGCGTTGAATCCGATAACTGATCGAATGAGAAAAGTCGCAGCGGCGCGACGGCGCGCTGTGACTTGAATGGGATGCCTTACCGGTCATCGAAAATCTCCATGATCGGTACTCCTGGCCGCGCCACGCGATTGAGGACCGGCATCCGCGCACCGCGCCATACGACGTGGGAGCCGAACACCGCGCCCAGCCATTGCAGCGCGAGCAACATATCGCGCAACGGCACAAGTGGCAGGTCACGCCAGAATGTGCGCGACCAGCGAGCGCTGCGTGCATGCAAAAGAATGCGAGCAATGCAGCCCGTAGCGGTGCCAATCGAGGCCGTGGTCGCCGCGAAAGAATGCGTTGGAGCGGCATCCGCTGCGGTGAGCGAGAGAGTCAGCAGCGTGCTGGCGAATAACCACGGCGTGGTGAACGTGACGAACAGAAACGCGAATCCCAATGGATTCACGGAGCGGATCGTGCGCAGCCAGCGCATCTCGCGCAACCACAGGGTCGTGAAAGCAGGCTCGATCACGTCGGTGGCTACCATCACCGGCGACAACACGGTGTTCAGCCCAAGAGCGCGCGCGTGTTCGGCCAGCCAGTAGTCGTCGGCGAGGCAGTCTTTGAGCGTCTCGAAGCCGCCAATACTCTCAAGCGCCGTGCGCCGCAATGCCAGAGTCGCACCAAAACCAAAGCGGCGCGAGCCGCCCGCATGCGCGACGCGCACCGACGGTGCGAACCATTCGTTGATGAACAGGGCCCCCACCCGCGGCCAGAATCCGCCGACGCTCTGCGCGCGATACAGGCAGGTGACGACTCCCGTATCGATGTTCGCAAGCGGCGCTGTCACGGTGTCGAGGTAGTCGGGCTTGACTGCTATATCGCTATCGGCAAGCACGATCACCTCATGACGCGCCCATTGCACCATGTTGATCAGATTGCTGACCTTAGGATTGCGGCCGTGCACGCGAGAATCGATCACGAGCTTGATGTCGCACTGCGGATACGCGTCCTGCAGACGTCGCACCACGCCGATTGCCGGGTCGACCGGTGAGCAAACACCGAACAGCAACTGAAAGCACGGATGCGCCTGCTCACAGAACGTCACGAGGTTTTCGTACAGACGCGGCTCGGTTCCGCACAGTGGCTTGAGCACGCTCACAGAGGTCCAGCCGACGCGACGCGAGTTCTGGCCTTTGCTGAAAAACGGCATGGCAAAGACGGCGATCAGCGAATAGGAAGTAGCGATCCAGCACAGGGCGAGCAAAAGCCACTGTGAGACAGAAACGGGATGTTCCATCATCGCTAAAAGGATCCGCCCATGAAGCCGCCTCCGCTAACACGTAGCCCACGCAATTGGCCTTCGATTAAACCGAAGGTGCAGGATCACCAGCATCCGCACCGGGCAGACCGGAGAAACCGAAGTGGTGTTGGAATGCGCGTCGGTGACGGTGGCGTAGTCGAGAGACAGCGCCGAGAGGAATGCAGCGCGGGCAATGCGCTTGACGACCAGTACGATGCACACAACGCTCGCCACAGCCACGAGACGAAAGGGCCCGGATGTGAACACAGCTTCGGGAACACCAAATAGGCCAATAGACAGCAGTGCCACCATTTGTATCGCTGCGGCGGCAAGTGACGCTGTCAGCAGGTAGGCACGCAGCATTGCGGTCGTCGCGGGTGTCATGGCGCAGTTCGTCGATACAGGAGGAGGAAATATCGAAGGCGCTTTCATTTTCCTTGTGGCGATCGATCAGCAGATGCACGTGGTTTGGATTCAGGTCGCATCTAATACATACATGCGTTGTGAATCGATACTACCGGTCCAAAGCTGAAGGGAACCTTAAGCAAACGCGCCCGATCTGTTTTAAGTGTCCTACGCTTTCACTGTCCTGACATGATTACTGCAACGTAAACTTAAGCACGCGTTTCGCCGCTTTAGCGATACCGTTGCGCGTAATTCATTCGCAAGCTCCACCACACGAATTCTCCCTGTTGAAGATGACGATTTTGGATTTGCTTCGAATCTTCAGCACAGAACTCCTTAAGCGATTGAGAAAGTACGGAAAGCTTTATGTTGGCTTACGCCTGCGCGCTCAAATGAATCACCACGTTCCGCCAAGCGCCTTGACCAGCAACACGCTTGCATCCATCTGTCGACGCTCGAGGTCGACAGCAGTTCGCTCGTTCGCCAACGCCGTGCTCTGTGCGGTGACAACCTCCAGATAGCCTACGGTTCCGATCCTGTATTGGTCTAACTCAAGCTGCAGGGTCTTTTGGGCCGACGCGACAGCTTCATCCTGCTTACCGGCCTCCTGCTGCAAGATGCGTAGTGACGCCAGGTTGTCTTCGACCTCCTGGAAGGCAGTCAACACGGTCTGACGGTAGTCGGCCGCGCTCGCATCGTATTGCGCCTGAGCCTTCTCGGTCATCGCACGACGCCGGCCGCCGTCGAACAACGTGCCGACCAGCGCCGGCCCAACAGCCCACATGCGCGACGGTGCCGTGAGCCAGTTGGTAAGCGTCGAACTCTCGATGCCGCCAGTGGCCGATAGCACCAGATCGGGGAAGAACGCGGATTCAGCAACGCCGATCTGGTCGTTGGCCGCTGCGACACGCCGCTCCGCGGCGGCGATATCGGGGCGGCGCTGCAGCAGCTCGGAAGGCAGTCCGACAGGAATCGTCGGCGGTGTGAAATTCGCCGCAGCCGGCGGCAGACTGAACGTCGACGCCGGTACGCCGGTCAGCGTGGCGATCGCGTGCTCGTACTGCGCGCGGGCAACACCGAGGTCGATATCCTGTGCCTCGGTCGCCTGCAGTTGCGTCTCGGCCTGGGTGACGTCCGCCTGCGACGATACGCCGACCGCGAAGCGGCTTTTAGTCAGATCGAGCGTCTGGCGATAGTCCGCAATGGTCTGGTCGAGCAACTGCTTCGACGCGTCGAGTCCGCGCAAATTGAAGTAGTCGACGGCGAGTTCGGCGTGCACGCCGAGCCGCACGCTCTCGAGATCAGCGGCGCTCGCTTGCGCGCCGGCCCGCGCGGCATCGTTTTCGTGCGCGATTCTGCCCCACAGGTCGGGCTCCCAGCTCGCATCGAGCGCAACGTCGTAGTCGCCGAATGTCCTGCCGGCCGTCTGCTGGTGGCCGATCACGTTGTCCGAATCGTGCAGGCTGCTCGCGCTTGTCCCCGCACCGATCGTCGGCAGGTAAGCAGCGTGAGCGGATTCGACCATCGCGCGTGCTTCCTGCAGTTGCGCGACGGCTTTCTGGATCGTCTGGTTCGACACGCTTACACGTGTTTCGAGTGTGTTCAATTGAGGATCGCTGAAGCGTGTCCACCATGCGCCGCGTGCCTCGTTATCGGCTGGCGTCGCTTGGGTCCAACCTGGAGTCGCTTGCGCCGGTGCTGTGGCGGTTTGGCTGGCACGAGTTGAGACCGCACCGCTGCTGGGGTCTGGCGTGCCGGCGTTTTCCTTATACGCTGCAGGAACGACCACCGAGGGACGCACGTAGTCCGGACCGATCGAGCAGCCTGCCATGCCCAGCACACTCGCCGCGCAGATAGCACCGAGCAGCCGCGAGCGAAGCCCACGCAGTCGCGTAAGGTCGAGCGATACCGGCATCATGACTGGCCCCCTGTGCCATGCGAGGGCGCCGCCGATGAGCCGGTACCGCTGCTGGAATTGGCGCTAGAAGAAACCCGCACGGCCTGGCCATTGGTAATCGAGTCGGACGGATTAAGGATCACCCGGTCGGTCGCTGCGAGCCCTGAGGCCACTTCTATACGCGTGCCAAAATCGCGACCGGGTTTGATGGTCTTCAGTAGTACGTGATGTTGCTCGTCGACGGTGGCCACCTGCAAACCCTCCGGCCGATACAGCAGCGTGTTCACCGGCAGCGACAAGCCCGGCTGGGCGGCCTTCAGCGACAGATGCACTTGCCCATACGAACCCGGCAGCACCGCGCCATTCGCGTTGGGCACGTCAACTTCGATACGCAGCGTGCGCGTGACGGCATTGATCGCCCCCGCATTGCGCGCCACCGTTCCGGGCAGGCAACGCCCAGGGATCTGCGAGACTTCGAGGCAGGCCGACGTGCCGTCGAGCGATGTGCCGGCGTCGTTCTGCGGCACATCGGCGTACACACGCAGCACGCCAGTTTGCGCCAGATCGAACATCTCTTTGGCGGGGCCGCCAGCGCTGCCCGCGTCGATCAACGCGCCGACATCGATATTGCGCGCCGTAATCACGCCGTCAAACGGCGCATAAACCTTCTCATAAGATTGCAACTGCGCGAGGCGGGCCACGTTCGATTGCGCCGCAAGCAGCGCCGCATGCTTCGCCTGTGCGTCGCTGTCTTTCATGTCCGTATCCTGTTGCGAGACCGCGTGTGTCTGCACCAGTTGCTGCCAGCGCGTCGCGCTCAACTGCGCAAACTGATCGTTCGCCTGCGCCTGTTGTTCATCGGCGCGTGCCTGGCGCAGCGCGGCGTCCACCTCGGGCGCATCGATCGTGGCCAGCAGTTGCCCGGCTTTCACATGGGTGCCGATATCTGCGTACCAGGCCTTCAGATAACCGTCGGTGCGCGCGAAAATCGGCGTCTGCTGATACGCCTCGATATCGCCCGGCAACACCAGCGTCTGGTCGGGCGGCGCGACGGTGGGCAGCGTAACCTGCACCGTGGGTACCGCGAGCGCGGCGGTCTGCGCTTGCAACGCGGCGCGCGCATTGAGCCGCGGCACGATGCCCACGGCAAGCGCAACGGCAAAGCCGGCTACGAGCAAAACGACACGCACGGCGCCGCGCCGGTGCTGAGGCGCACGCCGGCTGTCCGGTGCGGACTGGGGGGTTTGAGTGGACATGCGGCGTACTCCGGTCAATTCAAGTCAGATCAGGTTCTGGACATTCGGCAGCGGACCCAGGCAAGGTGCGGAGCCGTTCATTTGAGAAGATCTAGTTCGGCTTGCGTCATGCCGCGTGGCTCGCGTTTCGCGAGCCAGCCGTGCACCAGCGAAAAGACGACCGGCAGGAACATCAGCGTCGCGATCGTGCCGATCATCAGGCCGCCGATCACGGCGCGGCCGAGCGGCGCGTTCTGTTCACCACCGTCGCCCATGCCGAGCGCCATCGGCACCATGCCGATCATCATCGCGAGCGCCGTCATCAGCACTGGACGAAAGCGCCCCGCGCCCGCCGCCAGTGCCGCCTGCAACGGCGCCATGCCCTGCGCCAGCCGCTCGCGTGCAAAGCTCACCACCAGAATGCTGTTGGCCGTCGCCACGCCGATACACATCATGGCGCCCGTCAACGCGGGCACGCTCAGCGTGGTGTGCGTGAGGAACAGCATCCAGACGATGCCCGCCATCGCACCCGGCAAACCGCAGACGATCACGAGCGGATCGATCCACGACTGGAAATTGATCACCATCAGCAGATACACGAGCAGCACTGCGAAGGCGATGCCCGTTGCGAGGCCGCTGAACGAGCTCTCCATGGTCTGAACCTGACCGCGAATCACCACGCGCGCACCGCGCGGCAAGTTCGCTTTGGCGGCATCCACAATGCGCGTAACGTCCGATGCCACGCCACCCAGGTCGCGTCCCTGCACCGAGCCGTAGATATCGATCACCGGTTGCACGTTGTAGTGCGTCACCACGGCTTGCTGCGTCGCGCGCGAGAACGTGCCGAGTGTGCCCAGAATCCCGTTGACCTCGCCTGCGTTGCTGCCTGAGCCGCCGGTGCCCGGCGTGAACATCGAACTAAGCGGAATATTGGCCAACGCCTGCAGCGAATTGATGTCGTACTGCGGCACCTCCGTCGTTACCGGATAGCTCACACCGTTTTGCGGGTTGAGCCAGAAGTTCGGCGACGTTTGCGAACTGCCAGACAACGCAATCAACAGGCTGCGCGCGACGTCCTGCTGCTGCAGTCCCGCCTGCAGCGCCTTGGTGCGGTCCACATCCACGTTGATCGCGGGCTCGTCGTCCGGTTGCTGGATGCGCAAATCGACGAGTCCTTTAACGTTGCGAAGTTTGTTCAGCAACGTGTCGGCAAACGCGCGGTTGTCGTCGAGGTTGTTGCCCACCACCTGAATGTCGATCGGCGCCGGCAGTCCAAAGTTGAGGATCTGACTCACCATATCTGCCGGCAGAAACGAAAACGTCACTGAGGGAAACTGCTCACCAAGCGACTGCCGCAGCTTCGCCACATACTGCGCGGTCGGCTTGTGTTTCGCGTTCAGCGTGATCAGGATGTCGGCATCGGCGCTGCCGATCGGCGCGGAACTGCTATACGAGAGGTTGATGCCGCTGGTTGGCAGGCCAATGTTGTCGACGATGGTCATCAGCTCGTTTGCGGGAATCACCGTGCGGATGCTGTTCTCGATTTCGTCGGCAAGACGCGCGGTCTGTTCGATACGTGTGCCGGTCTTCGCGCGCATATGCAAGCGAATTTGCCCCGAGTCGATTTGCGGAAAGAAGTCGCGGCCAAGGAACGGCAGCAGCGCAAGCGAGCCGATACACACCATCAGAAAACCCGCGATAAAGCGGCGTGGGGCAGCAAGTGCTGCCTCCAGCAGCCGCTCGTAGCGGCCGCGCAGCGCTTCGAAGCGCCGTTCGAAGCTTTGCTGGAAGCGCACCAGGCGGTTCGCGGGTCGTCCGTGCTGCGTGTCCTCGTCACCCGGCTGATGCGCGCCGCGCAGCAGATACATCGCCAACGTCGGCACCAGCGTGCGCGACAGAAAGTACGATGCGAGCATCGCGAACACTACGGCTTCGGCGAGGGGCGTGAACAGATACCGGGCCACGCCGGATAAAAGCAGCATCGGCACGAAGACGATGCAGATCGACAACGTCGAGATCAAGGTCGGCACGGCGATCTCGCCTGATCCTTCCAGAATCGCCTGCAATAACGGCTGCCCCTGCTCAATGTGATGCGTCATGTTCTCGATTGCAACCGTCGCATCGTCGACCAGAATGCCCACCGCCAACGCCAGGCCGCCGAGCGTCATGATGTTGATGGTCTGGCCGAGCACCGACAACATGATCAGCGACGAGATCATCGCCAGCGGAATCGAGATCGCGATGATCAACGTGGCCCGCCAACTGCCGAGAAACAACAGGATCATCAGCGCCGTCAGGCCGGCAGCAATCAGACCTTCGCGTATCACACCCTGTACCGCCGACTTGACGAACACCGACTCGTCCGTGACGGTCTGGATATCGAGCGCCTTTGGCATCTGCGAGCGGATCCGCGGCAGCAGGCTCTTGATGTTGGCAATGATATCGAGCGTCGAGACACTGCCGCTCTTTTCCACCTCGAGCAACGCGGCGCGCTTGCCGTCATGACGCACGATATTGGTCTGCGGCGCATAACCATCGCGCACGGTTGCGACGTCGTGCACATACGTTACCGTACCATCGGGTTGCGTGCGGATGGGAATGTTGTTCAGTTGCGCTACCGAAAGCGCCGCACCGTTCATGTTCACGTTGTATTCGAACGTGCCGATCTTCGCCGTGCCACCCGGCAACGCCAGGTTCTGTGCGTTGACTGCATTGACCACGTCGGTGGGCGTCACGTGGTGGGACTGCATCGCCTGTGGATCGATATCCACCATGATCTGGCGCACCTTGCCGCCGTACGGAATCGGTACGGCGGCGCCCTGCACCGTCGCCAGTTGCGTGCGAATAAAATTGTTGCCGAGGTCATAAAGCGTCTGTTCCGGCAGGGTCTTGCTCGACAGTGCGAGTTCCATGATCGGCACAGTCGACGCGTTGAACGTCAGCACCATGGGCGGCAACGTGCCGGGCGGCATGACCTTCAGCAACGACTGCGCGCTCACCGACGCTTCCGTCTCTGCTCGCGTGATGTCGGCACCGGGATGGAAGAAGACCTTGACGACGGCCACGCCGTTGAGCGACTGCGATTCGATGTGCTCGATATCGCCGACGTCCGAGGTCAGCGCGCGTTCGTACGGCGCGACGATGCGGTGCGCCATATCCTCAGACGTCAACCCGCTGTAGCTCCACACGACGCTGATTACGGGGATGTCAATGTTCGGAAAAATATCGACGGGCGTACGCAGGATCATCAGTGGTCCGATGATCACGAGCAGCAGCGCCAGCACAATAAACGTGTACGGGCGGCGGAGAGCGATTTTGACGATCCACATGAGAAGACGACGCCTGAAGGGGAGCAATAGACGCAGTCTAGGGAGCAGGGTTTTGCGTCGGGATTGCGCCTGGATGACAAACTCGTAATGAACTTCGGGCCGCCGCGCGGGTATCATCGAAACCATCCGCTGGGCGCAACCTGGCGGCAAACCGCGAGCAACCCGATGGAAGGCGACTGCGATGAGAGTCCTCGTAATCGAAGACGAACCGAAGGCCGGCGACTACCTCAAGAAGGGCCTGGAGGAGTCGGGCTTTGTGGTGGACGTGGCACGTAACGGTGTCGACGGCCTGCATCTCGCGCTGGAAGAGTCTCATGACGTGATCGTGCTCGATGTGATGTTGCCGGGCATGGACGGCTGGCAAGTGCTGCAACAATTGCGCGGCCGCAAGGACACGCCGGTTCTGTTTCTGACGGCGCGCGACGAGATCGAAGACCGCGTGCGTGGCCTTGAGCTAGGCGCCGACGACTATCTGATCAAACCGTTCGCCTTCGTCGAGCTGCTCGCACGGGTACGCACGCTGGCACGGCGTGGCCAGGCTCGCGAGAGCGACACGCTGACGATCGGCGACCTCGAGATCAACGCGAGCCAGCGCAAGGTACGACGTGCGGGCCAGCGCATCGACCTGACGCCGCGCGAGTTTGCGTTGCTGCATCTGCTTGCGCGGCGCAGCGGCGAAGTATTAAGCCGCACGCAAATCGCTTCATATGTGTGGGACATGAACTTCGATAGCGACACGAATGTTGTCGATGTGGCGATCCGCCGCCTGCGTTCGAAGATCGACGATGACTATCCGGTCAAGCTGGTGCATACCGTGCGCGGCGTCGGTTACGTGCTCGAAGTGAAGGACGCATGATGCAACGGCTCTCGTTGACTGCGAGGCTGGCTGCCTGGTTTGCGCTGATCACCGTGCTGGTCTTCGGCGTCGGCGGTGGTGTGCTGTATCAGGCGCTAGCAAAGCAGATTCGCGCCCAGGACGACTTCGACCTGGTGCTGACGGCCCGGCATCTGCGGCGCCTTGCAGCCGAGCTGGATTCACCGCAGGGCATCAAACTGCATGAGTCCAGGCTCGATAGCCTAGTGCTCGGCAATCAGGCTTTCTTCCTCAGAATGCAGGACTCGAGTGGTCGCGTCCTGCTCGAACGTAATCCCTCGCACTTTGCGATCGACGATCTGAAGGAAGTGAAACCGTTGAACCGGATTCTCGAGCATGACGTGCAGGAATGGCATACCCCCGATGGCCTGACAATGCGCGGCGTTGCCACGGATATCGCGCTGGCCGACGGTTCGGTGGTCGATGCGGTAGTCGGACGCGAAATGAGCGATCGCGAAGCGTTACTTGCCCGCTACCGCAACACGGTCTACCTGACGACGCTGTGCGCACTCCTTGCCGCGGTTGTGCTCGGTTACGTCGCGGTACGCAACGCGTTGCGCCCGCTGCGTGACATTGCCGGCAGCGCTACCCACGTGACGGTGGGCAAACTCCATACGCGCCTGCCCTCCGGCAATGTGCCGCGCGAACTCGCGGCGCTGATCGATGCGCTGAATTCGATGCTCGCACGCCTCGAACTCGGCTTCCAGCGACTCTCGCAGTTCACGGCCGACCTCGCGCACGATCTGCGCACGCCGCTCGGCAACATGCGCGGTGCGAGCGAAGTAGCGCTTGCGCGCCCGCGCTCGACCGACGAATATCAGGCGTTGCTCGTATCGAATATCGAGGAATGCGAACGACTATCGCGAATGGTCGAAAACGTGCTGTTTCTCGCTCGCGCCGACAATCCGCAGTACGTGACGACGGCCGTGGATTTTCCGGTGCGCGACGAGCTGCTACGAGTGGCCGACTATTTCGAAGGCATAGCGGAGGATGCCGGCATTTCGATTGAGGTGACGGCGAGCGGCCAGTTGCATGCCGATGTCGATCTGTTTCGCCGCGCCGTCAGCAATCTGCTGGCGAACGCACTGCGTTATACGCCGCGTGGCGATACGTTAACGCTTTCGACAAGGGAGACCCCGGAGGGGATGATGGTCACGGTCGCCAATCCCGGCACGCCGATTCCTTCGGAACATCTTGGACGGCTGTTCGACCGCTTCTACCGCGTCGACGGATCGCGCAGCAATTCATCCGGCTCGACCGGACTAGGACTTGCAATCGTGCGGACCATCATGGAACTGCACGGCGGCAGTGCCACTGTCGAAAGCGACGCGGCGGCCACGCAGTTCCATTTGCACTTCCCGCGGCAGTGAGTGAGCGTTGCGCGCATTCTGGGTCAGTTAACCGCCATGTTGACGCGATTATCCAGATGACGGGCCTGATATTCGGCGCGATTTTGCGCGATCTCATGCGGCGTCGGCGGATAGTTGGTCTTCGACACGGGCATCGTTCCTTGCTGCTCGGCCTGGATCAGCTCCGCGCGGACCTCGGCGCGCGTCTTGCCAGTGTTGACTGAGGCCGCCGGTGGGGTCGTGGCGCCGGTGGCATACGTACTCTGCGCGAACGCTGATTGACCGAAAGGGATCAGCGACACAACGACTGCGGCAAGTGCGGCATATCGGGTAAGTTTCATGGAAGGCTCCTGAGGTGGGTTGTGCCGGATCGCGCCTGTATCGCTCCCGGCCCGTTTCACGTAGCAGCGAGGCTACGAACCCATTCTCGGGCGCCGCGGTTTGCGCCGAGGTGACGCGTTCATGACGGATTTGTAATTTCGCGCTCAGCCACGCGCATAAATCCGCTCACCGAAACTGTCAGGCCTCCGACCCCAACGTTGTTACGCAATGAGAGGGTCAGCTGTTGCCGTTGCGCAATGCGGGCGGCAATGGCGAGTCCCAGTCCGCTGCCCGTGCCCTTGGCATGCTCGCCGCGATAGAAGCGGTCAAGCACCCGCCCCAGGTCCTGCTCCGGAATGCCGGGGCCGTTGTCCACCACTTCAAGGCCGAGGCGCTCTGACGTGCGCGTGAGCACAACGTCGACCTTGCCCCCTTGAGGCGTGTAGCGGATGGCATTGTCGATCAGGTTATTCAGCAGTACACCCAACGCGTGCGGATCAGTTAGCACGTTGCACGCATCCTCGCGCGTGACCGGTTGCCGGAACTCGAGGCCCAGGTCAATCTGCTTTTCGTCGGCGAGCAGCGAGAAATCGCTGACCGCCTGTTCTCCAAGTCTGCGCAAACTGACGGATGCGCCAACGCTGGTAGACTGCGCGTCCTCGCGTGCGAGCGTCAGCAATTGCTGCACGAGCCGGATCATACGATTGAGTCGCCTATCGATTCGCTCGAGCGTTTGGCCATCGTCCTTCAACGTGCCGTTGTTCGAAGCGGCCTGCAACTGCAGTTTCAGCGCAGCAAGCGGGGAGCGAAGCTCGTGGGCAGCATCGGCGATAAACGCGCGCCGCGCCTCCGCCGCAACGTTCAGGCGGAGTAGCAAGTCGTTCAATGCCTCGACTAGCGGCCGGACTTCCACGGGTACCCTGCCGTCGAGACGCAGCGGTTCGAGTGAATCCAGCGAACGCGTTGCGAGAAGACGCGACAGTCCGCCGATTGGCGCAAGGCCCCACGCGACGACGAACAGCACCAACAGGATCGTCACGGGCACGAACACGCCCAGCGGCCACAACGTGTGCAGCGCAAGTTGCAATGCCAGCGCCTCCCGAACTGAGACCGGTTGCGCGACCTGGATGAAGCGATCGGCCTGTTGCAACCCGAATACGCGCCATTGACCTTCGCTGCGGTCGATGGTGCGAATACCGGCCGGCAGTCGCGTCAGGACAGCCGACTCTCGCGAGTGATAGACAAGCCTACCGTCCTTGTCCCATATCTCGATGAGAATACGGTCGTCCGAAATGCCTGCGGCCTCTTCGCCTTCCCTCTCGACCGTCTCCGCCGCTTCAACATTCGCGGGCAGCGACAACGCGACGGTACGCAGTTCATAGTCGAACAGTTCGCCGGCCTCGTCGCGGGCCGTATGAAAGATCGCCAATGCGGCAATCCCGGAAGCAGTGGCGAGACCGCAGATGAGCCAGCCGAGCAGCCAACGGCGGATCGACTTCATCCGAGCCTCTTCAGCCGATAGCCGACGCCGCGCACCGTCACGATCTGCTCTGTGCCAATCTTGCGCCGCAGGCTGTGCACGTGGACTTCGATCGTGTTGCTGCCCACTTCGTCGCCCCATCCATAGAGCTTGTCCTCGAGTTCCGCTCTGGTGAAGACGCGTGCAGGCTCTTCGATCAGCGCCTGCAGCAAGCCGAATTCGCGCGGCACCAGCGTCACTGGAGCGCCGCTTTTCCTCACTTCATGAGCGGCGGGGTCGAGAGTTAGATCACCGTGCGCATAGATCGGTTGCTTCTGTCCAGTGCGCCGGCGCAGCAACGCGCGTGCTCGCGCTGCCAGTTCGTCAAGATCGAAAGGCTTGATCAGGTAGTCGTCTGCGCCTGCGTCCAGACCGCGAATCCGGTCGGTCACCGCGTCGCGCGCGGTCAGGATGATGACGGGCGCCTCACCGCCTTGTCTGCGATAGCTGCTGAGTAAATCGATGCCGTTTTTCCCGGGCAAACCGAGGTCCAGCAGGACGAGGTCATATACGTCGTTACCTAGCGATAGCTCGGCGGCCCGTCCGTCCTGTGCCCAGTCGATTGCATAGCCCTCGCGCCGCATCGATTCGAGCACGGTCTCCGCAATCATTTCGTCGTCTTCCACCAGAAGCAGACGCATCGCGCCCCCTGCGTTGTCATCCTGGTGTCATTGTCGCGCATCTGGCCTTAGGTCTGCCTTAAGCCTTCGTTAAGCGTTCGTTCAATATCATCCACGTTCAACGGAGGAATGCGCGATGAAACCGGACGCTGTGAGTTTTGCGAGGCACGCTGTCAGCAAGGTTCCCGAAGTGACTTTGGGCTTCTGGGTGATCAAGGTCGCGGCCACCACGCTGGGAGAAACCGGCGGCGACTGGGTGTCGATGTCCCTGAATCTTGGCTACCTGATCGGCTCGGCAATCTTCCTCGTCCTGTTCATTGGCCTCGTTTGTGCGCAGGTAAAGGCGCAGGAATTTCGTCGCTTTCTGTACTGGGCGACCATCGTCGCTACGACGACGCTCGGCACGACCATGGCGGACTTCGCCGATCGCTCGCTCGGGGTCGGCTATCCAGGGGGCACCACAATCGTCGTGGTATTGCTGATTGCCAGTCTGGCGATATGGTATCGATCAGAGGGAACAGTCTCGGTCGAGAGCATCGTTACGGGCAAGGCAGAGTGGTTTTACTGGATCACGATCCTGTTCTCGCAGACCCTCGGAACGGCGCTTGGGGACTGGGTAGCGGGTGAAGACCGCGGTGGTCTCGGTATCGGATACGAATACGGAGCCATGCTCTTCGGCGCGGGACTGATCATCGTGATGGGCTTGTATTGCTGGACGCGTGTGTCCCGGACCGCGCTCTTCTGGGCCGCGTTTATCTTGACACGACCGCTAGGCGCAACGTTGGGGGACTTCCTCGATAAGCCTGTAGCGGAGGGTGGCCTTCACATTAGCCGGCTCTATGCGTCCGGGATTCTGCTGGCTTTTATCGTGGTGTGTATTGCGTTGATACCGCAGCGCTCGGCGAAGCGGAGTACGGCGGTGTAGGCATTCGTTCTCCTCAACCACACACTTGCTCGCAATCTCCTTTGCTGTGGACCGGACGCTCACAGCGAGATTTCAAGGTGAGGACTTACAGGATGGTGAGGAGTTCCAGGAGATAGCAGGGAGTGGTGAGGTTATACGGGATGGTATACCTATCGTCGCTTTGTCCAACACGGCGAGGTCGAAACTCGATCGTTCCGCAAACCCACCTCAAAACTTGTACTTCACCTGAAACCCAATGGTGAACGGCAGTTGATCGGATGGAATCGGTGGGATAAAAATCAGGTTCGCCCCTACCCGCTTGTAGTCGAACATTACGATCGGCGCCGCCACCGGTCCAACCGTGTGATTGCGGCCCAAGCCCCAGTTTCCATAGTTGTAGCCCGAGATAATGCCGCCGATCACCGCGAGTCTGACGAAGCCCCAATGCGCAAACTCCGGCGCCCACAGGCCGCCGCCATAGTACGAAGGGCGCCGCAGCGAGTTGCGAAAGCCACCTGCCGTTACCCCCCATTCGCCGTTGAACCAGCACTCGACGCCAAGGCCGGGATTGAACTCGTTGAAGTGGGTGCCGGGATCAGGATCGATGTGATACGAACCGAGCATCGCGTCAAACCATACTCCACCACCGCACCAGTCCGCCGCATGAGCGGTGGATGCCACCGCAAAACTGGCGACGAGCGCCACGAGCGAGCGCCGGATGTTGTTGCTGGTCTGCCGCAAATGCATATCTTCTCCGCCACCGGTCGAGCGCCGGCGTATTGAATGTGCTGGTAATTATCGGGTTGGCCGTCCGTCGCGCACTGTACCTCAACCCGTACGGTCAGTGTTGAGGCGACGCTCGGAAAGATAGGCACGCAGCCTGCGCAGCCGCGCCCAGTCAGCACAATAGCGGAAAGCAGTGGCAGATCGGTGAACGCCCTCAGGCGTTCACCTTTGGGTAGCGGGCCGCGCGCTCATGCGGCCTTTGTCTGAAATGTCGCTCGCGCTCACAGCCCCAGGTCCGAGAGTCCCGGATGATCGTCTGGACGGCGTCCCAGCGGCCAATGGTAGAGACGGTCCGCTTCGCGAATCGGCAGATCGTTGATGCTCGCGTGGCGACGCGCCATCAGGCCGTGCTCATCGAACTCCCAGTTTTCGTTGCCGTATGAGCGAAACCAGTTGCCGGCGTCGTCGTGCCACTCGTACGCAAAACGCACGGCGATGCGATTGTCCGTGAAAGCCCACAACTCTTTGATCAGGCGATAGTCGAGCTCCCGCGTCCATTTGCGGCGTAGCAGTCCGACAATCTCCGCGCGGCCCGTCACGAATTCGGCGCGATTGCGCCACACGCTCTGCGGCGTGTAAGCCAGCGATACGCGTTCAGGGTCGCGGGTATTCCAGCCATCTTCGGCACCACGCACTTTCTGGATCGCGGTTTCGCGCGTGAAAGGCGGCACAGGGGGGCGGGTTTCGATTGGGTCAGCCATGGTGATTGCTCCAAAGGTCAGGTGGGCGCACGTCGGGAAGGCGGTCGTGCGTGGGTGGATTCCGGGTTCTGCACGCTCGGCGCGTTTACCGCGTTGAGCAAGTGTTCTGCGGCCGCACGCGCATCCAATGCCGCGTCGGGTTCGCCGCTCACCAGCGCCACGCCAATGGCGCCGTCTATCAGGATCAGCCACTGACGCGCGAGGCGTGCCGCTTGATTACTGTCTGCGACGTTGCGCTCGGCCATGTATTCGTCGCACTGCGTTCGCACGAAAGCCAGCAGGCGTTCTTTGTGCTCGCGCGCGACGACGCGGATTGGATCCTCCGCACCGGCGATTTCGCCCGCCGCATTCAGAAACGCGCAACCGTGGAAATCCGCCGAGGCGAACCACTCGCGCAATACGTCGAACATGCCGAGCAGACGCGTGCGCGTGCTCTCTCCATGGCGCAACGTGCCCTGGATAAACCAGTTCATCCAGCGTTCGTCGCGTCGCTCGAGCGCTGCGGCGACCAGCGCATCCTTCGATCCAAAGTGCGTGTAGAAGCTTTTGCGAGCCGTGCCGGACTGCCGGACGATCGCGTCCACTCCGGTTGCGTGGATACCGCCGGCGTAGATCAGCGCCTCAGTAGCGTCGAGCAGGCGTTCACGTGCGCTGCCGGAGATGAGCGGTTCAGTTGAAGTAGCCATGGACGAAGGGTAGAACGATCATTCTCCTTCGTCAAGAAAAATTCGCCCCTGGGAATTTTTCTGCCGTCGGCAGCGTTAACCTGAAAGTGCACCGTAAGCGCCCGGTCGATGAACGAATGAACGCTTGGGCGTGGGCGTACGGTTTGCGTTATCCTGGCGTGGGCCGAATCAGGGAGCAAAACGATGAAGAAGGACGCTGTTCGCGCAGCTTTGGTGCGCGCGTTGTCGATTGCGGCGGTCGCTACGGCCGCCGCGTGTACGCCGTTGCAGGTCGTCACGCACTCGGTCACGCAGACCGAAGCGAGTGTGCCGACCGGCCAGTACACGCTCGACCCGCATCACTGGAGCGTCACGTTCGATGTCGAGCATCTGAAGTATTCGCGCTTCACGATGCGGTTCGACCGCGCCACCGCCCAGCTTGACTGGAACGCGGGCGGCCTCGACAAGAGTTCGGTGGACGTGAACATCGACGCTGCCAGCCTCGACACCAACGTGCCGCTACTCGACAAGCAGGTCAAAAGCGACAGCGTGCTCGACGTGACACAGTATCCGCAGATCCACTTCGTCAGCACCGGTTTTGAGCGGACCGGCGACGCGCGCGGCAAGCTCACCGGCAATCTGACGATCCACGGCGCGACGCAACCGGTGACGCTCGATGTGGTGTTCAACGGCTTCGGCCCGGATCCGCTCACCAAGCAGGACACGCTCGGCTTTTCCGCCGAGGGCACGTTCAACCGGTCGAAGTTCGGGCTAGCGACTTGGTATCCGGCCGTGGGCGACGACGTACACGTGCGGATTCAGGCGGAATTCGTCCGGCCGGCCGCGGGCGCCTGAGCGGCGCCGCGCGGAGCGGTGTGGTTTGGTGCAGTAGAAGTCAGGCGGTCCAGTCGAGAATCACCTTGCCGCTCTCTCCCGAGAGCATCGTGGCAAAGGCGCGCTGATAATCGCTGACAGGGAAGTGGTGCGTGAGGATCGGCGACAGGTCCAGCCCGCTTTGCAGCATCGCGACCATCTTGTACCAGGTCTCGAACATCTCGCGGCCGTAGATGCCCTTGATTTCCAGACCCTTGAAGATCACCTGGTTCCAGTCGATCGCCGTCTGCGCAGGAGGAATGCCGAGCAACGCAACCTTGCCGCCGTGATTCATGGCTTCGAGCATGCTGGTGAATGCACTTGGCACCCCTGACATTTCGAGGCCGACGTCGAAGCCTTCGGTCATGTGCAGATCGGCCATCACGTCGCGCAGCGATTCGCGCGAGACGTTCACCGCCCGCGTCGCGCCCATCTTGCGAGCGAGGTCGAGCCGGTAATCGTTGACGTCGGTAATCACGACGTTGCGCGCACCGACGTGTTTCGCAATCGCCACCGCCATGATGCCGATCGGCCCAGCACCCGTGATCAGCACGTCTTCACCAACCAGGTTGAACGATAGCGCTGTATGTGTGGCGTTGCCGAACGGATCGAAGATCGCGGCGAGGTCATCGGAGATTTCCGGCGGAATCTTGAAGGCATTGAACGCCGGAATCACCAGATACTCCGCGAATGCGCCTTCGCGATTCACGCCCACGCCAACGGTATTGCGGCACAGATGCCGGCGTCCCGCGCGGCAGTTACGGCAGAAACCGCAGGTGATATGGCCTTCGCCCGAAACGCGATCGCCGATCGCAAAGCCGCGGACTTCCTGGCCCATTTCGACGATCTCGCCGACATACTCGTGACCGACGTGCATCGGCACAGGGATCGTCTTTTGCGCCCAGTCGTCCCACTTCCAGATGTGAATATCCGTACCGCAGATGGCCGTGCGCTTGATGCGGATCATCACGTCGTTATGGCCGACTTCGGGCTTGGGCACATCCGTCATCGTCAGGCCGGGAGCGCGTTCGAGTTTTGCGAGTGCTTTCATATGCGGCTCCTGGTCAGATGATGCCGAGCGAACGGCCGACGCGTGCAAATGCATCCACGGCGCGGTCAATCTGTTCGGACGTGTGCGCGGCGCTCATCTGCGTGCGAATGCGCGCGCGGCCCTTCGGCACCACCGGGAATGAAAAGCCGATCACGTATACGCCTTCTTTAAGCAGTTCATCTGCCATGCGTGAGGCAAGTTGCGCGTCGCCGAGCATCACCGGGATGATCGGATGTTCGCCCGGAACCAGCGTGAAGCCGAGCGCGCTCATCTTGCTGCGGAAATGCGCGCCGTTCGCCCGCACGCGATCACGCAGTTCGGCGCCTTCCGCGCTCGCGAGCAGTTCAAGCACCTTGAGCGAAGCGGCAGCGATACTTGGCGTGAGCGTGTTGGAAAACAGATAGGGGCGCGAGCGTTGCCGCAACAGTTCGACGATCTCCTTGCGTGCCGCCACATAGCCACCCGATGCGCCGCCCAATGCCTTGCCGAGTGTGCCCGTGATGATGTCGACGCGCGACAGCACGCCGCAATGCTCCGGTGTGCCGCGGCCGTGTTCGCCGATGAATCCGACCGCATGCGAATCGTCCACCATCACCAGCGCGCCGTAACGGTCGGCCAGATCGCAGATGCCGGCGAGGTTGGCGATGATGCCGTCCATCGAGAACACGCCGTCTGTGGCGATCAGCTTGAAGCGCGCGCCGGCGGCATCGGCTTCTTTCAGCTTTGCTTCGAGATCGGCGAGATCGTTGTTCTTGTAGCGAAAGCGCTTGGCCTTCGACAGCCGCACACCGTCGATGATACTGGCGTGATTCAACTCGTCGCTAATGATCGCATCCGATTCGTCGAGCAACGTTTCGAACAGGCCACCGTTCGCATCGAAACAGCTCGAGTAGAGAATGCAGTCGTCAGTTTGCAGAAACGCGGCGAGCGCCTGCTCCAGTTCCTTGTGAACGGTCTGCGTGCCACAGATAAAACGCACCGACGCCATGCCGAAACCATCGCGATCGAGTCCGTCTTTGGCGGCTTCGATCAGGCGCGCATCGTCGGCAAGACCTAGATAGTTATTTGCGCAGAAGTTCAGGACGTCGGTGCCGTTTGCGAGCCGCACGTCAGCCGATTGCGGGCTGGCGATTACGCGCTCAGTCTTGTAAAAACCGTCGGAACGGATCTGCTCGAGCGTGCTGCGCAAATGGGCGAGGTAGGGTTCACGCATACATCGGGCTCCTGTAGGGGCGGTGGACCGCGTGGCCGTGATGTTCGGCACTGTGGCGGCCTGCTATAGTCGGATAATGGTTTTATCGAACAATTTCGATTTTCCGAACTTAAGTTCGGTATGTCGAACAACTTTAAACGATAGGTCAAAAAATGGCAAGTTCGGGAACCCGGCGCGCAGCAACCGGCGCTGCACCCACTTTAGCCCAAACTGTCGCGGCACCGCCGCGGGTAGGCGAACAGATCCAGCGGCTGCGAAGCGAACGCCGCATGACGCTCGATGACCTGTCGCGCGCGGCCGGCGTGTCGAAGTCGATGTTGTCGGAAATCGAGCGTGACAAGGCCAATCCCACCATCGCGGTGGCATGGCGGCTAACCAACGCTTTGGGCGTCAGTCTCGATTCGCTGTTCGCGCCGCAGAAGGCGCCCGAGGCGATCGCCGTTTCGGGTCCGCACGAAATTCCGACGTTGAGCGGGCACGACGCTAAATATCAGTTGCGCGTGTGGGGGCCGATCGAGCTGGCGGGCAAGTTCGAGTGGTACGAGTTGACGCTGCAGGCTGGCGGAGCGCTGGTCTCGAATGCGCATGAACCGGGCACGCGCGAACATTTGACTGTGCTGCATGGGTCGATCGAGATCGAGGCTGCCGGTACCACCAGGCGGTTAAAGGCGGCAGATACGGCACGCTACGTCGCAGACGAACCGCACGCTATCCGCAATGCCGGGAAAAGCGAGGCGAAGGCTTTACTCGTGGTGATTCATGGATAGTCGGCGGGCACGGCCGCGCTGTACCTCCTCCAGTCCTGATATGCGGGCGGAATGAACACACGCGCTTGAGTACTTGGCCGTTCGGCCGAGGTTGCTTTGGGTACTGTATGTTTGTACAGTATACGCAGACTGACCGGAGCCGAAATGAACGAACTCACATCTCATCATGCCGACCAAGGCCTGGCTGCGCTGCGTTTCCAGGCCGCGGCGCGCGATCTTGAACACATCGTCCGCAGCGTCGCTGCTCGCTATATCGTCCAGCAAGTACCGTTAACCTGGCGGCTACTGCACGCCATCGAGGCGGAAGCGCTCGCTGACCTTGGTTTCGCCGGCCGGCACGACGCGCTGATGCTTGGGTTGTTCCAGCGTCCTTCTGCGCTTCCTTATCCGGAAACTGACGAGCCTGTGGATTTCGGCGCGTCGAACGCTTTGCCGGCCGTGTTCGCGTTTGCGGTATGTGTATATGAAGAGGCCTATCGCAGGGCCGCGCAAGCGGCGCCCGTGCGCGGCGCGCCTCGCCGCGCGCGGGCGTGGGGTGGGTGAGTCCCAAGGATCGGGTGGGTCTGCCCTGGTTTGATCTGTTAGATAGGTTTGTTCTCGATCTGGAGTAGACTGACCTACAATGATACGCAACTAACAGTAGATCATTTCATGGCCTCTCCCCACTCGCCCGGCTCCGCCGACCGAGACATCCCAGCTACCGATCTCTTCGACCAGGAACGCGAAGACTGGCGTCGCGATCCTCGCATCGCCTTCGACGCATGGCTCGCCAAACAGCACTTTCGTCGATCTTCGGCCGAGGTGTACCAGGCACAGTGGGGACTCTTTCTTGACTGGCTAAAAGTTAGGCATGCCAATCTGATCACCGTCGACGGAAAAACCATTGCCGACTTTGTTGCCGGACTGGCAATCCGAAAACCGCAGCGTGTACGGTATTTACGTTTGATCGAACGGGTGCTCGACCACGTTCGTGAGATCGAATCCGCTTCAACGAACCCCGCGCGATTTATCGCGCAGGACGGCGAGGCCGCCTGGCGCAATGCACGCGACAACGAGCCCACGGGTTTTCTCACTACCCACGAGCGAGCACTACTGATCGCCCATCTGTTCTCGCCGGTGACCGACCTCACTGCGGCTCAGCGTTGGAGGGAACGTCGCGATCGGGCGTTGATTGCTGTGTTTCTTGGTGGAGGATTGAAAACCGGTGAAGCCCGAACGCTTACGGTTAGTTGCGTTGTAGTGGGGTCGCCTTGGGTCATAGTCGAGTCACCCAATCCAATGATGACCCGGCGCACACGGTTATCGCCATTTGCCATCGCTGCGCTCGACGCATGGCTCGCGGAGCGGCGCCTGTGTGAACTCGCCGGCAATCTCGTATTTCCGGCGTCTCCTTCTGGACGGCCAATGCACAAGGCAACGATGCTGCGTTCTATCGATGCATTGATCGACGCTGCTGGCTTCGCCGAGTCGCGCGAATCGCGGGCAAGTCCGCAAACCTTACGCAATACCTTCGCCGCCGATCTGTTTGAGACGGGCGTCGCGCCGGATCTGGTAGGTGAATGGCTAGGATTTATGCAGCCGGTTTCCGCGGCTCGACTCCATCGGGCATGGAAGGCATGGTCGGATCAGCAGAAAATTCCGACCTGCGACGAGGCAGATTCCACCGGGCCCTCTGGAAGGACAAGTCCGCGTGGCGGGCCTTCGACTGGTTAACAGTGTGAGAATCAGCCCGGAAAGGCTCACCTTTCCGGTCCCGAATTACCTCACCTTTCGCCGGATGCCGAGATGACCAGGAGGTGAAGTGAGTGCGGTTACGCTACGGAACTCACCGGCCTAACGGCCAAAAAACGCGTGACGGCCTCGAGCCGTGAATGTCCGAGCCCCGACGAGTGCTCACACTCGGGACACTGAAGTTCGAACCGGTGATCGACTTCAGAGAGCTCGGGTTCACCTTCCTCGCATTTTGGACAACGCAACGGCAGCGTGACGTGACCGTCGGCAACCGTGCCGATCGTCGCGAGGTCATCGGCACTCAAGCGGCCGGTATTGGCAAGCGTGCACAACAGGGCGGCGACTTCCGGATCTACGCCTTGCTGCGCGCGTAGCAGCGCAATTTCACCTGTTAGTGCATCGAGCTCGTCGGACTGTTCGCGCAGTTGAGCGTCCAGCCGGTCGCCTCGCGCTTTTGCCGCAGCGATTTGCTGAATGAACTCGAATTCTTTCCGGCTGGCATCGCGAACGCCGGACTGATAGGTCGCCGCCATGCTTCGTAACGAATCGAGCTCAACAAGCATGGGCTTGACGCGGCGCTCGGCCTCGGCCACGGCGTCCTTGATCTGTTGCGCGTAATGCTCGGTGCTTTGACGCAGTTCGATATGCAATGTATCGATGCGGTCGCGCAGCGCGGCGTTGGTGGACTGCTCCGCTTCGAGACGTTTGCGGAGAGCCTCGTTTTCGGCCTCGAGACGCCGGACGCTTGCCTGCAAACTGTCCTGATGAACACTGCCGTGGGTATTGGCTGTGGCCAGCTCCGCTTCGAGCATCCGAACCCGTTCCCAGGCGGCATCAGCACGTGCGTCACTTCGACGAATCGCATCTTCAGACGCCTGCCGGCGTATCTCAGCTTCTCTCGTTTCGCGTTCCGCGGCGGCGATCTGTGCCTGGATGTCCTCGCGTTCGCCGTCGAGGGTCGAGCGCGCGTGTTCGATGGCTTCCTCGAACAACGCCCCGAGTAATTCACCCGCGCGATCTTCAAGTGCTTTCGGGATAGTTCCAGCACCGATTCGAACACGGGATGCACCGCGAATCCGTTCCCAGAAGCTATCAATGTCTTTGGGGATATCGGTGGCACTTCCGGTTTGGGTCAGATCCCGGACCGCTGCCATGGACGGCCGAATGCCCAGATCAAAAAACAGACGCTTGCAGGCATGAAGCGATAATTCTTGCCGGCGTGCGCCGCTCTCACGCATCGATTCCAGCTCCCGGCGGATCGCCTGACGCTCTTCGTCCAGATTCATTTACACCTCGAGGTTGCCCGATTTCGATAAATCATAACAATTTACGTAGCATTTGCTACAAGTTTATCGGGGTGCGATGCATTCTTGCTGATCGGTGACTGATTTGGTGGAAGTGAACGCTGCGGTAGTTGCCTTTGGTGGAATTTCCGTGAAACAAAACTAAGAATAGCCAATAACCCATTGGATAGAAAAGAGTTTTTTACCTTTTCAGTCGTGCAGAGACTGTTTCACGAAGCGGAATGCGGGGCGGGTGTGCGATTCCGGTTTGTCCGAAGGACGCGCGGGGTGGAAATTCTTGAGAGTAATAAAAGTAAACACCCTTGAACCCTTATTAAAAACGTTAACGCCACGGCAGAGCCTTACTAGGCAAGGGTTTGCGGGCAGTCAGGTGAAGCTTTACGGGAGACTGGGTGAGGAGTTGCGGGATGGTCGGGTGATGGGGTTCAGGGACCGGGGTGAGGACCTGCGGGACAGTGAGTGAGCGGCTTCAGGAGACGCTTACAAGACGGCATCTAATGATAGGTGAGGTTTTGCGGGACCTGGCGGGCCGTGCAGGCCCACTGGACGTAAAAATGATCTCACAGACTCGAGATCGGTGCGGTGAGCGCTTTCGGGAGGGCTTTTTGTCCCTCTTTTTGGCGCAGATTTGGGGCGTCGGAAGCCCTCGGTGAGACAACGCAGGAGAAAACGCGTACCCAAGGTGAGGCTTTTCGGGGAATCGTCCGCTTTTATGCCCGAATTTTGTGCACTGATTACCCTAAGGTGAGGGTTTGCGGGAGCTACTCCATATTTTTAAGCCCTTGAGGTGCCGAAAGAACCAGGCGAGAGACTTCGAGGTGCCAAGGTGAGCCTATACGGGAGGCTGCCAAGGGGAGCTGGATGATGATCGGAAAACTCACCGCCTAGCCATAAGGTGAGTGTTTTCGGGATTCATCCGGATGCGAAAAATCCCTCCAGGTGAGGTTTTTCGGGAGGAAGTTTGTGGTTACTTCTGTGGAAAAGCCTACACAGCTTGATTGGTGAAGAAGGATCGCACGGCCTTGATTCGTCGATGGTGAGGTTTTCCGGGAGAGTGCTGCGATGCTGGAATCTGATGACGGTTGTTCGGACAGAACCGTTAAGGTGAGGTTTTGCGGGACCTGATTATTTCAAGCGTTACTCGACGTAGTTTCTCTAACTGTATGAAAGTATTATGTTTTTTACCGATATCGGGGATGGGTGAGACTTTTCGGGAGCCTGAAACGGTGCTGGTGCACGCTAGCCATCGAGCTGAAGGCAAAGGGTGATTGAGCTCAAAGGTGAGGACTTTCGGGAGTGTTTCGATGCCCTGCTCCTATGCGATTTGCTGTAAGCCGCGTGTTTTCGCGGGTTCACGAGAGGGCTAAGGTGAGGGTTTTCGGGGGCGGTTGGAAAAGGATTGCGTCCGCAGAGGCATCGCCGTTCTGTTCATAAGAGCGGCGACCCCGTCTGCATCTGGCGGGATGGCGTTGGATGCTGCTTCGATCCGGCTAGCAGCGGGCTTCGGTGCGATCGGGCGTCCTTCCTGTCCTGCTTACAGTGCCGGGGAGCGCGCCGTCTATGCACGGCCGGATGGCGGCCTTGGCGCCGCTCTCAGGTCTTTCCGTGGACGGGCGCGTGCGGGAGTGCCTAATATGGCCGCCCGGTTATGGTGCGCTTGCCACGATGTGTGCACTTCACCCTCGGACCACTCTTCCGGCGGGATGAAAACCTGGGACCAGGCGACCCCCCAGGAGTGCGAATCAAGTCGTGAATTTACGACTTTTTTTATGGTGAGCCGATACGGGAGCGAAACCCTCCCTTTCGCAACGCACCATGGAACAGGTGGCTTTTGCCTGGCCCGCGACGAGCAACGAACCCCGCGACCTGGCCTTAAACAGTAGAGGTGAGGGTTTTCAGGAGTGAATCGAGGTGAGTCGCGATCCGTAAACTCACTTCACCGGGAATGGTGAGATGGCCCCTATAGACGTGCTTCACCACAGCCGGTATGCTTCCGCCAAATCCCTCCTCGACCCGACGCATGGCCACGACGAAGCGCGCGAAGAAGACTGATGTGGTGAGCCCGAGCTCAGCCGAATTGCGCAAAGCCGTCGAGGCGATCGCGATTCAGCCCAAGAGCGGGAAGATCACCCTCCTCACCCGAAAGCTGTTCAATGTTCTGCTTGCTGTCGCCCAGCAGGCAGACGAGTCCGGCGACACCTACCGCGCTTTGCTTTCGGACATTGTCGCCAACTCGGCATTCGACTCGAACGATACCGCGCTGGTCAAAGAACACCTGCGGCGGATGGTGTCGGTGCAGGTGGAATGGAGCACCGGCACCTCCAGTCAGAAGCCCGGCCGCAAATGGGGCATCTCGACGCTAATCGCAGACGCGGAAATTCTCGAAGATCCGACTACCCGGCGCGTATGGGTGGAATTCTCGTTCGCACCCAAGATCAAGAAAAAGCTGCTCGACCCTGTCCAGTACGCGCGGTTGAGTCTGCAGTTCCAAAGCCAGTTGCGAAGTAGCGCGGGCTTGGCGCTATATGAGATCTGCGTGCGCTATCTGACCAATCCGAGTCACCTCACGATGCGCGAGTCGTGGGAATGGTGGCGCCCAATTCTCTCCGGCACGCCCGACACCGAAGCGGGAGACGAGGCAAAGCGCGAGTACAAGTACTTCAAGCGCGACTACCTGCGGCCGGCTATTGCCGAAGTCAACGCGGTCACCAACATCTTTGTCGAGCTGATCGAACATCGGGAAGGCCGTCGCGTCGCCGAGATCCAGTTCCGCGTGACGGAGCGTAAGCAGCCGATGCTGGCGCTCGACGAACATCCGAACGTCTTCGACAGTACGCTCGTCGACCGCATGGTCAAGATCGGAATTCCGCTCAAGGAAGCCCAGACGCTTTACGCGGATAGCGAGGAAAACCGGATTCGCGCCGCGTTGCAGATGACGGAACAGCGCATGCGCAGTACCTCGCTGCCACCGGTACGGAGCGCGCCGGCGCTTTTCAAGGATGCATTGAAGAAAGGCTATGCGCCGCCAGTCGAATCGCTGGTGTCGGGCAGCGCCGGCAAGGCGGCGGTGGCAGCGCCGGCGGACGATCTCAAGGCGCGCCTGCTTGGCGAATACTCGGGTTATCGTCGCAAGGAAGCGCGGGCGCTCTACGATGAACAGGGTGAAAACGAGCGGGAAATTGCGCGCCGGTCGTTCGAGGACGACGAGTTGCCGGGTCTTGGTTCGCACATGCGCGACGACTGGCGCCGTCGCGGACTCGACTCGAAGATTGTTGAAACCGCGTTCTTCGACTGGCTGGCCCGCAAGACCTGGGGTGAGCCAACCGATGGCGACCTGCTCGCGTTCACCTTGAGCCAGTCCCGCGCCGCGTGAAGCCTCCTAGCTGCTAATTGCCAGTGCGGCGTCGTTGCGACGCCGCACCAACAGGTTACTTCGGCAGCAACATCTGCTCGATCTGCCTGAGGATGCCGTCGCGTTTTTCCTTTGACAGACCCTTCAGTCGGAGTTCGATACGGTCGTCTCCATACGACTTCAGATCTCCCACCGACACGCCATCCAGCTTGATCTCAAGACGCTGCGCGTAGCGTTGTCGTCCCGCCGGTTTGGTGTTTTCCTGCGCGCTGGCCCGCCCTTTCACGATGTCGGCAACCTGGCGCGTGCTCAGATCATCAGAGAGGATCTTGTTGATCAGACGCAACGTGGCGTCCGAGCCGCGAGCACCGTGGTATCGGCCAACCTGATAGGCCATGTTCGATCCGAAGCGATCCGTTCTTGCGACCATCTCCTGCATCACTACCTCTGGCAACTTGGCAATGGACAAGGCCACTGCGACAGTCGACTCATCCAGTCCCAGATGCTCGGCCAGTTCTTTCTGACTCTGGAAGTACTTTTCGTCCAGAAAACGCTTCCAGACGACCGCGTTGTCGAACACTGTCTGCGAGGCGCGCTGAACGTTGAGATCGTAGCCGAGCTTGTAGCTCTCGAGACCGATCGGCAGATCGATGACGATTGCCTTCACCGACTCCTTGTTGGCTTCCTTGAGCGCACGCACCCGTCGTCCGCCATCGCTCACGAAATACGTGCCCGGGTTGTCGTAGTCGGGGATCACATGGATCGCCTGCTGCTGGCCCTGCTTTGCCAGATTGACCGCCAACTCGGCGATCGATGTCTTCAGATAAAAGTGGCGCGGATTGAACGGACTGGGCTTGATCGCCTTCAACGCGATCTCAATCACCTGCCCGGGACGATATCCATTCTCGACGCGCCACGCACGGTACGCGGCAGATTCATTCAGCGTTTCCGCCAATTCGGCTTCGGTAGCGGGCGGTGCGGAGACGGGCTGACTCGATCGGCCCGCGATGTTGCTCACCTTCGGAGCATTTTGCACCAGGCCATCAATGGCGTTGAGGCGGTCGAGGGCAGTCCGCTTCTCGCTGGTCGTCGTGTCCGGACGTGCTTGAAAGCCTTTGGCGAATTGGGAGGGTTTCATTCAGTGTCCTTTATGCGCATAAATTCAGGGGAGCAGGGCGGCGATCTCGTCGGCGAACGCACGTACTTCGGCGGCCGCGAGCTTGGCGCCGCGGTCATTCATCTGCAGCACAGTCTGCCCGAGCGCCATGGCCTGCTTATAGGCTTCGCGGGTAGGAATCTGGGTCTTGAGCAGCGGAAAACCTAGTTCTTCCAGCGCACGCTTGAGTTCGCGGGTCAGCATCCGCTTCTCTTCGGTCTTGTTGAGCAGAAAGACAGCGCGCAGGTCTTCGTTCATTGACTGGGCTTGCTGAATCAGCTTGACCAGTCCCACGCTCGACCAATAATCGGCCGGGGACGAAGAGGTCGGGATGATGGCTACGGTAGCGGCGAGCAGGACGACGCCGGAGACTTTCTCGGTGATGGATGGCGGGCAGTCCACGACGATGATGTCATAGTCGCCGACGAACTTCTTGATCTCGCGGTGGATCTGGCCACCGAACTCGGAGAGGTTGACGACCGGAAAAGGGATGCCCGATTCACTGTCTGATGATGCGCTCGTCCAGTGGACCAGAGTGTTTTGCCCGTCAGCGTCGACGACGAGGACCCGCTTACCTTTCTCATGGAAGGCAGCGCCGAGGTGCATCGCGATTGTGCTTTTCCCGACTCCACCCTTCTGTTGAGTTACCGCGATGATTTCTGCTGCCAATCTTCACCTCTCTTTTTAGACGCTGATGGATTTTACCTTGATGAATTTGTATTTCAATCTGTTTTGTCGTTAACGTGCGACGCGTTGGCCATTCGGCCAAGGTTTATGCGCATAAAGAGGCCGGTTGGTTGGCGAGTGGGTGGTGGAAGCGAGTCGCAACAGGAATAGGATGGATAGTTGCGAGGTCCGTTTGCGTGAATATGACGTTGTGCTGTGGCGGTTACGTGGCGGCGATCGGGGAAGTCGAGTGGGGCCGTGTCCTGGCCCAGCTCGGTCAATATGGAGAACGGTTGGAGGCGCCAGCGAATGACTGCCTCCGCGCTCGGTGATATCTAGGAGCAGATTGCTATGGCTTAGCGGCTGGCTTGGGCCTACTGCTCCTTGCCGGTGGGGAGGGGGTGATCGCGCAGGGCACGGACTTTATGCGCATAAACGGGTCGTTCCGGTCGGCCGCATGATGTCACGGCGACGGCCTCAGGCGTGAGTCAGGCCGCAGGCACACCACGGTTCGCAAAGAATGCGGTCCGATAGCCATGCCGAGCGACGCATCCTCACCGGGGTGAAAGCGCAGGACAATCGCTATGCCCTAACTGCTCACCCGAGCGTGTGGTCGTTCGCCAGCGGGGCCGAGGCCATTGAGCGACGGGCACCGACTTTATGCGCATAAACGCGATCCACCGCAGCCGGCTACGAGAATCTGGGGGCTGCCGTCGCAGACGTAAATCGCCCAGCGGACGGGAGGAGCACCCAGCCTCGTTGGACCATTGCTGGGGCAGTACGCCTCTCACTGTCAATGTCACCTCCCCGCTACGTAACAGCGAGGCTCTACCCACCCACGAGCCCTTCCACGGGGCGCATTCCCGACACCTCACCCATAAGCGGCCCAGAGCCAAACCAACATCGCACGACGGCCACTAAGCTAGCCACCAACATTTCACAAAAAACCGTATAAACAAAACTTCGCGATTGAATCTACACCTACCCCGCTAGCCAACCCCACCCATCCACAGCCTTAATTTCACCCCACAATCAACGCTAAAATCGCCACTGCTCTCCAGCCAGCCCGCATCCAACCAAAGCACCGCCATGATCACCATCTATCACAACCCCCGCTGCTCCAAGTCACGAGCTGCAGTCGACCTGATCACCAACAGCCTCAACGTCGCAAGCGAGCCCGTAGAGATCGTGGAATATCTGAAGCACCCGCTATCCTCCGCGCAACTGAAAACGCTGAACGCAATGCTCGGTTGCCCCGTCCGCGAAATGCTGCGGAACACCGAGAGCGTCTACGAAGAACTCGACCTTGACCGCACCGACCTCTCCGACGATCAGTTATACGAAGCGATTGAAAAACACCCCATCCTGATGCAGCGTCCCGTCGTCGTTCGCAATGGTCGAGCGATTATCGGACGGCCACCCGAGAACGTCGAATCGTTGTTCGTGTGAATCCCCCACTTACGCCCGGCTCCGCTACGCCGAACCGCTGACGCCCGCTACAATCGCCGTCATCCGCGCGTGGCCGCGGAGGCGTCAATCAACACAAAGGGACATCGTGCATTTACCGACAACACTCGCGCCGTGGTCGCCCCACGACACCCAACTGATCCTGTCGTGCGTACTAGGACTTGCGCTGATCATCGTTTTTATCAGCGCGCTCAAACTGGCACCGTTCCTGTCGATACTGGTCGGCACGTTCGCTGCCGGGTTTGCCGCCGGCCTGCCGCTCGAAGCGGTGGCAGGCGCTTTCAGCAAGGGAGCGGGCGCGCTGCTTGGAGATGTGGGGATCATCATCGCGCTGGGGGCGATGCTCGGCGCGTTGATGGCCGAGTCCGGCGCAGCGGACCGGCTCGTCTCGACCATCCTCAAGCACTCCACGCCGCGCTCACTGCCGTGGATGATGGCCCTGGTGGCGATCATCATCGGGATGCCGCTGTTTTTTGAAGTGGGCCTGGTGATGATGGTGCCGATCATCTTCGTGATGGCGCGGCGCTCCCAGCAGCCGATCCTGCGCATCGCAATTCCCGCCCTCGCCGGCATGACCACGTTGCACGCGTTGCTGCCGCCGCACCCGGGTCCGTTGATCGCCGTCAGCGCCCTGCACGCGGATCTCGGCCTGACACTTGGGTTGGGTCTGATCGTCGCCATTCCGGCGGTGATTTTGGCCGGACCGCTCTACGGCATCTGGTTGTCCGGGCGAATGGACGTGGCCGAGCCGGAGGAAATGGGCAAACTGTTCTCCGCGCAGACCGATACGGCCGAACCGCCCAGCTTCGCCATTTCGCTGATCACGATCCTGTTGCCCGTCATTTTGATGTTAGGGCGCACCGTCGCGAAACTCGCGCTGCAACCGGAAACGTTCCTCTTTAACGCGCTTAATTTCCTTGGCGAGCCGCTAATTGCCCTCGGGCTCACGGTGCTGTTCGCCATCGTGGCGCTCGGCTGGTCGCGAGGCATGCCGCGCGACCGCGTGAGCGGCATCCTGCGCAAAAGCTTGCCGCCGATCGCGGCACTGCTTCTGACCATCGGCGCAGGTGGAGGACTCAAGCAGGCGCTCGTGGTCGCGGGCATCAGCACGACTATCGGCAAGATCGCGGTCGGCGCGCACCTGCCTTTAATCCTGCTCGCCTGGCTGATCGCCGTCGCGTTGCGCCAGGCCACCGGTTCGGCCACCGTCGCCACGACGACGACGGCTGGTATCGTCGCGCCGGTCGTCATCGGCCTCAGCCCGACGCACAATTCGCTGCTGGCGCTCGCTATCGGCGCGGGTTCGGTGTTCTTCTGCCACGTGAACGACGCAGGTTTCTGGATGGTGCGTGAATACTTCGGATTGAAACTCAAGCAGACCGTTTTCGTCTGGTCGATCCTGCAGACTATTGTGTCGGTGGTTGGACTCGCGCTGACGCTCTTGATGTGGAGTGTCCTGACCTAAGCCGGATCGCTACCGAGCCCACACGCCATGGCAGTACCTGCTACCCGCCTGCCGCAGGATGGGCACCTCGCCTGCCCTGCAGCAGCACCTACACTGTCTCGTATCGAAGGGCGCAGCGAACGCGCCTTTTTCTTTCTCTCAACATGGGAGCATGCGATGCTGGAACTGAGACCGTCCTGTGAAGGATGTGGCAAGTTATTGCCGCCCAATGCGCCCGACGCGATGATCTGCAGTTACGAGTGCACCTTCTGCGAAAATTGCGCGCTAGGTACGCTCGGCAACGTGTGTCCGAATTGCGGCGGCAATTTCCAGCCCCGGCCCATCCGTCCGCGCGCGATGCTCGCCAAAAATCCCGCAGGCGCGCAGCGGCATCCTGTACACATCAACGAAGCCGGCCACGCGGCCTTTCTCGAACGGTATCGCGCGATCCCGCCCGGCGAGCGCTAATTCGCTGCGGTCGCTTGCCGGCGCGTTAATCGTCAGAATGGACCTCGCCGGCTCCATCGAGCCCGCTTAACTCGCGCGACGCCGTCCGCAGCAAACTTATTTGTTTGCGGTAGTTGCGGCAGCCGCTGCAGATCGGAAGATGCAGGCCGACCGCGATCCACTCGCCGGCCTTCAATGGCCGATCGAGCGCGTCGGATAGCAGCCGCGTGATGAGCTTACATTTCCCCATTCGCATCTTCTCCGGAAAGGCCCTTTTCGGTCAGGCAGGTGCGCAGCCGTAGCCGTGCGCGATACATCAGGACGCTGCAGTGATTGGCGGTTATCTGCAATTCAGTACATATCTCTTCAGTGTCCAGATCGAGGAATTCGCGCATCATGAACACACGGCCGATATGTTCCGGCAGATGATCGAGGCACATCTCGAAGAGCTGCCAGAATTGCTGCTGGCGTAGCGCGGTCTCGGGCGTCGGCCATAGACGCGGTTTGGCCTCTTTCGACCAGTGGCCGTTGTCCTTGAAAAGCTCGCGGTCGAGCAACGCTTCGTCGTCGAGTTCGGAGTCGAGCGCTGAAAGGCTCACCGTGCGTTTGCGGGCGCGCAGGGTGTCGACCAGTTTGTGCCGCAAGATCCCGAACACCCACGTCTTGTGCTCCGATTGCGCGGCGAATCGATCCGCTTGCGACCACGCCGCGGCGAGCGCTTCCTGGACTGCGTCTTCGGCGGCGGCTGCATCGCGCAGCTGCAGTCGGGCGAAGCGCAACAGATCGCGCCGCAGTTGCGTCAGATAAACCGGGTCGTCGAAACCCCGCTCCGCCGTTTGCCTCATGCCCGGTCCCACCGCCGTACGGCGCCCGGGCAAGCGTCAACTGGATCCCCAATCGGGCCCGGCGCCGCTTTAACGCGTCTGTTCCGACGCGCTACAAGATCGATGGTGTTCATGTGTGGATATTTGGGGTATCGAAGATGGGGCGTGGCGCTCATCTTCGCGCTCGCTCCTGCTGTAGCAGATGGAAGTTCAGCATGGATTTGCCTGCAGCGGCGACGTAAACACAGATAAGTCGGTAAAAGCGCGCGTTTATGACAGCGGCATCGGCAATATTGAATGTTTTCTCTTTGAACCGGGAGCTCGACCGTTTTCGCCGCGAGGCAACGATCCTCGCGCCGTCCGCTGCCATTCAAATGTCCCGCGTCATTTGGGTGCATACGTGCTACAGTGGCTCAACTGCTTGTTAGTCTCTCGCGCGCTTGCGCCGACCCCCTCACGTCTTCGCTTTATCGCGCTTCCCGGATCGATCAGGATCCCTCTTTAAGTCACTACGCGTGGCCGCTGCTCCAACGTAACGGAGGCGACCTTCGTTTGCGCGTATCGACATCCCTGCGCCAGTCGCAGAACCGTTTGCCGCAGAAACCGCAGTCGTGTGTTGTGAGTCGCGCAAAAGGCGGCGTCCATACCGCGATCGCCACCCGGCAAACCACTTACGGGAGACAACTACCATGAACAACATCATCAGAAGCTACCGCGGACTCGAGATTTATCCGTTGGTTTATCCGCATCAGCCTCGGGGAGCAAACGGCACGCGTCACTACGATGCGGGTTTCGATGCCGCGGTGAAGATCTGCCGGCGCGGCAAGGACGACACGATGACGACGAGCCGCGTATTTCGCGTGCCAAGCCGCTCGCCCTTCGGCACGACGGGCGATGCGCGGATGGCCTCGGCAAGTCACGCGGAACAGGTCATTGACGGCATGATTGCCGGCCAGTCGATCGTCGGGTTGTGAGCGGCGTCCCGATGGCCTATTCCACTACCACCGCCCGGCGCCAGCCGCTGCAGGACCAGCCGGATCGCCCTGGCCGGGAGAATTATCACGTTGCGGTATCGTCGCGGCGTACATCGAGCGGGACTGTGCCGACGCTTAAGGTCACACGTTTGAGCGATGGGCGGGCGATCTACCCGTTCCAGGGGCATGCGGACATGCCGTTTTTCGAAGACGCACAAGCTGCGGAACTGTACGCGCAAACGTACGGCTTGCAGCTTGTGGATGGGGATATCGCCGTACCGGAGTAACCGCGGGCGAAAACAGACGCTATTCCGGCGTCTTGCTGGTTGTCGGCGTGACCGGACGATAGCGCCATTTTTCCGCTCCGTCGCACTACCGCGCCACGCTCCGACAGCGGCCATTTGCCTTAATTCGTCTCAGACCGGAGACGTGCTTGACTGCAAAGGCAAAACCTCCACTTATCCACAAGGTTATTCAGCGAAATTGTGGATAACTTTGGAGGCCGCAGGGTTATCCACCGCAACCTCCCGCGAAGCGCCTTCACGCGTCACACGTGATGGTGTCCCGTCACGCGATCCCAGCCATGCCGCACCGCTGCCTTGAACCGTTCCCACGTATCGGTCGCGGCCGGTGACGTGGTCTCCCAGTGGCGCCGGGCTTCCGGCTCGACGTCGTCCCAGGGGCGGTCGCGAAAGCGCGCGTCATGGGCAATCGTCGCGCCGTAGCGATACGCGGGCACGTAGTCTTCGTAGCGGGCTTCCTCGCTCGCGTACTGCTCGTCGTAGTGATTGCGGAAGTCTTCTTCATACTCGAGAAACTCGTCCGGAATCGTCTCGCCTTCAATGGGTTCCGGGCGTCGCGCGGCGGGCGCCACATCGACCGGCGTGAACACGGCGCCAAACCCCGGCGCGCTGCCAGCGGCAATGGTGTTGAGCGTGGCCGCTTCGCTGAGCGGCCGCGCCGTCAACGGTTCGTCGACTAGCGGGTCGGCAGGCACGGGCGGCACGCCTCGCCGTGGATCTCCCGGGGCGACGCTCGCAGAGGGCGGCGTATTGACGCCGCCTATGCCGAGTTCGTCGAGTACCGAGTTTTCCCGGCGGGCGGCCGGTTCGTCCCGTTCTGTGTCCCAGCCCGGTTGGCGCTCACCGATGTCGGTGGCGCCCAGCCGTGCCAGGGTGCTGCTGGCGAGCTCCGCGTGCGACTCGCTGGCAGCGTTGACGCAAACCAGCACCGCACCGCGGCGCACGGCGTCGGTATAGCGCTCTGCCTCCGGCGCGTGCGGCTCCTTGGCAAACAGGCTGGAGATGAAGCGCTCGATATTGGCCAGCACGCCGGCGTTTTCGACTGCGTCGGTCGCGGAGGGCACCGGGTTGGCCTGCAACTCGATGGCGTCATAGGCGAAACCCGTTTGCACGAGCGTGTCGCGCGCGCTCTCCGCCTGGGCGTAAGTGCCGAATAAACCAATCACAGTATGTCGCATGGCTGTCTCCCGACGTTTTACTGACGGCCGCCGCGATAGCGCGGAGCCTTCTACTGGTCGAGACGCGCAACGATCGTGCCGGACCCTCACTCAGCGTCAGGCGGCGCGTCTGCACAGCCATGTGCCACGTGGGTTAGAGAGTTAGAGGCGGAGGCCGGCAGCCTGGCAAGGCGCTTCTTTTACAACAACTGGTAATTCGGGCCGTGCGTGCTGCGCTGCCGAAAATTCAAAGTCCGGCGTACCCAGCGTCGGAACCCGCCGTATCACGGTCAATTCGCGGAATGCGCACTGTTCTGTGCCAGATCGTGCTGGATATCCTGCAGCAGCTTGTCGAGGAGGGCGATATCGAACGGTTTGGACAGTACCCGAACGTCGACATGTCGTGCGCGGTCGAGTTCTTCCGCATAACCGGTCACGAGAATGACTGGCAGGCGAGTTTCGAAGGCCTGAACCGCTTCGGCCAGGTCGATACCGTTGGTCGTACCGGGCATATGGATGTCGGAGATCACCAGGTCGAACGGCAGCGGATCGCCGGTGCGTTTCTGCCTGGCGTGCACTTCGTCGAACAGGCGCAGCGCGGTATCCGCGTTGAACACGCAGGTGACCTGGTGGCCCATCATCTGCAGTAAGGCTTCGGTGCCGGCGGCGACCTCGTCGTTGTCTTCGACCAGCAGGATGCGCAAGCCTTGCGGCGTGCCCGTGTCTTCGACGTTCGGCTCGACGGGGCGTTCGACCTCCGGCAGCGCCGCGGCGCGCGGCAGGTACAGCCGCACCGAGGTGCCCGCGCCGATCGCGCTGTCGATCGCGGCGAGGCCGCCCGAGCGCTCGCAAAATGCGAACACCTGCGGCAAGCCCAAGCCGGTGCCCATGCCTTTCGGCTTGGTCGTGAAGAGCGGCTCAAAGGCCCGGGCGAGTACGTCCGGCGGCATGCCGACACCGGTATCTTCGAGCGAGAGTTGCACGAAATCGCCCGTCAGCGGAAAGCCGTCTTCATGACGGAAGGTAATGTTGGCTGCCCGGACGGTGAAGCGGCCGCCGTTGGGCATGGCGTCGCGCGCGTTGACGGCGAGATTGATCAGCGCCAGTTCGAGTTCTGCGACGTCCACGCGCATCGGCCAGACGTCGGTGCCGATGTCCATCACGAGCGAAACTTTTGCACCCAGCGACGCGCGCAGCAATTCGCGACAGGCCGGCAGCCAGCGCTCGACGGCGAGCGTCTCGTTGCGCAACGGCTGCTTGCGCGCCACGCCGAGCAGCTGGCGCGTGAGCGACTGACCGCTCTTGAGCGCCCGCTCGATGGCGGAGAGCTCGCGATCGAGCCCGGGCGCGCCGCGCCGCCGCGCGATCTGCACATTCGCCGAGACGATCATCAGCAGGTTGTTGAAGTCGTGCGCGACGCTGCCCACCAGATTGCCGAGCGCTTCCATCTTGCGCGACTGCCGGTAGGCAGATTCGATCGAGCGCCGCATCGAAGCCTCGGCCTGCCAGCGCTCCCACGCTTCCTCTTCCGCACCGAGACGCCGCAGCGACAACCAGATCACGCACCACAGCACGATGGATGGCGTGAACATCGACAGGATCAGGACACTCAGATGGCGGTACCAGGCCGCCCAGATCGCCGACGTGCGGTAGCCGCACGACACGTAGACCGGATAAGCGCCGACGCGCCGGTACGCCACGATCAGGTTGTCGTTGGCGAACACCGAGTGCAGCCGGACCACCCCGGCGTGGCTGCCTTGAGCTAAGGCCTGGCTGAGCTGCGTGTGGGGCGTGATCATGGTCGGCTGGCCAGGCGCCGGCGGGTAATGGGCGAGAACCGAGCCGTCGGCGCGGGTCAGGCTCATGGTCATCGGCGTATTGGTGCCGCCGAGCAGTTCCTGATAGAAGGCGATGAAGTAGCCCGGCCGCAAGGCGACCGAGACCACCCCGGCGAAGCCGCCGTCAGCGTTGCGCCGCGCGACGCCCGTGTTGAACACACTTTCGCCGGCAACCTGGCCGACCATATCCTTCGAGACGTGTTCGAGTACCTTGCCGTCGCGAATGCCGGTGAAGTCGTCGCGGTTAGCGATCGACACGGCTGGGGGCGGATTGAACCGGCTGCTCGCGAGGAGCGAGCCGTCCTCGCCGAAAATCGACACCGCTGCGACCTGGGGGTAACCGCCGCCCATGGTGCGTAGCTTGTCATGGATCTGCGCTTCGTCCGCGCGAATACCGTTGTCGTCGAGGCCCTGCACCAGATCGACGACGCGCGCGTCGAGCGCTTCGTTCATGTCGAACACTTTCAGCGCGTGTTCTTCTCCGACGCGCACCGTGTGCACCGTCAGATCGGTCGCGTCGGCTTCACGGGCGTGCAGATCGCTGACGGCCATGGCCGCTACGTAGACGCACGGTAGCACGATCGCCGCGATCAGCAGGGCGATCAGCGTCATGCGCCGGACGTGGAAATTCTGCTCCGGGACGACCGGGAACAGCGCCTCGTCTTCGCGTTCAGCGGAGAGGCGACTCGCGTCGCGCGGGTCGGACCGGTCGGATGTCATCTTTAATACCGCTACTGTCGTCTGGGACGGAAAACCTTACGCCTACCATCATACGAGAACCCGGAATTTGCCGGGAAGGATTGTCGAAACCGGTAACAATAGACCTCGGGAATGATGCGAAAGTTTTTTCTCCAAACAGCGAAGAATCCGGAAGCGCAAACGTACACAAAAGCATAAACGGGTCATAGCTTGCGTTTGAGGATACATAAAACCCACAAACTGTCATATGGTGAGTGATTTCTGTTCGTTAAATCCATATTGGCGAGTTGCCTTTTCGCTGGAATAATTTAAGAATCCTGCCACGATAAAAAGTGCGTCCGCCATGCTCGGACGTCTTTGCCGCGAGGGCCAGCCCGAGAACGCATTGCTAGCGTGACGGAGGGAGTTCGCGGAAACGCGCGCGACAGGCTGGGGTACGCCTTCATCCATTCGGCCGCGCAGAACCACCTTTGGGGTAGGCTCGAACATGCCGGTCATCGCTATCGTCCCGCGTGCGCACGCGCGCATCCGCATCGTTCCCATCGCACGCGCAACTGCGTGTGCCGTCCCTTGCTGTTCGTCATTCACGCAATTGGTAGTCCCGCTCGCGTCGAGGCATGCTTCGGCCGGTCTGTGTCCGGGCCGCTAAAGAAACTTTGATCCAGGCCGTTAATCCGACCGAGCCCATTCCGTTTTCACCCTCCCGCCATGTCATTGCCCATTGTGATCGCCGACGATTCGTTGCTTGCCCGCAAGGTGCTCACAAAGGCGCTGCCGCCGCAGTGGGATGTGGACGTCAGCTACGCATCCAATGGGCGCGAAGCGCTCTCGCTGTATCGCGAAGGCAAGGCGTCCGTGATGTTCCTCGACCTGACGATGCCGGACATGACCGGCTATCAGGTGTTGGAGGCGCTGCAGCATGAGGACCTGAACACGTTCGTGATCGTCGTGTCGGCCGATGTGCAGCCGATGGCCCAGGCGCGCGTGCGCAGCCTGGGCGCCATTGCCTTCATCGCCAAGCCCGTCACTCCCGAGGCAGTACTACCCATCCTCAAGGAGTACGGGTTGTATGAGTGAGCCAGTCCTCAACGAAGATCGGCGCGACGCGCTGCAGGAAGTTGCGAACCTTGCGATGGGCCAGGCCGCGACGCGGCTCGCACGCCTGCTCGATACGTTTATCGAGCTGTCCGTGCCGCGCGTGCAGGTGGTCGAGGTAAGCGACGCGGCTGCGGCGCTGCGCAAGATGACCGGCATTCAGGAGACCGTGAGCGCCGTGCGCCAGGGTTTCCGCTCCGACATCAAGGGCGAGGCCCTGGTCATTTGCCGCAGCGGCAGCATCGACCAGCTGTGCGCGCTGGTGAATGACCCGTATCCACGTTCGGCCTACGAGGCCGTCAGCCAGCAGGAAGTGATCTTCGACGTCGCCAATGTGCTGATCGGCGCTTGCGTTTCGTGCATCCTCGAGCAGCTTGGCCGCACGCCGGTATTTTCGGCGCCGGGTCTGCTCGGCGAGTCGATGTCGCTCGAGGACGTGTTTCAGCCCGGTTTGCTCGGCTGGGAAGTCGCGTTGCTGGTCGAAGTCAACTTCGCGCTCGAAGACCAGAGTTTCCGCGCCCACCTTGTCATGCTGATGGCCGAAGAGTCCATCGTGCACATGAATGACGCGCTCGACGCGTTGCTGTCCAGTCTATGAATGTCTCCGCTTCGCTAAGCGATCTCGTTGTCGAACGCGTCGGTTTCGGAATTTTCGTGCTTGATCGCGATATGAACGTGCTGATGTGGAACCGTTTCATGCAGGATCACAGCGGTTTATCGGCCGAGAAGGTGGTCGGCAAGTCGATTTTCGCCAATTTTCCCGAGTTGCCCCGCGTGTGGCTGACCCGCAAGCTGGAGAGCGTGTTCCAGCTCGGCAGCTTCGCGTTCAGTTCATGGGAGCAGCGGCCCTATCTGTTCAAGTTCGACCACGACCGGCCCATTACCGGCGGCGTCGATTTCATGCAGCAGGACTGCACCTTTATGCCGCTCACGCGCGACCGCGAGGTGGTGGCCGTGTGCGTGACCATCTCCGATGTAACGCATGTGAGCATCGTGCAGCGCGAGCGTGAAGAGGCGGTTGCCAAGCTGCAGGAGTACGCGGACCGCGACGGCCTGACCGGCATCGCGAACCGCCGCTATTTCGAAGCGCGCCTGCGCGACGAGTACACGCGCTGGCAGCGCTACGGCGGCGATATGTCGTTGCTGCTGTTCGATCTGGACCACTTCAAGAAGATCAACGACCAGTTCGGCCACGGCGTCGGCGACACGGTACTGCGCGAGATGGCGCAACGGGTCGCGCAGGTGGTGCGAGTGCAGGATACGTTCGGCCGCTTCGGCGGCGAGGAATTCGCGTTGCTCCTGCCATGCACGCCGCTCGAAGACGCGATGCAGGTGGCCGAGAAAATCCGTCATACGATTGGCGACGAGCCGGTCGAGGTGCAGGGCGCCCAGGTACCGGTGACGGCGAGCGTCGGCGGTGCATCGGCGCGGGTCGGCGTGCCGAACTATGACGTGCTGATCAACGAAGCCGACGCCGCGCTCTACAGCGCCAAGCGTCAGGGCCGCAACCGCTCGGTCGCCTTTATCTGACCGGTCTGGCGCGGCCTGCCTCCGCGCTGCCTTGTCATCCGCAAGATTGGCCGATTGCGCCCTCAAACTGCGCCGTCTCGCAAAGATTGTTATACTTTTCGCCGTTTCCGGTATCCCTTGCCGGTGTTATCGCGCGTGTCCGCGCGCGCGGCCTGCCCTCTGGGCGGGCACGCTTCCGATTTCTTGACCGCCTCCAGAGGGCCCCTCAGCGGAGATCGTCTTGGCTGTTTCCAATCTTGTCGTGGACGATACTGAAACCGACGCCGCTGCCGCCACGTCAGGCAGCTCGTTTTACCTCGCGATGCGCATCCTGCCAGCGGCGCAGCGCGACGCGATGTATCAGGTCTACGCTTTTTGCCGCGCTGTCGACGATATCGCCGATAGCGACCTGCCGCGCGCCGAGCGCTCGGCTGGACTCGAGCGCTGGCGCGCCGATATCGACGCGTGCTATGCCGGCGCGCCGCGCGCTTCGTTGCGCGCGTTGACGCGGCACATCCACACGTTTCACCTGCAACGCGAAGATTTCCACGCCATGATCGACGGTATGGCGATGGATGCCGCCGAAGACATCTGCGCGCCGGACGACGACACCCTCGACCTGTATTGCGACCGTGTCGCAAGCGCCGCGGGGCGTCTGTCGGTGAGGATCTTCGGGATGCAGGAAGAGCCCGGGCGCCAGCTGGCGCATCACCTGGGCCGGGCGCTGCAGCTGACCAACATCCTGCGCGATATCGACGAAGACGCGGACATCAACCGCTGCTATCTGCCGCGCGAACTGCTCGCGCTCGAAGGTATCGCCACGACGACGCCCGCGATTATTGCCGACGATCCTTCGCTGCCGCGCGTCTGCTGCAAGCTGGTGAAGCGCGCGCGCGAGCATTTCGCCCAGGCCGACGCGATCATGGACGCCTCGCCGCGCAATCACGTTCGCGCCCCGCGCATCATGTCCGGGGTCTATCGCTGTCTACTCGATCGCACCGCTGAACGCGGCTTCGATCTGCCGCGCACCAAGGTCAGCAAGCCTAAGGCGCGTCTGTTGTGGATCGTCGCCCGGTACGCGTTTTTCTGATGCCGAAACTCGTCCACGTGATCGGCGCGGGTCTCGCCGGTCTGGCCGCCGCCGTGCAATTGCAGCGGCGCGGCGCGCAGGTCGTGTTGTACGACGCGGCCGGGCAGGCGGGTGGACGCTGCCGCTCCTGGTACGATCGGACGCTCGGTGCGACCATCGACAGTGGCAATCATCTGGTGATGTCGGGCAACGACGCGACGCTGAATTACGTGCGTGCGATTGGCGCGTTCGACGAGCTGGTCGGGTCCACTCAGCCCGAATATCCGTTCATGGACCTGGCGACACGGGCGCGCTGGACCGTGCGTCCGTCGGCTGGACTCTTGCCGTTGTGGGTCTTCGATCAGGCCGCGCGGGTGCCCAATACCCATCCGGGCGACTATCTGATGCTCGCGCCGCTGCTGTTGGCGAAGCCCGGCCGGACGATGGCGCAGACCATGCGCTGCGACGGAGTGCTTTGGGACCGCTTGCTGCGGCCGCTGCTCCGCTTGATGCTCAACCACGAGCCGCGCGAGGCGAGCGCCGAACTGGCCGCCGCGATGGTTCGCGAGACGCTTGCGGCTGGTGGTCAAGCGTGCCGGCCGCTGCTGGCGCGCAATGGCTTGAGCAGCGCCTTCGTCGATCCGGCGCTGCGCCTGTTGCAGCATGGCGGGGCGGCGATACGGCTCGGCGCGCAACTGAAGGAAATTGTGTTTGCGGACACGGGCCGGGTGAGCGCGCTGGAGTTTGCCGAAGTCGACGGCAATCAGCGCGTCGAACTCGACGATCAGGCGGCGGTGGTGCTGGCGGTACCGCCGGATATCGCGCAGACGCTTGTGGCCGGTCTGCAGGCGCCGCGGCGCTTTAGCGCGACGCTCAACGTGCACTTTGCCGTGGAACCGCCGTTCGGGGTGCCGCCGCTGATGGGGCTGCTCAACGGCACGGCCGAGTGGCTGTTCGCATTCGACGGGCGTCTTTCGGTGACGATTAGCGGTGCCGACCGCTTGCTCGACACCCCGCACGAAACGCTTGCGAAGACGGTCTGGGCCGAAGTCGCCCAGGCCGCGAGCCTGCCGCTCGAACCCATGCCGGCCTGGCAGGTCGTGTCCGAACGCCACGCAACCTTTGCCGCGCTACCGGGCGAAGAAATGCGCCGCCCCGGCACGCGCACCCGCTGGAAAAACCTGACGCTCGCGGGAGACTGGACGGCCACTGGCTTGCCCGCGACGATCGAAGGAGCGATCCGCTCCGGCCAGAAGGCCGCGGATACGCTGCTGAACGAACCGATGGAACGCAGATGAACGATTTTTCCCTTGCCCAGACGACGGGCGCCAATCAAGACGATTCAGCCGATTCTCCTGACGCAGTCGTCTCACCTGACGCGTCCGGGATGGCCGCTGTTTCGCCCGCGAGCGAGCCCGACGCTGCTGCGGCTACCGCCACTGCAGGCGTTGGTGCCGCTACACAGTCCGCCACCACGCTGGACGCCGCCGTCACCCGCGCGACCGACGCGATTCTCGCGGCGCAGCGCCCCGATGGCCACTGGGTCTATGAACTCGAAGCCGACGCGACGATTCCTGCCGAATATGTGCTGCTGACTCACTACCTTGGCGAAGAGCCGAACGTGGAACTCGAGCAGAAGATCGCGCGCTATCTGCGCCGCATCCAGTTGTCGAACGGTGGATGGCCGCTCTTCACGGATGGCGCGCTCGACGTCAGCGCAAGCGTGAAGGCGTACTTCGCGCTGAAGATGATTGGCGATCCTGAGGATGCCGATCATATGCGCCGCGCCCGCGAAGCGATTCTCTCGCACGGCGGCGCAGAAGCGTCCAACGTCTTCACGCGCGTCCTGCTCGCGCTGTTCGGCGTGGTCTCCTGGTATGCAGTGCCAATGATGCCGGTCGAGATCATGCTGTTGCCGCAGTGGTTCCCGTTCCATCTGTCGAAGGTGTCGTACTGGGCGCGTACCGTGATCGTGCCGCTGCTCGTGCTCAACGCGAAGCGCCCGGTGGCGCGCAACCCGCGCGGCGTGCGTATCGACGAACTGTTCCGCGGCGCGCCCGTCACAACCGGACTGTTGCCGCGTGCCCCGCATCAGCATCAAGGCTGGTTCACCTTCTTCCGCGGCGTCGATAACGTGCTTCGCCTGGTCGACGGCCTGTTTCCAAAGTACACGCGCGAGCGTGCGGTCAAGGCGGCCGTTGCCTTCGTCGACGAGCGTCTGAATGGCGAGGACGGACTCGGCGCGATTTTCCCGGCGATGGCCAACTCCGTAATGATGTACGACGTGCTGGGCTACCCGGCCGATCATCCGAGCCGAGCGATTGCTCGTCAATCGCTCGACAAGCTTCTCGTCATCAAGGATGACGAAGCATATTGCCAGCCGTGTCTGTCGCCGGTGTGGGACACCTCGCTCGTGGCGCACGCGCTGCTCGAAACCGGCGAGCCGCGTGCCGAGCAGGCCGCCGAGCGCGGTCTGCAATGGCTGCGTCCGCTGCAGATTCTCGATGTGCGCGGCGACTGGATCTCGCGCCGCCCTGATGTGCGTCCCGGCGGCTGGGCGTTCCAGTATGCAAACGCGTACTACCCGGACGTCGACGATACGGCCGTGGTGGTGATGGCCATGCAGCGCTCGGCGGCGCTCACGGAGTCGAACGTCGATGATGCAGCGATTGCCCGCGCTCGCGAGTGGGTGGTCGGCATGCAGAGCAGCGACGGCGGCTGGGGCGCATTCGAGCCGGAAAACACGCAGTACTACCTGAACAACATTCCGTTCTCCGATCACGGCGCGCTGCTTGACCCGCCCACTGCGGACGTGTCGGGCCGTTGTCTGTCGATGCTCGCGCAACTGGGTGAACTGCCGGCCAACAGTGAGCCGGCTCGCCGCGCGTATGACTACATGCTCAAGGAACAGGAGTCGGACGGCAGCTGGTATGGCCGTTGGGGCATGAACTACATCTACGGTACGTGGACTGCGCTCTGTTCGCTGAACGCAGCCGGTATGGCGCATGACGACCCGCGCATGAAGCGCGCCGCGCAGTGGCTCGTGTCGATCCAGAACGACGACGGTGGCTGGGGCGAAGACGGCACTAGCTACAAGCTCGATTACCGCGGCTACGAGCGCGCGCCGAGCGTGCCGTCGCAGACCGCGTGGGGCGTGCTCGGGCTGATGGCGGCGGGGTGCGTCGAACATCCGGCGGTGGCGCGCGGCATCGAGTATCTGTTGCGCGAGCAGCGCGAACACGGTCTGTGGGATGAAGCCCGTTTTACCGCCACCGGTTTTCCGCGTGTGTTTTATCTGCGCTATCACGGCTATCGCAAATTCTTCCCGCTCTGGGCACTGGCGCGTTACCGGCAACTGAAACGTGACGGGCTGACGCGCGTTACGGTCGGGATGTAGTGTGTCTACGTCTTCTGGTTCTAGTCAGTTGTTCTCTTCATCCAAGGCAGGCGGAAGCAGGCTGCCCGTGATCGCGGTCACGGGCATGGCTTTCGAGGCGCGCATTGTGCGTGGCGAGGGCGTCGAGGTGGTGTACGCGGCGCGGGCCGATCTGCTCGAACGGGCGCTGCGCGCCGCGCTCGCGCGCGGTTGCTCGGGCATCATCAGCTTCGGTACGGCGGGCGGCCTCGCGCCGGATCTGGAGCCGGGCGCACTGATCGTGGCGGATGCCGTAGAAGGTCCGCACGGGCGTTTCCCCACCGATCCGCTCTGGTCCGGGCATCTGGCTGCCGCGCTGGCGGCTACGCCGCTTGGCGCGACCCTGCACCGTGGCCTGATGGCTGGCGTGATGGCGCCGCTCACGGGCGCCGACGACAAAGCTGCTTTGCATCGCTCCAGCGGCGCGCTCGCTGTAGATATGGAATCGCATATCGCGGGCGCCATCGCCGCGGCTCAGGGCCTGCCGTTCGCAGTCTGCAGGGCGATTGTCGATCCGGCGCGGCGCACGTTGCCTTCGGCCGCCACGGCCGGCTTACGCGACGACGGTAGCACGGCGATTGGGCCAATCCTGCGCGAACTGTTGAAGCAACCCTCCCAACTCGGCGCCCTTTTAAGGGTAGCGACCGACGCCCGTGCGGCCCGCACGGCGCTGGTTCAGGCGCGGCAGGCGCTAGGTGCGGCCGAAGCGTTGCAGCCAGGTGTGTGAAGCGGGGCCAGATGTCTGCGCCCCCTTGCCGTGTGGAATAAGGGAAAACCCTTAATTTTGGTATAATCTAGGTATTAACCCTAGGTTCCGGCTGCGATGCCGGCCCGCATCACCTCACGAAGGGGATACCAGATGAATTTCCACACCAGAAAATGGGTCAAGCCCGAAGATCTGAATCCGAACGGCACGCTGTTCGGTGGCAGCCTGCTGCGCTGGATCGACGAAGAAGCGGCCATTTACGTCATTTGCCAGCTGGACAACCAGCGCGTGGTGACCAAGCTCATGTCGGAGATCAACTTTGTCAGCTCGGCGCGCCAGGGCGACATCATCGAACTGGGCATTACCGCGACGCATTTTGGCCGGACTTCGATCACGCTGCGCGCTGAAGTCCGCAACAAGATCACCCGCAAGAGCATCCTGACGATCGAAAAGATCGTGTTTGTGAATCTCGGCGAAAACGGCGAGCCGGCTCCGCATGGCCGCACGCAGATTCGCTTCGCAGATGAGGCGTTTGAGCGCTATCGCTCGAGTTTGGCTCCGGCGGCCCAGCCGGCGGCGAGCGTCGAGGATGCGGCAGCCGGCGTCGAAGCCGATACGATGCATTGAAGTCAGGCTGGGGCGTCTTCTTACGCTCGTCACCAGAAGCGAAAAATGAAACAGCCCGACCGGCGTTGATAGCCGGTCGGGCTGTTTCGTTTAGCGCTGGCGAAAGGACGGCGACAAACCACTTGCCTTGCCCAGGCGAATGCGACTAGTTATTGCCTCAGCGGAACCGGCGCGGCGGCACCGGAAGCTGCTGCTGCGGCTGCCGCGCCAGATGCCGCCGGAGCCGTGGCAGCCTTCGCTGCGCTGGCGCCGACGGGAGCCGACGCGCCATTGGCGGGTGCGGCCGGTGCCGACGAATCACCTGGGTCAGTGTAATTCGGTGCCCCTGCGGGCGCTGCACCCGATGCGCCATTGGCAGGCGCGGCCGGCGCCGATGAATCACCTGGATCCGTGTAGTTCGGCAAGCCGGCGGGTTCCGTGCCCGAAGCACCATTAGCTGGAGCAGCCGGCGCCGACGAATCACCCGGGTCGGTGTAGTCCGGCAGACCAGCAGGCGCCGTCCCCGATGCTCCTGTTGCCGGCGCCGCGCCCGCACCGTCCGAGCCCGGATCACCATAGTTCGGCAGCGGAGCGGGCGTCGAACTCGAACCGCGCAATAGCGACTGGCGCTGCTGCGTATACGCGTCGCGAACGAACGAATATTTATCGAGCGCGGCAGCCTGCAGCAGGTCCGACGCACCGAGCAGATCGGCACGCGCGCTGATGAACTGCGCGATATACATCGGATTGCGCACGGCCGGCTTCAGATAGTGGATCACGTTAAAGCGGAAGTCGACGATATAGCCCGTACTGTCACGCACCGAGCTCGGTCCGAACAACGGCAGCACCAGATACGGACCCGCCGGCACGCCCCAGCGGCCAAGCGTCAGTCCAAAGTCCTCATGATGCTTCGGCAAGCCAGCCGGCGTGGCAAAGTCGAGCAGACCGCCGATCCCGAACGTCGAGTTCATCACGAAGCGCATGACGTCTTCGGTCGCATCCGTGATCTTCAACTGCAGAAGGTTGTTGGCGGCATTGCCCAGGTCGCCGAGATTGGAAAAGAAGTTGCTGATCGCCTGACGGACCGGTTGCGGCGTGACCTTCTGATAGCCCTTTGCAACGGGCTGCGCGATGGTCCGGTCGAGCGCATCGTTGAACTTGAAAATCTGCCGGTTCATCGGTTCCAGCGGGTCGCCCGGCTTGCGGTCGGGACCCGTCGCGCACCCTGCAAGCGCACCCGCAACGAGCAGGGTCAGGGCGGTGGTTCGCATCTTCATTTGGTGATTCCTTGCTTTTCTTTCGATGCGCGACGCGCGCGCGGCTTACCCATCAGGACGGGCTGAAACACCACTGCGCCGATCAGTGTGCACAACAGCGATAGTGCGAGCAACCGCCCCATGCTCGACGTGCCCGGATGATGCGACAACCAGAGGCTCCCGAACGCCGTTGCGGTAGTGGCCGCGCTGAACATCACGGCGTGCGTGAGACTCGACTGCAGCAGACCCGTTTGTCCGTTGCGCCACGCCATGACGAAGTAGATCTTGAACGCGACGCCTACGCCGAGCATAAGCGGCAACGCGATGATGTTGGCGAAATTGAGTGGCATGCCGAACACTACGCACAATTCAAGCGTGACCAGCGCCGACACCAGCAGCGGAATCAGCGTGCGCAACACGTCGCTGAGTCGCCGCAACGCGAGCCATAGCAGGATGGTGATGGTCACCAGTGCCCACGCGGCGGCTTCCAGGAACGCCTTGATGATTACGTCTGCGGAATGCAGGATCGAGATGGTCCCGCCGATCGCGTCCGGCTCCGTCGTCTTCACGGCATGGGCGAAGCGTCGCAGCATCGCATCGTCACCTGGGTCTGCGCCTGGCGCGACCTTGGGAGCGATGTCAACCAGCGCGCGGCCGTCGGCCGCGACCCAGTCGCGCGAGATTTCGGGCGGCAAGGTGGCACGCGTGATTTCGCTCGGCTGCAGCAGTTCGGCGAGTTGCTGCAACGCGATCTTCAGCGTGCTGGACATCGCAGTTTCTGCGCGGTCGCGCGTGGCGGCATCTGCGGCGGCAAGCTTTTGCAGCGTCGTCGACAGATGCTGGGCCTCGGCCGCACCGGGACCGGGATGGTCCTCCGCGGCAAGCGACAGCTGGTTGGCCGCTCGCTTCAAGGCGGCAACGCGCAACGCATCGCTCGACGGCGGCGCGGGCGTTTGCGTCAAGGCGGGCAACAGCTGCTGCGCTGCGCTATTGATGAGCAGAAGCTTCTGGGACTGGTCGGTCGGAATAAAGGTGCTCAGTGTCGTGACAAGGCCCACCTCCGGCAGTGTCCTGAGATGCGCCGCGATCTTGTCCGCGTCCGCGAGCGATGGCGTCAGTACGTGCACGTTGTTGACGGCGGCCTCGGGCGAATCCTTCAGCGAAAGAAGTGTCGCCATCGATTCCGTATGCGGGTCTTTCAGATGCAGCGGGTTGAAGTCGAAGCGCAGATGAGTCAGCAACGGCATCGCACCGACGACAACCACGAGGGTGCCGATCAGGACGGGCTTGCGGTGACGGTCGAGGAAATCGTCGACGGGTGCCAGTTGCTTGAAACCTGGCGAAGCGACTTCACCAGGTGGATTGAAAATCTTCAGGAGTGCCGGAAACAGCGTCATGTTGGTCCCATACGCGACGAACATGCCGACGCCGGCGATCTGCCCCAGCTCCGCCACGCCGCGGTAGGCGGTGGGCAGGAACGAGAAGAACGCTTCGGCCACGGCGACCGCGGCGAGCGTCAACGGTACGCCGATGGTATGCGCGGTGTTGACGAGGGCGGCGGCCAACCGGTCATCGCGATGGCGCTCCTCGCGGTACTTCACGCCGAACTGGACCCCGAAGTCGATCCCAAGCCCGACGAACAACACCATGAACGCAACGGAAATCATGTTGAGCGCGCCGACCATCATCAGGCCGAGCGCGGCGGTGATAGCAAGACCGACGAACAGCGTGATGAGCACGGCGACGATCATCCGGCCCGAGCGCAACGCGAGCCACAGGATCACGAGGACCACGACGAAAGTGATGATGCCGTTGAGCGCGGCGCCATCTTGCACTGAGGCCAATTCTTCGTCGGAGAGCGGTTGTTCGCCGGTCAGACGGATCGACGCGCCATAGCGGGCGTTGAGATCGAGCGACGCGGCCGTGGCGCGGATGGCGGCGGAGGCGCGGGCGCCGGGTTCGAGCGCACCGTAGTTGACCACCGGCTGCACGGTGATGAAGGCGCGCGCCGGGTTCGTGCTGATGTCCTTGTCGACCAGCGCGCGCCACGAGAAGGCAGCGGGCTGGCCGGCGAGCACACGGTCGAGCACGGTGGTGCTTTGCGAGAGCAGATGGCTCATATCGCTGAGCTTGACCTGGCCGAGCTGAAGCGGCAGCAGCAGGCTGGTGGTGAGGACCCCTGCAAGACCGGTCAGACTGGGATCTTTGGCGAGCGCATTGACGAGGGGACGCGACTGAACGAGTTGTCCTGTGGTGGACTGGACCTGGTCGAGCGACAGAAACAGCAAGCCGTCGTGCTCGAAGAACGAACCGCCGGCCGGTTGCGTGACGGCGACGAATTCCTTGGGCTGCTTTTTCAGCGCGTCGGTGAGAGCGTTTGCAGCGGCATCGGCGAATTCGGGGGCACGCGCTTCGACGACCACCAGCACGGTCTGGCCGCGTTGGGGGAAGGCGTTATCCATGGCGTCGTCGAGGGACGACCAGGCCTTGTTGGTTTCGACGAGACGGCTGATGTCGGTGTTGATCTTGAAGTGATGGACGACGTAATAGCTACTCAGGACCGCGAGGATGAGCGATATGAGGATGACGCGCAGCGGGCGGCTGACCGACCAGGCGACGAGGCGGACGATAGATGACTTCAGCATGTAGGCGAGTGGGGCCCTGTCACAGATGGCGTTTTTGGCATAAGGGCATAAGTATACCGACGTAGGGCCAATTGGCTCAGGTTGTGGGGCACGGACGAAGCAGCAAAATCGGTATACTGGCTTTCAGCGTGGCCCGGTGGGTCATCCAGTGGTCATATTTACTGTCCTGATGAGCTTATGAAACGTTATCTGTCTGCTTTTCTGGCAGCGGCGGTGGTTTCCACCGCGGCTTTTGCGCAAACCGCGCCTGATGCGGTGGTAAAGAATGCTGTTGAAGGCACGGTCAGCGCGATGAAGGCCGACCCGCAGGCGCGCGGCGGCGACATGGGCAAAATCACCCAGGTGGTGGTAACACATTTCGTGCCTGCAACGGACTTTCAGCGTACGACGCGGATTGCTGTGGGCAAGGCGTGGACGACGGCATCGCCGGAGCAGCAGAAGCAGTTATACGAGCAGTTTCAGACGTTGCTGGTGCGGACTTATGCTGCTTCGTTGGCGCAGTTAAGGGATCAGGATGTGACGTTCAAGTTCGCGCCTGCGAATGTTGGCGCTGGCGGTAAGGATGCTGTTGTGCAGTCGCACGTGTTGAGCAATGGCGGGGATGATTCGGTTGGGTATCGGATGGAGAAGACCGATTCCGGTTGGAAGGTTTACGACATCGATATGATGGGGGCTTGGTTGATTCAGGTTTATCAGACGCAGTTTGCAGATCAGCTCGCTAAGGGTGGAGTTGACGGGCTTATTAAATTTTTGACTGAGCATAATGCTCGGAGTGCGGGATAGGGCTTTGGTTTTTTTGCCTGCGGTGCCTTGGTTTTTTGGTTTTACCGGGTGTTGGCCTTTCCTTGCTTTGTTATCGGTCTATTAGCTTCGCCCCTGTGCGGGGCGGCACTTACTTTCTTTGCCGCCGCAAAGAAAGTAAGCAAAGAAAGCGGGCTTGCAACCGCCAGTCTGTAGGTGTCCACCACTGGCATGAAGCCGAAGTGGTCCGCGCACGCAATGTGCCCTCACGCCACCCCCGTTAGTGACAAGGCAGTCATCCGTTCCAGCGTCGCGCTACGCGCCCCGCCGTTGGGCATAACGCCCTTCTCATGCTCTGTAGGGATGCTGACTATGTTGGGTGGACCTGTTTGGTGGGCTGAGAAGTTCCTTCACCTCGCGTCCGGGAGCGGCGGAATGTGCGGCGTTCTTTGCGTTCCAGCGACCCCCGCGTTCCTTTGCAAACCCATCCGCGACGCACGTAGTGCGGAGTGGGGTGGATGAGTGCTTTGTCACTAAGTGTGGTGGTGCGAGGGCACGGTGCGTGCGCGGACCGCTCCGGGTTAGCTTGAGTGGTGGACACCTAAAGGCTAGCGGTTGGAAGCCCGCTTTCTTTGCTTACTTTCTTTGCGGCGGCAAAGAAAGTAAGTGCCGCCCCGCACAGGGGCATCGCTAATAGACCGATAAGACAGCAAGGAAAGGCCAACACCCCAGTAAAACCAAAAAACCAAGGCGCCGCAGGCAAAAAAAGCCCCGCAAAGAGCGACAAAAAAAAGCAAAAAGCGCACCGTCAAAAACCCGATGCGCTTCAAGCAACAACTAAGCGGAAAACAGTAAAACCAAGCCCCGCGAAGGGCCCCAAAGCGGGCAGCTTTAATGAGCCGTAGCAGTCTGGACCTTCTTCCCCTTACCAGCGCGCCCAATCTCCTCAAGCTTAATCTCGACATGCCGCGAGAAAACAAACTCAGCAGGCCTTTGCTTATCCAGCGGAAGATCCTTGGCAAACGCGCCTGAAGTCTTAGGCCCGCGCAGCGAAACCCCAAGAGCCTTCAGCGGATGAGTAACCGTATCCATGACGGCGGTAGCCTCAAACCCACAGTGCACCATGCAGTCAGCACACTTCTCGTAGTTACCCGTACCGTACTTCTCCCACTCCGTCGTCTCCATCAGTTCCTTGAAGGTCTTCACATACCCTTCGCCGACCAGATAGCACGGCTTCTGCCAGCCAAACACCGTACGCGCCGGATTACCCCACGGCGTGCACTGATACGTCTGATTCCCGGCCAGGAAATCGAGGAACATCGCCGACTGGCTAAACGACCAGTTCTTGCCGTTGTTGCCGCGCTTGAAAATCTCGCGGAACAGATGCTTCGTCTTGTCGCGGTTCAGGAAGTGCTGTTGGTCCGGCGCGCGTTCATACGCGTAGCCCGGCGAGACGGTGATGCCGTCCACGCCCATTTCCTTGACCGTATCGAAGAACTTGGCGACACGCTCCGGCACAGCGTCGTTGAACAACGTGCAGTTGATGTTCACACGGAAACCGCGGCGCTTCGCTTCCTTGATCGCAGCGACTGCCTTGACGTACACGCCCTCTTGCGACACCGAGTGATCGTGCGCCTGCTCGTCGCCGTCCAGATGCACCGACCACACGAAGTATGGGTTCGGCTCGTAGTCGTCCATCTTCTTTTCCATCAGCAGCGCATTCGTGCAGAGATACACGAATTTCTTGCGCGCGATGATGCCCTTCACGATCTGCGGCATTTCCTTATGCAGGAGCGGCTCACCGCCTGCGATGGAAACGACCGGTGCGCCACACTCGTCCACCGCGCCCAGACACTCTTCGAGCGACAGACGCTGGTTCAGAATAGGATCCGGATAGTCGATCTTGCCGCAGCCATTGCAGGCAAGGTTGCAGCGGAACAGCGGCTCGAGCATCAGCGCCAGCGGATAGCGCTTATTGCGCGACAAATGCTGACGCATGATGTATGCGCCAACCCGGACTTTCTGGAGCAACGGAATAGACAAGGTGTCCTCCTTAAACTTCGCGTGCGGCGAGTGGTTGCGTCAGCTTCGACGGCAACTTGAATTCAACTTTCTCTTCTCGGCCAGCCATCGTCGTAACGTCGACAGGCCCCAATGCGCGCAGCGCATCGATTACGTTTTCAACCATTTCCTCAGGCGCCGAAGCGCCCGCTGTGATGCCGACCGTCTGCACATTCGCAAACCACTCCGGCTTCACTTCCGAACCGTCCGCCACCAGATAGCTCGGTACGCCCGTCTCGCTGCCAATCTCGCGCAGCCGGTTCGAGTTCGAACTGTTCGTTGCGCCCACCACCAGCAGCACATCAACCTGGGTGCTCAACTCGCGCACCGCCGCCTGGCGGTTTTGTGTCGCGTAGCAGATGTCCCGTGTGTCCGGACCCACAATATTCGTGAAGCGCCGCTGCAACGCGTCGATGATGCCGCGCGTGTCGTCCACCGACAACGTCGTCTGCGTCACATACGCAAGCGGCGCGTCCTGCGGCAGATCCAGGTGCGCGACCTCGGCCTCGCTCTGCACCAGCAATACCTTGCCGGGGATCTGGCCAATCGTACCTTCGACTTCCGGATGGCCCGCGTGGCCGATCAGGATCAGCGTGCGGCCGGCGCCCACGTATTGACGCCCCTGCACGTGCACCTTGGTGACGAGCGGACAAGTGGCGTCGAGCACGTCGAGGCCGCGTTGCTCCGCGGCGCGCTCGACGGTCTGAGCCACGCCGTGCGCGCTGAAAATCGCCACGGCGCCTTCCGGCACCTCATCGAGCTCTTCGACGAACCGCGCCCCTTTCTGACGCAGGTTGTCGACCACGTGCCGATTATGGACGATTTCGTGACGCACATAGACCGGTGCGCCGTGTTGCTGCAACGCGCGATCGACGATTTCGATCGCCCGGACCACCCCCGCACAAAAGCCACGGGGTTGAGCAAGGATGACTCGCATAGGCTGCCGAACTCCGACTGACGCTGGTTTCGATGAAGTCGGTAAAAACGACTTTGTCGCCGCGACCATGATATTAATTGATGTCTTAAACCAGCGTTAAGCCGGTAGACGAAAACCAAACGCGCATTCTAACGCTATCGGGCTTGCTTTGCTCTGGCCAGGGCCGGGTCGAGTGGGCTGTAAGCGCCGTGCCGCAAGATTTGCGCGCTGCAGTCCCAGTGCGGAACCCTTAAACTATGTGGCCCTGCGGTGCATGCTTACAACCGCATTACCGAATGGATTCGAGGCTCGTTGCGTGGAAGCCGACCACTACGAAAACTTACCGATCGCCGGCGCATTGCTGCCGAAGAGGTTGCGGACCCCGGTCGGCGTGATCTATCAGGTGGCCCGTACGGCCGCTGACATCGCCGAGGAAGGCGACTGGAGCGCCGCCGAGCGTCACACGCGCCTCGCCGACTTCCGGGCCGGTCTCGACGCCGTGGCAAGCGGCCGGATGGCGCCGGTTCATCCGCTGCTGTTCGGCAAGCTCGCTGGCGTGGTTGCACAGTATAAACTGCCGCTCGCACCGTTCTACGATCTCGTGGCCGCGCTCGACCAGGAGATTGACACCACCCGCTTCGCTGACCGGTCGGCTCTGCTCGACTATTGCCGCCGCTCCGCGCACCCGGTGGGGCATCTGATGCTGCATCTGTTCGGCGCTGCGAGCCCGGCGAATCTGGCCGACTCCGATACGATCTGCACGGCGCTCCATTTGATCAATTTCTGGCAGAACGTCGCGATCGACTTCAAGAATAGCCGCGTCTACCTGCCGCAAAGCGACCTCGCGCGGTTCAATGTCAGCGAGTCGCAAATCGGCGGCGGCGTGGTCGACGATAGGTGGCGCGCGTTGATGGCTTATGAAGTGGCCTACGCCCGCGCAATGCTGGTCCGAGGCGCGCCGCTCGCGCTGCGCATTCCAGGGCGCGCGGGAATCGTTCTTTGCGGCATCGTCCATGGTGGCTTGCGCATTCTGGAGCGCATCGAGCGGGCGGGCTACGATGTGTTCCGCCATCGGCCAGCGCTCGATGGCTTCGACTGGTCTGTTGTCACGGCGCGCGCGCTCGCGATGTGGCTGTCCCGGCGCGTCAGCGTGCGCGCCACTTCGATTGAGGGCAACGCGTAATGCAGGTGGTTCTGTTCGTTCTGTCGTGTCTTTCGCTGCTGATCTGGTGTGTGCTGCTGTTTTTCCGCGGCGGCTTCTGGCGCGCGCGTCCCGCGGCTCCGCTCGCGACCGCACCGCGCGACGCATGGCCGGCGGTCGCTGCCGTGGTACCGGCGCGCAATGAAGCAGATGTGATCGCGCAGGCGGTCGGCACGCTGCTCGCCCAGGAATACCCCGGTCCTTTCCATGTGATCGTGGTCGATGACCACAGCACCGACGGCACCGCCGACGCCGCCCGCGCGGCCGCACTCCAGTTGCAATGCTCCGACCGTCTCACGGTGCTGACCGCAAAACCGCTGCCGCCGGGTTGGTCCGGCAAGGTATGGGCACAGTCGCAGGGTATCGAGGCGGTGCGCACGCTGGGTCTGCCGGCCGACTTCCTCCTTCTGACCGACGCCGATATCGGCCACCCCACCGACGCCGTCACGCAACTCGTTGCGCGAGCCGATGCGGAGAAGCGCGACCTGGTCTCGCTGATGGTGCGGCTGCGTTGCGATTCGCTGTGGGAGAAGGCGCTAATCCCGGCCTTCGTGTTTTTCTTCGCCAAGCTGTATCCGTTCTCGTGGGTCAACAACCCGCGCAACAAGACCGCGGCGGCGGCCGGCGGCTGCATGCTGGTGCGGCGTACGGCGCTGGAAGAAGCGGGCGGTATCGAGTCGATCCGCGGCGAACTGATCGACGATTGCAGCCTTGCCGCGCGTATCAAGCATCGCGGTGAGGGGCGTCATCCGATCCGGCTGGATGTGGCGGCGCGCAGCGTCTCGCTGCGTCCCTACGACAACTCGGGCGAGATCTGGAACATGATTGCGCGCACGGCGTTCACGCAGTTGCGCTACTCGGGATGGTTGCTGGCAGGCACGCTGGCGGGCATGACGATCATCTACCTGATCCCGCCCATAGCGGCACTCTTGCTCGGGCCGTTGGACTGGCCCGCCTGGCTCGCCTGGGCGGCGATGTGCTGCGCGTATGCGCCGATGCTGCGCTACTACGGCCGCTCGCCGCTGTGGGCTCCGTTCCTGCCGCTGGTGGCGCTGTTCTATGTCGGCGCGACGTTTGCGTCGGCCGTGCGCTATTGGCGCGGAAAGGGCGGTCAGTGGAAGGCGCGTGTGCAGGCGCCGGTGCAACAGGACCGGTGAGCGCAGCAGCGGACTGGATGCTGCGCGGCGGTACCTGTTGGCTCACCGCCACGCCGCATCAAGGCAGGCGTCTCACGCCGCTGTCACCTTACCGTTGCGTAAGCAGCGCGTACATCTGAATGACGTTAGCCGGCGAGAACGTGAACGGCACCCAGCCGTGGCCGGTATGCCGCACGATCAGCAGGCGGTCACCGTTCGACTGTTTCTGCACCGCCATGACCGGGTTGCGGGTCGATGCGAAGCGCCAGCCGGCTGGCACGCCCATCGGCGGCTCGGGCGTCATCGAAGCGCGTGCATTCGCCAGCTCCTCGATCAGCTGACCCACCTGCTCGGGATGCAGCGAGACGGTCTTGCCGGCGATCGTCATCGTGATGACGTTCTGAGCGGGACGGCCAATTGAAAGAGTGGGCTTCTCTTCAGCAACTGCCTCTTGAGCTGACGCGTCTTCGCTTGCTGAAGCCGCTGTTGGTGCGACTTGCTCAGCCTGAGGCGCGGGCGCCTGGGACGCTGCGTTTGCTGCGGGTGTCTCGGGGATGTTCTGGGCCTGCGGGGCCACGACAGCCTGAATGAGCTGAGCGACGCCCACTTCAAGCGCGCCGAGCTGTTCGTGAAGGTTCATGCGAGGATTCTCTGGTAAGACCCGCGATTTTACCTGTTGCGCGCGGGCTTTAACCCGCCGCGGGTCGCGCGACGTTGTAACAAAGTGCGTGCGGGTCCGGCCTCACGCCTTCAGATACCCCGCCTGCCTGAACCACTCGAGCGCATCGGCCAGACCCTCGCGGTAAGGTCGTGCGCGATAACCGAGTTCGCGTTCCGCCTTCGCGGACGTGAAGTACATCTTGTTCTTCGACATCTTCAGACCGTCGACGGTCACAAACGGTTCTCGCTTCGTGATTTTCGCCACCGCTTCGGCGCCCATGGCCAGCGGATAGAGCGGCCAGCGCGGCAGGCTGATGGTCGGGGCTTTGCGTCCAGTGAGCGCGGCGATATCGGCGAGCATCGCCTGCAGCGGCAGGTTCTCGCCGCCGAGGATATAGCGCTCGCCAATCTTGCCGCGTTCGAGCGCGAGAAAGTGGCCGGCGGCGACGTCGTCGACGTGCACGAGGTTCAAGCCGGTGTCCACGAAAGCCGGAATCTTGCCGAGCGCCGCCTCGACGATGATGCGCCCGGTCGGCGTGGGTTTCACGTCGCGCGGGCCGATGGGCGTCGAAGGATTGACGATCACTGCGGGCAGGCCGTCTTCGGCAATCATCCGCTCGACCGCGCGCTCTGCCAGCACCTTGCTGCGCTTGTACACACCGATCGCCTGCTCGGCCTTGAGCGGCGAAGTCTCGTCGGCCGACTGGCCGGAGCTCGTGACCTTCAGCGTCGCCACGCTGCTGGTGTAGACGACGCGCTCGACGCCTTCCTTCAGCGCCGCACGCATGGTCGCCTCGGTGCCTTCCAGATTCGAGCGTTCGATCTCGCCCGGGTCCGGCGCCCACAAACGGTAGTCAGCCGCGACATGTAGCAGATAGCGCACGCCGCGCAGCGCGGCGCGCATCGACGCTTCGTCGCGCATGTCGCCCACGACGATTTCGGCATCGAGCGCTTCGACATTGCGGCGCGGACTGGTGGCGCGCACCAGCACGCGCACCCTGAAACCTTTCTGTTGCGCAATGCGCGCCACCGCCGAGCCGACAAAGCCGGAAGCGCCGGTGACGAGTACGAGATCGCGATTCTGATCCATCATTCTTTTTCAATTCCCTGCATGGCGGTCGTCGGATTGTACGTGGCGCGTGCAGAGCGTGTCGCATTGCGCTGACTTCTTACGGGTGATGCCGTGCAAGCAATCTCGCCACGAGACGACTAGAATGCCCGCTTGAAAGTTTGCTTTGAGAGGACGGCATGACAGGCCCGGATCTGGATTCGCGGATCGAAACGTATTACGTGCGGGTGCGCGGCGTCGTGCAGGGCGTGGGTTTTCGCCACGCGACGGTACGCCAGGCGCACGCGCTCGGTATCAAAGGATGGGTGGCGAATCTCGACGATGGCTCGGTCGAAGCCATCTTGCAGGGAACGGCCAATCAGGTCGACCGGATGCTCTCGTGGCTGCGCCATGGGCCGCCGGCCGCCCGCGTGAGCGAAGTGGCCGGCGAAGAGCGGTCAACGGAAAAGCGCTACGAGCGATTCGAACAGCACTAGGCTGAGCGGTCGCGATTAAGGGTGGTTACCAGGCCACCCGTCTCTTACCGTGCGACCAGCAGGCTCTCGGCAAATCCCCACTCCCGCTCGACCCACTGATGACTGCACGCGAAACCGGCATCGTCGGCGATCGCGTGGACTTCCTCAGCGCGGTACTTGTGGCTGCTTTCGGTCCAGATGGTCTCGCCTTCTTCCAGCGTCACCGTCAGTTGCGCGGCCCGCACATGCGCAGTGACGGCGCGCCGTGCGCGCAGATGCATTTCGATGCTGCGCGCGTCGGGATTGAAACGCGCCACGTGCTCGAACGCATCGAGCGGGAAGTCGCCGCCCAGTTCGCGGTTGATCCGCGCGAGCAGGTTCAGGTTAAACGACGCAGTGACGCCAATCGGATCGTCGTAGGCCGCGACCAGCACGGGGATCGGCTTCTCGAGATCGGTGCCGAGCAGCAACGCGTCGCCGGGAGCCAGCATGCTGCGGATCGAACGCAGGAAGCGTGTTGCCGCGAGGCGGCTGAAATTGCCGATCGTGCTGCCGAGAAACAGCACAAGCAGCCGTTCGCCCGAAGCGCGCTTCTTGCTCACTTCTGCGAGGCCCGCCAGATAATCGCGCTCGTAACCGACGATCGAAATGCGTTCGATGTCGCCCAGTTCGCGCCGACATAATTGCAACGCGGCGCGCGAAATTTCAATCGGGAAGTACGAAGTGGGGCGCTTTTTACACAGCGCTTCCAGAATTCGGCGCGTTTTGCGGCCGCTGCCGCTGCCCAGTTCGGCAACGGTGACGTCGTGCGGAAGCTGCTCGACGATCTCCGCTGCGTGCTTTGCGAGTAGTCGTTCTTCGGCGCGGGTCACGCCATATTCGGGCAGCACGGTGATCACTTCGAACAGCGCGGAGCCGACTTCGTCGTACAGGTACTTGGACGGCAACTCCTTTTGCGGCGCGTGTGTGAGGCCGGCGCGGACTTCATTGGCGAACTCGGGCGAGACTTCATGCGATAGGGCTGGCTGAGTCATGCTTGCTCCAGTTTTCACGTTCTTCTGACGATTATCTGTCTGGGTAGAGTGTTCACGGGCGCGACACGGGAGGCGTCGCACGCGTCAGGAAGGAGCGGACCGTGGGTCCGCATGGACGGCGATTTAGCCGGGCTGGCCGGGGTGATCAAGCAAGAAGCGCGCTTGCACGCTGTTACGCGGCGGCGCGCCGTGTCATTGGCGCAATGGTGGATCGGCCTACGCGTGAAGTTATGTTCTAGTCCATCGCAGGCCATCGCGCACGAACTAATTATGCGCGGAGGCGCCTGGTTTTGCTGGCAACGCGTCTGGCGTCCAGAAGGCCGGCTCGTGGCAGGGGAATCATCAAATTGAAATGAAGCTTGCGTATCGGCGTGACGCGCGGAATTGCGGTGCGTGCCAGCGCAGTTCGCACGACGCCACCGGGCATTCCGTCCGATGAATGCCGGCGAACCGGGAAGATTGGCATCGCGACGAAACTGGCATCGCGGGTAGGTGTCAGCGTCAATGATGCGCGGCGGCGCGGTCCGGGTTGATGCGCGTCGGACCCACTTCGGCTTCGATTGCTTCGCGTAGCGCAGGACGCCAGCCGAATTCAAACAGCGCTTCAGCTAGCACGAACAGCGGACCGATCAGCAGGCCGATGACATCGTCGACGAAGGCCGGCTTACGATGCTCATACGCCATGTGACCGACGAACTGAAACACCCAGCCGACGACGAATAGTCCTATACCGCTGGCCAACCAGGTGAGCGTGGATTGCGCGGCGAGCCATTGACCACAGATGAGGCAGAGTGCCGAGAAGATCGCCATCATCACGCCCAGCGGCACATCGAGCACGAGGTAGTAGAGCGTGCCCCCTACCAGCATCACCCACGCGGGCGAGAGCTGCACTGGCAGCGCGGCAAAGACCCACGCGGGGCGGCTCGACAACACTGCGAGCGCCAGCACGATCATCGGAATGCCGATGAAATGCGTGGCGATGTTGCGCCGGTCGCGGTGGTAGGCGGCGTACTGGGTCAGTTGTTGGGTCAGCGTTCTCATGGGTGCCGTTCCTGGATCAAAGCCATCATAATCGCGCTCAAGCGGTTCTGAAACCTTCGGGTAGCCGACAATCTCCGCACTCCAGTCCAGCACGGTGCCAGCCTATGAGTTCGCCTTCGCCCCTGAATGATCCGCTTGCGACGCTCGAACGTAGCGCGTGGTTCCGTGCCGCGCCCGAAGCGTTGCGCACACAACTGGTTCAGCTAGGTCGCGTTGAGCGTCTGCAGACAGGCGAGCGGCTCTTCAGACGCAGGGATCCTGACGACGGCCTCTACTGCGTGCTGGATGGCCTCATGCGTATCAGCGCAGCGAGCTTTGCCGGTAAAGAAGCACTGCTTGCGGTGATCGAACCGGTCAACTGGTTTGGCGAGATCGCGTTGTTCGACGGCCGCGAACGCACGCATGATGCATACGCCGAGCGCGAGTCCGTGCTGTTTCATTTGCCGCGTGCGGAACTGGCTGGGCTGCTCGAACGTGCGCCGCAGTACTGGCATTGCTTCGGTCTGCTGTTGACGCAAAAGCTGCGCCTCGCGTTCGACGCGATTGAAGAGGCGGCGCTGTTGCCGGCGGCGCAGCGCATCGCGCGTCGCTTGCTGCTGATGGCGGGTGGCTACGGCGAACCGGGTGTTTTGCGGCGTGTGCTGAAGGTGCCGCAAGAAGATCTCGCGATGATGCTGGCGTTGTCCCGCCAAACCATCAACCAGATTCTTAAGCAGTTCGAAGCACAGGGTGCACTGCAACTGCGGTATGCTGAAATAGAAATCGTCGACGTCAAGATACTCGCGGCGCTCGCCGATCCTCATGCGAATCAACGTTCGTAGATTCAATCATGTGCGATCGCCCTACGTAAAAGCAAAAAAGGCGAGTCCGTAGACTCGCCTCCCCAACGGCATATTCGGCTTCGACTATAAGACCCCGGCGGCCGGATTATGTCGGCGACCGATCACCCTAGTTGGTTTTGGTAGCGTCGGTCTTTGCGCCGTCTGCCTTCACCGGCGCAGTGCTGGCCTCCTTGCTGCTATCCCCTGCGGCCTTTGTTTTTTCGGCATTGGCAACCGAGGCGTGCTTCTTCTTGCTGACCTGATGCGCCTTGGTCTTTTGCGTGTGAGTGGGCGCGGTCTTTTTGGCGTGAAGCTTTGCTTCGGTCTTTTCGGTGGAAGCGCTGTCTTGCTTCTTCGAGACGTCGGTCTTCGCTGCGTCCTTAGACGCCGCGCCGCCAGCTTTGAGATTTGCCTGGCCAGCCGCTTGAGTTTGTTGATCGCCTGACATCGCCGGTGCAGCGGTTTGTGCAAACGCCGTCGAAACGAGCAGGGTGGAAGCGAGGGCAGCAAGAATCATCTTCATGGTTTAACTCCGTGTGTCGCGGCTGAAAAGGTTCAGCGCTGCCGGTTTAACGCTAGCCGGATCACAGGAGTTGACGCTGCTCTGGTGACAAAACGTAACGACGGAAACAATCGCTTCTCACGGACAATGCGTAAGCGTCGAAGCTCACGCATATGAAGATTTAAGTTTTCCTTAAGAAATGCGAGAGGCGAGTGTGCGTGCGATGTGAAGCACGCTCGTGAACATGACGCCGGAGCGTGGCAACACTTGATTAGATATGCTGATCGGTACCGGCGTGTTGCTCAGAACTTCTCTATGGCGTCGCGGTAGACTCCCGCGATTTGCGGCGCGATCACCGAGTGGTCGAAGTGCTTGCGAGCGTAGCGGCGGCATGCGTCGTGACTTGGGGTGAGGCGTACGCCGAGTAGCGCATCGGCGATACCGCCGCCAAGCGCCATGTGGTCTCCGGACTGCACCACCAGATCGTCCGATAGTGGCGCCACGGCGTTCGCAGCGCCGCCTTCGGAGGTCACCAGAACCGGCGTGCCAGTCGCCAGCGATTCAATGGCCGTCAGCCCGCAGTCTCTCATGTTGACGGTCGGCACAACCGTGAGGTCTGCCGCGCGGTAATACTCGGGCAAGACGTCATCCGATACGAAGCCGGCGAGCCGAACATGTTCCTCAAGACCGCGCGCGATGATGCGCCCGTAAAGCCGGTTTTGCTCGGGACCCATGCCAGCCATCACCAGAAGTACCTCGGGCACGCTCCTCTTGACGATAAAGATCGCGTCGACCAGCTCGTCGAGGCCGATGCCCGGGACCAACGGCCGTGCGCAAAGCAGAATCGGCCGGTCGTTCGGCAGACCGAGGCGCTTACGCGCCTGCCTTTTGGTGAAACGTAACGCAAAGCGCGAGGTGTCGACGCATCCTGGCACCACGCTAATCGCTTCTTCCGGCACCTGGTAGCGCCTGTGCAGGACGTCACTGGACTCCTGCGACAGCACGATATGGCGAGTAGCGCCGCCGTACACCATGCGCTCGAGGCCGTAGCGTATCGGCCCTAACAAGGCGGCCCCGCGTTCGGTCCTGTGTTCGTCGACCCAGGAGCCGTGAAAATGCACGACACGCGGTATCTTGCCGAATTTGCCCAGGGTCGGCGCAGCCTGTGACGCAAAGTGCAACGCAACCACGTCGGGTTGACGCACCGGTTCAAGCGCGCCTTTAGGAGGGGCGCGGCGTAAAAGTTTGGCGAGGCTCGCCTGCGCGTTCGCGAAGGTCTGCACGATGGCGTTCGATGGCGCGGTTGAAACGGGCAGCGGTGGGAGCACCGGCGATTCAGCGCTCGGATCGTGTACGTTGACGCCATGACTGGGCAGTGCCGCGGCCAGGGTCTGGAGCATCCGGTCGAGACCATCGGCCCTGGCCGACGGGCGGTGCATGCCAATCTGCAAGGAATCAATCGGTTCGCTCATGATGGCGCTCGCGCTAACGATTGCGCGACTGCAGCGCAAATGTTTTCCGGTACGAGACACGTACGCTTCTGGAACGAACGGACACCGGTGCCGCATTTCCGGCTACCCCGATTGCCTACCTGCCCGACGTCCACGAGGAACTGCGGATCTTTCCAATTCATGACTGCCCCTGCGGCTTGTTTGGTGCGGCGCGCCCGGTTCAGGCAGCGCTAAGTCTTTGTGCGTGCACGGTACGTCTGCAAATCGCGTATTTCTGTGTGCTAGCGCACCCAACGCCTGGCAGGAGGCTAAGGTTTTTACAAATTGTTACGATGTCGATCGTCTTGTCGGCGCTTTTGGCCTGACATGGCCGGTTTCGCCAGAAATCCGTCAATTGAATGGATTGTCGGTGACGGCGGGTTTTGCGTCCGGTTCGTCCTTGATCTGCTCAGGTAAATGAGCTTGGGCCTGCAATGTTTCGACAACCCGATCCAGCGCCTGCTTCAAGGCAAGCGCAGCCTGCAGACCGCGTTGGTCTTTGGTCAACTCGAGCGTGCCGCTCAGCGTGACACGCGTCGTACCGTTGCTGACGGTCAGCGCGTCGCCCTCAATGTTGAGTACGTCGTTGTCGTTCGCGAATGCGTTAAACACCTTTGAGTCCTCCTGGCCGTTGATCCTTCAGTGACTCGGGAATGCCCGGAAAGCGGATCCCGCTCATCGTTTCGAGTTCGTGCACGGTTTTGATGTCGTAGCGATTCGTCGAGATGTTGTCGACCACCACCGCGAATGCCATCTGCCTCGACGGCACATACACGACCTTGAACAACTGCGTCGGCACGAAGACTCTCGTGGGTCCGATGGTTTGCAATTGCTGGCCATTGAACATCGGGCCGGTCACGACATAGGTGTCGTCGTAGCGGAAGGCGATCCCGCGTACCGAGGTTTCGATGCGCGCCCACAAACGCTGATTGTTCTCGCGATTCTGCGGTACGACATTCGCCAACGTAAACGACTGTGCCATTGCCTGCGGATTCCAACGGTTCCCGGCGGGACTCATATGACCACGGTCATAGCCACTGCGCTTGTAATCGTCGAGGGTCGCGCCCTCACCATCCGGCAGACGTGCGTCCGCAAAAAACTTGTTGGTGCGCACCATGTCCTGCGCGGCATCCATATGCGCACGGGTCAGATGTTCTGCAGACCAAAGCGGTCCATGCGTGATGCCCGAATGCAAGACCGCGAAGTCGGAGTAACAGAGCATGCGCGTCTTCGGCGCCATCCGCGCATTGGCCAGTACGGGCCATTGCGCGTTGGGCGTGAAGTCGGTGCAGGAGGAGGGTGCAGCAATCGCGTGAGCCGCGACGGCGAACAACAGAGAGGCAAACCACTTCTTCATGGGTGAGGTATAGGACGAACGAGGGGGCAAAAGTATAGCGTCGTGCGTGAGGTTCGCGCGAGCAAACCGACGCATCGACGCGTGGGATCAGAAGTGACGCGAAGCAACAGAAACAACAACCCGGCCGCTCAACCCAAACTCAGCCCTAGCTATCGAACACCCGATGTTCCGCGCGCGTGGGCTGACGATCGACAGCTTGCAGACGCCAGTATCCATTAGTGGGCGCACGCGCCGGCACACACGTCCACGCGGCCGACCCCTGCGCCGAGCTGACGCGTTGCTTGCGGTCCACGTGCAGTCCGCGCAGCGTGCAAAGCGGTGCGTCGGTGCTGGGCGCGCAGAGTGTCGTGACGCCGTCGGCGTCGCGCAGTTCGCCCCAAGGGGGCAGATCGATCCCTTGATGCGCTTCTCTCGACCACCGGCGCTCATCGGTGTCGAGCCATAGCACAGCGTAATCGTGACTGACGGTGGGATCGGAACCGTTGATGAGAATGGTCAGGCGCATGGCAGTTCCGTTTACAGAGTGCGAAGTATCGCCTTAACAGTCTAGACCGGACTTCGCGTTATGCAAGGCAAACGGCTATCGGCGGCATTGAAAAACACAATTGGGGAACGTCTTGTCCAGCTTCTAGATTTAAAGACACCGTGCAGTCATGCGCGTCTGCCCGGGAGGTGACCGGACGATCGCTCGTCCACCGTCGCGCACCCCACATTACAGGTTTGTATGGAGGCTCAGATGTCGCAACTCAAGGGTTCGAAGACCGAGGAGAACTTGAAGGCAGCATTCGCCGGCGAATCGCAGGCGAACCGTCGTTATCTGTATTTCGCAGCAAAGGCCGACGTCGAAGGCCAGAATGATGTCGCGGCGCTATTTCGCTCCACCGCCGAAGGCGAGACGGGTCATGCGCACGGACACCTCGAATATCTCGAAGCGGTAGGCGACCCAGCCACGGGACTGCCGTTCGGCTCGTCGCGGCAAAATTTGCAAGCGGCCATTGCCGGTGAAACGCACGAATATACCGACATGTATCCGGGCATGGCGAAGTCGGCACGCGAAGAAGGCTTCGACGAAATCGCCAACTGGTTCGAGACGCTCGCAAAGGCCGAGCGTAGTCACGCGAACCGTTATTCGAAAGCGCTCGAAGCACTGGTTGACTGATACGGCGCGCTACGACAGCCCGGCACGCATCGGCGCGAGCGCCGACCCTGGTTAGACAGGCAACGAAAGCCTGCGGCACGGTCCGCAGGCTTTCGTTCTTGTGGGCGCGCCGCATGGTGCGGTGCACCGTCGGCTACCAAACATAAAAGCAAACCCGCATTCAAGGAGTTCGACTCCATGCCCCACAAAGAAGGCAGCCTCGAGGCGCCCACCCGGCATCCGCTCGACTGGCTTTCGGAGGCGTTCTACGATCAGGACGCGCTTGACCAGGAACTGGCGCGCGTCTTCGATATCTGCGCGGGGTGCCGCCGCTGCGTCTCGTTGTGCGGTGCGTTTCCAGCGCTGTTCGATCTGGTCGACGCCACCGACACCGGAGAAATACACGAGGTCGATAAAGCCGAGTTCGGCAAAGTGGTCGATCAGTGCTATCTGTGCGACCTGTGCTACATGACGAAGTGTCCGTACGTGCCGCCGCATCCGTGGAACGTCGATTTTCCGCACCTGATGCTGCGCGCCAAGGCGATCGACTACAAAAGCGGCGACGTCAAGCTGCGCGACAAGTTTCTCTCGAATACCGACGCGCTCGGCCACCTCGCAGGCATTCCGGTGGTGACCCAAACGATCAACGCAGTCAATCACACCGCTGCGGCGCGCGGGATGATGGAGAGCGCGCTTGGTGTGGACAAGAACGCCTGGTTACCGAATTTCGCTCCACGCAAATTCCGCAGTGCCGCAAAGAAGTCTCGCACCGCTGCCGTGCGCGATGGCGAGCGCACGCCCGGCAAAGTGGCGATTTACGCGACCTGTTACGTGAATTTCAACGAACCGGGCATCGGTCACGATCTGCTCGCCGTGCTCGCGCACAATGAAATTCCTTACGAACTGGTGAAGAGCGAAGCGTGCTGCGGCATGCCGTTGCTCGAACAGGGCAATCTGCAGGGCGTCGCCGATAAAAAGGCCAAGAACATCCCTGTGCTCGCGAAATACGCTCGCGAGGGCTACGCGATCATCGGCGCGATTCCGAGCTGCGTGCTGATGTACAAGCACGAACTGCCCTTGATGTTCCCCGACGACGCCGATGTCCGAGCCGTCAGCGAGGCCTTCTGGGATCCGTTCGAATATTTCGTGTCGCGTCATCGCGATGGACTCCTGAAGACCGACTTCAAGAACCCGCTCGGAAAAGTGGCGTATCACGTGCCGTGTCATGCGCGGGTGCAGAACATCGGCCGCAAAACGTCCGAGACGCTGGCGCTGGTCCCCGATACGCAGGTCACCGTGGTCGAGCGCTGTTCCGGACATGCCGGCACATTCGGCGTGAAGAAGGAGTTCCACCGCACGGCGATGCAGATCGGCACGCCGGTTTTCAAGGCGATGGCGCAGCCGCACCCCGATTACATTTCATCGGATTGCCAGCTGGCCGGCCATCATATCGAACAAGGGCTCGACGAAAGCGGCTTGTCGAAAGGACAGCTTGCGCATCCGCTGACGTTGCTGCGCAAGGCGTATGGCCTCTGATACCCCCTCACTGACTGGAAGGACACCGAGATGAGCATCGCCCGTAACTCGCTGCTGTCGCTCGAAAACTATTCGAAGTCGCGTATCGCGATGCGCGCCAAGGTGATCGAGCACAAGAAAGACCGTACGGTCGCGCTCGGCAACCACGTCACGTTCCTGTTCGAAGACGAAACCACGATCCGTTATCAGATTCAGGAGATGCTCCATATCGAGAAAATTTTCGACGAGGACGGCATTCAGGGCGAACTGAACGCCTATTTGCCGCTGGTGCCGGACGGCAGCAATCTGAAGGCGACAATGCAGATCGAATACGAGAACGAGATCGAGCGGCAGGCGGCGCTGGCGCGGCTGATTGGGATTGAGGACCGCGTGTTCCTGCAGGTGGAGGGCGAGCCGCCGGTCTATGCGATCGCCGACGAGGACCTGGAGCGCGAAAACGAGCAGAAGACCTCGGCCGTGCATTTCGTCCGCTTCGAGCTGACGCCCGCGATGAAAGCGAAGCTACGCGACGGCGCAGCGCTGCAGATCGGCTGCGATCATCCGAATTATCCGGTGCCGACCGAGGCTATCGAGCCGAAGGTGCGAGCGGCGTTGATGAAGGATCTTGCGTGAGGTGCCCGACGCAGACCCTAGGGGTTTATCCCTTGCGCAAATAAGTGCGTGCCAACCTTACTGGGCAAGCTCGGCCATGTAGGATAGCGGCGTCAATACGACGATCGCGGAGGCGCGTCATGCTACGTCGATGGATGCAACCCGCCGTCGTGGCGGCGTCGCTCGGTACGCTTGCCATTGCCAGTTGCGCCGCTGACAGCGCGCCGCTTCCGCCCCCGATCGTCTATGTGGCTGACTTCGATCTCGACGTCGCCAACGTCAAGCCGGACAGCGGCCCTGGCAGCCGACTGCGGCGCTTTGGCAGTGCGTTGCCGAGCGGTCCCCTACGCTCGTCGAAAGATCCGCAAACCCATGCCAAAGAGATCGTCGCCGAAATGGCGGAGAACCTCACGGATGATCTGAGCAAAGCCGGGATCGACGCGCGCCGGATGCCACCCGGCGCGGCGTTGCCGGCTACGGGCTGGCAGGTGCGCGGCGTGTTTCTGAGCGTCGACGACGGTAACCGCCTGCGTCGCGCGATGGTAGGTTTCGGTGCGGGCCAGACTGACTTTCAGGTGGCCGTTTCGCTCGACGATCTGTCGACGCCCACTCTCCCACCGCTCTACGAGAGCACCGAACAAGGCTCGAGCAAAGATAAACCCGGCGCCGTCATCAAGCTCAATCCGTACGTGATTGCCGCGAAGTTCGTGATGGCCGGTCAGGACGAGAAATCCACGATCAAAAATACCGCACAGCAGATTTCGGACTCGGTGGTGGAGAAGTTGAAGGCCAAAGCGCAGTAAGGGCGGAACGGGGATGTCGTGAAGGCACGCGGCTGCAGCCTCCGAGGTGAGTGCCTACTTACGTCAGACGGGCCGCCCGACGGTCCCGCCACCAGCACTGGCAGGACCGCCGCACGCCTTTGCCAATCAGGCTAGATTCAGCGTTCCCGTCATATCGCCCAGCGGCGCCAAGCCGTTTTGCGCGAACGCACGATCGCGCGCCACCACCCCTTCGAGCGGCCTCAGTCCGTGCACCCGCGTGATGAAGCGCAGGATCGAATTGGTGTCGTAGACGGTGTGATCCACATAGCCCTTCTTTGCCAGCGGCGAGACGACCAGCGCCGGAATCCGTGAGCCCGGACCCCAGCGGTCGCCCTTCGGCGGCGACACCGGATCCCACCAGCCGCCGTTTTCGTCGACGGTGACGATCACCACCATGTTGTTCCACTGTGGGCTGCGCTGCAGATGGTCGATCACCGTGGCGATATGGCGGTCGCCCGATTCGACGTCCGCATAGCCCGCGTGCATGTTCAGATTGCCTTGCGGCTTATAGAACGTGACGGCCGGCAAACGCCCCGCGTCGATATCGGCGAGCAGGCGATTGGTCGACGCGTCGTCGCCCACGCCCGCGTCGCGCAGATGCTGGCGGCGCGCCTCGGTTCCCGGCGCATAGCTGACGAAGTAGTTGAACGGTTGATGGTGATACTGAAAGTCGGGCACATCGCCGGTATCGTGATGATCCATCGCGTACTGCCACGCACCCGCGTACCACGCCCAGTCGACGCCCTTATCCGACAGACGATCGCCAATGGTTGCGTAGTTCTGCGGCGGCAGCACGCGCGGATTGGACAGATCGGCCATCGATTTGTCGCCGCCCGGCGCGGGCGGCACGAAGCTCGGCTGATACGGCGGCGCCATCGTGTTGACAGCGTAACCATCGGGCGTGAACAGGCCGTCGTTGACGAACTTCGGCGGCCCATCGAGTGCGGAAGCAGGCGAGTGCGCCGCCACCTTGAGCGCTGTGCCGGCCGGATCATCGCCTTCGACCACCGAGACAAACTGCTTCGCCGCGCTGTTATGCACATCCGGCACGAGCGGCGCCTGGGCGGAAATCAGGAAGATGTGGTTCAGCCACGAGCCGCCGAAGGCCGCCATAAAGAAGTTGTCGCACAGCGTGTACTGCTGCGCGAGATTCCAGATCCGCAACGTTTCGGCGGAACTGCGGTAATGCCCCATCACCAGACCGCCCGAGTCAGCCCAGGCGACGAACTGGTTGTTGCGCCCGGCGTTGATCTGCATCTGGTTCTGATAAAAGCGGTGCCACAGGTCGCGCGTGATCACGCCGTTTGGCAAAGGCGCGCCCTGTGCATCGGTGATGCGGAATGGCTTGTTGTTCAGACCGGCGATGTCATGCTCGCCAATCATGTAGCGCTTGCCGTCCACCTCCTGCGCTTGCGGCACGAGGCCGCCCCAGATTTTCGGCAGTTGCGGCAACGGCGTCTTGCCGTCGCGATCGAGTTGCACGTAGCGCTCGGCCGGTACGGCATCGAGCGGATGCTGCACGCCCGGGAAATTGCCATACAGATTGGCGAAGCTGCGGTTCTCGGCGTAAATCACCACGATCTGCTTCACCTGATCGTGCAACGCGGCGTCGAGCCGCAGGTCGGCGGCACTGCGCGGGGTAGCGGCTGCATGCTCTTCCGTGGTGCAGCCGGCGAGGGCAAGTCCCAGCCCTACCGCCGCGATGCCGGTGAGGACCCGGCGCCGCTCGGGGTTGTCAGGGCTGTCGTCGCCGGCAAACTCCGCGTTCGCATGCGGCAGGGGCAAATCGTCTTTTTCGTTCATTGGTATGGCTCCTCAGGTCTGGTTCGCTCCCGCGTGCCGTTCGCACACGTCGACGATCCGCAATGATCGCTCGCGACGTCGTCATTTTGTGTGTCAAACGAAAGACACGGCTACAGATAGCGGTTCGACTTCGGCGACATCGTACGATGCCAGAATTCGCTTCATCCGGCCAAATTCGCCCGTGACGCTTCGCGCTATCATGCTGTCCTATAGACGATCAGCACGAACCACAGCCGGACATGGCAAAAGAAAACATGACAGGAGCGGGACGCAAACAGGCCAGGCCGCGCAGCGATGCGCCAGCCCCGCACGAAGAGGCCGCAGCACCCGTCGACCTGACCGACACTGCCGATGACGAGAGCGCCGGCGGCTCGACCTACCTCGTCCCGGGTCTGGAGCGCGGGCTGCGCATTCTTGCGGAGTTCAGCGCGCGTGAACCGGTGCTGGGTGCGCCGGAGTTATCGAAGCGCATCGGCATTCCGCGTACCACCACCTTCCGCTTGCTGCAGACGCTGGAAGCGCTCGGGTTTCTCGAGCGCGTGAACGGCGACCGCCATTTCCGGCTGAGCGTGGCGGTACTGCGGCTGGGCTTCGAATATCTGAGTTCGCTCGAACTGACGGACGTGGGCACGCCGCTGCTCGAGCGCTTGCGTGACGCGACGGGACTCAGCGCGCATCTTCTGATCCGCGATCAGCGCGACGTGGTGTTCGTTGCGAAAGCCCAGGCGCACGATCCGATGTTCAGCTCGGTCAAGGTGCATGTCGGCACGCGTCTGCCGGCGCATGCGACTGTGCATGGCCAGGTGTTGATGGGCGATCTTAGTTACGACGAACTGCGCCAGCTTTATCCGGAGCCGCAACTTGAGCGTTTTACCGATCGCACGCCGGCCACTGTGGAAGAACTCAACGAGCGGGTGCGCGAAAGCGCGGCGCAGGGCTATGCGGTGAGCGAAGCTTCGTTCGAGCGAGGCATTTCGGTGGTGACGGCGCCGGTGCGCGACCAGACTGGCCGCATCGTGGCGGCCTTGACGGTGACGGTGCCGCGCTCGGATATTGGTGACGCCAGCGAACGCGAACCGTTGATCGCAGCGGTGTGCAACGCGGCTGTTGAGTTGTCGACACGCCTCAATTACCGTCCGCCCGCAGACGATCCGACCGCGGTCGAGGCACGCCGCAGGACTATCGCGGCTAGCTAGGCCAACCGGGCGAACCGGGCAAGCGACGCCGCAAAGCGATGTGGCCGGCTGCAGGGCAACCGGCCGCTTACTCAACTCTCTAAAGAAAACGCCCGGCCGCCCCAGATTTTCTCGAGCACATCGGCGGACCTGCCACGTAGTGACAAATCCGGTAGCACTCAGAACGAGTGGTGAATACCCGTCAGAAACACCGTCTGATTACGGCTATCCGAGACGCCTGCCGTGAAGAACGCCGCGTCCGTATTCGATCCCGCACGCTCATACAGCGCGTTCACATAAATCTGCGTCGACTTCGACAGCGCATAGATATCGCCGATCTCAAACTGCGTCCAGCGATGACCATCGAAGCTCGTCGTCGCCGCGCCACCCGCTACGCTGTTAAACGGCGTGAACTGATAGTTCGCGCCCGCATCGTAGCTCTGATACGTGCTCGAGTAGCCGGGCGATTCCAGCTTCACACGCGTGTACAGACCATGCACCAGCAGGTTGCCGAACTGGTAGGACGCACCTGCACCCATGTTCTCGACATTGTCGGCCGTGTATGCCGTGGCCGCGACACCCTGGAAGTGCGTGATGCCGGTCGTGACGATCGACGGCGTGCGGTCATGTTCATTCGAGTAGACCGCGCCAGCATTGAACGGCCCGTTTTTGTAGCTGGCCTCGAAGCTCAAGGTGCGACCGGTCGCGAAGTTCGTCGTATTGCCCAGCCCCATCATCGCGCCGACCGTGAAGCCGGCAAAGCTGGTTGAGCGGAACTTCACCGAGTTGTTGAACGGCACGACACTCGTATCTGCCAGCTCATCGATATTGCCCGGGTGGAACGCATACCAGCTCGCGGCGAGATAACCCGTGCTCAACGGACCCAGCACATCGAAGTTAAACGGCGTTTGGTGACCGAGCGTCAGCGTTCCGATCTGATCGGAACTCAAACCGACATACGCCTGGCGATTCCACAACGTTCCGGGCGAAGCCATTGCGCCAGTCGTCGTATAGAAGCCGTTTTCCAACTGGAAGATGGCGTGCAGACCGCCACCCAGATCCTCTACTCCCCTCAGACCCCAACGGTCAGGCTGCATGTTGCCCTGCTCTGCGATCCATTTCGAACTTCCGCCGGCATTGCTGATGTACGCGACTCCGGCATCGAGACTACCGTAAAGCGTGACACTGCTTTGTGCCCACGCCCCTGTCGTGGCGCACATCGCTGTAAGTGCGACTGCAATGATTCTTTTCACCGTTGGTTCTCCTAATCGTGTGACGAATGGCTGGATCCCATTCCGCCGTCCGTAGTGCATTGAGTGAGGGAGCGTTGGTCCTGGTTTATGCGCCAAAACTTTGCTTCTTATTTGTTCCACCTATGGGCATATGTATCGCCTATGGAAAGTATAGGGTCTCCAGAAGTGGTCAAAATAAATTTTCGAGCCCCGAGGAAACCCGAATGCCGCGGGAGGGACGGTTTCGGTCGTGGACAAAAAAGCCTTACGGAATAGGCACGTAGGCTGACGTTCGTGGTCAGCGGAGGAAGGGAACGGTGTCCTTCCTCCGCCACATCAGTGTTTTCCCCTAACGCCGCAGATTTTTATTTTTTCTCGCTCAGACGGCTCCTATAATTGTCCATACACGAACTGATGTTCCTTGTATGGAACATGCGGGATTCAGGAGAAGGTAGCACATGACTGAAGAATGGCGTTGCGCCGGACATGCCGGCGACCTGTCCGAAGACGCGCCGCTCGAGTACAAGCTCGAAGGCACGGAGATCGGCATCTACAAGGTGGGCGATGCGCTGTACGCGCTGGAAAACGTCTGTCCCCACGCGTACGCGTTGCTGACGCAGGGATTTGTCGACGGCGATACCGTCGAATGCCCGTTGCACGAAGCCGTGTTCCATATCCCGACTGGCAAGTGCTTGAAAGAGCCGGGCGGCCGCGACCTGAAGATGTATGCGGTTCGTCTCGCCGGTGAAGAAATCCAGATCAAGGTGGAATGACATGCGAGAGCAAGCCGTGAAATTCAATCCCTCCCTGAAGCCGTGGCTCGCGCCGCAGCCGAACAACGTCGCCGGCAAAGGCGTCATCGAAAAGCCGGGCGAGGCGCAAAACCTCGTGTGGCAAACCCGCAAGGCCGAACCGACGCAATACGAGAACGACTTCGGCGATGCGCTCGAGAAGGTGTTCGATGCGGGTGCGGTGGAGTTGCAGGACGTTGTCGACGGCTTGAACCGCATCGGCTTCCGGACCCCGGAAGGCGCGGCGTGGACCGCCGAACGCCTGACCGCCGAATTCCGCCTGCTCGCCGAATAGGCGCGCTACCCAGACAACCTTGCGAAACCGTCGCACCGCCTACGCATCTGGAGTCTTTTATGACGTCCCCCACACCCCATCCCACCACGGACCACGGCACGGCCGATCCGCTTCAGGCTTACCTCGACCTCGGTCTGCGCAATTACTGGTATCCGGTCGCCCCGAGCTGGCAAGTCGGCAATGCGCCCATCGGCCTGACGCGCCTCGGCGATCAGATCGTCCTGTGGCGCGATCAGGAAGGCCGTGTCCATGCACTCGAAGACCGCTGCCCGCATCGCGGTGCGCGTCTGTCGTTGGGCTGGAATCTTGGTGGCAGCGTCGCGTGCTGGTACCACGGCATTGAAATCGACGGCGGCGGCACGGTTACCAAAGTCCCGGCCGTGTCGAACTGCCCGCTCGAAGGCCAGAAGTGCGTGAAGTCGTATCCCGTGCAAGAACATGCGGGGGCTATCTTCCTGTGGTTTGGCGACGACGCTCACAAGGAACCCGCGCCACTCGTTTTGCCGGAAGAACTGGTGAACGAGGAGTACGCGAGCTTTCTGTGCATGTCGAACTGGAAGTGCAATTACCAGTACGCGATTGACAACGTGATGGATCCGATGCACGGCGCCTATCTGCACGCGACCTCGCACTCGATGGCCGAAGGCGACAAGCAGGCCGACATGCGCGTGCGCAAGACCGATACCGGTTTGATGTTCGAAAAGGTCGGCCAGCGCGACGTCAATTTCGACTGGGTGGAGCTCGGCGAAACCGGTTGCCTGTGGATGCGCCTCGCGATTCCCTACAGGAAGAAGTTTGGCCCGGGCGGTAACTTCGGGATCATCGGCTTCGCCGTTCCCGTCGACGAGAGCAACTGCCAGGTTTACTTCTGGCGCACGCGCAAGGTATCGGGATGGCAGCGCGACGCATGGCGTTTCATGTACCGCAACCGCCTCGAAGGTCTCCATTGGGACGTGCTGGAGCAGGACCGCTATGTCCTCGAAAGCATGGCGCCGGATGCACGCAAACACGAATTCCTTTATCAGCATGACGTCGGCATGACGCGCGTGCGTCGTATGTTGCGGCAGCGCGCGCAGCAGGATTTCGATGCACTCGCCGCGCACCGTGCGCAAGCGGCCACTGCCACGACGGGTACAGCAGCAGGGCATAGCCATGCATAACGCCAACGCTGCGCCCGCGGCACTCACCGGCCGACGCGTGATCGTCACGGGCGGCGCGCGCGGTCTTGGCGCGGCGTTTGTGCGCTCGCTGGTGCAGGCCGGCGCGCAAATCGTGTTCGGCGATGTTTTGCACGACGAAGGTCGTGCGCTCGCCGAGACGCTGCAAAGCGAAGGTCACGGGGCGCACTTCCTGCCACTGGACCTCGCCGATCCATCGAACATCCAGAGCTTCGTCGTCCAGGCGGTGAAGCAGCTCGGAGGCCTCGATGCGCTCATCAACAACGCGGCAATCACCAACTCCGGCGGCAAGCTGGCCGGCGAACTGGCGGTCGATACGTGGGATGCGGTGATGAACGTCAACGTGCGCGGCACGTGGCTAATGAGTACCGCGGCGCTGCCGCATCTGCGCGACTCGTGCCGCGGCAGCATCGTCAATATCGCTTCGGATACGGCGCTGTGGGGCGCACCGAAACTACTGGCTTATGTCGCCAGCAAAGGTGCCGTGATCGCGATGACGCGTTCGCTGGCGCGTGAATTCGGCGCCGACGGCATCACGGTCAACGCGATCGCGCCGGGGCTGACCGAAGTCGAGGCCACCGCCTACGTGCCGGCCGAACGTCACGAGTATTACCTGAAAGGCCGTGCGCTGACCCGCGCCCAGGTTCCCGACGATGTGACGGGGCCGGTCCTGTTCCTGTTGTCCGATGCCGCACGCTTCGTGACCGGCCAGTTGCTGCCGGTGAACGGCGGCTTTGTGATGAATTGATCTTGTCTTGACCGAAAGGAGAAAGAGATGGCGGACACCGATTTCGAACGTAAGTCGTGGGATCAACCCGCGGAAGCCAGTTTTGCGCAATGGATGGACACACGCGTTGCACGTCTTGAAACCCGTCGCTACGACTGGGACGCACTGAAGTTTCAGGCCGATTACGACCCGAAGTATCGCCGGGCGCAAATGCGCTATGTCGGCACGGGCGGCACGGGTGTCGCGAAGGATGTCAACACGGTGCCTGCAGGGGGCTTCACGTTCTCGACCATGGTGATCCCGGCCGGCAATATCGGGCCGAGCCATATTCATATGGACGTCGAAGAAATTTTCTTCGTGCTGCGCGGCAAGATGAAAGTGATCTGCGAACGCGACGGCGAGACCTGGGAATCGGTGCTCGGCGAACGCGATCTGATTTCGGTGCCGCCGGGCGTGTATCGCACGGAAGTGAATATCGGCGAAGAGGATGCGCTGATGTGCGTGATGCTCGGTTCTCCGAAGCCGATCACGCCGACGTATCCGCCGGATTCGCCGCTTGCCAAGCTGAAGCGATAAGCGATAGGCGCTTGGGTGCGCAGCGCAAGGTGGTTGCCCGTTCGACGCTTTGCACTAGCCATACCCACGCGACAACCCTGTGCACCGCACCGTCGCCGCACTGACGTCACCTTACTTTGCACTTGCAGATAGAAACCATGTCCGCTGTCCCGTCTGTTACTGCCGATCTCGCCGCCTCGCTGGAAGCGCGTCTTGCGCGCTTTCCGCTGCAGCAGGCCGTTACCGCGGCGACGCAGACGGTGGGTTATCGCGAAGCGCAAGAGCTGGCTTCTGTGCGCGACGAGGCGTTGCCGCTCGTGCTGCTGCACGGCATTGGCTCGGGAGCAGCGTCGTGGGTACAGCAGTTTGAAGCGCTCGGTGCGACGCGGCAGGTGCTTGCCTGGGATGCGCCGGGATACGGCGTTTCGACGCCGGTCGTCCCAGCTTCGCCCCAGGCGGCGGACTACGCAGACGTCCTGCGCGGCTGGCTCGACGCGCTCGGCATCGCGCGTTGCGTGCTGGTAGGGCATTCGCTGGGCGCGATTGTCGCTGGCGCATTTGCTGCTGCAAATCCGCAGCGCGTCGCTGGCCTTTTGTTGCTGTCGCCTGCTGGCGGTTACGGCGCGGCGACAACAGACGTACGCGAATCAAAGCGCGACCAGCGTCTTGCGATGCTCGCCGAACTCGGCCCCGCAGGTCTTGCCGAAAAGCGCAGTGCGAACATGGTGTCTGCACACGCTGACGAGAACGCCCGTGCGTGGGTGCGTTGGAACATGGCGCGCATCGTGCCGCAAGGCTACGCGCAAGCGACACATCTGCTCGCCAATGCCGATCTTGCCGCCGACCTCTCGCGCTTCCACGGACTGGTCAACATTGCTGTAGGCGCTGAAGACACCATCACGCCGCCGTCCGCATGCGAACGGCTGGCCCTCGCGGCACGTACGTCCTTGCAGATCGTGCCGCGCGCCGGTCACGCCGGCTATATCGAAGCCGCTGACGCGTACACCGCGATCATCGACACGTTCTGCCGCGCGAGCGCGGCACCACGGAGCCACTGAAATGACGCCCGACACGATCAACGCCGAGCGCGCAACCGACGACGACAACGCCGAACCCGGCTACAAAGTGCCCGGTCTCGAACGCGGTCTGAAGATTCTGACTGAGTTCTCGCCACGCGAGCCGGTATTGGGCGCACCGGAATTATCCCGGCGCTTGAAGATTCCCCGCACAACGGTCTTCCGTCTGCTGCAGACGCTCGAATCGCTCGGCTTTCTCGAGCGAGCCGATAAGGACCGCAACTATCGCCTGGGCGTCGCGGTGCTGCGCCTCGGCTTCGAATATCTGAGCTCGCTCGAACTGACGGATCTCGGCTTGCCGATCATCGAGGCCTTGCGCAACGACACAGGCCTGACGAGCCACATCCTGATCCGCGATGGACGCGACGTGGTGTTCGTTGCCAAGGCGCAAAGTCACACGCCGATCTTCAGTTCGGTGAAGGTCAACGTAGGCACACGCCTGCCCGCACATGCGACGACGCACGGCCAGGTGCTGATGGGCGATCTTACGCTCAACGATTTACGCGCGCTGTACCCCGAGCCGAAGTTGCATCGCTTTACCAAACTCACACCTGAAACGGTCGAAGAGTTGTACGAACGAATTCGCGATGACGCGCAGCGCGGTTTCGCGATCAGCGAATCGTCGTTCGAACGCGGCATTTCGGTCGTGACGGCGCCGGTGCGTAACGACACGGGCCGCATCGTCGCCGTGATCACCACGACGATCCCGCGGCCGGAGATCGATGCAGCGCTGCTCGACAGCGGTCTGATCGACAAGGTGCGCGGCGCGGCTGACGAACTCTCGCAACGCCTGAACTACCGTCCCAAGAACGGGCCGGCCGCGGGCAGCAAGTATATGAAGGCATTGGGGCTCTAATGATCCAGATCGATTTGACCGGTCAGGTAGCGGTGGTGACGGGCGGCTCGTCCGGCATCGGACTCGCGACCGCCGAACTGTTTTTGCGTGCGGGTGCATCGGTCGCCATCTGCGGACGCGACGCCGAACGCCTGACGCATGCGGAGACGGCTCTGATGACGCAATTTCCGTCTGCGCAACTGCTGGCAACGCGCTGCGATGTGCTCGACGCAGAAGAAGTCAACGCCTTCGCGCAAGACGTTCAGCGCCGCTTCGGCCGCACTGACATGCTGGTAAACAACGCTGGCCAAGGCCGCGTCTCGACCTTCGCCGATACCACCGACGATGCCTGGCGCGAAGAACTCGACCTGAAATATTTCAGCGTGATCCGCCCGACTCGCGCGTTCCTGCCAATGCTGCGCGACGCGGCTGGCATGGGCAACGCGTCGATCGTCTGCGTGAATTCGCTGCTCGCGCTGCAGCCGGAGCCGCATATGGTGGCGACTTCCTCGGCACGCGCGGGTTTGCTGAGTCTCATCAAGTCACTAGCGGTCGAACTCGCGCCGCTGCGTATTCGCGTGAATTCGATTCTGATCGGCATTGTCGAATCGGGCCAATGGCGCCGCCGCTTCGAGACGCAAGCCGCGCCGGGCCAGAGTTGGAAGGACTGGACGGCAGAACTCGCACGCAAGAAGAACATTCCGCTTGGCCGCTTCGGCCGTCCCGAAGAGGCCGCACAGGCACTCTTTTATCTGGCTACTAATCTGTCGTCCTACACGACAGGCAGTCATATCGATGTCTCTGGAGGCAATGCACGACATGTCTAATAAAACCACCGTCGGCGAGCTGATTGCCGCCTTTCTCGAGCAATGCGGCGTTCGCACGACGTTCGGCGTGATTTCGATCCACAACATGCCGATCCTCGACGCGATCAACAACCGCGGCAAGATCCGTTATGTCGGTGCACGCGGCGAAGCCGGTGCGGTCAACATGGCCGATGGTCTGGCACGTGTGTCCGGTGGCCTTGGCGTCGCGTTCACCAGCACGGGCACCGCGGCCGGCAACGCAGCAGGCGCGATGGTCGAAGCGCTGACCGCTGGCACGTCGCTGCTGCATATCACTGGCCAGATCGAAACCGAATACCTCGACAAGGACCTCGCGTATATCCACGAAGCGCCGGACCAGTTGTCGATGTTGTCGTCGATCTCGAAGGCCGCCTACCGCGTCCGCACTGCCGAGACTGCACTCCCGACGATCCGCGAAGCGGTGCGCGTCGCGCAGACCGCGCCGAGCGGCCCGGTGAGTGTCGAGATTCCGATTGACATTCAGGCGGCAGAAATCGAATGGCCCGCTGACCTCAGCGCGCCGCACGTGACGACGCTCACGCACGACAGCCAGCGCGTCGTGCAACTCGCCGATGCGCTGGCCAAGGCCACGCGTCCGCTGCTGTGGCTTGGCGGCGGCACGCGTCACGCGCGGGCGGCGGTTGAGCGCCTGGTGGCGCTGGGCTTTGGCGTCGTGACCAGCGTGCAGGGCCGCGGCATCCTGCCGGAAGATCATCCGGGGACGCTCGGTGCGTTCAATGTGCACGCATCGGTTGAAAGCTTCTACAAGACTTGCGACGCGGTCCTCGTGGTCGGTTCGCGTCTGCGTGGCAATGAAACGTTGAAGTACAAGCTTGCGCTGCCTCAACCGCTGTACCGCGTCGATGCCGACGCACTCGCCGATAACCGCGGCTATCGCAACGAGCTGTTTGTGCATGGTGACTCCGCTGCGGTTCTGGAAGAACTCGCGACGCTGCTCGAAGGCCGTCTCAAGGTGGATCCTAAGTTTGCCGCCGATCTGGCCGCTGCCCGGGAGATCGCCGTAGCGGATGTAGGCAAGGGTCTCGGACCGTACAAGCGCCTCGTCGACGCGCTGCAACGGTCGGTGGGCACAGACTATAACTGGGTGCGCGATGTGACGATCTCGAACAGCACGTGGGGTAACCGCCTGCTGCAGATTTTCACGCCGCGTGCGGGGGTGCACGCCTTGGGCGGTGGTATCGGTCAAGGGATGCAGATGGCAATCGGTGCGGCGCTGGCGGAAACAGCGGCGAAGACGGTGTGCCTCGTCGGCGACGGTGGTCTGATGGTCAACGTCGGTGAACTGGCGACGGCCGTGCAGGAAAACGCCAACGTCATGATCGTGCTGATGAACGACCAATGCTATGGCGTGATCCGCAACATTCAGGACGCGCAATATGGCGGTCGCCGCTGCTTCGTCGATCTGCATCAACCGGACTTCGCGCAGTTCTGCGAGAGCCTGAAGCTCACGCATTACCGCATCAAGTCGCTCGACGACGCAGACGAGATCATCCGCGAAGGTCTGGCGAAGACGGGCCCGGTGCTGGTTGAAGTGGACATGCTGTCGGTCGGCTCGTTTGCCACCGCGTTTGCCGGCCCGCCGGTCAAGAAGCAGGAGCCAGAACATGCATGATCTTCGCCACGCGGGACATCATGCGCCCGTCGACGTTGCGATGATCGGCTTCGGGGCGATCGGCCAGGCGGTGTATCGCTCCGTTGCAGCAGATCCGCAAGTGCGCGTGTCGCATGTGATCGTGCCCGAGCGGCATGCGGCGTCGGTGCGAGAGGTGGTGGGCGCGTCGGTAGATGTGGTGTCGTCGGTGGCCGCGCTGAGCAGTCGCCCGCAGTTCGCGCTGGAATGCGCGGGCCACAGTGCGTTGGTCGACCACGTTGTTCCGTTGTTGAAAGCGGGCACCGATTGCGCGGTGGCTTCTATCGGCGCTCTCTCGGACGTGCTGCTGCTCGACGCGCTCTCGGCCGCTGCGGATGAAGGTGATGCCACGCTGACGCTGTTGTCCGGCGCCATTGGCGGCGTAGACGCTTTGGCCGCGGCGAAACTGGGTGGCCTCGACGAAGTGCTGTACACGGGTCGCAAGCCACCGCAGGGCTGGCTCGGCACACCCGCCGAAGAAATCTGCGACCTGCAGAGCCTGACGGAAGAGCGGATCATTTTCGAAGGTAGCGCCCGCGAAGCGGCACGGCTTTATCCGAAGAATGCCAACGTGGCGGCGACGATTGCGCTGGCAGGTCTCGGCCTCGATCAGACCATTGTGCGTCTGATCGCAGACCCCGCGGCGACGCGCAATGTGCACCGCATCCTGGCGCGCGGCGCATTCGGCGAGATGTCGCTCGAAATGTGCGGCAAGCCGTTGCCTGACAACCCCAAGACGTCCGCGCTGACCGCGTTCAGCGCGATCCGTGCCCTGCGCAATCGCGCGGCGCGTTGCGTGATTTGATGAGAAGTAACTGAGCGGATGACCGACATGATTCACTTCGATACCAGCCTCGTGCCCACCGGCGATATTTTCATCGGCGGCGAATGGCGGCAAGGGCGTGGCAACCCGTACAAAAGCCTGTATCCGGCAGATCAGTCGGTCAACATGGAAATCTCGACGGCCAGCGCCGACGATGCGCGCGATGCGGTCGAAGCCGCGGACATTGCATGGCGCAAAGCGGATTGGGCCGGTCTGAAGCCGCATCAGCGTGCCTTGGTTCTGTACCGTATTGCCGATCTGATCATGGCGCGTCACGAAGCACTGGCGCATCTGCAGCGGCGCGATAACGGCAAGCCGATCGGCGAAACACGCGTACTGGTGGCGAGCGCTGCCAACACGTTCCGCTATTTCGCTGCGTGCCTCGAAACGCTCGATGAAGAACTGACGCCATCGCGCGGCGACTACATGACCATGAGCGTGCATGAGCCGATAGGCGTGATCGCGGCTATCACGCCGTGGAACTCGCCGATCGCATCGGATGCGCAAAAGCTTGCCCCTGCGCTTGCGGGTGGCAACGCGGTGGTGCTGAAGCCAGCTGAAGTGACGCCGCTGGTCTCGTTGGCGTTGGCGCGCGTCTGCGAAGAAGCGGGCGTACCGAAGGGCGTATTGAGCGTGTTGCCCGGTAAAGGTTCGGTGATCGGCGATGTGCTGGTGCGTCATCCGCTCGTGAAGAAAGTGTCGTTCACCGGCGGGACCGAGGTGGGGCGTGGCATCGCGCGTATCGCCGCGGACAAGCTGATGCCGGTATCGCTGGAACTGGGTGGCAAGTCGCCAACCATCGTCTTCGAAGACGCGGATATCGATCACGCGGTGAACGGCGTGCTGTACGGCATTTTCAGTTCATCAGGCGAGGCATGCATCGCGGGCTCGCGTTTGTTCGTGCATCGCCCGATCTACGACACGTTCATGAAGCGGCTGGCTGAAGGCGCACGCAGGTTGCGCGTGGGCGACCCTTCGAGCCCGGAAACACAGATGGGCCCGTTGATTACGCCAGCGCATCGCGAATCGGTGGAACGTTATGTCGCTTTGGGGCTGGAAGAAGGTGGACGTCTGTTGTGCGGTGGCGAGCGTCCCGTCGGCGACGGACGCGAACAAGGCAACTTCTATCAGCCCACGATTCTCGAAGGCCTGTCGAACAGCGCTCGCATCTGCCAGGAAGAAATCTTCGGACCGGTGCTGGTCGCCATGCCATTCGATGACGAAGCCTCGCTAATCAAGCAGGCCAACGACAGCGTGTTTGGCCTCGCTGCCGGCATCTGGACGCGCGACTACAAACGCGCCTGGCGCGTGGCCCGCGCGCTCGAAGCGGGCACCGTGTGGATCAACACCTACAAGCTGTTCTCGATCTCGACGCCGTTCTCCGGCTGGAAAGAGAGCGGGATGGGTCGCGAGAAAGGGCGTCTCGGCATTCGCGAGTACATGCAACAGAAGAGCCTGTACTGGGGCTTGAACGACGCACCTTTGGCCTGGGCCAATGCGCCCCAGACGAATTGAGAAACAAGAGGCACGACATGACGATTCTCGGCATTGAACAGATTACCTACGGTGTGACGGACCTCGAAACCTGCCGGCGTTTTTTCACCGACTGGGGTTTGAAAGAGACTGCGCACGACGAAACCCGCGCTCGCTTCGAATCACTGAACGGCTGCACGATTCTGGCCGTGGATTCTAACGATCCGTCGCTGCCGCCCGCTTTCGAAGAAGGTCCGACGCTGCGTGAGGTGACGTGGGGTGTAGCGACGCGCGCCGAACTCGACGCGTTGCGAGGCCACTTCGCAGGTCAGCCTGGACACTTCGAAAACGACGACGCGGTGGGTTGCATCGACCCGAACGGCATGGCGATTCGTGTGGAAGTCACCCGCAAGCGCGACGTCGAAACGCATGGCTCACCTTCAAACGTGTGGGGCCAGACGTTACGCGTGAATCAACCGTCGCCGATCTATGAGCGAGCTGAACCGGTGGAAGTGGGGCATGTGGTGTTCTTCACCAACAACCTTGCCGAAACGGAGAAGTTCTATCAGGAACTGCTCGGCTTCGAGATGTCGGACCGTTACCCGGGACGTGGGGCGTTTCTGCGCTGCGCGCCGCATGGCGGACACCATGACCTGTTCCTGCTGGCGTTGCCGAACGGCAAACGTGGCCTGAATCACGTGGCCTTCACCGTGCGCGATATTCACGAAGTGTTCGGCGGCGGCATGCATATCAGCCGCTGCGGCTGGGACACGCAACTAGGGCCGGGGCGCCATCCGGTGTCGTCTGCTTACTTCTGGTATTTCCAGAATCCGGCTGGCGCGCTCATCGAGTACTACGCGGATGAGGACCAACTGACGCCCGAGTGGCAACCGCGCGATTTCGAGCCGGGGCCGACCGTGTTCGCCGAATGGGCAATCGATGGCGGCATCGACGGCAACACGCGTCGTCAGAAGAATGCGAAAGCGCCGGAGGGCAAGTTCATGACGGAGCGCAAACATGACTGACGCCGCTGCATCAAGCGCACACGCGAGCCTGGAGACACCACGCACGATCGTCGTGATCGGCGGTGGCCAGGCGGCCGGATGGGTCGTGAAGACCTTGCGCAAGGAGGGTTTCGGCGGTCGCCTTGTGATGATCGCTGATGAGATCCACTTGCCGTATGAGCGTCCACCGCTGTCGAAGGCGGTGCTGGCGGGCGAAGCGGATATCGACACCGTGCGCCTAGTCAAGCCAGGCGACTTCGACGCCCTGAATATCGAAGCGTGGCAGCCGGATACGGCTACGTCGATTGATCGTGAGCAGCGCATCGTGCGTACGCTGTCGGGCCGCGAGGTGCAATACGATCGCTTGGTGATTGCCACGGGTGGGGCCGCGCGACGCTTGCCCGATGCGCTGGTGAAGACTTCCAACATCGCTTACCTGCGCACGCTCGATGAAGCGGTCGCGCTCGGCGAACGGTTGCGCGCGAGCCAGCACGTTCTGGTGATTGGCGGCGGCTGGATCGGGCTGGAAGTGGCGGCAACGGCACGCAAGCTTGGTGTGGCAGCAACGGTCGTCGAAGGCGCGCCGCGTCTGTGCGCCCGCTCGGTGCCGCCGACTATTTCCGGTTTCCTGGCTGAACTGCATCGGGCCAATGGTGTGGACGTGCGCCTCGATTCAGGCCTTGTATCGCTCGACGATCACCCCGATAACCCCCACGGCGTGCGTGCCACACTGGCCGACGGCACCACGCTTGATGCCGATTTCGCCGTCGCGGGTATCGGTCTCACGCCGCATACGGCGCTCGCGCAAGCAGCAGGCCTTGCGATTGCCGACGGTATCGTGGTCGACCATTTCGGTGCGACCTCCGACCCGCGCGTCTTTGCATGCGGCGACGTGGCGAATCATCCGAGCGCGTGGCTAAAGCGCCGCGTACGGCTCGAATCCTGGGCGAACGCGCAGAACCAGGCTATCTCCACGGCGAAAGCCCTACTCGGCACGTTCGAGCCGTATGCTGACATTCCGTGGTTCTGGTCCGATCAGTACGACGTGAACCTGCAGATCCTCGGCGACATTCCCAACGACGCGCAACTCGTCGTACGCGGCGATCTGCCAGGCAAACGCGCCACGCTCTTCTACGTGGAAAACGGTGCGATTCGCGGGGCGATTGCGATCAACACGCCGCGCGATCTGAAACTCGCGCGCAAATGGATGAACCAGGGCCGCACGGTCGACCTTGCAACTCTCACTGACGCCAGCACGGCGCTCGCGTAACTCTTTTCGGACGGCGACAACGGCATGAGAACCATCGACAACACCATGGGGGACCGCAGCAGCGCCGGTGTCTCAGGCCCTGTAACCCGGGGCTCGATCATTGCGCGTCTGGAACGCTTGCCGGGCAATGCGATGCAGGTTCGCGCGCGAATCCTGATTGGACTCGCGACGTTCTTCGACGGCTTCGATGTGATCGCCATCGCTGCTACGTTGCCGATTTTGATCCAGAAATGGGGGCTCACGCCGTGGGAGATCGGTTTTCTGATCGCGTCGGGATCGATCGGGCAACTGTTGGGCGCGTTCGTGTTTCCTTGGTACGCCGAGCGTAAGGGGCGCGTGCGCGCGATTGCGTTGAGCTCCGGGATCATCGGCGTGACGAGTATTGCGTGCGGATTCGCGCCGACGTTTGTTGCGTTCGTTGTGCTGAGGATCGTCCAGGGCCTGGGCCTGGGTGGCGAGTTGCCGGTGGCCGCGACGTATATCAACGAAATCAGCCGCGCGCATGGCCGTGGGCGCTTTGTGCTGCTGTATGAGATCGTGTTTCCGGTGGGTTTGCTGGCGTCGAATGCGTTGGGTGCGTGGATCGTGCCGCGCGTTGGCTGGCAGGCCATGTATTTCATCGGCGGCTTGCCGTTGATCCTGTTTTTCGTGCTGCGCAGACTGGTGCCGGAATCGCCGCGCTGGCTAGCTGAGCGCGAACGCATGGCCGATGCGGATGCAGCGGTGCTGGCCTTCGAACGCGCGACCAAGGGACCGCTGGCGCCGGTTGAGCATGCAGTCGAATTCGAAGCGATGGCGAGTCGGCATCCTAAGCGCCGTATCGGCGATCTGTTTGGGCCGGCTTATCTGAAGCGCACGTTGGCGGTGGCGATGCTATGGGTGACGTGCGGATTTATTCAGTACGGGCTTTCCACTTGGCTGCCCACGATCTATCGCACGGTTTATCACGCGCCGTTGCAACTGGCGCTGAACCTTGCGGTGGCGGCTTCCGTACTCGGTGTGATTGGGTCGCTGACCTGCGCATTGCTCGTCGACAAGGTGGGGCGCAAGCCGATCATCAATCTGTCGTTTGTGTTGTGTGCGATTTCGCTGGCGCTGGCCGGTGTGTTCCACGATTCGTCGGTGTATGTGGTGGCGGCGTGTTGTGCATTTGCGCTGGGCTTCCTGGCGTGCGGGTTTATCACGGCGTATGTCTATACGCCGGAGTTGTATCCCACTAGCATCCGTGCGTTTGGCTGCGGAGTTGGCGGTGCCTGGCTAAAGGTGGCGGCGATCTTCGCGCCGGCGATCGTTTCGAAGACGATGGTGGGCGGTCATCTCGACACCGCTTTTTATATTCTCGCAGCTGTACCGTTCCTCGCCGCGCTGACGGTGCACTTTCTCGGGATCGAGACCAAAGGAAAGGTGCTGGAGCAACTGGAGGCGTAGCGGCTCTTGTAGCTCGGCGCGCTAGCGTAACGGGAAGCGCGCATCGTTCCGGCAAGAAGCCGTGCGATGCGCTTTCTCGTTACAAAGCCTTCCTATAAACCACAAACCCCGACCGGTCAGCGACACGGTCATACAGCTTCATCGCCGTCTGATTCGTCTCGTGCGTTTGCCAATAAACGCGACTTGAACCTGCCGCTTTTGCCTGTTCGTAGACGGCTTCGATCAGCGCTCGCCCGACGCCTTTGCCGCGCTCGCTCTCGAGCGTGTAGAGATCCTGCAGATAGCAGATGGGTCCGGCCATCGTGGTGTGTCGATGATAGAGATAATGCACGAGACCGAGCAGCTGACCGTCGCGCTCGGCGACCATCGCATGCATGGGTTCATAACCATCGAAAAAACGCGACCACGTGAGAAGTGTTATTTCGCGGGGCAACGCTGTCTCGCCGGAACGTCCGTAGAAGGCGTTATAGGCATCCCACAGCGGCAGCCATGCCGGAAAATCGGCGTTGGTTACTGGACGGATCTGGATTGATTGAGTCATGCACAAAGCTCCTCGGCTGCGTCGTGAAACAAAGCTTCACGACCACCGTCAGCTTAAGAACTTTGCGGCACTATTGTTAGCTCCACGGTTCAGCAATAACCTGGAGCCACGCACTTGCGCTGAGGCCCGCTAACGTGAGATTTCCGGAGCTTGTGCTGCGCCCGCATGCGCCTAGGCACGTCGCACGCGAACGCACGACATGAACGGCGGAACGATCAATCGAGCGAAGAAGCCCGCGCGAACCGCGGCGTTGGTGTTAGTTCTTCCGGCTTCCTGAATGTCGCAGCGTGTCGCGCACCTTCTTGGCGACCAGCAGCGGCATGTAATCGAACACTCGAGCATCAGTCTTATAGTTGGCCAAAGTATCGGCGTAGATCTTCGAGACCGTTTCCGTGGGCGTATTGGTTTCCGCGGCGATGGCCTGTACAACTTCGTCAACGTTGGGCTGGGGCTGAGCCATTGAGGTTCTCCGGGTTTGGCAGGGGGGAAGTGCAAACGGCAGGAGTTCCATTACAGGACGAGCTTGGCCAGGATGCCAATTGAATCGTCCTATCGCGCTTTCGGATCTGGAAAGGGAGCGATCGCAAATCGCGATCGCTATGCTCAATGTGAGTGCCGATGATGAATATCTGGGAAATGCGCATGCGTGTGCGTGATTGGTGCATGCCGGTGCGGATGCACATGCGGCTCCTCGCCGTCCCATTCGAAATCGTGTTCGTGCTGATGATGTTCGTCATGACGGTGCCGGTGGTTATGCTCCAGCACCTGGTGCGTATGCGGATGGTCGTGCCGCTCGCGGATATGCAGCCAGATGCCGAGAGCCATCAATGCCGCGGCGACCCAGAATAGCAGCGGCGGCATTTCGGGCCACAGAATCAGCGAGATCGTCACGCCGAACAGCGGCGCCACTGAAAAATATGCGCCGGTGCGCGCCGTACCGAGATTGCGCAGCGCGACCACGAACAGCACCAGACTGACCCCGTAACCGGCGAACCCGGTCACCATCGCGGCCGCCATGATTCCGGCATGTGGGAGTTGAGCGCCCAGCAGCAATGCAATGACGAAATTCACCGCTCCTGCGGTCAGCCCTTTCAGACAGGCGATGACCATCGCATCGTTGGTGGAGACCTTGCGCGTGAGATTGTTGTCGATCGCCCAGCATGCGCACGCCGCGGCCACCAGCAGGGCGCCGAGCGGCACGCTTGTAGCGCCGGGATGCCATGACAAGGCCACACCGCCCGCCACGATCGCCACCATGCCCAGAAACACCTGGGCGTCGACGTTCTCGCGAAACACGATCCATGCGATCAGCGCGGTGAAAACGCCTTCCAGATTCAGCAGCAACGAACTCGTGGCTGCCGGCGTCGCGTTCAGGCCGAGCATCAACAGAGCGGGTCCCGCGACGCCGCCCGTGACGATGGCGCCGAGCAGCCACGGGACTTCGCGCAAATGGATCTGTCCTTCGTTGGCTCGCTCGTCGTTGCTCAGTCTCAGCTTGCGTACGAGGATCGTGATAGCCAGGCCAACGCCGCTGCCGAGGTAGAAGAGTCCCGCCACCATAAACGGCGACAGGGTGCCGAGCAGCGCCTTGGCAAAAGGCGTCGCCGCACCGAACAGGGCGGCGGCGAGAAGGGCGGTGAACGGTGCGTTCAAACGTGCTGACATGGTTTTTGTCGCGATGAATCGGGCAATCAGCTTAAGGTGCCGGCGGCACCGCGTCGAGTGCTAAGCAGTTCTGGCTGGTTCGGGAAACAGGCGCTCAGAAAGAAAATCGACCCAGACCCGCAGTTTGGGCGACAACTGTCTGCTCGATGGCCATAGCACCGAGAATTGTCCGGCCTGCGCGAGGTGGTCCGCCATGACCGATTGCAACGCGCCTCTTTGCAAGGCGTCGCGCGCGAGGAACTCGGGCATATAGGCGATGCCAAGCCCCAACTCTGCCGCTGCCCGGAGCGCCTCCATGTTGTTGCAGGTCAGCGCGGTCGGAAAGCGTGTGACCGTGTCTTCCGGCAGATCGCGAAAGCGCCACGGCTCCAATTTTCCCGAAGTCGGAAAACGAAACCGCAGGCAGGCATGCTGCGCCAGATCGGCCGGCACCTGCGGCACGCCGCGCCGCTGTAGATACGTCGGCGACGCGCACAGCACAAAACAGAACGGCCCCAGCCGCCTGGCCATCAGTTGCGAATCGTCGAGCGGCCCGCTGCGGATCGCGGCATCGAAACCGCCTTCGATTACATCGACCAGACGGTCGTTAAAGTCCAGTTCGAGATCGATCTCCGGATAGCACGCCGCGAACTCCGGCACGATCGGCAGCAAAAAACGGTAGCCGATGGTCGGCAGGCTCACCCGCAGACGGCCGCGCGGGGTCGCTGTGGCTTGCAGCATCATCGTTTCGGCGTCGTGCACGGCCTCGAGAATCTGACGGCAGCGCTCGTAGAAGCGCTCGCCGTCGTCCGTCAGGCTGACGCGCCGCGTGCTTCGCTGCAGGAGTCGCACGCCAAGATGCTGCTCGAGGCGCGCCACGCTTTTGCCAACCGCCGACGCAGACACACCGAGCCGCTGCGCGGCGCCGACAAAGCTCGAAGCCTCCGCGGTTCGCACGAACGCGATCATGCCGGTCAGGTTTTCCATGGCGTCATTCGAGAGTTTTTGTCCGGATTGATCCGACTTTAGCAGTATTTATCACGTTCGAGTCCGTAACTAGACTTGCCTGACCCGTTTTCCGTGTGCGTCGGAAATCGCCAGTCCTCGGTGCCCTGTCTATCCAAAGGAAGCGTCATGTCTGACTCGATCGATCACACCGCCTCGCGAGGCGCCGCCGTGCTTGCCGCGGTTTGCGTCGCGGCGGTTATCCTGCCGCTCAGTTTCTCGGCGGGCGCCATCGCGACACCGGCAATCGGCCGCGCTCTCGGTGGCGGTCCGGTAGCGCTGAACTGGATTACCAATGCGTTCATGCTCGCGTTCGGCAGTTGTCTGATGGCGGCCGGCACGCTTGCCGATCGCTTTGGCCGCCGCAGCGTGTTTCTCTGCGGGGTGAGCGTGTTCTCGCTGATGTCGATGCTCCTCGCGCTTGCTCCTGGCATCGTCTGGGTCGATCTGCTGCGGGCAGCGCAAGGGGTGGGCGCCGCCGCTGCGCTGGCGGGCGGCTCGGCGGCGCTCGCGCAGGAGTTCGACGGCCACGCCCGGACCCGCGCGTTCAGTCTGCTCGGCACCACCTTCGGCGTCGGCCTTGCGTTCGGACCGGTGCTGGCCGGCGGCCTGATCGAACTGTTCGGCTGGCGCGCGGTGTTTGTTTCGACCGCGCTGCTCGGCGCGATGTCGCTGCTGCTCGCGGCACCCGGCATGCCGGAGACGCGCGATCCGCACGCGTCCGGCGTGGACTGGCCAGGCATGGCGAGCTTTACGGCGGCGCTCGGGCTGTTCACGGTCGCGATTCTGGAGGCGCCGGATATCGGCTGGGGCCATCCGGCAGTCGGTTCGCTGTTCGCGGCCGCAGCCGGGTCGCTCGTGGCATTCGTGCTGATCGAGCGGCATACCGTCCGGCCGATGCTCGACCTCTCGTTGTTCCGCTATCGCCGTTTCGTGGGCGTGCAGTTGCTGCCGATCGCGACTTGCTACTGCTTCGTGGTGCTGCTGGTGATCTTGCCGATCCGCTTTGTCGGCATCGAAGGATACGCGCCACTTAATGCCGGCTTGATGATGATTGCGCTTTCGGCGCCGATGCTGGTCATGCCCGCAGTCGCCGTGCGCCTGACCCGGCACGCATCGCCGGGGCTGATCTCCAGCCTGGGTCTGCTGATTGCAGCAGCGGGACTGGTTTGGCTCGGCGGCGTACCGGTAGGCGCGGAACCCGCTGCGCTGCTGGTGCCAATGGGTGTGATCGGCATTGGTACGGGGTTGCCATGGGGATTGATGGACGGTTTGTCAGTCAGCGTGGTGCCGAAGGAGCGTGCCGGCATGGCAACCGGCATCTTCAGCACGATGCGTGTGGCCGGCGAAGGACTTGCTCTGGCGATGGTCAGCGCGGCGCTGGCTGGCATCGTGGCGGCGCGCCTTACGCCGGTTGTTGCCGCGTTGGCGCCCCCTGCACCTGGCCACAAGTTAATGGCCGCTGGTAGCGGTGCGCCGCGCATGGCGATTGATCTCGCAGCCCAACGGCTTGCAACCGGTGACCTAAGCGGCGCGTCGGCGCTATTGCCTGGGGTCTCACTAGCGATGCTCCGTCAGCACTATGCAGATGCGTTTCATCTGTTGACGTATGGGTTAGCTGCCATCACGGTATTGGCGGCGCTGGCGACATTGCGCTACCTCGGCCTGGGCGATCGGCAGGGGGCGTCGGTCGCGACCACCGCGGCCACTGCAACCACCGTTACCTGCGACGACGCGCGCTGATTCACCACGGTCGTTCAATCCGCGACGTGCACGCCATCCCAACGCCGCGCTAGCCCCAGCATTATCGGCATCAACACCGCCCATCCTGCCCCGAGCGCGGCGAACGCAAGCATCGGGTCGGGAAAGCGCACCGCGCCCAGCGCTGCGCCGGCACGAAACGACAGCGGTCCGGCCAGCGCGCCCAACAGGGCAGCCAGCAGTGGGCGATGTTTCAGCCAGCCGAACACGACGTTGAACTGGACCGCGAACAGAGCCCATAGCGCGAGGAGCCACCACGGCGCGGTGCCGGGAATCAGCACGCCGTTCGGATAGACGAGTAGCCCCGTCGCGACGAGGACACTTTCCCAGACCGCCCCGATCAGCACGGCTGCAGCCACCAGCTTGAGTTCCTGCGCAGGCGCGGGCACCTGGCTGGCGTGCCAGACGACCGTGGCCATCACGAACAGCACGCCAATCCACGCCAGCCCGTGCGCCGCGCTCATCACGCAGACCATCCAGCCGGCCTGACAGACGATGAAATACAGCCACGCCTTTGGCGCGCCAGCGCGCGGAGTTCTGGCGCCGGCGTTAGCGTTGGCGGCCCGGTGAAGATCTCCAGATGACATGCGATGGCACCGTCCACGTGGTCTCATATCTCTGCTTACGTGGCAGGGTGCCGGTTGGATTCAGACGGGAGCGAGCGGTAAGCGCATCCAGCGGAGCGCGTCGAACGTAATACCTATATCGCCACGACACCCCGAGGTCATCATGCGCCGCTTTGCCTGCGCTGCCACCGCCGTTTTTCTGCTGTTCATGCTGAACGGCTGTTCCGGCGAGCCGCCCAATCCCAACCCGCGCGCCAGTGTGCCGCTTCAGACCGTGCCGGTCGATCTGCCGCGCTATATGGGCCGCTGGTACATCATCGCCAACATTCCCTATTTTGCCGAGCGTAACTTCGTGGGCGCCTATGCGGAATGGAAGTTGCGGCCCGACGGGAAGATCGACGATTCGTACCTCGCGCACAAAGGCAGCTTCGACGCCCCGCTCAAGCACTACCAGTTCCTCGATACGCCGGTGCCTGGTAGCGGCGGCGGTGAATGGAGCGTTCAGGTGTTCTGGCCGGTGCGATTCAAGCAGCTCACGTTGTATGTCGACCCCGACTACCGTTACACGATTCTCGGTTATCCGGGCAAGAACCTCGGCTGGATCTTTTCGCGCGACCCGGACATGAGCGACGAGACCTATCACGCCATGCTTGCCAAGCTCGACGAGATGGGCTACGACACTTCGCGTTTCAGGCGTGTGCCGCAGCGGCCCGAGCAGATTGGTATGCCGGGCTTTGGGTCGCCCGGTGACAAGAACTAGCACTGCCTTCATGGATGCGGTGTGTCGGGCCACGGAGTCGCATCCACTGGGCATTTGTCTGCGTATAAATCTGCATTGCCAATGAATGAGGATGTCATGCCGCCTGTCTTCGCCGCCGTGATTGCATTGATCGGGCTTGTGCTGGTGTTTTCCGCCGTCTGGGCGTGGCAGCTGAAGTCGGAAAACGCGGGCATGGTCGATCCGGTCTGGGCGTATTCGCTCGGCGCAGTCGCGGTTTTGTATGCCGTGCTGGGTAAGGGTGATTCGTCGACCCGCGCGCTCGCGGCGCTCGGCGGCCTCGTGTGGGGTGTGCGGCTCGGCACACACCTATGGCGCCGCAACTTCGGGCAGCCGGAAGATGCACGTTACCGGCGCTTTCGCGAGGAATGGGGCGATGCCGCGCCGCGCCGGATGTTCTGGTTTTTCCAGTTGCAGGTCGTGATCTCGATGTTGCTTTCCCTGGCGTTTCTGGTGCCCGCTTACCGCTCGAGCGAACCGTCGACCGTCTGGCTCGTTCTGGCCGCGGCGGTGTGGATCGCTTCGGTTGTGGGGGAGGCGATCGCGGACCGGCAACTTCAGCGTTTCAAGAGCGATTCATCGAGCCACGGCAAGGTGTGCCGCGTCGGACTGTGGAATTACTCGCGACATCCGAACTACTTTTTCGAATGCGTGCACTGGGTGTCGTACATCCTGCTGTCGATCGGCTCACCGTGGATTTGGCTAACGCTGTTGCCGCCGATTCTTATGGCGTGGCTGTTACTCAAGCTGTCCGGGATTCCCTTGCTTGAAGCGAGTCTCGCTAAAACCCGCACCGGTTACGCGGAGTACATGCGCACGACCAATGCGCTGATCCCATGGCCGCCGCGGCGCTCGCCGCGGGACTAACTGCGTGACGGAGTCGATGACACCACAACAAGACCTACGAGTCGCCGTTCGCGTCGACGTCGTGACCGCAAAAGGAGCCAGCCGATATGAGCCTCTCGACCCTTGACCCCACCCTGCCGCAGCCGCCAGCTTCGGCTCCCGCAGCCCCCGATGACGGCTGGCTGATCCGTTGCTGCGAGCGCCGCTGGCTGCCCGATCCGCTGATCCGCCTTGGCATGCGTCAACTGATGGGCCAACGTCTGCGCGACGAAGCCATCAACGACGGCGAGTTGCGGGCACGCCGACTCAACCGTCTGCTCGATGACCTGCGGACGAGTCCAATCGCCATCGAAACCCAGGCCGCCAACACGCAGCACTACGAAGTACCCGCGTCGTTCTTTCACGCGCATCTCGGCCCGCATCTGAAGTACTCTTGCTGTCTCTATCCAGAGGGTAAGGAGACGCTCGCGCAGGCCGAAACCGCAATGCTCGAACTCTATGCAACCCGCGCCGAACTGACCGATGGTCAGCGTGTGCTCGATCTGGGCTGCGGATGGGGTTCCCTGTCGCTGTGGCTCGCGGCGCGTTACCCGAATTCGCAGATCGTCGCGCTCTCGAACTCGCTCGGCCAGCGTCTGTTCATTGAAAGCCGCGCGGCGGAACGCGGCCTGACGAACCTCAAGGTCATCACGGGCAATATCGTTGACTTCGAGTTTTCCGAAGCGCAACTGGCGGGCGGTTTCGATCGCGTATTGTCGATCGAAATGTTCGAGCACATGAAGAATTACGGACTGCTACTCGCCAAGATTGCGCGCTGGATGCGCGACTCCGCGAAACTGTTCGTGCATATTTTCGTGCACCGCACGCTTGCCTACCATTTCCAGGTAGAGGATGGCAGTGACTGGATGTCGAAATACTTCTTCACTGGCGGCACGATGCCATCGGAGAATCTGCTGCTCAATTTCCAGGACGATCTGCGCGTGGAGCGGCAATGGTGGGTAAGCGGCACGCATTATGAGCGCACTGCAAACCACTGGCTGACCGCGCTCGATGCCGCGAAAGACCGTGTGATGCCCATGCTCGTCGATACCTACGGCGCGCGCGATGCCGCTATCTGGCTGCAGCGCTGGCGCATGTTCTACATGGCTGTAGCGGAGCTGTTTGGCTATGCGAACGGCAACGAGTGGGGCGTCGGGCACTATCGCTTCGAAAAGCGCTGAGCAGCGGTAGGCACTAGCGACGAAGTGGGCGAGGCGTTGTCTAAACTTCCTGCGCCTGCGCAAATTCAATCACCGTCTGCGCGAAACGCACCGCCGCCGGATTGCCGGCATCGCGGTGCGTGACCAGATGCAACGGCGCCGTGATGGCCGCGTCGCTATCAATCGGGCAATACACCACGCTCTCCTGCTGGTAGCGCTGCATCGACGCGGGCACCAGCGTCACGCCCGTACCGGCTGCTACGAGATTGATCGCGCTCAGCATGCGCGGCACCTCGCTGGCGACGCGCGGCGTGAAGCCCGCCGCTTCGCAGGCGTCGATGAAATCCGAATACATGCCGCGCGCACCGGGTCGGCGTACAAAAATAAACGGTTGATCAGCCAGCGAACCGAGTGCGACGGGACGCATCCGGCCCGACTTGGCGCGTCCTTGCAGCAGGCGATGTCCTAACGGCAGCACCAGCACCATGCTTTCTTCGAGCAGCAGATCGAAGCGCAACTCGTCGGGCGTGTCGCTCGGTTTGCGGAGGATGGCCGCGTCGATGCGGCCGCTCACCATCCGCTCGATAATTTCCGCCGCGTTGATTTCGTTGAGATCGATGGCGATGTCCGGACAGGCGTCACGGAACGCGCGAATCGCAGCCGGTGCCAGCGGGTGAAATGCCGATGAACTGGTCAGGGCGATCCGCACCGAACCAATCCTGCCGTCCGCGATGCCTTTGCCTTTGACGACAGCCTGATCCAGCGCCTGCAGCAGGGCGCGCGCATCGTCGGCGAAGGACGCACCCGCCGAGGTCAGCTCGACGCCGCGTGCTACCCGCGTGAACAGCGGAAAGCCGATTTCACTTTCGAGCGCCTGAATCTGCTGCGACAGCGGCGGTTGCTGGATATGCAGTTTCGCGGCGGCACGAGTGAATTGCCGCTCGTCGGCCACCGCCAGGAAGTAACGCAGATGCCGCAATTCCATCGCAATGCCTCGTATATGTGAAACGTATGGCAGGGGTATTTGATTGGTATTTTACATTTACCGCGATACTCCGTACGCTTGAGGCATAAGCGCAACGACATTGCACGGACCAGAGTAAGCACCAAAGAGCCAACTCTGGTCGACACATATACGTCTCAGGAGACCCATGGACTCGATGCTTTCCGGCGCGGCGACCCCCGCCCGACCAGCCGCCGTACCGGCTGCCGCGCAGGTGCGGCGTGCCGTGATCGCCTCGGTGATCGGCAACGGTCTCGAGTGGTTCGATTTTCTGATCTACGGTTATTTCGCCAAGACCATCGCGCATGTGTTCTTTCCGGTGGGCAACGTGCTGCTGTCCACGGTGCTGACGCTGGCGACCTTTGCGATCGGCTTCATCGTGAGGCCGATTGGCGGCATCGTGTTGGGCGCGTACGCGGACCGGGTGGGGCGGCGCCGCACCTTATCGCTGCTGATTCTGCTGATGGCTGCCAGCACGCTGCTGATGGGCCTGACACCGGGTTACAGCAGCATCGGCATTGCTGCGCCGTTGCTGGTGCTGCTATCGCGCGTGCTGCAAGGTCTGTCGGTGGGCGGCGAGTTCGCCACCGCAGCGGCGATGTTGTCGGAATACGCGCCGCGCGGCAAAAAGATGTTTTACGGCAGCTTCCAGATGACGTCGCAGGCGTTTGCGTTGCTGCTGTCGTCGGCGTGCGGCTATCTGCTGACGACGCATCTCGACCGCGCGTCGCTGGAAACGTGGGGTTGGCGCGTGCCGTTTCTGCTCGGCGCGCTGATCGGGCCGATCGGCTTTTACATTCGGCACAAGGTGGCCGAGTCACCCGAGTTCGTCGAGATGCGCGAGCGGCTCGGCCATGCACCGCGTCAGTCGATCCGCCAGTTTCTGCGCGAGCGTAGCGATGCATGTATGTGTGCGATGGGCGTGATCATCGTCGGCGCGGCGACCAACTATCTGTGGCACTCGTTTTTGCCGCTATATGTCGAGCGCCAACTGCATTTGCCGTTGAAGAACGCGTTGCTGGGTACCGCCGTGTCTGGTCTGATCAGCATCATTGCATATCCGCTGGCAGGCAAACTCGCGGACCGCGTCGGCGCATGGCGAGTGTTTTTCCCGGTGGTGGTGCTCTGGGCCTTGATCGCGTATCCGCTGTTCGCGTGGGTGGTCGCGCAGCCGACGCCAGAGCGCCTCTTCACCGCGCAGATGATTGCCACACTGGTGTTGAGCATCATGTCGGGCCCGCATCCGGGGATGTTGACGCAGCTTTTTCCGACCTCGACGCGTTCTACCGGGGTGGCGCTGTCGTACAACATTGCGGTCACGCTGTTCGGCGGCCTCGCGCCGTTGATCGTGACGACACTCATCAGCTTCACTGGCTCGAACCTGGTGCCGGCTTACTTCCTGATTTTTGCGGCGATCGTCTCGCTGTTGATGGTGGGCTTGAGCCGGTCCGGAAGACACCTGTGGCGCGATCCCGATGCCGTTCCGCAAGAATAATTTTATTCCTTCATTTTGATTCGAACATGACGTCTTCAGGTCCCGGCGAACGGGTACGACCGCGCAATGAATACCCAGTGCGCGAGGTGGCCGGCGCACGCTTGCGTGTTACGACGGCGCGTGGCTCCGGCACGATGCCGGTTTATCGCTCGGCAGACGAGGCGTCGGACGCGCGAGTGAGTCGCGTCGTCATCGTGCTACATGGCCGGTTGCGTGACGCCGATGCGTATCTTTTGTCCGCACAACGGGCCTTGGCTGCGGCTGACGTGGATGCTAGCGACACGTTGCTGATCGTGCCGCAGTTTCTGGCGAGCGCCGACATCGTCGCTCATCATCTCGATCAGGAAACGCTGCACTGGGACTGGACCGGCTGGATGGGTGGCGATGACGCACTCGGCCCTGTGCCGATCAGTTCGTTCGATGTGCTTGATAGTCTCGTCGAAGAGGTAGCGGATCGCTCGCGATTTGCCTCGCTGCGGGAGGTGGTGATTGCGGGGCATTCGGGCGGTGCACAGGTGGCGCATCGTTATGCGGTGGTGGGACGCGCGGCGGCGCTGCTTGAAGAGCAGGGCGTTCATTGCCGCTATGTGATTGCGAATCCGTCTTCGTACGTGTATTTCGACAAGCTTCGGCCGGATGGTGACGGCGGATTCGGTCCTGCTGACGAGAGCGCTTGCGCCGGGGTCGATACGTGGAAGTACGGCATTCATCAGCCTCCGCGTTACGCGAGCGGCGATGCGTCGTTTGATGCGCTTGAGCAACGTTACGCTCGTAGCGATGTGATCTATCTGCTCGGCGAGAGCGACTGCGATCCGCAGCATCAGGCGCTCGATCGTTCGTGCGCGGCAAATGCACAAGGGCCGCATCGGCTGGCGCGTGGACTGGCTTACTTTGATTACTTGTGCCGTCGGCATCCGCAGCTTGCGCATCGATGCTGGCAGGTGCCGGGGGTCGGGCATAACGGGCAACGGATGTTCAACTCGGCTGAGGGGTTGCTGGCGTTGTTCGATGCGAAGGCGCGGGCGGATGGGATGGGGGAGGGGCAAGGGCCTTCGACCGAGGATGGTGCGGCCGAGTGAGCGCGTTGCGGTGTGGCTTGGTACGCTGCAATCCGTACTGTGTGTTAGCGCACGCCGCTACCTCCGATGCGAATCTACCGGCTCGTCCAGCCATTCCCGTAACGCGTCTCGCACCTCCTCGATAACTGGATCCCACTGCCCTAACTGGCGTTGACGGAATAGGCGCATGGATGGATACCAAGGGCTATCCGTGCGGTCGGCGAGCCACCGCCACTCAGAATAGCCGGGCAGAAGCACCCATACGGGCAGGCCTGCGGCGCCGGCAAGATGCGCAACGGACGAATCTACAGTGATAACCAGATCCAATGTCTCGAGTATGGCGAGCGTGTCGGTAAAGTCGTCAATCATTGGCCCCAAGGTGTGTACGTCGAAGTTGTCGGCCAACGATTTGCGTTCCGCCTCAGCGTCGTCCTTTTGGACAGAGAACCACGTTATTGAGGGTAATTCAAACAATGGCCCCAGCGCGTGCAGCCGAATAGACCGGCAGCGATCATTGGCCGTGTTAGGACTACCTTTCCAGACGAAGCCGACGCGTCTGGATTTCGCATTTTCCTGGCGCGGAGCGGTCGACTCGACGTATGCGCGCCAATGTTCGCGTCGCTCATGTGTTGTCGTGAGATACGGCATTGCAAGCGGGAGCATTGATACCTCCAACTCCATGTATGCCGGTATCCTCATCATATAAGACCAGTATGCATACGAGCCGCCTGGTACGGCGGGATAGGAATAGACGGTTCGCACGCCTCCCATGCCAGCAGCAATTCCGGCTAGTGGTGGATCGACGAGTACATCGACCGTCGCACCTTGTTGGTGTAGCCATTTCGCGAATCTAAGGAACTGGATCTGGTCGCCATATCCTTGGTGGAGTACGTACAAAAATTCGCAACCCAGTAGCGGTTCGCCGTTCCACTCAGGAAAATCCGGACGGAACAATTGGCTGCTTATCGACGGATACGTATAGAAAATTTTATGTCGCTTCCAGCCTTCTTTGAAATCACCAAGGGCAAGCTGTACGCATGAGAGGAAGTACTGCACACACGTTCCCGCGTTATCAGGCCAAAGGCGAGCCGCTTCCATGGCATACGGAAGACATTCTCTGGGCAGTCCGCACATCCACAACACCCTGGCCGCGTTGTAGTGCAAAAAGTGGTTGCCAGGGTCAATGGATAACCCCTGTTTGGCGAGTCTGAATCCATCGGCATAACGGTCGTTCTGGTTCAGTGCGCTGGAAAGAAGTGTGAGGGCTTCGACATCGTTCCAGTAACGGCTGCTCAACTGTTTGACTGCACCTTCAATTTCGCCTTCGAGGCCCGTTTTGATCAGGGCGGAGATTCGCTCCAGTTCGTTTTGCAGGCTCGCGTCACTGGAGACGGAAGCGGGCCCGTGTGATCCATGCCGCCGACACACGGACATACTTCGCGTGCGACCTGTCCCGCTGATGATGTGTTGAAAACGAACCTGTCCGGTTTTCGGCGAATCTTCCCTCATCTTTACGTCTCTCTCAGTTTTTTGGTAAGTCGTTATAAGGAAAGCTAACATTCAAAAATGCGTGTGAGCGTTCGCAATAAAAGAGTAAGCGCTTGGAAACCGGGGAGCTAGCAGACGCCGCTGCTTTGTGTGAAAGGTAATTTACCGGCAACGTCAGGAAAGGCGGCGCGCCACTCGCGATTTGCGGCAGGCGGTTGAAGAGAGCCTCACAACGGTCTGGCTCGCGAGTCTGGCCGGGAGCCCAAAAGAATGAAATGCACTACGACGGTCTCGACATCGAATGCGGCACGGCGTCATACTCTGAAACTGCCTGCTCCCTCCATGTCCTGTTAGCTCGGTTTCCCCAACCCGCCCATGACCACACCCATCCCCTTCGTACCCGACCGCTTCAAGAACAACGCCGCTCACTACCTGAGCGGCCGCCCTGCCTACTCACCGCGCCTGATCCGCCGCGTGGCCGAAGCCTGCAAGCTCGACGGCACGCAACGCCTGCTCGACCTCGGCTGCGGACCGGGGCAACTCTCGCTGGCATTTTCATCATGGGTGGACTCGGGCGTGGCGCTCGACCCTGAACCCGAGATGCTACGCATCGCCTCAGGACTCGGACTCGGCGTTGCCCCAAACATCGAATACCGGTTGGGCAGTTCCTACGATCTTTCGCCAGAGTGGGGCCGTTTTCAGATTGCCGTCATCGGCCGCGCTTTTCACTGGATGGACCGGCCCGATACGCTCGCGCGTCTGGACAAGCTGATCGACCCATCGGGCGCCGTGGTGCTCTTCGGCACCTCGCACGCGAACGACGCGTCGACGCCATGGCTCGCCTCGTACCGCGCGTTGCTCGACGAATACGCGCAAACCGATCCGGCGCGCGAGCAGCGCAAATCCGATAGCTGGGAGAGTCACGAATCCGTCTTGTTCAAGTCGGCGTTTGCTTCGCTCGAACGCGTGTCGTTCATCGAGAAGCGGCGCGTCGCGCTAGAGTCGCTGATCGCGCGAGCGTTGTCGATGTCGAGCCTGTCATCAGAGCGCCTCGGTGCGCGGCTCGACGAACTGGTGACGCGTTTGCGATCTCTGCTTGAACCGCACGCCGCGGAGGGCTGGCTTGATGAGCGAGTGGAATCGATCGCGCTGATTGCGCGTCGTTAAGTTGGCGTAGAGGAGGGAAGGATGCACCAGCGCGCCATCGAAGCGCTAGCGCATCCGCAAACCGTGGTCTAGCCGCCCGAGGGCGACGTGTGGCCCAGTACGCCTGCCACGATCAAGATCGCGACCATTGCGACGGCTTCGACGGCCAGCAGCCGGTCGAAGCTGCGCCGCGCATTGCGATAGGCTTGTCCATCACCGGTCACCGTGTGTTGCAAGCGTGGTAGATGGATCATCCGGTTATAGGCACCGAGCAATACCGCCAACGTGACGAGTATCAGCTTGAGAGTCAGCACGCGTCCGTACACCACGTCGAGCAACGGCGTAGTCAGATGCGCCGTGTCCTGCGTAGCGTTATAGATGCCGGTCACGATCACAACTGCGAGCGCGCCGGTTGCCAGATGCGACAGGTACGTGCAGAACTTCACACGGTTGCCGGGCGCGACATCCGCCGCCGCTGTCGCCGCTTCGGCGCCCCTACACCACAACAGCGGCGCCGCGACAATCACACTACCTGCCCACAACGCAGTCGCCGCGAGATGCAGCACATGCACGGCTTCGCGCAGGGTGAAATCGCCTGCGTCCGCGGCGTGACTGGCCGCAGCTTTCCCCGCCACATAGACGACCATACCCGCCGCCGTTAGCCACCACGCCGCATGGCTATGACGCGCGCCGCCGAAACATGCGAGCACCACGCCGGCAAAACCCACCGACCACGCAATCCCGAAGTGCGACTGCGTCAGCACCGCGCCCACCACGGGACCAGCCTCACGCAACGGCGTACCGCTCATCACGGCAGCCTCCAGCCACAGGTACAGCACGCAGGCGAGCGAGAGTGCGCAGAGTGCAGCCAACCGCGAGCGTCCCAGCCCGGTAGCAGACGCCATGGCGCGGGTGTCATCCACCCGCGCCAGCATCGCACTGCATACGAGCGCCCCGACCGCCACCGCGAACAGCACGTCTTGCGCAGCTTCGACGACGATCTGTACGACGACGAGCGGATCCACCGTTACTTCACCGTGAAGGTGTAGTGGCCCTGCGTACGGTGGCCATCTTCCGCGACCGCCACCCACGCGACCGTGTAGTCACCCGGCGTGAGCGGGTTCAGCGCGACCGACATATGCTTCTTGTTCGCCGGATCGACCACGGCCTTCGCGCTTGTCACGGGCTTGCCCTGCGCATCGGTCACGGTGATCGCGCTGAAGGCCGGCTCGAGGCCATCGTCGAAGTCGATCGCCACGTCCTTTTGCGAGGTGGTCACGGTGGACCCGGCGGACGGCGCCTGGTGAGTCGGGTATGCATGAGCGTGCGCGAACTGTGCGACCGTCAGCGTCAGCGCGGCAACGAGGCCGCGCGCCAGAGATGAGTTCAGGAGAGTGTTTTTCATTTAGTTGAAGAGCGGCTTGCCAAGAGAGTTAGGGAAGATGTCGTCGAAGTACAGGTGCGCATCGAACAGCACGCCCACGTGATTGCCGGTCAGGTGATTGACCGGAATCTGCGCTTCGATGCCGAACTGGCCGTAGCGGTTAAGCCAGAGAAAGCCCGGGTTGATGGTGCCGGTGGTTTGACCGGCACAAGCGCCCGCCGTACAAGTGCTCATCGGCGCTTCGACGACGAGCACCATGTTCTTGAAAGGCTGCGGAATGCCGAGATCCTTCACCTGGCTTTGCAGATACGGAATGCTGTATTGCAGCGTGAAGCCCCAGCCGAATGAATTCGGCCCGTTGGCGGACGACGCCGTGGTGAGGTTCGGTCCGAGTTCGCCGGTGATCGCGAACGGCCGCAGATAGCTGAGCGAGGTGGGCAGATCGCCGAAGCCCTTGCCGAAGTAAAAGTCCGGCGTGAACGTCGAAAACGAGTTCCCAACCGACCTGGAGCCCGTGCCACCGATCTCCGCCTCGAGCCCGATCGACGCCATGAATTCATGCCGCGCGTTCGCGTAGAGCAGATATTTCGCGCCTATGGTCACGTTGTCCCAGCCCTTCGTCGAGCCGCCGTTCGGGTCGTTCTGGCTGACGTAATCGCTCGAAACGCTGAAGGCCAGGTTCTTCGTGATCAGCTTGTCCCATTCATACGAGACCGTATTGACGTTCATGTTGTCACCGTTGTCGTCCGGACTCTTGATGTGACCGAACTGGGTGTCGAATTCATCCCCGACGCCGGGGTCGTCCACGGTCAGCGTGGCGGGAAAGACGCGGTCACCCACTACCGCGTGAGCAGAAGCCGCCGGCGAACCGGCGAGGCAGGTGGCGCCCGCAGCCGCCATCAAAGCGGCGCGTGCCGGCGCCGCGTGTCGTTTGAAAAACGTACGCATGATCTAATTCTTCTCCTAATTGTCTTGATGCTGCGCCGCGTGGTTGTGCGGCGACATCCCGCGACTGCTTGCGCAGCGCGGATGCGGTTCAGGTACAGAACACGTCAGGAGAGAACGGGAGGTGCGCGCGGCTGGGCCGCGGTATAAAAGAGGGGGACGTGGACGGCGTCGCGCGTGACCGGAACCGATGCGCGCGCAACCGATAGTTCGGCCTCGAACACCGTAGCCGTGCCGGGCAGCACCGGCACGTGGGCCAGCATGCCGCAATACGCACAGGCCTGCCAATGCCAGGTAGGCGAAGGCGACGACTTGTCCGTCTTCTCGACCTGGCTGTTATCCGGGTCCGCCGAGCAGTAAGTGGCCAGCGCCTGGCCAAGTCTGTCGTGTGCCGCGAGCGCCTGCGAAACTGTCGGCGCAAGCGTGCTCATCAGGATTGCAAGCAATCCCAACAAACTGCCGATTTTCTGAAGGCGGAGGCGAAGCATGCTGTGCGTCGAGCATGAGAAGGGGCGATGATTGGCGCAGATTATGCCATGCAGGCGGCCGCGAACCTATGTGTAAACCACATGCCCGGCATCTTTACTCTGCGCATATTGGCAGCTGGCGGCAATGCGTCGCACGCGAGATGTGTGGCTGCCGCACGCCTGATGCAATTTCGTAGGAAGATTGCGATTTTCACCACGGTTCGTCTGATTCGGGAAGCGGCACAGCGCCGTTGAAACGAGCAGAAATCTGCCTATAAGGGCATTCTGGGAATAAATCGCCGCGCGGCGACGTTAGCACTATTAGCTGCGATGACGTTGCATTCAGGCGTCGGCGCTTTTGCCCGGTTCACGGCCATTTTAAATTTCAAAAAGCTTTCGCATAAGCGTACCTTTCGGACGGAATTACCGATGAGCACTCAGGCAAACTCTCCGCTAACCGACGCCAGCAGCGTGCAGGCGGTCTCTCACTACACCCGCACGGCAATGGTCCTGCACTGGATCATCGCGATCCTGATTATCTGCAATGTGGTGTTGGGGTTGAGCGCCGATTCGCTGCCCGACGACTGGGTGCGTCCGGTGGTCGACACGCATAAGTCGATCGGCATTACCGTGCTCGGCCTCGTGCTGCTGCGCATTCTGTGGCGCGTCTCGCACAAGCCGCCGGCGTTGCCGGCCGCGTTTCCCGCATGGGAGCGGATCGCCGCCCATGTCGCGCACTTTCTGCTTTACCTGTTGATGATCGGCCTGCCGCTGTCTGGCTGGCTGCACGACTCGGCATGGAAGGACGCCGCGACGCATCCGATGCGTCTGTTCAACCTGTTTCCGTGGCCGCGCATCGGCTACGTGATGAACCTCGATCCGACGCTCAAGGAAACGCTGCACGACCGCTTTGGCGCGCTGCATACGTGGCTCGGCTACGCGCTTTACGCGCTGCTGGCGATGCACGTAGGCGGTGCGCTCAAGCATGAGTGGATCGATCGCAAGTCCGTGCTAAAGCGCATGATCCCTTGAGGAACGCGTCTTCGCCTAACGACTCTGAGCCACAAGCTCAACCATTCAACCACGCAGTACCGACAGATTCAGCCGCTATTTTGAAGAGAACTCTGGAACAAGCTTTGGCGCTCGCGTCGCCTCGTATCGTGCCTCGCCCGGCCACGTTGTTGAGCACGGTGATCCATCTCAGTGTCGTGGCGCTGTGGCTGCTGCTGTTCGCGCGGGCGTTTTTTCTGCAAGGTGTGGTGGCATGGTCGACGGGGATTGCATACGTTGTCTACGACACCCTTCTGCTCGTATTCGTCGCAGTCAAGACGCTACCGCTCATGCGGCCGTTGGCACCGCTCGATCCGGCTTCGGATCGACGCAGTTTGCCCAGCATGGGCGTGATCGTCGCCTCGCATAACGAGGCAGCGGTGCTGCCGATCACGCTGGCTGCGTTGCTGCAGCAAACGCACGGCCCGGAGCAGATCGTGATTGCCGACGACGGCTCGACCGACGATACCGCCGCGCTCCTGACCGGACGCTTTGGCCTGACGGCGGCGCCGGATGGCCACCTGAGCGCGCCGAGCTCGCTGCATCCGAACCTGTACTGGCTGCGCGTGCCGCACGGCGGCAAGGCGCGGGCGCTGAACGCCGCCATCACGGAGATGACCACCGACACGGTCATGACCGTCGACGCCGACACGCTGCTCGACGACGACGCCACTTACGCCATGCGGGCGGCCTTCGCGAGCGAACCGAAGCTGGTGGCGGCAGCGGGCATCCTCGTGCCGGTCTGCGGCAAGTCCTTTTCAGGCCGCGTATTCCAGTGGTTCCAGACCTACGAGTACATGCGCAACTTCATTGCCCGCTTTGCGTGGATGCGTGCCGACAGCCTCCTGCTGATCTCCGGCGCGTTTGCCTCGTTCAAGCGCGAGGCGCTCGTCGAGGTCGGCGGCTTCGACCCGCAATGTCTGGTGGAGGACTACGAACTGATCCACCGGTTGCGTCGCTATTCGGTCGATCACGGGCTCGGCTGGGATGTGCGCGTGGTCGGCGATGCACAAGGGCGAACCGACGCGCCCGGAACGCTCGGCAGTTTCCTGCGGCAGCGGCGCCGCTGGTTTGCAGGCTTCCTGCAGACGCAGTACTGGAATCGCGATATGACGGGCAACCCGCGCTACGGCACCCTCGGCATGCTGATGCTGCCGGTCAAGGCGATTGACACGATGCAGCCCATCTACGGGTTGACGGCCTTCGTGTTGCTGCTCGCTTTCCTCGTCGGCGGCCATGGGACGCTGGTGCTGTCGATTTTTGGCGTGATCGGCGCGAAAATCGCCATCGACCTGGCTTTCTACGTCTGGTCCATCCATCTGTACCGCCGCTGGACGGGTCAGCGCGTCGGCTCTAGCGTGGGATTGGCGCTGGTCGCCGCAATAGTCGAGCCCTTCACATTCCAGTTGCTCCGCCACACTGGCGCCCTGCTGGGATGGCTGCATTTTTTACGTGGTGGCCGCGTCTGGGGCGTGCAGCGACGCTCAGGACTGGTCGCACCCGACGAAAGTTGACGGCAGGCGGGAAACCCCAGGTATTGTCAAAAACATCAATTGCGCACCTTCTAGTAGACTGACTCCCCATGTCGGCCCCAATCCTGTTGGGGGCCCATCCAGGTTTCAGACTATAAGGAGGCGTCGCCCATGCATGGAGTTCCTTCGCTGGATAGCAGCACTATCGATGCGCCTGTCGACGCTATTGCCGATGCATCTGACGAAGTATCTTCCGCGGCATTCGTCGAAGCGCGCCCTGACGCGCCTGTTCGCGATTTGCGTCGCGTTCCGATCCACCCCGATTACTGGTATCCGCTTGCCTGGTCGCATGAGGTCAAGCGGGGCAAGGCGCACGGCGTAACCTTCGCGGGCGAGCCGATCGTACTCGTGCGCACCGAGTCGGGCGTCACGTTTGCGCTGGAAGACCGCTGCGCGCATCGCCAGGTGCCGCTGCACGGCGGCGTGGTGGACGGCGAAAACATCCGCTGCTGTTATCACGGCTGGACCTACGATTGCACGGGCCGTTGCGTCGATATTCCCTATCTCGGCCGTGAGCGGCTGCCCAACGGCGTGCGCTCGTACCCGTGCCGCGAGGAACAAGGGTTGATCTTCGTGTTCCCGGGCAATCCTGCGCTGGCTGAGGAGCGCCCGTTGCCGCCGCTCGCCTCGCTTGGCGACAAGGCGTACAAGACGCGCCGCTTTGGCCGCGAAGTGAAGTGCCACTATTCGTTCATGCACGAAAACCTGATGGACATGAACCATCAGTTCCTGCACCGCAAGCAGATGGGGCAGATGCGGGCGCGGTCGCTGGGACGGCGTCGCGGCGAAGGCTGGGTCGAGGTGGACTACACGTTCGCGCGGATGGCCGGCGAGCAGCCGATCGGCGAAGCGCTGGTGTTCGGCCAGAGCCGTAAAGGCACGCAAGGCGCGGACAAGGACGTGATGACCATCCGCACCGAATATCCGTACCAGACGCTGCAGATCCGCACGTCGGATTCGACGCTCGTGATGAACCTGTGGATCGTGTATGTGCCGGTCGATAGCGAGCAGCGCGTCAACCGCACCTTCGGCCTGCTGTCCATCCGCAAGCCGGGCATTCCGGTCCTGCTCGATATGGCGTGGCCACTGCTAGTGTGGTTCACCGAGCGGATTTTCAAGGAAGACCGCTGGATCGTCGAGCGCGAACAGGAAGCGCACGATCGCCAAGGGGCGGACTGGAACCACGAGGTGTTTCCGGTCATCAACGAACTGCGCGCACTGTTGCGCGAGTGCGGCGCGCCGCCGGCTGCGGGCCATTTCAAAGGTGTGCGTATTGGGCCGGCCGAAGCAACGACCTAGGCGACGGCGGGCTCACTCGCTTTCCGCGATGCCCGCCTTGGACAAGCCTGATTCACTCTCCGCGCGGGCTGTGCGTCTGCGCTGCAGCCATGGCTCCGCAATCGACGCCACAGCGCCGATTGCGCCCATCGTCAGCGAGAGCGTCACGATCAGCAAACCCGTATGGGCGCGGCTGGCGAACACCCCTACCAGCAATCCCGCCAGCGGCTGGGTCATGTTGTTCAGCAGGATGATGACGCCCGTGGTTTTGCCGTAGTCCTGGGGCGGAATGATCTTCTGCCGGGCGCTTCGAATGTAGACATTGAACATCTTGTCGAAGCCGGTGATCAGCACGAAGCCCACCGCGTAGCCCCACGGGCCTGGGCTCGCGCCGGCCAGCACGCCTCCCAGGCAGATTGCCAGAAACGCCAGCAGACCCAACGTTTTCCTCGAAAACGAGGCGCGGGCGATCGTCACCAGAATCAAGACGGTGGCGATTGCGCCGATGGTTTGCAGCACCGCGTAAAAGCGTCCCGATTGATGATGGATGCCGGTGACCATGGCAGCGGATGTGGCCAGCGTCACGCCGATGACCAGGTTCTCGGCGGCGGCCAGCAAAATGACCTTCTTCAGACCGGGTAGGCGCACGACATGCTGTACTGCGGTTCTCAGCGGTTGGGTCCAGTGGCCTCGGGGCGGTTCTGCTGCGATAGCCTGAAAACCGCTCATGCGCTGCCACAACACAAACGACGCGTCGGCGATCAGGAACAGCACCCCGGTGGTGATGACCACGAACTCCCAGCGCCACCAGCCGAGCAGCAGCGCCGCTGCCATTGGGCCGAGCACGACGCCGAGTTGATCGGCCAATTGGGAGACCGCCAGCACACGCTCGAACTTATGCGCCTTGAAGATTTGCGGCAGCATGACTTCGCGGGCGACGAAGCCTTGGCTCGTCAGGATGCCGCAGCAAGCGGAGAGCGCAATCAGCCAGCCGATTCCGCCGAAGGCCGCGTAACCGACGACCCCTGCGATACAGACGACGGCACGGTAGGTCTGGCTGATACGCATCAGCTTGAGTGGGGAGAAGCGGTCGCTGAACGCGCCGAAGAGCGGGAAGAAGAGATAGCGCGGCAGCGCTTCAACGAAAAAGGCGATGCCGGACCACGACACTTTCTGGGTCGTCTGGAATACGACTAGTGGTACCAGGAACAGCAGAATCTGGTCGGCCAGCCGTGCAAAGAAAAGCGAGTAGAAAAATGCCTGATGGTTGACGTGCACGGTTCTTTACCTGTTGGTCACTGTGCTTCGCAGGGGTGGCGCGAGTGTGAGGGGCAGACTGAAGGATATACTGCCCGCATTCCATCGTCTGCGCGGCGTCGTATTTCCCCGGTATTGCGTCCATCTTTTGCAGCGTAGCGGCTATTACAGCGCGACCACCGTGTGGAGCTAAGCCATGAACAATCCTCTGAATTGTGTGATCCTGGACGGCAAGGCGCTCGCCGCTTTGGGCGAACAGTCTTTGTCCGCACGCGTAGCCGCGCTCAAGACAAACAACGGCACCCAGACGCCCATACTCGCCACCATTCTGGTCGGCGACGATCCGGCTTCCGCTACCTATGTGCAGATGAAGGGCAACGCGTGCCGGCGCGTCGGGATGGATTCGCGTCTGGTCAAACTGCCTGCCAGCAGCACCACGGACGAGGTTCTCGCCGAGATCGAGAAGCTCAACGCCGATCCCAACGTTCAAGGGATCTTGTTGCAGCATCCCGTGCCCGCTCAGGTCGACGAACGCCGATGTTTCGACAGCATCTCGATTCTCAAGGACGTCGACGGCGTGACGAGCCACGGCTTTGGCCGCATGGCTCTGGGCGAACCGGCGTTCGGCCCCGCGACGCCAACCGGCATCATGCGGCTGCTCGCGTACTACAAGATCGAGCTGGCCGGCAAGCGCGCGGTCGTGGTGGGCCGTAGCGCGATCCTCGGCAAGCCTATGGCGCTGATGCTGTCGAATGCGAACGCGACCGTCACCTTGTGTCATTCGAAGACGGTTGATCTCGAGGCCGAGGTACGCCGCGCGGAAATCGTCGTGGGCGCGGTGGGCAAGCCGAGGTTCATCCCGAGTCGCTGGATTAGCGATGGTGCTGTCGTGATCGATGCCGGCTACCATCCTGGCGGTGTCGGCGATATTGATCTCGATGGGCTTACGAGCCGCTGCGCGGCAGTGACGCCGGTGCCGGGCGGCGTGGGTCCGATGACGATCGCCACGCTGATCGCGCAGACCGTCGATGCCGCCGAGCGGGCAATGCGCGGCGAAGATTAGCGCGGCGAAGGCTAGCTCGCAGCCCGTCAAACCGATTGACCAAAAAATAGACGCGCGTTAGCATCATTCTATGAACGCCTCCGCCCTCTTCCTCGTCCGCTGCAAACACGCATGCTGTCAAAGCCTGCCAGAGGGAGCTTGCGTCTAGCGCGTCGGTTTGCGTCACGTTCAAGCTGGTTCCTGATGGCCACCCGTTGAAAGACTGGTGGCTTTTTTGTTTTTCGCCTTCCAAATCATACGGAAACTTCGATGTCTCTCGCCCTGTACGACACCTGGTCGCGCACTGTGCGGCCGTTCACAGCCCTGCAACCCAGTCACGTGGGTCTGTATTGCTGCGGACCTACGGTGTACGACCATGCGCACATCGGCAATCTGCGGACATATGTTTTCGAAGACGTGCTGCGACGAGTTCTTGAGCTAAACGGCTACAAGGTGCAGCACGTCGTCAATATTACTGATGTCGGCCATCTTGTCTCCGATGCCGATGAAGGCGAAGACAAGATGGAAAAGGGCAGCCGTCGCACGGGCAAGTCTGCATGGGAGATTGCGGAACGCTACACGCGTGCGTTCATGAGCGACTGGCGGGCGCTCAACCTGCTGGAACCCACGCTGTGGTGCCGCGCGACGGACCACATCGCGGAGCAGATCGCTTTCGTTGCCGAACTGGAACGCACCGGTTACACGTATCAGACGAACGACGGTGTGTACTTCGACACGAGCAGGCAGGACGACTACGGCCATCTGGCGCGCCTCGATCACGCCGGTTTGCAGGCTGGCAAGCGCGTTGCGCTAGGAGAGAAGCGCAGTGCGACTGACTTTGCGTTGTGGAAATTCAGTCCACCTGGATCGACGCGGCAAATGGAGTGGGACAGCCCGTGGGGTCGCGGCTTTCCGGGGTGGCATATCGAGTGCTCGGCGATGTCCGCCAAGTACTTGGGGCCTTGGTTTGACATTCATTGCGGTGGAGAAGACCACATCGCCGTGCATCACAGCAATGAGATTGCGCAGACGCAAGCTCGACACGGCACGCGCTCAGCCAACTTCTGGATGCATGGACACTTTCTGACCTTGGATGCCGCCAAGATGTCCAAGTCGAGTGGGGACTTTTTGAGGCTGCAGAGCTTGATCGACCGCGGGATCGATCCGTTGGCCTACCGCTATCTTTGCCTTGGTGCGCATTACCGTAGCAAGCTGCGTTTCAATCATGAGGCACTTGAGGCCGCGCAGGCGGCGTTGGACAGGCTGCGCAAAGCCTATACGAGCTGGCCCGTCGGCGGCACTGCAGATGAGGATTTTGTGGCGCGCTTTAACGCAGAGGTCAATCAGGATCTGAATCTTCCGCGGGCGTTGGCCGTGCTGTGGGAACTGGTCAGGAGCGAGCTGCCCGATGAAACACGTCGGGCCACCGTTGATGTCTTTGACGCGGTGCTCGGGTTGCAGTTGGCTGAGTGGCGGGCGGATACGTTCGAAATTCCAGCGGATGTTGCTGACCTGGCGCGTCAGCGTGGGGAGGCACGCGCACGCAAAGATTGGCCCGAGTCGGACCGTTTGCGCGAGGTATTGAGAGCGAAGGGCTGGCAGATCGAGGACGGTGCGGATGGACAGCGTTTGAGTCCGCTGGATGCTAAAGGCGCTTAGAGAGCGCAGCGCAAAGCCAGGCTCTCGCGACACCGCTTAGCAAGTCAACTGTATGCCGACTACGCTACGATGAACGCGGAACATTGCGCTCTCCCTCGCCGCTTTTCCGAGCCACATAAAACAACGCCTCTAGTGATGCTTCGTACATGAAAAACGCTCGCACCTTCTTCGACCAGATCAATCAGGATTATCTGCAGATTCATCGGAAGGAGGGCGAGCTTTTCTGGCTGACCCACACGGGCCAAAGCGATGAACATGACGCGCAGCGTGCGGCTGGTCTTGCACGCAAGACCTTCCTCGCCGACTCTCGGCTCCTCGCGCAGACCAGAGAACATCTTGCGAGGGTTGAAGCCGCCCGGCAATCCGCTGAGCGCGATGCGTTGGTGAGCGGCTTGCGCGGCTGGGTCGCCGCATTCGAAGGCAATGCGATGGGTAGCGAGCGTGCGTCTACCTTGCTTGCCGAACTGATCGCAATGGACGCCGATCTGTTTGCGCGCCGCCAAGCCTACAAGATGCATCACATCGGCGCGTCGGGCCGCACCGAAGAAGCTTCGCCCGCTGCGTTGCGTTCAAACCTCGCATCAAACCCGGACGAAGCATCGCGCAAAAGCTCACACGAGGCACTGTCTGGACTCGAACGCTGGGTGCTGGAAAACGGCTTTCTCGAGATCGTGGCGAAGCGCAACGAATTGGCGCGTGGACTCGGATATCGCGACTTCTTCGATTACCGGTTGCGCACCAATAGCGGTATGAGCCCGGAGCAGCTCTTTGCGATCTTCGATGAATTTGAACGGAATACGCGCAATACGCATTTTGCTTCGATGGATCGCCTCGTCAGCGAGTACGGCGACGAAGTCTTGCAGCCGCACAACCTGCCATTCAGAGTTCGCGGAGGCGCCGCGCTAAAGGCGGATGCTTACTTTCCCTTTAGCAAGGCGTTGGAGCGTTGGGCTGAATCGTTCCGGCGTCTTGGCGTTTCGTATCGCGGCGCACGCATCGAAATCGATCTGCTGGACCGGCCGGGGAAGTTCACTACCGGCTTTTGCGCGTCGCCCGTAGCCAGTTATCACGACGACACCGACGGCTGGGTGCCTGCCGACGTCCGCTTCACCTCGACGGCCCGTCCGCAACAAGCGGGCGCAGGACTGCGGGGGATCAACGTGTTGTTTCACGAAGCGGGACACGCCGCACACTTTTCGAACGTTGCGCTCAATTCGCCGTGCTTTTCGCACGGCTTTGCCCCGACCACACCCGCATACCTTGAAGCCCAGGCAAAGTTCTTCGAAGCGCTGCCGGGTGACCCTTGCTGGATCCGACGCTACGCGCGCAACGCGGACGGCGAGCCGATGCCTGACGAGATGATCCGTGAGCGGGTCGAGTCGAACCGGGCTTTCCTCGCTTACAACGAACGGCGCGACCTGGTGCCGACTTACTTCGAGCAGGCCCTCTATGCCATGGACGTTGCAGAGCGCACCACGGAGTCCGTGCTTGATCTGGAGCGCTCGTTGACGCAGCGCATGCTCGGTGTTTCGAGTAACACCGTCTATGTGCTGGGCATGCCTCACCCCATCTATCACGACATGGCCGTCTACTACCATGGCTATCTGCTGGCGAAGATGGCCGCGTCGCAGACCCGCGCTTATCTGACTCGCACGCTCGGCTATATCGTCGATAACCCGGAAGTGGGTCCCTTGCTGGTGAAGCATTGCTGGTCTGCCGGCAACAGTCTCACGCTCGATCAAACGCTGCGCAATATGACCGGGGAGGGTTTGACGTCGGCTTATCTGGCAGATGAATGCAACCGTTCACCGCAGGAAGCCTGGGCACTCGCGCAGGAGGCCATCGAGCGCACGGATCGGGCACTCGCAGCGCAGGCCGAAGCCGGTGGGGATCTGGATGCATCGATTTCGATCGTGCACGGTGCGCAATGCATTGCGACCAATGAGGAATCTTTACCGGCGATGTATGCGACATTTGAAGCGTGGATCGAGGATATGGCGACACACGACGTCAGATAAGACTTGTGCCAATCTCAATGATCGATTATAAAAACATATCCCGACCACAAGTCGGGACACACCTTATCTAACGTTCACTCGCGGAGGATGCTATGTCACCGTTAAACGTAATGCCGCACTGATTTACCTCATCCCCTCGCAGCACGCGCAGCTTTTCATACGCTCGCCACGGCTGCTACGAGCATTTCGCCGTACCTGTTCTCGCTTCTTTCCCTCGCTTCACTCCGCGTCCGTCGGCCTTTCGGTGTTCTCCAGAGCATCGCTGCTGCATTTCGCGCTATGGAGCGTTCGTGCGCCTGCATCGGGCGTTCCTCCGCCTCGATCGCGCTGTTCGTAAGCCACGTCGCCTAAACACATAGCCTGGCCAAAGACGTACCAAGGCCGCACCGCTCGCGTGTATGCTGGATTCGTTCGTGATCCCTGTCCGGGTCGCGCGGATTCGTGCGTTCGCGTGTGGCCTTCGATATGCACTGCAACCCGAATTTCCTATCGACAGCGAAGCAGCGATGAAACCTTCATCTTCCTTATCGGCCACCGAACGTCGTCGTCCGACACGACGGCACGCCGCTCCACGCGTGCCCGAGCGGCCTGGGCTCGACGCACTCGAAGCGCGTTGGGCAGAGCATTGGCAAGTGCAACAGCTCTATGCCTTCGACCGCACGGCGCCGCGCGAAAACGTGTTCTCGATCGATACTCCCCCGCCCACGGTGTCCGGCTCCCTGCATGTGGGGCACGTGTTCAGCTATACGCATGCCGACATCATCGCTCGTTATCGGCGCATGACGGGCAAGAGCGTGTTTTATCCAATCGGATGGGACGACAACGGTCTGCCCACGGAGCGGCGCGTCGAGAACTTCTATGGCGTGACGTGCGATCCGGATGCGGCGTACGAACCGCACTATCGTGAGCCTGCTGCGCCCGCCACGCGTCGCTCGGAGTTTGCGCGGATCAGCCGGCGTAACTTCATCGAACTTTGCCATAAGCTGACCGCCATCGACGAACGCGCGTTCAGAGAGCTGTTTGTGCGTCTCGGGATTTCGGTCGACTGGAGTTTGACCTACGCCACAATCGACGATCGATCGCAACGCACGAGTCAGTTTGGATTCCTGCGCAATCTGCAGCGAGGCGAGCTGTACAGTCAGGACGCACCATGTTTGTGGGACGTGACTTTCCAGACGGCAGTCACACAGGCTGAACTCGAAGACCGTGAGCTTGCGGGTGCGTATCACGACCTGCGTTTCGTCGATGGTCTAGGCAACGCGTTGATCATCTCTACGACGCGCCCGGAGTTAATGCCGGCTTGTGTCGCTTTGGTGGCGCATCCCGATGACGAGCGCTATCGCCATCTCATTGGAACCAAGGCGCGCGCGCCCCTCTTCGATATCGAAGTGCCGGTGCTGGCGCATCCGCTCGCTGAGCCTGAAAAAGGCACCGGACTGGCGATGATCTGTACGTTCGGCGATGTCACCGACGTGATCTGGTGGCGCGAACTCAATTTGCCGACACGCTGTGTGATAGCCAAAGACGGTCGCCTGCAGAGCGAGACGCCAGATTGGCTCGCATCGCCGCACGCGCGCGATGCTTATGTCCGCCTTGCGGGCGCATCTGTTCCTCAGGCACACAACCGGATGGTCGAAATGCTGACGGAAAGCGGCGATTTGCTGGGTCCGCCGCGACCGCTTACGCATAGCGTCAAATACTTCGAGAAGGGGGACCGTCCGCTAGAGATCATCGCAACGAGGCAATGGTATCTGCGTAGCGGCGGGCGCGACAATGTGCTGCGCGAGGAACTCCTTGAGCGAGGCGCGCAGATCTGCTGGCATCCAGGGCACATGGCCACGCGCTATGGCCACTGGGTCACAGGCCTGAATAGCGATTGGTTGATTAGCCGCCAACGGATCTTCGGTGTGCCGATTCCGCTTTGGTATCCCCTCAATGCAGCGGGCGAACCGGATTACAGCACGCCGATATGTCCGGATGCGGCGTCATTGCCGATCGATCCGCGCTCACACGTGCCACCGGGTTATACCGAGGCGCAACGCGGCCAACCGGGCGGTTTCGTGGGAGAAGCGGACATCATGGATACATGGGCAACCAGTTCGCTGACGCCGCAGATTGCAGGCGGTTGGGAGCAGGCCGACGGATGCTTTGCGAATATCTTCCCGATGGACCTGCGTCCCCAGGGACATGAAATCATCCGCACGTGGCTGTTCTACACGGTGGTGCGGAGCGGCTTCGAAGCGCAGAGCGCACCTTGGCGGCACACGATGCTTTCCGGTTGGGTTCTCGATCCGGATCGCAAGAAGATGTCGAAATCGAAAGGTAACGTGGTTACGCCACTGTCGCTGCTCGATACTTACGGCTCCGATGGTGTGCGTTACTGGGCAGCGTTGGGCGGTCCGGGTACGGATACCGCCTTCGAAGAGAAGCAGATGAAGGTGGGCCGTCGGCTTGCGCTCAAGCTGTTGAACGTTTCGAAGTTTGCGCTGGGCTTCGATGGCGAGCCGGATGACGCCATCGCGCATGGACTCGACCGCGCCATGATGCTGCATCTCGCCGCTGTGGTTGATCATGCGACGGCTGCGCTGGAGGCGTTCGAGTACAACCGGGCCATCGAACGCATTGAAGCCTTTTTCTGGTGGTATTGCGACGATTACGTCGAACTTGTGAAGGGTCGGGCCTATGGCAGTGGATCGCAAGCGGCGTCGGCACGCAATGCGCTGGCGGCTTCGCTTTCTGTGGTTCAACGGTTGTTGGCGCCGTTTCTGCCATTCGTCACGGAAGAGTGCTGGTCGTGGTGGATGGAGGGATCGGTTCATACTGCGCCGTGGCCTACGATGGATATGTACTTCGGCGCATCGAGCCGCTCGAAAGACGATTCGTTTGATGAGCTCATCCTTGCCGCTTCCGAAGTGCTAAGCGCGATCCGCAAGGCAAAATCTGAGGCTAAGTTGTCGATGAAGGCCGAGGTCGAGCGGGTCTTCGTGGAAGGCCCGGCGGCCTGCCTTGAGCTGCTTAAGATCGCTGAAAGCGATTTATGCGACGCCGGGCAGGTCAAGCAATTTGAAATGAGTGAAGCGCCCGCATTTGGCGTGAGAGTGGAGCTATCCTAGTGAAGGGTTGCGAGGGGGTACAGTCGTGTTTTGTATGAAAACGCTGCGCCGCCTCGCGCCGATTCCGATCTTTAGCCGCATCGAACAACCCAACGGGAGAAGCACGTGGACATCTCCATGCGCCGGTTAATACTCTACGTGCACGATGTCGAAGCACTGAAGTCTTTTTACGAAGCGCATTTCGCGTTACCCATCGTTGAAGAGATTCCCGGCGAATGGGTTGTCCTCAAAGCGGGTGCGATTGAACTCGCGCTACATCTTGTGGGTGAGCCGTATCGCAACACGACGGCTAAGCACGTTCACTCGAATGCCAAGATGGTGTTCTCTGTGCCATCGGGATTGAATGCGTTGCGCGACAAGCTCGTTGCAGCAGGCGTCAACATGCGCGAACTGAAACGCTACGAAGGTTTCCCCTATTTGCTTTGCGACGGAGAAGATCCCGAGGGAAATGTGTTCCAGTTATCCCAGGCGGACTAGCGGCCGAGCCGCGTCCGCATCCGAAACGAGTAGCCGGGTTGGAGTTCATCGGGCAGAATCTATTGGATGCGCACGCGGTTCGCCGCAATGCACTGGCATCCACACTCTGGAATCAAACATGTACCCATCAATCGAACCCTACAAGCACGGCTTTCTCGATACCGGTGACGGTCATCAGGTGTATTGGGAGTTGTGCGGCAATCCGAACGGCAAGCCGGCGGTGTTTCTTCACGGCGGCCCCGGCGGCGGATGCAGCCCGGAACATCGCCGTCTGTTCGACCCGGCGCGCTACAACGTGATGCTGTTCGATCAACGCGGTTGCGGCCGCTCCAAGCCGCATGCGAGCCTGGACAACAACACGACCTGGGACCTGGTCGCGGATGTCGAGCGCTTGCGCGAGATGATGGGCGTCGAGCAGTGGCTGGTGTTCGGCGGATCGTGGGGCAGCTCGCTCGGTCTGGCCTATTCGGAGACGCATCCGCAGAGGGTCAGCGCGCTGATCGTACGCGGCATCTTCACGATGCGTCGCGCCGAACTGCTTTGGTACTACCAGGAAGGTGCGTCGTGGTTGTTCCCGGACCTGTGGGAGGGCTTCCTCGCACCGATTCCCGTCGAGGAGCGCGGCGATCTGATGGCGGCGTATCGTCGCCGCCTGACTGGCACGGATGAGGCCGCGAAACGGGAGGCCGCGCGCGCATGGAGCTTGTGGGAAGGCCGCACGATCACATTGCTGCCCAGCCCCGAACTGGAGGAGCATTTCGGTGAAGACGATTACGCGCTCGCTTTCGCGCGCATCGAAAATCATTACTTCGTCAATGACGGGTTTGTGGAGGAAGGGCAGTTGCTGCGGGACGCCCATCGTCTCGCCGACATCCCCGGCGTGATTGTGCAGGGGCGGTATGACGTGGCGACGCCGGCGCGTACGGCATGGGATCTGTCCAAGGCCTGGCCGAAGGCGGACTTCCAGCTGATTCCGGATGCGGGGCATGCCTACAATGAACCGGGCATTCTAAAAGCGTTGATCGCAGCGACGGACCGGTTTGCAGGCTGAGCGGACTTAAGCTGAAAGCAGGTGTGCGCTGTCCATCGATGGCGTCGGACAGCGCATAGCCGGCCGTAAGCAAAAAATTCACTCTGCACCAGGAAATCCAACATGGCGGAGCGGCACGAATGAATGCATCGGGGGTCTCATATCAAGTCGTCAGTCCTGCTGACCAAGACGCTTACAAGCAGTTCATGACCGATTTGTTCGATGAAGAACTGGAGACGTTGCCAGATCGGTTGGCGACCGTCAGCGATCAACAGTGGGCCGAGTTCATCAAGCGTCGCGCGGGCGAGCATTCGGTGTTGTACGTCGCGCGGCACGAGGGACGACTGGTAGGCGGGGGCGGTGTCGGGCGGATCGAACAACCGAGCCGCGAACATACGGTGGGGCTAGCGCTCAACGTCGCGCGGGAGTATCGCGGTCAGGGAATCGGTCGGGCATTGTTAGTGCATACGCTCCTATGGGCCGCCCGCGCTCCGTCTGTTGAGCGCATCGAACTCGAGGTAACCGCGAACAACGCGTCGGCGATACACCTTTACCAATCGGTCGGCTTCGTTGTGGAAGGCGTAAAGCGCGATGCATTGAAGAAGGGCGAGCGCCTGATTGACCTTGTGCAGATGGCCATAACAGGACGCGACGTGCGATTGCCGAAATGCTAAGGATCGCGCTCGCTGTGCAACGGCCTCAGGTTGCCTGATCCCGTTGCGCAGTGAAGCCAGAAAGTCGCAGGACTTTTTCTACTTCGCCCTCGCGCGAATCAACCGAACCCCCCAGCCGGTGCGAATGGTCCCGTCGCTCTGTTGCAAGCCGCTTAGCGCTTCCAGAAGCTCCTCCCGAAAGCGTGCCTTAGCCGGCTCGGATAGCCGGTCGATAGTGTAGGTTTCAGTCAGCGACTCCCAAAGCTCGTCAGGGTTTGGTTCCCAATCCACATCCAGATCTTCGAATTGCAGGTCTTCAAAGTCCCTCGAGAGCAACTCCGTCCATCCCTCTACGGTGTGGGTGCGTGCATCGCCGAACGGCAACGGCGATGCATCTTCCCTGAGAATCGGCAGCAGAACTTTGTGCAGGACCTGATTCGCCTCACCGAGCAGAAACGCTCGCCCAACTACGATCGCAAACTGACCGTGCGGGCGAAGCACGCGGCGGACCTCCTTGATAACCTGCTCGACGTCATCCATCAGCATGATGGCCATGTGCGACAGTAAGCAGTCGACACTGCCCGTTTCGATGGGCATTTCCTGCGCACGCTCTTTTAACAACTCGACTTCCTTAGGGAGCGTTGCTCGTGCGACGTCCAGTTCGCCCTGACTCATGTCTACGCCAATCAGCCGCAGCGACGACTGTTGCCGGTCCGACAACAGCTTGAGCAGATATCCATCGCCGCAAGCGAGATCGAGGACGGTCAGCGGCGCAGCCGATGCCGGCACGCATCCAGCAAGCGCTGCATAAGAGGATGCATATTCGGCCACGCTCGAGCGGGCACGAAGGTGACCGAATGCTGCACTCGTGGCGCCGGCCTGACGTTGATGGAAGTCCTGCAGATACGACTCGACGGGGGATAGCACGCTCATGCGATGAGACTCCAGGGAAATATGCGTGATGCTTGGTCGACGGAAGCGATCGGGTCGAGCGGTGAGCAATTATCGAGCACCTTCGACTTTCAGACCGCCATCGTTATGCGGTGCGCAGTTGCGCCAGCTCTTCCGATATCAGCTGACCCAGCGCAGCGATATTCCGTTCAGTACGATCAGTCAGTGGCATGCCCATATTGAGCCGCAAACAATGATTGAGACTGCCGTCGGTGCAAAAAAGCTGGCCTGGCGCAAAAGCAATACCAGCCGTTAGCGCTCTGCGCAACAAGGCGACGGAATCGAAGCCGCGCGGCAATTCCACCCATAGCCAATGGCCGCCTGAAACTGCATGGCTACAGGCTTCCGGAGGAAAATGACGTTGCACGGCTGCCCGGTACATTTTTGCATAGGCTGCCAGCGTCTGACGCAAACGTCGCAAGTGCGGCTCGAACAGACCACTGGCCATAAATGCAGCCAGCGTGTGCTGAAACAGCGGCGCCGGCTCCGGCATAAATTCAAGCTCCCTACGCAAGTTAGTCACCGCGAAGCCCAGAGACATGCCGGGGCTAATCAAGTCGCTCAGGTTCGTGATGTAGTGAACCAGTCCGTCTTGATCAAACGCCTTGAAAGGCAACGGACGGCTCTTGCCGAAATACAGCTCCCCGTTGTGGTCGTCCTCGATAAGCGGCACGCCATACTTTGCAAGCAACCCGACCGTGCGGCGCTTCGCGTCGTCGCTCATGAGTCCGCCGGTGGGATGCGAAAAATTCGCGGAGAAGATACATGCCGCCACCTTCTCCCTTTTCAGCACGAAATCGAGCGTATCGGTGGAAAGACCGTGCTCCGGATGGGCCGGTATTTCGAGCACATTCAGTCCCATCGCATCGAGGTCCCATAACAGCCTCATGGAGGTTGGGGAAGCAATCGCCACTGTATCGCCGGGTTTGATTAGCACTCGCAACAACGCGCGGTGGCTGAATTTCCCGCCAGACGTGATGGTGATGTCTTCAGTACGCCAGTTGAGGCCCATCAACCGTCCCCGGCGTGCCAGCTGTTCAGCGAGCGGCGATTCAGCGCACATGTCTCCCAGGGTAAAGAACGAAGGATTACGGCGGGCTTGCGCTGTCATGATGCGTTGCAGGGCAACGACGGGATACAACTCCGGATCTATCACGGCAAACAACATGGGCTGTTCGTGAACGTGCAGCCGGTCGAGTTCTCGTAGCAAGGCGCGTTGCGCTGGCAGTGCGGGTTGTGTGGCCACTTCGGGCCGAGGCTGCGACGGCTGGCCAACAATTGCCTGACGTTCCCGAACGTAGAAGCCAGAGCGCGGGCGCGCCGCGATCAGGCCGGCGTCTTCAAGCAAGTACAGGGCATGCGTGACAGTGGCGCTGCTTCCCTTGAAGCGCGAGCATAGGGCGCGGATGGATGGCAACTTGTCGCCGGGGCGAAATTCACCTGCGCAGATTTCTGCGTGCAATTGGCTGGCAAGTTCGCCATAACGAGTCGTTCGATCCCACATCCGCTGTCCACCTGTTTTGGAAGCACAACCAATTCTAACAGTGCCCAACACCGGTAAAACAGGCTTCGACTCGAACTAAGGCGCGTCACCCAACAGGCATTTGAACTGTACCGATTGACCAAGGGATACAGACAGGAAAAACGACGCAGTGCGCCGGTTCAGATTGCTACGCCTGGTCCTATCGCGCGGCCTTACCGATGCGCAGAATGATCCCATGACACCTTCCGGGAATATTCACAATGAACCAGCAGCCACTTTGTTCAAACCAGGACCACGCAACACTGGAAGATCCAGTCCGGGAATGTCTGCATCAGGCAGCCCGACTACTGCGACTCATCCGGCATTTCCTGCGTAGTCAATGGCAATCGTCTTTAAACCGGGTTGACGCAAAGCCGGAAGATTCAGTTCAGGAACGCCTCGATCAGTCGGCCCGATTGCAGCGGCTGATACGGCATTTCTGGCGCTAGTGGCATTGCGCGAGGCCTCTTGCTGTATTCAAGGATAACTAAATAATAAGCGCATTCATCTTATGCTCTCTAAACTTGAAGAAACGACACCGGCTACCGTTCTGGGTGGCAAAATTCGCGCGTTACGGCAGCGGCTAAAACGCACACTCGACTACACGGCGGGCGCGGCGGGGATTTCGAAGCCTTTTCTTTCGCAGGTTGAGCGTGGGTTGGCCAAACCGTCAATCACATCCCTGAACGGGATCGCCAGCGCGCTCGGCGTCGCCGTGCAGTACTTCGTGGACACACCTGGCGAACAACGTCCGGTGTGCCGTGGCGATCAGCTGAAATTCTTCAGGTTTGCAGAGTCGCCGAACCTGTTTGCGCAACTCACGCGTGGATCACCTTCCCAGCAACTCGAGGCTATTCTCGTAAGATTCCCGCCCGAGCAAAGGCGACCTACGGATATGCCAACCAGTGCAGCGGAAGAGCTTCTGTACGTGATATCCGGCGAGGTGTCGTTGACCCTGGAGGGCGAGACGTTTGTCTTGCAGGCCGGAGACAGCGCCCATTATCAATCTACGTTGCCACATGGATGGATCAACAGTCAGCGTATGGAAGCTCTCGCACTTTGGGTTGGTACGCCGAAGTTATTTTAGTGGTGGCCGGTCTGGTCGATCATCTTGGCAACGGTCACCCTTGACATTCTCACTTAATAAACTAATATGTTAAATATTAACCCGTTAGTTTATGAAGGGAGGCTGCCATGAGTGAGGCACTGTCACGTCCGTCCTTGGGCGCTGCGGTCTACTATGACGATCCGTTGGCCGCGCTGGATTGGCTCGAGAAGGCCTTCGGCTTCGAACGTCAGTTTGTCGTCATGGACAACGACGGCCAGCTCGCCCATTCGGAAATGCGGTTTGGCGACAGCTATGTAATGGTGTGCCGTGCATGGGCGGAGGACATGGCGAGCCCGAAGTCCATAGGCGGGAGAAACACTCAATCCGTCCATGTGCAACTGCGCGATGGCATTGACGAGCATTGCGTCCGGGCGCGCGCAGCCGGCGCTGTGATTACACGTGAACCGGCGGATCAGTTCTACGGTGACCGCGTCTACGCGGCGCGTGACCCTGAAGGACACGTGTGGAGTTTCGGCCAGACATTGCGCGAGGTATCGCGTGAAGAGGCCGAGCGAGTGAGTGGCCACAAGATCGACGGGTGGGTGTGAGCCGATGGCACTTGCTGCAAGCGCGTCGCTGGACCGGACGCTGTCCGCGCTAGCCGATCCTAGCCGGCGCCAGGTGGTCGATCTGCTCAGCGAGAAGCCGATGCGTGCCGGCGAACTTGCTCAGGCCACCGGTCTGAGTCCGCAAGCGATGAGCCGGCATCTGCGCGTGCTGCGCTCGAGCGAGCTGATCGAGGAGTCGCACGATGGCATCGACGCACGCGTGCGTCTCTATGTCCTGAGAGCCGCACCGATGACCGAGCTGAAAGCGTGGCTCGAAGCGACCGAGCAATTGTGGTCATCGCAATTGCTCGCGTTCAAGGCACATCTGGAGGCACAGCCGTGAGCTCGCGCGTGCAGGTGTCGGTCCGCGTATCCGCTGCTCCGCACCGGGCCTTCGATGTCTTCACGCGAGACATCGCCTTGTGGTGGCGGCCCAATTCGCTCTTCCAGTTCACTCCGCGGGGCGCGGGTACGCTGTCGTTCGAGGGTGGTGTCAATGGTCGTTTGATCGAGACGCAGACGGATGGCAGCGTGTTCGAAGTGGGGCGCGTCAGGGTGTGGGAGCCTGGTGTACGGCTCGCGTTCGGCTGGACTCAGGCGAGCTTCTCCGCTGATCAGCAGACTCATGTCGAGGTGCGCTTCGAGGCGGTAGGCGACGAGACCCGCGTCACCGTCGAGCATCGCGGCTGGGATACGGTGCCGCAAGATCACGTCGCACGTCATCACTTCCCCGATGGCATCTTTCTGCGGCGTCATGGCGAATGGTGGCAAGTGCTGCTGGGTTCTTACGGTGCGCGGATGAAGCACGACGGATCTCTTGCTGTATCGCCGCCTACCGCGTGATCCTCGCCGAACATGGAAGCGTGTTTTCGCACAGCCTGTCCCGAGCTTTTAGCTAATGGGAGGAAACAGTGCATCTCTGCAGTGTAGCTAATGCGCTATCTGGGGAAGGCGATAATGATGGTCTGCCATGAGGGCTGTGGATTCCTCGCAGCGACCGCGCGAATCACCCCTTTAGCGCTGAGTCCGTCGCGCTTGCGTTGCGTCCGTGTCTGCTTCGTTAAATTGCAAAGGGCTGGCGAAAATGGCCGGCCATCGGGATACCGTTTGTTATGTATAAGAAGGGCGTAGCCTTAGAGATTCAGTTTTCCTCCGAGCGACTCAACGATGGTGCTGGCGATCCCTACTGGATCGATCTGACGCAGGCGGAAGCGCAGTCGCTTCTGCAAACGCTTCACGCGCATCTAGCTGTCAGTAGCGCAGGGACCGCGGCGCCGCTCGTCGTGAGCCTCGACGATTCGAGATCTATGCACGCGGTGGCGTCCGAAGACGCATCTGTATTGCCCGCTACTGCTCAAGACGCCCAGACGCGCGATGAGTTCAAGCAGTGGGTGTGTGTGATTTGCGGCTGGATCTACGACGAAGCGGCTGGCTTGCCCGAAGAGGGCATCGCCGCTGGAACGCGCTGGGCCGATGTGCCTGCCGACTGGCGCTGCCCACTGTGCGACGTGGGCAAGGAAGATTTTGCGTTGGTGGAGTTTTAAGCAAAGGGGCACGAATACCGGTACTCGATGGAATATCTCGGAGACTTCAAGGTCCGCTAGCGAACTTCGTTCGCCAGTACTCCTTGGCGTTCAACCACTCCGCCTGAACTTTTGCCAAGATGGCCGCGCAGGGAAGTATAGAGTGCGCTGATCCAAAGGATCGCTCCAGTGGCGAACTCGCCGGAAGGGTAGTTGGGACCGCCGCCGTTCATCCACGGGTAGGCCAATGCTACGACGATAAGCGCGATACCTGTGACGTAATGCCGGGGAGCGTGGAAAATTCGCGCTAGCGGAATCAGGTGCAGGCCGACGATGAGGACCACCGCAGGCGTACTCCATTCGGGATGCCCAAGCGCACTCAAGATGAAACTCACCGCGAAGACCGCAAGCCATTGCACGAGGTTGACCCACCTGAAGACGCGCTGCCGCGCCTTGCGTGCTTCGGGTTCTGCATTCATGTCGACATGCGGACGGAACGCGCGAAAATCGCACATAGCCCACAGAAAGAGGGTGCCTCCGGCCAGCACGATTAGCCCGAGCATCGGCCAATCTACTCCATGTGTTTGCAGGCACCACCCTGTCATCCACAGCGTGCCAAATCCGGCAAAGAACATCTGACCAACTGCCGAGCCGGTTCTGTGAGCGTAGATGGTGTTGTGTCCCACGAATATCCCCCGACAAAGGTGTGCGCACGAATTTCGCTAAAGAAGTCGCGGCGTCGCTTAACTGATTAGAGCCAAGGCGACGCTGGCGTCGCCCAACCTGGATTGCCTGCTCCGGTGTGTCTACCGAACGCATCAAGAAGTACCGTCGAGAATGCCTCGCAGATAATCCACATAGCGTTCGAATGCCCGCCTTCCTGACGTGGTCATGGCCACACGCGTGCGCGGCTTTTTGCCGACGAAGTCTTTGGTGATCTCGATGTAACCACTCTTCTCCAGAGTGGCGAGATGCGCGCCGAGATTGCCTTCTGTTGCATCGACGATGGCGCGCAATCGCACAAATTCAATCGCCTCGCGGTTCGGTAATGCTTTAAGCGCTGCCATGATCTTGAGCCGAACCGGTTGATGGATGGTTTCGTCGAGCTGATCCATTCACGCGGTCCTCAGCCAGGCACCAGCCAGTATCAACGCGCCGCCGCCGACCACCGCCATCCACAGGAGGAAGTAGGCAGGAAGCAGGTAGTAGCCGACGAGCGTGAGCACGGCGAGGGCCAAACCTGTGACCGCGAGGCGCGATCCGATCCAGAGGCCGCTCAGAAAGTAGAACAACGCGACGATCAACGAGATCAATACGGCCGACTTCTCGCCGGTGGCTGGCTGAAAGACGTTAAGCACAGCGATGTAAAACACCACAACGGCCAACGCCGACGCGAGCCAGCGCCACGACTTGTCATTGGATGCGTCCTGTTTGCCTCTTCTGCCAAGGAAAATGCAACCGCCTATGCCGATTACGTCCAGCGGGATCCAGATCTGCGAAGCGCGTGTGGGGAAAAAATGGGTCACAGCGAAGCCGACTAACCAGATCACACCCCAAAGCATCAGCATGGGCGCGAACTTCTGATAGCTATACAGCTGGCTGCTGCGATGGCTGACAGCCTCGACTTCGCGCAAGGCCTGTGATGCCTGCTCAGATGAGAGTGACATGATGGCTCCAGAAGGGTTTATGTAGAGTACTCTATAAGGCAGAGTATAAAAGTGCAAGTAGTTCGTTTGCGGGGGGCGCAAGGTCATTTGATAGAGTGGCGAGGTCACGTTAAACCACTGGCGACCATCGAATGTCTTCCCCAGCAAGCCAACCTTACCCAAACGTGGTTCACACGAGACGATTTGTCCTTTCTCCACTGACGTCCGGCCACGCGGAACGCATGTTCGAGGGATTGAGTGACGTACGCGGTTACGACTACATTCCCGATATGCCGCCCGCAAGCGTGGCCGCGTTAGAGGAGCGCTACAGACGCCTCGAAGGTCAAGCTTCTGGCGATGGCCGAGAGGTGTGGCTGAATTGGGTAATCGGCTCGATAGACGAGCCGACGCTGTACGGCTACGTTCAATTCGCGATCAGTCAGGCAGAACAGCGCGCGTTTGTCGCGTATTTTGTTTTTCCTCGCTATCAACGACAGGGGATTGCATCAGAGGCCGTAACCGCTGCCCTGTCGAGTGTTCTGACAACATTTCAGATAACGCGAATCGACGCGCAGATCGATACTCGCAACGCGGCATCGATCGCGTTAGTGGAGTCTCTGGGGTTTGTCCGCACCCGACTGATCGAACAGGCAGACGAGTTCAAAGGCGCCGTAAGCGATGAATATCACTACTCGTTCGACGCGTCTCGCATGCGCTAATCACGCGCCCTGTTCACCATGCCCCCAGAACCAGCACCCACGGTCGCAACGCACCCACCTACAAGAAGGAGTTTCCGCAGTGACCAACGATCCGGCATCCGCTACCGCCCTGACGTCGCAAAACATCTACGACGATACGACCTTCTTCGAAGGCTACAAGGCGCTTCGCGACACCGACACCGGCTTGAACGGTGCCCTGGAAATCCCTGCGTTGCATCGTCTGTTGCCCGAGCTTTCCAATTCGCATGTACTCGACCTGGGTTGCGGCTTCGGCGAGTTCGCGCGTTTCGCAAGCGCACAGGGAGCGGCCTCCGTGACCGGCGTCGATATCTCCGCGCGAATGCTCGAAGAAGCCGTCCGGCGAACAAGCGATCCGTCGGTGAGTTATGAACGCTGCCCCATCGAACAGTATCGACCCGCAGCAGATTCATTCGACCTTGTCGTCTCCTCGCTTGCGCTGCATTACGTCGAAGACTATGCCGGCGTGGTCGAGCGTGTATTTCAAGCCTTGAAACCGGGTGGCCGCTTTGTATTTTCCGTGGAGCATCCGCTCTGCACCGCCTATCCGGCAGGCTGGGTTCGGGATGACGAGGGGCACCGGCGATATTGGCCGGTCGATCACTATCGCGAGGAAGGGAAGCGAGACACGCGCTGGTTTGTCGATGGTGTCATCAAGTATCACCGGACCGTTGAAACCTACGTCAACACGTTGATCCGCGCCGGGTTGCTGCTCGAGCATCTTGGCGAGCCGGGGCCTACTGCGGAGGCATTGAAAGACCGCCCCATGCTGGAAGCCGAACGTCGCCGGCCGCCCTTTCTGCTACTGCGAGCCTTGCGGCCAACGGGCTGAAAAGTAGGAACCGCCCGCGTCGCATGTCGAATTCAATCCATTCAGCATAATTGCAAATGCGAATCATTTGCAATTATGCTGAAACTGTCCGATGATTGAGCATGCTTCACAACCGTGATTCTTTTGCGCATGCTTTCATCCGTTTCAAACGCCCACCCCGATCGCACCGTGTCATCCGCATGCACTGACGAGTCTCAGCATGCCGTCTGATTCGTCAATTGCAAACGTGGACGAGGCGGCCTCGTTGGCCCGTCCATCCGGGTCCACTCAAACCATTCGGCGCGCCGCGGAACTGGAGTTCATCCCCCAGCGTCTCGCTTACCGGCTGGCCGCTGACGTCGCTTATCCGAACGACGGCGAACTGCTCTTGTGGCGTTGTCGTTCGGAATGGCACTTTGTGTCCAAGGACGCGGCGTACGCCCGTCTGTCGCAAGCCGAACTCGCGCGGGTCAAGAGCCATCCGAATCCCGCATTGGGCAAGCGCTTTGTCGTGGGTCGCGCCGCGATGCGTGAGATTCTGGGCGACATGATCGGCTGCGCGCCCGCGGAGGTCGATCTGGTAGAGGATGCGCAGGGTCAACTGCGTGTTGCCAACGTCGGCGAGCGCGAGCCTATCGAGATCGCCATTGCCTATGCCGGAATCTGGATCGTGATCGGCGTGAGCAAGAGCCCGCTCGGCCTCGCGACCAGTGTGCCGACGCTGCCCGATAACGCTCCGAGCGGCCATCCTGACGGCGACACAGCGTCGTCCCGTCGCCAGAAAATGTCCCGGTCAATCGAGACGCGAAGCCACGTGCGTCATGCGAGTCTCACGTATGCCATGGGCGCGCAATTGATGAACGCCGACGCCCACGTACTGCAGCAAGATGCGGCTACTTTCTTCGTCGATGCGCCCGACGCGCGTCGCTGGCAGATCATCGACTTGCCGATGCCGGGCATCATTAGCGCGGCAGCTGCGGTCGCTCAACCGGTGACGCGGGTTCATGCGTTCGGCTGGATGGGGCGCGACGGCCGGGCGATCGCCGAGTAAGCTGCGCGCTAACACCAACGTTCACTCGCACCGTCCGCGGTACTGCAACTTTTCAGCAAAACCTCCCCGCAGCAAGACTCAGCGCGCCGCCGCACCGTCCGCCGCCGGCGCCGTCAGCACCTGAGTGACCAGCGCCGGATCGTGCGCAATTGCTTCCTCGCTAAACGGCACCCGCATCCAGTGTTTGCTCGCGTATTCGCGGGTCCCGTCGGCGTAATGCGGCGAAGCGGGATCGTCCGATTCCGATGACGCGAGCAGCGTATCGGCCACAACCTCTCCTTGCTCGAACCGCACCACCTGCAGGTAGCTGTTGCCGTTCGGATTGACGTTCATCGAATCGCCACGGGTATCGAACGGATGCTGCGCGCAAGCCGCCGTGAAGTACCCTTCCGTGTCGCAGCCGCCAAAGAGCGGAATGCGCTCGTCGTTGCGCTGCACGTAGAGCGCCGCGCTGCGCGGTGCATCGATGGCAATGCCGGCATTGTGCATATCGGCGAGTGCGGCTTGCATTGCCGTCGCGAGTTTCGCATGGTCCACCGCGATACCGGCCGGTGTGGTCAACGGTTGCTTCGGATCGAACGGCACGGCGTACAACTGCGCCGCCGGGATGTCCCTGAGATGTTCCCAAAAAGCGTTCCACAACGTTGCGCCGCGGGCGTCGGCATCGGCAGTATCGTTCCATGCCGCGAGAACAGCACAGGCCTGTTGCAGATCGTTTGCGTTACCTGTCACGCAAAGACGGTCGAGCACCGGCTGCTTGAAAAGGATCGCTGACATCGAGCGGCTGTCCAGTGCGGCGCGTTGCAGCGCGCCCGGCGATACGCCAGCCGGATCGGCCTGCAGTTGCGCGGCAATCGTGTGGCCGAGGCGGGTGCGCAGAGACTGCGCCGCATCGGTTGGGCCAATCACCCGCGCGTAGCCGGTCAAGGGCTCAGCCGGATTGCTGAGCCAGAAGCTGCCATTGAAATTGCCCACATAGTCACGTCGCAACAGGCTCGGCATCTGCGCGACCGGCATCGCGCCAGGCTGCACAGCACCCCGGTCGAGCTGCCAGTCGCAATCGCTGCGTGTACCGTCAAGCACGGGCACGCCCGGAATCGCGTGGGCGAACGCCTTGCCGACGGGCGGCGTGCAGCGCTCCACGAGACTGTCGGGCGCATTCGGGATGGCGCCGATATCCGCGTACCAGACGCGCGGATCGCCGCGACCAATGGCAAGCGTATTGACCCAGGGCACCGCAGCATTCCGTTTCTGGATGCGGATGAAGTCATCGAGTGAACGTGCCTGATTCCAGTCAAGGAAGTTTTCGAAGACGCGGAAGTTGTCCGCGTCGATGTCGCGCAGGGCGAACGCTTGCTGTGTGTTCCATGCGAGTGCCGGCGACATCGAACTCAGGTTGAGCATTGGCCCAAACCGCGAACGGTAGAGCGTCCGGGTGACTGGATGCACCGTGCCGTCGTCGGAGCGGACCTCAACGGTGACGCGAGTCGGCGTCATCGCTTCCACCTGTCCGTCGTACCGATACGACGTCGTCAAGCCCGGCACCAGGCTCAACTGAAACAACCCGAACCGCGACGCGGTGGACACCGTATGCGTCCACGCAACGTCCCGGTTGAAGCCGATCTCAATCACCGGTGAACCGAGAAACGACACACCGCTGACATCGAGCTTACCAGGGATGGTCAGTTGTGCCTGGTAGAAGCGGGCCGGGCCGCTCCAGAACCAATGCGGGTTACCGAACAGGATAGCGCTGCCATTGTGAGTGGCATCAGCACCAAACGCGAGGCCGTTGCTGCCCACGCCAGCGTGGCCGCCGAAATCCATCAGCGGAGCGGTGGACGCCAGGTTCTGCGAATCCGGTGAGCCTTGCGGCGAAGTCGCGGATGCCATCGGCTTTGCGCCGCCGGGCGTAGCGCCCGGCGGCTGCGCCGTAGCAATCGCGGACACAAAACGGCCCGCACCGGCTGCCAGGTTAGCCGTATAGAGACGCCGGTAGATATCCGCCGTGCTGATCTTGCCGACCCACGGCGCCGAGCGGCAGGCCGCATGCGCCCCGACGAATTCGCCCTTGGCAAGCTCATCCACATAGCGGTTATAGCCGCTCGCGAAGCCGTCTATCAGCGCACGCATTTCCGGCGTCTGGCTGTTGCGGTATCGAGCCACGGCTGCACCGTCGTCGATGAAGCGGAAGAAGAAATCGGCGTCGAGATTGGACGGCTGGCCGAACGTGTCATCGTTGGACGGCCGCGCCTTGGCGCCGAAGTAGCGCGAGCGCTCGCCCCGATAGGTAACGAAGGCATCGGCCATCGTGCACAGATTGTCCTGCGCCTGCACATAGCCGTATCCGTAGCCGAGGCTGCCCCAGTCGTGTGCCTTCAGATGCGGAATGCCGAGCGCAGTGCGGCGAATCTCGACCTGGTATGCCGGTGTGGCGGCGTCGGCGTGCGACTGGATGTCTGTAGAAGGCGTGCTGCAACTGAGCAACGCAAGGACAAAGGGAAGAGCAAGCAACAGGCGGGCGCCGCGGGTGAGAGAGGGCATCGGACGCATGGAATGGTAGCAGGGCGGGACCTCATGCTAATGCGAATGAGTCGCAATTACAAGCCTGCGGTGACTTAGATTCCTTTCAATCCACCACGAAACCGCGTTGTCAGCTTCCCAGCGCCGCCAGTTGCCGCAGCCGCCGCGCGAGCGCCTTGGAGACGACCTGGGACTCCGCACCGCTGCCAATGCCGCGGGCGGCTTCGCTCTCGCGCAGGAACGCGGCGGTTTCGGACGCCACGATTTCACGCTCGTTGTCCGAGGTGATCATGTGATACGAGTCGTCGAGATAGATCGTGCGCAGAAACGGCGAGGCAATCTTCGCTGCAACGTCATGCGCGTTGCGCGGATTGGCCGTTTCATCGTCGATAGCATGAATGATCAGGCAGTCGGTCGTGATGCCGGCGAGGCTCGCGCGAACGCGTTTTGCAAGCCGGCTCGCCTCGCGCAACGCTGGCAGCGAGATCGTAGACGGCCCGACCTCGCTGATGCCATTGCGCTGCATGGCGCGCGCGATCTTCGCGCGCAAAGCCTCGTTGCGCAGACCGAACGGCGAGGCTTCGCGATAACGCCAGCGACTGCGCAGCGGCGTGTAGTAGGCCCAGCCGAGTAAAAACCGGTACCACGGTATGGCCCAACCGTCGTACGAGAGGGTGACCGATAGCAGAACGACTGCGTGGGCCGTCGGCCGTTTGCCGACCACGGCCAGCGCGAGCGCCGCGCCTACCGACAAGCCGCATACCGACACCCGCGCATACCGCTCGGCCAGCAAGTCGAACTCACGTACGGCAGCGTCGACCCAGGCTTGCATGTCGCGTTCAGTTGAGCCCGCGCTGTAGCCATCCAGAACTGGCGCGAAAGTGGTAAATCCTTCGGTGTTCAAATGACGTGCGAGAAAGCGCATTTCGAGTGGCGAACTCGAGAGGCCGTGCAGCATGAGCACGGCGTGCTCACCGCCTTCCTGGAGGATGTGTGTGGCTTGATCCAATGCTTAAGCCTCGATTCGCAGGACCAGAAAGTCGCCGGCATGCGTCGTAAAACGCTCCCCGACGCAGTCGACAGGCTTATACGTGTGGTCGCCGCTCCTGATTCGCAGGCGATGACTGCCAGGCGAAAGGCTGTTCTGGAGGCGTTCGATATCCGCGGGATGCACGGCCGAAAAGCGGCTGCCTGGCGCCGAAGTATGCGGCAGGGCGTGCACTGTGCCGGCCGCGTGATCCGCATCCGGACGCAACGACGCTTTCCGGTCGAGCGCCTGGATCAGGATGATGGAGTCGTGATAGTGCGGCAGATGGCGCAACAGCCGATGCGTTTCGTCGATCGTGCGAAGCCGCAGCGCGCGCTTGTTATCCGCGCGCAGCAGCATTTCATACCGCGATTTGGCCACTGACGCGAACATCTCCGCGCGAAACTGTGCCCGGCGCAGGCGCTCGATCAGACAGATGATGAGAAGCGTCACCGAAGGATACGAGACGACGAGCGTCACGTCGCTGTGATCGAAAACCGAAAAGTCGGCATACGGCGGCACAAACAGATAGTCGGCGATGACCAGTCCGACGAGCATGACGGTCAAGGCGGGACCTAGCCCGAAAAAATATTCGATGAGCGCAGCGGCGACGCAGAATAATGCGCCCGGCATTGCGGGGCCGACGAACGGGCTGAGTAGCATGCGTACTCCGCTTGCTGCCGCCAAAGCGAGAAACGCGGCAAGCCAAGCCCGGGAACCGCGTGGGGCCCACCTTTTGGCGTTTTGAATTTTCACAGCACTGCGTGCTTCATGGCACGCCTAACTTATTGATTGGGGGGCAATGGTATCGCATTCGATGCCGGAGGACATGGGCTCTCACGTGAGATTTTCGCGGAAATGCAGGACATCTGGCTCTTTTCTATCCCTCTCTGCCTGTTGCGCATGTATGACATCTATTCGAAAGGTTTGGGGGTACTCAGCAATTCGCGCCGTGGAGAATACGCGTCAAAACGTGTACGTCAGCGCGAAGGTGTCTGTATTTTGCTGTACACGCCGCGTGATCGGACTCGACGCGGCGTTTCCATATAGGCGCGCGAATTTCAGTTCGACCGTGGCAATCAGCGATTTGGTGATCAGATAATCGGCCTCGGCGGTGATGTAGCCGGTGGCCGCGCCGGAATGCGCGTCGTGGACCGGCAAACCGGAAGCTGCGCTTTGACTCTGCGTGATGCCGAAAAATGTCTGCTGATACGTTCCGTTTGTCCACGTGACACCGGGACCAGCGGTCAGAAACAGCTGTTTGCCGATGGGCAGCGTGACCGTGGCATTGGTATCGACCACCAGCCCTTCACGGTTCCCGCCAATATCCTGGGCCGCAGAGTTCGACCACGTGAACGCCGATTGCGTGTAGTTGAGGAAAACCTTGGCTCGTGGCGTCGTGGGCACATTGCGTAGCCCATGCAGGTGGGCGTCTTCACTCGTCTCGCGTTCGGTGAAATCGTACTGCAGCGCCAAGCCTGCGCTCCAGTTCGCGTTGTTAACCAGATACACGCCCGCCAGCATGTCTTCTTTGGCAAAGAAGCGATTCTTGTATTCGATATCGAACGCTGGATAAGGCCTGAGGCGCATGAAGTTTGCGCCGGGATACGCGGGTTCCCACTGCGCTTCGGCGCCGAGCGTCACGGTCCAGTCTGGCGTCGGCGCGGCGTTAGTCGTGGTCTGCTGCGCGAACGACACGACGGGCGTCAGAAAGGCGGCAAGCGCCATCAGGCCAGCGCCGAGTTGGGGTGACGAAAACATAAAGCCAGTTCAGAGAAGGGAAATCTGAGGCGGGACGCTGCGGTAAACCGGTGGGGTCTTTTGCTTTGGGCCTCGTTACGTAGCCCGGAATATTCTGGGCGCGCGTGATTATGAGGCATGCCGAGCAATCTCGCACGTCCCCTGCGAATGCAGTGAACTGGGGGGATGAATACGAAGGTTTGTGTCGGAGGTGAGGTAAGCGGTGGGCGATGAGCGAGGCCGCGCTTGCCGCGCGGCCTCCGTCTTTCAAATACCTTCTATTTAGAACTGGTGACGCAAGCCGACCGTCACGGCCACTTGCGTACCGCTCGACGAGGGCGATAGCGTGTTGATCGATGCGTCGCTGAGTACCGAGCCAGCCGGTGCACCGTGGACGTGCTGATAAACACCTTCGAGGTAGACGTCGGTGCGCTTGCTCAACGAGTAGTCGGTTTGCAGCGTGAACTGATTCCATTCCGGCGATGCGCTCGTGCCGCCATTGCTGAACGAGCCGTCCGTGAACGTGTACGCGCCGGCGATGCTCAAGCTCGGGGTCAGCGCGTAATGTGCGTTCACTTCATAGTTGTCGAGCCGCAGGCCGCCACCCAAGGCGACGAAGCCATCGCCGCCGGCAAACACGCTCGACATGTTGTCGATCTGCGAATGGGTCCAGAGCAGGCCAACGGTGGCCGAGCCGAACGTATAGTTGCCGCCTGTGCCCCAGATGCGCTGGCGTTGCGCCACGAAATCGGCGCTGCCGTCATCGAGCGCCACCGCGCCGTTCTGATTCGTGCCGCTGACGCCGCCGCCTGCGTTGTTCAGTTCCAGGTAACCCGCAGCCAGGTTGAACGGGCCATGCGCATACGTCGCGCCGAAGCCATACACGCGGTTGTTCGAGAACTCGCCGGCCTTGTTGCTAAACCCGTACATGCCTTCGACGGTGACGCCGGCGTAGGTGTTACTCGTGAACTTCACCGCGTTGTTGATGCTCATCGAATCCGCAGCGAGGTTGTCGTTGTTGAACGGATGCGCAGCGAGGTTGCCGCCGTAGGTGCCGCCGGCAGACGAGATCGGCCCTAGCACGTCGTTGACGGTGTCGAACTGACGGCCGAACAAAACGGTGCCGAACTGGTCGCTTTGCACGCCCACATACGCCTGCTCGCCAAATGCATCGCCCGCGTTAAACAGGCTGCCGCTATTCAGGTTAAAACCGTTTTCCAGTTTGAAGATCGCATGCAGTCCGCCGCCGAGATCTTCGGAGCCTTTAAGGCCATACACGGTGTTTTCCGTCGAGGCGCTGGTTTCTTGCCAGTTGTTGTGGCCGCCCTGGTTGTTCGTGAACACAAGGCCCGTATCGATGACGCCGTACAGGGTGACGCTGCTTTGCGCGTGGGCGGTCAATGCAAATGCGCCTGTCAGCGCAAGTGCCAGTAAAGACTTCTTCATGCTTTTAAGCTCCGTGTTGTCGCGGGACTGCGAGGGTCAATCGCCCGAAGCGGCAATGCGGGCTTGGCGCCGCGGAGAGAAATTCGCATACGAAAACTCAATGATCGATTGCCGGTCGGGTCTAATAATTGAGAACCGGATGCTACGGGTTTGGAGATAAAAACGTTGTATAAAGTGCAGGTTCGAGCCGTGGAAGTCGTCGATTAACGTCGCCAGCACAACAATCTGTTCACTTTCAAGCCGCTATTCAGCATGATTTCGCACTCCTAGAATCGCATCCCAATGACCTGTTCGTTTCCTGTGTGGACGAACTGCCCTCAAGACGCCAGACGGGATGACGATGACGACAGTTCCTCCATTCAAGCAGCGGTACAGCGCAACTGCGATGAGCCTTCACTGGCTGATCGCCTTGCTGATCGTGGCCGGCTTCTATCTGGGCTGGATCATGACCGACATTCCCGGCTTCACGCCCACCAAGCTCAAGTACTTTTCGTGGCATAAGTGGATCGGCGTGACGGTGTTCATGCTTGCCGTAATCCGGCTGGCGTGGCGCCTGACACACCGCGCCCCGGAACTGCCGCGGGGCATGCCGCCGTTGCAGAAGCTGGCGGCGGAGGTGGCGCACGTGATTCTGTACGTGCTGATGTTCGTGATTCCGGCGTCGGGCTATCTCTACAGCTCTGCCGCCGGAATTCAGGTGGTTTATCTGGGTATCGTGCCGCTGCCGACGCTGATCGGGCCGGACACCGCGCTCAAGATCGTGCTGAAGACCATCCACATCTGGTTGAACTACACGTTGCTCGTGATCGTGGCCGCTCATACGCTGGCTGCGCTGAAGCATCACTTCATCGATCGTGACGGCCTGCTGGCGCGTATGATCCCCTTTCTCAAGTAGCCTTAGGTTTAAGGCAGATTGAAGGCAGACATGAAAACTCCTTTCCTTCGCTGGTTAGTCGCAGCGACCGCAGTGACTTCGCTGTTCCTCGGCGTGGCGCATGCGCAGGTCGATACGTCGAAGAGCACGGTAACCGCGACCTCGAAACAGATGAACGTGCCTGTCGAAGGGACGTTCAAGAAGTTCACGGCACAGCTCGATTTCGATCCGGCCAAGCCGGCGGCGGGCAGCGCCAGGCTGTCCATCGACACCGCCAGCTACGACCTCGGCGACGATAGCTACAACCAGCAGGTGCGCGGCAAGGAATGGTTCGACACCGCGCACTATCCGAACGCCACCTTCGTCTCGAGTGCGATTGCGCCGGCCGGCAGCAACCAGTTCAACGTTAGCGGCACGCTGACCATCAAGGGCAAGTCCGCAAACGTCACGGTGCCGGTCAAGGTTACCCTGCAAGGGTCGACCCAAAGCTTCGACGGCGCATTGCCGATCAAACGCAGCCAGTTCGAAATCGGCACGGGTGAATGGAAAGACACCTCGGTTGTTGCCGACGAGGTCGTGATCAAGTTTCACATCATTGCAGCCAAGAAATAAACCGCAAACCTCCCAGGAGAATCACTTTGAAAAAGCAACTTTTAGCCGTAGCAGTCGCCGCCTTGGCAGTGGGTGCATCGTTTAGCGCGATGGCTGCCGACACCACCTATACGCTCGACCCGACGCACACTTCGCCGAGCTTCGAAGCCGACCACTTTGGCGGCGTCTCGATCTGGCGCGGCAAGTTCACGAAATCCACCGGTACGGTGACGATCGATCGTGAAGCGAAGACGGGCACGCTGGAAGCGACCATCGACATGACTTCGGTGGACATCGGTAACGACACGCTGAACACGGAACTGAAGAGCTCGAAGTTCTTCGACGCGACCCAATTCCCGACCGCGGTCTACAAGGGTACGTCGATGAAGTTCAAGGGCGATGTGCCGGTTGAAGTGATCGGCGAGCTGACCCTGCACGGCGTGACGAAGCCGCTGAACCTGAAGATCGAATCGTTCAAGTGCTTCCAGCACCCGATGCTCAAGCGCGAAGTGTGCGGCACGGAATCGACGGCGACTTTCGACCGTTCGGACTTCGGTATCGACTTCGGCAAGACCTACGGCTTCAAGATGGCGACCGTTCTGCACATTCAGGCGGAAGGCGTGAAGCAGTAAGCAGGCTTTGCCCCGCCAGACGACGGCGGGTTGCATCGACGTGACGACCCGGTCCATGTGGCCGGGTCGTTTGCATTTTGGGCGCTTGCTCGTCACGAGGCAGGCCTTCTTTAGCGGCTCGTAAGGCCGCGTAATGGTCGACTGACGATCTACCTTTCGGAAAATTTCGCGAACATTGTCTTCGTGGAAGGGCATCCCTACACTCCACTCAAACGTATCAAAATGTAACTTTGTGTTTCTACTGGTAAATCACCGCGAGTTCGGCCGTGCGTCTGCCCCACAGCACAAGGCTTTAGCGCGCCAGACGATTGCCGGCGAGAAATGAAGTGGATGTTTACCGGAGGGCGAAAGATCATGAGCGACGGCGAAGCGCAGGGTTTCATCAGGGAAGTCAATCTGTCGTACATCATGCTGGCGCAACGCATGCTTCGTGAGGACAGGCTGGTCGGCATGTTTCGGCTGGGGCTGTCCGCGCAGAGCGCGGAGCTTCTCGCGACCCTGACGCTGGCGCAAACGGTCAAGCTTGCCGCCTCCGACCACGTGCTCTGTCAGTGCCGTTTTGACGACCACACGATCCTGTCCACCCTGACGCAGTCCGGAGGCCATGTGGACGTGACGCCCGCCCATACGGCCATCCTGCTCGCCAGTCAGAAAGCGGCACAGTTCGTTTAAGCCGGCTTCCGATTGCCCCTTTACCTTTCTGCGGCGGCCCGGTGACGGGCCAATAACACTGTCGTCGCGACGCGCGGGATGTCCAAACGCCTTACGCCGGCTTATCCGCCTTCAACTTTTCCCTGTTTGCAGCCGTTATCACCGTTAGGGCCTCTACGCCGCCGCTTGCCAGCGATCGGACAGCGTGGCGCAGGTTCGCTAACCGGTAACCCGCATGAATGACATGTCGCACGATGCTGCCGCGTTGTCCCTGATCGCGATGACCTCGTATCTCGGACGGCAGCCGATCCTCAACCGCGAAGGACAACTTGTCGCTTACGAACTGCTGTTTCGGCCGTTCGCTTTCTCCGATAACGCCGAACCCGCCGACGGCACGCCGCTCGACGAGACGCGCGCCACCGCCGATATCGTCATCGAGACGCTGGGCGAACTGGGAATGGAAAGCGTGTTGGCGGGCCGCGCCGGCTACATCAACGCGGGGCGCGACTGGCTGATGAACGAGATGTTCAGCCTGCTGCCATCCGCTCACTTCGTCGTTGAAATTCAGGCAACCGCGCAGTACGACGATCAACTGGTTCAACGCATCAAGGCGCTGACGCGATCCGGCTACCGCTTCGCCATGGAGGATGTTCGCGAGGCCGCCTTGGGCCACGCGGAGGTGTTCGACTGCGCTGAAGTCGTCAAGATCGATGTGCCGGACTGGACTGCGTCGCGACTGGCGCCGTTCGTTGCTGCAATGCACCGCGCCGGCAAGCGCGTCGTAGCGGAAAAGGTCGAGACACCGGACGACTACCGGTGGACCTACGAGGCCGGCTGCGACCTGTTTCAGGGCTACTACTTCGCCCATCCCCATCTGCTCGCGGTGCGCAGGATTCCGCCGCTGCGCCAGGCGCTGGTCAAACTGCTGGTGATGCTGGGCGCCGAGCCGCCGCTGCCGACCCTGGAAGACGAGGTCAAACGCAATCCCGCACTGACGATGCAGCTGCTGCGCTTCGCCAGCTCGGCGCATCACGCGTTGACGCGACGGCGCCTGCGGATCCGCGATGCGGTCCAACTGGTCGGCACCGACTGGCTGCGCCGCTGGGCCCTGCTCGCCCTGTACACGGACGGCAATAGCCGGTCTGTCGCATCCAATGCACTGGTGCAACTGGTCGGCACGCGGGGGCGCTTCATGGAACTGGCCGCGCGCAGGCTTAGGCCGCACGACGAGGAGTTCGTCGACAACGCGTTCATGACGGGCATGACCTCGCTGTTGCCTGCCGTGCTGCAGCGCAACCCCGTCGATCTGTTTTCTGAACTGCAGTTAGCGCAAACGGTGCGCGAAGCCATCCAGACGCGGGCCGGCCTGTTGGGTCAACTGCTCGCGTGTGCGGAAGCCATGGAGAGTCCGGCTGCGGCGGCAAGGGTGACGCAGATGTCCGAGGATCTCGCGCCGCTCAATGCCGCGGCGGTCGCGCTGTTGTCTGCTGCCGCTGCCAACTGGATGGCCGACCGAACCCGTTTTTGACGGCTATCGAGGTGGCCGCGTGCGGCGTATCGCTCAAGACTTGCTGCCGGACGGCTTGCCGTCATGCGGACCCATCGGACGCACAGGCCAATCGACCCAACGGTCCGGGCGAGTGGCTTCGTGGGCCTCATGCATCGGATAACGAATCCGGTTTTCCTTCTTGTCGGTTTCTCCGACCACCAGCAGCCGCACGTCCTGATCCGTGTTGTTGATGAAGGTATGGCAAATCCCGGTACCCGCCGGAAACGCCACCGAGTCACCGGGCTTGAGCGGATGCAGATGACCGTCGAGCCACACATCCGGCGTGCCCTCGATGACGAAGGCGAATTCCTCTTCGGCACTTTCCGCATGCGGATACGAGGTTCGACGTCCAGGCGGCACGCGCACATGGTGAATGCCGATGCGCTGAAGTCCAAGCTTCCTGGCAAGCGGCGCACCGATGGCAAGTAGCTCGGTACTGCCCTTGTAGTGGGCATCGTCCGGGTTTTCCAGTTCGCTCCAGTGGCGGATGAACTCGGGTCGCTCCATTGACGTCTCCTTGTATTGGCGTGCGTGATAGCGTCGCCGCGTTGTGTCGCGTGAAGCGTGCCTTAACGGACGAGCGTGCGCAAGCTCCCCACCAGCTTGCCTATCTCCGCCTCGGTGGTCAGGTAACCGACGGAAGCGCGCGCTATCTGGGTGAGACCTCGCGCGTTCATATCGAACGGTGTGTAGCCCACGCCGTTGCTGCCGATGGCCACACCTTGCGCCGCCAACGCACGTTGCACCTCTTTGGCATCGATGCCCGCCACGTTGAAGGCCACCAGCCCCGAACGTTCGCGTCCCTGATCGAGGACCGTCACGCCGTCGATCTGCGCGAGTTCGGCGCGCAGCGTCTGCGCGACGGCGTCGATGCGAGTGCGGATGTTTTCAACGCCGATATCCAGCGCCTCCTGCAGTGCATTGGCCAAACCGCAGCGCAGCGCGGACGCGACTTCGACAGATTCGAACCGCGCTGCGTCGCTGCGCACGACAGGTTCGCCGTCGTCATCGAGCGGCGCCGTTTGGGTATCGACATAGGCCGGTGTGAGCCGAGGCAGAAAGTCTTGCCGTACGTACAGCAACCCTGTGCCACGCGGACCGCGCAACGCCTTGCGGCCCGCGCCGGTCAGCACGTCGCAACCGAGTTGCTCCACATCCACAGGTATTTGTCCGACCGCTTGCGCGGCGTCGATGAAGTAGGCGATGCCATGACGTCGCGCGATCTGTCCGATGGCGGCGGCCGGGTTGATGAGGCCGCCGTTGGCCGGCATCCACGTCAGCGCGATCAGGCGCACCCGTTCGTCGAGCATCGCCTCGAGTGCCGCGAGATCGACCTCGCCGCTTTGGTCGGAAGGGATCACCTCGATCGATGCCCCCGCGCGCACTGCCGACAGGCGCATGCTGGCCAGGTTGCCGCCCCACTCGTGACGCCCAACCAGAATGCGATCGCCGGGCTGCCATGTGCCCAACGCGGCGAATGCGCTGCCCCAGGCCTGCGAGTTGCCCGTCGTTACGGCGATCTCCGCCGGTTGCGCGTTGAACAACTGCGCGGCGAGGGTACGGGCACGCTCTATTTGCGCGCGCGCTGCGACACCGGCTTCCATAGGTCCCATGGTCGCTTCGCGCCACAGATGGGCGTGGACTGCTTCCAACGTCGCTGCGGACGGCAGCGATGCGCCAGCGTGGTTGAAGTGCGTGGTGTGCTGCGTGCCCGGCGTCTGGGCCCGCAATGCGTCTACGGCTGCGTCGGTGAGGGGGGCTGACATGACTTGAAGGTTCCAGTGATGCAGGATGGATTCAGGGTTGCTTCAACGAGACGACTGCTTCGACTTCCACGGCCACGCCGGACGGCAGCGATGCAACGCCAACCGCGGCACGCGCGTGGCGGCCGGCGTCGCCGAACACTTCTACCATCAGATCCGAGGCGCCGTTGGCGATGGTGCTCTGACGGTTGAACTCCGGCGTGCTGGCGACGAAGACACCGACGCGTACGATGCGAGCCACGCGATCGAGCCGGTCGCCCGTGGCCGCCGCAAGCTGCGACAGTATGCCAAGCGCGGCGAGCCGTGCTGCCTGCACGCCCTCGTCGTCCGAGATATTGTCACCCAGGCGGCCGACGTAAGCAGGCTTGCCGTCCTTACGCGAGATCTGACCGGAAATGAATAGTAGCGAGCCGTCCTGCACGAACGGGACGTAGTTGGCCGCAGGCGCGGCGGCGGATTCGAGCGTGATACCGAGTTCGGCTACGCGGGCGGAGATCGAGAGGGTCATGTAGTGTGCGTCCTATGAATATGTGGATGGGCGTTCCATCCTATGGCGGCTGCCGTCGGCTGACGAATGAATTCTTGCCGGCCACACATGAGCGAAACTAATGCGTTCAGTTTATCGGGTCTTGCGCCGCGGTCTGCGTCAGCCAGTCGCGGAAGACCGTTACAGCTTCAGTCTCGCCCTTCGCTGCGCGCGGCGTGACGAGCCACCAGCCGATGCGCGCATCGTCGAGTACCGCATCAGGCACTGCCTGCACCAGTGCGCCGCTCGCCAGTTGCGGAGCAATCAGGCGATGCCGGCCCATGGCGACACCTTGTCCTGCGAGGGCCGCTTCCACGACGATGTTGTAGTCGTGCAGATGCACTGTCTGTGCACCGCGCAGGTCCACACCGAAGCGGGTCCCCCATGCTTGCCATTCGAAGGGCAGTTTGGCGTGTGACGCGAGCAGCGGATAGCGCACCAGGTCTTGCGGCTTGCGGGGACGGCGCGTGCCGCCGAGCAGGGTGGGAGAGCACACCACCGAGAGCCGTTCCGGCATGAGTTTGCGTGCGCGTACGTCGGCCCAGCCGCCGCGGCCGTAGCGGATGGCCAGGTCGACTTCGCCGCCGGGGACGTCGGCGAGCGCGATATCGGGCCGCAGTTGCAGTTCGATGCCGGGATGCGCTGCCGAAAACGCCTGCAAGCGGGGCGCGAGCCAGCGCGTGGCAAACGAAGCCAGCAAGCCGACCGTTAGCTTGATCCGCGCGGTTGCAGGTGCACGCGTTTCCTCGGTGCCGGTGCGCAAGAGTTCAAAGGCGGCATTCACTTTTGCAAAGTAGGCCTGCCCTGCTATGGTCAGTGCAACTGCGCGCGTGCGCCGTTCGAAGAGTGTTACTCCCAGTTCGCTCTCGAGCTTCTGGATGTGATGGCTAACCGCGCTTTGCGTGACGAACAGTTCCTGCGCCGCCAGGCTGAAACTCAAGTGCCGCGCGGCGGCTTCGAAAGCACGCAGAGCGATAAGCGGCGGCAACGGTCGCGTGGAAGGCATGAGACTCGAAAGAGGGCGTAGGGGAGTGCGTCATGCTACGCCTCGCAACCGACCGCAAGCAAGGTGACCTGCAATTCGGTTACCGCGCCAGCGCCTTCCCCCTGAAGCGCAGCACCATCTTGCAACCCGGTTGGTTATCGTGGATCTCCACATCGGCGTCATGCACTCGCGCAATGGCCGCCACGAGGCTCAAACCGAGGCCGTGACCGGCCGGCGCCTGGGCGTGCTGGCTAGGACTGCGATAGAACGGCCGCAGAACGGCTTCGCGCTCGCCGGCTTCAATGCCGGGGCCTGAGTCGGCCACGTGCACGATGGGTTCGCCTGCCTCTATCCTCGTTTCGACCGAGATTGAGCCGCCGCCAGGGGTGAATTTCAGTGCGTTGTCGAGCAGGTTTTCGATCGCGCCGAACAGCAGATCGATATCGCCCCGCACTTTGACAGGCGAAGGCGCGTGCACCGACACCGTCAGACCGCGGTCGTCCGCTACCGGCTCGTACAGATCTACGACGTCGCGGATCACGGTGTCGAGCGACACATCGCCAAAGCTCGCGCGCCGGCCGTCGGCTTCGATCTCCGCGATTCGCAGCAGGGCGGTAAAGCGATTGAGCACGACGTCCGATTGCACGATGGCCGCATCGACCGCGCTTTCGTAATCGTCGACGCTATTTGAGCGCCGGCGCGCACGCTCAAGCCCTGCGCGCAAATGGGTCATCGGCGTTCGCAAGTCGTGCGCGATCCCGGCACATACCCCTCTGACTTCGGCGACCAGCCGCTCGATCTCGTCGAGCATCGTGTTGACGATCTCCGCCAGGCGATCCAGATCGTGATGCGTGCCGCGGGTCGGCAAGCGCCGGTTTAGCTGCCCGGCCATAATCTCGCGTCCAGTCAGGCTGATGGCGCGGATGCGGCGATTGGACATTGCATTGAGCGCCGCGCCGCATCCCACGGCGAGGATGATCGTGAGCGTCAGACCGATGCACAGCATTTTCAGCAGCGTGTGATCGAAATAGCGGATCTCATCGATCGAGTGTCCGACGACGACGCGCACGCCGCTAACGGTGGGCACGATGATGCCGCGAAAGTGTTCGGTCTCGGTGCGGTCACCCTCGCGCACGATCTGCGCGTAGTTGAATGGCTTACCGTCGTGCGCTGGCGGCAGGACATGGATGTTACCGGCGAGCCACGTGCCGTCTGTATCGAAGACGCCATAGGGACGACTGCTCGCCACATCGCGTCGGCTCAACGCATCGATGTTCGCGATCGCTTCGTCGCGGCCGATGGAATGGAACTCGGCCACCTCGCCGAGCAGGCGCTCATCGACCTCGTGTACGAGGTAACCATGGGTCGCCCAGTAAAGCATCGCGAACAGCACGATCGCCGAGGTGATGAACACCGCCAGCAGCCAGCCGACGCTGCTCAGATGCATGCGTGTTCGCCGCTTACTCGCCGGCATGGAGGATATAGCCGACATTGCGCACCGTATGAATCATCACCGAGAGCCGCCCGTTCAGACTGATCTTGCGGCGTAGCTGACCGATATGCATGTCGATCACGTTGGTCTGGGCGTTGAAATGGTAGTTCCACACGGACTCGAACAGCATCGCCCGCGTGACCGGTTGTCCGGCGTGCCGCATCATGAATTCGAGCAACTGGTACTCGCGCGGCTTGAGCTCGATCACCTCACCGGCACGTTCTACCTGATGCGTGCCCATATCGAGCACAAGATCGCCGACGCTCAATGCAGACGGCTCCTTCGGTGACGAACGGCGGCGCAGCAGCGCATTCAGGCGTGCGGTGAGTTCGAGACTGTCGAATGGTTTGGTCAGATAGTCGTCGCCGCCGGCGCGTAGACCTCTCACACGCTCATCCACCGCGGACAGTGCACTGAGGATCAGCACGGGCGTTTCCTTGCCGACATTGCGCAGGGTGGAGAGGATCGACAGACCGTCGATATCGGGCAGCATGCGGTCGAGCACGACCGCGTCGAAGTCGCCATCCAGCGCGCGCAGCAGGCCGGTGTGCCCGCTCGCCACGCTATCGGCCGCGAAGCCATAGTCTTCGAGTGCTGCTGCGACTTCGAGGCGCACACGCTCGTCATCTTCGACGATCAGAATCCGAGGTCTGCGCCCCGCCGGGTAAGAGGCCGATGCATCACTTTCCAAGAGAGCGTTTTTCCGATTGATCGTGTGGCATGAAGGAGGACCGGCGCCTGGACGAAAGTGCCCATCCTAACGTGGACAAATGAATGCGTAGTGTACGGAAACTTACAAATCTAAGCGCACGTCTGCGCCGTTTTGTTTGCAGCACAGGTTGTTGGGTATCCGTAATAAGAACTTTAACTTCGTAAGTTACCCATCACTCGGTATTAATGCGCTATCGATAGCATCCCGCCTTGTCTGCTCCATCGCTCCCACCGCTCTATTCAAAAACAAGGATGCATGAATCATGCAACGGGTACGTTCAAAGCTCAATCAGAAGCCTCTGACGCAATTCGCTCTCGCGACGCTCTGCGCCGCCGGAACACAGATCTCGCATGCGCAGGCAACTGGCGATCTCGGTTCGGTACAAAGCACGGCCGTGTCGTCGTCCGCTAACGGCACGCCTGCTACGACGAATGTGGAGTCGGCGCCGGCCCAGGCGCCTTCGCAGGGTTCGCTCACGACTACCGAACCGAAGTCGATCATCAGCCAGCACTATATCCAGAACAGCACGGCACCTACGTCGAACTACAGCGACATCATCCAGATCGCACCGAGCGTGTCGAACATCGATCCGAACGGCGCGGGGCTGATGGAATCGCAGAGTCTCTCGATTCGCGGCTTTCAGGACGGTCAGTACAACGTGACATTCGACGGCATCCCGTTTGGCGATTCCAACGACTTCACGCACCACTCGACGTCGTTCTTCTCGAATCAGGTGCTGGGCTCGATCAATATCGACCGTGGTCCGGGCGACGCCTCGCAGATCGGTTTCGCAACCTTCGGCGGCACGATCGGGCTGGACTCGAAAGATCCTTCGCTCACGCCGTCGTTTTCGGTGCTGGGCTCATACGGTAGCTGGAACACGTGGACCGCCGGTGCCGAGATGAACACGGGCGACATCCAGCAATGGGGCGATGCCCGTGCGATGGTCGGCTATACGCAAACCAATAGCGACGGCTACCTGACGGATTCTGCGCAACGTCGGGAAAATGTCTACTTCAAGCTCGAAAAGCCGCTTGGCGACGACACGCTGGTCACCTTTTTCGCCACCTACAACAAGATCCACCAAAACGTGCCGCTTGGCGCGACCGCCCAGCAGATCCAGGATTTTGGCCCGAACTTCGGCCTGAACAACAATCCGGCGAGCCAGGCGTACTACGGCTACAACGTCGATCTGATCAATACCGACTTCGAATACATCGACGTTAAAACGAAAGTCGCCCAATGGGTGATCGATAACAAGGTGTACACATACGGCTACTACCATAACGGCTTTAACGGGCTCGATCCGAACGGTGAAACCCCCAATGGTACGAGCCTCGGACCGAACGACGTGCCGGGTCAGGAGATGAACAACAATTACCGCGCGTGGGGCGACGTCCTCACCGCCGAGCGGAAGATCGGCCCAGGCACGCTGCAGCTGGGCGCCTGGGTCACACATCAGTCCAACTTCCGCGACAACTTCAATGTGGACGACTCGCTGAACTTCGCGTTCCTGTCACAGAACTTCACGATGACCGATACGCTGCTGACGTTCGAGCCGTATCTGCAGTACGCATTGCAACTGCCGTATGGTTTGACGGTGACGCCGGGCGTGAAATACGTGTCGTTCAACCGGCAAATCGATTCGCCGATGAATCAGGGCTCAGGCACTCCGGTGGACTTCGGTCATACCTGGTCGAAGGTGTTGCCCTCGCTCACGGTACATGATCAGATTACCTCGGACTGGAGCGCGTATATCCAGTACGCACAGGGTTTTCTGGCGCCGAACCTGAATGTGTTCTATGTGCAAAGCCCGACGGTTTCTGGCCAGCCCGATCCGGAGCAGACGGATAACTATCAGATCGGCACGACCTTCAAGACGAACCGTTTGACCGTTTCAGCCGACCTGTACTACATCAACTTCCGCAATGCCGTGACGAGCCGCACGGTGGGCGACAACACGATCTTCACCAATGCCGGCGGCGCGGTCTACAAAGGCTTCGAATCGGAAGCGACGTTCTCGCTCGGCTACGGCTTTAGCCTGTACGCCAATCTGACGTTCAACTCGGCCAAACAGAAGAGCACCGGCGACTGGATGCCGAACGCGCCGCAACAGACCGCTGCGGCTGGCGTGCTGTATGAGCATGGTCCGCTGGCCGGCTCGCTGATCACGAAGTTTGTCGGTCATCAGTTCGGCGATACGGGCGATACCCAGCCGATTGGCGGTTTCACCGTGACCAACTTCTCGGCCGCCTACACGATCAAGAACCTCGCGCCGTGGATGCATGACACCCGTATCGGCTTCCAGATCGACAACCTGTTCAACCGCACCAGCATCGATGCGCTGGCAGGCTTTACCGCTGCCGACAATACCCCGCTGTACTGGACCATCCCGGGCCGTGCATTTATCGGCACGCTGTCCACCGATTTCTAACAGGAGTTTTCCATGACCGTCGACACTCTGCTGCACCTCGCGAACAATTCGGGCGGTGTCCTCTACGTCATCGCTGCCATGCTGTTCGTTGCCCTGACGATCATTATCGAGCGCAGCTGGTTTTTACAGCGCGCTGCCGGCAATAGCCGCGCTGCGCTCGAACAGATCGACCGGCTCGACCAGTTCAATGCGACGACGCTGGGCGCCTGCGCCGAGCAGTTCCACTCGTTGCCGACGGCCACGCTATTCGCCACCGCGGCCCGTCTTGCCGGGCACGCCTCACGTGAAGACCTCGACGCATGCCTCGAGGAAGCGATCATGCGCGAAGCACCGCGTATCGACCGCTTTCTCTGGGTGCTCGACACGGTGGTCACCTTGGCGCCGCTGCTTGGGCTGTTCGGCACGATCGTCGGCATGTTCAACGCGTTTCAGGTGCTCTCCAATCCCGGCAACGCACCGACCCAGGTGACGGGTGGCGTCGCCGAAGCGCTGATCGCGACAGCCTCCGGCCTGTTTGTGGCGATGATCGGTCTGGTGTTTTTTAACGGCTTGCACAATCGCGTGCGGGGCGTTGTGCATCAGCTCGAGACCGTGAAGGCTGCGCTCGTCAATCGCCTGGCTGGAACGTCGCAAGAAGCCTCGAAGGCCGTGCGCGAAGCACCGCGAGCCGTGGTCGGAAAACTCGCGTCGCAGGGAGCGTGACGATGAAGTATTTCGAAGCGCGCAAGGCTCGCATCGAGATCATTCCGATGATCGACATCATGTTTTTTCTGCTGGTGTTTTTCATCATGATCACGCTGCACATGATTCCGAATGCCGGTTTGCGCACGCAGTTGCCGACGAGCAGCACGACACAGTCTTTGCCGCCGCCGAAGGTGACTGTCACGCTCGCCACGGACGGCAGCCTCTCTGTCGATGGCCGCACTTTGAGCCCTGCTGAACTGACGGCAATGCTGGCGGCGCGAGCGGATGCGGGGCACACCGTGGTGACAATTGCCGGCTCGAAACAGGCGCAAATCCAGAAGCTCGTCGCGGTCATGGACGCCTGCCGTGCCGCAGGCGTCTCGCAGATCGCGCTGGCTGCGCAACCCGTGGCGAACTGATATGGCGACTGTCTCCGCCCCTGAGGTTGTGCGGGAACGGCCGCGTCTCGCGTCTGCTGCGGCGTTCGCACTGCTTGCGGAAGTGTTGCTGCTTGGCGGCGGCGTTGTGCTCCTGACGCATCGCTCGCAGCCGGTACCCGAACGGCCGCCGACATTGCTGACGCTGGCGGCGCCCACGCCTGCTCCCGTCCCGACGCCGCAACCTGCTGCGAAACCGCTGACTCCCCCGAAGCCGGAGACGCCCCAGGTCACGCACCCGGTTGTCCCGCCGCGTCATGTCCAGCACGTTGTGCATGTTGCGCCGCCTAAGGCCGTACCGGTTCCAGCACCGACGCCTGCCCCGGCGCCGATGCTGCCGTCCGCGACACCGACCGAGGCTCCGCCCGCGCCGCGTCCGCCTCCGCCACCGCCGGCTGCCGCACCCGCTGCGACGGCGCCGAACGCAAGCTTTGAGGGTGCGCTGCGCGCGGCGATTCAGGCGGCGCTGCGTTATCCGGAGTCGGCGCGCATGGCGGGCATGTCCGGCCGCACACGGGTCGCATTTCAGTATCGCGACGGCGTGGTGTCCGATGTAAGCGTGGTGGTATCGAGCGGCATCGGGCTGCTGGATCGTGCCGCGCTGGCTGCCGTGCGGGATGCGACGTATCCCAAACCCGAGCCTGCATTTGTGGGCAAAACGCTGTCCGAGCAGTTATGGGTCACCTTCAACCTCAACGACCACGATTCGTAATCGTTCGTCCGGTTGGCCCTATCTGAAACAGCCATAAACAAAATCCACTGGAGTCGACTGAAAGTGAAACAAGGAAACGTTCTGAAGAGCCTTCTTGCCGGCGCGCTAGCGTCAATGCTGGTAGTGGCGGGAGCCTGTGTCGCCGCGGAAAGCGCTCATACGCAGTTCGAAATAACCCAACACTACGGTCTAAGCGGCGCAGATCACTGGGATTACGTGGCATACGACCCGGTGCGCCACCATCTGTTCGTCAGTCGCGACACCCATGTACAGGTAGTCGATACGCGCACCGGCAAGCTGTCTGGAGAGATCGAGAACACCGACGGCGTGCACGGCTTCGCATTCGTACAGGATCGCAAGCTCGGCTTCATTACCAACGGCCGGGCGAACACCATCACTGTCATCAACCTGGATACGCTGAAGGTGATCGACACGATCAAGGCGGCAGGCCCCGACCCCGACGGCATCCTGTACGTGCCGGCGTTGCAGCGGGTGTTCGTCAGCAACGGGCACGACAACAGCGTGAGCGCAATCGATGTGGCCAGCCGCAAGGTGGTCGCGACCATGCCGGTGGGCGGCAAACCGGAGGCGCTCGCCGCGGATAACCACGGGCACGTCTTCGTCAACGTCGAGGACAAAGGCGAGATCGTCGAGATGGACGGCAACGCTGGCGCAGTGCTTACGCACTGGTCCATCGCGCCGTGCGAGGAACCGACCGGGCTCACCATCGACACCACGCAGGAGCGCCTGTTCACCGTTTGCGCCAACCAGCGCATGATGGTGATCGACTCGACCACAGGCCGTCACGTGACGGAAGTGCCGATTGGCGGTCACCCCGACACCGCCGCATTCGATCCCGCCTTGAAGCTGGCGTTCAGCTCGAATGGCGCGGACGGCACGCTGACGATCGTTCACGAGGACGATGCCGATCACTATACGGTGGTGCAAAACGTTCAGACGCTGGAAGGCGCAAAGACGATGGCCCTCGACGCCAAGGCTCATCGCGTGTATCTGGTGTCGTCTAAATTCGGCCCTGCGGAGGCGGCGACGGCAGACAATCCCCATCCTCGTCCTGCGGTGATTCCGGGGACGTTCGAAGTGTTGGTGGCGCAGCGTAAGTAGTGGCTGAAGACCGCCGGGCAGCCTCGCCCGGCGGTCGTAGTCGTCTGGGGGCGCACCTCATTCGACAACCTGGCGTGCAACGCGGGGCGCGATACATGACGCGAACCCGTCGCGCAGACGCCCCCATGCCGGATATCATAGTGATCTTCGCCCGACATTCCCGTCAGGCTCACGATCAGGGTGGCCCGTCTGGCGCTGCCCGAAGCGAAGTCATCTATGAATACCACCCCTGACGCTATCCCGCGCCCCGCCATGCGTTCCCTGACGCCCATCGAAGCGCGCGTGCTGGGTGTGCTCGTCGAGAAACAGCACACGGTGCCGGACACCTATCCGCTTTCGCTCAACGCGCTCACCGCCGGTTGCAACCAGAAAACCGCGCGCGCTCCGGTGATGAACGTCAGCGAGGCCGAGGTGCTCACCGCCATCGATAGTATGAAACGCCTCAGTCTCGTGCTGGAAGGCAGCAGCAGCCGCGTGCCGCGTTTCGAGCACAACATGAATCGCGTGCTGGGCATTCCGAGCCAGTCCGCCGCACTGCTCACGGTGTTGATCCTGCGCGGTCCGCAAACGGCCGCGGAATTGCGCCTGAACAGTTCGCGCCTGCATGACTTCGCTGATATCTCGTCGGTTGAAGTGTTTCTGGATGAACTTGCGGCGCACGAACCGGCACGCGTGGTGAAGCTGCCGCGTGCGCCGGGTGGACGAGAGCATCGCTGGGCGCATCTGTTGTGCGGAGAAGTCAGCGTGAGCGAAGAGGCCGCGCGTGGCGGCGTTGCGGAAGACCCAGCGGCATTCGCCGAGGTCGAGACACTGCGAGCGGAAGTGAAGCGTCAGGGCGAGGAGTTGGTGCGCCTTCAGACGCTCGTCGAGCATATGGCTGCGGAACTGGGCATCAGCCTCGATAAATTCTCGCGCGAGCCCTGACCGTCTGCGACGCTCAGTCAATTCTTTGCGATTGTTTGCAATTTGCAACTCAGCGCAACTCAGTCGCCCGGAAAGTCGCCGAAGGGGTTTTCCGCTTCCTTTGCTTCCGTGCGCAGATTGTATTCAGCGCGTACCGCCTGGAGCACTGCTGCAATGTCCCGCTCGAATCCTGCGGCGTTGCCGAAGTGCTTCATATCCCAATTGCAGCCGGTTTTGTCGGGCTCTTGCAGCTGCGGACGAGGAACGCGAATCTTGACGCCGTCTTCGACGACTTCCTGAAGACGATGCAGTCGCCGGTTCACTTCCTGCTGTAGCTGGGACGCGTTGAGTGTCTTGCGTATCATGTTGAAATTCGCCTCGAAATCTCAGGCTATATGGTACCGGAGGAGACATCACCATGAACACATTCCGCTTTCAGACCGTGCCGACGCTCGTCGTCGAATATGGCGCCGCACGTCGCCTCGGCAGTTTGCTGCGTGAGCAGTTTCCGGCGCTGACGCGCCTGTGTGTTGTCACGGATAGCTTTCTGCATCGCAGCGGTCTGTTGAATCCCGCCCTGGCCGATCTCGCCGCCCACGGCTGGCAGGTCACCGTGATCGACGATGTGATCGCCGATCCGCCCGAACATATCGTGCTGGAAGCCACTTCGTGGGCGCGTGACGCAAACGCCGAGATTGTGCTGGGCCTGGGCGGCGGCTCCTCGATGGACGTGGCGAAGCTGCTGGCCGTGCTGGTGCCGCAAGACCTGCAAACGCTCGGCGAAATGTACGGCGTCAACAAGGTCGAAGTGGCGCGCTTGCCGCTCGTGCAGATGCCCACGACGGCAGGCACGGGCTCCGAAGTGACCGCGGTTTCGATCGTCACCGTTGGCGAAGCGAAAAAGATGGGCGTCGTGGCGCCGCAACTGATCGCCGATTTGGCCATTCTGGACGCAGAACTCACGCTCGGACTGCCTGCCGCTGCGACCGCGGCGACCGGCATCGATGCGATGGTGCATGCCATCGAGGCGTACACGTCGGTGCGTCTGAAGAACCCAATCTCGGACATGCTTGCCGTGAAAGCGCTCCAATTGCTGTCGAGCAATCTGCTGCCTGCCTGCGAGAATGGCCAGGACCGCGCGGCGCGCGAGGCGATGCTGCTCGGCGCGACGTTTGCCGGTCAGGCCTTCGCCAACTCGCCGGTGGCGGCGGTGCATGCGTTGGCCTATCCGATCGGCGGTATCTATCATGTGCCGCATGGTCTTTCCAACGCACTCGTGCTGCCGCACGTGCTGCGCTTCAACGCGGAGGCGGCGGCGCATCTGTACGCCGAACTAGCCGGTGTGATCGTGCCGGCAGCGAGCGGTAGCGATGCTAGCCGTACCCAGGCCTTGATCGAGCATGTGGAACACCTGATTGCCGCGACGGGGATACCTGCGACGCTGCGGGCGGTGGGCATCGAACGTAGCGGTCTCGAACGGATGGCCAGCGACGCGATGCTGCAGACGCGCTTGCTCGTCAATAATCCCCGGGTCGTTTCGGAGGCCGATGCATTGGCTATCTATACTTCTGCATTCTGATTCACCCGAGTTGCTGAGGCCGCCCGCGCACTGCTACATTTGCGGCGCGCGGCGGCCCGCCGCGCATGCCATGTTGTAGAAGACTCCAACCAGATAAATCATGCGCTCACTATTTGCTCGCTGCTTCTTTGGGGCTGCTTTATTCCTCGCGGCATTGTCAGGCGCGTGCGGTGGCGGCGGAGGCGCACAGAGCGCTTCCGGCAGTTCCACCGGCAGTGCCAGCACGACTTCCAGCGCCACCGGTGCGGTCACGCTGAACGGCTCGACCAATGTATCGATTGCGGCCGCGCGAAACCTTCCGGCCTCTGCGGTGTGGGCGGTGTACTACGGCACCGCGGCACAAACCAATCCTAGCCAACTGGCTTCGAGCTTCAACGTGATCGTCATCGACGCCGATCCGGGCACGGGCAGTCCCAACTTCACGCCCGCGCAGATTACCGCGCTCAAGGCAAAAGGGGCGAAGGTGCTCAGCTATCTGAACGTCGGCGCCTGCGAGACCTGGCGAACCTACTGGACAACGGTGCCCACCGGCTTCGAGTCCTGCGGCGCGAATACAGCGGCCCAGCTCGGCCAGTACAGCGGCTACTCGGACGAGTACTGGATGAACGTCGGCAATGCAGCCTATCAGAACCTGATCGTCAACTACGTTGCGTCGCGCCTTGCGGCGACGGGTGTCGATGGATTCATGCTGGATAACATCGAAATCGTGGGCCACGGCGCGAATGCAGCGCAGGGCCCGTGCGATGCCGCTTGCGCGCAAGGCGGTCTGGACCTGGTCGCGCAGCTGCGCACGGAATTCCCAAACCTGACGATCATGCTGAACAATGCGCCGACCTCGGCCCTCAGCGGTTCAAGCGGCGGCGTGTCGTTCCCCATGCTCGTCGATGGCAACTTCGCCGAACAGGTATTCCTGCCGTCGCTCGATAGTTCGCTGTTGCAAGAGCTGCAGACGTGGAAGAGCACGGAGGCGCAGTTGCCGCGCAGCGCTTTCTTCACAGGGACACTCGACTACGTCAGCAGTTGCTCGGATAGCACGGACGCGCAAAACGGCTGGAATGCCAGCGTCGCGGCGGGGTTCAGTCCGTCGGTCGCGACCTCGGCGCTCGATCAGGTTTGCTGGTGGTCGTTCTTGCCGGCAGTGACGTCGAACTAGGCACAGGCGGTCCGCATCTTCGTTCGCTCGAAGATTGCTGCGCGGTCAATGCACCTGTGGCACGAGTTCAAGCCGATGCACCGTAGCACCCGGCAAGAACGGCGTGGTGTCGCCATGTACCCACGCCTCATGTCCCGCCAGAAAGTACGGTGAGAGCGGATTGCCGGACTGCCCGCCCGGCATTTCGAAGATACCCTCCTGCTCGCGTCCCGGCGACACGATCATCCGCTCGGACGCGCCGAACGAAGGTGCCTGCACGCGCGGCATGTTGAAGTCGCCCGGCAGCGGATCGCGTGGCGCAGCGAGCCAGCCGCGTATCCACGGTAGCCAGCCTGGGACGATCCGCGCGAACGGATGTTCGATGGCCGCGCGGTTGCGATCGCCCCAACGCGCATCCGATACGTTCACGTCCGGTGGCAACTGGTCGATTGCGTGGTCGACACGGTTGAGCATGAAGGCACGCCAGTTGGCGACGCCATCCGGCACCCATGCCTGATGGGCGGCGAGCGCTTCCATGACCGCTTCGTAGCGTGAACTTGCAGCGCGAAAACCCGTCTGCGGGTTGTCTGCGTTATTGCCAAAGCTCGCCGGGATATCCTTGTCGAGCTTGCCGAACCATGCGTCGTACAGCGAGAAATAGAACGCGCGAACGAGACGGTAGCCAATGGCGTCTGCATCGGCGCGGCCGTTCCATGCGAGCACCTGACTGCGGAATTCGGCGCGCTGCGGATGGTCGCGCAACGCATCGGCATCGAGCGCAGAGAGGGCGAGACGGCGCCAACTGTCCATCCATAGCGCGCGGTCGTCGGTCTGGATAGCCAGCATGTCGTGCTCGTTTGCATGTGGCAGCGCGAGCAGGTCATCGCGAATCTGCGACGCACGCGCACCGAGGTCGGCGCCGGCATCGCCAAGCAGCCCCGCTTCGGTGGGTGGCAGCGTATGGTTGTTCGCGGTCCACAAGCGTCCAAGCGGCGGGGCGATTCGCGAGGGGTAATTCGCCGGTTCGAGATAGCCTTGCCAGCCCTGGTAGGTGGCGGAATCAAAGGGCAGATCGTCGAACGAGTTGCTCGCGGCTGTCGCGCCGCTGGTCCAGTGCGGCAGCGGTCCAGCCAGCGTCCAGCCTATCTTGCCGTGCGAATCGGCGACCATGAAGTTCTGCGTTGGAATGCCGCTGGTTTGCGCCGTATGCAGCGCGTCCTCGACGCTGGTGCTGTCTTCGAGTCGCTGCAGGTTGACGTTGACGGCCTGCGCGTCGTGGGCAACCCAGCGCAACGCAAAAGTGTGCGAACCGACCACGATCTCGGGACCCCATTGCGTATCGGCGACCGCCAGGTCGACCGATGCGCCACCCTTCACGTCGATGTGTTCGTGATGCACCGTTGCACTTTGCCAGCTACCGTCGGGAGTCTTGTATTGCAGCGGATCAGCGGGGTTGCGCTGCAGTTCGATCAGGTCGATGAAGCGGCCGTAGCTGTTGGTGAAGCCCCAGGCAATCTGCCCGTTGCTGCCGGCGATGACGAGCGGCGCACCAGGCAGGCTGACTCCGGTTATGTGCCGCGGATGCCCGTCCGCACCTGGCCACGTGAGCGACAGGCGATACCAGATGTTGGGCAGCGAGAGCCCCAGGTGCATGTCGCTCGCGAGGAGCGCGCCGCCTTGCGCGCTGTGTGCGCCATCGACCGCCCAGCCGTTGCTGCCGATCATCGAATTGCCGGCCATCAGGTCGCTGTAGGCGAGATCCGTCGCAGGCAACGCAATGCTTGCGGTCTTCGACGCGCGGAGCCAGTCGGGGCGAGTGGCGGGCGGTGTCGCGAGGTCGACGGGGGGAGGCTTGGCGACGTCGAACGGTGCGTCCCAATGGCTTGTTGCTGGCAGCAGGAACGCGAACAGATCGGCGGGTACACGCTGGCGCAGCGCCGCGCGCGAAAGAATGCGGCTGACCTCGCCTGACTGGAGGTCGAAGTACATTGCGTAGACGACGAGGAGGGTATCCTCGGGCCGCCAGGCGGCCGGCTGGGTACGCAGTACCCAGTATTCGAATGGACGCGAAGCGAGCGACGCCAGGCCGTCGTTGACACCCGCTGTGTAACGGTCGATCAACGCGCGCTGGTCGGCGGGCATGGCGTCGATCAGCGCGCGGGCGCGTTCGCGGAAACGGTTCGGCCGGTTGCGACGGTCGAGGTCAAGCGCGGGCGCCCCGACTAGCGCGGCCATCTCGCCTGCCGCGACGCGGCGCAACAGGTCCATCTGGAAGAAGCGATCCTGCGCGTGCACGAAGCCGGTGGCATAGGCTACGTCCGCCCGTGTATTGCCATGCAGGGTGGGTACGCCGAGCATATCGCGTTCGACCGTGACCGCGGCGGAGAGGGCTGCTGCGTTATGCGTGCCGTCGAGTTGCGGGAGGCTGGCGCGTAGCGTCAGCCAGGCCGCGAGTACGATCGCGGCGAGGATCAGGACGAGGACGTAGAGCGAGCGAAGCAACCAGTTGGCGCGCGGCTGTCGGAAGGAAAGGCTCGGGCGATTCATCGCTGATGACGAATGTTGTGATTGCGGTTAGATGGCGCGGGCGCATGCACCGATGGCGTATGACCATAGCACGGGCAGGTTTTTGGGTGTGGTAGGTTCTTGATGCAGCGGGTCCTGTTCGTACGAGACTTTTCCCTGGCTATACTTCATTCTCCCGGTTCAATTAAGGGTGTGGTCTATGCGCACATCTTCGACCCAAGGCGCCGTGCTCCTTCTGATCGACCTGCAAAAGGCGATTGATCATCCTGACTGGGGTGTTCGGAACAACCCTTCTGCTGAGGCGCAAATCGGTCGACTGTTGACTCGCTGGCGTAAAGAGAAGTGGCCGGTATGGCATGTGCGGCATGATTCCCTTGAGCCTGCTTCCCACTATCGCCCTGGACAGTCGAGCCACGATTTCAAACCCGAAGTCGCTCCGTTACCCGGAGAGCCGGTTATTCCGAAGCGCACCAACAACGCGTTCATTGGCACAGGTCTGGAGGATCGCTTGCGTGAGGGCGGCCATACAGTGCTCGTAGTTGTCGGCGTGATTACAAATAACTCCATCGAAGCCACGGTGCGCATGGCAGGTAATCTCGGCTTCGAGACCTACCTTGTCGAGGATGGCTGCTTTACATTCGGCCGCGCGGCCTGGAACGGCCGCATGTGGAGCGCGGAAGACGTCCACGCCATATCGCTCGCGAACCTGCATGGAGAATATTGCACTGTGGTCTCTGCCGACCAGCTGCTAAACGACGCGGCTTAGGCGTGCACGGTCAGTCGTTATCTGCGGCGTATTGTTTGTCGAGGCGATCGAACAGCGGCTTGTCGACCAGGCGCTGGCGCTCGTTGAACGGAGCCAACAAGGTCGGGTCTTCGTCGAGCTTGCCTTCGTCGCGCAGCACGGCAAGTGCTTTTTGCATGCCGAGCACCGCGCTCTGCAACGCTGCATTCGCATACAGCACGATGCCGAACCCCAGCTCCGCGAGTGCGCTCTGCGGCATGACCGGGGTTTTGCCACCTACCACGATGTTGATCAGCTGCGGCGTGCTCAACAGGGTCGGCAGGCGTTTGATTTCGTCGAAGGTCTCGACCGCCTCGACAAACAGAATGTCCGCACCCGCCTCGGCAAAACGATGCGCGCGTTCGATGGCCGCCTCGAAGCCATGAACAGCGCATGCATCGGTGCGCGCAACGATCTGGAAATTCGCATCTTCACGCGCGTCGACAGCGGCGTGTAGTTTGCCGACCATCTCGCTCGTCGAAATCACGGCCTTGCCTGCGAAATGGCCGCATTTCTTGGGGCTGACCTGATCTTCGAGCTGGATCGCGTCGGCGCCGGCCCGCTCGAGCGTCCGCACCGTTTGACGCACGTTGAGCGCGTTGCCAAAGCCAGTGTCCGCATCGACGACGAGCGGCAGATCCACGGCGTCGCGAATCCGTGAGGTGTGTTCCGCAATGTCACTCAGGCCGATAAAGCCGAGGTCGGGCAAGCCGAACGACATGTTCGTGACGCCCGCGCCGGTGATATAGAGCGCGCTGAAACCGGCATCCGCGACGACGCGTGCGCTCATTGCATTGAAGGCGCCGGGCATGAGCAGGGCGCGGCGTTGCTGGACGGCCTCGCGAAAGGCGGCGCGCCGCGCCGCGGATGATTGTGACATGGCTGATCTCCCGGAAGATGGAGAATGAGTATGCAGGATTTACGCCGATCCGGCATCAGGCAGCGGGTTCGATCCCCTCATCGATAATCGGCCGGCGGGCCATGAACCAATAGAACAGCGCCGCACAGCCGGCAATGATGCCGCCCGAGATGAAGGCGAGGGCGTACGAACCGGTGCGGTCGACGATAAACCCGGCCACGACCGGTGAAAAAGCCCCGCCAAAGTAACCGCCGAAGTTCTGGATTGCGCTCACCGACGCGACCATCGACGACGGTGCGATATCGGCCGCGAGGGCCCACGCCGAGCCAACCACGGCAGACACGAAGGCGAGACCAACGGTAAACAACGTCAGCGTCACGTTGAGGGAGTGAGTGAAGGGCAACGCGACCGCGCACACGGCGGCGCCTGTCGCGCAGCAGGCAATCAGTAACCGCTTGGCATCGATCGGCGCCGCGAGATGGCGATCGACGATTTTCTTCGCCAGATAGCCGACCGCGATCTCGCCGACCGCGCCGCCGGCCCACGGGATGCCCGCATACACGCCCAGTTGTGCGAACGAGATGTGAAAGCGATCGAGCAGATACAGCGGTAAAAACACCAGAAAGATGTTCCAGAGCCAGATGGTGCAGAAGTAGCCGAGGATCATTCCCCAGACGCTGCGGCGCGTGAACAGCGAACGCCACTTGACTGACGACGTCGTCAGCGAGCGTTCATGACCGCCGCCACCCGCTTCGATGTAGGCGCGTTCTTCGTTCGAGAGACGCCGGCTGTCCACCGGGTTGCGATACAGCATCAGGAACAACAGCGCAAACGCGATGCCGAACGCGCCTGTCACGTGGAACAGCGAGCGCCAGCCGAATGCGATCATCAGCGCGACGAGCATGGCCGGCGCAAGCGCCGGTCCCCACTTTGACGACGAATCCCACACGCCGGTCGCAAAGCCGCGCTCCTTGGCCGGAAACCATGCCGCGGTGATTTTCGCGGAGGTCGGCCAACACGGTGCTTCGCCGACGGCAAGCAAGGCGCGCATGACCAGCAAGCCGGACATCGAACCTACTACACCCGTTAGCCACGTAGCGACGCTCCACCAGATCATGCCGATCGCGTACGCGCGCTTCGCGCCGAAGCGGTCGATCACCCAGCCTGCGGGCAATTGCATCACCGCATACGTCCACGCGAACACGCTTCCGAGCAGGCCGATCTGCGTGCGTGTCAGGCCGAGTTCGTGAATCATGCCGGGCGCGGCGATCGACAGGCTCGCGCGGTCCATGTAGTTGATGATGCCGCCGATTAGCAGCCAGATCACGACATGCCAACGGTAGTTGAGGCGGGTGGTTCCTGCAGCAGCAGCGGATACGGGAATGCTGGGTTCGTCCAAAGCTTGTCTCCGTTCGCATGGCCTTTGGCGGCCATTCATTGTCGTTACCGGCGTCTGTTCCGGCATTGTGCAACGCGAGGTGGATTCGCGTGCGCAAAGCGACCAGTGTACGGACGGAAACCGGCTGGCTCCAATCAGCAAACCGTATGGGCCGATACCGTTTGCGTTATCGGCCCCCGGTGCTTGGTCCCGCTCACGCGACTTGGTCGCTTTCGGACAAGAAATGCGTGATCTGGCGGGCGGGAATGGCTAGGGAAAAGACTTTGTAGGTTGGCGGGTATGCCTATAAAGTATGCCCGTCGGCCCTTCGACAGGGCCGCTGGCTGGCACAGGCGGACGAGGAAGCCACCAGGCAATCAGGTGAAAAGAAGAAGGGAATTCGTAAGGTTTTCGGCCTTTGAGGCAAACTCACGGCAAACGTTATTTCCTTTCATCGGATACGTTGTTGATCGTAGTAACGTATCGGATTATCTTTCGCCCGCTTACATCGATTTTTGAGGCGCTTATGTCCACGGACGCAGACACAATCACCGATGAACAGGTTGCAGCAATCGCGGACCGCATGGTCGAAGAAGGCAAACGGGTCTCCCCGGTAACGATCTGGTCGGAGGTTCGCGGAGGATCGCTGGTTGCGATCGTCGCGGCCTTGCAACGCTGGCGCGAAGCGCGCGAGGACAAAACCCTCGAACTGCAACTGCAGACCGGCTTGCCGGGCAGCCTCGCTGAAACCGTGATGAGCGCCGCCTCCCGGATCTGGACCGCATCCCAGGAGACGGCAGAGCAGGCGTTTAACCAGCGCCTGACGGTAATGGGCCAGCATCTGGAGTCTGCCTTCGCGGATCGGGACGAGGCGCATGCTGAGTACCAGAAGATGTTCGAAGAAGTCGAGGCGCAGCGCGAGCGGCTTGATGCCCTGACGAATGCGCTGAGCGCTGCGGAACAGACCGCCGCACAACTGGGTTCGGAACTCACGGCGGCGACGAGTCGCGCCGAGGCGGCTGAGGCGCGCGTCGAAGAACTCGCACAGCGTGTGTCGATTGACGAGGCCAGCCTGGAAGCGACGAAAATATCGCTCGACGAGGAACGCGCAGCGCGCGAGGAATTGGCCTCAGTTGTCGCCAGCAAGACCGATGAGATAGTGCAGATCAGCCAGGAGCGTGATTCCGCGCGCCAGGAAGTCGCGACGTTGGGTGAGACCTGTCAGGCGAAATCGCAGGAAGCGGAAAGGTGGTCGCAGGAGTCGAGCGAGGCCACAGCGCGGGCCGAGTCGGCTGAGGCGCGTATAGCGGAGCTGGTGCAGCAGGCATCGGTGGACACGGCGAATCTCGAAGCCACGAAGGCGTCGCTCGACGAGGAACGCAAGGCGTGCGAAGACCTGGTGGCGGTTGTCTCCAGCAAGAGCGACGACATAGCGAGGCTCACTCAGGAACGCGATGACGCACGGCAGGAGATCGCGGCTTTGAGCGCCACGTGCCAGGCGAAGTCGGACGAAGTGGACCGGCTGTCAGCGGAATCGAGCGCGGCTTCGTGGCGCGCGCAAGCTGCCGAGGCGCGTATCGAGGAACTTGTGCAGCGGGCGTCGGTGGAAGAGGCGAATCTGGAACTCACCCGGACTTCGCTTGAAGAAGAACGCAAGGCGCGCGAAGCGTTGGCGGCGGCTCTCGCAAGCAAGAGCGATGAGGTCTTGCAAACCGCTCAGGAGCGCGATGCTGCGCGGCAGGAAGCTGCCACGCTGACCAATGCCTGCCAGGCGAAGTCAGACGAAGTGAACCGGCTGCTAAACGAGTCAAGCTCACTGGCATGGCGTGCGCAAACCGCGGAAACGCGTGTCGAGGAGCTCATGCAGCGCGCGTCGGTGGAAGAGGCCAATCTTGCCGCTACACAGACGACACTTGAAGAAGAGCGCAGGGCGCGTGAAGAGTTGGCCGCGGTTGTGTCGGGCAAGAACGACGAAATAGCGCGGATTAGTCAGGAATACGATGCACAGCGGCAGGAGGTCGCGACGTTGCGCGACACGTGTCAAACGCAGTCATCCGAACTGAACCGGTTGCTGCAGGAGTCAGGCTCGCTCACGTCGCGCGCCCAGGCAGCCGAGGCTCGCGTGGAGGAACTTGCCCAGCGTGTGTCGGTGGAAGAGGGCAATCTGGAAGCCACCAAGGCCTCGCTCGAAGATGAACGCAGAACACATGACGAATTGACTGCGGTTATTGCCAGCAAAAACGATGAAATAGCGCGGATCACTCAGGAGTACGAGTCAGCACGGCAGGAGGTCGCAACGCTAAGCGCCGCTTCTCAGGCGAAGTATGACGAAGCGAACCGGCTGTCTGATGAACTCAGTGCGACCTCTTCTCGCGTTGACGCCGCCACCTCGCAGGCGAACGAGAGCTTCGCGCGACTCGCCGCGCTGGAGATGGAACTGAACGAGGCGCGCGCGGCACTGGCGGCGGAACGCGAAAACGCTGCGGCGCGAATCGATGGGGCATCGGCTCAAATCGACGAATTGCGGCGCATCACCGATGAACTCGACGAGACCCGCAAGCAGGTCAGCGCGTTGAGCGAAGCGAAAACGGCAACTAGCGCGGAACTGGACCGGCTTTCGCAGGACGCCTCTGCCGCGCGGGAGCGGGCCGAGGCGGCCGAACGGCATGCCGCGGAACTGGAGCAGCGTCTTGCGGAGCAGGCCGATGCTGCCGCCAAAGACGATCAACCTGGGCGGCCAACCGGTGCGCCATCGGACGGCACGGAGAGCGCGGACGAAGTCGGCGCGTTGCAACGCCAGATATCGGCCCAGGCCAAAGCCCACGCAAAGGCGCTCAGCGAACTGCGCACTAATGCCGAACAATGGGTGGCGCACGCGAAGGAGCTTCGACAACGGCTTGGCCAGGCTAGCGAGAAGATCTTGTTCATCGATGCACGCAGCACCGGAGAAGTTGCGCTGGTACGGCGGCTCTCGTCGGAACTGGAACGGCTCAAGCCGGATCACGAGTTGATCGCACGGGATGCGCAGCAACGGCTGATCGGCGCGACGATGGCCCAGCAACTTGCGCAGAAGGGCTACCGGTATGACCCGAGTACGGCGGTCATGTCGAAGGTGGAAGGCTGAGGGACGGGCCCATGCTGTCAACGCAGGTTGACGCAAGGTCGGGAATTTTGTCCATACTATGCGGATGTCTTCGCGGGGACGCTAGTCTTAGGGGTGTCTGTTAGCCGGGCCGGCCGCTCATGGCGGGTTCGCGGACTGCGGCACCCGCACGCCAACGTGGCGCGGTCCACAGATCAATGGCACTATTGTCGCCGCACTGCTAGATTTCTACTCAGCCGAATCACTGTTCGGGAGAGATCGATGGCCGACCGACCGACTTCCAACGCGTCCACGGCGCGTTCGCTGGTCCTGATTGCAGTTGTCGTGGTCGTGCTGGTCGCGGCCTTCGCCTTTACGGCCGGCTGGCTCTCGCCAGACCGCCTGACGCCGGCCAGGATCGTCAACGCCCTGGCGCCACCGGGCGGCGCCGCGCTCGGCTTCCGGCGCAATCATGCCAAGGGTATCTGTTTTACCGGCACTTTCGAATCGAATGGCACGGCCGCGGCGCTTTCCAGGGCGCCGATGCTCGCGGCCGGCTCGTTCCCTGTCACCGGGCGTTTCAATCTGGCTACAGCGGACCCCAAGGCGCCAGACGCCACGGTGCGGGTGCGCGGCCTCAGTCTGCGCATCGTCGCACCGGATGGTAGCGAATGGCGCACCGCCATGATCGACGCGCCTTTCTTCGCGGTCTCCACGCCGCAGGCCTTCTACGGTCTGCTAAAGGCTTCGGCTGACAAGAGCGATCCGGATGCCATGAAGAACTTTATCGCCGCGAACCCGGAGTTCGGCAATTTCGTCGCGTGGGCCGGCAGCGCGCCATGGACGGGTTCTTTTGCGCAAGAGCGGTACAACAGCCTCAATAGCTTCATCTTCACCAATGAGGCGGGACAGGACCAGGCCGTGCGCTGGTCCTTTGTGCCCGCGGCGCAACCCGAGGCTGTGTCCCCTGACCAGTTGAAGGCGCGTGGCGATGACTTCCTCGACACGGATATCACGCAGCGGGTGCACAGCGCGCCGCAACGATGGACGCTTGTCATCACCGTGGCCAATCCTGGCGATCCGACCGCCGACCCCACCAAGGCCTGGCCGGAGGATCGACGCAAGGTGGAAGCGGGCACGCTGGTGGTCAGCGCCATTGAGCCTGAACCTGACGGGCCGTGTCGCGATCTCAACTTTGACCCCACCGTCCTGCCGCCAGGCATGCACGTGTCGGACGATCCGTTTCCGGCCGCCCGCTCAGCCGCCTATGCCGTCTCGTTCGACCGGCGGACCGCTGAGGATAAGGACTATCCGCACACCCCAGCGGCAGGAGCCACGCCATGAATCCGATCCATGATCGCTTCACACCGTTGCAGCGCGCGCTTCACTGGCTCATGGCAATCTGCATTCTGGCGATGCTGTTTATCGGTGTCGGGATGGTGTCGACTGTCCGCCCCGACTATCTCTCGCTGGTGTCCATCCACAAGCCGCTGGGTATCGTTATTCTCGTGCTGGCGTTGGTTCGTCTCGTGGTCAGGTTGGCGTATGGCGCGCCTCCGCTGCCGGCCTCGATGCCGGAACCGATGAAACTCGCCGCGCGCCTTTCGCATCTCGCGTTCTATCTGCTGATGATCGGGCTGCCGTTGATCGGATGGGGCATGTTATCGGCCGCGGATTATCCCGTCGTGGTCTTCGGGGTACGTCTGCCATCGATCCTGCCGCATAGCAACGGCTTGCACACGCTGCTCTGGAACGCGCACAGGGCCCTCGCGCTGTGTTTCTTTGCGCTGATCGTTCTGCATCTGGCAGCGGCGCTGTTGCACGCGCTGGTTAGACGTGACGGTGTCTTTGAGGCGATGGCGCGCTGGCGGTGAGGCGCTTATAGAGGGCGATCAGGCGTCAAAGATACTCGACGTTCCCGTCGACGCTGATTGCCTGACCCGAGATGTTGCGGCCTGCGGGCGACGCCAGGAAGAGCGTCAACGCGGCGATGTCCTGGACTGTCACCATGCGTCTAAGCGAGATCTTCTCGAGGTATTCGCCTTTCATCGTGTCGAAGCTGACGCCGAGAGCATCCGCACGCGCGGAGATGACGCGATTCATGCGTTCCCCTTCGACGACGCCTGGCAGGATCGCATTGACGCGCACGTTGTTCGGGCCAAGTTCGATTGCCAAAGATTTGACCAGGCCGACGATGGCCCATTTGGTGGACGCATAAGGCGTGCGATACGGATAGCCCAGTCGTCCCGCCACCGAAGACATCGCGATGATGCATGGGTCCGACGACGTTTTCTTTAGCACCGGCACCGCTTTCCTGAGGAAATAGTACTGGCTGTTGAGGTTCGTCGTGATGGTACGGTCCCATTGGTCCGCGTCCATGTCTTCCACGGCCCCGGTCGGTCCGGCGATTCCTGCGTTGTTGATGAGGATGTCCAGGCCGCCGAGTTTGGCGTGCGCGTCGTCGACGATCCGGTCCACGTGTTCACGGTCTGCAACGTCAGCAACGCCTACATGGAGTTGCGGATTGTCGGTTTTCGCCTTGTCGACGGCTGCGGGGTCGATGTCGCAAATGTAGACGTTGGAACCCACTTCCAGAAACGCCTGCGCAATCGCAGCGCCGATGCCAGTCGCTGCGCCCGAAATCAATACGCGAAGTCCGGGGGACGGTTTGAGAAGGTCAGCTGTCCTCATACATTTCCTTGATGGTGAGCGTTGATCATCGGGGTAACGCGCATCGCTTCAACGCGATGCGATGCGGGTCCCAGGCTCATTGTTCTACATTCAACAGGGGTTCGCTCAGACTGGCCGTACGCCCTTCGGACTGGATCGCTTTTGCCAACATTGGCACGATGATAAGTCCCAGAACCGACGCGCCGACGATCACCGAAAAGCCTGACGCACTTTTCCCAGATGCGCTTTCCGCCAGTCCGAAAAGATACGGACCTACGAATCCGCCAGTCAATCCGAGGGTGTTGATAAAGGCCAATCCTGCGGCGGCCTGAATGCCGTGCAGCCGTTTCATCGAAATCGCCCAGTACAAAGGCAACACACCGCCTGCGAAGAAAGCTGTGGCGACGAATAGGGCAAGTTGCACCGGCAGCCAGTCCGACGAGATGAACAGGATCGCGCTGACAATCAGGCCGGCGGTCAAAACGGCGAGATAGATGCAATCGTTGGTTACCCGGCGATGAATGCGCGGCAGTATCAGGACACCAAGCAGAAAGCCGATGCCGACACTGCTCGAAAGCACCCCAATCATTAACGGAGACTTCACGTGCATTTGCTGGATCATCGCCGGAGTGAAGAAGACGAGACCGACAAACGCCACCTGATTCAGGAAATAGATTAGCCCGGTAAGCACGGTAGCGGGGCTTTTCAACGCTGCGACCCAATCGTCCGAAAAGATGCTGGCGTGTGCGGCATCCGGAATTGCGCGTGCCTCGAGAATCCGCGCTTCGTCATTCGACAACCAGCGCGCGTCCGACGGTTTCTCCGGCAGCTTGAACCACAGAATCACGCCGACGACGATCGTAGGGAGTCCTTCGAGTAGAAATAGCCACTGCCATCCGTGCAGGCCGGCGAAGCCGTCCATCTGCATGAAGGCGCCGCCCACCGGATTGCCTATTACCAGTGCAAGAGCAGGCGCGACGTAAATCCACCCCACAGCCACCGAACGGTCTTTCGGCGCGAACCACAGCGTCACCATGTACATCAGCGCGGGAAACAGACCCGCTTCGGCGACACCAAGCAACACGCGGATCGTATAGAACGACCATTCGCCCTGCACGAACATCATCGCAGCGGACAGTGCGCCCCATGTGACCGCAATTCGCGCGATCCAGCGGCGCGGCCCGACTCGGTGAGCTGCAAGATTGCTTGGCACTTCGAGCAGTGCATATCCGATGAAGAAAATGCCTGCACCCAGCCCATATGCGGCGGCACTGATGCCCAGATCGGCAGCAAGCCGCGCCTTCGCTAGCGACACGTTCGTGCGATCGAGGTACGACATGAAATAGATCGCGCACATGAGCGGGATCAGCCGCAACATCGCCTTATGCGTCGCGACGCGGTGTAATTCGCTACTGCTGCCACCCATTGTTGGGGTTGCCATGATGTCTCCTCCGGGGATGATTGTTCATCGTTGTTTTTGTTAGCTCTGAACGACCGGCGTGATCTCCGACGCCGGCACACTGCTACATTCAACTACTGCTACTGCTAAAAGGCCGCGCTCAAAAGTTGACCTTGTCAGCGCCTTTCAGACCAAGCATTTGTCGCGCTTCTGCTGGTGTAGCGATCTCGAAGGAAAGCTCTTCGAGAATGCGTCGAATCTTGCGCACCTGCTGAGCATTTGTTTCGGCTTTCACGCCCTTCGAAAGAAAGACGCTATCTTCCAGGCCGACCCGGACGTTTCCACCCATGATCGCGCCCATCGTCACGAAAGCCATTTGATGGCGGCCTGCGCCGAGAATTGAAAACTGGTAGTTTTCGCGCCCGAAAAGACGGTCTGCCGTGGCGCGCATGACTGTCATGTTCTCCGGCTCGGCGCCGATTCCACCGAGAATCCCGAACACCGACTGAATGAAAAGCGGTGGTTTGACCAGACCCTGATCGACGAAATGTGCGAGGTTGTACAGGTGACCGACGTCGTAACATTCGAACTCGAAACGCGTGCCGTGCTCGCCCAGTTCGAGCAGGATGCTTTTGATGTCCTTAAAGGTATTGCGGAAGATCGTGTCTTCCATCCCTTCGACGTAGTCCTTCTCCCAGTCGTATCGCCACGACGAGATTCTCGCGGCGATCGGGTGAATCGAGAAGTTCATCGAGCCCATGTTCAACGAGCACATCTCCGGCTTGGCGAGTCGCGGATAGGCGAGCCGGTCCGCGAGTGTCATCTTGGTGCTGCCGCCGGTCGTGATGTTGATAACCGCATCGGTCGCTTCGACAATTGCCGGCACGAATTGCCTGAACACATCGGGCGATGGCGTCGGGCGGCCATCGCTGGGGTCGCGCGCGTGCAGATGGAGAATTGCGGCGCCGGCCTCGGCAGCCTCGATCGATTGAGATGCAATCTGCGATGGCGTCAACGGCAGATATTCAGACATCGACGGCGTATGCGTTGCACCGGTAATCGCGCATGAAATGATGACTTTGCGATTGAGCAAGCGTGTCTCCAGAATCGTTGGCTGGCCAATCGATGGAGTGGCCTGTTGTGATATCGATACTAGTGGGATACGATTGCGCCCGTAAGGTCATTTTCGGACAGCTGGATGTGGTTGCAGGACATTCTGAGGTGAAGCGGTGTCATCGAAACTGCCGTTACTGAACGAGCGCATCTACGCGCCTTACAAGATCGCCGCGCTGGTCGAAGTGCTCAGCGAGCAGGGTATTGCGCCCGAACAGAGCCTGAAAGACAGCGGTGTCGACGCCGACAAGATTTACGACGCCTCGGCGTTGACCTCGGTCCGGCAATACGTTGCTGTCTGCAGAAATGCGATCTTGCTGGGGTGCAGTTCCGCGACGCCGTTTATCACCGGGTCGCGATTGCACCTGTCCGCTTACGGGATGTACGGCTATGCGCTGATGTCCTGCCTTTCCCTGCGTGACTATTTCCGGCTTGGCGTGAAGTACCACCGGCTTGCGACACCTACGCTTACCATCGAATGGACCGAGTATGCCGACGAGGGCATCTGGACGTTTCCCGATGCGTTTATCTCCACGCCCTCACGCGAGCTGGGTCAGTTCCTGATCGAGCAACAGTTCACGCAGCACGTGACCCATTTACAGGACGTTGCCGGTCACACCTGCCCACCGACCAAGGCGTGCTTTGCGTATCCGGCGCCCGCGCACGCGGACATCTATTCGGAGTACCTGGGTTGTCCGTGCTACTTCGATCAACCGCAATGCGAGCTTCATTACGACAGTGGCATCCTTGAACAAAAGCCTCAGCTAGCGCATCGGCTAACGGCGACGCTATTGCAGGAAACGTGTGACAGGTTGATTGGCCAGGCGAAGACTTCGGCGGGTGTTTCGGGTGAGGTCTATCAGGTGTTGATGCGTAAGCCCGGCGAGTTTCCGAGCATGGAAATCGTTGCGGATGCGTTGAAGATGACTAGCCGGACCTTGCGGCGGCGTCTCGAAGCTGAGGGCACTTCGTTTGTGGCGATTGTTGATGACGTGCGTTGCTCGCTCGCGACCGAATATCTGAAGACGACCAGTATGAGTACCGACGATATCGCGATGTTGCTCGGGTTCAGCGACCCTGCGAATTTTCGGCGGGCGCTGAAACGGTGGACGGGGAAGGGGCCGGGGGAGTTGCGTCGATAGGTCTTGCGTGATCGAAAATGCGAATCTATTAGTGCGACGAGGAATTTAAATTTTCTGAGGCGGCATCGACAGACGACTGACGATGGTCTCGACAGCCTGCTCAATCGAAACGTTAGCCGTGTCGACTACGAGATGTTCCGATTCCCATGGATCGTATTGACGTTCAAGTACGTTTTTCCATGTCGGTAGCTTGTGACCGGGAATATCGGCGTTTCGTCCCTCGACTCTTTGACGGTGCGTCGCGGCATCCGAACAAATTACCTCAATCTCGAAGATCGGCACATCTGCCTCGAGCGCAACGTTTCTCCACGCGCTACGCGTAATATGCAACGAGTTGACCGAGTCTGCGACGACAGTCAGGCCGAGGCGTAGATTGTCGGCCGCGACCGCATATGCCGCGAGATAGCCGGCAGGTCCAATATCCGCGCCGGCGTCCCCGGATGCGATAAGTGCCTGTTCCAAGGTATCAATGCGTAGATATACCGCGGCGAGTTTGCGGGCGAGCGCTTGCGCGATCGTCGTCTTTCCGGTTCCCGGCAGACCTCCGAAAGCAATCAACATTGCGATGTTCCCTGTGAGCAAGTGCGAGGCGGCCAGGTGTCTGATCACGAATAAGTTTGCAACCAATGCGCACGCGAAATCGAAAAGGCGCACACAGTGTCCGGCGTGTGTGTGGCATCGTTCTTCGCGATCGGTTGCAGGCCGAGCTTGATGAGTGTATTGAGGCTACTTTGGTTCCAAAGTGCGGCACCTGCCCAAATGTCTTTTATCGCCAGGACGGTGAACGCGTAGCGAATGACGGCCGCCGCCGTTTCGAAGGCAAGGCCTGCGCCCCAATAGGAAGGGTGCAGCCAGAACGCCAGATTCCAGCTTTCGGATTGGTCTTTTTGCACGAGCGATACTTGGCCGATGCAACGCTCTCCAGTCTGGAGGTCGATCGAGAATATATAAGCTCGCCCACTCGCCGACATCGCAAGGACCGACTCCAACCAGCTCTTCAATCTTCCTTGCCGAAGCAAGCCAGCAAGTGGAAGTTCGTGGGGAAACTCAGGCGCGCCAATCCCCACAAGCAGTGCGTCGTAATCGTAAGATGTAGCCGGCCTGAGTGAACAACGATCGGTCGGGATGACGAGAGTAGTGTTCTCCATTTTTTCGGGCGAGTATTGACTTGCGGTGAATGACCAAGACGTCGCAGGCCTTGGGCTCACAATTCATTGACTATCAATTTAGCACGATGGCTTGAACAACCGTTCAAGAGCGCTATTCGAGAGTGGCTTACATGACCAAAAGAGGAAAACCTGAACTTCTCCTTCTGCATGCGCTTCCGCTTGATGGCTCGATGTGGAGCGCGCAAATGGAGCTTCTTCCAGGCCGGACCTATGCGCCGACGCTATACCCCTTGGGCGATCGGATAGAAACATGGGCGGCCGAGGTCCTACGCCTCGTGAAAGGCGATCGTCTGATTGTGGTCGGTTGCTCGGTTGGAGGCTCCTGTGCGCTTGAAGTGGCCGCCGCTGTGCCTGATCGTGTCGCGGCGTTGGTTCTTATCGGAACCAAGGCCCAGCATCGTCCAGATGCCGCGCTTCACGCTTCCGTTCTCGATACGCTTGAGGGCCAAGGATTGGAAGAGGCCTGGCGGCTCTTTTGGGCGCCATTGCTTTCAGACACGGTCTCCATTCACGCGATCCGGGAAGCGAGGCGAATAGCGCTATCTCAGTCACCGCATGAGGTATCCCGAGGGGTAAGCGTCTTTCATAGCCGTCCGAGTCGCGATCAGGTTCTCTCTACATTTCCCGGTCCAGTTATCGTGGTCACCGGCGAAGATGACAATTTGCCGGGTCTAAAAACGAGCGCCGCACAGGCCGATTCGGCTCGAAACGGAAGTCTCTACGTTGTTCCCGGATGTGGACACTACGTGCCCTTGGAGCGCCCGGAGATTTTCAATTCCATCATGCGGGATGTGATTGCCGATCATCGCTCATGAAGCCGCGCTGACCGAGAACTCATCAAGCCAGCGGTCCCTCTTTATCTTTCCGCCGCACCGCGACCGCGATAGCGCTTCCGACGATGAGCGCAATTCCCGCGAACGACAGCGGTTGAATCGTCTCGCCCCAGATGACGTAACCGAACAGCGCCGCCCATACGATGCTCGTATAGTTATACGGCGCAAGCTTCCCAGTGTCCGCCTGGCGAAAGGCGACCGTCATCAGGAGTTGTCCTGCGGTCGCGAACGCGCCGAGCAGTGCCATGACCAACAGCGCCGCCACGGACGGCGTTCGCCAGCCGATTACGAGGGTAAAGCCGGTAACAAACGTCCCAACGAGAGTGAAAAACAGAACCGTTGTCGCCGAATCGTCGGTAGACCGTATGCGCTTGATCTGAACGATAGATAACGCACCGAAGAAGGCGCTCAGGAGCAGGAACGTCGGACCGAGCCAGCTAGAAGGACCGCCGCCCGGACGCACCACGAGCAGCACACCGCAGAATCCAACGAGCGCTGCTGCAACTCCACTTGCTGTCCATCGCTCTTTCAAGATCAGCGGCGCGAGCAGGATGACAATCAGCGTCTCCGAATACGCGAGCGCCACCGCTTCGCCCAATGGAACGTAAGGCAAGCCTGCAAAGAAGAATCCTGAAGCACCGAGAAGCGTAAGCGCACGCAGAGTCTGACCTTTGACATCGATATTGGCCAAACGCTCAGCTAGGGAAATGCGACCCCGGCAGCACATCGCCACTGCCGGCACCAGGCCGAACAGCATCCGGAAGAATGTCACTTCATTAGCCGGATATTGCAGCGCAACCGTCTTCGCCAATGCATCCACCACAGCAAAGCAGAACATCGAAGCGAGTATGCTGACGACGCTGTTCAGCGGAAGCGGGTTGGCGCCTGTTGCGCCGGACGATGGCATAGCGGTACGGAAGTATGAGCGTGTCGGTATCATCTCATACGACTGAGCACCGCCCTTTTGTTGCATTTAGAATTACCGCTCTCACTTCGACGGTTCACCTGATGCTAACAATCCGCCCGCTCGCCAACGAGTCGCACGACGACCGCGCCAATGCGCTGCGCATTTTTCTGGAATCGCCCTCGTACACCGAACTGGTTGAAGGTCGTTTGCCGTCTGCAGAAGATGTCGAGGACTTCTTCTATGGCAAACCGGACGCCAAGGATCTAGCGGACAAATCGGTGTTCGGCTTCTATGTTGGGTCGGAGATGATCGGGTGTGCTGACGTGATTCGCGCGTATCCGACTGATGACTGTGCGTGGATAGGGCTGCTGTTCTTTTCTGAAGCGCACCAGCGTCGAGGTTACGGCACAGGCGCATTGGCGTTGATAGACGCGATGGCGCATGAGTGGGGTTACCGCAGATTGCAGCTCGCAGCCATTTCAACGAACCCGGGTGGATTAGCTTTCTGGCGGCGTGAGGGCTTTGAAGAGATCCGTCGCACGACCAATCAGCGATTCACCGGCGAAGTCATCGTCATGGAACGAACTATCAAATGAGTGCGACCCTGGAGCACCGTTTGATTCAGGTTACGAGAGCGAATCAATGGAACTCGCTAATTCTTGATCGGGCGGTACAACTCGGCTTTGAGGATTGGTGGCTGACGGCTGGCTGCATTGCGCAATCCGTCTGGAATATTGCTTGCGCACGAGATATCCATGTAGGCATTCGGGATTACGACCTGTTCTACTACGATCCGGATACGTCATGGGATGCGGAAAACGAGGTCATTGGCAATGCGAGTCGCATATTCGCCGACCTCCCCGTTGAGGTGCAGGTACGCAATCAAGCGCGTGTTTCACTTTGGTATGGGCAGAAGTTTGGAATCCCGTTTGGCCCTGTAAATAGGGCTTCGGATGGCATAGATCGATTTCCGTGCGCGACGACTGCGGTTGGGGTCAAGCGCCGGCAAGGAGAGTTTCAAGTCTATGCGCCTTTTGGCCTGACGTCTCTGTTCGACGGCATATTGAGGCCCAATCACGCACTTTGGATACCTGAGGTGTACGAAGAGAAAGCCGCGCGTTGGCAGCGCGAGTGGCCGTATCTTCGGCGGGTGTCCTGGCAGTTAGTGGAATAGCATTTTTTTCGCGCCGTCATTTGACGCTAGCATGCGAGTTTTCCCTAGGATGTTTATGCCGGTGACCATGAAGCAGATCGAACCGATGCAATCTTTGCTGCGCATTCATCGCCTCCGATGGAGCCGCACGTTAAGACGATCGCGTGGGCAGATCCGGCTATATGCCGCGCTCGCATTCCTTATTGCAATCAGCCTTTCTCGACCGCTGCTCGCCGCGCCGCTAGACATCAATCAGCTTTGGAACTGGGATTCACCTGCCCAGAGCGAGGAACATTTCCGCGCCGCGCTGGCAGGTGCCGATGCAGATCAAACATTCATTCTCCAGACCCAGATCGCGCGAACCTACGGTTTACGCGGTCAGTTTGTCCAGGCACGTCAGATCCTCGACAGTCTCAAACCTGAACTGGCCCACGTCTCGTCAGAGGCACAGGCGCGCTATCACCTGGAGCGGGGCCGCACATTTGCCTCGGCCGTATCCGTTCCTGGAGGGGTGACGCCGGACATGGTGCGCGAGGCGCGTAATGAATATAGCGCGGCGTTTCGCATAGCAAACCAGCATCATCTCGACGCGCTAGCGGTGGATGCTCTGCACATGATGGCCTTCACCGATACCGCGCCGGCGGATCAGTTGCGCTGGGACGAGCGCGCGTTGACACTCGCCTTGCAGTCCTCGGATTCCACGGCGCAGCATTGGGAGGCGTCACTGCGCAACAATATTGGAAACGCGCTCAATGATCTCGGCCGCTACGCGGAGGCACTCGAACAGTTTCGCATTGCGCTCGCGCTGCGCGAACGTGAGGGAGACGCAGAGGCAACCCGTCAAGCATGGTGCTCGGTGGGTTGGACGCTGCGCCTTTTGGGCAAGAATACCGAAGCACTAGCGATTCAGCAGCAACTGCTTGCTGAATACGACGCTATCGGAGCAACAAATCCAGATGTTCTGGACGAGCTCAAGGAAATCTATCGGGCCACTGGCGACGAACGGAATGCCGCGGTGTACGCGAGTCGCCTGCAGGTGTATCAGGCGGCGCATCCTGATGCTAGTCAGTGATCGGGGAATATGTGTGCCTGATAACTCATAGACGTGCTTCCGTCAGCTCAAATGTGGCTGCAACCGCTTGTTCGATCGCGGCGAGGCTTGCCTCGGGTTTTAGCGCCATTTTGAATACTTCGCAGTGTTTCGCGTTTATGTCTTCCATGGTGCGCAGGGCTTGCTTTGGGCCTAAATACCATCGACCTCGGGCCGCGAAGTAATCCTCGAGCAGTGAGAACAAGAGCCAATGACGCCGGTAGTCACCTTCAGCATCTCCTTTAGCAGCTCGCCTTAGCATCTTCGCTGCCCAAGCCCTGCGAATCGATATCTCGGCCTCGGGTATCTGTTCAGGCCCGGCGGTGTACTGGGCGTGCACTTTCGCGAGCACGTCGTCACCGAATGCGCCTCGCTGGAATAGCACTCGACCTGCATGAATGCGGATCCAATCGGGATCGGCCTCGTCGTTTGTGGCGTGCACGAACAAGTCCAGGAATAACCCATTCCATTGCGATGCGACACGCTCCGGACCTCCGGCGTCACGAAACGCCATTACGTCGATGTCGCTCGCTGCGTCCCAGTCATCGCGTGCGCGCGAACCATAAAGAATCGCGGTATGGCAATCGTAAGTAGTCTGAAGTTCAGCAGACAGTTTCGTCAGCAAGTCTTTATTGAGCATAGAACGCCTCGCCAGAGCTCAATAGCGTTGTTAGCGGGCAGCGATCAAGATCGACCAGCAGCGACGAAAGGCACGATGCGCGAGACCGGGCGCACGAGTGTAGGCAGGGGTGCTTATGCACCCCAGGTAGACTATGTTCCATTGATAAAATCCGTTGTCCATGCAGATACAACCGCACCCGTGAGGATGGCGGCGGCAAAGAGCTATACAGCGGAAACGGGTTTTACATTGGAACGTTTAGATGGAGTCGCTAGGTTTTCGCGCATCCTAATTCAGAATAAGCTCGATACGCAAGTTGATCTTTAATGTCCAACGCCCGCTCATTACTTTGGGCAGGCGTCTTCGCACAATCATCATCGACCCGCGTAATGACGTGTCACATGCGCAAGCAGGTTGTCGACATCCTCAGCCGTGGTAGAGAACGACGTCACGAAGCGGACGACGTTGGTTTCCCAGCGATCGTGATAAAACTTGAATCCTGCCTGAAGTAGCGACTCGATCACCGCTGACGGCAATCGGCAAAACACGATGTTGGCCTCAGGCGCGCCGAGCACTTCGATGCCGCTCAACCCCGCGAGTCCCTGGATCAGGCGCTGCGCAGCGTCGTTGGCCTGGCGTGCGTTGCGCAACCAGAGATCGTCGGTCAAGTATGCGTCTATCTGGGCCGAAAGAAAGCGCATCTTCGAGAACAGATGACCCGCACGTTTGCGGCGGTAACCCATTTCGGGCGCGAGGGATGCATCGAACAGCACGATCGCTTCCGCTGCGAACACACCGTTCTTGGTTGCACCGAACGACAAGGCATCGACCCCGGCCTTCCATGTCATTTCCGCAGGCGAGCAGCCCAGCGAGACCAGTGCATTGGCAAATCGTGAGCCATCCATATGAAGTTTGATGGAGGATGCCTTGCAGACCTCCGCCAGCGCTCCGATCTCGTCGAGGGTGTAAACGCCTCCTTCTTCCGTCGCCTGTGTGATGCTGACGCACGATGGTTGCGTCGAATGGACGTCACCCACTTTCACGCGAGCCGCGCTACCAAGACTTGCGGGGTCGATCTTCGCGGATGGGCCGTCCACCGCGACCAGCTTCGCGCCATTCGCATAGAACACGGGCGCGCCACACTCGTCGTTGTTGATATGGCTCGCCGGATGGCAATAGATGTTGCCCCACGGTGGCGTCATCGCGCTCAGGCACAGCGCGTTGGCGGCGGTGCCGGTGGGCACCAGAAACACGTCGACTTCGCGCTCGAAGATTTCGCTCAACTTATGTTCGACGCGAGCCGTGAGCTCATCTGCTCCATATGGGCTCGCTTGCCCGGTGCTATTCGCCAAGATGGCTTCAATGACCTCCGGCGACGCGCCCGCGATGTTATCGCTCGTGAATCCCATAGCCGGCGTCTGGGCGCCGTCCGACCGATTACTACTGTCCATTGTCGTTTCCTTAACTCGACGGGCGGAGAACTTCCTCCCTGATTGGCGCATCGTATGTCGAGTGAGGTCGCTGGACTTGTAAAAAATTGATCGATCGTCAAGCCGTGGGCACGCTTCAGGCCCTGTAGTTCGACGGCGCGGCGCCGTAGGCCTGCCGGAAAGCGCGATTGAAATGGCTTTGATCGTAAAATCCGACTTCCTGAGCGACGGTTGCGATTGCCTGTGAGCTTCGGGACAAAAGCGCGCAAGCTCGCTCGAGACGAAGACGGAGCAACCACGCGTGAGGCGTCATCCCGACGGTCTGCTTGAATTGCTTGAGGAACTGGAACCTGCCGAGCGAGCAGAGTGCGGCCAGTTCATCCAGCGTGATCTTGTCGCCGAGGTGGTTGAAGCAGTAGTCTTTGACGCGTTCCCACTGAATGCGCGAAAGCGAGCCGCGCACCGTTTCAGGCACGATCGTGCGCGATTGGCCCAACAGACGTTCCAGCAACGTGAGCCATTCCGTCTGCATCTCAAGACTGCTCGCAGCGTTACACCACCTCATCTCATTGTGCAGGCGCAGGAGATGGCCAGCTAGCAGGGGGTCTTCGAGTAAGGCGCCTGCGAATTCCGGCGTGCGGTGAAGGCCGCCGATCTCCTCTGCCACGCTGGCGAGGAGTTCCTGTGAAAGGCGGAATGTCCTGAGCGTGGATTGGCTGCCATCCGCCGTGACGCCATCGTGGATCTCGCCTGGCGGCATCAGAACCACTGTCCCGGGTCCGTGCAGGACGGCCTTTCCGTTAACCCTCTGGCGCTGAACCCCGTCCGTCACTAGCCCCACATGTAAATCGAGGTGGAAGTGGCGGTCGAAACTGAAATCCGTGAAGCGTGCGGTACTCAGCACCAGGCCGGGTATCTCGGACACTTGCTGGAACTGGGCATACTCAGTCATGGAAAAGGGAGCGATGACGCGTGTTGTCGGGCGTTAGTAAAGTATAACGCCGCAAATCTCACCGCGAGGCCACGCCACGTCACGCGATCTGGCTGGTACGAATAGCGTATTCGATGACTCGGAAGTCGCCTTCGCTTATTGCGTGCGGCGCGGAATGAAACCGGGGCTGCCGGTCTTGACGACTTCGTTGAACCTCTGCCGCGTCTCAATCCGGTTAATCTCATCGAACGCGTCTTCTGGAAGTGCGGAAACATCCAGATTCTCTTGCGCGCGTGCTGCAGTTTTCGGGGTGGTAAGCAAAGCCCCACCACGTTGGATCGCCCACGCAAGCAGTACCTGGGCTGGCGTCTTTCCAGTTCGCACGGCAATCTGCGAAATGACCGGATCCTCGAGCGGTCCCGGCCTGATTCCGTGACCTAGTGGCGCAAAGGCCAAAAACACGATGCCATGCTCTTTGCAGAACTCCAGGAGTTCGGTTTCCGGGAGATACGGATGTGCTTCCACCTGTACCGCCGCCGGCTTGATTCGTGCGGCTTCATAGAGCGGTCGTAACTCGTCCAAACCGATGTCAGATAGTCCGATAGCCCCGCATCTTCCATGGTCGACGAGCTTTTCCATCGCGCCCCATGTGTCCAGCAAAGTCACGCCCTTGTCGTAGATGACATTACCGTTTGCATCACGCGGGTCCTGCTCATCTCCCGGTTGAAATGCAAACGGAGTGTGGATCAGATAGAGATCAAGGTAATCGAGGCCGAGCCTTTCAAGGCTTGCGTTGAAAGCTGGTTCGACTCGCTCGGGCCGATGATTGGAATTCCACAATTTTGTGGTCACGAAGATGTCTTCGCGTGCGATTCCGCCGGCGGCAAGCGCTGCGCGCAGCGCTTCGCCCACCTCGCGCTCGTTGCGGTATCGCTCGGCACAATCCAGGTGTCGATAGCCCGCTTCCAGCGCGTCTCGGGTAGCGCTGATAGTGACAGCGGGATCGGGAATCAGCGTGCCAAATCCGAGTGCGGGCATGCGGCCGCCTCCATGATTGAGCACCAGCTTTTTGCTCCGGAAATCGGAAGACTCGAGCATGATGACACCTCCGCACAACTTCACATCCCGCGATGTATAACCTGCACTTGTTGTAATTGTGGCGCAGGAGTCGTTTCGTCGATCAAGTGTAGCAAATGACGGTCAAAGCCAAAGGAAAACGTTTGCCACGGGCCTTCCGGCCCGCTCGCGTTTTTTCGGGGTTTTTAGCAGGTTTCCTTTAATGGTCTGGCGTAACGAAACTGTCATAAAGACCCTTTAGCGTGCTTGATTTCTCGTTCAACCGGTAGTCGTGAAATGCACCCCGCGCTTGCGCAGTTTCGTCGTCCCGGCGTGCCAGGAAACCCGCGTTGCGCCGGCGACCTGTGTCAGGAAGTCCCCGCCATCGATGCGGCCGATTCGAACTCCCTGGCAATGGAGATTTTCTATTCGCGGGGCGATATGGTCAGTTTGGCCGTTCTGGAGGGCGATCGCCCCATCGGTCTGATCAATCGCGATATTTTCCTGTCGCAGATGAGCAAGCCGTTCCACCGCGAGCTTTACAACAAGAAAAGCTGCATCGCGTTCATGGACAAGGATCCGCTCATTGTCGACGCGGACATGAGCATCGAAGCGCTGACGTTCAAGACGGTCGAGGTAGGTAACAAGGCGCTCTCCGATGGATTTATCGTGACGCGACAGGGCCGGTTCGCCGGACTGGCTAGCGGCTTTCAGTTGTTAGGCGCCGTGGCCGAGATGCAGGCGGAAAAGAACCGGCAAATCATGCAGAGCATCGAATATGCGAGCGTGATCCAGCAAGCGATGTTGCGCGCTTCGCGCGACGCGTTGTCGTCCATGTTGCCGGATGCCGAACTGGTATGGGAGCCGCGTGATGTGGTGGGCGGCGACTTTTATCACTTTGCTTCGTTCCCCGACGGATGGTTTGGCGCTGTAGCCGACTGCACCGGACATGGCGTGCCGGGCGCTTTCATGACGCTGCTTGCTTCGGCCTCACTCTCGCAGGCGCTTGAACGAATCGGACCACGTGATCCAGCCGCTCTTCTCGCAGCAGTCAATCGCAACGTCAAGGGGTTGCTCGGTCAAGTAAATGGGGCAGGCGAGTCGCCGCAGTCGAACGATGGCCTCGACGCAGCATTCTTCTGGTTCGACGCTGCACAGCAGCGACTCTATTTTTCCGGTGCACGCATCGCCCTTCATGTTTTGCGGCCGGATGCCGATAACTTCGAGAGCATTCCGGGCGAACGCATGGGCGTAGGGTATGTCGACAGTCTGGCGGACTATGCGTGGGCGCTGAACGCAGTCGCGCTTCCGCAGGGAAGTCTTTTGTTCGTTTCGACAGACGGGTTGATCGATCAGATTGGCGGTCCCCGAAAAATTGCTTTTGGGAGGCGCCGCGCTCTCGAGTTCATTGTCGAGAATCGTGCGCAACCATTGTCCGGCATATGTGAAGGTTTGCAGCGCGCGCTCGCCGACTGGCAGGGCGCACAATCGCGTCGCGACGACGTAACGCTATTTTTTGCACGCGCTTAGGGTAGTCCATGAATATGTTTGAACTCTTAGAACAGGATGCCGCGTTTTTCGAACTTGCTCAGAGGCGCAACCTGCTTTTTTATCACAAGGGCTACTTCTCCCATAGCATAGTCGCGGCGATGAGTGAGGTCGTGAAACTGCAACTGGAAGTGGCCGGCATCAACGCGCCGACCCGGCGCAAATTGTTTTCGTCGTTTATCGAACTCTCGCAGAACATCATTCACTATTCGTCCGATTCGCTCGCCGAGGGCGGCGGGACCGGCGGGGCCATCCGTGAAGGCGCGGTGTGCATCACGACGGACGGTGAACGTCATCTCATGTTATGCGTGAATCCTGTTGCGACGTCGGCTGTGAGCCATCTGCGCGAGAGGCTTGAGCCGTTGTGCAATATGTCGCTTGAAGAAATCAAGCAGGCGTACAAAATATCGCTGCGCTCCGATACGCCAGAAGAGAGCAAGGGCGCAGGGCTCGGGTTTCTGACAATGGCTCGCGACGCGAGCGCTCCGCTGGAATTTGCCTTTTATCCGCGTGTCGATGCCCCTGAAACCACGCTGTTTTGCCTCAAGACCATCATCTGACCTAGGGACGAGTCGGCACCATGGACAACCTTCATATCGCGGCCACGAGTACGTCGCCGGAAATCGATTTTCAATTTGACCAGAACGTTCTGACGTTCAGGGGCGAGTCTTACCCTGAGAACGCAGCCGCGTTTTATGCTCCGGTGATCGAGCGGCTTCGCGCGTACCTTGCGGGTTGCAGCGATGCCGTCATCACAGTGGAAGTCACGCTGACTTACTTCAACAGTTCGAGCACGAAGATGCTGTTCAGCGTGTTCGACGCGTTGGATCAGGCCGCTTCATCTGGGAACCGCGTGGTGGTGAGATGGTTCCGGGACGCCGAGGACGAAACCATTCTCGAGTTTGGCGAGGAACTGCAAGCCGATTTCACGGCAATCGAGTTCAACGATTGCCCGGTTGCGACGTAAGGGCGGCCACGGTGGGCTCAACTTCCTCCTCGGACGCAGCTGCGAACGACGCTCCGGACCTGTTTAAGACCGAGAGCGAGGCGCTGGAGAAGGCGCGCGCGATCCATGTGAACGCCAACGCCGACGCGGAGCAGTGTCGTCTGGCGCTGGCTGAGCTGATCGGAAATTTCGAACGCCTGATGCGCGAGACGCGCCGCCTGATTGGCCGCAGCGACCGCGCCGAGCGTGAGATGCATGCACTGACGCAACAGCTGCAATATCGTGCGACACACGATGCGCTGACCAATGTATTGAATCGTAGCGCCGTGATCGAGCGGACGATCAAAGCGCTGCGCGCCGATCGGGCCGTGATGATCCTGCTCGATATCGACGACTTTAAAAAAGTAAACGACGACTACGGACATCCTGTTGGAGATGCGGTGATACTCGGCATTGTCGACTGCCTGCGGCGCATCGTTGGTGAAGAGGGTGTTATCGGTCGCGTCGGCGGTGAAGAATTTACGGTGTTGTTGCCGGGGTATGGACTCACCGACGCACTGCAACTGGCGGAGAAGATGCGCGGGGCGATTGGTAGCCACGTCTTCCCTGCGCCGGTGAATCGTCGTATTACCGCGAGTTTTGGCGTCAGCGCAAATTCTGCTCGCACGGACTTCGATACTGCATACGGGCTAGCGGACTCCGCCTTGTATAAAGCGAAGCGAGGCGGGCGGAATCGCGTGGAGTTTGCTAATCCTCAGGTGGTTTGTCCCGCGATGCCGGGTGGGGATTGAAGGGGAATTTGTCGCGGCAGGTAGCGCAGCGACTTTTGGCTTCCGAGGCTACAACGCCGGCTTGAATCGTCCTGCATTCCGAGCCTTCTACCGTGCATTTGCCCGAAACCGAATGACCATTTCCAGGCGACTAGGCCTGAAAATCCGTCCTGCATGCACGGACGAAAAGTGCGTACTCAAGATTGGCCTTTAGCCTCGGCCAGCACCGCACGCGAAGTGTCGCCCAGTAGATAGCGGGCACCGCTGCCGCGCCGTCGGGCGACGTCTTCGGGGTTGTAGAGCGAGCAGGATTTCAACGACAGGCATCCGCAGCCCACACAGGACGCAAGCTGATCGCGCAAGGCGATCAGTCCGTCTATGCGCTCCTGGAGCAAAGGCTGCCATGCCCGCGAGAGGCGCTCCCAATCCTGTTTGGTCGGAGTGCGCTGCCCGGGCAACGCGTCAAGCGCAGATCGGATCTCCGCCAGATTCAATCCAACGGCCTGTGCGGCGCGGATAAACCCGACCCGGCGCAGCGTCTCCCTTCGATACTGCCGTTGACCGCCGTCCGTTCGGGTGCTGCTAATCAGCCCCTGTTCCTCGTAGAAGCGGATCGCACTTGTCGCCACGCCGGAGCGCTTCGCAAGCTCGCCGATGGTGATTATCGTCTCGTTCATGACGCTCCCGGGTATTTGCTCTTGACTTCAAGTTTACTTGAACTTTCACAATAGGACCTCCTTCCTTTGACTGAGAGACAGTCACATGCACAGCGACTCGGTTCGGCTCAAGTTGAGCGAGCTTCTGGATGCGAACGCACGTTTCGACCTTGCCGCAAGAGGTACAACCAATCACTGCCCAATGGCGCTTGTTGCCTTGGCGGAAATGGGGGCGTCGCCTAATCGACTGCAAGCGTTCTTCGATATGTGGGAGCGCGAGTACGCCTTGAGCGCACCGCCTGTTGACGCGACTATCTCCCGTAACGACTGGAAGCGACACGTGGGCGAACGTGAGGCATTCGGTGCTTTACGACTTTGCTTCCTGGACTGGATCGTAGACGCCGGTGCTGTTCAGGTAATCACGGCGGTGCTGCAGGCGGTTCCTTTCGCGCCTGCTACGCAGGCCTTTCATTCGCTTATCAGGCTGGCCTACGGCATCGAAGCGGGGCATGCCGGCGAGATTGCAGCGGGGCTGGCATCGTTGATTTCGTCGCATCTGCCTATTGACATTAGCCTGGACAAAAATCCGAGGGCTGAGAGTGCCGATGCTGGATTCGATCACGCCGCTCGCGCATTAAGCGGTACGGTGTTCGCCGGTAGCTCGATCACGGCACGCTTGCGCGCCGTTGCAAGCGATGTGCGGTTTGGCACGGCGGTCCTTGCGCCTCCCGCCAGTGCGGCCTTGCTGGACGATCTGGCGCGAGCGACGATTGCCGCATACTGGCGCAAACCCGACTTCACATTGCTGCACAAGGTCACGGCAACGCGCGCCGCGCGAATCGTCTTTGCCGAGCTTCACGATAGCCTCGTCGAGCAATTGCTGCCCGGCTTGTGGGTTGCGCTAAGCGCCGCTTACGCAATGATCGGCAGACCAGCCAATACGGAAACGAGCGTTCCGAATGTCGCGGTTGACTGGAGCGAGTTGTGCCAGATGGCGGTCGCCTCGGACGATGATCATGTGATCAAGATGACGTACACATGTCTTTGCGAGGACCGTCGCCAGCCGTCGCCGCTTTATCTCGCTTCGGCAGCGAGGCTGTTTGAGCCGTCGAAAGCTTAGCGTCGACGCTCGAATGCAGGTAAGAAAAGAGAAGGGAGTCGAGGCCAACATCTTCGCACTAGCCCTTGCATACCGAGTTTCTGCTGCGGTTAAATGGCATTGCGTTGTCGTGTTCCAGGTGACGCGACGATGCAAAAGTATTTTCTTCCACAAAAGGCAACCGGAAGCCCGCTCTAACCAGCGGGCTTTTGGCTTTGTCCAGTCGTTGCGTTGACTGAGATTGTGCATATTCAAAGCATGCCGAACTAATTCGCCAGCGCGAAAATCCTTACCAAATTTCAGAGACAACATTCGACAGATAGGATAGCGAATCGAACGAGCGTACGCATAGAATCGCCTCTGATTTATCAAAAAACTGACCTAAACGGAGGAGACAAGATGAGGAAGATTCGCGTGATCGCGCTGGCGGCTGCATTGTTGGCGAGTACTGGTGCGCATGCGCAAAGCGCTGGCGATTTTGTCGCGAACCTTGGATGGTTCCATCTCTCGCCGCAGGACTCGAGTAAACCGCTTACGGTCAATGCCCTTGGCACGAGCGTGACGGAGAGTGGTACGGGCGCGTCGGTTGACGACTCCGACACGTTCGGCATTACGGGCACCTATTTCATTACCGATCACATCGCCACCACCGCAGTATTCGGCATACCGCCAAAATTCCATCTGAGCGGCACCGGTTCGCTTGCGGAGCTTGGGCAGCTCGGCTCGGCCTACGAATGGAGTCCGACGCTGCTCCTGAAGTACTACTTCAACGACGCGCAGAGCCACTTCCGGCCATACCTGGGCGCAGGTGGATCGTACGTCTGGTATAGCGGCGTGAAATTGAGCCAGGCCGTGTCGAGTGGCAGCTTTCTGTACTCGAGCACCTATGGAACTGCGCTGGAGGGAACTACGACGGCGAAGCTGAGCAGTTCTTTTGCGCCGGTCATCAACGCGGGGTTCGCCTATAACATCGACAAACACTGGTCGGTGGATGCGTCGTTGTCGTATATGTGGCTATCGACGCGAGCCACTTTAACGACTCACACGGCGGAGGCTGGGACTGTGACGAGCACCACGAAGCTCAAGCTCAATCCCATCATTTCGTTTGTTTCTATCGGGTATCGCTTTTAACGGCGCTCCACATTGCCGGTCGCAATGTGGAGCAGATTATATTTGCGCTTCGATCGCGCTTTTGTCGATCACCGACCATACCTGCGCGATCTTTCCGTCGCGGAACGCGTAGAACACGTTCTCCGTGAAAGTGATGCGCTTGCCGTCGATGTGCAATCCGAGGAAAGTGCCCTTGGGAGAGCAGCTAAAGCGCAGACGGCTTGCGATAACCGGAGGTTCGGTTACCAGCAGTTCGATATCGAAGCGCAAGTCCGGAATGTCGCGAACGTCCTGCTCCAACATTTCGCGGTAACCCGACAAGCCAAACGGTCGGCCGTTGTGGATGACGTCGTCGCCGACGAACTGGCCTAGCGACGACCAATCCCGTCTATTCAGGCAATCCAGGTAGTTCCGGTAGAGGGTACTCAGGTCTGGCTCGTCCACAGTGACCTCCTTGTCGCTTGACGGCTAGGTAGGGCATCCCAGCTTCGTAGCCAGATCGTTCATATCCGATGCTACAAAGTCCCACGCCTGTGTGGGATGCAGGTCGCTCTGTTGAGCGGGTCCGTGTTCGGTTGGTCGTATGACGAATGCTGTCTTTAGCCCACACTGTCTCGCTGCGGCCAGGTCACCGTTGTGGGCTGCAACCATGCAAACCTCGGCGGGTTTCAGACCAAGGATTTCGACGGTGTCGGTATAGACTTGCGGCGACGGCTTGTATGCCCGAACGACCTCCGCGCCGAGAATCGCGTCCCAAGGAAGGGCAGCCCGTTTGGCCATGTCCACCATCAGCCGGATGTTGCCATTCGAGAGCGGCGCAATCATGAAGCGGCGCTTGAGTCTTAGCAGTCCCTCAACGGAATCGGGCCATGGGTCGAGCCGATGCCAGGCGTGGTTCAGTTCGTCGAGTTCATCGTCAGGAATTGAACCCGGATCGATTCCATAGGCGACCATTGCCTTGGCCAGGTTTTCCTTATGCAATACATCGAGCCTGACGAATGGGCGCCGTCCGCTTCGTATCTCTTCCATTGCCGGTGTGTACTCACGCCGCCACGCGTCTGCAAATTCAAACGGGTCAATCGCCAGCGCGTGTCGGCTGAGGAATGGGCCTACGTCGCGAGCGACACCATTGCGCCAATCGACAACCGTTCCGAACACATCGAACACGAGTGCCTTGATTTCAGGGTGGTCCGCCATCTCGTCTACCTCGTAACCAGTGCGATACAGCAAGTTTAGCCAGCCGTTTTGTCTCCAGTTATCTTTCGCGCTTCCTTCGATATATCATCATCGCGCCCACGCCTAATACGACAATAACGAACAGAAGGCCAGGAACGATGAAGAACGGACTGGACGAATTCCCGGTTGCCGTAACGGTGTTCGCGGATGCCGCACTGACCTCAGCCGGGGCGGACGCAGCCGCTGGGACCGACTGCGGCAGCGCGACACCATAAGCGCTTCCCTGGCGCGAGACGGGGACACTCGACGCTTGCTGGCTTGCCGCAGAGGCGACTTGAGCGGCGACCTGAGAGGCGGGCAACGCACCTGAGGCAGGCCCAAGCGCTTCCGATGCGGTCATGACAGGCGCCGCGACGATATTCGCGGGACTCTTGTCGACGGTGCTGTTCGCTTCAGCGAAAACGCCATCAATGCAGTGCACGTCAGTGCAGGCGTCGCGCTTTTGTTTCCAGGCGGCAACATCGCTCGGCGTCAGCTTTCCCTCTTGCAGAAGCCTTTGCTGCTGCTCATAGACGTCATCGTACTCATGATTCAGAATCGCGTGGTCGCAAATGATCCGCTGGGCGGGCTGGCGCGTGCTCTCGCACTGGATGTCAGTGGCCCACGAGCTTGCGCTAAACAGCATGCAGGGAATCAGAACAGCGAGTTTGATGGTGCTTGCGGGTAACGGCAATTCAGCCCCTCCGAATGCGTGATGGGTTGATGATACTCTGGACTTCGCCGCTTATTGATTGGCACCTCAGCGTTCGCACCAAGGCTGACTTGCGCTAGTCGGACAATAAGACGTTCGCACCTCAGACGTCGTTTGGCGTCACGGACGGTGGCTCGTCCTGTGCTTTGTCCTCACCGGCCAGTTGCCTCTGCGCTTTCAGCCAGTACTCGTCAGACTTGCCTTCCGGACTGCCGTCTTTCTCCCAGAGGTAAAAGGCAAGCGTTCTGATCTGCTCTTCGGTAACGGGGAAGTCCATTTAAGCCTCCGGCTTGATACGGTTGGATTGATTTGCGCGCTGTTATTGCTGCACGGCGTCGGTGTCAGTCCGTAGCAAACGCTGTGCCGCAGTGCGGAAATCGCCCCCGCCTATGCCTGGTCGGCGTGTCCTGCTGTGACGCCCACCTGTCCGGAATTGACTTTGCCGGGCAAATTGGATTCCGCTACTATGCATGTCAAAAGGGGCAGGCTCGCGACGCGACTACCCCACGATGGCACATTGGTAAAGTGACTCGTCATGCCACAACCCTCGATACGGCTCGCACGCCCGACCTCCACCGCCGACTCGCTGTTTGCGCGGCTTAGGGCACGCATTTTCCTTCTCGGTGCCTTTGTCGGTTCGATGTGGGTGATCTTTTTTCTGTCGGCCGCGTTGCCATTCCTGCAATTGAATCGACACGGAGTGGTGCCGCGTACGCTCAGCGGGCTGCAGGGCATCCTGTTCGCTCCGTGGTTGCATGCAAACGTGATGCATATCGTGTCGAACACGGGTCCACTGATCATCCTGGGCTGGCTATGCATGTGGCCGCGCATCGCGAACTTCTGGCAGGCGACAATCGGCGCAATGCTTGGCGCGGGCCTGTGCGCCTGGCTACTTGGTGCGCCTTACACGGTGCACATCGGCGCTAGCGGTCTGGTGTTCGGCTACGCTGGCTATCTGGTTGCGCGGGCTTACTACACGCGGCAGATCCTCGCGATGCTGGTGGCGCTGTTCGTGGCAGGCAGCTACGGGCTGACTATGTTCTTGGGCGTGATGCCGGTTTACCCCGGCGTGTCGTGGCAAAGCCATCTTGGTGGCGCGCTCGGAGGAATTCTTGCTGCTCGCGCAGCGGCTCGCAGTTTGCGACGCTCGTGAGCCTGGAGGTCTCGCCCGAACAACCCTCGGCGACGTGCCGGATTCAATCGATCGGCGCAGAGCCGGTCACGATTTCCCTTTTAGGGTAAAGGGAGCTAGCAGCGACTGCACATCGACCTGTTGGCCCTGGAGCATGAGCAGTCTTGCGTGGAGCACCGTGTTTTCGAGGACCAGCTTGGCCGTGCTTAGCAGGTATAGCGCGTGAACGTCGGAGACCGACATGCCTGCTTCGACCAGATGGTGACGCTCGACTAGCGAACTCATCACGAGACGTCTGAGTTCCTGCTCACCAAACGGGAGGTCCGCGTAATCGATGGGATCGTCAGCTTCCACTTCCCGCAGCATGTCAACAAGCGTTTCTGTGCTCACTTCCATGTCGGCTCCACGTAGTCGTGTCGATTGAGATCAGCTTAACCAAACTATAAGCTACGCGAAAGAGATTTTTGCGGGCATATTCGGCTTGAAGTCTTTTCGAGCGGACGTAGGGCATACGCAGCGACATCGACATCCCTCACGTCTCGAGATCCCCAAGACTAGCCGCCCTCAACCGGTCAAAATCAAGAATGGTGATCTCCCCGGATTTCAGACTCACTATCCGTTGACTCTCCAGATTCTTGAGCAACTGATTCGTGGTCTGTCGCGACAGCGACACCATTGAAGCGAGACTGTCTTGCGAGAGCCTTATCCTGTTCTGCGCCGCATTTAGACCGCCATACCCGCCCGCAATCGACAGCAAGCGGTTCGCCACGCGTTGCGCTGCCGGTAACAAGGTCATCGCTTCAGCGTTGTCGAACGAAAGCCGGAGCCTTTGAGCCATCAACAACGCAAAATCGCGCCAATAGCGAGGCGTAGTGTGAAGCAGGTCTTTCAGCGCAGCCTCGGGCACGTGCAGCAGAAGCGTCCTGCTAACCGCAGTGGCATTGTTCGGACGTGGCAACCCATCGAACAGCGAGATTTCTCCCACCCACGCAGTCGGTCCTAATACCGCAAGCAACGCCTCCTTCCCATCCACTCCGACTGTGCCGATAGCAAGCGCGCCGCCGAGCACAGCATACAGACCGTAAGACTGTTCGCCACGCCGATACAGGACTTCACCCCTTTCCAGCGTCACCAGGCTGGCGTGGCTGACCAGATAGTCCCGCAATTCGACGGACAGGCCGCGGAACCACGGCGTCGTTTCGAGTTGCGTCCGGTAGCGGTTCTGGCTGGATTCCATTGGCGCGTCGACCTGTCGTGTACCCGACAGATTTTAGGCCGGTTCGCGAACATCATGGGGACTCGCCGTTGTCCCGGGTTATCCCATGCTTGAATCATCGAATAAGGAGTGTCGACGTGGCCTCATCTAATCTCAGTCTGAAGAACGAAGTTTCATCTGCCGAATGGGAAGCGCGAGTCAATCTCGCGGCGGCGTATCGCCTCGTTGCGCTGTTCGGGTGGGACGACCTGGTGTTTACGCACATCTCGGCGCGCGTGCCCGGTCCCGAACACCATTTCCTGATCAACCCGTATGGCCTGATGTTCGACGAAATCACCGCGTCGTCGCTGGTCAAGGTGGACCTCAACGGCCGCAAGGTTGTCGAATCGCCTTATGACGTCAACCCGGCTGGCTTTACGATCCATAGCGCTGTGCACGCGGCCCGCGAAGACGCGCTGTGCGTGATGCACACGCACTCGGTCAACGGCGTTGCAGTGTCGGCGCAGGAAGCGGGCTTGTTGCCGCTCTCCCAGCAATCGCTTGGGGTGCTGGCATCGCTCGGCTACCATGACTACGAGGGCATCGCACTTAACGAAGCCGAGAAACCGCGTCTCGTTCGGGATCTCGGAAGCAACACGTATCTGATGCTGCGCAACCACGGCCTGCTGACGGTTGGCGCTTCGCCGGCAGACGCCTTCGTCGCCATGTATTTCTTTGAGGCATCCTGCATGATTCAGGTACGTGCCCAGTCGGGTGGCGCAAAGCTGACTCCGATCCCCCAGTCGATTCTCGCTGGCATCAAGGAACAGATCCGGGCGGTAACGAGCGGCACGCCAGGAGCGCTGGCATGGCCAGGCCTGCTGCGCCGGCTTGACCGTCGCAGTCCCGGATACGCTGACTAACCGTGAGAACCAGCATGGCAAAGATCTTTATCTATGGCGCTGGCTCGATTGGCTGCTATGTCGGCGGACGACTTCTTGCCGCGGGCAGCGACGTCACCTTCATCGGACGTGCGCGCGTGGCCGACCAGTTGCGCGATCGAGGCATCACACTGTCGCGGCACGACGATAGCCGCTGGCATGCGCCACCGGAGCGGATCGACGTATCAACGGACGCGGCGAGCGCCGCCGCCGCCGATCTCGTGCTTGTCACCGTCAAATCTGCCGCGACGCCTACGGCCGCTGCAGAGCTGGCCGGTGTGCTCCGCCCCGGCACGATCGTTGTGAGCTTCCAGAACGGCGTTGGCAATGCGGACGTGTTGCGTGCCGCGCTGCCACAGCACACGGTGCTGGAAGGGATGGTGCCATTCAATGTCGTCGAACGCGGCCCGGGTGCGTTTCATCAAGGCTCGGGCGGCGAACTGGAGATCCGGCATACGCCGGCCATGCAGCCGTTCGTCGAAGCATTCAGGAATGCAGGGCTGCCGCTGATTCAGCACGACGATATGCTGCCCGTGCAATGGGCCAAGCTGTTGCTCAACCTCAACAACGCAATCAATGCGCTCGCGAACCGGCCTCTCAAGGAAGAGCTTTCGCAACGCGCGTACCGGGTTTGCCTCGCTATGGCGCAGGAAGAAGCGCTCGCGCTTCTGAAGCGGGCCGGCATACGGCCAGTCAAAGTGACGCCGCTTCCCGCCACCTGGATACCGCATGCTCTTCGCTTGCCTGATGCATTATTCGAACGCGTCGGTCGCGCGATGCTGACGATCGATCCACTCGCGCGTTCGTCCATGTCCGACGATTTGGAGGCAGGGCGCGCTACGGAAATCGACTGGATCAACGGCGAGGTGGTGCGCCTCGCGCAACGTCTGGGGCAAACGGCGCCGGTGAACGAACGACTCTGCCAGCTCGTGCACGAAGCCGAGCGAGCCGACGCACGCCCTGCATGGTCAGGAAAAGCGCTGTTAGGCGAGTTGCGAACTGCGGCGAAAGCCGCTTAGCCGTCAAGATTTGCCGACGCTCCGTCGATGCCCGCTGACGTGTTCGCCCGCATGGGGGGCTAACGTAAACACATCGAATATCGCAATCACGCTTAACGCTGCCACCATCAGAAAGGCGATGCTGAAATCTGCCGGCACTAATGTTTGAGCGTCGTGGCCGTGCCACCACGAGGCGATTCGCAGCGCGATTGCGCCGGCTGCGACGCCCATCCCCATTGTCATCTGACTCATCGTGCTCGATAAGGTCGAGGCGCCGCTCATCTGCGGTTTTGGAACGTCAGCGAAACCGAGCGTATTGATGGCGGTAAATTGCAACGAACGTGCGACGCCGCTGACGAACAGTGCGCCGAGAATCCATCCATACCCCGTGGTCGGCCTTAGCAGGCTCATGCTCGCGAGCGTGACTGCGGCAAACGCGCCGTTGTAGACGAGCACGGTCCGGAAGCCGAAACGCTGCAGGATTTGCGTCGTAACGAGTTTCGTCGACAGATTGCCCGCAAACACAGCGAGCGTTAGCAAGCCCGACTGAAACGGGTTCATGCCAAAGCCAACCTGAAACATCAAGGGCAACAGAAACGGCACCGCGCCGATCGAGATCCGGAATAGCGAACCGCCAGAGATCGCCACTACGAACGTCTTGATCCGGAACGCGGACAAATCGATCATCGGATACGCGGTGCGGCGAAGATGGAACCAGGCTACCGCGCAGGCCACGAAGCCGACCACGAGAAACACCAGCGACGAGTGCCAGGACGTGTCGGCGCGGCCGATTGCCTCCATCGCATACATGACCGAGGTGCCCGCAACGCCGGTCAGCACAAAGCCCAGTAAGTCGAAAGGGCGGGAAGCCGTGTCGCGCTCCGCGCTGAGGAAACGCCAGGCCAGCACCATCCCTATCAAGCCCAGCGGCAGGTTCAGATAGAAAATCCAGCGCCACGTGAAGTATGTCGTGATGAATCCACCGAGCGGTGGCCCGAGGACCGGCGCGACCAGCCCCGGCCATGTGATCACCGAGATCGCGCGCACCAACTGTTCCTTGGGCGTGACGCGCAGCACAGCGAGACGTCCGACTGGCACCATCATTGCGCCGCCTATGCCCTGCAAGATGCGTGCGCCAGTGAATTCGACGAGATTGCCGGTCAGGCCGCAGAGTATCGATGCGCCGGTGAAGATCGCGAGGGCCGCGGTGAAAACGTTGCGAACGCCGACGCGATCGGCAATCCATCCGCTGATCGGAATAAATACGGCAAGCGTCAGCAGATAAGACGTGATACCGATACTTAGTTCTACTGGCCTGATATGAAACGATTGCGCCATCTGCGGCAGTGCCGTGGCGATAATCGAACCGTCGAGGTTTTCCATGAAGAACGCGGCAGCGACCAGCGACGTGACCAAAGTGGAACTACCGTGGCGCACGGAACCGGATGGCGAAGTCGACATCGGCCAACACTCCTGAATGGCGAACTGAAGCAATGAAGAAGGTATGAAACAGGACGGTGCTGCTATGGGGCCGACGGCGTCAGGTGCTATCCCGCTCGATCAGATTAAACCCGACGTCGACCATCTGCTCGGAGTCCGGACCGTTTTCAATCCGGTTGACGAGCATGGTCGCCGCAAGCGAACCGATTCGCGTGCCGTCGATTCTCATGGTCGAGAGCGGCGGTGTGGTGTCCCTGGCAAAATTCTGGTCACCGTAGCCAATCACACGCAGCCGTCCAGGCACTGCAATACCCTGGCTCTCGGCTTCCATCAATACGCCCAACGCAAGGCTATCCGCGCCGCAGAAAACGGCGTCGATATCGGCATCTTTTTCAAGCAAGTCCTTCAACGCCCGCCGCCCGTCCCCGAGGTTTGCCGGTGACTCGATCGTCACCACGGGGATGGTTGGGCTCGCCTTGGCGCCACCGAACGCTTCAAGGAACGCTTTGGTGCGAGCCTGCGCGCGCTGGTCGCTGGGTGTGAAGACAGCGGGGCGCCGCGCGCCACGCTTCTTCAGGAATTTTGCCGCGGCTTTGCCAACCTGCTCATGCGAGAAGCCGACCAGCATGTCGATCGGCTCGCTCGTCAGATCCCAGGTCTCGACAACCGGGATGCCGCTCGCATGCAATTTTTGCCGCGCACTCTGGGAGTGAACGACGCCGGTCAGCACGATGCCGGCCGGCCGGCGGCCAATCACTGCATCGAGCAGGGCGTCCTCGCGCGACTCGTCGTAACCGCTTTGCCCGATCAGCAACTGATAGCCCGACGCGGCAAGCTCGCTTGTGAGGGCCTCGACGGTCTCCTGAAACACGCTACCGCCCATCGCGGGGATCAGTGCGACGATGAGATCGCTGCGTGTCGATGCCAGCGATCCTGCGATGAGATCAGGGGTGTAGCCGGTTTGCCGGACCGCCTCGCGGATGCGTTCCAGCGTATCGACCGAGACCAGTTCCGGCGTATTCAGTGCGCGTGAGACGGTCACCTTGGTCACGCCGACGAGCGCTGCAAGATCGCTGAGCGTGACGCGCCCAGAGTTCTTGCGGGCGCGCCGCGAGGCGCTTCGTTCGACAGGGGCAAGCAGGGAAGTAGGCGTTTTGCTCACGTCGTTGATCACTCGGGCCCGAAAAAAGTTGCTGGTAATTGTCTCAAAAGCATACTACCATGCGCCCTATGTTACCGGTTACATAAACCGGTAACATTTGTCCGAAGATAAGCGGAACAGGTGCCGCAGGACTTGCAGAGACAGGAGACGTGTATGTCGCAGGCTGGTGAGATGATGGTGAACGAGCCGCTAATCCGGCTTAACGCCGCGGACAATGTACTGATCGCGCGCGAAGCGTTGTCCATCGGGCAACAGCTTTCCATTGGCGATGCGGCCATCCGCATGCGCGCCCAGGTTGCCGCGGGTCATAAAGTGGCGGCGCAACATATTCCGCGAGGCGCGGCCATCCGCAAATACGACACCGTCATTGGCCGGGCCGCTCGCGACATCGAGGCGGGTGATCACGTCCATACGCACAACGTCGAGTTGATCGATTTCGAACGCGATCCGGGTTTCTGCCTGGATGTGCGTCCCGTCGAGTACATTGCAGAAGCCGAACGGGCAACCTTCAACGGTATCGTGCGACCCGATGGGCGCGTCGCCACGCGCAACTTCATCGGCATTCTGGCCTCGGTCAACTGCTCTTCTACCGTCATCAAGAATATCGCCGCGTGGTTTACGCCTGAGCGGCTCGCACGTTACCCGAATGTCGACGGCGTGGTCGCCTTTGCGCAGACCAGCGGCTGCGGGATGTCTTCGCCTAGCGAACACTTCGATGTCTTGCGCCGCACGCTCGCCGGCTATGCGCGTCATCCGAATCTTGGCGGCGTGCTGATCGTCGGGCTAGGCTGTGAGCGCAATCAGGTCGGCGCCTTGCTCGAATCGCAGGGGCTTCAGGCCGGTGCCGCGGTCCACACGCTGGTCATGCAGGACGAGGGCGGCACCCGTGCGACGATCGCGGCAGGGATCGCTGCCATAGAGCAGATGCTGCCGGCCGCGAACGATATTCGCCGCAGTCCGGTGCCCGCAAGTCACATCAAGATCGGTCTGGAATGCGGCGGCTCCGACGGCTTTTCCGGCATCACGGCGAACCCGGCCCTGGGCGCGGCGATGGATATTCTGGTGCGCCACGGCGGCACCGCGATCCTTTCCGAAACCCCCGAAATTCATGGTGTCGAATACATGCTGACGCGCCGCGCGGTGACGCCGGAGGTCGGCCAGAAACTGCTCGACCGGCTTACGTGGTGGGAGCAGTACACGCGCGGCCACAACGGCCAGTTCAATGGCGTCGTAGGACCGGGTAATCAGCAAGGCGGACTCGCCAACATCTTCGAGAAATCGCTTGGTTCTGCGATGAAAGGCGGGACGACGCCGCTGCAGGCCGTCTACGAATATGCCGAGCCGATTGATCGCGCCGGCTTCGTCTTCATGGACTCGCCCGGCTACGACCCCGTCGCGGTGACCGGGCAGATCGCCAGCGGTGCAAACCTGATCTGCTTCACGACCGGCCGCGGCTCCATGTTCGGTTCGAAGCCCGCGCCCACGATCAAGCTCGCAAGCAACACGCCGATGTTCGAGCGGCTGCGCGACGACATGGATATCAACTGCGGACTGATCCTCGATGGCGAACGCTCAGTCGAAGAAATGGGCGAGGACATCTTCCAGCACATCCTGCGGGCCGCATCGGGCGAACGTACCCGCAGCGAACTGCTCGGCCTGGGCGATCACGAGTTTGTGCCTTGGCACATGGGCATCGTGAGCTGAAGCGCCGGCTCGCATCAACAACAAAATCGGAGACAGAGATTGAGCCAAGCGTTGCAACAGGAGCCCCGCAGCAAAGTGCGCTGGGTGGTGGCTGGCCTGATGTGGTCAGCCATTGCGATCAACTATATTGACCGGACGGTGCTATCCGCCGCGGCACCCCATCTTCAGTCCGAGTTCCATCTTGGCGCCATGGAGATGGGCATCGTGATGTCGGCGTTCTTCTGGTCCTACGCGCTGCTGCAACTGCCCGCAGGCATGCTTGCCGACCGCTTCGGGCAGAAGATCGTACTGGGCATGGCCGTATTCTGGTGGTCGCTCGCGACGGCCGTGACCGGACTCGCCAGCGGTTTCAAATCGCTCGTGGCGCTGAGGGTGATGCTGGGTGTGGGCGAAGCGGGCTCCTATCCGAGCAATGCGGGCATCGCGACGCGGTGGTTTCCGCGCCAGGAGCGCGCCACCGTCGCGGGCATCTTCGATAGCGGATCGAAGCTTGGCGGCGCCATCGCGCTTCCGTTGATTGCCTGGCTGCTGGCGGTCTTCGACTGGAAAGTCACGTTTGCGATTACCGGCGCGCTTGGGCTGGTCTGGTGCGTGGTCTGGGTGTTGGTGTTCAAGAACTCGCCGGCCGATCATCGGCGTGTCAGCGCATCCGAACTCGCCTACATTCGCGCCGATGAAGAAGCGCCGCGCCAGAACGGTGCCGCGCTTGCCGATGTTCCCTGGTACCGACTGTTCGCACACCGGAACATCTGGGCCATGTGTATCGGCTTCTTCATGATCAACTACAACTCTTACTTCTTCATCACGTGGTTGCCGACGTATCTCGTCAAGGAACGTGGCATGAGCATGATGGAAATGGGCTTCATGGCTTCGTTGCCGCTCATTCTTTCGATGGTCGTCGAGATCTTCGCAGGCTGGGCCTCGGATCGCGTGTATGCCTCGGGACGGCTCTCGCTCACGGCAACCCGCAAACTGTTTCTCATCATCGGCCTGTTGATGGCGTCGAGCATCGGCTTCGCGGCATTCGCCGCGTCACCTTTGGTGGCGGTCGCGTTGCTCTGCGTAGCGAAATCGGGCACGACCGTCGCTGCATCCCAGGTCTGGGCACTGCCCGGAGATGTCGCGCCACGCAACATGGTGTCACGCGTTGCGGGTATCCAGAACACCGTTTCGAACATGGGCGGCGTAGTCGGCCCGGTTGTCACGGGCGCGATCGTGGGTTCAACCGGCTCCTTCGTTGCGGCATTGCTGTTCTCGTCGGCGCTGATCGTGATTGCAATGCTCAACTATCTGTTCCTGCTCGGCAAGGTGGAACCCATCCAGTTCAATCAAGTCCCCATGGAGGCTAGAAATCGTGATGAACGCAACGTCGACGTCCGTGCTTAATCCGTTCAAGACGGCGCTCGCAAACGGCCAGAAGCAGATCGGCTTCTGGCTTTCGATGGCCGATTCCTATCTGGCCGAAGTCAGCGCGACCGCTGGCTTTGAATGGCTGTTGATCGACGCAGAGCACGCTCCGAACGACGTGCGCAGCATTCTTGGGCAATTGCAGGCCGTTGCGCCTTATCGCGCCGAACCCGTCGTGCGTCCTGTGAACGCCGATCCGGCGTTGCTCAAGCGCTTGCTCGATATCGGCGCGCGCAACCTGCTGATTCCGATGATCGATACCGCCGATCAGGCTCGCGCGAGCGTCGCCGCTGTGCGCTATCCGCCGCACGGAATTCGTGGCGTGGGCAGTGCGGTGGGACGTGCGTCGCGCTGGAGCTCGCGTGCCGACTATCTGGACATTGCGGACAGCGAAGTCTGTCTGCTCGTGCAAGCGGAGACCGTCACGGCGCTCGAGAATCTACAGGCGATCTGCGAGGTCGACGGTGTCGATGGTGTATTCATCGGCCCGGCGGATCTGGCAGCGTCGATGGGATATCGCGGCAAGCCCACTCATCCGGAGGTACAGAAGGCGATCGAGGGGGCGATTCGCACCATCGTCGCTTCGGGTAAGGCAGCCGGCACGTTGACATCGGACCAGACACTCGCGCGCCGCTATCTCGAGCTTGGCTGCACATTCGTCGCGACCGGTGTGGACATTCTCATGTTCGCGAACGCGGCTCGCAAGCTTGCCCGGGAATTCATCGAGCAATGAACCATGGCGCACGGACCCGGCAAGCCTAAGCATGGGCCGTGCAAACCAGAGCGATAAAAGCGGGGCGTAAGCCCCGTATCACGTCGGACTTTGACCATCAGGAGACAATCCATGCCCCACAACGCAATGGAGCCCGCTACCTTCGCGGAAGGGGCGACACATTCGAATGCAGCTTTGCTCAGGAAGCATTGGCACATTATTTTCGCCGCGACAGCAGGCTGGGCGCTCGACGCGTTCGACTTCACTATCCTCCTGTTTCTGATTCCGCATCTGCGCACGGTGTTCGACGTGGGTCTGCCTGCGATGGCGTTCATCGTCACCGCCACGGGTTTCGCCAAGATCGCGGGCACGATTGGGTGGGGACTCGCTGCCGACCGCTTCGGCCGAAAGTTCGCGTTTATGGCCGCCGTACTATGGTTTTCGTGCGCCGCCGGCTTGAGTGGGCTCGCATGGAGCTATGCGTCGTTCATGGCGTTACGCATCCTGTTTGGCCTCGGGTTCGGTGGTGAATGGACGGCCTCCGTATCGCTGTTGATGGAGACCGTACCCGAAAAAATCCGTCCGCTTGCCTCCGGCATCATGGTCGCGGGCTACGAGTTCGGCTACATGCTGGCGGCACTCTCGTTCCATTTTGTGTTTCCGGTGCTCGGCTGGCGCTGGATGTTTTTTATCGGCGTAGTGCCTGCACTGCTTACGCTTTTCCTGCGTCGTAACGTCAAGGAATCGGACGACTGGGTGCGTCAGCAGCAACACAAAAAGGAAGGTCGAAAGTTCAAGCCGTTCGTATTCAATCCTGCTGTCGCGCAGGCCTGGGCGTTTTCGGCAGGCATCAACTTCATGCTTTGGGCCGTACAGGTGCTTTATCCGACGTTCCTGCTCACGACTCAACATCTGGACTCAGGTTCGATATTTCCTTTTATCGTGGCTTATTCGGTCGGCTCGGTGATTGGCAAGCCGCTCTCAGGTTATGCGGCGAGCCGTTTCGGCGAGCGCTTGACCATCATCGTCTTCATGACGATCGTGATTCCGTCCACGGTCCTCTACACGCTTGTTTCCGATCACTTTCAGCTGGGTGCCGGCGCATTTCTGATGGGCATGTTTGCGAACGGACTATTCGGCATCCTGCCGCTCTATCAGGCGCGGCGTTTCCCGGTCGCAGCTCGGGCAACCGGCATCGGCATTAGCTACGCGATGACTTCGGTGAGCGTGGCTGCGCCCTACGTGATCGCGCTTGTGACGCCGTCGCTCGGACTCAGATTTTCGATGGCGTCGTTTATCGCCGCAGGGGCGTTGTTGATCATCGCCATCAGCGTCTTCAATACGTCGCGCTGGATGCCCGACGAGGAAGTTGGTCCAGAGACCCGGTCAGGTCGGGATGGTGCCGACGAAGACGCGAGGTTTGCCATAGGAGATGTAGTGAGATGATGCGGTCAAGCAGTGCCCGGCGGTGGAATCAACGGCCGGAGGATTCAAACTGGGGCGACTTCGGTCCCGACGATCAACTTGGACGGCTCAATCTGCTGACGCCAGAGAAGGTCCTCCAGGGCATACGAGAAGTCAGTGAAGGTCGCGTTTTCTGTCTGAGTTTGCCGCTCGACTGTCCGGGCGGGACGGCGCTCAATCCGCGCCGCCAACCACCCCGCATCGAGCCGACGCGGCGTGGCGGCCGCCCGAACATGACGTACCCGCTGTCACGCGATAACCCCCATCTACTGGATGTCATCTGCGACGACACGGTCCATCTGGCGCTCCAGTACTCGACGCAGTGGGACAGCCTCGCGCATATGGGGCAGTGGTTTGATCTCATGGGCGATGGTGTGCCGGAAATGGTCTTCTATAACGGCTTTCGCGCGGGAGAGGATATCGTCGGGCCGATCGATTACAGGAACGGTAACGAGCGTGTCGTAGAGCATCCTGTGGGTGCGAAGCGCCTCGGGATCGAAAACATGGCTGCGACGGGCGTGCAAGGACGCGGCGTCATGATCGACCTCAAGCGTCATTTCGGCACGAAGAAGGTCGCTGTTGGCTACGCCGAGTTAAGCGAGGCGATGGACGCTCAAGGCGTGGACGTCGAGCCAGGCGACATGGTCTGTCTGCGTACCGGTACGGATGAAGCGTTGATCGAAATGGCCGGCAATCCCGACATGAGCCGTCTGAACCAAAGTTTCGCTGCGCTCGACGGCCGGGACGAGAAATTGCGCGACTGGATTGTCGAATCCGAAGTGGTAGCGCTGATCTCGGACAACGCCGCTGTGGAGATGTTGCCGCCCAAAGCCACTGAAAGTGATCGGTATGCCTCGCATCCGTTGCATGATCTCTGTCTGTTCCGGCTGGGCGTGTATCTCGGCGAACTGTGGCATCTGAGCGAACTTGCCGACTGGTTGCACGCAAACGGACGCAGCCGGTTTCTGCTTACCGCACCGCCGCTGCGTTTGCCGGGCGCAGTGGGCTCCCCAGTGACGCCTGTGGCCACCGTGTAGGGCAGCTGGCTGCGTGATTCTCGCGTTAGAGCGAAAATGAATCCCGATGCCCCATCTTTTGAAAGAGAAACCTGCGCAATTCGCCGGGTCGCTCAATGGACTATTCGTTATCTGCAGAGGAGAGTCACATGAACAAGCCGTACCGCATCGCCGTCATCCCCGGAGATGGCATTGGCAAGGAAGTGATGCCGGAGGGGTTGCGCGCGCTGGAAGCCGCCAGCAAGAAATTCGGTATCGCGCTGGAATTCAAGCACATCGAATGGGCAAGCTGCGACTACTACGCGAGGCATGGTCAGATGATGCCGGACGACTGGAAAGCGCAACTGCAGCCCATGGATGCGATTCTGTTCGGTGCGGTCGGCTGGCCGGAGACGGTGCCTGACCATATCTCGCTGTGGGGATCGCTGCTGAAGTTTCGGCGCGAGTTCGATCAATACATCAACCTGCGTCCCGCGCGTCTCTTTGCCGGCGTGCCTTCACCGCTCGCGGGGCGCAAAGCGGGCGACATCGATTTCTGGATCGTGCGCGAGAATACCGAGGGCGAGTATTCGTCGGTGGGCGGCGTGATGTTCGAAGGCACGGACCGTGAGTTCGTGCTGCAGGAGTCCGTGTTCACGCGTCACGGCAGCGAGCGCGTCCTGAAGTTCGCATTCGACCTCGCGCAACGGCGCGAACGCAAGAAGATCACCGTCGCGACGAAGAGCAACGGCATCGCGATCAGCATGCCATGGTGGGACAAATGCGCCGCCGGCATCGCGGCGCAGTATCCGGATGTGACGTGGGACAAGCAGCACATTGACATTCTCTGCGCGCGCTTCGTGCTGAATCCGGACCGCTTCGACGTGGTCGTGGCGACCAATCTGTTCGGCGACATTCTGTCCGATCTCGGTCCCGCGTGTACGGGGACGATCGGCCTCGCGCCCTCGGCGAACATGAATCCCGAACGCAAGTTTCCTTCGTTGTTCGAACCGGTTCATGGCTCGGCGCCCGATATCTTCGGCAAGAACATCGCCAATCCGATCGCGATGGTCTGGTCGGCGGCGATGATGCTCGATTTCCTCGGCAACCACCAGGGGGCCGAGCGCGAGGCTCACGATGCGATGCTCGCCGCGATCGAGGCGGTGCTCAAGGAAGGTCCGCTTACTGGCGATCTCGGTGGCCGGGCCAACACCACGGAAGTGGGCAAGGCGATTGCCGAACGGCTCGCCTGAACAAGGAGATTTCGATGGCAACGAAATTTGAACTGAGCGACCTGATCCGCACCGAGCATTTTATCGACGGCAAATGGGTCGCTTCTATTAGCGGCAAGCGCTTCGACGTGACGAACCCGGCGACGGGCGAGGTGATCGCCACTATCGCGGATGGCGGTGAGGCCGACGCACGCGCCGCAACCGATGCCGCCGCGCGTGCGTTCCCCGCATGGCGCGATGCCCTGCCGAAGGATCGCGCGGCCGTGCTGCATCGTTGGCACGCGTTGATGCTCGAGAACGCCGACGTGCTTGGCCGCCTGATCTCGCTCGAGCAGGGCAAGCCGTTCGCGGAAGGGCGTGGCGAAGTGCTGTACGGCGCATCGTATGTCGCATGGTTCGCGGATGAAGCGACGCGCATCTACGGGGACCTGATCCCGCAGCAGCAGCGCGGCAAGCGGATGAGCGCGGTGAAGGAGCCGGTTGGCGTGGTCGCGGCCATCACGCCGTGGAATTTCCCGCTCGCGATGATCGCGCGCAAGATTGCCCCTGCACTTGCTGTGGGATGCACGGTGGTTGGCAAGCCCGCTGAGGACACGCCGCTCACCGCCCTCGCGCTCGTGATGCTGGCACACGAAGCGGGCGTGCCGCCCGGCGTGCTTAACCTGATCGCTTCATCGCGCGAGAGTGCGGTACCTGCGGTGGCGGATTGGCTGCACGATGGCCGCGTGCGTAAGATTACCTTCACGGGCTCGACGCCAGTTGGCAAGTATCTGGCGCGCGAATCGGCGGAGACGCTCAAGAAGCTCTCGCTCGAGCTGGGGGGCAACGCACCGTTCATCGTGTTCGACGATGCAGACCTCGACGCCGCGGTCGATGGCTTGCTCGTGTCGAAGTTTCGCAATGGTGGCCAGACGTGTGTATGCCCGAACCGGGTGTACGTGCAGACGTCGGTGTACGAGAAGTTCGGCGATATGCTCGCCAAACGCGTCGCCGCGCTGAAGGTCGCGCCGGCCACCGACTCCGCCGCGCAGATCGGTCCGATGATCAACGCACGTGCTGTCGACAAGATCGCACGTCACGTCGACGATGCCGTTTCGAAAGGCGCACGCGCCCTCACCGGTGGGAAGCGCCTCACGGCGTTGGGTCCGAACTACTACGCACCTACCGTTCTCGCCGATGCCACCAGCGAGATGCAGCTAAGCTGCGAGGAAACCTTTGGCCCCGTCGTACCGCTGTTCCGTTTCGAGGATGAAGCGGAAGCGATCCACGCGGCCAACGACACGCCGTTTGGGCTCGCATCGTACTTCTACAGTCAGGATGTGCGCCGCATTGACCGCGTCTCACGACAGCTGGAAGCGGGGATCGTCGGCATCAACGAGGGCGCGATTTCGAGCGAGGCCGCGCCGTTTGGTGGCGTGAAAGAATCGGGCTATGGCCGCGAAGGGTCGAAGTATGGTCTCGATGACTATCTGTCGATCAAGTATCTCTGCCAGGGTGGGCTTGATTAACTAATGGCATTCTTCGGTTCTGGCCCGTAGCAGGTGCCAGAGCCGAAGCCCAACGACGCTCCGCAGCCGTGCGCTGCGCGACTCAGCAGTGTTCCAGCGCGTAAGACAGATCGGCGATCAGATCGTCAGGATGCTCCAATCCAACGGACACGCGAATCAATCCCTCCGACACGCCTGCCTTGGCGCGTGCCTCTGCTGGCACGCCGGAATGTGTTGTGGAAGCGGGATGACAAATCAGCGACTCCGTGCCGCCCAGGCTCACCGCCGACTTGAACAGACTCAAACCGTTGATGAGTTTGAACGCCTGCTCGCGACCGCCGTTGAGCACGAAGGCAAACGTCGACCCAGGTCCGCTGCACTGACGCTGATAAACCGCCTGGTAGGTCGGATCTTCAATCAGTTCGGGATGCAAAACTTTCACCGGATGATACGGATTGCTCGCGAGCCATCGCGCGACGGCGCTGCCGCTGCGCGCGGCCTGCTCCATGCGCAGCACGAGGGTTTCCATGGAACGTGTGATCATCCATGACGAGTGCGGATCGAGTTGCGAGCCGAGCGCGCTGCGAATCGAGCGCACCTTCGTGATCAGACTACGGCTACCGGTAACACCGCCCGCGACCAGATCGCTATGACCGCCGATGTACTTCGTCAGCGAATATACGTTGAGGTCGATACCTTGCTTCACCGGCTTCTGATACAACGGCCCTAGAAGCGTGTTGTCGCAAACCGAAAGCGGACGATAGCCGTGGCGCGTTTCGAACGCGTCGATCTCGCGACGCAATCCTTCCAGGTCGAACAATGCGTTGGTCGGGTTGGCCGGCGTCTCGATGTAGCACATTCGCACGTTGCCCTTTTTCGCCGCGGCTTCGAGCGCGTCGCGGATCGCCTCGACCGAAAGCCCATCCTCGATTACTTGCGAAGTGATGCCCCATTCAGGCAGAAACTTTGAAATGAGCGTTTCAGTCCCGCCATAAAGCGGCACGGACTGAACCACACAATCGCCCGGTCGCAGCAATGCCAGCAGAATTGCCGCAATCGCAGACATGCCGCTCGACGTCACGACAGCGGACTCCGAGCCATCGAGCAACGCTAGTCGATCTTCGACAATCTCGAGATTCGGGTGATTGAAACGGCTATAGACGAGGCCCGCGCTTTCGCCTTCGGGCGAAGGCTTGCGGCCTGAGACCATATCGAAGAAGTCGGCGCCGTCCTCGGCAGTGCGGAACGCAAACGTCGACGTCAGGAACACGGGCGGCTTAACCGATCCTTCCGAAAGGAACGGATCGTAGCCATACGACATCATCTGGGTTTCTGGGTGCAGATCGCGATCGGCGATCTTGCGCTTGTGATAGTTGCCATAGGCCATGCTTTGCTCCATGTGATGTCGTAGGGAAGGTAGAACGGTGGTTGCTGTCCCAGCGCGCATTTCGCCGAAAGAGGATCGCTCTTTTTGGCTTGCGCGTGATCATGCTACTCCATGGCGGCGATTTGTAGCGAGGAGCGTGCCTGTAAACGACGGCCGGCCACCCGAAGGTGGCCGGTTTCGGTTTCCCCGCCGTTCAAACATGGCGTGGATTCAAAAAAAGGAGCCCTTAGGCAGAAGCGCGCAGCTTCTTCGCCGCTGCCACCATGTTGGTCAGCGCCGGAATGACTTCTTCCCACTGACGCGTCTTCAGACCGCAATCCGGATTCACCCACAGGCGTTGCGGCGAAATGCGCTCCGCTGCCTTCTTCATCAGTTGAACGATGTGTTCTTCGGTCGGGATGTTGGGCGAGTGAATGTCGTACACGCCCGGGCCGATTTCGTTCGGGTAGTTGAAGTTGTCGAAGGCGTCCAGCAGTTCCATGTCCGAGCGCGAGGTTTCGATCGTGATCACGTCGGCGTCCATATCGGCGATGGACGAGATGATGTCGTTGAACTCCGAATAGCACATATGGGTGTGGATTTGCGTTTCGTCATCCACACCATTGGCGGTGATACGGAACGATGCTACTGCCCAGTCGAGATATTCACCCCATTGCGATTTACGCAGTGGCAGACCTTCGCGCAGAGCTGCTTCATCGATCTGGATCACGCGCACGCCGGCCTTTTCGAGGTCCAGCACTTCTTCGCGGATCGCCAGAGCCAACTGATAGCACGACACCGAACGCGGCTGGTCGTCACGCACGAACGACCAGTTCAGGATCGTGACCGGGCCGGTCAGCATGCCCTTCATCGGCTTGCTGGTGAGCGACTGCGCGTACTTGATCCACTCGACCGTCATGGCCTTCGGACGGCTGATGTCGCCGAACAGGATGGGCGGCTTCACGCAACGCGAACCATACGACTGCACCCAGCCGAACTGGCTGAACGCGTAGCCGTCGAGCTGCTCGCCGAAGTATTCGACCATGTCATTACGCTCGGCTTCGCCGTGCACGAGCACGTCCAGACCCAGAGCTTCCTGCTCGCGCACGCTACGTTCGATTTCGGCGCGCATCGCAAGTTTGTAACCGGCTTCGTCCAATGCGCCGCTCTTGAACTGGCTGCGCGCATGGCGGATCGTGCCGGTCTGCGGGAACGAGCCGATCGTCGTGGTCGGGTAAGCGGGCAGGTTCAGCAATGCGGCTTGCTTGTCAGCGCGTGCCGGATAGGCGTTCTTGCGCTGGCCCAAGGCCGGATTGATCTTCGCGAGGGCGGCTTTGACAGCGGGGTTGTTCACGCGCGGCGATGCGCGGCGAGCGGCAATCGCGGCACCGTTAGCCGCCAGCTCTGCCTTCACCGCGTCGCGACCGTTGTTCAGCGCGGTAGCCAGCACCTTCAGTTCGCCCAGCTTTTGCAGCGCGAAGGCGAGCCACGAGCGGACTTCCGCATCCAGCTTCTGTTCGCTTGCCAAGTCCACCGGCACGTGTAGCAGCGAGCACGACGGTGCGATCCAGAGGCGCTCGCCCAGTTGCTTCGCGACCGGCTCGAGCCAGTCCAGCACGCTGTTGAGGTCCGTCTTCCAGATGTTGCGGCCGTTGATCACGCCGAGCGACAGCACGCGGTCCTGCGGCAATTGTGCAATCACGGTGTCGACTTCGGCGCGCGCATTGATCGCATCCAGATGCAGGCCTTGCACCGGCAGCTTCACAGCCAGCGAGAGGTTGTCGAGCAGCTGGCCGAAGTACGTCGCCAGCAGCAGCTTGACCTTGCTGTTTGCGAGAGCCTGGTAGGCGGTGACATACGCTTGCTGCCATTCAGCAGACAGTTCGGTCACGAGAATCGGCTCGTCGATCTGCACCCATTCGACACCTTGCGCTGCCAGCGTGGCCAGCAGTTCAGCGTAGACTGGCAGCAGACGCGGCAGCAGGGCGAGCTTGTCGGAATCGTCCTTGGCCTTGCCGATTGCCAGATAGGTCACGGGGCCGATGATCACCGGCTTGGCCTTGACGCCTTGTGCCTTGGCTTCGCCCAGTTGTTCGAGCAGACGCGATGCATCCAGTTTGAATTCGGTGCTGGCGCTGAACTCGGGGACGATGTAGTGATAGTTGGTGTCGAACCATTTGGTCATCTCACCGGCGGCAACACCACCGCAGCAGGCAGCGTGGTCTTCGGCACCTTTGGCCGAACGGCCGCGGGCGACGCGGAAGTAGTTGTCGAGGGTATCGCCATGGAAGCCTTGCACCCGTTCCGGCAGGTTGCCGAGGGTGAAGCTCATGTCCAGCACCTGATCGTAAAAGGCGAAATCGCCGACGGCCGCAAAGCCTAGGCCGGTCTGGTTCGTCCAGTGACGCTCGCGCAACTGCGCGCCCAATGCCTTCAGTTCGCCGAGCGAGGACTCGCCTTTCCAGTAGGACTCGAGCGCGAACTTCAGTTCGCGCTTTGCGCCGATACGGGGAAAGCCTAGATTGTGTGTCGTTGCCATCGTGTCGCCTTGATTCGGTCGGTTGCGGATCAGAGCATCCTAACGAAGGCGTCTTATGAAGTAAAATGGTGATAATTCACCTAACCATTAGTTTCGCTCATGTGCAATCATGCTTGAGAGAGTTCATCTGGCCATCGTCCAGGCCGTGGACAAGCACGGCTCGCTGACCGCGGCGGCGGAGATCCTGTGCGTGACGCAGTCGGCACTCAGCCACTCCATGAAGAAACTGGAGCAGCAGCTGGGGACGGATATCTGGTTGCGCGAGGGGCGTAGCCTGCGTTTGACCCAGGCCGGTCAATACCTGCTTGCGGTAGCTAACCGCCTGCTGCCGCAACTGGATCTCGCCGAGGAGCGCCTCAAGCAGTATGCACAGGGCGAGCGGGGCGCGCTGCGTATCGGCATGGAGTGTCATCCCTGCTATCAGTGGCTGCTCAAGGTGGTCTCGCCCTACCTCGCGCGCTGGCCGGACGTGGATGTGGACGTCAAACAGAAATTCCAGTTCGGCGGGATTGGCGCGTTGTTCGGCTATGAGATCGACCTGCTCGTGACGCCGGATCCGCTCTACAAGCCGGGTTTGCGTTTCGAACCGGTGTTCGACTATGAGCAGGTGTTGGTGGTGAATCGCGAGCATCCGCTTGCCAACGTCGAGTATGTGAAGCCGGAGCAGTTGACGCGAGAAGTGCTGGTGACTTACCCGGTAGAGACCGACCGGCTCGACATCTATAATCAGTTTTTGATGCCGGCAGGTGTCACGCCCCGTCGCCATAAGGCGATCGAGACCACCGACATCATGCTGCAGATGGTGGAAAGCGGCAGGGGCGTCGCAGCGCTGCCGCGCTGGCTGGTGGAAGAATATGCCGGCAAGATGAGTCTTGTCCCGGTGCGGCTTGGGCGAAAAGGCATCGCCAAGCAGATTTTCCTGGGCGTCCGCGAAACCGACATTGAAATCGATTACCTCAAGGCCTTTATCGAGCTGGCGCGCAAGCCGGCGGTGGCTTTGACTGAAACACAGGACACGCCATGACACAGTCTCCCGAACGCTCCGCGCTCTACGCACATGCTGCTACGCGACCCCATCCACGGTGATATCGAACTCGGCAGCCTCGAGACCGCGATTCTCGATCTGCCGGTGATGCAGCGGCTGCGCGGCATCAAGCAGCTTGGTACGGCGCACCTGGTTTATCCCGGAGCGCTGCATACGCGCTTCGATCATTCCGTCGGCGTCTGCGCGGTAGCGCATCGTATCGTGGCGAGTCTGCGTCGCTCGGGGCTGCAGGTTCCCGCCGAACTGGAAGATGCGATTGGCGTTGCCGCGTTGCTCCACGACGTCACGCATGTGCCGTTCGGCCACACACTGGAAGACGAGCGCCGGCTCTTCGCGCGGCACGACAAAGGCTCGCGCCTCGCGGACATGTTCGCGGGCGAGCTTGGACATGCATTGGACGGCCTGGGCATTCGCGATGCCGTGGGCAGTCTGCTTGGCCTGCCATCGCCTGAAAGTGTGCCTCATTGGGCAAAAGACATTGTCTCGGGCAGCATCGACGCCGACCTGCTCGACTATCTCCGCCGCGACAGCTTCTTTGCTGGCCTGTCCCACGATTACGATGACCGGATCTTCCGCTGCTTCGCCGAGCACGACAACCGTCTCGTGATCCGACTCGCCAAGCATGGCATGGACCGTTCCGACGCCCGTTCGGAAATCATCGGCGTGCTCCGGCTGCGCTACTTCCTGACCGAGCGTGTCTACTACCACCACACCAAGGTCGTGGCGGGCGCGATGATTTCGAAATCGGTGGAGATCGCGCTCGATCATGGCGTACTCGTCGAAAGCGATCTGCTTGAACTTAACGACTGGACATTGCTGGACCGTCTGGCGCGTTGCGGTATCGCGGATGCCGCCGCCCTCGCGCGCCGCACGTTGAATCGCGATCTGCTCAAACGCGGCTACGTGGTCTCTGGCCGCAGCGTGCCGCCCGCATTGCGAAAGGATTGGGTGGCGCGATATCACGTGTCGCACACGCAGCGCGCGCAAACCGAGAGGGAGCTGGCAGAGAAACTGGGTGTGCCCTTCGCGGATGTCGTGTTGTACTGCCCGGCATTGACCGCCATGAAGGAAGCCGCCGTGCCCGTCGAAACCAGTCGCGGCCTCGAGCTTCTGAACGACGCCGGCAGCGGCACCACCACGGAAATATGCGCACTGCAGGACCGGTATGCGGACCTCTGGCGCTTCTACGTATTCGTTCCGGCAGAGGCAGTCGGGCGCGCCGCGCCGATTGCCTCTGAGATGTTCCAGACGCCGTGTGAACTCCACATTGCAGCCCGCGTTTGAGAAAAGCGCCGCTCGCATGTGACCTCACAGCGCCGAGCATTACCGCAGCCGATCATCGCCATAAAGAATAACGATTGTTGTTGATCTGGAATTTTCTCGTTTCTAGGATGGGTCACCGTAACAAGTACAAGCCGGCAACGCGGGGAGACTGAATATGGACGCGCAGGTGAAGCCAGAACGAGCAATCAGGACAGTAGAAGATGCGATTCGCCTGGTGGAGGCGAGCCGGCTGACGCATATCAAGGTCGGCTTATCCGACGTCGACGGCATTCTGCGCGGCAAATATCTGCGGAAGGATAAATTCCTCGGGGCCCTGCGTTCAGGGTTCGCATTCTGCAATGTCGTACTGGGCTGGGACGTGGATGACCAGATGTACGACAACACGAAGTATACGGGCTGGCACACCGCTTATCCGGATGCTCTGGTACGCATCGTGCCGGAAAGCTGCCGGCGTTTGCCGCTTGAACAGGGCGACGGCGAAGACATGTTGTTTTTCCTGTGCGAATTCGTAGAGGATGCCGAAGCAATCTGCCCGCGAGGCTTGCTGAAGCGCGTATTGAAGCGCGCAGCGGATATGGGATTCGAAGCTTTTTCTGCACTCGAATATGAATTCTTCATGTTCGACGAGACGCCGCATTCGGCGCGTGAAAAAAATTATCGTGGCCTGAAAAACTGGACCCCTGGCAACTTTGGCTATTCGGTTTTGCGCAGCACGGTTGAGGGCGATTTCTACCGGCAATTGCTCGATTTGTGCGAGCAGATGGATATGCCGATCGAGGGCCTGCATACCGAAACCGGTCCAGGCGTGCTGGAGGCCGCCCTCGCGGTGGACAAGGCGTCCGATATGGCGGACAAGGCTATCCTGTTCAAGACTTTTACCAAGGCGCTGGCCCAGAAGAACAATCTGATGGCCACCTTCATGGCGAAATGGTCGCACGACCATCCGGGACAGAGCGGTCATATCCACGTCTCGTTGCGCGAGATCGGTACTGGAAAGTCGGTGTTCCACGACGCAGGTCGTCCTCACAACATGAGCGCGAAGCAGGCCAATTTTATGGCGGGCGTACAGCGCTATCTGCCCGAATTCATGTCGATGTTCGCGCAGACCGTGAATAGTTATTCGCGTCTGGTGCCGGGCTACTGGGCCCCGCTCGATGCAACCTGGGGCGTGGAAAATCGAACCACGGCGTTGCGGCTGATCCCGGGTTCGGAGAAATCGCAGCGCGTTGAAGTGCGCATCGGTTCGGCCGACGCGAATCCCTATATCGCGCTGGCAGCCGCGTTGGGCGCTGGTTTGCGTGGTATCGAGCAGGGCCTGGAGCCAGAACCGATCGTCCAGGGCAACGCTTATACGCAAGAGTTTCCAGCCCATCTGAGATTGCCCAACACCCTGTGGGATGCCGCACAGCGACTGCGCAACTCCGAAGCCGCGAAGGCCCTGTTTGGCGAAGCGTTCGTCGAGCACTTTGTCGCCACTCGCGAATGGGAAGAGCGGCAGTTCCGTCGGCATGTGACCGATTGGGAATTGGCACGTTACTTCGAGATTATCTGAGTCCAGGAATCCAGGCCCACCATGATGAAAGATGAGTTGATTACCATTAGCCCGATTGACGGCAGCGAATTCGTGCGCCGCCCTTATGCGAGCGAGTCGCAGATCGGGGAAACGCTGCAGCGTGCGCAGCTTGCCCAGAAGGCATGGGCTGCAACGCCGCTCTCGGAGCGGCTGGCACTCGTTGGCCGTGCTATAGATCACTTTGTCGAGAACAAGGCAGCTATCGCCGAAGCGATTACCCGACAGATGGGACGTCCGCTGCGCTACACCGCTGGTGAGGTAGACGGCTTCGCCGGGCGGGCGCGTCATATGATGGCGATTGCAGAAGATTCATTGAAGCCCGTTCAGGTGGAACCGCAAGCCGGCTTTACGCGGTTTATTTCGCGTGAACCGGTTGGCGTGGTGTTGACTATCGCGCCGTGGAATTACCCTTTGCTGACGGCGGTCAACAGTATTGTGCCGGCCCTGCTCGCAGGCAACACGGTGATTCTTAAGCACTCCGACCAGACGCCGTTGTGTGCCGAACTGATCCATCAAGCTTTTGTTCAGGCCGGAGCACCCGAAGGTGTATTCCAGTATCTGCATGTCGACCATGAACGTGTGCGTCGCTTGATACGCTCGAACGAGATCGGCTTTGTCTGCTTCACCGGTTCAGTTAGCGGCGGTCGGATCGTCGAGGAAGCGGCAGCAGGGCGCTTTATTGGCGTTGGGCTGGAGTTGGGCGGTAACGATCCGGCCTATGTGCGAAGCGACGCCAAGCTTGATCATGCAGTGGAGACGCTCGTCGACGGGGCCTTCTTCAATTCAGGCCAGTCGTGCTGCGGCATCCAGAGAATCTATGTGGCTCAGCCTCTGTACAAGGATTTTGTCGAGCGTGCGGTGGCGCTGACGAACCAATATGTATTGGGTAATCCGCTCGATGCGCAAACCACGTTGGGTCCAGTGGTGCGAACGTCGGCAGCGGATGGGGTGCGTTCAGTGATCGCCGAAGCACTCGCCAAAGGCGCCAAAAATCTGATCGCCGAAAGCCAGTTCGGCATGTCGCGCACTGGTACGCCGTATGTGGCGCCGGGTGTGTTCGTGGATGTCGATCACAGCATGACGCTGATGAACGACGAATGCTTCGGCCCGGTGGTGGGCATCATGCCTGTGTCGGGAGATGATCAGGCCATCGAACTGATGAACGACAGCCCCTACGGTTTGACCGCAGCTGTATTCACCACCGACGAAGAAGCCGCGCTATCGATCGGTCGGCGCGTCGAAACGGGTACGTTCTTTATGAACCGCTGCGACTATCTCGACCCGGCGCTCGCCTGGACCGGCGTGAAGAACACGGGCCGTGGTGCGACGTTGTCGGCGGTCGGTTACGAGCACCTGACGCGACCCAAATCTTTTCATCTGAAAACCGGCCTCTGACCGAGACCTTCGAAGGAATTTCGTATGTCACTTCCCTCCGTGAACTGGAATTACCCGACTGCGGTGAAGGTCGGTGCTGGCCGTGTGCGCGAATTGCCGCAATGGTGTGAGAGCCTCGGCATGCGCCGGCCGCTTCTGATCACCGATCCGGGTCTGGCGGCGTTGCCGCTCATCGGTAGCGTGCTCGATCACTGCCGGTCCGCCGGTCTCGAATGCGGGCTGTTTCACGATATCAAGGGCAATCCGACCGGCAAGAATGTCGATGATGGCGTGGCGATCTTCAAGGCCGGCGGTCACGACGGTGTGATCGCCTTCGGCGGCGGCTCGGCCCTCGACGCGGCTAAGGCCGTAGCGCTGATGGTTGGGCAAGAACGTCCGCTGTGGGATTTCGAGGACGTCGGCGATAACTATCTGCGCGTCAACGTGGCCGGTATGGCGCCGGTGGTGGCCGTACCGACTACTGCCGGAACCGGTTCGGAAGTCGGACGCGCTTCGGTGATCACCGACGACCACGCCCACGTGAAGCGGATCATCTTTCACGCGAAGATGTTGCCTGCGGTCGTTATTCTCGACCCTGAGCTGACGGTTGGCCTGCCTGCAAAGCTGACGGCAGCGACTGGCATGGATGCGCTCTCGCATAACCTCGAAGCCTACTGCTCGCCGTTTTATCATCCGATGGCCACAGGCATCGCGCTCGAGGGTATTCGTTTGATCAAGCAGTTTCTGCCGCGTGCGGTCAAGGATGGCCACGATCTCGAAGCGCGCTTGCAGATGCTGGTGGCGTCGAGCATGGGCGCTACGGCGTTTCAGCGTGGTCTCGGCGCGATGCATGCGCTGGCCCATCCGCTCGGTGCGTTATATGACGCTCACCATGGCATGCTGAACGCCATTCTGATGCCGTATGTGCTCAAGGCCAACGAGGCCGTCATCGCCGAGCGGATCGAATTGTTGGCGCGCTACCTTGAACTGGCGCAGCCGTCGTTTGCATCGTTCCTCGACTGGGTGTTGGCGATGCGCGAATCGCTGGGCATTCCCCATACGCTGAGTGAGATCGGCATCGGTGCGCAAGACGCGGCGAAGGTGGGCGAAATGGCGGTGGTCGACGGGTCCGCCGGGACTAACCCGATTCAGTTTAGTGCTGCAGACTACAGCCGCATTTTTGTAGCGGCAGTAGAAGGCATGTTGTAACGCCAGTCGCAACGAGTCGGTGTTATTGGGGGATGGCGTGGCAAGAATCGGGATTGGCGGCTTTCTACACGAGACGAATACCTTCGCCGCCAGCCGCGCGCGCTTCGCTACCTTCGTCGAAGCGGACGCGTGGCCCGGTTTGCTGGTTGGCGAGGAGATGTTCGGCGCGGTCTCGGGCGTGAATCTGGCAATCGACGGTTTTATCCGCGCTGCGCGGACCTCACATGAACTGGTGCCGCTATTGTGGGCTTCGGCAAATCCAAGCGGCCCGGTAACAGAAGACGCATTCGAAGCGATTGCCTTCATGCTCGACCGGATGATCCGCGATGCGGGTCCGCTAGACGCGCTGTTCCTCGATCTGCACGGCGCGATGGTGAGTGAACATCTGGAGGACGGCGAGGGCGAGTTGCTCCGGCGCTTGAGGCAAAGAGTCGGCGCCGCGCTTCCGATCGTCGTCGCGCTCGATTTCCACGCCAACATCACGCCCGCCATGTTCGAACATGCGAGCGGCCTGCTGGCATACCGCAGCTACCCGCATGTCGATATGGCGCAGACCGGGCAGCGTGCGCGGGAGTTAATGGACCGGTTGCTCGGCGGCAGAGTGCTGCACAAGGGCTACCGCCAATTGCCCTTCCTGATTCCCATGCCTTGGCAAAGTACCTTGGCTGAACCGATGCGCAGTCTGGTTGCACTCGGTGATTCACTGGCATCGGAACAGGTTTTTTCTGCCGAGTTTGTGCCGGGCTTTCCACTTGCCGATATTTATCACAGTGGACCGAGCGTGATCGCGTATGGTCACGATCGCAAGGCGGTCGAGCGCGCGGTCGAATCGTTGACGCAAGCTGTTCTCGCGAGGCAGGCCGATTTCGGTGGCCGTTTATATTCGCCCACGGACGCGGTTGCGTATGCGATTGAGCAGGGACTACGTGGGGAAGCCGGCGCTATCATCCTGGCCGATACCCAGGACAATCCTGGCGGCGGGGGGAGTGGCGATACGACCGATATCCTTCACGAACTGTTGCGGCAAAACGCGCAACGGGTTTGCGTCGGCGTAGTGTGCGACGCGGGATTTGCCGACGCGGCGACGTACGCTGGTGTTGGCGCTGTGATCGAGATCCCGCTCGGTGCAGCGAGTGGCATCGGGGCGCCGCCGCTGCAGGTGCCGTTTGAGGTGCTTGCGCTGGGAACGGGCCGTTTCACCGGCACAGGACCGTTCTACCTTGGCTGTCATATGGATCTCGGGCCCATGGCTCGGGTGCGTTGCGGTGGCCCCCTGGGCATCGAGGTCGTGGTATCGAGCCGCAAACAGCAAGCTGCCGATCGCGCCATGTTCCGCCATCTCGGCGCTGATCCGGCTGACTACCGCATTCTGGTTCTAAAGAGCTCGGTTCATTTCCGGGCCGACTTCGCCGAGCTTGCGGACGAAATTCTGGTGGTGGCCGCGCCCGGCGCCAATGCCGCAGACTTGCGGCAGTTACGCTACGAAAAACTGAGGCCCGGCGTCACGCTGCTTTGAAATCAGCCTAACACGATAGACGGCAGCAACCACGGCGCGTTGGCCTCGATGATTGGCAAGAAGCGATCCTTTAGCAATTGCACGCTGTCCTGAGCGAGTTGCTGCGGTAGCAGGCCTAGATCGTCTTGACGGGCAACCATGGTGAGTTCGCGAAAGAACTCCTCTCCGGGAACTGGCGCCAGGCGAAACGCCTGGGAGAACTGCCTATCTGCGGTCAGCCCCGATTGCAGCAAACACAGTGGCGTCGTGATGGTCCAGCCGGCATTGGCCATCACGAGAGACATGATCGCGAACGTGTTGTCGAGTTGCAGGCGCACGGGTGGCCGAAATCCCCATTTTTCCAGCTGCGTTTCGATACTTCGGCCTATTACGCTGGTATTGCTGTAGCGAATGAAGTCGTCTCTGACCTGCAGGCTGCGCAAAGAAGGAACCGCTCCTTTGAAATTGCTGGGCAACACCAGAACAAAGGGCTCACGCAGAATGCGCTGGCGGTACAGCGAAGGGTTTTTCGACACCACGTCATCGGAGATGATGATGTCGACCTTTCGCGCGAGCAACGCTTCGGCATGTTGATGCGATAGACCGGTCACCATCGACCAGTTGGCGGTGCGTTGCCGTATTGCGGCCAGCAACTCGGCGCCGATGCTGGTGGCCATGGAATCGACCAGTGCGATGCGAATGTGTTTGAGCGGTTCGCCGTGGGGCTTGTGGAACTCCTGACTCAAATGCCTGGCGTCGTCCAGCAGCGTAAGCGCGCGGTTATAAAACTGACGACCCACGGGTGTGAGCATCGGGGGACGCTGCGAGCGATCCAGCAATTGCAGATTGAGCGCCTGCTCCAGGTTCGATAAAGTTTGAGAGACGGAGGACTGTGTGATTTTGAGCCGCTGACCGGCAGCCGTCATGCCGCCGGATTCGACGATAAGCACGAAGACCTCGAGCGCCTTCAGATCGAAATTGATTCCATTTTGCATAAGACCGGCTGATTCGCCACGGGAGGTGGTCAGGAGCGGGTGAGGGGCGTGACGCTTCCAGGTAGTGTACTCGCCGTTAGCGATGGTAGAGAAATGTGGAACCTAAAGCGTGAAAAAAATGGATGTCCTTTGATCGCCTTGCCGTGCTGCAACAAGGCGATCGATCTCGGAGTGCATCATTCAGACTAAAGCCGGAACTAAAACTGCTCCTTGCCGAAAAGCGACTTCGCATTGTTCTGGTCGATACGCTGGGTCGGCACCGTGACATTGCGTGGCACCTCGGTCGCGCAGTCGATCAGGATCTTCTTGGCAAGTTCGAGCGCCTGCGCGGCTCCCGTGGGATAGGTGTAAGTCGCAGCCCATTGACCGTCCGCGACCGCGCGGATGCCGCCTGACGGCCCCGGCAAACCATCCGTGCCGATGATCTTCACCTGATCGGTCTTGCCAGCTTGCTTCGCTGCGATATATGCCCCCGCTGCCGCGAGATCGTTGCTGGTGTACACCAGTTTGATGTCCGGATGCGATTGCAGCATGGCGGAGAAGACGGTCACAGCCTGGTCTTCCATCCAGTCTACGGGCTGCACCGCGACGAGCTTGATCTTGGGATTCGCGGCAATGCCAGCCTTGAATCCTTCGAGTCGCTCAATGGCGGGCGACGAACTCGGCAGACCTTCGAGAATCGCCGCTTCGCCACCATCGGGCAGTAACGTCTTCGCTGCCCACTCGCCCGCTTCTTTCGCGATCTGACGGTTGTCCCCGCCCACGAAAGCCGTGTAGTTGTCGCCTGTGGTCTTGCGGTCGAGTTCGATCACGGGCACGCCGGACTTGTAGACGGCCGTTACGGCAGGCGTGAGCGGCGCGGCCTCGAACGGCGAGATCATCAGCAGATCGACGTGCTGGGTCTGGAAGTTCTCGACCTGCGACACCTGCGTGTTCACGCTGGCCTGTCCGTCCGCGATCACGAGCTTGAACTTCGGGTAGTTCTTCACGAGGCGCTCGAGCTCGTGATTGACGTGCTCGCGATACGGCTCCTTGAAGTTGGCCTGGCTAAAGCCGATCACGTAATCGTTATTCGGCCCGCACTCTTTCGCGAGCGGCGTACCCGCAGCCCACGCGCCGGAGGCGACAGCCGCGCCGGCAACAAGCAAAGTCGTCTGCAGAAGTGTTTTCATGTGTCCGTCTCCAAATCGTTTTGAAAGATGCCGGACGCAACTCCGATCTTCGCCGCCGGGAGCCGCGCGAGAGACTACCGCTTCGAACCTCCGCGGCCGACGACGTAGGTTTGCAGTGCTGCGGCGATCACGATGATTGCGCCCGTCGCGAGAAGCTGCATGGCGGCACTGACGTCATTGAGCTGCAGGATATTGGCGAGCGCCCCCAGCATGATGGCGCCTGCAATCGTGCCGATCATCGAACCGGCACCGCCGAACAGGTCGGTGCCGCCGATCACGACGGCGGCGATCGCGTTGAGCTCATAGCCCAAGCCGTCGTTAGGGCTACCGAATGAAAACTGTCCCGCGTGAACGATGCCGGCAATCGCGGAGGCGAAACCGGTGAGTGCGTAGACCGAGATCTTGATCGCGCTGACCGGAATGCCGGACAGACGCGCCGCCTTCTCATTGCCGCCGACAGCGACGACATAGCGCCCATAACGCGTGTTGTTAAGCAGGAACGCAGCGATGACCGCGAGCACCACGAACACCAGCGTAGCAACAGGGAAAACACCGCCGATTCTCTCGCCGAGCACCCCGAAGGCCGGTGGCGCGTTGCCAGGGCCCACGCCATATTGGATGTTGATGAAAGCGTTATTGGAGGCGATCAAAGCGAAACCGCGCGCTGCCTGCAGACCGGCGAGCGTGACGATAAACGCCTGAATGCGAAACGCGGTAGAGATGGCTCCCTGAATGGCGCCGAATATCACCCCCGTCACGACGACCAGTGACAACGTGCTCCAGAGCCCCCAGCCCTGGTTGATAAACAAGGTCGCGGTCAATACCGAGCAGAGTCCGAGCACCGCGCCAACGGAGAGATCGATGCCGGCCGCGATAATCACGAACGTCATGCCGAGCGCAAGAATGCCGGTTTCGGAGATCGACCGGATGATATTGGCGATGTTGTCGGGCGCAAGAAACAGGATGTGGCCGTGCCTGCGCGGCGAACAGATAATGCCGGCGGCCATCACGAGTATGAGTCCCAGCAGGCTCTGAAACCGGACTAGATAAGTGAGCAGGCCACGTGGACGGTCTCCGGCTGTCGTGGATGTCGGTGTCGTGCTCATGCGGCCAGTCCCTCCCCTTCACTGACGCGCCGGATCGCCTCTTCGCTGGGATTCGGGCCGAATTCCTGAATCGTCTGTCCTGCGTGCATCACAATGATCTTGTCGCACAGGCCGATCAGCTCAGGCAGTTCCGAGGACGCCACCAGCACGCCAAGCCCCTGTTCCGCGAGGCTGCGCAAGCGCCGGTAGATTTCAGCCTTGGCGCCGACGTCGACGCCGCGCGTCGGTTCGTCGAGCAGCAGCAAACCTGGATCGCTCATCAGTTCCTTGGCGAACACGACCTTCTGCTGGTTGCCGCCCGAGAGGTTGACGACCTTGGCTTCGGGGCGCCGCGGACGTACGTCGTAGTCTTCAAGGGCGCGGATCACCTCGCGCCGTTCGAGTGCACGTGAGACGAGGCCAAAGGGCGTGACGCGCTTTAGCGTCGACATTACTGTGTTCTGCGCGACGGTGTGATTGAGGATCAGTCCGGTGCCGCGCCGGTCGTCAGTGACATAAGCAATTCCCGCCTGACGGGCGGCCTTGATATGGCCGAGTGCAGTTGGCCGGCCACGCACTTCGACGAGTCCACGCCAATGTCCACTTGTGCCGAAGCCGTACAGGGTCGACAGGAGTTCTGTACGTCCCGCTCCCATGATGCCCGCGAGACCGACAATCTCGCCTTCGTGGACGGTCAGCGAAACATCGCGCGGCACCTGCCAGCCGACACGCGGGATGTTGGACTCGAAGGCAGCGTGTTCGAGTCGCAGGATCGGTGCCCCTATCTTTTCTGAGCGCGGTGGGAACAGATCGGAGAACGGGCGCCCGACGAGAAGCTGGACAAGCGTAGCTTGCGGCGCATCCGGGGCAGTCGTGCCGACCACGGCGCCGTCGCGCATCACCGTCACGCGGTGCGCGATGCGCGTCACCTCCTCAAGCCGGTGAGAGATATAAACGATCCCGACGCCGCGTTCGGATAGCTCTTTCACGACGGAGAAGAGATGGTCCGCTTCGACAGCCGACAAAGCGGCGGTGGGTTCATCCATGATGAGGATGCGTGCATTGGCCGACAAGGCTTTGGCGATCGCGACAAGCTGGCGCTCGCCCATCCGCAGGCTCGAAACCGGCAGACTGGCATCCAGCGACACGCCTGCATGAGCCAGCAGATCCTGCGCTTTGCGCCGCATGGCGGCGCCGGCCAGCACGCCCCAACGGGTCATTTCGTTGCCGAGGAACAGATTGCCCGCGATGTCGAGGCCCGGAACCAGATCGAGTTCCTGCGGGATCATGGCGATTCCCGCAGCATGGGCGTCGCGAGGGCTCGCGAAGTTCAGCGGATTGCCGTCGAGTTTGATGACACCTGCATCGGGCCGAACTGCGCCCGACAATACCCCCATCAACGTGGATTTGCCCGCGCCGTTTTCGCCGAGCAGAACGTGCACCTCGCCGGCCGCGACGTCGAAATCGACCCCCTTCAGCGCATGAACACCGCCGAAGCGTTTGCGGATTCCCAGTAATTCCAGGTGGCAAGCCGTCATGGCATGCCGGCGCGAGCTTGACGTACGGGCATACGCAGGTTCTTTTCCGGTGTAGGCGGGCGTCCCCAACGCAGGGGTTTGTTAATTCCTTACTTCCCCAACAAGCCTACGAAAAGCTAAGCGCTCCTACAAGCGCTTGCTTCTCGATACTTACCCTGATATTTGGCAAATGCCCGGTTGTCCGAGGCATTGCGTTCAGTTCATTAAACCCTGCGCTTAATGCGCCCCGCTTACCTGACGGATCGTGTCCAGTTCAGCGAGCACCGTTTCGGACAGCTTCAACTGCGCCGCCCGCAGGTTTTCGCGCAAATGCCCGACCGACGAGGTACCCGGAATCAGCAGAATGTTAGGCGAACGATGCAAGAGCCACGCGAGCGCGACCTGCATTGGCGTTGCACCGATCGATTCCGCGACCTTGGACAACCCCGACGACTGAATCGGCGTGAATCCGCCAAGCGGGAAGAACGGCACGTACGCGATGCCCTTGGCGGCGAGTTCGTCGACCAGCGCGTCGTCTTCGCGCTGCACGAGGTTGTAATGGTTCTGCACGCAGACAATCTCCGCGATGCCCTGCGCCTCGGCAACCTGCGTCGAGGTCACGTTGCTCAGCCCGATGTGGCGAACCAGGCCTTGACGCTGAAGTTCGGCCAATGCTTCGACCTCCCTGGCAATCGAACCTTCCGCTGGACCGTGGATCTTGCCCATGATCCGCATATCGACGACCTCGAGCGTGTCGAGACCCAGATTGCGAAGGTTATCGTGGACGCCGCGTTCGATATCTTTCGGGTCGGTTGCTGCTAGCCAGGCACCGTCGTCGCCACGAACCGCGCCCACCTTGGTGACGATGACGAGATCGTCGGGATAAGGGTGAAGCGCTTCGCGAATGATCTGGTTGGTGACATGCGGCCCGTAGAAATCGCTCGTATCGATGTGGTCGACGCCCGACGCAATGGCTTCGCGAAGCACCGCGATGGCCGCGTCACGATCCTTCGGGGGACCAAATACGTTGGGGCCCGCAAGCTGCATGGCGCCGTAGCCCATCCGTTTGACGGTGCGGCCGGCAAGCTTAAAAGTGTCTACAAGAGTAGGTGTAGTCATAACGCCCTCCTTTGGCGAGTGATGGGACGCAGTATGGTCGTGATTGCGTTGTTTGAAAATCCGATCTAAATTGCACGGGTTGTTCAAAATTTTGCACAATCGCCATGGAATTGAATGATCTTGCCGCTTTCGTCTCTGTGGCGCATGCCGGGGGTTTTCGCGACGCTGCCCGCATCAGCGGCGTGTCGGCGTCGAGCCTGAGCATCGCCGTGCGCCGGCTCGAGACGAAGTTCGGTCTGCGTTTGCTCAACCGGACCACACGCAGTGTGGCGCCGACTGAGGCGGGGCTACGCCTGCTCGAAACGCTGACGCCCCTGTTCAGCGAGATGGAAGCGGCGCTGGATGTCCTGAACGGGTTTCGGGAGAAGCCGACCGGCACGCTCAAGCTCAACGTGCCGTCGAGCGCGGCGCGGATTGTCTTGCCCAGCGTCATTGCGTCGTTTCTGAAGGCCTATCCCGACATCCGCGTGGAGGTTGTGGTGGAGGACGGCTTTGTCGATGTGCTTTCGATCGGCTGCGACGCGGGTATTCGCTACGACGAGCGGCTTGAGCAGGACATGATCGCTGTGCCGATCGGACCGCGTGTGCAGCGTTTTGCTACGGCTGCGGCGCCGGGGTATCTCGATGTGCATGGGAGACCCGAACATCCGCGCGAACTGCTTTCGCATGCTTGCCTGCGTGGGCAGTTTGCTGGAGGCGCGAAACCGACGTGGGATTTCGAACGGGACGGTGAAGTAGTGCGGTTGGATCCTTCGGGGCCGCTGCTTGTCCGGCCGGGGGCTGCAATGGACCTGGCGATCAGCACTGCGGTGGCCGGGGTAGGGGTGATTCACCTGTTCGAGGATATGCTGCGCCCGCATCTCGAGAGCGGAACGCTCGAGCCAATTCTGGAGCCGTGGTGGCAGCGTTTTCCGGGGCCGTTTCTCTACTACCCGGGGCGGCGGCATTTGCCGGCGCCGTTGCGGGCTTTTGTGGATTTTTTGAAGGCGGGTGAGGGATCGAACTAGCGCTCACCCGAACTTCATTCAACCCGTCATATCAGCCAATGGCTAAGGAAAGCGGCTACTGCGTGGCGTGCTTGAACGATTCCAGTTCGCTCGTAAACCGTTGAGTCCTGACGCCGTTGCTTCCGTAGTACTCCTCGACGGACTTAACCCAGCGGCCGGTTTCGGGCACGTACCAGAACGCCTTGTAGAGACGGCCAGTGACGGCCGTCGGCGCGGCCTTGCGGGTCTGCGCTATAACGGTCGTTCCTCCCTGCGTGGAGAAGGCGCCTCCCGTTGCGGATTGAATCGGCGCAGTCTCCGCGGTCCAGTCTCCTTCGGCTTCGACCTTGATCGCGTCAAACTTTCCCGCGGGCACTTCTACGGATTCGGGGCCGACCACCTTGAACCGGCTGTCGAACGACTCCGATGCGTGCTGCACATTCGGATGCGCCTCGGTGTATTTCACTTCCCACGTCTTGCCGACGGTCAGCGGGAACGATAAAGGCCGATTGACCGTAGTTTCGGAGCCGTTCACGTTACGCGAACGGCTCCAGTCCGAGCCCGCGATCAGTTCTTTTGCGGCCTGGGTCGTGCCAACCTGCTTCGTTTCGAAGTAGATATGATCGGACGTGGTCCGCAGTACGACGATCTCGTCATGACTCTGGTGCCAGCCGTTAGGGCCGTTCTCGATCGTATTGACATACGTCCAGGTGTCGCCCTCGCTGAGTTTGGGGGCAGCGACGGACTCTGCGTGCACAAGCGTGGGAGCAACAAGGGAAATCAGCAGCAGGATGGTTCTTGTCGTTTTCATGGTCTTTGGTTTTTCTCAATTGGTCTGCCGGACGATTCTAGTTACCCAATCTTTCGGTTAGCATTCAGGCCGGTTTTACCAAAACCGGTGTTCCCGATCTCTTTCCACATCTGCCAGAACCTGGGCCCACGTACGCGGTTTGATACCATTCACGCTTTTCAAGATGGGCCGAAACCAGCGTGAGTCGCCAATTTGTATCGTCCGTACGTGAATTCTGCCGCCTGTGGGCCGGCCGGCTTGCACGTTTGCTGGGGGCCACCCTTCTTCTCGTCGTGGAGTTGATCGGGTTCGCCGCTCGCCTGCTCAAACCCTTGCTGGTCAAGGTGCTGTTCCATCTACGTCATCCGACGCGGCGCGGTGTTCTGCTTACGTTCGCCACACCGCCTGCGCTCGTGCTGCTGTATGTGATTGTGCTGATTCCGTTCACGCCGAGCATTAGCGATATCCGCAAGGCGCGGGTCGACCAGCCGGCGCAGATTCTCTCGGCCGACGGCAAGCTGCTCGCTGAATTCAAGCCTTCGAACCGCGAATGGGTTTCGCTCGCCGATATCTCGCCCCACATGGTCGACGCACTGATCTCGACCGAAGACCACCGCTTTTACCAGCACCATGGTATCGACTGGCGGCGCACGGGATCTGCGGCATTGCACACGTTCGGCGGCGACCGCCAGGGTGGTTCGACGATCACCCAGCAACTGGCGCGCAATCTCTATCCGGACGAAATCGGCCGCGCTCCGACTCTCACGCGCAAAGTGAAAGAAGCGATCACCGCGCTAAAGATCGAGGCGGCTTATAGCAAGGACCAGATTCTCGAAACGTATCTGAACACGGTGCCGTTTCTGTACAACGCGTACGGCATCGAAATGGCTTCGCGCACGTACTTCGGCAAATCCGCGGATCAACTGGATATTCTGGAAAGCGCCACGTTGACCGGCATGTTGAAGGGCAACAGCTATTACAACCCGGTGATCAATCCGGACCGCGCGCTGGAGCGCCGCAATACGGTGCTCGCGCAGATGGTCAAATACGGCCGTCTCTCGCAGGCGACCTACGCAACATTGAGCCGCAAGCCTCTGCGCGTCGATTTCGAACGGCAGATCGAACCGCCGGGACCTGCTCCGCACTTCGCGCAGCAGTTGCGTAAGTGGCTGATCTCGTGGGCCGATCGCAACGACTACAACATTTACTCAGATGGACTAATTGTTCATACGACGATCGATTCGCGTCTGCAGTCGATGGCGACCGCGGCGGTTGTCTCGCAGGGCAATGCGTTGCAATCGGTCGCCAATGGGGCGTGGAGCGGACGCTCCGGCTGCTCGCCGCAAAGCGATCTCTTCAAGAGTTTCATCCGCGAGACGCCGGATTACAAGGCTGCGATCAGCGCCGGTCAAAGCGACGACGATGCGCTTCAGCATCTGGGCGCTGACCGTACATTCGTGCGCACGCTGTGCCACGATAAGACCGAAGTGCAGGCAGGTTTCCTCGCCATCGATCCGCGTAACGGGCAGATCAAGGCATGGGTGGGCAGCCGCGATTTCACCGACGAGCCGTTCGATCACGTTCAGCAGTCACGGCGTCAGCCCGGTTCGACGTTCAAGCCTTTCGTGTACGGTGCCGCTTTCGCAGATGGCGCGAAGCCCACGGACACCTTCATCGATCAGCCGATCGAAATCCCGCTGAAGGGCGGCGAGATCTGGCGTCCGAACGACGATGCGCCGCCGAGCGGCAAGCCGATGACACTGCGCGATGCGCTCGCTTATTCGCGCAACCGCATCACCGCGCAGTTGATGGAGCAGGTTGGGCCGGACAAGGTGGTCCGGCTCGCGCGCGCGATGGGCGTGCGCGACAGCGAACTCGCCCCTGTGCCATCGCTTGCACTGGGCACGAGCCCGGTGACGATCAAGGAAATGGTCTCGGCGTATGGCACGATTGCGAACGACGGCGAGTATCTCGAGCCGCGCATGGTGACGAGCATCGAGGATCACAATGGCAACGTGCTCGCGCAATTCGAGCCCGCTTCGCCGGAGCGGGCGTTGCCGGCTGCGGCGGATAGGACGCTGCTCGATGTGATGCGCGATGTCGTGAATCGCGGTACTGGTTCCGCTATCCGTTCGCGTTTCGGCATTCGCGCGGATGTGGCGGGCAAGACCGGCACGACGCAGGACAATGCCGACGGCTGGTTCATCCTGATGCATCCGCAACTGGTGGCGGGTGCGTGGGTTGGCTTCGACGACGGGCGTGTCACGTTGGGCAGCAATTATTGGGGCGAAGGCGCGCATACCGCGTTGCCGATTGTCGGGGATTTCTATCAGCGTGCGCTGCGAGCGCGGCTGATCGACTCGCGAGTGAAGTTTGCGACCGAGGTGCAGCCGAGTCTGTTCGATGAGTTCCGCGACAAACTGAATGCGTGGGTGAGCTATCTGTTTGCATCGAAGCCGAAGACGCAAACTGCGCCTGCACCGCTGCGTCATGTGGCACCGAAGCCGGCGCCGGTTACTTCGCCTTCGGCATCTGTGCCGTCATCGGCATCGTCGGGGACGTCTGCGGCCCTATCGGCTCCTGCAGCTTCAGTGCCGCGTGAAGTGCCGCCTTTGCTCGGCGCCCCTGGCGCAGCTGCATCGGCGCCTGCGGCTGCTTCGAATTCTGGCTCGAGCGCTATACCCCCTGCAGCGGTGCTCTCGCCGGCATCGGCCGCCGAGTTGATGGGCGTGCCGCAACGCAACGGCGGTTTCCCCGTTGAAGGGCCAGGTTCGTCGCCTACACCCTCACCGGATGTACCTGAGGGCGATTCTGGGTCGAGCAGGCAGTGAGCCCAGCGCACTTTCTACGCGATGTGCGCGGCGAAGCCGACCTGTTCAGGAGCAATCTCAGGTCGAAGCGTGCATTCGGGAATGTCGTATTCGCCTGCATTCTGCTGGCGATACGGTATCGGGTTCGTATTCCAAAGGTCGTCGAGACGTTGTCCGAGTTTGTCGCAGGTTTCCAAAAACCGTTCGTCGTCCATACGGCTGGTCCGATAGACGACGAACGGCGGCAACACGTCGAAGCCGGGGTAATACAGTATCCCGTGCTGAATCGGGAATAACACGTCGTCGATGGGTCCGTTGATACCTCGCGGGCCGTAGTGCGATTCCCATCCACCAGTGGTGACGATCAGCATCGCCCTCTTGCCCGTCATCGAACCTTCTCCGTAGCGATCGCCCCAGTGAGAATTGGAATGTTCTCCTACTCCATACGCGAAGCCATACGCATAGACGCGCTCTACCCAGCCTTTCAGGATCGCCGGCATCGAGAACCACCACAGCGGAAACTGCAGGATGAGTGCATCCGCCCAGCGCAACTTGTTCTGTTCCAGGACGATGTCCTGACTCTGCCTACCGCTCTCGAACGCAAGTCTGGACTCATGCGACGGATCAAAACGTGTACCGGCTGGCCGATCGATGCTGTCGTCCTGGTCGAGCGACGCTTTCCAGTTCATTGCGTACAGGTCTGATACTTGTACCGTATGCCCCGCATCTTCAAGACGCTTGATCGAGAAGTCCTTGAGCGAACCATTCAATGATCGAGGCTCGGGATGGGCATACACGATAAGAATATTCATGACTTGGCCTCCATTGCAAAGAGAGGCAGGATAGGTCTCGGTCGGGTATATTAGAAATGAATATCCAATATTGCAGGTATTAACGTGAATAATCTCAGGCGGCTGGACCTCAACTTGCTAGTCACGCTGGATGTCCTGCTCTCGGAACACAACGTGACGCGTGCAGCTGAGCGGCTGAATTTTTCGCAACCATCGGTCAGCGTGCATCTCGCCAAGCTAAGGGATATCTTTGGTGATCCACTGCTGTTGCCGGGGCCGCGCGGCATGCGGCCCACCGCGAGGGCGGAATCGCTGCGCGAGCCTTTGCGGCAAGCGCTTGAAGCACTGGAGAGAACAGTCGCCCCAGCCAGCCCCTTTGATCCAGCCACGGCGAGTCATACGTGGCGCGTCGCCGCTGCCGACTACGGGGAATCGACGATCCTGCTGCCGGTGTTGGCCGGCTTGCGCTCGGCGGCCCCTGGCACCCGGCTGGCGGTTGTGGAGATGTTTCCGTCGCGCATTGCCAGACAAGCGGAACGGGGGGAGATCGATCTTGCTTTCCATACCAGCGAGGGGTCACCCGCCGGATTGCATCGCCGGGTGTTGTTTGCGGAGCGGTACGTGCTGGTCGGTCGTGCGGGACATCCGCGCCTGAAGCGGCGACCAACGCTCGCGCAATTCTGCGAGCTTGAGCACGTAATCGTGTCGCAGGACGGCGCCGGGTTCCGTGGCGTTACCGACGAAGTGCTTGCAGAAGCAGGAATGTCACGCCGGGTTGTGCTTTCGGTCCCGCACTTTCTCTTCATGATGTCGGTTTTGGCGAGCACAGACCTCGTCGCGATGTTGCCATCGCGCCTGACTCGCAATACGTCAACGTTGCGCGTGGTCGAGCCGCCGCTGGAGGTATCTGGCTACGAGATGGCCATGCTTTGGCATGAGCGCTCCCATCGCGATCCTGCGCATCGATGGTTGCGCGATTACATTGCAGATTCAGTGTGATCTGCGTCGCTGCGGCACGGAATATGCCGCTGCTATTATCTCCCGCACCGCAAACAAACCGCCCTGAGTGGAATGTCCAATGAGCGCACCGATCTCCGATGATGGAAATAGCCAACGTTCCGGCCCGCGCGCCGACGCGCCCTTCGCTTCGCCTAAGCCGACTTTAGGCGAATTGTTCGGTGCGTTCTTCATGATCGGGCTCACTGGCTTCGGCGGTGTGTTGCCCTGGGCGCGCCGCATGCTCGTCGAGCGCCGTGGCTGGTTGACTGATCGCGAGTTCGCCGAAGTGCTACCACTGGCACAGCTCCTGCCCGGACCGAACGTTTCGAACATCGCCACCATCATCGGACGGAAGTATCACGGCGCACTCGGCGCGGTGACGGGTGTATGCGGGCTTTACCTTGCCCCTACGATCATCACCGTGGGCGTCGGCTACGCTTACGCAAGCTGGGGTAACGCGGCCGTTACGACACACCTGCTCGCAGGCTTGATGCCTGTAGCGACGGGTCTGGTGATTGCGACGGTGCTCAAGCTGCTTGTGAGCTTGCCACGTGACCTTCGGAACCTGGTACTGGTGGTCGCGATGTTTGTCGCGGTCGGCTTGCTGAAGCTGCCACTGCTGCTGGTTCTCGCGGTGCTTGGCCCGTTTGGCTCGTGGCTGATGTGGCGTGCGCTGCGCGCCGAGGCTTCAACGAAGCCTCGCGCGGAGTAAGCCTGATGACCTCCAGACTGACCGATCTCGCGCTCCACAGTGCGCTGTGGTCCGTCCTCGCCGTGGGCGGGATGAACTCCACACTGGCCGATATTCAACGTTACGCAGTGGATACGCGTCACTGGCTCACTGCCCAGCAGTTCGTCACGTTCTTTTCGGCCATGCAGGCGGCGCCGGGTCCTAATGGCATGGCGGTCTCGCTGATCGGTTTTCAGGCAGCCGGGCTGGCTGGCGCGCTGGTCGTGACGATTTCCATGATCGTGCCGTCCGCGTTGCTCGCTTACTTTGTGAGCGGCTGGGTCGAACGGCGCAACGATTCACTTGTTGTGAAGGCGGTTCGCCGTGGTCTCGCGCCTGGGACAGTGGGTCTGCTCGCTTGCGCATCCTACGTTTTCGTTCGGGAAATCGACGTCAATATCGGTCGTGCCGTGTTGACGATCGTGACGGTGGTCGTCGCTTATCGCACGCGGTTCAACCCGATCTGGCTGGTTGCGGTGGGTGCGGTGTTGGGGCTGGCGGGGTTCGTCAAATAGCGGGCAAGGTCAAGGTCAAGGTCAAGGCGTGTCGGAAGCGGGGTGCCGAAACCTCTCCCGCGGAATTTCCGCAATCGCGGCGATTTCGATCATCAGTTCCGGACGATACAGTCGCTCAACCTGAACCGTGGTGGTGACAGGAAACGGTGCGGCGAAAAACTCCTTGCGGATATCTCCTGTACCCATGAACGCATCGATATCCGTTGCGTAGTGCACCAGTGATATCACGTCGGCCATTTGTCCACCCATGACCGCTAAAACATCGCGGATGTTCTCCAGCACCTGGCGCGTCTGCGCGCGCATATCGTTGTGGCCCACCACCTGTCCGCTTCTATCGAGCGAGATCTGACCTTTCAGGTGCACGATATGGCCGTCACCCTGGATGACGGCCATCGAGAACGCGCCAAACGGTGACCATAATTCGGGCGGATTGAATGCCTGCACCATTGTCGAACTCCGTTGACGGATTGCTCCCGGAGATTATGCCCCGTCTCGCTCAGTGCAACGAAAAGAACAACCCCGCAATCGCAGCGCTCATCAAATTCGACAACGTACTCGCCGTAAGCGCTCGCAGTCCATGTCGCGCCACTTCAGAGCGTCGCTCAGGCGCCACCGCACTGAAACCCCCAGCCAGAATCGCGATCGAAGAGAAATTCGCAAAGCCGCACAGCGCGAACGATACGATCGCAATCGTCTTCGGATCGAGAATCTGCAGTCCCGCCGCGGCGACCTGGACGCTGTCCTTCAGGTACGGGGAGAGGTCGCCGTAGGCAACGAACTCATTGAGAATCAGCTTCTCGCCGATAAAGTTGCCGGCAAGCGGCGCGTCGTGCCACGGCACGCCGATCAACCAGGCGAGCGGCGCCAGAAGCGTGCCGATGAGACCCTGAAGCGTCACATGTGCGAAGCCGAACAGCGCCGCGATGCCTCCGACGGACGTGTTGACGAGCGCGATGAGTCCGATGAACGCAATCAGCATCGCTCCGACGTTGATGGCGATTTTCAGGCCAATGGTTGCGCCAGAGGCGGCCGCTTCGATGACGTTGGTCGAACCCTTCTCGTCGAAATCGAGCCCCTCTATCGTCGTCTGGCTCGGCTCGACAGTGGGATACAGCAGCTTGCCGAACAACAGGCCGCCTGGGACCGCCATGAACGACGCGGCCAGCAGGTACTCCATCTTCACCCCGAGGCCGGCGTACGCGGCGAGCACAGAACCCGCAACGGAAGCCATGCCGCTCGACATCACAGCAAAGATCTCGGCACTGGTCATCTGCCGGACGAACGGCTTTACCAGCGCAGGCATTTCGCTTTGACCGAGGAAGATGGTTGCAACCGCCGAGCAGGCTTCAATGCGGCTCACGTCGAGCAACTTCTCCAGCGCGATGCCGACGACGGTGACGATCCACTTCATGACCCCGACGTAATAAAGCACTGCGATCAGTGCTGTCACGAAGATGATCATGGGCAGCACACGTAGCCCAAATACGAAGCCACCCGCGCCGAAGAGCTCGAACATCTTGTTGTCGACCAGACCGCCAAAGATAAACGACACACCATGGTTGCCCATTTCGAGCACCCGGTTGACTCCTGCAGCGGCTGCCGCAAGGGCAGTGCGTCCGAAGGGTACGAACAGCACCAATGCGCCGATTGCCAACTGGGTCGCAAGCGCAGCGACCAGGGTGCGCGGCCGAACCGCGCCGCGATTGTTCGACAGCAAATAGGCGATCAACAGCAATATCAACATGCCACAAAGGCTGCGGACAATATCCACGTGGTTCCCCTCGAAATTTAGTTGGCCGGCACGCCGTCTTTCCAGTGCGGCCAGTCCTTGACGATCGCATTCACGAGCGGCGATCCGGCGAGATACAGGTTGTTCAACGCCGGGACAAAGCCTCCCTGATTCTGGTAATCGAGCAGGTTGTCGACGTTCGATACGCCTTGCGGAGGCCGGTCGAAGTCCGAGCCAGCACGCAATACCGCCACACGTTGCGTGTCGGCGAGCCCGGCAGATGCCGCGCGTTTGATGACCTCGAAAGTGGCGTTATCCTCCTGCTGCGTCGTGCAGTACACGCCCTTGCCGTCGGTCAGGAGTTTGGTCCAGTCGCGAGCGCGCTGTCCGATGGCATTCCCGGAGAACCAGGTATCGCCCGCGAGGGTGTCACACTGAATGACACTCGGGCGTTGATTGGCGGGCGCGCTCGAGTATTTCGCGCGATACGCTGCAGCCTGCGGGCTGTCTGTCAACGTCACGTCGCGCGAAAGACCATAGGCCTTTTGCAGTAGCGCCTCGTTCAGTTGAAACACTTCGGTGCGGTAGTCCAGCGGCGGCTTTTCATTTTCGCTTTTGGTATTGATGCCAAGGTAGCCGGACTTCCAACCTGGCGGAATTTCACGTGCATCCAGTTCCCACTGAATGCCGAAGTCCACCAGGTAGCGCGCCCATGCGGCTGAGCCGAGGGTGCCCTGCGCCGGGTCGATGCCGGCGATACCGGATACAAGGAAGTACGTCTTGCGCAAGTCGAACTGTTTCGAGTACACGAGCGCGGACATCGACGCCGCCGCATTCGTGTGCCCCATGCCGGTCGTCAGGACACAGACGCCGTCGTGGGTGCAGTGGACTTCGGGATAGTCAGGGGACAGCCCCGGCACCTTGATGCTCTCCATCGGGCCGAGGTGGTCCAGCCATACTTTGCCCTCCGGTCCAAACATGGAGATGATCAGAACCTTGACCGGGCGTGGGTGATGCGCGTTGTCCCCTGCGGCATGCACGCCGGCAACCAGCGACACGGCGAGTCCCAGTCCGGCGAGCATTCGTAGAAATTTCGTCTTCAACATGAGATCTGTATTCCTAATGGGTTGTTCAAACTTGTCTGGCGTCTGCGACTTCGCTCATGGTGCGATCGTCGATCGCGCCGGATGATGCAGCATACGATCAGAACTGATAGCCGACACTCGCGTAATAACCCCAACCGGTCGCGCGGTTGGCAAACGGGCCATTCCCGAAGTCGAGATCGCCGCCAGACCATTGGCCGCCATCGTGGAAGTACCGGGCTGCGGCCCAGAAGCGCCAGTGCGTGAATGAATAGAGCAGCACGTTCGTTTCGACGAAGGCCGTGTCCGTGCGGCTGGTGCCGCCGGTCTCCTCGCGCAGCTTCGAGCCGAAGTCATAGTTGAAGAAGCCGACGTACGTCAGATTGCCGCCATGAAAGCTTCCGAGCGGATAGATGTATTTCATCTGGGCGCGATAGCCGTCCCACGAGTTTTCATTCGCCGCGCCGTAGTTCTCCCATTGCCTGCGCACGTAGAGATTTGCGGACAGGATCAACGGCGTGTGCGTGTCGATATCCGTGCCGATGCCGCTATACAGGGTGTTCTGACGGCCGCCGATGTTGTAGCCCTCGTCATAGATCCAGTCGAACGCCAGATACCATTCCTTGAACGGACCAAAACCGAGGTGCCTGCCGACGAGGTCGTCGATCGATACGCGCGGTTCCTGCTCACTGAACAGGGGAGAGCCGCGGTCCCACATGCCGGTGTCATGCGTACTGCCTACTCCGAACACCTTTGGTGCGTCGATATACCCGTATAGGTCGAACGGGCCTTTTCTGCCGAAGTACTCGTACTCCAGATACATGTCGTTGGTCTCATAAGGTCCGAAGCGGATGTCTTTTGAGCCGATCACGCCGAGACTTTGATGAAACCATGACGATAGATAAGGAGACGCGGCGGCCGGTTGCGCTGCGGTATTGGGGACGACGGTGCCGCTTTCCGCGAGAGTCGGGTCGGTAGACTCGTCGGCCCTGGCTGTTTGAACTACGAAGAGGCTGACCGACATGAGCGCTGCGATCAGGGCAGCAAGCTTGCAATGGCGCTTCACGGCAGCCATCCACTTATTTCCAGCTATTTCATTTGGATGCCTAATTGTTATCATCTGATCGAATCCTTACCGTTATTAATATTTACGATGACTGCTGCCGTGCAAGTCTCTTCAGTCCTTGGCAGAAGCACCGCTAGATTGCACAGGCTGCATGCTTCGAGTGCGCTCGCGCCCCAATGTCGACCAGTTGGTCAGGTTAAGCGCACGCTATGCATGTAGGCGGCGATTGAACGCACGAAGCATGCCAAAGTTGTCTAGTTGGTCAGGATTCAGGATTGAGGAACTGCACGCCAGGGAAATCCTGACGCCGTCTGATGGATAGATGCGAAATGGATAGGTGAGCGTGAGATTGGCGAGTGTTGGCGGACTCGTTGCGGGCGACGTGGGCGCGTAATGGCCGTCGTGCCCTAATGTGCTGCTTTTATAGCTCGTCCCAAAGTCCGGTCGATGCGCGCGTTCATTGCTCGCAGGAACTCTAAAAGCTCGGGAGGCTCCTGGATATCGTATTCGACTTCCAGCGTGCACAGCCAGGATGCGATCGTGTGCAGATCATGCGCTCCCGTATGCACGATGCAGCGCTGCGAATCGAGCGGTGCCAGTTGCCCTACGAGTGGACAGATGCTTTGGGCGAGCGCCTGCATCGGCGCGTGAAGGATCACCTTGGCGCGCACCGGGTAAGCCGCCGTTGAAACCGAGCGCGAGACATAGGCAGCCAGATCACCCTTGTCCGGCCCATTACGAGGTTCGAAACGCGCTCCGCTCGAAATCGGCGGAACTACCCGGTCGACACGGAATGTGCGCCAGTCTGCCCGGCTGACGTCCCAGGCAACGAGGTACCACCGCGACTCCGCGTTGACCAGGCCTTGAGGTTCGACCGTGCGCTGGCTGACCTGGGCTTTGCCATCCCTATAGTTGAATTGCAATTGCTCGTGGTCCGCACACCCGCCGGCTAGCGTAGCCAGCACGGCCTGGTCGACCTTGGGGCCCGTCTGGGCCAACTTCTGGATAGATGCGAAAAAAGCCCTCGCCTTGCGGTTGTGGCCTGGAGGCATCAAATGCTCCAGCTTGACGAGGGCGGAGAGCGCCGACTCTTCGACGTCTTCCACACCGCTAGCAGCAAGCGTTCGCAGCGCCAGCGAGACGGCCAGTGCTTCGTCCTCCTCGAACAGCAAGGGCGGCAGGGTGGTCCCGGCTTCCAGGCTATATCCGCCATCCGGCCCCGGCGTCGCGCCGATCCGGTAGCCCAGACCGCGCAAGTGGTCGACGTCGCGACGCACGGTCCGCTCGGTGACGCCAAGGCGCTCGGCCAGCACGGCACCGTGCCACGACGGGGAACTCCTGAGCATCCCCAGCAGACGCAACAGTCTCGTGGAGTTTTGCAACATTTCGGCGTCGCCCTTCGTAGATGCGGACAACCTTTGTCCGCAATGATCCGTAGATTAGCAGTAACAGCAGGCCAGGACGATACCCGTGGATGCTGGGGAAAGAAGAGGCAATACCCGGACGGCGATGAACCTGATTTTCAGTTTGTAGGAGTACGAATAACAACGCTTCGTTTTCACTGAGGAAACTGTCATGAACATCGATTTTCCGAGCGACGTTTCTAAGCAAACGCGTCTTCATCGTCTGTCGGGACTACCTTTTTCCGGTGGGAGGGAGGTCAACCCTCTGCATATTTCCGATTGGCTGAGGAGTGGCGTGCGCGTCGCGAGCATGCAACCGGTGCTGTGGCTTAGCGTGTTGCTGGTCTGCGCCGATCTCGCGACGTTGCTGGGGTTTGTGCCGCAGTTGTATCCAGTGGCGGTGCTGCTGGCGCCACTCGTGATGGGTGGGTTGATGTTCGTGCAGGACGGCGCTAGCAAGGGGCAACCGGTGTCGCTGCGCGAGACGTTTGCGGCGCTGATTCGGCGCAGCAACGCGTTATGTCTGATCGGTTTGTATGGGGCGGCGATCGTTGCTATCGGCTATGTGGTTCTGCTGGCAACGTTCCATCTGTCTTTGAACGTGTCGGTTACGGCGAGTGGGGTGCATAACGTCTCGATCAGCTTTGGCGGCGACCATGGCGTACGCGGTGCGCTCGAATCGCTGCTGGGGGTGTCCATTTTCGCCGTCGCGATTGCTTCGGCCTGCTTTGCCCCGGCTCTGGTGATCTTGCACAACATGACGCCGCACGGAGCAATGCTCGCAAGTCTGAATGGCGCGGCGCGCAACTGGCCGGTGATGGTGATGTACTTCGCGGCGATGACGGTGGCCGTGCTGTTCGCACCGATGGTTCCGCTGGTGTTGCGTGCATTGGTGTTGACGCCGTTGTTGACCGCATTGCCGCTGCTGTCGATTTATGGCGCTTACAGAGACGTGTTTTTGGGGCGATGAGCGGGGCGTGGGCGGTGCTTGATGTTCCTGGCGAGCCATTGTCCGGGGGATACTCAATCCCCTATGGCTCTCCCGCCCTAAGCCCGCACCACCCCCATCTCCCCACGCGCATAAGCCACACAGCGCCGTGCAAGGATTTCAGTCGGATCCACAAGCCTCACAGCCCGACCGCCACCCGAATATATCTTCGCCTCAGGCAGCAGCAACGGCAATTCAGTACACCCAAGAAGAATTACCTCAACGCCGCGCCCGCTTAGTTCATCGACAGCTGCGCGAATATCGTCGAGGCACTCGCCAGTAGTAAACCCCGCCTTAACACCACACTCCCCATAAATCGCATTCATCACCCGCATCTGCAGATCATCGCTCGGAACGATCTGCCTCAGCCCACGCGCCTCGAATGCTTTTTTATAGACCCCACTCCTGATAGTCCCAGTGGTAGCAAGCAACCCAACCTCACGCAGATCGGGAAACGCCAGCTTCAGATATTCGACGCTCACCGTCAGCATATTGACGATCGGTACGTTCAGATACGGCTGTATCCGTTCGACAAACGCATGAGCGGTATTGCAAGGGATGGCGATAATGTCCACCTCCCCCGCTTCCAGCTTCTTGCACGTCGCGTACAACGACACCGTCGGGTCCTGCCCGTCACCCAGCAGATTCTCCGTCCGATCCGGAATCTGCGGGTTCTGTTCAACGAGCAGTTTGATGTGTTCCTGATCACGCGTCGCCGGCGTGCTACGCACCAGCTTTTGCATGAAGTCAACGGTGGCAGCAGGACCGACACCACCCACCACGCCAACCTTGAACGCACGGTTGTTGTGGCTAAAGGATTGCCCTACAGACGCGTATTGCGCGTACACCAGGTTCGAATCGACGATCGGGACGTCCAGCGCCGCAATCTGACTCAACACGAGACCAATTTCAGTCATCCCAGGCAAAATCACGTCCGCCCCCTGCGCGATCAGATCCTGACACGCCTCGCGCAATAGTTCGACGGGCCGTCCACCAAGGTTGCCGCTCTTGATCCCAGCCTCGCCATAGACAGCTTCGGTGACGGGATCCATATCAGCTGAACTACGCTGACGCGGATGCAGCACTTCGAACTCCGGTGCCCGGAAGTACCGCTCAAAAAGCCCCTCGTCGCGAATGTAGTCCGAGGTCAATACACCCACGCGCCGCGCCGATGGAAACGAGCGAGCTACATGGCAACGCAGCGCATCCAGCATGTCGACGATCTGCACCGACGTGTTCTCCTGCAACTCATCGATGAACGTGTGGCTCAAAAAGCAAGGCAGAAGAACACTCGTGACGCCGCGCTTTTCGAAATCGCGGATCATGTCGAAGATATACAGCTTCCGCTCTGTCGTCGCGGCGCGAGATGGGCTTGCATTGCGAAACGGACGCTGTTCGAACAGGACGTCGAAATGCTCCGCATCACTATGCGCGGGACTTGCCTGAATCAGCTTGAAAAGTACATCCGCGCCGGCGAGCGGCCCAAGCCCGCCGATCACGCCAAACACCCGCCTGTTAGCTAACTTCCTTGCTGTCATTGGACTTCGCTCTGAAGTTGTTCAAACTGCGGGGTGGGAGCGACAACTTCGCTGCTGCTGCGGCGCGCCTCCCATTTTGCGATCACGGCAGTCGCCACGCTGTTGCCGATCACGTTGGTCATCGTGCGTCCCATATCGAGAATCTGGTCGATCGCGAGGACCAATACGACCCCCTCGGCGGGCAAGTGAAACAGCGGTGCCACGGCTGCGACCACCACAACCGACCCTCGCGGCACGCTTGCCATGCCCTTGCTGCTTAGCATCAACACTAGCAGCATGAAGATCTGCTGCGACAGCGGCATGTCGATACCGAAGGCCTGGGCAATGAAAATTGCCGCAAACGATTGATACATCATAGACCCGTCGAGGTTGAATACGTAGCCCAGCGGTAGCGTAAATCCAACTACTTTCTTGTCGATGCCGAATTTCTCGAGTTGCTCGGTCAGGCGGGGATAGGCCGCTTCACTGCTGGCGGTCGAAAACGCTAGCATGGCCGGTTCGCGCACAGCCTTGAGCAAGCCTCCGATCTGCTTGCCCAGAAACAGGTAACCCACGCCAATCAGGAGCGTCCACAGCAGTAGAAGACCCAGGTAGAACGAACCAATCAGCTTACCGTAAGTAAGCAATACGCCCAGGCCGCGCAGCGTCACGGCGGACGCGATCGCACCGAACACCCCAAACGGCGCAGCGCGCATGACGTAATCGGTGAGTCGCAGCATCACGGGTACCATGCCGTCGATTGCCTGCACAACCACCTTTACGCGTGCGTCGTGCTTTAGCGCGCCTAGCCCCAGGCCGAAGAACAGCGAAAACACGAGTATCTGCAAGATGTCGTTGCGCGCCATCGCATCCAGCAGACTGGTCGGAAACGCGTGGGTAATGACGTCCTTGAAGTTCAACCCCGCGGTATTGAGGCCGGTGTTCACGTCGCTGCCGCTCACCACCATGTGCAGCGCTGCGCCCGGTTGCAGAGCATTGGCGAGTACTAATCCGAGGGCGAGCGACACGAGCGACGCACAGATAAACCAGCCGACCGTACGCAGTCCAATGCGCCCGACCTCCTGACCGCTCTCCATGCCAGCCAGTCCGGAAACGAGCGTGGCGAAAACCAGCGGCGCGATGATCATCTTGATCAGCCGCAGAAAGATATCCGTGATGATCGAGAAATAGCCGGCCAGGGTTTTTGCCGAGTCAGCATCGGGGGCGCCGGCGTGACACACGTAGCCTGCTGCGACGCCGAGCACCATGCCGACGGCGATATAAAGCGTAAGGCGATTTTTCATAGCTGTCCTTTTTTTCGTCGACTAGGACGAACATCCGCTTCCGCACGGCTTCCTATACAAAAGCGTGCATATCGCCTTCTCGCGCGACCGAATCGCGGTGATGAGAAGACTTGGACGGATACTAGAGACGAAAAAAATGAACGTGATGCGGGCTTGACATTGCACTATGCGGCAGCCGCATAGATATCGTGAAAGGAGCCCTGGCGTGCCTCAAGCCTCGATGCGGGACTCCAGGTATTCCCAGATGTCCTTCACGAGAGGCATCTCGTTGTTGCGATCGCGGTAGAGGCGCAATTGCAGATCGAGTTGCCACGTACGGTCGCCGGCGGTCACGAGCGTGCCGCTATTCAACTCTGTTTCGATCAGGCTACGCGGTAGCCAGGCGATGCCTTCGCCGTTAAGCGCGAGTTTCTTTAGCACATCCGCCATATCTGATTCGAAGTGCGGAGTCAGTGCTGGATTTTTGGTCGCCCTGTGCAGCAGCAGGTGCAGGCAACGGGCAAAGTAGGTGGTCGCGCTATAGCCAATCAACGGTAAGGGACGGCCCGGCGTCCCTGGAAGACGGAACGACGGTGTCGAGCGCTGGCTGGGTGCGCAGACGGGCAGGAAGACGTCGTGTCCGACGGTGAGGTGAGGATAGCGCGTGGCGTCGAGATGCAGGGGCAGGTCAGGGTGCTCGTAAGCAAGCATCAGCTCGCAGTTACCGTTCACCAGCATCAGAATCGAATCGTGGACGTTGGTCGGGACAATCCTTACACGCAGTCCGCTAAAGCGGCTTTGCAGCGAGCGCAGCCAGTCCGGCACAAAGCCAACGGAGATGGCGTGGCCGGCGGCGATCTGCAATCCGGTCCCGGGCATGCGCTGCTCGCTGCGGATAATCGCTCGCGTGTCGAACAGCTTGCCCAGGATGTCCTCAGCGGCTTCCCGGAACAACGCGCCAGCGGGCGTAAGCGTGGGCGGATAGGTGCTGCGGTCGATCAGTTCAGCGCCGATCCACTGTTCCAGCGCCTGAATGCGCCGGCTGAGCCCGGATTGGGTGACATTGCGCACTTCCGCCGCGCGCGAAAAGCTCTGGTGCTGCGCGAGCGCGATGAAATCCTCGATCCACTTGACTTCCACGTTAGCTCCTCGACAACGTGTGAATTGGCTGGCCTGCCAGACTCCCCGTCGACCGATTCTAGCGTCGCCATTTTTTATCGCCAACCGACTGTGGACGCCACGCGTCGGAGCGTAGAGCGACTTTTTCTGCGCGATAGATCGGTAAAACTAAAGCGCGTATCTGATAACGTCTTTCGAGTTTTCAGAGTGCATGTGACGTATTAAATACGTGATCAAAATGACGGCTTGCTGAACGATATTTCGCGGCGCGAGATTCGGTTCCAGACGAAGTATTCACATGTGGCAATCATCCAACACCTGCCAAATAAATCGCTGCGCAGGAGATGGAAAAAAACCGGAGATCCCCTCTGTGTAGGGTTTCCAATCCTTTCAGGTTGCTGAAAGATAGAATTTCAATATGGGTCTGTTTTTTATCATGAAACCATCAGATATATTTGCGCCGCGGTAGTCGATCAGGTCTGTAAACATCAACCAGCTGTTATCCGGACATTAATGTCGCGTTGAAAGTACAGGCTTGAGCGCAATAGCCTTCGGTTTGCGAATCGTCTCGCGGGATAGTAAATCGAGACCAATATCTTTAATTGGATAAATTTTCATGAAAAAAACAATTCTTGCAGTCGCGTCTCTCGCAGCCATGACGTCGATCGCCCATGCGCAAAGCAGCGTCACCTTGTACGGCGCGCTCGATACGAGTATTGCGTACTTCGGCAACCAGCAGGGCACCAACCATTCGGGTGGGACCTTCGAGATGGCGGCAGGCAATATTTCGCCTAACCTGTGGGGCTTGAAAGGCACGGAAGATCTGGGCGGCGGTTTGTCGGCCATCTTCAAGCTGGAAAGCGGCTTCAACATCGACAATGGCCGTCTCGGCCAGGGTTCGCGCATCTTCGGCCGTACCGCGATGGTCGGTTTGACGGGTGACAACACCGGCACGATCTCGCTCGGCCGTCAGTACGATCCGCTGATCGACCTGATCCAGCCGCTGACGAACGACGACACCTTCGGTCCGACCTTCGCCACGCCGGGCGACATCGACAACTACGACAATAGTTATCGCACCAACAACTCGATCAAGTACACCACGCCGAATTATGCAGGCCTGCAAGGTTCCGCCATGTATGCGTTCGGTGGTGTGCCTGGCAGCACCGCGAGTGGCCAGACCTACGCGGCGGCTCTCGCGTACAACCACGGTCCGTTCGGTTTCGCCGCAGGTTACTTCCACGCCAATAGCGATCACGGCACGGCAGCATCGTTCGACGGCCTGAACCCGGATGCAGCCAGCTTTGCGGTGGATTCGGAAGCGATCTCTGGTGGGTTCGTCTCGGCGAACTCGATGCAGATCATCCGCGCCGCGGGCGATTACGTGTTCCGGAATTTCACGTTCGGCGTTTCGTATAGCAACGTGCAGTACAACAACTACACGACTTCTTTCGGTGACCAGAACAACACGAAGTTCAACACGGGCCAGGCGTTCGTGAACTATCAGCTGACACCGGCGATGGTTCTGGGCGTGGGCTACGACTACACGAAGGGCAGCGGCAACAACGTGACAGTGTCGTATAACCAGTTCAGCTTCGGCGCCGACTACTTCCTGTCGAAGCATACGGACATCTATGCGCTGGCCGGTTATCAGAAGGCATCGGGCAATACGATCAGCGCATCGTCGGGCGACGTGGTCGCAGCGGTGGCGTCGATGGGCGACTTCGGTAACGACGCGTCCACCAACAAACAGGCTATGGGCATGATCGGTATCCGTCACAAGTTCTAAGCTGCGGTTCGCAGATAGCGGACATCGAAACGACAAAGCCCGCCTGGTTTATCCAGGCGGGCTTTGTTACTGATGCGGAGTGCCTGATCGACCTCAGGCGTCCTCACGAACTCTTAAGGCCGTTCCCCGCGCGCCAGCCTTGCCTCGATGTCGTACACCACCGGCATCAGATCGGCGACGCTGTCGACCACATAGTGTGCGCCTGCATTGCTCAAGCGTTGGGTTGCCGCGGCGCGGCGTTGGGCAAATTCCTGAGGCGCCAGCGCCTTCACATCGGCTTCGGCCATCCCGAACGCATTGCCGCTCACGGCCACGCCCACCGCCCACGTTCCGCCGTTGATGCCTTCTTCGATGCCCACTTCGGTATCGTCGACCTTGATCGCATTCTTCGCGAGCCATACGCCGAGTTGCGGCAACGTCTTGTAGATCATGTACGGCGAAGGACGTCCCTCCGGCGTATCGCCGGTGCAAACGAGGCTATCGGGTGAAAACCCCTGCGCAGCAGCGCCCGGCGTGATCTCAGCCATGATCTCGCGCGTGTAGCCCGTCGTCGTACCGATGCGGATATCCTCAGAACGCAGCGCCGTCGTGACGTCCGCGACGCCCGGGATCACCTGGCTATAGCTTGCGGCTACCGCGATGTTCTTCGGCACGAAGACGTCGTAGACGGCGTCGATATCCCGCTCGGTCGGCGCGCGGCCGTATTTGTCGGCCCACGCCTGCGACACCCTCGGCAGGGCCATCAGCGCGGCGATATGCGGACGCTTGGCCATACCCATCGGCCCGCGCGCCTCGTCGATGGTGATCGACACGCCGAACTGTTCGAATGTCTCGACAAACGCGCCCATCGGCGCCAGCGAACCATAGTCGACCACGGTTCCGGCCCAATCGAAGATTACTGCTTTTACGTGTTTCATTGATGTCGCATCCTGAGAAGAGTCTGGGCCGTCGATTTCAAACCTGTTCGGCGAGCAGGTGGCGTTCATTGAGCGCGGCGACCGGGGGCGCGGCGTGCTCCACGCCCATCGTGCGCAACGCCTGAGCGCTCGCTACGACGACGCGTCGCATGACATCCGCGTCCACCTGGCCGATACATCCCACGCGGAAGCTGTCCACCACGGTCAGCTTGCCTGGGTAGATGATGAAACCTTGCTGCTTCATCAATTCGTAGAACTGCTCAAACCGGAACGCCGGATCCGCGGGTGCAAAGAACGTCACGATGATCGGCGAGCGCCAGTGCGCGTCGAGCAGCGGTTCGAAGCCGAGTTCCTGCATGCCGGCGACCAGCACATCGCGGTTGTTGGCGTAGCGTGCCAGCCGGCCAGGCTGACCGCCTTCGATGGCGTGCAGCCTGAGCGCCTCGATGAATGCCGCGACGGTGTGCGTGGGCGGTGTGAAGCGCCACTGTCCAGTGCGGTTCATCACGTCCCATTGGTCGTACACGTCGAGGCTCAGCGAATGGCTGCGGCCCTTCGCCTCCTGCAACGCGCTCTTGCGCGCGATCACGAAGCCGAAGCCCGGTACGCCTTCGATGCACTTGTTTGCCGACGAAACGAACGCTTCGCACTGCAGATGCCGCACATCGAGCGGCACTGCGCCGAACGCGCTCATGGAGTCGATCAGCAGCTTGCGGCCTTTCTTTGCTGTGGCTGCGGCGATTTCTTCGAGCGGGTTGAGAATCCCCGAGCTGGTCTCGCAGTGCACGGCGACAACGTGTGTGATGCCTGGTTCGGCGTCGAGCATGCGCTCGATTTCGCTGCCGCGCGGCGGCAGATAGTCACCCTTGTCGAGCACGGTGCAACGGCGGCCCAGATAGCCGAGCGTGGTGGCGATGCGCTTGCCGTAGGCGCCGTTCGCCAGCACCAGCGCATGTCCGTCACGCGGGACCAGGCTGCCGAGCATGGCTTCGACGCAGTAGCTCCCGCTGCCCTGCAGCGGCACGCAATCGTAGTCACCGGCGGTGTCGCCGGCGATTTCGAGGAGGCGGCGGCGAAGCAGCGCGGTCATCGCGCGGAAATCGCCGTCCCACGATCCCCAGTCGCGCAACATCGCTTCCTTGGTCGAGAGCGCCGTGGTAAGCGGTCCCGGTGTCAACAGATACGGCTCCCCTTTGGCGGGGGCGGCGCACGAAGTAACGGAATGGTCGACTGGGGTGTCCATGCTTGACGTCCGATGAGGATCTCAGTGCTTGGCAGAGTACAGAATCCGGGTTCATCGGTAAAATCGATATAATCGATGTGTATATCACTGAAATTTATAGCCTAGGACGAGACGCAGATGCAATACGCTCAATTGCGGGCGTTTCACGCGGTCGCGGAGCACGGCGGGTTTTCGAAGGCGGCGCAGGCGTTGTCGCTGACGCAGCCGGCCATTTCCGATCACGTGCGGCGGCTCGAGCAGGATTTTGGGGTCAAGCTGTTTGATCGCGGGCCTCGTGGCGTCGAGCCGACCGAGCTTGGACGGCGCCTCTTCAGTGTGACGCGGCAAATGCTGAGTTGCGAGCGCGACGCTCGTCAATTGCTCGATTCCGCGGGCGGACTGGCTTCCGGCACGCTGTCGCTCGTGGCGGACGCGCCTGACCTCGCGGTCAAACTGATCGGCGCGTTTCGCAAGCAGTACCCTGGCATCGTGGTGACGCTGTCGATCGCGAACGCAGCCGAGTGCATGCAGCGCGTGCTATCGAGCGCGGTGGACGCGGCCATTACCGCCGCGCCGCAGGTCCACAGCCGGCTCGAATCGCGCATATTGCGGCGCGATCCACTGGTCGCGATGGTGCCCGCCACAAGTCCAATCGCGAAGAAGCGCAAGCTGACCTACGCGGAGTTCGTCAAGGAGCCTGTGATCTTCCGGGAAGCGCAATCGGTGACGCAGCAGTTGCTTGAGATCGAACTGGTGCGACAGTCGTTGCAGGTCGAACCGGTGATGTACGTGGACGGCCGCGAGGCGCTAGAGGAAGCGATCGCGCAGGGCATGGGCGTGGGCGTGATCGCGTCCGCGGAATTCAACGAATCGCGCCGCATCAGAATGATTCCGCTGCAGGACTGCCAGGTCGAGATGATCGAGTCGCTCACGCGGCTTGCCGAGCGGCCCGCGTCGAACCTGCTGAATGCGTTGTTCAAGACCGAACTTGAGTAGCGCGGCGTGTCACATCGAATGGAAAATGTAATCTCGATGCGGCTCAGTGGTCTGCTCAATTTGATGGCGTGCATGCTACGCGATTAGCGGTTTGCGATGATCCGGCAACGCCGCGTCTGAAGCGTCGGAAGTTGACAATGTTTTACAGCTTTGCCCATTCTGAGATGCTATCGTCGTTGCGGATGGCGTGCGGCGAACTGCCATCAGCGAATTCATATCGACCTTCAACATATACGGTGATTGCCATGGGTATTCTGGATACGGTAGGTGAGATTGCAGGCGCAGTCGTGGCAGTAGAAGCAGCTGAAAAAGTCGATCCGGATGCGGGTCTGCTGACAAAAGGCATCGCAGCAGTCGCCGGCTTCAAAGGCGCTGGCGCGCTGGAGTCGCTCGCTGAGAAGAAAGAAGGCGAGGGCAGCGAGCAACAGGCGTCTGACACGGATGCGGACAGCGCAGCTCCGCAAGCCTGAGTTTGAGTTGAGTTGTTCCCAGACCGGTCGCTCGCTCGAGCGGATGGTCTGGCGCCTGATCGCGTCACATGCCGCTCAGTGATAGAGTTTCGTCTCCGATCTACCGTTTTGGATGGCGCAAAGCCAGTGCAGGTTGCGACCGGCTCGCCAGGGAGGAGACAGCATGTCCGTTCTAGGCTTCAGTCACTACAACCTTCGGGCCAGCCGCGCGGTACTCGATACCCTGCGCAATTTTTATATCGAGGTGGTGGGGTTGCAACCCGGCACCCGACCGCCGTTTCAGAACTTTGGATACTGGCTTTATATCGGCGACGAGGCCGTGCTGCACCTTTCCGAAGCCGACGCGGACGAAGTACGTCCTCCCAACGTGACCAACACGTTCGACCACGTCGCATTCACCTGCCGCGACCTGCGCGGGTTCGAAGCACATCTGACTGAACTGAAGATCCCATATCGGCAAGACGATGTGCCGTTAACCGGGCAGCGGCAGTTGTTCTTTAAGGATCCAGCGGGCAACGGGGTGGAATTGAACTTCGCGCAGAGCGATCTTTGAAATGCCGGCCATGGAAAATACCTGGCAGTTCCAACTAAGAATCGCTGTTTCCCCAGAGCTTGCGGCGAGCCTGCGCGGCGATCCCGCGAGCCAATCATACGCACTGCTTGGCGATGTTCTGCGCAAACACAACGCGTCGTTGAAGTGTCAGTTCGATGCGTTTGCCGACTACGTTAGTGAGGCCGAAAAACGCGGCGTCGAAAATTATCCGCTCTACCATTGGACCAAAGAGACTATCGAGAAGCCTGAGAAAAAGGCCCGCTATCTGCGATCCTTTACGCTCTACGTAGATGGAGAAGAGGTCTACAGCAAGGAGCGCGCCGATCCTTTGCAGGCGGAACTCGACGCCCTTGTCGGCCTTGGCGGGATAGAGAGCGTGGTGAAGTTCGATACCAATCCGGCGAACAACCCGCAGCCGCCCGCGCGGTGATAAGGGCGCGTCTGGCCCCGCATGGACCTGCCGTCCGGCACCCCATCGATGTTAAAAAAGCGGCGTCGTGCAACGCACGACGCCGCTAAAGGTTCTGGCGCTTTACGAGGGCTATACCAGAACCTGAGAGAACGGTTTAGAAGGTCGCCCAGTCCGCATCCGCCGTAGCGGCGCCTGCCGTGTCCGGGTGTTTGTCTGCAGTAGCGGGGCGATCATCTGCCAATCTTGCGGGCGTTGCCCGATGCCTGGTGACAACGCGTGAAGGTGCCGGGCGAGCCCTGGTTTGCGGAATCGTCCTGATCGGCGCGGATGTCCCGGTGTCGGTCAGCTTGAATGCCGAGACCGCATCCTTTAGCCTGTTAGCCTGCTCTTCGAGCGACTGGGCCGCCGCTGCCGCCTGTTCGACGAGCGCTGCATTCTGCTGGGTGACTTCGTCCATCTGGCCTACAGCCTGGTTCACCTGTTCGATACCGCGGCTTTGCTCTTCGGATGCGGCCGTGATCTCGCCGACAATGTCTGAAACCTGCTTGATCGCCTGCTTGACCTGTCCCATGGTCGTGCTGACTTCGGTCGCCTGCTTCGCGCCGTCCTGAATCATCGTGACGGATGAGCTGATCAGTTCCTTGATTTCCTTCGCTGCTGCAGCCGAGCGTTGAGCCAGACTACGCACTTCGCTGGCGACTACGGCAAAGCCCCGGCCCTGTTCGCCGGCGCGTGCAGCCTCGACGGCTGCGTTCAACGCCAGGATGTTGGTCTGGAAAGCAATGCCTTCAATGACTCCGGTAATCTCGGAGATCTTGGTCGAACTGCTGCTGATCTGGCCGATGGTGCCGACCATTGTCTGCACAGAGTCGTTGCCGGTATCGGCCATGTCCGTGGCCCGGGTTGCCAAGGTGTTCGCCTGGCGTGCATTGTCCGCGTTCTGCTTTACCGTTTCGGTCAACTGCGTCATGCTCGCCGCCGTTTCTTCGAGCGACGCCGCCTGTTCTTCCGTGCGCGAAGAAAGATCGGTGTTGCCGCTCGCTATTTCGCGCGCCGCTACGCTGACCGATTCGGTGGACGTCTTGATTCCGCGTACGGTGTTGCTAAGATTCCGGTCCATTTTGCCGAGCGCGTCGAGAAGCTCACCGAATTCGCCGCGTGAGTCGCTCTCGATGCGGTTGTCCAATTGCCCGTCAGCGATGTGGTTTGCTGCGTCGATCGCTTTTCGGAGAGGTCGCAAGATCACGCGCAACAGATAGACCGAAACGCCAATAGCAACGACGAGACCAATACCCACCAGGACGATGGCGATCGACAGCAATGTTCTATACAACGACTCGCCGTCGTCGGAGTACTGCTTCGCTTCCTCTACGTTGATCTGCGAGTCATCCCTGAGCAGGCCGGCGACCGCATCGGCCGCGTCGGCGCTCCGGTTGATCACGTCGCCGGCGGCATCGAAGTTGCCGGCCTTGAAATCCGAAACGGCTTCGTTGGTCTGCGCCTGAAAGTCCTTCAGGCCGCTCGCGATCTGGTCGGCAACCGCACGTTCCTTGTCGCCGGATACGCCTGCCGGATAGTATGTGGACCACTGCTTGTCGATAATGGCCAGATCGGCCTCGACGGTCGTGGCGTTTTTCGCTACATCTTCAGGCGACCTGGTCACCTGCATGCGCCGAAGCTTGGCGCGGATATCCAGCTCCGCGGCGCGCACATCCGAAAGCTGGGCGATCGGGAGCACGGCGGTGGAGAAGGTATCACTCATGTTCGAGTTCAATCTGGCCAGTCCGTTTGCGCCGGACAAGCCGACCGCGATATTCACGGCGACGCATGCGCCAAGCGACACGATGATCTTGAACCTGATGGTGTGGACGAACTTGTTCACTTCATTTCCTGTAAGAAATCACTTCCTGTAAGAAATCACTTCGAATTCCGCAGCGTTTCATTCGACATTAAGGCGTCTGCTGATCCAGCAAGTCTCTACAGGTATACGGTTTCAAATGATCGAAGCTAAAGGGCTTTTCGCGTCAGGCGTTGCTGGAATTCTTGTAGGGATTTTCCGCCTAAGGATTTCCTTACCTTCGGTTCAGCGTCCCCGTCGCGCAATTTCCACGCTTCCTGACTGCGCCGGTCGGGCCCACCGCCTAGTATCAGTTATCGAAAACCAATCAGTGGTGGCGACCATGATTTCTCGCCTGTCCGAACGTGAAAATGCGATTGAGCATATCAACGCGATTTGCCTGCGCCTGTTTGATATCTGGTGCCAGCGTCGAAGCACGACCGCGCTGACTTATCTGCTGCACTGCTGGCCGCTCATGGATAGCCGGCCTGCGACAGTCCGGCGTCTCCACAAGACGCTATCGGAACTGCGCAGGACGCACCTTGAAACGATCGACGCCGAGACCGAGCAGGCGCTGTTCGAACTGGCAGACTGGACAGACGAAATTCTGCAGGACGCACCATTGCCGGATCGCAGCCTGCCAATGGCTAACAGGGAACTCGTGCACGCAATCTCGGGTTAAGGTCAAGCTGACCGGACATATTCCGCCGGCTGGCGGATCAAATTGATGATAAAAATATTGATTGCGGATGACCACGCGATTGTGCGCGGGGGATTGAAACAGATTATCGCTACCACCGACGATATCGTCGTGACCGGAGAAGCGGCGCAAGGCTCTGAAGTGGTCGACAAGCTGCGTATCTGCGAAGTAGACCTGCTGCTGCTGGACATGACGATGCCAGGCATCAGCGGCGTCGATCTGATCCGGCGGGTGCGCGTCGAGCAGCCTGCGTTGCCGGTGCTGGTGCTGAGCATCCACAACGAGGCGCAGGTCGTATCGCGTGCTCTGCGTGCCGGTGCGACGGGCTATGTGACGAAAGACAGCGACCCCGATGTGCTGCTGGCCGCGATTCGCAAGCTGGCTGCGGGCGGTCGATTTATCGACCCGAAGCTGGTCGACGCGATCATCTTCGAGACGCACTCGGGCGACGCGCCGCCGCATGAGGTTCTGTCCGACCGCGAATTTCAGGTGCTGCAGATGCTGGCCGCAGGCACAAGCATCAACGAGATTGCCGAGACCCTCGCGCTGAGCGCGAAAACCATCAGCACGCACAAGATGCGGCTCATGCAAAAGCTCGGTCTCGCCAACAATGCGGAATTGATTCTTTATACGGTCAGACACGGACTCGCTGCTGAATAAGCGGGTTCGCGCGTAGCGCGCGGCACGGGGTGTGCGTTTCGTGGAGCCGGTGCTCAAGGGTAGCAATGCGCCCTAAGCCGGCACCTCCGCCATATCCCGGTGTTTCTCGCGAAGAATGGTCAAGCAACAGAACTCAATCCGGCCACCTCCACTGGCCGTGAAGGGCCGGGCATGAAACGGCTCGTGGATATCCCACAGTACCGACTGGTCGAGCGCTTGCGTCGCAGCGTTGCGCTGCGGCTGTATGTCGTCGCCTTCGCGTTTGGCTGCATCGTGACCGTGAGCTCGACTGCGCCACAGTTGTATCGTGATCACCGCACTGGCGTCGAGTTCGCGCGCGCGGCGGCGAAACTCTTCGCGATCCAGGGTGCCGGCATCTTTTCGGTGGCGTTGCTGGTGGCTTGCGCGGCGGATCGACTTATCGTGCGGCATCTGCGCGTAATTGCGCTAGCGGCCCGCAGCAGAGACTATCGCGAAGCGTTACGCCCGCGCCCGCTCGCGCTCGCACGCCGCCGCACCACGACGCTCGACGAACTCGACCGTGTCGTGTTGGCCCTCAACGCATTGAGCACGCACCTCTATTGCTCGCATCTGATCCGCGATGAACTCGAGGCGCGCGTAGCTCAACTCGCTACACAACTCGCTCGGGCAAAGGATGATCTGAACGCACAGACGAATGAGCGCGTGCGTACCAGGGCGAATCAACAGGAACTGCTCGAGTCGCGCGAGAAATTACGTGAGTTCGGCGCGTACATGGAAGCGACGCGCGAAGACGAGAGAAAACGCATTGCCCTGGAAATCCACGACGAGTTGGGGCAACTGCTGACGGCGCTAAAGATGGACGTGTCGTTGCTGAAGATGCGTTTGAGCGCACCGGATCTGCTTGAGAAAGTGGCCGACATGCACGTGCTCGTCGACCGGACGATCTGGATGGTGCGCAACGTCGCCAATCACTTGCGCCCTGCCGCACTCAATTTCGGTCTTGCCTCGGCACTCGAATGGCTTGCCGAAGATTTCGCGCGGCGCAACACGATACCGTGTCTGTTTCGTATGAACGGCAGCGAGCCGGTGCTTCCCGAAGCGCATGCAACCGCAGTGTTTCGCGTCGTTCAGGAATCGCTCACTAACGTGGGCCGCCATGCCCGGGCTTCGCACGTCCATGTCACGCTCACGCGCACCGAACGTGGCTTCGATCTGCACGTCAACGATGACGGCTGCGGATTCGAGCCGGAGACGGCGCGCAACGGCTATTCGTATGGACTTTTGAGCATGAGCGAACGTGCCCGTCTGATTGGGGCTTCATTGCGGATCGACAGCGCGCCGGGTGCGGGCACCACGGTGTCGGTGAACGTTCCACTCCACGTTGGAAGGCTCACATGACCGGCAGAATATCAAATACGCATATTGTTAAATCGAAGTAGGCATTTCCTGATTTGCAGTAAGGATATCCCGAATCATATTTCCGCTTATATGAGGATTTCCCAATTTAACTCGTAAAATTCGCCATATTGCATATTATTGGCTTAAGAGTTGTACTGGTTCGTCGTAAACATGATCGTGAAGTCAGGGCCTGCCAGAGGGCCTCGCGTATGGGATCGTCCGGGTAGGGCCATTTTGCATCACGGCCTTCCCGATAGGCAATTGGGATATGCGGTAAAAAATACCGAAATCATTGATTCGATTATGTAACAGTTGAATCGATTTTGCCGGTGAACGTATGTTTTATAGAAACAGTTTCATCTTGATGGGGAATCAGCAGCATGCAAGACAGACGAGAGATCGATCCAGTTTCGCCCGGAGATAACGGGCTGGTCGAGCCCACGCAGGGGCAGCAAGGCGACGACGAGTTGATTGATCTGCTTGCCACCTTGTCCAAAACCAACGGCAATGCGGTGATCCAGCAAGGCGCACGGATTGCGGTGATCGGCGAATTGCTGGCGGCCTTGCTGAGTCATCTGCCCCAAACGATGCGTAACGAAGTCGACAAGTCATTCCGTGACAGGGTCGAATTCCTGTTGTCGCTGGCCGACGATAGCCGTTTGCCGGAACAGTATCAGTCGGCGCTGCTCACCGAAGTCAATCGCTACCTGTATGCAAGTAAATAGCGTGCAGCGTCCAGCTGCATGGCTTTCTCGTCTCCCGTCTAATTGACACTCCCCTCGAAGCTTCTGCGTGCGCGTTAGGCGATATGGCACGGCGCTCCCTCGCGCAAAGCTTACGTGGAGTGTGCCGACTGAAGACTCGAAGATTCCGTGTTTTCCTCGACGAATGGAGCGACACCGCGCGCAAGTGCAAGTTTGCCGATCCGTTTCCAGAGTGGTGACACTGAAGAGGAACAGATTGATATCCTGTGCGGATGACCGCACCCTTTCCCAATCTGCACCTCCCTGCGACGGCGCGCCTCCAGCTCCGTCCGCTCGACGTTTCCGACGCGCAGCGCATCTTTGAAATCTGGTCCGATCCGGAAGTGATGCGCTTCTACGACGTGGCGCCGCTGACCCGCTTCGAACAGGCCGAGCACGTGGTGGCGAGGCTCATGCAGGACACGGCTGAACAAACGGGCATCCGCTGGGCGATCGTGTCCACGAACGATGGATGCGTCATCGGGACCTGCGGATTCCGGCTCAACTTCGCGTTCCGATCGGCAAGTCTCGGCTTCGAACTGGAGCGCCGGTACTGGCGTCAGGGCTTGATGCGCGAAGCGCTCGATGCCGCAATCACCTACGCCTACGATCAGCTCGCGATGAACCGCATCCAGGCGACAACGGACCTGGATAATCATGCGTCAGCGGGGCTGCTGGCAAGCCTGGGGTTTGTCGAAGAAGGCGTAATGCGGCAATGGGGCTACTGGAAAGACGCGTTTCACGACGTGCGTCTGCTGTCGCTGATCAAGTCGGATCGTCGCGAGTGCTGCCAGCCGGCGCAGACCTCTGCCAACGGCGGGTGACCGGCTAACCGCTCAGCCGCCTGAGCGGACCGGCACCTAGGCTTGCGGGACTTATCAACCCTGGCTCGCGCCAGAAAACGCATTATTTTCTGCCCGCCACAATATCCCCGCTCCCCAGTCGTCTACAGACGTATGGAAACGCCGCCGCCCCCGGACCCGATGCTCGAACGAGACAACGACCTCACTGCAACCATTTTGCGTGAGCGTACGCGGCTTGGGCATTTCATCCGGCGCCGGGTGCGTGATCCGAGCGACGCGGAAGACATCTTGCAGGATGTCTTTCATGAGTTCGTGCAGGCCTACCGGCTGCCCGCGCCGATCGAACAGGCCAGCGCCTGGCTGTTCCGCGTGGCGCGCAACCGCATCATCGACGTGTTTCGCAAGAGGCGGGAACTGCCGTTGGTCGAACCCGCCACAGAGCCGGATGACGAAAGCGAATACCGGCTCGACCTTGCGCTGCCGTCACAGGATGCCGGCCCGGAGGCGGCCTATGCGCGGTCGGCGCTGCTCGATGCGCTACAAGCCGCGCTCGACGAACTGCCGGCCAATCAGCGCGACGTTTTTGTCGCGCACGAGCTCGAAGGGCGCAGCTTCAAGGAACTGGCTGGCGAGAGCGGCGTCAGCGTGAACACGCTGCTCGCACGCAAGCGTTATGCGGTGCTGCATCTGCGTGCCAGCCTGCAAGCCGTGTATGACGAACTGGAAATTTAAAGGAGCAGGTGATGAGATTCAAAGTGAGATGCTTCGGCAAAGCACTGCTGGCCCTGGTGGCGATCGCGGTGCTTGGATGGATCGTAATGTCGCTATGGAATTGGGTGATCCCGGCGATATTCGTCGGCGGCCGTTCGATTGATTTTCTGCACGCGATAGGTTTGCTGGTGCTGAGCCGCATCCTGTTCGGCGGGTTCCGCGGCCGTGGCGGCTGGCACGGCGGTGGACGCGGACATTGGCGCCGCTGGGAGCGCATGACGCCGGAGGAACGCGAGAATTTCCTCAAGGGCTTCTCGCCCCGGGACCGCAGGGCGCAGTCGCAGGAGGACAACCCATCGTGAGCAAGACATCGACAGCTGCCGCCTGCAAGCAGGCACCGGGCGTGATTGCGCCGGTGGTCGACTTCAGGCGTTGCGAAGGGAAGGGCGATTGCGCGGTGGTTTGCCCTGAGAACGTGTTCGAGATTCGTAAGATCGACGCTGAAGATTACAATCAGTTAGGTATGTTGAATAAATTCAAGCTGCGGGTGCACGGTCTGAAGGTCGCTTATACGCCGAATGCGGATGCATGCCGTTCCTGCGGGTTGTGCGTGACGGCGTGCCCGGAGCGGGCTATTACATTGGCGCGACATTGGCGCGGGTGAAGTGACGTGAATTGTGACATTCGCAACCTGCACCGCCCGCCAGCGTCCCCGCACGACAAACGCTATGCTATGCGTTTCGCCCAACCGAGGACCGCTCGATGACATATTCACCAGGATCCATGATTACCTTCCGCCGTCCCGATGGAAAGGATGTTGAAGGTTATCTCGCCAAGCCGCAGAACCCCGTAGGTGCTCCCGCCATTGTTGTGATTCAGGAATGGTGGGGCTTGAACGACCAGATTCGCGGCGTGGCCGACCGCCTTGCGCAAGCCGGCTATCTGGCGCTCGTTCCCGATCTCTACCGCGGCAAGATGACGGTCGAGAAGGAAGAAGCGCACCATTTGATGAGCGGCCTCGACTTCGGCGACGCCGCTTCCCAGGATATTCGCGGCGCCGTTGAATACCTGAAGCAACACGCGGACCGTGTGGCCGTCACCGGCTTTTGCATGGGCGGCGCGCTGACGCTGCTGGCGCTCGGCCAGATTCCCGAATTGTCCGCCGGGGTGGTGTGGTACGGCTGCCCGCCGCTCGACTACATCCAGGCTGACAACATCAAGGTGCCGGTGCAAGCGCACTGGGCTACGCAAGACGCGTTTTTCCCGCCTGATGCGGTCGAGGCGGTCGAAGCCAAGCTGCGCAACGCGAAAGTCGATCTCGAGTCGTACCATTACCAGGCCCACCACGCGTTCGCCAACGAGACGGCGGTCGGACCCGGCCGTATCGCGGAGACCCAGTACGATCCGGTCTGGGCTCAACTGGCCTGGGACCGCGCTCTGACTTTCTTTGGCCGCACGCTATGGCCGCAGAAGGCTTAAGCTAGTCCAACTTTCGGCGGCGGCGAGCCGCATCATTCTTCAGCACGCTCGCCGCAGCATTGAACGCCTTCCCTCCTCCCCCTGTCTCACTGTTGCGCTGACCCGCAATCCGGCGCATTGCGTCTTCTTGGCGCATCGGCATCCCCGGCAAGAACTGCGGCGCGCCAGACTTCTGCCGGGAATCGTTCGGAAAAAGATTCCCTGCAAAAGCGGCAAGTGACGACTAACGTACTACGGTACGACCGCGCAGAATCCCCGTTTTCGCATGTGAGCTTCGTTGCCTCGTAACGCAGCGCATGCAGCGGCGGTTCTGCTTCACAACTGCTTGAACGGCCGCGGCAGCAGCCAGCGCGGTATCGCAACGTAAGGAGTGAGAGATGCAGCTAGGCATGATTGGATTGGGGCGCATGGGCGCCGACATGGTGCGGCGTCTGACCGCCGGTGGTCAGACCTGCGTGGTCTACGACGTAGCGCCGGCGGCGGTGGAGAAACTCAAGCAGAGTGGCAGCGGCATCGAGGGAGCCTCGTCCCTCGAAGATCTGGTCAAGCAACTGGCGAAGCCACGCGCCGTCTGGTTGATGGTGCCGGCCGCGGTGGTCGATTCGACGCTGGCGAAACTGACGCCCTTGCTCGAGCCGGGCGACATCGTGATCGACGGCGGCAACTCGTTCTATCACGACGACATTCGCCGCGGCAACGAACTGGGTAGCAAGAAGCTTCACTATGTGGACGTCGGAACGAGCGGCGGCGTGTTCGGCCGCGAGCGCGGCTATTGCCTGATGATCGGTGGCGAGACGCCGATCGTCGAACACCTCGCGCCGATTTTCTCGACGCTGGCGCCGGGACCGGGCGCGGCCGTCCCGACACCCGGACGTCCCAAGGACGCGGGTACGGCGGATCAGGGCTATCTGCATTGCGGGCCGCAAGGCGCCGGCCACTTCGTCAAGATGGTTCACAACGGCATCGAATACGGGATCATGGCGGCTTACGCGGAGGGCTTGAACATCCTCCACAACGCCAACGCCGGCAAAAAGACTGCGGAAATCGATGCGGAAACCTCGCCGCTGCACGGCCCGGAGTTCTATCAGTACGACCTGAATTTGCCGGAAATCACGGAGGTCTGGCGCCGCGGCAGCGTGATCGGCTCATGGTTGCTCGATCTGACCGCTGCATCGCTGGTCGGCGACGCAGGCCTTGAACAGTACTCTGGGCGCGTGTCGGACTCGGGCGAGGGGCGTTGGACCGTTAACGCGGCGATCGACGAAGGCGTGCCGGTGCCGGTGCTGAGCGCGGCCCTGTTCGCCCGCTTCAGCTCGCGCGGCGAGGCGGATTTCGCTAACCGTGTGCTGTCGGCAATGCGGCACGATTTCGGCGGCCATATGGAGAAGGCAGCCGCCAAGACCGGCAAGCCGATCGCGTAAGAAACCGGCGCCCGCCGCGAGGCCAGCAGGCCTGCGCGGCGGCGCCGACGGGTCGGTCGCGTTTTGCAGGATACAATTCGGCAGCGCCCAAATTGCCCCAAACCGACCTGATCCATTCATGCTGAATCCTACCCGGACCTATCTCCTGGGTCCGCTGCTAAAGGGCGTTTCTCGCTCCTTTTACCTCACGCTGCGTATCTTGCCTGCTGGAATGCGCGACCCAATCGGCCTCGCGTATCTGCTCGCGCGCGCCGCCGATACGATCGCGGACACCTCGCTGATTCCGCCGGAGCAACGTCTGGAACTGCTGCTATCGCTGCGCGCTCAGGTCAACGGTGCGGCTGACGAAGGCACGTTTTTGCAGCGGATGTCCGTCGAAGTGGCGGGCCAGCAGACGCAATCGGATGAGAAGGTGTTGCTCGAATTGCTTGGACCGGCGCTCGCCATTCTGTCGCAGTTGAACGAGTCGGATCGCACGGCCGTACGCGAGATTGTCTCGACGCTAACGGAAGGCATGGAGTTCGACCTGCGCACGTTCCCGGACGAGCGTTCCGGCCAGATTGTCGCGCTTGAGCATGTGTCGGAGCTGGATCGTTACACCTATCTGGTCGCGGGCTGCGTGGGCGAGTTCTGGACCCGGATGACATACGCGCACCTGCCGGGGACGCTCAAAGCTGAGCCCGAAACGATGCTCGCACGCGGAGTGCGGTTTGGCAAAGCGCTGCAGATGACCAACGTGCTGCGCGATTGCGGCAAGGATCTGCGGATCGGCCGCTGCTACCTTCCCACCGAAATGCTGGATCGCTTCGGCCTCACGCCGCGGGACCTGCTGGAGCCCGGCAATTCGGTCCGTGCGCAGCCATTGCTATTCGAACTCGTGCGGATGTCGTTGGCACACTTCCGCGAGGCCGTCGACTACACGCTGGCGATCCCGCGCCTGTCCATTCGCTTGCGCCTGGCGTGTTTGTGGCCGGTGCTGATCGGTCTGGAGACGTTGCTCCTGCTGGTTCAAAACGAGGCGTGGCTCGATCCGGCGAAGGTCTCAAAGATCCAGCGCAGCAAGGTGTATGAGGTGATCGGATATTCGACGGCGCTAGCGGCCTCGAATACCGCGCTGCGCCGCTGGACTGGGAGCCTGATTGAGCGGATCGAGGCGCGCTTGCAAAGCTGACAAGGCCAAACCGGCCTTTGCAGAAAATCACGTTTTCCGGTCAAGCGTGCGCGCTCGCGCGGTGGCATGATATCGACCTCACGTCCCCTTCCATACGCCTGCGCCGAACATGTCGAACCTGATCGTTCATGGCGGTCTCCCGCTCCGCGGCGAGATCGAGCCATCCGCCAACAAAAATGCCGTCCTGCCGATTCTCTGTGCCACGCTGCTGACCAATCAGCCCTTGCGTCTGATCGGCGTCCCGGAGATTACCGACGTCAAGAAGATCCTCGAGATTTTCCGCACGCTCGGCAGCGAAGTGTCGATGGATTTCCAGACCGGCGTTCTCGAGCTGCATCATCACGCCACCACGTTCGATCCCGTCACGCACAAGCTGCCGGAGGAGATGCGTTCGTCGATCATGCTCGTGCCGCCCTTGCTGGCCCGTTTCGGCGTGGCGCGTCTCGAGAACGACGTGAAGGGTTGTACGCTCGGCGTGCGCGAGATCGATCCGCACGTCGAGGTGTTCGAGCGCTTCGGCGCGCGGGTGACGCGCACGGCCGAGTCGCTGATCGTGCGTGCCGACTCGCAGATGAGCGCGAATCACCACTGGCTGGATTACGCGTCGGTCACCACCACCGAGAACTTCGTGCTGTGTGCCGCGTCGGCAAGCGGCACGTCGACGCTCGTCAATGCCGCGTCCGAGCCGCACGTGCAGGAGTTTTGCCGTTTCCTCGCAATGCTGGGCGTCGAGATTGACGGCATCGGCACATCGCGCCTGAGCGTTTCGGGCGGCGGCAAACTGGGCGGCGGCGAATTCCGCTTCAGCGAGGATTTCCACGAAATTGCCACGTTTCTTGCACTGGGCGCGATCACCGGCGGCGACATCGTAGTCAGGAATACCGCGCCCGAGCAGTTTCCGCTGATCGATCGGACATTCGCCAAGTTCGGCGTGGACGTGGTTCATCGTGACGGCTGGTCGCGTGCATTCCGCGAGGGTCCGTTGCGGGTGCGTCGGCCTTTCACACAGAACATTCTCACCAAGGTCGAAGCGGCGCCCTGGCCTTATCTGCCCGTGGATCTGCTGCCCATTTTCATCGCGCTCGGCGTCAAGGCCGAAGGCAGTGCGATGTTCTGGAACAAGGTCTATGACGGCGCAATGGGTTGGTCCGTCGAGCTTTCCAAGTTCGGCGCACACGTGTTCCTGTCCGACCCGCACCGCCTCATCACGTTTGGTGGCCTGCCGTTGACGCCGGCCAGGGTCGAAAGTCCGTACATCATTCGTGTCGCCATCGCACTGTTGATGGTCGCGGCGAGTATCGAGGGGCGCTCGGAAATCATGAACGCGTTGCCGATTCGTCGCGCGCATCCGCACTTCGTGGAAAACCTGCGCTCGGTAGGCGCAAACGTGGAATGGACCAGCAGCGAATAAGCATGCCGCTACTGCGCTGAGGGCCACTGGCCGACAATCACCGCCGCGTATCGTCACGCCCGGCTCGGCACCGATTTCATTGCACGGCGTAGCCCTTTCCCTGCATACAGCCGGCGTAGGCGCGCCAGTAGCGCGTCATTGGCGGCTCGGGCGGTGGCATTGGCGGCGGCTTAACCTCCGCCGCGGTTTGCGGGTCGCTGGCACCGCCTAATTGCGGGACGCCGTTCTTGTCGGTTTTCGGCATCGGTTCGCTCGCCTGCGCCGTGGTGGCCGGCGCGCCGCTGGCCGGCATCGCAGTGGCCGGCATGCCGGTAGCCGGCGAAGCGCCTGTGGTTGTCGCACTGGCCGACGCGAGGGATGTTCCGCTAGCAGGCAGCGGCGGTTGCGATACCACGCCGCCTCCGCCTATTCCGGGGGCGCCGGACGCGAGCTTGGGCGGCATTGCAGATTGCGCTTGCCGCGTGATGTTGACGTTGGTTTGACGGCTGGCCATGCCGTAGCACGTGGCGGCGTCGGCGTTCTGCTGCCAGGGGCTCTGGCTGCGAATCGGATAAACCACCGGCTGCCACGCCGACGCGGCACCGCTCAGCGTGAGCAGCGTCAGGCCCATGATGGGTAGGGTGATTTTCATCGCGGAGCCTCCTGGTGCGGTCTCGCTGCAATCCGTGTCTGGATCCACTGCCCCAAGGGGCGTGTTGCGACGTGGACCCATCCCCCTATGCGGCTCGCGCTCGACCGGCGATAGATTTCAGTCGAGCGTAACACCGTGCCCTGACGGCACGCGCTGCGAAATATCGGCTCCGTCGGCCATTCTGAAGCTCAATTAGGGCAGGGTGATCCCTCGCGTGGGTAGGGTTCATTGGGACGGCACGGCTGGCCGTTCAGCCCTTATTGCTTCCCGCCAACCGGTTCGAGCGCGACCGACAGCGCGAGACGTCCGGTTTCCACGCCCATCGTATTGCGCATGGGCGGCGCACGGAACGATTCGAGCTGGGCGCGCTGCGCAGCTGTGCCGATGTCGAGTTGCGTCAGCAACTGTGCCACCACGGCGTAAAGCACAGTCGTATTCCCGTCTTCGACTTTGACGGCAATTCCCAATGCACCCTTGGCGCCAAGCCGCGCCGTCTGCTCGTTCGGCCGCACGCCGATGGCGTAGCTTGCCTCGGCGCCGAGCTTGCCGACCAGCGCCCCATCGAAGCTGCGCATCAACGCGGTACAAAAACGTCCTTCGCCCGCGACCATTTCCGGGTACCGGGTCATCGCGCGGTAGATGCGCGCAAGCGCCGCGCTGCGCGCAGATGCTTCAGACGATTGAGCCGCCGCGTCGGCGAGCTTTGCGTAAAGCCGCGCGAGACGCTCGAGCGGGAAAGCAGGCGTGGGCAGATTGCAGCCGTCGACAGCCCACTGGACCGCCTCGTCGGGCAGATCGCAGACGTCGGCGACGGTGTGCTTCACGCGAAGCTGCAGCGGATGATCGGCCTTGTGATAGTCCTGCACGTCCGCGCCGATCGCCTGCGCGCCCGCGAGCATGCCGGCGTGCTTGCCGGAGCAGTTGCTGCATACCGCACCCGGCGTGAAATCGCGCTTGATCCACGACCGGTAAACGGCGTCGGATATAGGCGCATGGCCGCCGCAGCGCAGGTCGGCTTCGCTCGCATTGGCTTTCGCAATCATCTGCCGTGCGCGTTCAATATGCCGGTCCTCGCTATTGTGCGAGCCGCACATCAGCGCGAGGTCGGCCTCCTCGAAGCCGAAGCGTTCGAGCGCGCCGGTTTCGAGTACCGCCAACGCCTGCGCTGGCTTGGCTGCGGAACGCGCCAGCGTCATGCGCGAAGGGTCGCCAAATCCGTAGAGCAGACCGCCCCGCGCATCGACCACCGCCACATGTGCAATATGCGTGTTTTCGATCGCGTCGCCACGATAAGTCGTAGCCGCAACCGGCCCATTTACGCGCCCAGTCATTGATGTGCTCCTGATAATCATCGGAATGCAGTCGATTTTACTTTTTATATTGCGCAGACCAAACCGGACCGCGGCTTGAGGCCGAATTTCGCCATGTCATTAGCATGTCAGCAAATGGACGTAACAATGCCGGCGTGGCGTTGCAGTCTTCGTGGATACCCGATAATGGCGCGCGGATCGTACGATCAATCCGGGGTGACTTGCCGCAGATGTAGATGGCCTAGTCCGACAGGCCGGCAAGAATGCGGTCGATTTCGCCGAACTGTGCCGGCGACAATTGATGATTCTCCATGACGCTGCGCAGGCGCTTGCGCCAGTAAGCGCGCGGCAACCCGGACTGGTCGAGGTCGGACGCCGACAAGCGCCCAAGCACGAGTTTGATATGCGCGAGTTCGCTGTGGACGAGTTTCGCGGAGTGTGCGCCTGACATTTTCGACTGCCCGTCGATGCACAAGCCTTCTTCAGAGACTATTCCCATGGTCCTTGCCGCCGAGCTGTGTGACGCCGCGCAAAAAATCCCCGGAACGCGGCGCCTCTCGAATTCGGCCTCCTGTCGCTATTTTTGTGGCGAGGCGAGCCGCGAATCCGGAGCGCCAGATGCTGACCGATTAATCGTTCGGCACTACCGAACCACGTTCGGCAATAAGTTCATCTTAATTTCCGATTTAGTGACTGTCAATATGAGATGTGGGATGCTACCGGGTAGCTTCATCAACGGAATCAAAACAGAAAATGACAGATGCAGTTCAAACTGCTGAGGACCGATACGCGCTACGCAGTGTCAACCGCGCGCTCGATGTCCTGGAGGCCTTGGGGAAGGCCGCCAGCGAAGGTATGACAGTCGCTGGGGTCGCCGAACAGATCGGGGTGTCGAAGAGTACGGCGTTCGCGCTGCTGCAGACGCTCCTGATGCGCAATTTCGTGACCGACGTCCGCCTCGGGGGCTCGCGCCGCTACCGGTTGGGGCTTTCGCTCGTCTATCTCGGCGATCGCGCGGCGGAAGATATCGGCGTGTCGCAACTGGCCATGCCGGTGCTGCGTGAGCTCACCGAACTGACTGGACTGACGTCACGCCTCGCGATCCTCGATCAGGGCTACGCGGTCGCGATCAACCGCGTCGACGCGCCCGGCATTCTGCGAATCGCGTCGGCGCTTGGGCAACGCGAATTGCCGCATTGCTCGGCGCTTGGCAAATCGCTGATGGCCCTGCTGCCGCCGGCAAGGGTGGTCAAACTGCTGGCGCAAACCGGCATGCCGCGCCGCACCGAATACACCCTCGTGACACCCGCCGAACTGATGAGCGACCTGATGCTGGTCGCCGAGCGCGGCTATGCCTTCGATAACGAAGAGGACAACATTGGTGTGGTGTGCATCGGCGCGGCCATTACCAATCGCGAAGGCGAGGGCGTCGCCGCGATCAGCGTGACCACGCTGAAAAGCGGTTTGAGCGATGAGGATCTGCATGAGCTGGGTCGGACGATCCGCAGGCATGCGGACCGCGTGAGCAAGATGCTGGGTGCCGAAGTGGATCCGGAAGTCTACGCGGTGTAAATAACCAGGCCACGACATCGAGCGTATTGCCCGGAGCGCGACACCGCAATCAGGTGTGGGAGGGTTGCGCGCGTCAGGCTTCGGCACGAAGGAACCTCATGCTGACAGAATTTCTTGCCCTGTTCGACTTGCACGGCGTGGGCGACTACCTGCCCGCGTTGCTAAAAGGCGCCGCCACCAGTCTGGCGCTGACTGTTTGCATCACGTTGATCAGCTTGCCACTCGGACTGCTGATCGCACTCGCCAAACTTGGCCGCTCGCGGCTGCTGCGGTGGTGTGCTTCGATCTATATCGAAGTGATTCGCGGAACGCCCGCGCTGCTGCAACTTTTCTATATCTACTTCGTTCTGCCGTCGTTCGGTATTCGCTTCGATCCGTTCGTGGCCGGAGTCATCGGGCTGTCGATCAACTATTCGGCTTATCTGGCCGAGGTGTATCGCGCCGGCATCGCTGCGGTTCCGCGTGGCCAGATCGAAGCCGCCAAAGCGCTCGGCATGTCGCGCCGCAAGATGCTGCGTCTGATCGTGCTACCTCAGGCCATCCGCGTGGTGATTCCGCCGCTCGGCAACTACGGCATTTCGCTGTTCAAGGACACCTCGCTGGTATCGATTGTCACCGTCAAGGAATTGATCTTTACGGGGCAAATCATTTCGTCGACGAATTTCCAGTACGCCACGGTGTTCACCATCATTGGCGCGATTTATCTGGCGTTCTCTTACCCCAGCGCGCTGGCGGTGCGCTGGCTCGAACGGCGCATGAATGTCGGTAACAAGGCGAAGCCCATAGATCATGGCGCTCCTGATGCCACGGTGGGTACGCCATGATCCGTCTTGACGGTGTGAACAAGCGCTTCGGCGACCACCATGCGCTGAAGGACGTATCGCTTAGCGTCGCGAAGGGTGAGGTGCTGTGTGTCGTCGGACCGTCGGGGTCGGGCAAGTCGACGATGCTCCGCTGCATCAACCATCTGGAAACCGTCGACAGCGGCACGATCTATTTCGATGAAGCACCCGTTTACCAAGGCCTCAGTAACGGCCGCCGTCATGCCGATAGCGACAGGGAGGTTGAAGCGATTCGGGCCAAGGTCGGCATGGTGTTTCAATCGTTCAACCTGTTCTCGCATCTCAGCGTGATCGAAAACATTACGGTTGCGCCCGTTCATGTACTGGGTCGTTCGTTATCCGATGCAACGCAAGCCGCCTATGCGTTGCTGGACAAGGTCGGCCTGCGGGCGAAAGCGAACGACTATCCGCACGAGTTGAGCGGTGGCCAGCAGCAACGCGTGGCGATTGCGCGTGCGCTCGCCATGCAGCCTGAAGTCATGTTGTTCGATGAAGTCACGTCCGCTCTCGATCCCGAACTGGTGGGCGAGGTCTTGCGCGTGATGCGCACGCTTGCCGACGAAGGCATGACGATGGTCGTTGTCACTCATGAAATGGGATTCGCGCGTGAGGTAGCCGACCGGATCGTCTTCATGGCCGATGGACGGATCGTTGAAGAGGGGCACCCTGCGGCGTTCTTTGCGGCGCCTCAGCAAGCACGCACCCGGGATTTTCTGCGTTCGTTGTGGGAACGGAACCGGCAGCTCGGCGGAACAGCCAGCCTGTAGCACTCCAAACTTAAGACCAACGATTCAGGAGTTTTCCATGAGAGTGGCGACGCTGATGCTTGCATCGATAGTGACAGGCTTGCTGTCCGTCTCTACAGTCTGGGCCGCCGACGAAGCCGCGACCAGCAGCGCGCGTTTCGACGGCGGCGACGGCTCTTACCGGCGTGCCGTCGAGAATGGCATTACCCTGGTTATTGCAGCCGACCCCCCGTCGACGTTCCAGGACAACAAGACCAATAGCTTCGACGGTGCGGACGTGCGCATCTTCCGCGAAATCACCAAACGCCTCGGGATCACCAAGGTGAACTGGGATATCGTGCCCTTCGACGCGCTGATTCCCACCTTGCTGTCCGGGCGGGGCGATGTGATCGTCGATAACCTGCATGAGACGGAAGCGCGGTTGCGCGTCGTGGCGTTCACGAGTCCGGCCTACTGGTACGGCTCGGGCATCGCAGTCGCGCGCGGCAATCCCCTGAAGATCCACAATTGGGCCGACTTCGCAGGCCATACCGTGGGCACGCTGCGCGGCGGCATCAACCACGAACTGCTCAGCCAGCGTACCGATCTGAAGGAAATGAAACTGTATGCGAGCAACGAGGCGGAATTCGCTGACCTGATGGCGGGACGCATCGACGTGGCGATGGAAGACGGCATCAAGATCTCACAGTTCCTTGAGGCGCATCCCGCCGTCGCGATGGAGATGGTGCACGACTACCAGCCGCGTCCCAAGGAATATGGCTACGCTCGTTACACGCTGCGCAAGAACGATGTGGATCTGAACAATGCGGTCTCGCGTGCGCTCGATGAAATCCGTGCAGACGGCACGCTGGGAACGATCATCAGACAGTTCGGCTATAGCGACCGCAATCTCTGGTACTTCCCGGTCAAGAACTGAACCGCAAGGGGGCGGCAATCCGCCGCCGCCCGTAAAAAACCGGCTATCCCGAACCAGGACGTACAATCACGCCTTCGCAAAACGTCCAGCTCTCGCCGGGCGCCGCGCGGCGTATGCCGTTCCTTGAATTGAAACCAGAAATATTCGTGACTTCTTCCTCAAACTCCTCGTTGTCCCGCTCGCGTAAATCGCTGACCATCATCCAGACGCTCGTCATCGTCGGCACGGCTGGACTGATCGGCTCCTTGCTGGTCAAACTGCTGGTCTAGTTTTGCCAAAGCACGAAGTGAAAAGGCAAAAGGCCGTTCCGACTCATATCGGAACGGCCTTTTCTTTTGCTTCAACCGGGAATCAGGCGGCGTTCGATCTCAGGCTCAGGCGGCCACCGCTTCCAGCTCTTCCACTGAAGCCGTGAGCAGCACCGGGATCGATTTCGACGTCGGCGTACCGGCCCCGTCTGCGACCGACGAAAGCGGCACCAGCGGATTCGTCTCCGGATAGTAAGCGCCGAGACAGCCGCGCGGGATGTCGTACTCGACGAGCAAAAAGCTGTCCGCCCGGCGCTCGATGCCGTCGTCCCACACGCTCGTAATGTCCACGCGCTGGCCGGCCACGAAGCCGAGCATCGCGAGGTCGTCCTTGTTGGCGAAGAGCACGCGCCGCTGGCCGTAAACACCGCGATAGCGGTCGTCCAGACCGTAGATCGTGGTGTTGTACTGGTCGTGGGAACGGGTGGTCATCAGCGTCATCAGGCGCTCGCCATGGCGGCTGCGGGCGCGGTGAATCGGCGTGTCGAAGGCAATCGCGTGCACGAGGAACTGCGCCTTCTTGCTAGGCGTGTTCCAGATCCGGTCGCGCGAGGCGACCCCGAGGTGGAAGCCACCAGGATGCTTGAGCCGCTCGTTGTAATTCTCAAAGCCGTCGAACACTTTTTCGATGCCATCGCGGATCAGCGCGTAGTCATTCATTTGCGCCAGCCAGTCGACCTTGCTGCTGCCGAGCGTCGCGTCCGCCATGCGCGCCACGATGGCGATTTCCGACAGCAGATTCGGCGAAGCCGGCTTGTTCATGCCGTACGAGATGTGCACCATGCTGAACGAATCTTCGACGCTCACGCCTTGCGCCACGCCGTTCTGCATGTCGATCTCGGTGCGGCCGAGCGTCGGCAGGATCAGCGCGTCGCGGCCGTGCACGAGGTGGCTGCGGTTCAGCTTGGTCGTGATATGCACGGTCAGGTCGCACGAACGCATGGCTTCCCACGTGCGCGGCGTATCCGGCGTCGCAATCGAGAAATTGCCGCCCAGGCCGATAAACACCTTCACCTTGCCGTCGAGCATTGCCTGAATCGAATTCACGACGTCGAGGCCGTGTTCGCGCGGCGGTTCGAAGTCATAGACCCTGCCGAGGCGGTCGAGGAACGCCTGGGTTGGACGCTCTTCAATCCCCACCGTGCGGTCGCCCTGAACGTTCGAGTGACCGCGCACCGGGCACAGACCGGCCCCGCGCTTGCCGATCATGCCGCGCATCATCATCAGGTTCGACAGGAGCTGGATCGTCGGTACTGAATTCTTGTGCTGCGTGAGGCCCATGCCCCATGTGGAGATGACCGTTTTGCCCTTGACGTAGATGTCGGCGAGCTTGAGCACGTCCTCCATCGGCACGCCCGATTCGGCGACGATGGCGCCCCAGTCTTCCGCGCGCAGATCGTCGGCGAAGGCGTCGAAACCTACCGTATGTTCGGCGATAAACTCCACGTCCAGCACGCGTTCGCCGCCGCTCGCGAGCGCCGCGTCGTCCAGCTCGATTACGCGCTTGGCGACACCCTTGATCAGCGCGAAGTCGCCGCCCACCTTCGGGCGAATGAACACCGAACTGATCTTGGTGCTGCCCATGGTCAGCATTTCGACCGGATGCTGCGGGCTGGCGAAGCGCTCGAGGCCGCGTTCCTTGATCGGATTGATCGACACGATCGTCGCGCCGCGCTTTGCGCACTCGCGCAGTTCGCCGAGCATCCGCGGATGGTTGGTGGCCGGGTTCTGGCCGAAGATCAAAAGCGTGTCGCTGTGCTCCAGGTCGTCCATCGTGACCGTGCCCTTGCCGACGCCTACCGTGCCCGGCAAGCCGCGGCTCGTCGCTTCATGGCACATGTTCGAGCAGTCGGGGAAGTTGTTGGTGCCGTACATGCGCACGAACAACTGGTACAGAAAGGCGGCTTCGTTGCTGGCGCGCCCCGAGGTGTAGAAAGCGGCGCGGTCGGGATCGTCGAGGGCTTTCAGATGACGCGCGATCAGTTCGAACGCCGCATCCCATTCGATCGGCACATAGCGGTCGAGCAAGGCGTCGTAGACCATCGGGTCGGTCAGGCGGCCGTGTTGTTCGAGTTCGTAGTCCGACTGCGCCATCAGTTCTTCGATGGTGTGCTGCTCGAAGAACTCCGGTGTCACGCGCTTGCTGGTGGCCTCGGCGGCTACCGCCTTGACGCCGTTTTCGCAGAATTCGAAGGTGGAGGCATGTTCGCGGTCCGGCCACGCGCAGCCCGGGCAATCGAAGCCGTTTGGCTGGTTCTGCTTGAACAGGGTCTTGTAGTTGACGCCAGCAACCCTTTCCTTGATGAGATTGATGGCGACGTACTTCAGGGCGCCCCAGCCGGCGGCGGGGTGGGTGTACGGTTCGATGCGCGCTTCGGGTTTTTTCATGACCTTGCTGCCGGTAAACAGGCGGATTTGCCGATAAACCGAAGCCTACTGTGTTCCGAAAAGTTGGCGGAACACAGAAAACGGGAAAGGGAAGGGATACAGTTTTCGGCGATTTGGCATAAACTGCGGTCATTTCCTTTGCCACGCGCCGCCCGCCCGGTCGCCTCGTCCCTTGAAGCTCTACGAAAAACTCGCCGATGAAATCGGTGCGGCCGTGCGCCGCGGCGTGTTCGCCGCCGGCGAGCGGATCCCGTCCGTGCGCCAGGCGAGCCAGCAGCACGGCGTCAGCATCAAGACCGTGCTGCACGCCTACGCGTTGCTGGAAGGCCGCGGCCTGATCGAGACGCGCCCGCAGTCGGGCTACTTCGTGCGTGAGCTGGCAGTCCCGCCGCAGACCGTGCGCGATCACACGGCGGCACCGCCCGCGCCCGCCTCGGAGGTCGACGTGAGCCGGCTGGTGCTGTCGACCTTGCGCAGCATCCGTGCTCACGACGCTGTACCGCTCGGCTCGCCGTATCCTGATCCCACGCTGTTCCCCTGGCGGCGCATCAACCAGTACGCCAACGCGATTGCCCGGCGTCACGCGAGCTGGAACCTGATCGACGACCTGCCGCCCGGCAATCCCGAACTGATCCGCCAGATTGCGCGGCGCTACGCGGAAAACGGCGTGCCGGTGGATCCGAACGAGATCATCGTCACGCTCGGCGCGACCGAGGCGATCAATCTGAGCCTGCAGGCGGTGGCGAAGCCGGGCGATACGGTGGTTGTCGAGTCGCCGACTTACTACGCTATGCTGCACGCCATCGAGCGTCTCGGCATGCGCGCCATTGCGGTGACGACGCATCCAACCGACGGGATCGACGTCGAGGTGCTGGCCGGCATTATCGACAAGCAGAAGATCGCGGCGTGCATGGTGATGCCGAATTTCCAGAATCCGCTCGGTTTTCAGATGCCGGATGAACGGAAGAAGCAGCTCCTCGACCTGCTCACGCAACACGATATCCCGGTGATCGAGAACGACGTCTATCAGGAGCTCTACTTCGGCGACGCGCGGCCTTCCACGCTCAAGCAGTACGACACCAAGGGACTGGTGTTGCACTGTGCTTCGTTTTCGAAGAGCCTGACTGCGTCGTACCGGATCGGCTGGGCGATGCCGGGCCGTTACCGCGCGCAAGTGGAAAAGCTCAAATTCCTGAACACGTTGACGACGCCGTCGGTGCCGCAGGTGGCCGTGGCCGACTATTTGCGGCAGGATGGATACGACCGCCATTTGCGCCACGTGCGCAAGTTCTACCATCAGCAGGCTCGCTTGATGAGCGCGATGGTGCTGCGTTTCTTTCCGTCCGGTACGCGCGTTTCCGCGCCGCAGGGCGGCTACGTGCTGTGGGTGGAAATGCCGGAACGCGTCGATTCGATGCGGCTCTACCGGACCGCGCTTGCGCGCGGCATCACGGTCGGGCCAGGCTACATGTTTTCGACCCGCAACGATTTTCGCCACTTTATCCGGCTGAATTACAGCTATCCCTGGACTGCGCAGACGGAAGCGGCGCTCAGGACGCTGGGCGGCCTTGTTACAGAGATGGCCTGAGGGGGCTCCGATGAACGACGAAGTTGATCCGATGCTGGTAGCAATATTGATGCAGCTGTGGCGCGCGGAGCAGGAGACGCCCGGCCGCGACTGGTCGCTGGCGAAGCTCTCGAAGCAGGCAGGTGTGCCGATGAGTACGCTGCGGCGTCACCTGACGGCGCTGGCCGACGGCGGCATCGCCGAGACAACTTTGAACGAGGAAGGCACCGGCACCGCGCGATTGAGCGACGCGGGGCGGAGTTTGTGCGCTGATCTGTTCCGCGATCCGGCAGAGTGAGCGAACTGGCGTGCCGGCAGCGAGCTTTCAGGCAAGCGTGATATTCTGCAACTGGTTGTGTAGCTAATCATATGGGGGTCGTAAGCGCGTTCCCTACGCCCTCATGATTAAACACGACAGAAACCAGAGCTCCGCCGTTGCGGCTATTTCATCATGAAGCGAATTGCAGCCTTTACTCTTGCCACCTGGTCGGCCGCGGCCATTCTTTACTTTGGCCAGCACTCTGTCGCGCTGATTGCGCTAAGCGGAGTGGTCGTGCTGGGCGGTTTCGACCTGCTGCGTCCTTAGCACGGCGGACACTCCGCACGCGCACGGGCCGTCACTTATCGCTGATTCGCCCTTCACTCGCCGCCACGCAATTTGACGGCGATTTCATGCCACTCGCGCACTCCGTCTTGCAGCTCGCTGCATAGTTGGGCGTCGACTTCGCCCAGTCGCTTCCATAGCTCGTTCAACTGCTTTTCCCGCAACTGGAATACCGCCGCAGCGGCCATTTTCCTGCTACCCCGCAAGCGTTTTTCGGCATCGAGGCATTCCAGGTAGAGTCGAGCCACTTCTGGATCTGCCAGATCGACCGGGCGCAGTTCGACACTGCTCAAGCGTACGTTCATGATTCCCTCTGATATTTTTTATCGCCGCAACTGACCAGCGAGAGGCTGGGTGAGCGGTCAATCGCGCCGTGACGAAGCGGCGTCGTTAGTGGTGCTAGGCAGTATGCAGGGTCCGTGCTTGACGTTGCAAGGGCAAATCCACCGATTCAACCGTCCTTGAAGACGCAAACGTTTTACTTCGTACGGTAGCGCGCATTTCGTCATGCGCGTCGCATCTCGTCGCTTGTGATGTTCTCATTTCATTAAGCCACCCGCAGCTTAAGCCGTGCGAATTGCGTCGATCACGAGTTGCGTCGCGGGACGGATCCGGCGGTTCTTCCTGAGGATCAGCCCATAGGGGGCGAGGCGGCCGCGCAGCGGTGTGGCGAGTGCGGCCATGGTCCCCAGATCGACGTAGTACTGCGCTACGGAAGTGGGCAGCACCGCCAGCATGTCGGAGTCGAGCAGGAGTGACAGCGTGGTCAGGATCGACGAAGTCTCCACCGTGCTGATGGGAGGCGCCACGCGCGACTCGCGAAAGGTCTGGTCGATGATCTGCCGCATCGGACTGGGATGCGGCTGCACAATCCAGGGGTATTTCGCCAGTTCGTTGAGCTTCGGACGAACCGTTGCGTGCGCAACCGGATGATCAGGCCGCGCGACGATCGACAAGGCCTCTTCACCCAAGGTTTCGAAACTCAGGTCGAGCGCAGGAAAGCCATCGGGGATGCGCCCAAGCATGATGTCCAGCTGGTCCTGCTGCAGCGCCTGCACGAGTACGTCACTGGTATCGATCTGCACCGAGATCTGCAGGCGCGGATGCGCAGCCTTCAGCGCAACGATGGCGTGTGTCAGTAGTTCGGGTGCCGGCGCCATCACTGCACCGATGCGCACCTTGCCGATATCGCCCGCCTCGATTGCCGCCAGCTCGTCGCGCAATTCATCGAGGTCTTCGAACACGACCCGCGCGTAGCGCATCACCGCTTCGCCGAAGATGGTCGGCTCCATGCCGCGCGCGTGCCGCACGAACAGCGAGACGCCAATGGTGTCTTCGAGCTCTTTGAGCGCCTTGGTGGCGGCGGGCTGCGTCATCGCAAGCTCATCGGCCGCGCGACGAAGCGACTCCGTTTCCGAGAGCGCCACCATCAGTTGCAGGTGACGCAGGCGCAGCCGTTTGCGAATGGTCGAGGCAGGCGCAATCATGCGAGCGATAACTCCAGGGAATAGGCCGATTCGATTAATTCACTAGTCAGTTATCGCATAGTTTCGCACACTAGCGAAGCTTAGGCGCTACTGGAGGCGTCCGCGCAATGACTGCGTGCGGCGCACAAAACAAGACTCAGGAGACGAATCAATGAACGCGACAAGCGGCGTGGCGCTCGAGAGCGCCATCGCGAAGGCACGCACGAGACTGCTGCCTTTCCTCGTGCTGATGTACATATTGGCTTTTATCGATCGCGCCAACGTCGGCTTTGCGAAGAACGTGCTGCAGGCCGACACGGGCCTGAGCGATGCGGCGTTCGCCTTCGGCGCCGGCATCTTCTTCATCGGCTATGCCGTGTTCGAAGTGCCCAGCAACCTGTTGATGTACCGGCTCGGTGCGCGTGTCTGGATGAGCCGCATCATGGTCACCTGGGGGCTTGTCTCGGCGTGTACCGCACTGGTCCACGACGCATCGAGCTTCTACGCATTGCGGGTCCTGCTCGGTATCGCTGAGGCAGGCTTCTTCCCCGGCATCATCCTGTTTCTGTCCAGCTGGTTTCCGGCAAACACGCGCTCGCAAACCATGGGCGTGTTCTATTTCGGTTTCCCGCTTGCCATGCTGTTTGGCAGTCCGGTATCGGGCGTGTTGCTCGATATCTCCAACCCGTTCGGCTTGCATCCTTGGCAGTGGCTGTTCGTGGTGGAGGGTATCGCTGCTTCCGCGGTCGGCGTGATCGCATTCTTCTATCTGACCGACCGTCCCGCCGATGCCCGCTGGCTCGATACCCCGCAACGCGATGCATTGGTTGCTGCCTTGCGTGTGGAGGACGAGCATAAACGCGCACATGGTCCCGCCTCTGTGCTGGCGGCACTGCGCGATCCACGCGTGCTGTTTCTCAGCCTCATTTACTTCGCTGTCCAGATGAGCGTGTACGGCGTGGTCTTCTACCTGCCCACCCGCATCGCCGGCCTGACTGGTGGCCACGTCGGCACGAAGGTCGGCTTGCTGACCGCCATCCCGTGGATCGCGGCGATTGTTGGCACCTTTATCGTTACGCGCACAGCGGACCGCCATGGCCATCATCGTAACTGGGCCGCGGCGATGCTCACGCTCGCGGCGCTCGGCATTGCCGCCTCCGCGGTGACCTCATCGGTCGTACTCGCGATTGCCGCGTTTTGCGTCGCGGCAATCGGTTTCGTCGCCGTGCAGCCGCTTTTCTGGACTTTGCCGACGGGCTACCTCGGTGGCGCGGCCGCCGCGGGCGGAATCGCACTCATCAATTCGATTGGCAATCTGGGCGGCTTCGTCGCGCCGAATCTCAAGGCTTTTGCCGAGCGCCTCGTAGGCTCGCCGCAGGCCGGCATGCTTTCGCTGGCGGTGGTCGGCCTGATTGGCGCCGCGTTGCTGCAGTGGTTCAAGTCGACCTCGCCGGAGACCGTTCGCCTGCCTCAAGAATCCACCGCATCGCTTGGCAAACGGCCGAGCCACTAATCTTTCCAAGGAGTTGACGTTTATGAAGATCAAACACATTCGCACCCGCGTCTTTGAATGGAAAGGCAAGGTCGTGCCGCCGCAAGCGCATTTCTGCACCAACGCGGTCGATATTCTCTTCGAGCGTGGCGATGCGATGGGCTCGTTCCGTTTTCACGGCTGGCTGGTGGTGGAAGTGGAGACCGACGATGGCATCGTTGGTATCGGCAACTGCGCGCTCGCGCCGCGCGTGGCCAAGCAGATTATCGACGAACATCTCGCCCCGATCGCGCTTGGCGAAGACCCGTTCGACAACGAATACATCTGGCAGAAGATGTACCGCCGTACGCTCGCCTGGGGCCGCAAGGGCATCGGCATGGCGGCGATCTCGGCGATCGATATTGCGCTGTGGGACATCATGGGCAAAGCAGTCAACAAGCCGGTGTTCAAGCTGCTCGGTGGGCGCACCAAAGAGAAGATCTGGTGCTACGCCTCCAAGCTTTATAACAACGACGATCGTGATGCTTTCCTCGGCGAAGCAAACGGCTATCTCGAGCAGGGTTTCACTGCGATGAAGATGCGCTTCGGCTACGGTCCCAAGGACGGCCCGAAGGGTATGGCGAAAAATATCGAGCAGTTGCGTCTGTTGCGCGAACTCGCGGGCGATGAGATCGACATCATGGTGGAGTGCTACATGGGCTGGACGCTCGAATACGCGCGCCGCATGCTGCCGCGTCTCGCCGAATTCAATCCACGCTGGATCGAGGAACCGGTGATTGGCGACGACGTCGAGGGATATCAGGAACTGAAGAAGATGAACATCATTCCCGTCTCGGGCGGCGAGCATGAGTTCACGATCTACGGCTTCAAGGACCTGCTCGAACGGCGCGCGGTGGACGTGATCCAGTACGACACGAATCGCGTCGGCGGCATTACCGCTGCGCGCAAGATCAACGCGATGGCCGAAGCGTGGTCCGTGCCTGTGATCCCGCACGCGGGGCAGATGCACAACTATCACCTGACGATGTCCACGACGGCGAGCCCCATGTCGGAGTTTTTTCCGGTGTTCGATGTGGAAGTGGGCAATGAACTGTTCTACTACATTTTCGAAGGTGAGCCGCAGCCGGAAAATGGCTTTCTGCAACTATCCGACGAAACGCCTGGGCTTGGCATTACGCTAAGCGACAAGTATCTGAAGGACTTCAATATCATCGGATAAAGCGTAGAAATCGGCCTCACACCGGTAACCCTTTCGACCTAAGTGGGCTATCGAGCAGAACACTTTTCCGAGACCTGCCTTTCTCCATACGAGTCCACTGTTTTTACTCGATTTTGGCGTGAAAGTACTACCAAAGTGCGAATAGACTCGCCGTAGTCGGCTCGAACCGCGCGCATTCGTCTGAGCGAAACAATGCGTCTCGCGGCTTGGGGGGAAAGGCAAACAGTATCAACGGGGATCGGGCCCGGAACCATGTGAGTTGCCGATGACAACCGTACGAGACTCAGCGGTGCCTCTTGAACGCGTGATACGCAGCACCCCCGTGGTGCCGTCTGTCACCGCGTCGGCGCGCTCAGTCGAAGCATCGGTTGCTCAATCCATTTTCCACGAACCCTGGTGGCTCGATATCGCGACCGGCGGTAACTGGAGCACGGTGAAAGTCGTGCGCCGCAACGAGGTGCTCGGGGAATTGCCTTATTATCCGACCCGCATGGGGGTGTGGCGGATTTCACATCTTCCGCCGCTCACGCGGACGCTGGGTCCGGTCATCAAACCCATGGGCCTCGACCGCACGCACGAGCAGCATCACCGGCTGAGCGTCACCTCGGAGCTGATCGATCAACTGCCGCATTTCGACAGCTTCTTCCAGTTGTTCGATCCACGCACTGAAGATGCGCTGGCGTTCGCCTTACGCGGATTTACCGTCTCGGCGCGCTACACGTTTCAGATCGCGCCGGATTGCACGGTGCCCGAGACCTGGGCTCGTCTGCATGGCAAAACCCGCAATGTCATCCGGAGTGCAGAGCGAAATCTCACGGTCGCGCCCATCGCGACGCCTAGCGAATTCCTGCAGTTCTACGAAGCAAATCTGCTTGAACGTTCGCGCACGAATGCCTACGGATCGACCGTGATGCGGCAACTGGTCAACGCGTTCGTCGCTCGCAAGGCGGGCCATCTGCTGGGGGCTTATGGCCCGGGTGGGCGGCTGGTTGCAGCTATCGGTCTGGTGTGGGACCAGCATTCGATGTATTACCTGCTCTCGTCGCGTGCCCTTGGCGCGCATGGCGGGTCGATCAGCCTGCTGATCTGGATGGCGATCCAGCATGCGCTCGAGCGCAAGCTGACGTTCGATTTCGATGGATTTTCCAGCCCCGCCACCTTCAACTTCCTGGATGGCTTTGGTGGAGAGCTGAAGCAACGGCTTGGGGTGGAACGGCTGAGTACGATGTATTCGGTCGCGCGAATTCTCAAGCGCCGCATTGCGCCGGGTTCGGCGGCGGTGTTCGCGCCTAATCTTTGAGTGTCGCGCTGTTCGTCTAGTGGCTTCGTTGCGTACGTGACAAGCCACGCAACGAGCGCCGATCCAGTGCCCCTGTTCCCGTTTCTAAGCCGCTTCCTGCGTGCGGCTCGCCGGGCCGATCATCGCTTCTGCCAGTTCGATGGTATTCGACGCGAACAGCGCCGGCGTCCAGCGCTTCGCTGATGCCAACGCGTTAGCGGAGAAGCGTTCGCGCAACTCGCTGTTCGTGCCCAGTTGCATGATCTTTGCCGCTAGCGCCGATTCGTCATCCGGCTCGACGATAAAGCCGTTGACGCCGTCCTGCACCAGTTCGTTCGCCACACCGCAAGCGTGTGTGACGATGGCCGGGGTGCCCGCTGCAAAGGCCTCGTTGATACACAAGCCCCACTGGTCGAACTTGCTGGCGAGCACGACGAAATCCGCCAGCGCGTAGAGCCCCGGCATATGGGGATTCGGCACGGAACTCAGAATGAGCACATGTTTGGCCAAGCCGAGCCGGTCGATCTGCTCCAGCAGTTGCGCCTTGCATGGACCTTGCCCCACCAGCACGAGAGAGATGCCGCGCAGATGCAGTCCCGCGTGAAAGAATGCGCCAATCAGCAGATCGATATTCTTGCGCGCCACGAAGCGGCTGACGCACAACACGTAGCGCGGCGGCAGCGTAAAGCGTGCGCGAATCTCGTCTGCCGCCGAGGCGGCCTCGCGGGCCATTCTGGAAAAGTACTCCACGTCGATCACGTCGAAGCCCACGCGCGAGCGTTCCATTGGGATACCCAACGATTCCGCGTAGACGCGGTGTTTTTCACCAGCGACAAGGGCCGCGTCGAACCTCGACACCAGCAGACGTTTCGCACGTTCCTTGATGGTGTAACGTTTGCCGTCGTCGGCTTTCGAGTCCGACATATAGATCAGCGAAAAGCGGCGCGTCAGTGCTTTGAGCACGCACAGCACGATCGAATAGTTCGTGTTGTAGCCCAATGTGACGACGACGTCCGGAGCAAACTTGCGGAAGACCGCCAGCAACTCGGCCGCCACGCGGAAGGTGTGACCATCGCCTTCGCCCGCGTCCTTGATCAACGTAACGCAGTTCGCAGGATGGGTATTGAAGAAGGCCGCGCGGCGATCCTGAGGGAAGCCGTACACGCCGGATTTGCCGAATACCTCGACGAGAAATACTTCGTGGCCGCGGCTGTTGGCAAGACGGAGAAGCGCTTGATACCGGGGCACATGGTAGTCACCCAGATTGCCGACGACGAATAGGACTCGCATGGAAGGGCTAACGGATCGGGATAAGGTTGGCAGGATGCTCATGGCGCAAGCATGTCACTTGTCTCCTTGACCGATTGAGGCGATCGGAGTGTTTTGCGACTACGTTGCCGGTTAAGCGTAGTGTCCTTGTGGGCATCCTAACCTGCTGGCGGCCTTGCCCAAAGAGTTGTCCGGGGACGGCGAGGGTTTGGCGGACAAGTCAGAGTGGCGGACCCCATTTCTCGACGGGACGCTTACGGATCGCGCCCATTCGCCGCTATCCCGCCCGCGCACGGGTAGTGCGGGACAAGACAGGGTGAGCCTGGCGCGATGGGTGATCGCTAAATGCGATCGCGATAGCCCCGGAGGGCTTCTTTGACGCGCCAACGAGAGGTAGCATGACGCCTGCCAGACGCCACGCGGTCCAGCCGCACGTCATCCGCTCCTTTCCGACAAGCTCTCCGAACCGGACCGCCTCTCGCCATGAAGACCCCGTTGATGATCCTGACCGCCGCGCTGACTGTCAGCAGCGGTGCGTTTGCTGCTGATAGCGCCACGTTGCGTCTCGGCATTGACCCGAGCTATCCGCCGATGGACTCCAAGGCGCCGGACGGCAGCGTGAAAGGCTTCGACGTCGACCTCGGCAATGAAATCTGCCGGCGCATCCATGCCAGATGCGAGTGGGTGGAACTGGAGTTCTCCGGGATGATCCCGGCACTGCAGGCGCGCAAGATCGACGCGATCATGTCGTCGATGGCGATTACCGAAAAGCGCCAGCAGCAGATCCTGTTCTCGTCGAAACTGTTTCAGTTCAAATCGCATCTCATTGCGAAGCAAGGCTCGGGATTGAGCGACGCGCCGGCGTCGCTGGCGGGCAAGCAGATCGGCGTGCAGTCGGGCACGCAGTTCGAAACCTATGCGCAAGCCCACTGGGCGCCCCATGGCGTGGGCGTGGTAGCGTATAAGAGTCAGGACGAGGTCTTTGCGGACCTGGTGAATGGCCGCCTCGACGGCGCCCTGCTGGGTACGGTGGAAGCGGATCAAGGCTTTCTGCGTACACCGGCCGGCAAGGGCTTCGCGTTTGTCGGGGCACCGCTGTCGATGGGCGACCATGGCACAGGCATCGGTCTGCGCAAGGACGAAACAGCCCTGCAGGCGTCGATCAATGACGCGATCGCTTCGATGTTGAAGGACGGCACGTATGCGAAGATTGCGCACAAGTACTTCGACTTCGATCCGTACGGCAGCGATTGAGCATCGATCGCTGCGCTCGCGCCGCTGCACAGACATAGAACAGTCATAGATAACGTTGGTCTCTCCGCATTCGCGATACGCTCATGAAGAAACAATCGATCCCTCTGCTGTCCCCCGCCATTGGCACTCATCGTGAACTGGTGAGCTTTCACTTTGGACCCGAGGACAGTGGTCAGAAAATCTACATACAGTCGACCCTGCACGCGGACGAAACACCCGCGATGCTGACGACGGTCCTGCTGAAGCGGCGTCTGCTCGAACTGGAAGCGCAGGGCGCGCTGGCTGCGCAGATCGTAGTGGTGCCGGTGGCGAACCCCGTCGGGCTCGGCCAATACGTGTTGGGCCAGTTTCTCGGCCGCTTCGATCTGGCCAGCGGCAAGAACTTCAACCGCAATTTCCTGATGTTCCCGCGTCTGCTTGAACGCGCCAAGGAGTCGCTCGGGGCGGACCCGGTGGCGAACATCCAGATCGTTCGGCAACTGATGAACGCGGAGCTGAACGAGCAAAAACCGCTGACCGAGTTCGAATCGCTGCAAGTGGCGCTGCAAAAGCTTTCGTTCGATGCGGATGTCGTGATCGATCTACATTGCTCGCTGGAAGCCGTGATGCATCTGTACACGAGCGAGGTGGGTTGGCCCGATTTCGAGCCGCTTTCGCGCTATCTCGGCGCACGCGCTTCGCTGCTCGCCACGGACTCGGGCGCTGCAGCGTTCGACGAGATGTATAGCCTGCTGTGGTGGCAACTGCAGCAGAAGCTGCCGGCGCATCAACCGGTCGGTACCGGCACGGTTGCGGTGACGGTGGAATGCCGCGGACAACGGGACGTCTCGTATGCAGTGGCGCAGCAGGATGCCGATGCGCTGGTCGATTACCTGATGTGGCGTAAGGCGATTCGCGGCGAGCCAAAGGCGCTGCCCGAACTGCTCGCGCCTGCCACGCCGCTCGCGGGCAGCGAGCAGTTCTATGCACCGGTGAGCGGAATACTCGTGCACCGCGCGAATATCGGCGACAGCATTCGTGCGGGCGATCCGCTATTCGACATCATCGATCCGCTGACCGACGAGACGACCACCATCAGCAGCAAGACAGATGGCATTTTCTATATGCGTCGTGCGATCCGCTTCGTGACAGCGGGCGCGCCGCTGGGCCGCGTGACGGGAACGAAGCCGCTGCGCACCGGCGTGCTGCTGGGCGCGTGATTCGTCCGGGGAGCGGGGGTGTTACCTATGATGCGTTAACGCGTTACTCGATACGCGTTATTTGCGGCCTACCAGATACTGCACGCCCGCCGGTCCATAGCGCTCTGAATGCGCGATGTGCGCCGGCAGATGGAACACGTCGCCCACCTTGTAGAGCCGCTCTTCATCTCCAACGCGCAGGCTGATTTCGCCTTCGAGAATCAGCGCTTTCGCTTCGAACGAATGCTCGTGCACATCGAGCGCGCCGCCGGGCTCGCGCGTCACGGTGACGAACTCCTTGAACCCCTCTTTTTCGAGGGTGCCGACAAAGGCTTCGCGTTCCATAAAACCTCCCTGGTGATATCAGCGGTGCTGCGCGCAGCCGCACTGCTGAACGCGCCGGGCAACGACGGGCACACGCCGCTTAACAACAGCGACGCGTGCAAGTTCGATGCCCGGCGGCACCTCAGCGGTTTCAGACTACCCTCAACGTCGGCGCGATAGCGGCCGGGTCGCTGATACTCGGACGGCCGTTTTCGACGTGGCCGGCGAGGCGGCGGCTGTAGCTGGCGTCGTCATTGCTGCTGACAGTCAGATCGTACCAGTGGTGGCTCGACGCCAGCACCCATGCTTCCTCGATCTCCGCGCCGGCCGGCACGATCACCTGACGCGGACGCGCACCGTACGCATTGTCGATCACCGTCAGGCGCGCGGTGCCTTTGCCCTTGTTGGTGAACTTCAGGTACACGTTGCCGTTTGCCACGTCGTAGTGCGTGCGGACTTCCGGCAGCGACGGCTTGTTGTTCCTGCTCTGCGTCTCGACGGCATTGCCTGCAAACTTGCGGACAAAGCCATTCGGGCCGAACGCTTCGAACGTGTAGACGCCGATCGTCGAGGTCAGATCGAAAGTCTCCGTCAACGACTTGCCTGCTTCGACGGTATAGCGCCACGGGCCGTCGGTGCGGTTGGTGGCATAGACGTAGAAGTGCGCACCGTGGGTGCCGGTGTTGGCGAGATCGATCGTGAAGGTGTTCGCCTTGACGTCCACCTTGCCATTCACGTGCAGCTCATACGGCAGTGCACGGGCAAAACGGATACCCGACTCCTGCGCGTCGAACGGACCCGGCGTGGCCGGCACGACCGGCGCCGGATTCACGGCGCACTGGTTGTTGGCCATGTTGATGTAGTTGCTGGTGTCCGGCAGCGGCGGCATCGTCGCATCCGGCGTGCGGAAGTCGAACGCCGTCGTCAGGTCGCCGCATACGGCGCGGCGCCATTCCGTGATGTTCGGCTCCGTCACGCCGAAACGCTTCTCGATGAAACGGATCACCGACGTGTGATCGAACACCTGCGAGCAGACAAAGCCGCCCTTGGTCCACGGCGAGACGATCGTCATCGGCACGCGCGGTCCGAGGCCGTACGGCAGGCCGTCGGCAGTGTAGCTGCCGCCGCGCAGCGGATTCACCACGTTGTGGATTTCGCCGGCCACACTGACCGTCGACTGACCTTGGGCTGCAGTCGTTGCCGGTTGCGGCGGCACGAGGTGATCGAAGAAGCCGTCGTTCTCGTCGTACATGATGAACAGGACGGTCTTGCTCCAGACTTCCGGATTCGACGTCAGCGCTTCGATGATCTGCGAGGTATATTCCGCGCCATAAGCGGGCGTGTAGCTCGGGTGTTCCGAGTACGCTGCCGGCGGGCACAGCCACGATACCTGCGGCAGGTTGCCTGCGAGCACGTCGTTCTTCAGATCGACAATCGTGCGCACTGTCTGTGCGCGCTCGTAAAGTGCCGAGCCCGGTTGTGCGTTGATGAAGTTGACGAAGTTCTGCAGGATGTTGGTACCGTAGTTGCCGTTCAGCGGATCGGCGCCGGTCAGCCCTTGCTGGTAAACCTGCCACGAAATGCCCGCAGCCTGCAGACGTTCCGGATACGTCGTCCACGAGAGCAGTGCGTACTTCGGCGGGCCATCGCCGTCCACGTAATCGTTGTTGTCGAGCAGCGGTCCGCCCATCGTGCCGCTCGGGTCGACCATGCCGGTCATCAGATACGAGCGGTTCGGGTGTGTCGGGCCGGGCATCGAGCAGAAGTAGGCGTCACAGATGGTGAACGCGTCGGCTAGTGCGTAGTGAAACGGAATGTCGCTACGCAGGTAGTAGCCCATCGTCATGTCGGTCTTGTACTGCGGCCACTGGTTGTACGCGCCGTTGTTGATGGCATAGTGCGTCGGGTACCAGTTGTGGTCGAGATCGCCGATACATTGTGCGCTGGTGGTCTGCGTGTTCAGGTGGAACGGCAGAACCGGTTGCGCCGCGTTCTCTTTCGACGGCTGATACCACACCGGCTGTTGGCCGCCCGGCAGCGGAATCGGGAAGCGGTCGTTGTAACCACGTACTCCGCGCATGTGGCCGAAGTAGTGGTCGAACGAACGGTTCTCTTGCATGAATACCACGATGTGCTCGACATCCTCGATCGTTCCGGTGCGCGAATTGGCCGGGATCGCCAATGCATTGCGGATCGATTCAGGGAATGCGGCCAACGCGGCGGCGGCACCGGCGGATGATGCAACGGTCTGCAGGAAACGGCGACGGCTGTTTGAGGTCATTGGTTATCACCTTCTGCGGGGGGAAAGAATAGCGCGTCTCGATGCGCTGGGGGTAATCCGTTGGTTAATTGCTGTGGCCACTCTGGTCGCTGTCGCCGGGCGCATAGCGCAGCACGGGAGTAACCTGCTGGCTGTCTCCTGCGAGGCTTGCTTCCACGCTTTGCACAGCGCTGTCCGATGCGGCGGTGGTACCAGGTGTAGCGGCGCCTGCTAGCGCGGCTGACGCGCCCCATGCGGGAGGCGTCGCCGCCAGGTTTGTCTGAGGAGCTGAGGGTGTGGCCGCGGGTGTGACTGAACTGGTTGCGGCGTTGCTTTGACCGACGCTTGCCGAACTGCTTTCGTCCGGACCACAGGCGGTCAACAAAACGGTTGTGAGTGCAACGACTACGGCCGTGGCCGCGACCTGGAAATTTCGCATGTCTGCATCCTCGTTCGGGGTAGCGGGATGCAGTCTCCAGTGACTTGAAGAAAATATTATGAAATACGGTGTAACGTTTGCGCGCTGCGAATTTGATGGCTATTTGTTGGAATTCGGAAAGTGATTAGAAATTATGGCGAACGCCTATCTGGCGATTTTTCCTTGCTGTTTCATTAAATCGGTAAGATCGAAGCAGTAAAAACGGCGGATGTAAAAATGACGCGCATCGAAAAAACTTTCGATTCCTTCCAGCTCGAATACGAGTGGCTCGAGGCGGACGGCTTCGGCGGTTTCGCATCGGGAACAGTCGGCACGGCGCGGACGCGCCGCTATCACGCGCTGCTGCTGACGGCGATGCATCCACCTGGCGGGCGCGTTGCACTCGTCAATGGTGTCGAAGCGTGGCTCGAAGCAGACGGCAAGCGTTATCCGCTCACGATGCAGCGCTATGTACCAGACGTGGTGTATCCCGATGTGTCATCCAGCCTGCTCGGTTTCGATACGCAACCTTGGCCGACGTGGCGTTTCCAGCTCGACGGCGAAGCGGTACTGATCTTTGAGGTCTTCGTTGCGAAGGCGAGCTGCGAGACGGTCCTGCGTTGGCGTCTTGCGCCGGGCAGTGCTAGCGCAGAAGCCGCAAGCCGTTATACGTTGAACGTGCGGCCGCTTTTGTCGGGACGCGACTATCACGCGCTGCATCACGAAAACGCCGCGTTCAACTTCAATGCACAGACGGATGATGCCCGCGCCAAGGTGAGCTGGCAGCCATACGGTGACCTGCCGGCGATTCACGCGTCGACCAACGGAACGTACACTCACGCGCCGGACTGGTATCGAAACTTCTGCTATGTACGCGAGCGCGAACGTGGCCTCGATTTCAGCGAAGATCTTGCGACGCCCGGTGTGTTCACTTTCTCACTCGCCGACGGTGCCGCACTGATGATCCTGCGTGCAGGCCCGCAAGCCGATGACACGCCGGCTGTCGAACGGGCGCAGGCGCTGGCCGATGGCGAATTTGCGCGTCGCAGCGCATTCGCCTCGCAACTGCATCGCTCTGCGGATGCTTACCTCATCGCGCGTGAAAAAGGCAGCACGCTGGTCGCGGGCTTCCCGTGGTTTACCGATTGGGGCCGCGATACGTTCATCGCGATGCGCGGCTTGTTGCTGGCATCGGGCCGTCACGAAGCGGCAAAGTCGATCCTGCTCGAGTGGACCAGCACGATCTCCGAAGGCATGTTGCCGAATCTCTTTCCCGACTACGGCAGCACGCCGGAATACAACGCCGTCGATGCGTCCCTATGGTTCGTGGTTGCGGTGCACGACTACCTGGCCGCGGAGCACGCTTGCGACGACACACGCAAGCGTCTGCAGCAGGCGGTCGAGGAGATTCTCACGGGGTACAGTCGTGGCACCCGTTTCGGCATCCGGGCCGATGACGATGGTCTGCTCCGTGCCGGCGTGCCAGGTGTGCAACTGACGTGGATGGATGCGAAGGTCGGCGACTGGGTCGTAACGCCGCGTATCGGCAAGCCAGTAGAAGTGCAGGCGCTGTGGATCAACGCGCTGCGCATTGCTGCGAAGTGGAATCCGCAGTGGCAGGAGCCAGCGGCGCGTGCCTCGCAAGCATTTGCGCAGCGCTTCACGGATCCGGCGAGCGGTGCTTTGTTCGACAACGTCGACGCGGACCACGTGCCGGGCAAAATCGATCGCTCGATCCGGCCGAACCAGATTTTCGCGGTGGGAGGCTTGCCGTTTCCGCTGCTCGAAGGCGCCGCAGCGCGTGCGGTGGTCGAACAGGTCGAGACGCACCTGTTGACGCCGCTTGGCCTGCGCACCCTGGCGCCGTCCGATCCCGCCTATCGGGGACGCTACGCGGGCGGTCAGGTCGAGCGTGACAGTGCTTATCACCAGGGGACAGTGTGGCCCTGGCTGATCGGGCCGTTCGTCGAGGCATGGTTGCGCGTGAATCAACCGGCCGAGGGTGCGCGGGCGCAGGCGCGCACGCGCTTTCTTGCGCCGCTGATCGAGTATCTCGACCGCGACGGCCTCGATCACCTCTGCGAGGTAGCCGACGGTGATGCACCGCATCATCCGGGCGGCACGCCGTTTCAGGCGTGGTCGCTGGGGGAATTGCTGAGGGTGAAGCGGATGCTGGCGAATGGGTGAACCGCGAGGCGGACTGCGGAGCAGGCACGGGACAAGCACCGGATAGGCCCCGGATAAAGCCCACGCCGGCGCACCCTTTGGGCAAAACGCGCTAGGATGTGAGTCCCACCGCCAAGCTCGAAAAGCAAGGGACCGCTCCATGCCGCCGCTGCGTGCCGCCAATCTGCTCGCAACCATCGAAGGCACCCGCCTGCACTCCAGGGAATGCGCCCGCTGGCAGCGCTGGGGGCCCTATCTGAGCGAGCGCCAGTGGGGCACCGTGCGCGAGGACTACAGCCCGAATGGCACCGCATGGGACTACTTTCCCCACGACCACGCCCGCAGCCGTGCTTATCGCTGGGGCGAGGACGGCATTGCCGGCTTCGGCGACGACAAGCTGAACTGGTGCGTCTCGCTGGCGCTCTGGAATCGCCAGGATCCGATCATCAAGGAACGCCTGTTCGGCCTCACCAACTCACAGGGCAATCACGGCGAGGACGTCAAGGAACTGTATTTCTACCTCGACGGCACGCCCACCCACTCTTATATGCGGATGCTGTACAAGTATCCGCACGCTGCGTATCCGTATGACGATCTGGTGCAGGAGAACGCGCGGCGCGGCGCCGATATGCCCGAATACGAGGTGCTTGATACCGGCGCATTCGACGACAACTGCTATTTCGACGTGCACGTCGAATACGCCAAGCACACGCCCGAAGACATCGTGATGCGGGTCACGGTCGAAAACCGGGGCGACAAGTCTGCCTCGCTCGATGTGCTGCCGCAGATCTGGGCGCGAAATACGTGGTCGTGGAAAGAAACGAAGGACCGCCCATCGCTTTCGAAGCAAACAGCGAACGGCGCGACGTCTCTGCTGGGGCGCCAGCCAGGACATGATCCGTTTGTGGTGACCGCGTGGTCGAAAGACGCGCCCGAACTGACGTGGCTGTTCTGCGAGAACGACACCAATGTCAAACGCCTCTTCAATATGGACGGCTCGGGTCCGTTCAAGGACGGCGTCAACGATTACCTCGTGCATGGCGACGCGCAAGCGGTACGGTCCGACACCGGCACCAAGGCAGCGGCCCACGTGCCGCTCGAACTCCCGCCCTACGGCCGCGCGGTGATTTATATGCGCTGGCGTCCCGAGTCCGCACCGGATGACGTGCCGCTCGATGTCGACGCGCTGTTTGCTCGCCGCCTTGCCGAAGCCGACGGGTTTTATGCGGCGTTGCAGCATGAAATCCACGATCCCGACGCACGGCTCGTGCAGCGGCAGGCGCTCGCCGGCATGCTTTGGTCGAAGCAGTACTACCAGTTCGACGTCCAGCGCTGGCTGGATGGCGATCCGGCGCAGCCCACACCTGACGCAAATCGAAAGCGCGGCCGCAACGCCGACTGGCGTCATCTGTGCAATGCGGACATCGTCTCGATGCCCGACAAGTGGGAGTACCCGTGGTACGCATCCTGGGATCTCGCCTTCCATGCCGCGGCCTTTGCGCTCATCGATCCTGAATTCGCCAAGCGGCAGTTGCTGTTGCTGGTCAAGGACCGTTATCAGCATCCCAACGGACAGTTGCCGGCCTACGAGTGGGCCTTGGGCGACGCCAATCCGCCGGTGCACGCATGGGCTGCGTGGCGCGTCTATGAAATCGACCGGGCGCTGATGGGCAAAGGCGATCGCGATTTCCTCGAGTTGGTGTTCCACAAACTGCTGCTGAATTTTTCGTGGTGGGTGAACCGCAAGGACGCCGACGGCCGCAATATTTTCCAGGGTGGCTTTCTTGGGCTGGATAACGTCGGCATCTTCGATCGCTCGTCGCCGCTGCCGACCGGCGGTCACATTGATCAGGCCGACGGTACCGCGTGGATGGCGGCGTATGCGCTCGATCTGATGCGCATCGCGCTGGAACTGGCGTTTGCCAATCACGTGTTCGTCGATATCGGCGTGAAGTTCTTCGAACACTTCCTGTATATCGCAGAGGCAGTCAGTTGCGACGACGACTGCGAGACCGGCTTGTGGGACAGCGCCGACGAATTCTTCTACGACAAGCTGAGACTGCCCGACGGCACCAGCGAGCCGATGCGGGTGCGTTCGATCGTCGGTCTGATCCCGCTGTTTGCGGTGCATGTGCTCGAAGAGCGCCTGCACGGCAGTCTACCCGGGTTGCGGGAGCGACTGTTCTGGTTCCTCGAGCACCGTCCCGATCTGGCCAAACTGGTGTCGCGCTGGGATGAAACTGGCAAGGGCAACACCCTGCTGCTGTCGCTGCTGCGCGGACACCGGATGAAGGCGTTGTTGCGGCGTGCCCTCGACGAATCAGAATTTCTTTCCGATCACGGCGTGCGGGCACTCTCGCGGGTACACCGCGACGAGCCGTTCGTCTTCAGACACAACGGCGACAGCTTTTGCGTTAAATATCTGCCGGCCGAATCGGACTCGCGTGTATTCGGCGGCAATTCGAACTGGCGCGGACCGGTCTGGATGCCAGTCAACTACCTGCTGATCGAGTCGCTGTACGAGTTTCACCGCTACTACGGCGACGATTTCCGCGTGGAGTTTCCGACCGGTTCCGGCCAGAAGTTCTCGTTGCGCGAAATCGCCGATCAGCTCGCACGGCGTGCCACTACGCTATTTCTCAAGGACAGCAACGGCGAGCGTCCGGTGATGGGCGCGTATCCGCTGCTGCAGGCCGACCCGCGTTCGAGCGATCTCGTGCTGTTCCACGAATACTTTCACGGCGACAATGGCCGTGGCGTCGGCGCTTCGCACCAGACCGGCTGGAGCGGGCTCGTTGCGTTGCTGCTGCAGCCGCGTATGGCGGGCGAGACGGGCGAAGTGCCGGCCACAACGGACGCCGAGGCTGCCTTGGTCGCCAAGTAGGTTCTGCAGCAAAACGAAGGGGGAGGGCAGGGTTAAGCGTATTACAGTCACCCTGCAGACAGACGATTCGTAACTGATTTTGAACTGTGCGGCGGCGGCCCTGGTCTTTCTTCTATTGCCACGTCTGTTCCACTGGCTTACTTCGATCAAGTGAACCCTATGTCGACTCCTTCGAACGCACCTGATTCAAGTTCCTCCTCTGCCGGCGCGCAGTCTTCCACTCCTACCGTACCGGCAGGCAAACACCCGGCGCCGCCGTGCACCCTCGTGATCTTCGGCGCAGGCGGCGATCTCACCAAACGCCTGCTGATGCCCGCGCTGTACAACCTTACTGTAGACGGCCTGCTGGATCCGCAGATGAAGATCATCGGCGTGAATCACGGCCAGGTCGAAACCAGCGCGTGGCGCGACGATCTGTACAAGGCATTGCAGCAGTTTGCTGCCGACAAGGCCAGCACCTTCCACACCTCGAAGCTTGACGACAAGGCGTGGAGTTCGCTGGCGCAGCGCCTCGAATACATGGCGGGCGAATTCGAAAGCGACGATACGTTTTCCGCCCTGAAACAGAAGCTCGAAAACACGCCTGGCGGCAACGTAGTGTTTTATCTCGCCGTCAGTTCGCGCTTCTTCAAGCCGATTGTCGAGCACCTCGGTAAAGCTGGCCTGCTCAAGGAAGGCGACGACGGCAAAGGCTTCCGTCGCATTGTGATCGAGAAGCCGTTCGGTACGGATCTTGCGTCCGCTCGCGATCTGAACGAACATATCCTGAGTAATGCGAAGGAAGAGCAGGTCTATCGTATCGACCACTTTCTCGGCAAGGACACCGTGCAGAGCATCATGGCCGTGCGCTTTGCGAATGCCTTGTTCGAACCGATCTGGCGGCGCGAGTACATCGACTGCGTGCAGATCACGGCATCCGAGACGATCGGCGTGGAAGGGCGTGGCTCGTTCTACGAACAGACCGGCGCGTTTCGCGACATGTTGCCAAACCATCTGTTCCAGCTGCTCGGCATGGTGGCCATGGAGCCGCCCAATTCCTTCGACGCCGAAGCAGTGCGCGACAAGAAAGCCGATATTTTCGACGCTATCCAGCCGGTAAAACCGGATGACGTGGTCTTCGGACAATACGAGAAGGGACCGGCAGGGCCGGGTTATCGGCAGGAGCCCGATGTGGCGCCCGACAGCCAGACGGAGACGTATGCGGCGGCGCGCGTGCTCATCGAAAACTGGCGCTGGTCCGGCGTGCCGTTCTATCTGCGTACCGGCAAGCGGCTTGCGGCGCGTCGCACGGAGATATCGGTGCAACTGAAGACGGTGCCGTTCCGGCTGTTTCGCGACACTCCTGTGGATGCGCTGACGCCTAACGTGCTGACCTTGCGCATCGATCCGACGCATGGCACGAGTTTCGATTTCAATGTGAAGGCGCCGGGGCCAATCATGCAGATGGGCGCTGTGCAGTCGTCCTTTAACTACGGCGACTTTTTCGATGAACAGCCGAACGTCGGCTACGAAACGCTGTTGTACGACTGCATGCTCGGCGACGAGACGCTGTTTCAGCGTGCCGATAGCATCGAAACGAGCTGGGCCGCGGTGGACGACGTGTTGCATCCGAAGAGCGGTCCGCTGCCGGTGCACGGCTACCCCGCGGGCAGTCAGGGTCCGGCCGAGTCGGATGCGCTGCTGGCGCGCAGCGGCCATGCATGGCGGCCTTTAAGCAAGGACAAGGACGCGGACGCGAAGAAGTAAGGCTCAACATCACACTAACAGGGGACCACTGTGGCGACACGTAAGACCAACGTCAAAGGTAACGTCAAGAGCAGCACAGGCAGCGCCGTTAAAACCACTGCCAAACGTGCGGCGAAGAAGACCGCGGTGAAAGCCGCGGCTAAGCCTGCGGCTAAAAGTACCGTCAGGCACGGCGGGGGGTACATCCTCTCCATCGATGTGGGCGGCACCGGTTTGAAGGCCGCGATCATCGACACGCACGGCAAGATGGTTACCGAGCGTCTGCGCGTGGCGACGCCGCATCCTTGCACGCCAGATCAACTCGTCGATACGCTGGTGAAGCTGGTCGAGCCGCTGATTGCAGAGCATGCCCCTTCGCGCATCTCGATTGGCTTTCCGGGTTTCGTGCGTAACAACCGGGTGCTCACGGCACCGCATTTCGGCGACGAAGGCTGGCACGACATTCCGCTTGCGGATTCGCTGGCCAAGCGGCTCGGCGGCTTGCCGGTGCGCATGATCAACGACGCCGAGGTGCAGGGCTTTGCAGCAATCGAAGGTCATGGCATCGAGTTCGTGCTGACGCTTGGCACGGGTGCGGGCACGGCGCTGTTTCGCGACGGTGAACTGATGCCGCACCTTGAGCTTGCGCATCACCCGGTCAGCAAGAACCGCGCATACGACGAATATATCGGCGACGCAGCGCGCATGCAGGCGGGCAACAAACGCTGGAATCACCGCGTAGAGAAAGTGATCGGGATTCTGGCTTCGCTCGTGAACTACGACAAGCTGTGGATAGGCGGCGGCAACGCCGCGCGCCTGAACTTCAAGCTGCCCGCGAATGTGGCGGTTGTGTCCAACGATGCGGGTATCGAAGGCGGGGCCAAGCTCTGGCATCCGCGCTCATTGCGTGATACACGGCAGTTGCCGGAAGCGACCCAGCGTACCGGCATTTTCGAGTAATCGATGTGCGAGATGCGATTGCCGGTTGGCAATCGCATCGCCGCTTATGCGCTTTAGGACCTTTAGGCCACTTTGGCCGTTTAGCGTGCCGCGTCACCCCAACGATATTCGTGCGTCACATCGTCAAGTTGCGCTTTCAGTTCGGCATTCAGTGTTAGATCTATCGCGCTGAGTGTGTCCGTCAATTGATCAGGATTGCTTGCGCCGATGATCGCCGATGTGATGTGCGGATTCGCAAGCACCCAGGCGAGCGACGCTTTCGTCAGCGACACGCCGGCGTCCGCTGCGATGCCCTTCAGCTTTTCGATGGTGTCGAATTCGCGCTTATGCCAGTAGCGTTCCTGATACGTCGCCCCCGCTTTGCCCACCGTTTCGGTGAAGCGGCCGGCCTCAGGCTGCGCATCGTGGCGGTGCTTGCCGGTCAGCAGGCCGCCTGCCAGCGGGTTATACGGAATCACCGCCAGCTGTTCCTCTCCGCAGAGCGGTAGCAACTCGCGTTCGATCTGCCGGAACAGCAGGTTGTAACGCGGCTGAACGGAGACGAAGCGCGCCACACGCAGCACATCCGCGCGTCCCAATGCGCGCGCCAGCCGGTAAGCCAGAAAGTTCGATACGCCCACGTAGCGCGCCTTTCCCGAGCGCACGATGATGTCGAGTGCTTCCAGCGTTTCGTCGAGCGGCGTTTCGTGATCGTCGGAGTGCAGCTGGTACAGGTCGACGTAGTCGGTGCCGAGGCGTCGAAGAGACGTGTCGATGGCATCGAGCAGGTGCTTGCGCGACGCACCTTGATCCCATGACGAGGGCCCAACCTTGCCCACTGCTTTAGTGGCGAGGATGAAGCGATCGCGCTTTCCCCTCAACCAGCGGCCGACGATCTCTTCGGTGCGTCCCGCGAGATCTTCGCCGCCGCCCAGCGGATAGACGTCCGCGGTATCGATGAAGTTGACGCCGGCTTCCGCGGCCTTGTCGAGGATGCGGTGCGAGACCGCCTCTTCGGTTTGCAAGCCGAATGTCATCGTGCCAAGACATAGACGTGAAACGCTCAGGCCAGTGCGGCCGAATTTACGGTATTGCATGGTGGACTCCGCGAGAGGAACAGGTTGCCGGTTGCGTGAAACAAAAAGCATAGCGCTTATCGACAATCTGCGTCCGCGGCGGCGGCAAGCCCGGCAACCTGCGGCTGCTTGCTAAAACGTAAGGCTACAGCCGCAAGGCAAGCCGCCGCGACGCAGCCAAGCACGATGAAGACATCGCTGGTGGACAGCAGACTTGTCAGTACAGCACCCACGCATGGCGCGACGAATTGCACGAACATGCCCGCGGATTGCAGTGCGGCACTGGCGCTCGCCACCTGATCTGCGAGACGCCGGGCGATAAACAGCCGGCACTCAACCCTGAAGCGCGCACTCATGTGGCCGGTCGCGAAGAACGCGAGCGCGAGCAGCCATTCGGCCGGACGCAACGGCAACCGGAAGATGCCGCCAATGGCGATGAACACGGCACACGACACGAACGCTGGCGCAAGCAGTGGTCCGAGGCCGGCCCGCTCGGCATTGCGTCCCATGGGCAGGAGACTGCCGAACATGCCGCCCAGCGCAGCACAAGAGACCACAATGCCGAGCGCCGATTTGTCGAACCCCTGGTTTCTTAGCATGAGCGGAAACTGATTGTTGACGGCCGCCGCCAGCGCGAAGTAAATGCCGGTGCAAAGCAGCAGCGGCAGGATGGCACCGGTCCAGCGCGTACGCGGTGCAGCCTTTGCGTCAGGTGCAGCGGCAACGGGTAGAACGGCCTTAGCGGCCGGCGCGGCCAGCAGCATCATCACGATGGCTGCGGCTATGAACACGATCGAGACGAGCATCGTGTGATTGTCGCCGGCCCATGCGCCTACGATTCCACCGGCAGCGGGTGCGCAGATCTTCGCCATGCTTTGAGCCAGACTGAGTAAGCGGAACGCACGGCTTTGCTGCGCCTCGTCGACACTGGTGGTGACATACACGGTTTCGGCAGGATCGGTGAAGCCGAGGGCCGCCGACTTGAACGCGACGACCAGCAGAAAGGCGACGAAGTGGCCGACCCAAAGCAGGGCGGCTGTTGTGCCGAGCGTGATCGCCAATGCGCCGACAAGGACACGTGTGCTGGCATAGCGGTCGCAAACCTGGCTGATGATCCGCGTGAGCAGAATGGGCGGCACCAGCAATGCGGCACTCAGGATCACCAGATCGAATGGTGTCGCGTTGAATCGATAGGTTGCGATGTTCAGTATCGCGAGAAAGTTAATCCATCCACCGAAGCTGGCAAAGAAACTGCCGATCAGAAACATATGGAAGCGGCGATTACCGGACATGTTCATCCTTAATGCATCCTGGTTCTGGATGTCGTGGCGTTTCGATCGCGCGACGGCAGGACGCAACAACGCCTTCGAAGCGAGTCGAATAGTTAAATAAGGAATGCTAAAAAGGCAGGGCGAAACAATGCGAACCTTTGATGATTCAAAGGTTCAACACTTGCTAACGGGTATGACGGCTAACGCGGATCTTACCGATCGTCGATACGCCGGCGCCTAGAACAACGCCGGCTGTTGGGCGTTCACCATGGGTACGACGTTGAGTTCGTCGAGCCGCAGGCGCGCCTTCGCGAGATCGTGAAGCACTTGCCTTTGCAACCAGGTTTCCGCGCCGCCGCCGAACGCCTTGTCGAGGCGCAGGGCCATCTCCGGTGAGATACCTGCCTTGCCGCTCAACAGATTCGTTAAAGCCTGGCGACTGACGCCCAGAACCAGCGCACCTTCGGTGACGGTCAAATTGAACCGCTCGAGGCAGTTCTGCCGGACAGTGACGCCGGGATGGATGAATTCTGAATCGGCCATGGTCCGAACAATATCGATGAATTGATTGCTCGTCAACTGACAAGCGCTTCTTGTCATGCAGGTCTTTGAGCATTCACGGCGCGTGTTTGAGAATGTATTTACTGCTGCCGATGAAAAATCTGCGGCACGTTGCTTGCTGTAAGCGGAACTCAGGCATCCCGCATGGCGAAGCGCCGGAAGTGCACATATCGCTTTCCGGTCTAGCTGCTACAATCCACGCATTTTCCTCGTCGTAGACTGCATCATGGGCTTTGAACAACTCGCGGCACTGAAAGAACAGCTGGCGAAACAGGCTGAAGAGAAACGCGCAGCCAGGCACGCAAAGCACGCCAGGCCGGCGAGGCCAGCGAAGCCGGCTGAGGCAGCAAAGCAGGCCGCGGTAGCGAAGCACGCTAACGGGGGCCGTAACACGCCCGACGCGGCGCGCACCGCACCTGAGCAAAAAGCGGCCGCACATAAGTCATCTGCACCGAAGCAGTCCGCGCAGAAATCGCCGGCGCAAAAGTCAAAGCCGGTAGATCCGGTGGTGCTCTCTATCGGCAAGCTTCAGAAGCGATTCCCGAAGGCGTTCCCCAAAAATCCGGCTCCGAAGGTGCCGCTCAAGGTAGGCATCTTCAAGGATCTGCTCGAGCACTCCGAAGAACTCGGCTTAAACGAAGCGGCTTTGCGCGACGCCATCAAGGTGTGGTGCTGGGGTAGCCGTTACTGGGCATGCGTCACCGAAAACGCCATGCGCGTCGACCTGAACGGTCAGGATGCCGGTCAGGTGCTGCCGGCGGAAGCCGCGCGTGCGCGCGGCTTGCAGGCCAAGCGGCAAAAAGCCAGGAACGCTGCGCAAGGCGCTTCCGCTCCGCAGGGTGCGGCGGCTGCGCAAGAAGGCGCGGTTCAGCAGGAGAGTGGCGCGCCGGAACAAGGCGCGGTTCAGCAAGACGGTAGTGCGTCGGAACAAGGCGCGGCTCCGCAAGACAGCGCAGCCTCGCAACAAGATGCAGCTCCGCAAGAGGCTGCGGTTCAGCAGGCTAACAACGCTGAGCAAAACGTCTCCGCTCAACCGGACCACTCCGCCGCTCAGGAAGGCAGCGCAGCCCCGCAAGGCAGCGCCGTCGAATAAGCGCGCGTCGCCATCGCGCCCTTGTCGTGCCTGCTATCGGGCGGGCAACGGTCGCGATGCAGACAGGAACAGCGCCATCGGCGTGCTCGTACTTAACTGAGTCTTGTCGTCCACCCGCGTGAAGCCCATCGCACTGTAGAACTCCACCGCGTTGGGCGCTGCATTGACCCTCACATAGGGCCGCTCGTTGCGGGCCACACACTGTCTGATCGCTTCCTCAATCAGGCTTCGACCGATGCCGCGCCGATGGTCACTCGGCTCCACAAATAGACTGCACAGATTCCAGAAATTCTTGACCAGCACCGCGCCGGCAATGCGCCCGTCCACGACGCATTTCAGGTGTACGCATTGGTGTGCATGATCGAACGCCCAGTGCATATTTGCGAGAACGTTGGTGATCACGGCGGCCATCTCGTCCGCTTCAATCCGTACACTCGTCCGGATGGTTCTCAACATCATCGACGCTAGCGCGGCTTCGTCGCTGGACTCGACTGCTTCTATTTTCATTCGGTGTCCACTGGAAACCTGTTGAGCGCGACGTTAGCGGATAGCGGTGCGCGCCGGCTTCCAGCCGCTGCCGCGGAATGGCGATGTGGTTCGGCGTCCCCACCATAACCAGATCAACACCGCGGTGATAAGGAGCATTGGGAAGATCAGCAGGCTGCCCTCCGGACCGGTTTTGCCGCCGCTCATCAGGATGTTGCCGAGCGGATGCGCCGTAAAGAGCCGGGTATCTACCAGCGTGCCACTATCGGATGTGCCGTAGAAGTACGACTCACCCCAGTCCCACGCCGCATGAAAGCCGATTGCCCAGAATAGCGATCCGGTGTACCAGAGACTCAGGCAGATCACGATCCCGAAGCCGCCAGCGGAGATCAGTCCGATGGGCGTCTCTCCGGGATTGGAGCCATGCAAACCGCCGAACAGGATCGAGAGCAGCAGCACGCCCCACCAGAAGCCGATGCCTCGCGTCAGCGTGTATTGCAGATATCCGCGCAACGTCGACTCTTCGAAGATTCCGACCAGCAGAAAGAAGCCGGCCCATGCAACCGCGCGCGTCCAGACTGTTACACCGTGGTCCGTGGGTGGGTCGAGCACCAGCAGATGCATTTGCACGAGGACAAGCACCATCAGACTGATTGCGCCAAATCCGCACAGGAGGCCGCCTCCGAAACGCGTCCAGGCGGCGGAATCCCGCAAGCCAAAAGACAGCATTGAGCGTCGCTCGATGGCCGCCACTACGGCCAATGCAGCTATCAGGCCGGCAAGCTGAAACGTCTCGCCTAGATAGGCAACCGGCAGAGTAAACAGGGTGATGGGGTGGTGATGGTGCCCGAAATGCGCCCGCACCGCGGCGATGCCGAAGACGACCGCCACAAACGTCGCGATAAAAACCGCGACGCCCCAGCCGGCCCGCATTCCGTTGCGACCGGTGAATACCCAGCGCACCCTTCGTTTGAAGCGGCTTCCGCGTGTTGCGCTCTTTGTTTGTTCTTCAGGCTGCGTGAGTGAGTCGTCCAAGAAGGCCTCCGTTCGAATGACGACGAGGGAATGCGCGAACCGTGCTTTCCGTTTTTATGCTTTTTCGATAGCGCGACGGCCTCAAGGATGTCTGGCGTATAACGCTCGTCGAGCTAAGCGCATTACTTTAACTTCGTTTCATGCGCTCGCCAACGTTGTAAAAAATCATCTCTTTCAGGCGGGGGGCGTGGTTGCAACATCCTTACTCTCCGAGCTTGCGCAACGCCCGCCCATCCATCAGATTTCGTTCGATCTGCTCGAGCGAAACGCCCTTCGTTTCCGGCACGAGCCATAGCGTCAGGAATATAAATGCAGCGTTCATTACCGCGTACAGCCAGAACGTTTGCGCATGACCCAGCGTGTTAAGCAAGGTGAGGAACGTTGCGCCGGCAATCGTGTTGGCCACCCAGTTGACGAAGGTCGAAGCTGCGATGCCGAAATCGCGACCCTTCATAGGCTGGATTTCCGCGCAGAGAATCCAGATCATCGGTCCCGCCGACATCGCGAAGCCCGCGATAAACACCAGCAACATCACCACCGCCGCGATCTGGCTAGCGCCGCTCGTCACGCCTATATGCAGTAGTGCGCCGAGCGTAGCGAGCGCAAGTGCCATCACGGTGAAGCCGGTGTAGAGAATCGGCTTGCGGCCCCAGCGGTCCACCAGACCAATAGCGATAAAGGTTGCCGCCACGTTCACAGCGCCCACGATCACTGTGCCCCACAGCTGGTCGTGCGAGGTCCCGTAGCCGGCGAGCCCGAAAATGCGCGGTGCGTAATACATCACCACGTTGATGCCGGTCAATTGCTGCATTACCTGCAGCATGATGCCGAGCCCCACGGTACGACGAAAGTTCGGATTGCTACGGAATAGTCCCCATCCCTGGAATTCCACTTTGAGCTGATCTGCGATCTCGCTCATTTCGGTTTCTATGCTCTTGCGGTCGCTACGCAGCTTTTCCAGCACGCGCTCAGCTTCCTCGTTGCGGCCACGGCTCATCAGCCAGCGCGGGCTGCGCGGCAGGAACAGCAAACCGAATAGCAAGGCGAGCGCCGGAAAGGCGATCACGCCGAGCATCCAGCGCCAGTCTCCTGTGCCGCTAAAGGCGGTGTTGGAGAGGAAAGCCGCCAGAATGCCGACTGTCACCATCAACTGATGCAGGGAGATCATGGCGCCGCGCATGGTACGGGGAGCGATTTCGGACAGATAAAGCGGTGCGGTAAAAGAAGCGATCCCGACTGCTACGCCAAGAAAAACGCGTCCGGTAATCAGCATCTCCGGGCTCCATGCGAATGCACACACGCCCGACGCGCAAGCGAACAACGCTGCGCCGATCATCAACGAGTATTTGCGGCCGATGGCTTTGGCCATCCACCCCGAGCCAAGCGCGCCGAGCGCCGCACCGACCATCATCGAACTGACAATCCATTCCTGCATCTGGTCGCCGACATGAAACTGTCGCGCGATAAACGGCAATGCGCCTGAGATCACGCCGATATCGAGGCCAAACAATAAGCCGGCCAGCGCGGCGATTACGCTGGTCAGCACGACGTGAAAGCGGTTGTTCGGGTGCGCAGCGGCGTTCGCTACCAGCCCATGAGGTGTGGCGGACATGGCTTTTCCTTTTAAGAGGCCAGCGGTACGCCATGGGATGCCTGTGCAGATAGCGCGCAAACGTAGAAGTGCGCGATCTGCGGCTACGCGCTTCTCTCATGGCGGACTGCGGCGCGGCTTGTTTTCTTCAGGGGACATAGCATCCGCCGTGCCCGACCCAGCCATCGGTCCACCGTGTGCAAGGATCTTTAAACCAGTAGCGAAATGATTCCCCCGATGGTGAGTCCGGCCGCCAGCCATCTGCCCGCGGTGTAGAAAGGGTTGCGATTGTCCTGCGATTGATCGGGGCGCTCTAGCCCCAGTGTTCCGTAGGTGAACGATTTGAGCGGCGAGGCGTTGGTGGTGCCGCCCGAGGTGTCACTATTGCCCGTGGTGCCGTTAGCGCTGGCGTCGCTGCTGCTGTCCGTTGCGCTGGGGTCGTTAGCCGAGTCGGCGTTACTGGCGTCTGTCGTGCCGCCAGCAGTGTTTGACGGCGCTGCGCTCTGCGTCGTCACGTCGCTCTGGGTGCTGCTCGCGTCCTGCGCGGCAATCGCGGCGCCTTCTGGCGAGATGGTAACGGCCGAGTCCTGGCTCGGACTCGCAGCGGTCGAGCTAACCGATGTCGTTGGCACATCGCTGGTGGCAGACACCGGGGGCGAGTTCGATGCTGTGCTCCCGCTGGCACCCGTTTGCGTCAGCGTAGATGACGCCGCGGCGTTGCTAACTTGCATGGCAATCCTTTCTCATCCGTGTATCCATCTGGGACGGTCTGGTCTCGCGCGACCAGACGCCCATTCAGCGTTGCCGCGGGCCGCCGGAGACGAGACGCCTTCTCCGCGGCGGCCAGCCGGCACGCAGTGCGATGTCGCCTTGCCTGACTTTTCGACCGCGCAGAAACTTATCTTTAGGGTTGGTAAGGCGATGTAAGGACGCGCGATGCATAAGGGCCGGCAGGGGGCCTTAGGCGCACCGGGGTATCATGCGGCTCCGGCGGGCATAGGCGCTCACCGGTCAGCGGGCCTGCATGGCGGGTCAGCGAAGACACAAAAAATTCACTGCGCGATATTCGAAGCCACCCATCCGCAGTCATAGCGGGCAGACCCAACACATCATGGTTCACATCAATCTCTCCGACGGCGTTTTAGGCCCGGCTCTGCAGACGCTCGATCCGTACGCGCTAGTCGGTATCCTCGCCGCGTTGTTATTGGGCGGCATGGTCAAAGGGGTAGTTAGCATCGGCGTGCCATTGGTGGCGATGCCGATTCTTAGCCACTTTCTGCCGATCAAGCAGGCGGTGCTGCTACTGTCGATGCCGATCATTCTCGGCAATATCCCGCAGGCGCTCGAAGGTGGCGAGATGCTTGCCACCGTGCGCCGGATCGCGGCGCCGCTGGTCGGCACGGTGCTCGGCAACATCGTCGGGGTGACGATGCTGATTTCGCTTGCGCCTCATCGCGCGCAGGCCGCCGCCGGAATTGCCCTGATCGTCGCGGCGTTGCTGCTGTTCGCTTCGCCCCGGCTCACGCTATCGCCGGGCCTCGCCAAACCCGTGGGGCTGGTGCTCGGTTTCGGGGCGGCCGTGATGGAGAGCATTGCCTCCGTGCCGGGACCGCTACTGGCCATGTACCTGATTGCAACCGGAGCCACCGGCAAGGCGTTTACCAAGCAGATTGCCATCATCCTGGTGGTCTCGATCGTTTCGCTGATCGCTGCGTTTAGCGGCGGCGCCCACGCGAGCTGGGTCGATCTCGCCATCTCGGCCGCCGCGAGCATCCCGGTGATCGCCGGCATGCTGATCGTGCGTCCGCTGCGTGACAAACTGCCACCGGCGGTCTTCCGCAAGCTCGTGCTGCTGTTCGTTCTCGTGGCGGCCGCGCAGATGATCTGGAAGTCCGGCGTTCTGTAGACATCGCCCTTGGCGCAACGCTGTTTCAGGCGGAGACGTCGACCAGTACGCCCACGGGTTGCCAGTTCAGGCTGCTGGCGGTGTCCGAGAGCCCGTCGAGCACATCGGACAGCGTCACCGTCGCGCCGGGGTCCTGGTCGAGCGCGGCAACGTGCGCCTGCAATGCGTTGCTCAGGTTCGACATGGCGGTGTCGAGCGGATCCTCACCGTCGGCCGCTTCGGCTTCCTCAGGTTCGGAAATCTCTTCTACGTCGTCGACTTCAACGTCCCATTCCCCTGCGTCGGTATCGGCATCGGTATCGTCGACTGCCGGACGCGATGCGGTCGACAGATCCGCAATACGTGAACCCATGTCGCGATAGGCGCTCACACCGCCACCCGAGGTCGCTGCATCGTTAAAGCTGGCAATCGCGTTTGCCGAACTATCGCCGGATGACGTGGCCCCGTTGCTCGACGCGATCGACTGTTGAAGCGCTAGCGCCTGATAGAGCGCGGCAAGGAATTGCGCGCCTGTGCTGGCCGGGTCGCTGCTGGTCGCGCTGACGGTGATCGTCGTGGTGCCATCGGCGCCGTCTGTGCCGCCAGCGGCGTCCGTACCGCTGGTGGCGTCTGTCGTGAGCGAGCCGGACGGCATGTTGTAGCCGAGCCGCGACAGGGTTTGCTGAAGCGCGGCCATCAGCGGATCGGTGCTTGCAGTCGAAGTCGACGCCGACGGTTCCGTCGAAGTGGACTGCTTCTTCGCGGGCACGGCTTCCACCGACGACGCGGGCGGCGCGGCGGGCGTCGGCAGCGACGCCATCGTCATACCGAACGAATCGATCGACATGGTCCATTTCCTCCAGGTAAACACGTTGGATAGCGCAGGGGCCGACGACATCGAAGGGCGAACTCACTTCGTCATCACGAGCCTGATCGAACGGTTTATCGGAGGGACGGGTCCAGAGGTTGATGGTTTGTAAGGCGAGGAAAGAGCAATGCGCCGTTCACGCCGCTCGGCAGCGTGAAGCGGGTACCAGGGCGGAACGAGTCCGTGGAGAAGAGAATGTCTACGATTCGCTGCGCGCGAACGATGAGAACTGACCCGGATCGGGAAAGCCGCGCGTCCTGTAGCGCGCCGGATACATGGGTTCTTCTTCGAGCAGGCTGCCCACCAGCGGCGTGATCTGTTGCCACGGGACAATTCGTGTCTCGCCCGTTTCGGGACGCACCAGCACGACCCGATCGGCCTGCGGCAACAAAGATTCGACGCCGGCGGTCCACGTTGCGGCCGAGAACATTTCCCCCGCATCGTCCTTGGTGCCATAGAGCAGGTAGTTCGCAACGAACACGTCGCTGCCTTCCTGCTTATGCAGACGATCGAGCGCGGCCTTCTGCGAGTCGTAGTCCTCCTTGTGATAGCGCAAGACCAGCTGTGCGAGGCGGCGTACCACGTGGCCCTGGCGCGGCGTAAAACGTCGCAGGCCTTCGTGGTAGCAGTACATGAACGGCGAAACAGGGCGGCCGCTGTGCGCGGCTTCGCGGCTCAGTTCGACCATGCGCGCGATGCCGCCGTCGTCCTTGTCGCTGGTGACGAGCAGCACGTCGCGCGTGGGGATCATAAAGACGGGAACGCCATGCACCGGCGCGCGGTGCAGCAGGTCGGGCAGCAGCGCACGGCTCGCATCGTAGCCATCGCGCCAGTTGCCGCGATATACGCCGCGGGCCACTTCGACGAACGAGTCGGTGGTGATGTCACGCAGGTTGTCGCGCGCAATCGCGAGCGCGTCATCGAGCGAAATGCCCCACGATTCCACGGGTCCGCTCATAAGCGTCGAGGTGGACTCCGGATAGTCGAGTGCAAGAAGGACGGCACAGTCGTCGCCGAACGGTCGCCACGCGGGTGCGAATGAGGCCTCCCTACCGCTGGTGCGTAACTGATGCAGGCGTACGTCTTCGAGCACACCCCGGCCGCGGATCAGCGGCCGCAGCATCGCCCGCGCCTCGGACAGGCGTTCGGGGGCGGCTCGATGACTCGCGCATAGCGTCGCGACGAACCCTTCCATCGCAGCCTCGCGGAATGCCCTGTCGCTACCGCAATAGGCGCGGTATGCGTGATGCAGGTTAAAGACCGCGTTGTCGCCGTACTCAAGCCGGAATTCGTCGGCGTTGTAGTTCAGCGAGGCATCGAAGCCCCGATGTTGGACGGCTTCAATGAACAGGGCGGCGAACGCATCCGGTGAGGGTTTGCGTCCTAACAGCGCATTGAGAAATCCCATGTTGATCAGTCGTTACGAATCGCACCGGTTGGATTGCCCAGTTTTGGAGCATGTAAGGATTAACGGCCTCGTGCCGCAATTCTTGAAGGTTTCGTGTGAGGGATGTTCGAGGCGGCCGTGCGCCGGGTGGCTGCGGCTTATGGGCCGGGGCTGGGCCGTTTTTACCCCTCACCAGCAGGGCGTGGCGGGGTTGGCTAGAATAGTTTGAAGCAGGGTGCCAGCCGGCGCGTAGATCCTGGCCCATGTGGCGCAGATGATTGGAGATGCTATTCGCATGAATGACACCCCGATGAACGAAACGGTCAACGAGATCGATGCAGTATTGAAGTCGCGGCGTTCGATCCGCGCGTTTTTGCCGACGCCGGTTGCGCGTGAAGAGATCGAAGCGATTCTCGAGGCGGCGAGCCGCGCGCCCTCAGGCACCAACACGCAGCCGTGGAAAGTCTATGTGGTGACGGGTGAAGCGCTCGAAAGGCTTTCACAGGCATTGCTCGCCGCGTACGACGATCCGCAGCGCGACAGCCTGTATCAGGAAGACTACCGGTACTATCCGCGTCAATGGGTGTCGCCGTATATCGATCGCCGCCGCAAGATTGGCTGGGATCTGTACGGATTACTAGGCATTGCAAAGGGCGAAAAAGACAAAATGCATGCGCAGCACGCGCGCAACTATGCGTTTTTCGGCGCGCCAGTGGGACTGTTCTTCACGATCGACCGGATTCTCGAGCGGGGTAGCTGGCTCGACTACGGTATGTTCCTCGAAGCCGTCATGATCTCCGCACGCGGACACGGTCTCGACACGTGCCCGCAGGCAGCGTTCGTGCCGTTTCATCGCGTGATCGCGAGCCATCTCGGTCTACCGGATGAAGAGCAACTGGTCTGCGGCATGTCGCTCGGCTGGGCCGATCAGGACGCGCTCGTCAACCAGTTGAGTACCGAGCGTGAGCCTGTCGAGCGGTTTGCGAAGTTCTTCGAATGACGTGAGTACTCGCGTACCCGCTGCCTCGGCAAGATCAGATCACTTGCCGAACACTTCGAGCTTGAGCTGATGCGAATGACCAATCCATACGGCACGGTCACGATGATCGCGTAAATCGTCGCCGGTATTCGGGTGCAGGAAAACGTCGAGCTCGCCGTGATTGAGCGTCAGCCATTCCACGATCTCGGCAAACTGCGTGGGAGCGAACGCAAGCTGATATGACCATTTTGGATGCGGTCCTACCGGGCGCTCGTGAAAGCGGCCCAACTCCAGCTGGTTCGCGAAACGCGCGTCAATCTGTTCGCGCAGAGCCCATGCGGCGTCGCGATGATCGCCATCGAAATACACGTGGGCGTGCCAGCTATGAACGACGGGTGCGGGTACGACTGAATGGGTCATGTGCTGAAGGTGCTTGAGTCAGGTATTTGGCCCACTCGTGGGGCGCGAGGCAGTGTGCTCTGCCTCGCGCCGCGTGTCAAACTTACCGGCCTATTTACCGAGCTCGTAACCGATCGCGCCGCCGACTACAGCGCCGCCCACGGTACCCGCTGTGCTGTGATTGGTCGCTTCGTTGCCGACTACACCGCCTGCCGCCGCGCCGCCTAGTGTGCAACCGGTCGCGAGGGAGGCTAAAACCACGAGAGTCAGGATTCCTGTCCACCTGGATCGAATCTTCATTTTCAACCTCGTTTTACGCCTTGATACCTGCTTTGACAGCAAGGCGTGTGCCGTAACAGCGTTTTGCACTGCGGCTCCAGGGCAAGCGGCGTTAAGCAAAGGCTGAAGTATCTCGACGTGTTTGCGTCGATCCGGCGGCGCTTGTAGACTGCCTTCGCAAATCGTGCGCAAGACTGCGCATATCCACCGATCGGAGTTCCTCATGGCCTACATGCTGTTCATCGTCGAACCCACTAACCAGCGTAACGAACGCACCGAGCAGGAAGGGCAGGTGCTCTACGAGCGTATGTCGAATTACGCCGACGATCTGCGCGAGCGCGGCTTGCTGCTCGCGTGCGAATCGCTGAAGTCCACGAGAGATGCCGTGCGTGTGGAGGTGCGCGGCGGCCAGCCAAGGCTGCTTGACGGCCCCTTCGCCGAAGCCAAGGAAATGGTCGGCGGTTTCCTGCTGCTCAATGTCGATACGCGCGAAGAAGCGGTGGCGATTGCGACGGGCTGTCCGGCCGCGCAATGGTGCACTGTCGAAGTTCGCGAGGTCGGTCCCTGCTATCAATGATGCGGGGTGGGGTGCGTGCCGGGCACTGGCCGCGGCGCGGAGTGTAGTAGGTGCCAGGGTTTTCCCCAGTCAGCGAAATTCGTGTCGATTCAGCGATGAATCGTGCGTCGTGTGAATGAAGAGCCTCCCATGCACTCAAGCAGGCTCGATATCCACGACGACAAGGAGCGATGAAATGCGATTCATGATCATGGTGAAAGCGACCGCGATGAGCGAATCCGGCGCCAGGCCGGACGAATCCCTGATGGCCGTGATGGGCGCGTATCACGAGGAACTGGCGAAGGCCGGCGTGTTGCTCGACGCAACCGGATTGCAACCGACTTCGAAGGGTTGGCGTATCCATTATTCGCAGGGGAAGCGCACTGTGATCGATGGTCCATTCGCCGAAACGAAGGAACTGTTGGCGGGCTACACGCTGATTCAGGTGCGCTCGCGTGAAGAGGCGATGGAATGGGCGCGCCGCTTTCCGGCACCGTTCGGAGAAGACGCCGACGGCGAGATCGAAGTGCGGCAACTGTTCGAATGGGACGACTTCGAGCCGGGGCCTTCCGTGGACCGCTTTCGCGAACTGGATGAGGGACGGCGCTAGGCCATGTTGTCAGGATGCCGAATCATGTACAAGCCTATTGATCCCGATGGGAAGGCTTGCGCATTGAGCCTCTCGGACGCATGCGAGCGAGCAATGAAAAGCGGTGAACTGAAGTGGCGGTGAACCCGGCGGCGACCCATCGCGCGATCGAAGCGGTGTGGCGCATCGAGTCCGCGAAGGTTATCGCGTGCGTTGCTCGCATGGTGCGCGATGTGGGTGTCGCGGAGGAACTGGCGCAGGATGCATTGGTTGCTGCGCTCGAACACTGGCCCGAACGCGGTGTGCCTGACAATCCTGGAGCCTGGTTGATGGCCACTGCCAAAAACCGCGCGCTCGACCGCTTGCGCCAGGAAGTGCTGCACGCACGCAAGCGCGAGGAGCTCGGTCGTGACCTGGACGCACAGGAGGCCCACCTCGTGCCCGACTTTGTCGATGCGCTCGATGCCGCGCGCCAGGATGACATCGGCGACGATCTGTTGCGTCTCGTCTTCACTGCGTGTCATCCGGTGCTTTCCACCGATGCACGCGTGGCGCTCACGCTGCGCCTGCTCGGCGGTTTGACGACTGACGAGATCGCGCGAGCCTTTCTCGTGCCCGAGCCGACCATCGCGCAACGGATCGTGCGCGCCAAACGCACGCTGACTGCCGCCAAGGTGCCGTTCGAAGTGCCGCAAGCGGATGCACGGGTCGCGCGGCTCGCGTCGGTGCTGGAAGTGATTTACCTGGTTTTCAACGAAGGCTATTCGGCCACCGCCGGCGACGACTGGATGCGTCCGGCCCTGTGCGAGGAAGCGCTGCGGCTCGGGCGCGTGCTGGCTGGCCTCGTGTCTGACGAAAGCGAGGTGCATGGCCTCGTCGCGCTGATGGAAATTCAGGCTTCGCGTACGCCCGCGCGAGTCGACGCGCAGGGCCGTCCCGTGCTGCTGCTCGATCAGGACCGCAGCCGCTGGGATACGCTGCTGATCCGGCGCGGCTTTGCCGCGCTTGAGCGCGCCCAGTCACTCGGGGGCGCCAGTGGCCCCTATGCGTTGCAGGCGGCGCTGGCCGCATGTCATGCGCGTGCGCATACCGCTGATCAGACCGATTGGGTGCAGATCGTCGCTTTGTACGACGCACTCGCGCAGATCAGTCCGTCACCTGTGGTGGAGTTGAACCGGGCGGTTGCCGTCGGTATGGCGTTTGGTCCGGCGGCGGCGCTCGAGATTGTCGACCTGTTGGCCGCTGATGCCGCGCTCGCGAACTACCACTGGCTGCCTAGCGTGCGCGCAGATTTGCTGGCTAAGCTTGGAAGAGGCGAGGAGGCACGCGCGGAATTCGAGCGTGCCGCCGCGATGACGCGCAATGCGCGCGAGCGCGAGCTCTTGCTGGAACGGGCGCGCTCGGTCTCTGCTTAAATGGACAGAAACGCTGCCGCACCGAACAGAAGGCCGGCCGCGGCGACGCCTATCGAAAGATTACGCAACCACTTCTTGCGCGTGAGCAAGGTGATTGCGGTCAGCGCGATCGAGATCTGGATCAGCGTGGTGGCCTGCGCCCAACGGTGATGACCGTGCATCAACGTTTCGCTGCGCGCGTCGTTATCGTTGACCTGCTTTTCGATCGCTTCGGCATTGGCGCGAATCGGCTCTTTCTGCTGCTTGTACTTGTCGACATCGGCGACGAACTTCGCATGTGCGTCGCTGCCCGGCGTCGACAACGAAGCGCCCAGTTCCGCGAGGTTTTCTTTCTCGCCCTTTGCCTGGTAGTACGACCATTGATTGGCGGCCTCGGTCTTCTTGATGGCCGCTTCGTTCTTGTAGTACAGCGCGAGATTTTCGCTGGTGCCGCTCTGATAGGCGTAGATCGCGCCTATGGTCGCAAGAATGGCCGTCATTACCGCCATGCGGCTCGCGAACGGATCGGCGTCCGCGTGAGCGCTATGTCCCTCACCAACGTGCTCTACAGCATGATCGTGCAGACCATGCACTTCATATTCATCAGACATCCAACACTCCCGCGACTAGCGTATTGAGTTTTTATGAAGAATCGTGGCGGCGCAGCGATCTGCGCGGCCCTGCGCGAGCCAGCACCCGTTGGCCGTGGTGCACACTCGCGCGAGGCTCAATCTTAGCGTGTTTGTGTTGAGGGTCGCTTGGCGTTGCGATCAGCGAGTTGCTCGACCAGAAATTCCACGAAGCAGCGCACGCGGGCCGACAGAAGCCGCCCATGCGGATAGAGAAGCACGAACGGTCGCGTGGCGCCGCCGAAGTCCCGCATCACCTCGACGAGATTGCCTTCGCGCAGATCGCGCTCGACCACGAAGCGGTAGGTCTGAAACAGGCCTGCGCCGTGACGCGCGAGCGTCGCTCCGCCAAGGACATCACCGCCGATCGTATAGCCGCTGTCGGTGTTGAAATCGACGAAATCGCCGTCTTTGGCGAGCGTCCACGGAATGCGCCGGCCCGTGCTGGGAAGGTCGAACTGGATGCATTCGTGGTGCTGCAGATCGTCGATCGAGCGCGGCGTACCGGCTTGCGCGAGATAGGCTGGCGTCGCCACGACGACCAGTTCGGCATCTTCGAGTTTGCGTGCGATCAGGTTGGAGTCGGCCGGTGCGCGACCGCGGATGGCCAGATCGTAGCTGTCCTCAGCGAAATCGATGTTGCTGTTGCTGATGTGCGCGTCGACCCGCACAAGCGGATAGCGTTCGCGAAACAGCGGCAGCAAAGGCAGCACCCGATAGTGCGCATACGGCGTGGGCATACTGATGCGCAGCAAGCCGGATGGCGTCGCTTGCTGTCCGGTGACGAGGCGTTCCGCGTCCACCAGTTGTGCGAGTGCACCGCTGCATTGTTCGAAATAAAGACGGCCGGCTTCGGTCAGCCGGATTTGCCGGGTTGTACGCACGAACAGCCGCACGCCCAGCCTTTCCTCGAGACGCGACACCGAGCGGCTGACCGCCGCGGGCGTGACGCCTGCTGCCGTCGCGGCGGCGGTGAAACTCGCCAGCTCCGCGGCGGCGCAGAACAACTCGATGCTGCCGAGCAGCAGATCGTCGAATTGCCGCTTGGTATTCATTGGAAGATGTATGGACTGAGATGCATGAGGGCCAACTTGCCGTCTCAAAGGGCATCAGTATAGTCCGCACCCGGCCCACTGGACGGCCAGGGCTACTGCAGCCCTAGTTCACGCTAAAACCGAGCAGCGTGCGCAGCAGCGGAATCAGATGCTCGCCGCCGAGCATGCCCAGCAGTCCGACCAGTGCGATGGTGGGCGGCGCCGGAGATTTCACGTTGACGACGCTGTAGAACAGGCCGACCACAAGGCCCACTACGAGGGAAACGAAATACGCTTTCATGATGGATCACCCATTAGCCAATTAGCCATTCACCATGGCAGGCGGCAGATACTCAGACCCACCGCCCGAGCCGGACTCACATCGTGATGATGACGCGCCCACGGGTGCCCGCGGTGACCGCCTCATACGCCTCGCGGGTGTGCTCGAGCGTGAAGCGCTGCGCGATTGCCGGCGGCTGGAACGCGCCGCTCTCGAAGCCTTCGACCAGCGCTGTCATCAGGCGGGCGGACTCGGCGACCCCCAGCTTGGCGCTGTCGACGCCGAGCAGTTGAGTCTCGTTATGGTAGAAGTCGATCATGTCGAACTCGACGCGGCGCTTGCCCGTCGCGCTGATCTCGACCACCCGGCCACGCCGCTTGACGAGGCTCAACGCGGTTTCGAACACCACGCCGCCGACCGCGTCGTAGACCACATCCACGCCACCGTTGGTCAAGGCCTTGACGCGCTCTGCCGCGTGCTCGTCGATTTGCACGAACTCGTCGATCAGACGACCCGCCGGCGAATCCGCCAGCGGCGCATGACGGTCGACACCAATCACGCGGCAACCGCGCGATTTGGCTATCTGCACCACTGCGCCGCCTACGCCGCCGCTGGCGCCGATCACAGCAATCGTCTCGCCGGCCTTCAGTTGTGCATATTCCACCGTGCCGAGCCATGCGACCACGAAATTTACGCCAATCGCGGCGGCCTGTTCGTGACTCAGCGTTTTTGGCTTGCGCGACAACGCGGCAAGCGGAATCTTGATGAACTCGGAATGCGTACCGTCACGCGTAAAACCGATGTCGCCGCCGGTGCCCCAGACGTCGGCGCCGATCCATTCCGCAGGACCGTCCACGACCACGCCGCTGAAGTCGCGGCCCGGCGTGCGCGGCAAAACGGTGTGCTCGAAGTGGCCGGAAACGTTCTTCACGTCGCTCGGATTCACCGAGGCGCTTTTGATTTGCACGACGGCGTTTTCGGCATCGGCTTTCGGTGTCGGGACCTCGACGTATTCCAGTACATCGGGGCTGCCAAACGACTTGAACTGAATGGTTTTCATCGAAACTCTCCTGAGTGGATTGGGCCGCGTGGTGCAGCGTTGAAGCCATTCTAGGTGTCCGCGATGGCCTTGTTGAGACAAGGACTTTCGAGTTTCGGACAGGGCTGAAACTGCTGGTTGGGCTCTGCCCGAACCGGTCACTACGCAATTCTGCGACGGCTCCCACCTGGTCCTGCTGCGTACGCTTCGCTGTTTAGCCGCCGGCGGGCGCGCGCGATTCCTCGCGCCCCGTGCTGAGCGTTTCCTGCGGATCGAACTCGGTGGGTGGGGCGCCGAGTTCACGGCGGAACATATCGCTGAAGCTGCTGGGCAGATAACCGAGCGAGCGCGCGATGCTGCTGACCGAGCGGCCTTCCGCCAGCCCGGAGACGGCCACGGCCAGTTGCACCTGACGCCGCCATTCGGAAAAGCCGATGCCGAGTTCGCGCGTGAAGAGCCGCGCGAGCGTCCGCACGCTGGCGCCGACCGAGGCGGCATGCTGCTCGAAGCTGACCGCAATCGAGGGATTGTCGATCACCGCGCGGCACAGCGCGTCGAGCCGGCGGTCCGACGCGTCAGGGAGCGGAATGCGCAACGAGGAGCGGGGCGCGTGCCCCAGTTCCAGCATGGCGAGCTTGTAGGCCGTTTCCATATACGCGTTGTCGCGCGCGTGGTTGTGTTCGTATTCGGCGATCGTGGTGATGAGCTCGCGCAGCAAACCGTTGATTTCGAAGACGTCGCACTGTTTGCTGAGGTGCTGGACGTTGCGCTTGTGCAGATAGATATTGCGCATCTCGACCTCGCTCATCATATGGATCGAGTGCACGGTGCCGGCGGGTAGCCAGACAGCGCGTTGTGGTGGCACCACCAGCGCCTCGCGGCCGACTTCGACCCACATCACGCCGGCCACCGCGTACAGCACCTGTGCCCAGGTGTGCGAGTGGGGCTCGATGTGCAGCCCGCGCGGGTAACGCCGGGCGAGCGAGTGAGCGTCGTCGTCTTCGGGAAGTTCAGGAGGGCGGGCTTGGGACACGGCGTCGTCAGGTCGGAATGGCTTTGCGGGATCAGGCGCATAAGCATAACGCCGCGAGCGGTTTGGTGCGTGTAGAAGGGGGCAGCGGGGTCGGCGTCGAAGATTGGATGCACATACAGCGGTTGACGAGACCAAATAAAAGACCTATTATTTATGCTTGCATAAGGTCTTTTAATCCACGCGATTTGGCCTATAGCGCTTGAGGAATCACCATGGAAAGCATTCTTGCCCGCGCCTCAATCGGTATCAGCGAGCTCAAGGTCAACCCGACCGCAGCAATTGAGCAAGCAGACGGTCCGATCGCGGTGCTGAACCGTAACAAACCGGTCGCGTATCTGATCCCGGCTCAAGAGTGGGAAGCGATCTGCAACAGACTTGAAGATATCGAGCTGGCAGAAATCGTCAGGGCGCGAAGCGGCGAAAAAGCTGTGAGCGTGCGACTTGAAGAGCTATGACCTGCAGTTTTTAGAAGTCGCTCTTAAAGAGTGGAAGAAGCTGGACAGCACGGTGCGTGAGCAGTTCAAGCGCAAACTGGCTGAGAGGTTGGCAAATCCACGTGTCGAATCGGCGCGTCTTGGTACGCTTCCTGATTGCTACAAGATCAAATTGACCGCCTCGGGATATCGACTGGTGTATCGCGTCGTCGATAGCAAAGTCACTGTGATCGTAGTGGCAGTAGGAAAGCGGGAGCGTAGCGCCGTCTATTCTTCGGCCATGGCTCGACTGAAGTAAAAGCCCGCTTCGGCGGGCTTTTTCACAAAAGCGCGTCAACCCGCGACGGATTTCCCCCGCAGCCGCGTTTAAGACAAAACGGAGCCAATCCGCTTTCCTTAAACCTACGGGAGCCTTACATGAAATCCAGAACCCTCACACGCCTGCTGGTCGCCGCCACGGTGACGCTGTCGGCCTCCGCCGCCTTCGCGCAAGCGATCGTCGTCGCCCCGCCAGCACCGCGCGTCGAAGTCGTGCCCGCACCGCGCGATGGCTATGTCTGGGATCACGGACACTGGCGCTGGGACCACGGCCGATACGTGTGGATAGCAGGTCACTGGCAGCCGGTCCGGGTCGGTTATCACTGGGTGCCGGGCCATTGGGCGCAGCGTGGCCCGAACTGGCTGTGGGTGGAAGGTCACTGGGCGTAAGCCGCCAGGGCTAGCCTTCTGATCCCTGTTGCCGGACGCCGCGGGGCGCGCTTGCAAGCGCCGCTCGCTTCGCGGCCCCGGCGCTCTACCCAAACCAGCAGAGTTTTATGAAAACGCTTTTGATTCTGGCACTGGCGGCGGCAACGCTGACCGGTTGCATCGTAGTGCCGGCGCGGCCGGCGTATTACCATCCTGCCGTCGTCGTATATTGAGGACTCGGTCGTCGCGATTGACGAGCTTCAGGACCGGGTCACCCAGTCCTGAACCAGATGCGACAGAAGGTTGATAACAAGCCTGAAACAGGCGCAAAGCGCCCCCTCTCGGAGCAACGGCAAGTGAGAAACGCTCGTGTCGCGACACGATATGTCCGGGTGCAACGGCAACCGCGGCTCACGCCGCCGCGCATGCCGTGGATATTACGGGACCGCGCGCCTTGAGCGAACGCGATCCCGACGCGGACCTCGTCGCACGGGTCGGCAAGCAGGATCCGGCAGCGGTGCGCACGCTCGTGTCGCGCAAGCTGCCGCGTTTGCTCGCGCTCGCGACGCGCATGTTGGGAGACCGTATGGAAGCGGAAGACGTAGCACAAGAGGCCTTTGTGCGGATCTGGAAGCAGGCGCCGCACTGGAAAGAGGGCGAGGCCCGGTTCGACACGTGGATTCATCGCGTGGCGCTGAACCTCTGTTACGACCGCTTGCGAGGGCGGCGCGAAGACCCCGTCGCCGATCTGCCGGACGAAGCCGATCCCCAACCCATGCCTGACATGCAACTTGAAGCCCGTGTGCGCGACGAACGTGTGCGCACGGCGCTTGCTGCGCTGCCGGTAAGGCAGCGCGAAGCCCTGGTGCTCAACTACTACCAGGAGCTATCGAATATCGAAGCTGCCGCGTTGATGGGTATTACCGTCGATGCCCTCGAAAGTTTGCTCGCGCGTGCGCGTCGCAATCTGCGCGCACAACTGGCCGACAGTGGCTTTAGCAAGGATCTGCCATGACACCTGAGAGATTTCGTACCATCGTCGACGCTTACGGCGCCGATCCGCGCCGCTGGCCGGATGAGGAGCGCGCGGCGGCCGAAAGCTGGGCCGATCTTCACCGGATCGAGGCCGATGCCGTGCTGGCCGAATCGGCCAACCTCGATGCATGGCTCGCAGACCATACGGTCGCGCCGCCGGAGCGCGCATTGATCGAGCGAGTTGTTGCGGTGGCGCCCAACCGGCGCCCGGCGAAGCATCGCGTGCGGCTCTGGTGGCAGGGTGCTGCGTTTGCCGGTATCGGGCTCGCAGGTGGGCTGGCAGGTGCCTTTGCGGTGTCGTTTTTTGTCATGACTGGCCAGCCGCCGCAGACGCATGATTCGCCGTCCTATCTGGCTTCGAGCTTCGACGGTTCAGGCGCCGACTGGAGCGGCGAATGACTGATCGTACATGGAAGCTTTTGCTGGCTGGCTCGTTCGTGGTCAACGTCTTTCTGCTGGGCGGCATTGCGGGCGGTGCGTACGAATGGTTCACCACGCACGACAACGTCGCCAAGGCGCCGCAGCAACGTACGGCGCTGCGCTTCGCGACGGATGGGCTTTCGTCCGAGCGTCAGAAGCAGTTCCTCGATGGACTGAAGGAGGCGCGCCGTGACGCTAAGGACTACGCGCGCGAAGCCCGCGAAGGGCGTCATGAAGTGCTGGCGCTGCTGGCCGCGCCGCAATTCGACCGCACCGCGCTCGACGCCGCGTTACAGCGCACGCGCGCAGCCGATATCGCGCAACGTACCGAAGTCGAAAGCAGCGTGGCCGACTTTGCGACAACGCTCACGCCCGACGAGCGCGTGAAGTTTGCCGAAGGCCTGAAGCAGGCGGGCAACTGGCGTGAACCGCCACCTCCGCCACCAAAGGAAAAGCGGCCACCGAATCAATGAGCGAGACGATCTTCGTCTCGCTCGAATAAAAACTTCCGCCAGTAGCGACGGAAACCGCGGCGTCGAACGTTTAAAGAAGGTACGCAACGTTCGAAGGAGCGCGCATGATTCCGTCACCCAACGACAATGCCGCGGCAATTGCGCTGAACCGCTTCGGTCTCGGCTCTCGCCCGGAAGACACGCCGCCCGCCGATCCGAAGCGATGGCTGCTTTCGCAGTTCGATCAATATCAGCCTCTGCCCGCGGCATGGGCGGGCCAGCCGGGTGCGGTCGCGCTCGCGACCCAGTTGGGCGAGCAGCGCATGCAGAATGCGAATGCCAACGCGAATGCCGGTCCCGCTTCTGATGCGACCGTCAATCCTGCAGACAAGCAAGCCGCAAAGCAGGCCGCGAACAAGGCGATGCGCGCTGAAATCCGCGATGTTTACCGTACGGCGGTGAATGTGCGCGTCAATAGCGCGCTGACGAGTTCCACGCCGTTCATCGACCGGCTCGTCCATTTCTGGGCGAATCATTTCGCGGTGTCCACTGAAAAGCCGCAAGTCGCGGCGCTGGCTGGCGCGTTCGAAATGGAAGCAATCCGCCCGCACGTGCTGGGCCGCTTCGACGACATGCTGGTAGCGGTAGAGCAGCATCCTGCGATGCAGATCTTTCTCGATCAGACGCGCTCGGTCGGTCCCGACAGCATGGCGGCGATGCGTGCGGAGCAACGCAATCCCGACAACAAGCGCGGTCTCAATGAGAACCTCGCACGCGAAATCATGGAACTGCATACGCTGGGCGTGCGCAGCGGTTATACGCAAGCCGACGTGACGGAGTTTGCACGCGCACTGACCGGCTGGAGTGTAGCCGGCGTGAGGGGGCCGCAGCCAAATGGCGCCTCACCCAGCAGTTTTGTGTTTCGCGAGCAATTGCATGAGCCCGGCTCGCGGACCATTCTGGGGCGCCGTTACGATCAGCAGGGCGAGGATCAGGCGCTGGCGGTCCTGCATGACTTCGCAGCGTCGCCCGCTACTGCGCAACATATCGCGAGCAAGCTGGCACGTCATTTTGTTTCGGACAACCCACCACCCGCGGTTACCGAACGGCTCGCCAATGCGTTCGAGCGCAGCGGTGGCGACCTGCCCACGGTCTATCGCGCGTTGATCGATTCGCCGGAGGCCTGGTCGCCTGTGGCGGTGAAATTCAAAACGCCGTGGGAATGGACCATATCTTCGATGCGCGGCCTCGGCTGGCAAGACGTCGGCAACCTGCAGGGCGCGCCGCTTCTCACGCAACTCGGCGAGCCGGTCTGGCGACCAGGGTCGCCCGCCGGCTACGACGATATCGCCGCGAGCTGGGCCGCGCCCGATGCGCTGGTGCGCCGCGTCGAAGTCGCCCAACGCTTCGCTGCGCGTGTTGGCGATCAACTCGACCCTCGCACTCTCGGCCAGACCTTGCTGGTCGGCTCCATCAGTGCGCCGACTGCGACTGCAGTGTCACGCGCTGAGAGCGCTTCGACGGCGATAGCGCTGTTGCTCGTGTCGCCCGATTTTCAACGGAGATGAACGCCATGATGTCCCGTCGCCAGTTTCTCAACTTCGCCGCAGCCGGTGCCGGCGCGATTCTCGTCTCGCCGCACATGGCCTTCGCCAGGGTCGAAACGGACCGCCGCTTCGTCTTCGTGATCCAGCGCGGTGCCGCCGATGGCCTGAACATCGTGGTGCCGTACGCCGAGCCTTCGTATGCGAGCTTGCGTGGCGCGCTCGCCATCGATCCGGCCACGGCGACCAAACTCAATGGCACGTTCGCGCTGCATCCTTCGCTCGCCGAAACCGCGAAGATGTACACATCGGGCCAGGCGCTGTTCGTGCATGCAGTGGCCTCGCCGTATCGCGATCGCTCGCATTTCGACGGTCAGAACGTGCTGGAGACGGGCGGCACTTCGGCGTACCAGGTGAAGGACGGTTGGCTCAACCGTCTGGTTGCGATGATGCCCGCCACGCACGAAAACGCCATCGCGTTTGCGCCGACTGTGCCGATGGCACTGCGCGGCAAGGCCGACGTGACATCGTACGCACCCTCGGGTTTACCGCAGGCGCCCGACGATCTGCTCATGCGGGTATCGGACCTTTACAACCAGGACGCGCAACTCAGGCCGTTATGGGAATCCGCCATGACGGCGCGCGGCCTCGCTGGCGACGCCGGAGCGCGTCAGGACCCCGCCAGCCTTGGCAAACTCGCCGCGAGTTTTCTGTCACGCGACGACGGCCCACGCATTGCGATGATCGAAACGGGCGGCTGGGACACGCACAGCGCGCAGAACCCGCGTCTCGCGAATCAGCTGAAGGCGCTCGACACGATGCTCGCTTCCTTGCGCGACGGTCTCGGCCCGCTGTGGGGCAAGACGACGGTGCTGGTGGCTACTGAGTTTGGCCGCACCGCAGCCGCCAACGGCACGGGGGGTACGGACCATGGACAAGGATCGGTCGCGATGGTGGTGGGTGGCGCCGTGAACGGCGGACGGGTGATCGCCGACTGGCCGGGACTGAAACCCAACGAGCTGTATCAGGGACGCGATCTCAGACCCACGACCGGACTCGATGCGGTGATCGCGGGTGCTGCGAGCGAAAGTCTCGGCCTCGATCCGCATCGAACCGCGGCGGCCCTTTTTGCGCAAGCGGGCTCCACGCAGCCCATGACAGGTTTGATCCGTAGCTAGCGCGACGTCTATGCCACGGATGTGTAGTTGCAGTTCTAAAAACGGGAGAGTTATATGACAAAACGATCGACCTTCACTGCTGCCTTGCTTTCTTGCGTGTGCGCTTCATTACTTAGCGCATGTGTCGTTGAGCCGGCGCGGCCACCCGAACCTGCGCCGCTGGTCGAAGTGATGCCGGCCGCGCCCGCGCCCGGCTATCACTGGATGAAGGGTCATTACCGCTGGGAAGGCGACCACTGGGTATGGGTGCACGGGCACTGGGTCCCGAACTGATCAGCCAGGCTGTTGGAGAGCGCGCGCCGCGCGCTCTTCGCGTGCGTAAACGGGCAGATCGGTAACAGGCGCTTTGACCGGAATCTGACAAAACATGTCCGCAACAAAGCCCCGGTGATATGTCGTGTGATTGACGACATGCAGCACCATCTCACTACGCGTCATGGCGCCTTCGCCGCCACCCACGAACCTGAAGTGCACCGTTTCCTCCGCGTCGTGCGGCGTGAAGGCGTCGCTGCGGGCGATATACCAGTTGTCAATTTCCTGCTGCATTTCGCGCAACTTCGCTAGCGGCATGGGTGCGCTGAAATTGCGGCTCGAGAAACCGTGCTCCCGCCCCTCGAGGTGAGCGCGAAAGATTTCACCGACGACATAGCAATGGCTCAATGTATGGACGATGTTGCCAAACACCGTTTCGCGACGCTTGAGTGCTTCGCCGTCCGGCAGCGCGGCGACTGCGTCGAAGATGCGCTGGTTGGCCCAGCGGTTGTAGCGGGTCAGCATACCGAGAGTGCTTTCGCTCATTTCACAAAATCTCCATGCAAGGCTCTCATAATCAAAGAAGGCACTTCTGCCTTTGAACCTGATATTACGTCCGCCTTCGTTTCTGTGTGTTGGCGCTGGTTCATTTACGTTTTGCATACGACTTGCCTGCAAATACGGCAGCGTATTTTAAAAAGATCGTTTGGGAGACCATACCCAGTTGATCGGAGTATTGCGGCGGGTTAAGGTCGAACGCGTCCAGAGACGCGTGTGACGGAATCCCCTTAAGTGCGGGACGAATTCCGCGCACGGCGTCAATAACTAATTGCCATTCCCTACGCTATCAAGCTCGATGGAGCTGGCCGGAGCATTCATGAAAACGCTGTTTTTGCAGGCCCCGTCGTATGACGGTTTCGATGGCGGCGCGGGGTCGCGCTATCAGGCGAAGCGTGAGATCCGTTCGTTCTGGTATCCGACATGGCTCGCGCAGCCCGCGGCGCTGGTGCCGGATAGCCGCGTGCTCGACGCGCCGGCGGATGGTCTCTCGGTGGAAGCTTCGCTCGATATCGCGCAGCAGTATGACCTCGTCATTATTCATACGAGTACGCCGTCGTTTCCCACTGACGCGATGTTTGCGCAGGATCTGAAGAAGCGCAAAGCGTCGGTGATGATCGGCATGGTGGGCGCAAAGGTCGCCGTCGATCCGCACAACTCGCTGACCGCAAGCGAAGCGATCGATTTCGTCTGCCGTGAAGAATTCGATTTCACCTGCCAGGAAGTGGCGGCGGGCAAGCCTCTCGCGCAGATCCAGGGTTTGAGCTATCGCGCTGCGGACGGCTCGATCGAGCACAATGAAGCGCGTCCGATCCTCGAGAACATGGATGAGCTGCCGTTCGTGGCGCCCGTCTACAAGCGTGACCTGAAGATCGACAATTACTTCATCGGCTATCTGAAGCATCCGTACGTCTCGATCTACACGGGCCGCGGCTGCCGCTCGAAGTGCACGTTCTGCCTGTGGCCGCAAACGGTGGGCGGTCACCGCTACCGCACGCGCTCGGTAGAGAACGTGCTCGAAGAAGTGAAGTGGATCCGCGACAACATGCCCGAAGTCAAGGAGATCATGTTCGACGACGACACCTTCACGGACTTCAAGCCGCGCGTCGAAGAGATCGCACGCGGGCTGGGCAAGCTCGGCGTGACATGGTCCTGCAACGCAAAGGCCAACGTGCCGTATGCGACGCTGAAGATCATGAAGGAAAACGGCCTGCGTCTGCTGCTGGTGGGCTATGAATCGGGCGACGACCAGATCCTGCTGAACATCAAGAAGGGTTTGCGTACGGATATCGCACGACGCTTCAGCGAAGACTGCCGCAAGCTGGACATCAAGATCCACGGCACCTTCATCCTTGGGCTACCGGGCGAGACGCAGGAGACGATCGAAAAGACGATCGAGTACGCAAAGGAAATCAACCCGCACACGATCCAGGTGTCGCTCGCGGCGCCTTATCCGGGAACGACGCTCTACAACCAGGCGGTTGAAAACGGCTGGCTGCAGGAGAACAAGGTCATCAACCTGGTGAGCAAGGAAGGGGTGCAGCTCGCGGCAATCGGCTATCCGCACCTATCGCGTGAAGAGATCTATCACCATGTCGAGAGCTTCTACAAGCGCTTCTATTTCCGGCCCTCGAAGATCTGGGAGATCGTGCGCGAGATGCTGCTGAGCTGGGACATGATGAAGCGGCGTCTGCGCGAAGGCGTGGAGTTTTTCCGCTTCCTGCGCGCTCACGAAGCATAACGGGCATGTGCCTCTTCCGTCGTTCCGCGCGGAGGGACCAGGCATGAAGCGCCTCGCCTGGCTTGTGTGTCCGATCGCCGTGCTGCTTGCAATCGGGCTTGTCGACTTCGAAGGGCCTGGGCGCGCAGTGCATCTGATGCTCTCCGCGCTGGCGCTGCTGTGTGGCATGGGTGCTCTGTTTGGTATTGTCTACACGCTGCTGGCCGGCGCGTTGATCCGACGTTTCTTTGCTCGCACTCCTTCGCAACCCAGCAGCTTTCCGCCGGTCACCATCGTCAAGCCACTACATGGGGACGAGTGGACCTTGCTCAGCAACCTGTCGAGCTTTTGCCAGCAGGACTATCCGGGTCAACTGCAATTTCTGTTCGGCGTGCACGACTCGGAAGATCCTGCGCTGCAGACCGTAGAACAGCTGCGTTTGCTGCATCCCGAAGCGCACATAACGGTTGTGGCCGATGCGCGCCTGTATGGGCCAAACCGCAAGATGAGCAATATCCTCAACATGCTGCCGGAGGCGCAGCATGATGTGTTGGTGTTTGCGGATAGCGACGTGAGCGTGGGCCCGAGTTATCTGCGTAATGTGATTGGTGAGCTGCAGAAACCCGGTGTGGGACTGGTCACCTGTGTCTATCGTGGTCAACCGGATCCGGGCTTTTGGCCGCGTCTTTCGGCGAAAGCCACCAATTACCAGTTCCTGCCTAGCGTCGTGACGGGCCTGGCGTTTGGAATGGCGCGGCCGTGCTTCGGACAGACCATTGCCATGCGGCGCGAGACGCTCGAGAAGATCGGCGGCTTCGCGCAGTTCGTGCATCACCTCGCGGAAGATCATGCGATAGGCGAAGCAGTGCGGATGATCGGCGAAAAGGTGGTGATTCCGCCATTCACGGTGTCGCATGCCTGTGTGGAAAGCAGTGCCGCCAAGCTGATTGCGCACGAACTGCGCTGGAGTCGAACAATTCGCATCATCGATCCGATTGGGCACCTCGGCTCGGCACTGATTCATCCGCTAGCGTTTGCCTGGCTGACCGTGGCGTTTTCTGGCGGTGCAGCATGGGCATGGCCGCTTGCTGCGGTGGCGCTCCTCGCGCGCCTTGCGCTTAAAGTCCAGTCCGATCACGCATTGCGGCAAGCGCATCGCGATCTGTGGTTACTACCGTTCTGGGATATCGTATCGTTTTTGATCTTCGTGGCGAGTTTCTTCTCGACCCGGGTGATCTGGCGAGGCTTCAGTTTCAAGGTGGACGGCGATGGTTTGCTGTCGCCGGTTCAGGACGAGTCAAGGTAATGCGGATTTCTTTGAAAGGTTGCGTGGGTCTGGAGCTCGACGAGCCGCGCATAGCGGCTACGTGATGAAGCATCTTGGCCGTATTGCCGCGCTGGCGGGACTGCTTGCGTCGCTCTGGTTAGTTCTGCATGACAACCCCGGCGCAGTGCTTGGACTGATGCGTGCCGCAGGCGCCGGGTTGGTGCTGGCGGGACTGGCCCACGTCCTGCCGATGCTTGCCAACGCACGTGACTGGCAAAGCCTCATCCGCGGCGCAAACCGCCCGAGCGTTGCGGGCATGTTGCAGCTGGTCTGGATCCGCGAATCGGTCAACAGCATGTTGCCGGTGGCGCGCATCGGCGGCGAGGTGGTGTCGTTCCGCATGATGCGGCGGCGTGGCCTGCGTGGCTCGACCGCGGCGGCGAGTCTCGTCGTCGACATGCAACTCACGCTGATCAGCCAGTTGATGTTCACGATGGTGGGCATCGGCTTTCTGTTCGCGCATGCGGCATCCGGCACGCTACGTCTTGCGGCCGATCTGGCATGGGGCATTGTCGCGCTCACACCGCTACTGGTGCTGTTTTCGCTGGTGCAGCATGCAAGCCCGTTCGAACGCATCACCCGTGTGCTCAACCGCGCAACCAGCGGCAAGCTGGCCGCGCTCGTCGGTCAGTCAGCGCAGATCGATCAGTCGATCAAACTGATCTGGCGCCGCCGTGGCGTGGTGCTGCGTTACCTCTTCTTCTGGCAACCGTTGCAGTGCGTATTGACCGCGCTGGAGATCTGGCTCGCGCTGCATTTTCTTGGCGCGCAGGTGAGCTTTGTCGAGGCGATAGTGATCGAATCGCTGATCCAGGCGGTTAGCAGTGCGGCCTTTTTTGTGCCCGGAGGCCTAGGGGTGCAGGAAGGCGGTTTCATCCTGATCGGCGGCGCACTTGGTCTCGATCCTTCAACCTGCCTCGCACTCGCGGGCGCGCGGCGGATTCGCGATCTGCTGATCTTTGTACCGGGATTGTTTGCCTGGCAGATTGCTGAGTCTTCCGGTGAGGCGCACGTCGGCCTGGTCAGCGCGCCGTCTTCGACTACGAGGACGACAGCTGCAGCCGGCCAGGGCCACGAAGTCAAGAAGTCCTGATGGATGGATCAGCCGCGCGGCATATACAGCAACAGCAGGGACAGCGTCACGAGTGAGCCTAGCGTCGAGAGAAGTATTGTCCGTGACGTGATGTGCGCCTCCCGCCGATAAAACTCCGCGAGCATGAACGGCCCGGTGCCTGTGGGCAGCGCGGCCAGCACGACCGACATCTCCACCAGCATGGGCGATAGCGCGAACACGCGCGCGGCCAGCCACCACGTCAAAGCCGGTTGCAGCAGCAATTTGGCGCCCGTCAGTGCCCAGGACGCGACGTGGTTCGACGTCGAGGGTGCGGAGGACCTGTCTGCAGGCGTCCGTTTTTCAGCAAGGAACAATCCGAGGCTGACCAGCGCGCAGGGGCTTGCCGCACCGCCCAGCAGCTTCAGGAATGTCTCCGCGCTTTGCGGCAACGTCACGTGAACGCTGGCGACCAGCACGCCGACGATCGGCGACACGATCAGCGGATTGCGCGCCAAGGACCGCACTACCTTGAACGCCAGCCGATGTGGCGCGCGTTCGGTCTGCAGTCCCACTTCAATCAGGACGATCGCGATCGCAAACAACACGCAGGCGACGAGGATCGTGGCGATCGTGGTCGGCGTCTGGCTGGCTTGTCCGAATGCGATCAGGCACAGCGGAAAGCCAATGTAGCCGGTGTTCGGATACGATCCTGCAATGGCATCGACGCTGGCATCGGCGAGCGGCCGGCCACTCAGCAGACGGACCACGAGAATCAGCACGAATACGACGGAACAGGAGAGCGCGAAGGTGGCGACAAACGCCGGCTGATAAAGCTGATGCCAGGTAGCGTGCGCCATGATGTCGAACAGCAGCGCAGGCAAGGCGAGCCAGACGACAAAACGGTTCAGCTCCGACGCCGCCGTGGGGCCCAGCAGGCCCCGCTTGCGGCACACGAACCCCGCGAAAATCAGGCCAAATACGGGAAGCAGGATCTCAAGGGTCGATAACATCGGTGTGGCAGGCTGGCGGCTGGAAAAGACAATGCGCCAGAGTAGTGGTTCGGGTTGATACAATCAAATACCGTTTCAGGCGTTCAACAATACCTTTTTTGCATCGTGATCGACGTCAAACCGCTGCGCTATTTCGTGACGCTTGCCGAGACCCGCCATTTTGGCCGGGCTGCGGCACGGCTCAATCTGTCGCAACCGCCGTTGAGCCGCCAACTGGCGGCGCTCGAGGCGAGTCTGGGCGTGACGCTGATCGAGCGCAGTCCGCGCAGCGTCACGCTGACGGCGGCGGGCGAGCGCTTCTATGTGGATGCCAAGGCCATTCTCAGCGCGATTGAACAGGCCGCGCGCAATGCGCAGGCCGCCGCGCATGGCGATGCCGGCACGCTGGCGATTGGCTTCACGATGTGCGCGGCGTATAGCGTGGTGCCGGGATACGCGCGGACCTTCGGTGCCGCGTATCCGGAGGTGACGCTGAATCTGCGCGAGGTGGTGTCGAACGATCTGGCGGCACAGGTGCTGGCCGGCCAGATCGACGCGGCGATCATGTTTCCGAGCGTGCCTAACAGGGGGCTCGAGGCGCGCACGATTGTCCGCGAACCGCTCTGCGTGGCACTGTCGCGCGCGCATCCGCGTGCCCGGGCGCGGCAGTTGAAGATTGGGCAACTGGCGGGCGAGCCGTTCGTGTTGGCCTCGGAGGAGGTGGCACCTACGTTGCGGGCCACCATTCTCGAGCATTGCCGCTCAGGTGGTTTCGAGCCCGACATCCGTTTCGAAGTGCAATTGCAGCAGACCGTGCTCAGTCTTGTCGACGAAGGCGTCGGCGTTGCGCTGGTACCTGCGTCGATGCGTAAGGCGCAGCTTGCGGGCGTGGTGTTCCGGCCGCTGGCGGATGCGCCGATGATCGAGCAGGTGCTGGTGTGGTCGCCGGTGAACCGGAATCCGTGTCTGGTGCGGTTTTTGGAGCTGGCTTAGCGCTTCCCCTCCATCGCGTGCACGAGCGGGCTATCCGGGGAGAGGCGGATGAAAAACTGAGGAGGTTGAAAACCTGCTGACGCCTCTCTCAATTCCATCAACGATACTGCCCCAGAGAGGCGCTGGGGGTCCTGCAAGCCCAGAGCAAACCCTTTGGAGATTCCATCAAAATAATCGAAAAACTCCTGCCGGGTGATGCAACAGACACCAGCAAATCGTTTCCATAATGTCGAGGGCGCCAAGGAGTGCGCAGCGCTCACCCGGGCACAACCGACCACTCTCCCGACCGGCAGCTTCACATAGATCCACACGACTGTTCCCGCCTTTACGTTCATCGGGCGTCGTCTGAGCTCGACGTGCTTCCTTCCGGAGAAGATGTTGTCCGCGTGACGCTTCTCGAGGGAGATAAGTACGTGTTCTGTCTCATCCATGGGCAAAGCCCTCAGCGACGATTGCCTCAAGCTGTGAGTCATCGATTTTATGGGTTGTAAGGAGTTGAGTGGGGGTGCCGCAGCCAAGTGACTGCAGCCTGGCCAGTGCCACAGGGCGATCAAAGCAGATCAGATTGTCGAAAGCGGTGACGGTCTTGATCTTTGAGCGGCCGATTGCCGCTAGTCCGGCAGCGTCGAGGATGGAGGGATCCAGATCTGATCTGTCCATCGCTTCCTCGGATTTTAGATATGCGTGCTGGACACGCGCAAGTGCAACAACGGCGCCCAAACCTCCACTTCCGGCGGATTCGTAGAACAGGACGAGTGTGCCACGCTTGAAGTGTTTAAGCGTCTGCTTTCCGCTGAGATAATGCTTCTCAGTGTATAGCGCGGTTTTCGGATGTGGAAGTAGGCTTTTCTGTGGCAGGTGGGCCAGAAGATGTTCGGCAAAGTCCCTGCGCACAGGCGTAATCACGGCAGGTCTTCCTTTGAGGACAAAAGCGGTCGGCGATAGAAGCGATTCAAGCGCCATCAGGGACACGTGAATCGGGTTCCCGTCCGGTCTCACAAGGCGGAGTTGCTGGTCCACGCTCCGGAACGCGGGCATGGATGTTGGCAGTTGGAGCCGGCCTGCTGTAAAGAGCGCGTTGTTGCATTGCGTCCAGTTCGATTGCGTAACCACACGGCCGAGGACCACCTTCGTAAGCGATGCATCTCCCGCTGTACCGCCAAAGCCGAGTTTCGACGCAACTTCACGTATCCGGGCCTGACGGGGGGGAAATTCGAGTTTGATTTGTGTTGTTCCCGCTGCCGTGGCTTGCTTGATCAAATAATGCATCAGTGCGCGGGCGGCATTCAGAGCGTTAGGTTGAGTTTCGTCGACACCGATGCGCGCATTGATGCTACTACCCGGTGCGGGTTTCGGCCACATCAGGTAGCCCGCCAGTTCATCTCCGCACCAGGCGCCTTGGCGGACGCAAACGCGTTGATTCGAGTCGACCGCACCCCACGCGGAAACAATTGTCGAACCAGGTAGCCCGAGGTCCGATAAGAATTGATGAACGACGGCATCCTCGGTTGCCGTGATCGGTGTCAATGATACTGTGTCGCTCAATGCAGTCTCAAAGGTTTCCTCCCGGGCGTCGAAAGCGTTCAGATCTTTGAAAGCGACAGGGGAGATGACTTGAATGTCAAACTCCTCCTTGAGTCGTGCTGCGGCGTTCAGAATCGACGTGTCGTTGGTTACGAGACCTGTAAGCCGGTGGTGGATGGCGGTTGCCAAATGACGTAGATCCGAAACGTCGTTGGCGCTCAACGTCCCGGTTCGCTGCCTCGTGGGAAATACCACTAATGCGAGCCGAGGCGCGAGAGCATTCCACTCTGCATCGCCGGGACATGGGAATGTGGGGAAAATGCGCGCGTATGCCAGCATAGGATCAGTTCGCCCTTCGCTTGCCGTCCGCGTAAGTTCCGCGTTGATTTCCATACTTAGCGCGAGCTGGCAGGAACCCATGCGCTCAGCGCGAAAGAGGTCGAGGATATCCTCGTTCCTGCGTCTGCGCGGTCCAAGATCAAACAGCACATTGAGATCGAGTAGAAAGAGCGGTATCTCGGCGCCCGACGAGAAATCGAGTCCTAGCGGATCGCTGTTGCTGATTCCGCTTGAGGCAAAGAGTTGGGGAGTGTTGAGTTCGTGACTCCGCACCAAAATTGTTCTCTTGCGTGACTTGCCCCCCGGTTCGACTCGTTGCACATAGAAATTTTGGGTGTGCCAGAATTTGTTGGCCTCGGCGAGATCTTCCGCCACTCGCGCGTACACCGAGATAAATGCGTGTTCTTCTAGATGAGTTTTGAGATGATCTAGCAGGCGTTTGGCTACTCCGCGCTTTCTAAACAAAGGGTCAACGAAAATCTGCAGGACGTTTGCCTTCGGGTGTCGGGCATCAAATAGAAGGTGCCCGGCATAGGCGCGAGTCGGACCACTTTGGCTAGCGCAAACAAATAGTTGATCCTTGCGGGAAAAATCGTTGAAAACCGATGCGGGGAAAAATCCTAGCGCGTTCCTGGCTCGATCTGCTGCGTGGACGACCTCACTGACTAGAGGCGCTACATCAGCGTAATCAACCAGAATCAAAAAGTTATCTTGTTCTACCTTCATGTTATTTCGTGTCCTCCCAACGCATCACTTCTGACCTCAACTCCGAGGACAAAACATTTCACTTGGTAATCTCAATTTATTTAAGATTCCTGTACATAAAAAGTGAAAGCTTCACCGAAGCCGAATAGCAACAATAGCATTTTTGAGGGAGTAGCAATGGAATTTCGTTGCTCGAACTTTCGTAGTTAAGCTGTTGTGGATAGCGGAAAAGGCTTTTACGTCTTCTGTGCGAAACGTAATCAAAAAAGAGGGGGTATTTCGTACGCTTTGCGAGCGCTGCGCTGACGGAGTGAATGAAGTCCATGTACTTTAGTGATCTTCACTCAGCGCATCCCAGATCTGCAATCGAACACGGGGAGTTATAGCTCGGCAGCGTTGTGCGGCTGATTTATCAAACGTTCGGCATCCTGCTTGATACGTCGTCGATACCAGAGCGTCCACAACATAAGGACGCCATAAAAACTGTAGCGCACGAGATTCGACACCAGCGCCGCATGAGGACTACTCTCGGCGTCCCAAACAATCGACGTGCGTATCACGTTCTCCGCTACAAGACCGATACCCCACACCAGCGTCATGACGCGGACTCTCGAGGCCAGTGTGGGACTCTCCCGCCAGTCCCGTTCGAATTCGCTCGCGTTTTGCATACTCTCGCGAGCCATGGTGGATCGCGCCAGGTAGAACACGATCGGACGCGGCAGCAACAGCGAAACGAGAAAAGCGACGCCGATCATGCCCGACACCATCGGCTCTTCAATCGTCAGCTCTTGCGGAACGCCAGTCACAGTGACCGTCGCCAGCGAGAGCAGGATGCCGATCAGAACGATGCTGCTCAAGGCGTCGAAATGGCGGTGACGTACCAGGTCCCAGGTCATCCACGCAATGAGCGGCAAGGCCGAAGCGAGCAGAGCACCCGCTTGCCCCCAATGCGGATGGGCGAGGCGGTAAGCGAGCCACGGCAGCGCGAAGTTGATGAAAACGGCGGACAGGTATCTGAGTCGAAGCTTCATGCGCTGTGCTCCGAGTGGGCGCTTATGCTTCTTGCGGACGTGCGTTCATGCAGGTCAGAGCGGATCGCGCGGACCATTTTATGCCCAAAATCTGCGATCATCCCATCCACCCCTCAACCTTCTTCCTCCTCCCTATGACCGAGTTAAGCACGCTCCTCGAAACCGATCGCCTGATCATGCGTCCCCACGTCCGGGCGGATTTCGGCGATAGCTTCGCGATGTGGTCCGATCCCGAGGTGACGCGCTTTATCGGCGGCCAGCCGTCCACCCGCGAGGAGACCTGGTCGCGTCTGCTGCGCTATGTGGGACATTGGACGATGCTGGGCTTCGGGTACTGGGCGGTGCGCGACAAAGTGAGTGGCACGTTCATCGGAGAAATCGGTTTTGCCAATTTCGAGCGGCAGACCGAGCCGTCGCTCGGCGGCATGCCCGAAGTCGGCTGGGCGCTGACGCCCGCCGCACAGGGGCATGGCTATGCGACCGAAGGCGTGCGCGCGGCCCTGAAGTGGGCCGATGCAAAATGGCCCGCCGCCGACACCGCCTGCATTATCGCGCCGGAGAACGCGCCCTCCTTGCGTGTGGCGCAGAAGTGCGGCTACGTGGAGTGGACCCGCGGAACCTACAAGGGCAAACCGCAGATCCATCTACGTCGCGCCGCAGGGGCCGCCTGAGACGCGTGCGTCAGGGCTCGAGCCTCGACGCACCGAACTCAGCCGCCCGCCTCGCCCGCTATCGCTCGCCGCCGTGCAATCAGATCCGCAAGCTTTTCGCGCTGATTACCCTCGGCGTCGAAATTGCTCTGCTCGAGCCATTGCGCGAAACCCTCGCGTACCGCCGGATATTCACTGTCGATGACAGAAAACCAAGCGGTATCGCGATTGCGTCCACGGGTGACGATCGCCTGGCGGAAGATTCCTTCGAACTTGAAGCCGTACCGTAGCGCCGCCGCCCGCGATGGTGCGTTGAGCGAATCGCACTTCCATTCGAAACGCCGGTAGCCAAGGTCCTCGAACACGTAGGTCATCAACAGCGCCATCGCGTCGCTGGCGATACGGGTTCTCTTCAGACGCGGCGAGTAGGTGACGTGGCCGACTTCGATCACGCCATTAGGCGCGTCGATGCGCATCAAGGCTAATGTGCCGACGGCCTTGCCGGTCGCGAGATCGATCACTGCATGGTGCATCGGATCGGCCAGCGCCGCGGCCTTCGTCAGGTGTTCGCGATACGCTTCGAGGCTCTGGAACGGCCCCACGGCCAGATAGGTCCAGTCGCGACCGTCCGTGGCGGTGCTATAGGCTTCGTAGAGGTCTTCGACATGCCGCTCCACATCCACCCGCTCGATCCGGCAATAGCGTCCGACGAGCGGCTCACGCCCGGGTAGCTGAGCGCCCTTCCAGTCTGGTAAGTCAAAGCCGATTGGCTGCTTGTATTCGTTGAGGCGTAGTTCCACTTTTTTCTCCTGGCTTGCTTGCATTCAGGAGAGACAATACGGCAAACGTGGTATGTTAAAAAGATCCACGAAAGCAGTATTTGATAGGTCCACAGGGTAGGTCGATACACGATGATCGAAATCATAGGGCCGTTGGCGCATGACGCCGTCACGCCGGCCGGCAAGCCTGTGCCACTGCAGAAGCAGTTGATCGGGCGTCTGCAGCAGGCGATTCTGGCCGGGCGGCTGCCGGCAGGAGCCTTGTTGCCGTCGTCGAGGCTGCTCGCGGCAGAACTCGGCGTCTCGCGCAACACGGTGGTGATCGCGTACGACCATCTGGTCGCCGAAGGCTACGTGCTGGCCGATCGCAAGGGCACGCGCGTGAATCCGCTATCCAGCCCCGCATTGCGCGTCGACGCGCGCCCGGATATGGCTACCGCCGAGGTTGCCTACGCGGCGCGGCTCGAGCCGTTCGCCGCACTCCGGCCGCATCCGGGCGGGATGGCTGTTTTGATGCCGGGCACTCCGGCGCTCGATCGCTTTCCGCTCGGCGCGTGGCGCCGTTCGCTCGAGCGCGCCATGGAGCGTGCGTTGCCGCATTTGCTCGGCTACGGCGACCCCGCCGGCGAGCCGGCCTTGCGCGACGCCATTGCCGCGCATCTGCGCGTGGCGCGTGGCGTCAGTTGCGACGGCTCTCAGGTGGTTATCACCGAGGGCGCGCAGGAAGCGTTGAACCTGTGTGTGAGGCTGCTCACCAATCCCGGCGATATCGCATGGGTCGAAGATCCCGGCTATCGCGGCGCCAAAGCGGCCTTCAACCTGGGTGATCTGAAAACCGTGCCGATCCGCGTCGATCAGGAAGGCATGGACGTGCCGGCGGATGCGTGGCGCGTCAGCCCACCCAAACTGATTTATACGTCGCCCGCGCATCAGTATCCGACGGGCGCCGTGCTCTCGGTGGCGCGGCGGCTCGAACTGATCGCGCAGGCGCGGCGTGCGGGCGCCTGGCTGATCGAGGATGACTACGACGGCGAGTTCCGTCACACCGGCGAACCGATCGCCAGCATGCAGGGGCTCGTGCCCGACGCGCCGGTGCTGTATGTCGGATCGTTCAGCAAGACGATGTTTCCGGCGCTGCGGATCGGCTTTGTCGTGCTACCGCGCAGCATGGTGGCGCAGACGCGCACACCGTTGCAGGAAATGCTGCGCGGCGGTCATCGGCTTGAGCAGTGGGCGCTGGCGAACTTTATCGAAAGCGGCGAATTTGGCCGCCATCTGGGCCGGATGCGGCGGCTTTACCGTGAGCGGCAACAGGCGTTGCGCGAGGCGCTGGCTGCGCACTTTGAACCGGCGCAGGTTCTCGGCGGCAATTGCGGCATGCATCTGACGCTCAGACTGCCGCCGCACATATCGGATCGCGCGGTCGTCGATCTTGCGCAGCAGCAACAGATCAGCGCGCGTGCGCTTTCCGGGTTCACGTTACAGCCGCAAGACGAAGACAACGGGCTTGTGATCGGCTATGGGAATACGTCGGCGGAGCAGATTGAGACGGCGGTCCGTTCGCTGGCGCGATGTGCAAGCGAGGTGGCGGGCACGGTGCGTCCGAGACGGCGTGTTGCAGGTGCGAGGACCTAAAGACCTGAACGCGTGAACGCGCGAGCATGCCCATGGCCTCGCGTCGTGTAAGTTTTACTTTTGTTGAAACGCTCGGCGCGTTGTCTTTACGCGATCTCAGAACGCCTGAAGCTCGCCTGCACGCTGTCCCGGCTTTGCGATGTCCATGCCACCGCTTATCCCACCGGACTCACACCTCACTGGCCGTAGTCGGCATTGCCTCGGGCATGAAGAATGCCTTATGTTCTCTCGTGACGAACCTTCGTTCATTCAGAGAGGACATGATGGATATTCGACCGACCGCGTGGTTTCCGCTGGACCGTTATACGCCCGTCCGTGACGGCTGGTACGAGGTTCAGCTAGTGAGCGGCGATACGGCGTTTGCGAAGTTCGGCGAGAGCGAGTGGAGCGAAAAGCCGCTGCTCGTATTCACGCATTGGAGAGGGCTTTCCTCCGATCCGGCCCGCTCCGGCGAAAGCGAGTCGTTCAGCGCCGAGGCAACCGCAGCCGAAGGCGTTCGCGCGGCTTGGAATGCGTTCTTTCCGGGGCTTGGTGGGGAGCAGCACAAACCGCTGGAACCTGAGCACGGCGAGAAGAGCTAATTCACGTGCGGCCGTGATGCGCCATCCACGGATTGCGATGGCGCATCTCGACAGCAAACCGGTGACGCACCGCGTCACTCAACTTTCATCGTGTCTACGCTTCGGGCACGACCTCCACACGTCTGTCGTCGACGGCGAGTTCCCCCAGCCTTCCTTCGATACCCAATTCGTCTTTTAGCCACGCCCAGCCTTGCGGCGTCACCTGTACCGCGCGCGTTGCCTTGACCCGCCGCAACCAGCCCTTCGCGCACAGCAGCTTCATCCATTGCACACCGAGCGGCCCAGCCAGATGATGCTGCCGCTCCGACCAGTCCAGGCACTGGCGCGCGAGACCTCGGCGCGTGGGTTGCAAATCAGGCACGTTCAACCCCATCCGGGCGAACCAGTCCATTCCAGCGGGGCTGACCTCGAACTGCTTGTCGGTTGCCGCTACGATCACACCGCGCCGTTCCAACGCCTGAGTGACCGCAACGCCGAGTTGTCCCGCCAGATGATCGTAACAGCAGCGTGCAAAGCGCAACTTCCTGGCGTCCGCGCTGAGCGGCTTGATACGAGGGCGGCTCGGCGGCGTGATCGACGCGAGGTTTTCCAGCAGCAATGCCACGTGCGATCCGCCTAGCCGGTAATAGCGGTGCCGGCCCTGCGCTTCGACTTCGACGAGTCCCCCGGCCAGCAGCTTCGCCAGATGCGTGCTGGCGGTCTGCGCGGTCACGCCGGCCGCATAGGCGAGCTCGCCGGCGGGCAGTGCCCGTCCGTCGACCAGTGCCATCAGCATGCTGGCGCGGGCTGGGTCGGCGATCAGGAAGGCGGTGGACGCGATATTTGGTTGGGCACACATGGTCGATCTCCTGTCGATCGGCGCCGGCGCTTTAGCGCGCGACTCCGATCCCATGCAACGTAGTGGCTGCGATGTTTCCATCATAGGGGCTCGCGGAGGCCGCATGCTTCGATGCGTATCGAAACGTTGTGGCGCCGCTGGGCACTGGTGCCCCAACTCTTGGCTAGAATGCCATCTGGCTCGGATTCGATACGCAGGCACGCCGCACGAACCGATGGACTGTTCGCACGATGAAGGCAGATATGAAAGGCACCAGAGAACCAGTCGAACTATCGCGGGCGACCCAGTTACTGAATCACGGTCCAGTCACCGTGATCACCAGCGCGCACGCCGGACGTACGAACGTCATGGCGGCCTCATGGGCCATGCCGCTCGATTTCAATCCGCCGAAAATCGTGGTGGTGGTCGACAGCCGCACCCTCACGCGGCAACTGATCGAAGCGAGCGGCGTGTTCGGCCTGCAACTGCCGAGCCGCGGATTCGCCCGGCAGACGCTTGCGGTCGGCTCGACGCCCGGCAACGATCTCGACAAGTTCGCTGCATTCGATCTGGAGACGTTTCCGGGTCAGCGCATCGACGTGCCGATGCTAGCCGGCTGCATCACGTGGATGGAATGCAAGGTGATTCCCGACGACAGCCAGCGCCACGATCTGATTATCGGCGAAGTGGTGGCGGCGTACGCCGATAGCCGTGTCTATTCGAAGAACCGCTGGCATTTCGGCGACGATCCGGATCTGCGCACCTGTCACTACGTGGCAGGCGGGACTTTTTTCGCCACCGGCGAGGCGTTTGAAGTGGAGCCTGCGATAAGCGGGGCGGCAAGCAATTCCGAAAGTGTCGATTGACGTTTCACCAACAGATCGTTTATTGTCGACTCATGGACCTCTTTTCGTTCTCCTTCGCGCCTGTCACCACCACGACGGCCACCCTCATGGGCGGGTCGTCTGGAGGTTGCGCGCGCTAGAGCAACAAGCTGCTGCAAACCCCCAAGGGCCCCGCCGGAGACGGACGGGGCTCTTGGCGTTTACGGCCTTCCGTCGATGGCTCACATCAAACGGAGCGTACTGTGAACGACCTCGATCATCGTGTATTGGGTAACAGGCTGGACCTTTTCCACCAACAGGAGGAAGGCCCCGGCATGGTCTTCTGGCATCCGCGCGGCTGGGAGTTATACCGCGTGCTGGAGGACTACATTCGCCAGCGAATGCGGCGTGCGGGTTTCCGCGAAATCCGCACGCCGCAACTGCTCGCCCGCTCGTTGTGGGAACGTAGCGGGCATTGGGAAAAATTCGGCGCGAACATGTATTCGTTCTCCGAAGGACACGAAACGGGCGGTGAAGAAAGCGCCTCCGAAGCGCGTGCGCTCTGTCTCAAACCGATGAGCTGCCCTTGTCACGTGCAGGTGTTCAATCAGCGCGTGCGTTCGTACCGCGAGTTGCCGGTACGTTATAGCGAGTTTGGCGCCTGTCATCGCGATGAACCCTCCGGCTCGCTGGAAGGGCTCAAGCGTACGCGCGCATTCGTGCAGGACGATGCCCACGTGTTCTGTATGGAAGCGCAAATCGAAGCTGAAGTCGGACGCTTTTGCGATCTGCTGCGGCACGTCTATGCTGATCTCGGATTCCCGGCATTTTCAGTGGCGCTGGCGACGCGTCCCGATGTGCGCGCGGGCTCGGATGAGGTATGGGATCGTGCCGAAGCAGCGCTCGCGCAAGCCGCCTTCGCGGCCGGACTGCAGTTCGAGGTGCGCGAGGGCGAGGGGGCGTTTTATGGCCCCAAACTGGAATTCCATCTGATCGATAGCCGCGAGCGTAGCTGGCAATGCGGCACGGTTCAACTCGACTTCGTCCTGCCGGAGCGGCTCGATGCGCTCTATGTCAACGAGCACAACGAACGCGAGCGTCCCGTGATGGTCCATCACGCGGTGCTCGGCAGCATGGAGCGTTTCATTGGCCTGCTGCTCGAGCATCACGAAGGCTGGCTGCCTATGTGGCTGGCACCGGACCAGGTTGCGGTAGCGACGATCAACGATGCAAGCGCCGCGTACGCCACGCGGGTCGTGCAGGCGCTTGAGGAGGCCGGCGTGAGAGTGGTCCTCGACGACCGGCCGGAACGGCTCGAAAAGAAGATCTACGACGCGCGCGAAATGCAGGTGCCGATCTTCGTCGCAGTCGGGCCGCGCGACGAACGCGACCAGACGATCAGTATCCGTGAACGGGATGGGCAACAGGTGGTGCTTGCAATGGCCGAAGGTGTTGAGCGTTTGCGACACGCGGGCACGCCGCCCGCGAAATAGCAGGGCTCACTGCGGATATCCAGGCGGGTGCGGCCGGGTTTTCGTCACTCGGCCGCCGCCTCCGCATGAGCGTTGTTCTGTTGCCCGTTGGCGCGTAGCAACAAAGCACCGAACAGCGCCGCCACTGCTGCAAAAACCGCTCCAGTCAGAAAGGCGAGGTGGTAGCCGCTGTTCAGTGCGGCCACCGTTCCTTGAGATGCCTGCAGCGCATCCGTGCGCGCCGCGGCAACGCTCGCGAGCACCGCGAGACCCACGGCACCGCCCATCATGAACGCGGTATTGACAATGCCCGACGCGAGACCGGATTCGCTCGGCTCCACGTCGCTCATCGCTGCCAGCAAAACCGGGTTGAACGCGATACCTGCGCCGAGCCCAAGCAGTGTCATGCCGGGCAACACGTCGAGGATAAAGCTGCCGTCAACCGGCGCCCGTGCGAAGCACGCAAGTCCAGCGGCGGCCAGCAGCAAGCCGACGCCGAGCGGCAAGCGCAAGCCGAAACGCATCACGAGCCGCGCGGACAAGCCAAGCGAAAACAGCGCCATGATGAGGTTGGCAGGCAGGAAAGCGAGCCCGACCTGCATGGGCCGGTAACCCAGCACACGCTGCAGATAAAGCGCCGAGATAAAGAACCACGCGAACATCGCCGCCGCCCACAGCACGCCGACGACATTCGCCACGGCGACGTTGCGCAGCTTGAACAGACCAAGCGGCATCAGCGGATGCTGCACGCGCGCTTCGATGCGCAGAAACAGGAGCAGTAGCGCCAGCGCGGCGACCAGCATGCCGATGGTCTGCAGCGACAGCCATCCCGCTTCGTTGCCATTGACGATCGCGTACACAGCGAGCATCAGCGAAACGGTAATCGTCGCCGCGCCTGCAACGTCGAGTCGTTCGCCGTGCGCGCTGCCGCGGCCATTGGGCAACAGCGCGATACACATGGCGTAAACGGCGATGCCGATCGGCAGATTGACCAGGAAGATCCAATGCCAGCTCAAGAGGTTGGTCAGAAGACCGCCTGCCAGTACGCCGATGCTGCCGCCACCGGCACACACGAAGCCATAAACCCCCATCGCCTTGGCGCGCTCGCCCGGTTCGGTGAACAGATTCATGATCAACGACAGCGAAACAGCCGACACGACCGCACCGCCGAAGCCCTGCACCGCGCGCGCACAAACCAGCAGCACCTGCGAATTCGCCATGCCGCAGGCGAGCGACGCCACGGTGAAGAGAGTGATGCCGCCCAGAAACAGCTTGCGATGGCCGTACAGGTCGCCCAGCCTGCCGCCGAGCAGCAGGAAGCCGCCGAACGTCAGCATATAGGCGTTGACGACCCAAACCAGCGAGGTCTCGGAGAAGCCGAGATCCGCGGCGATCGACGGCAGCGCGACGTTCACGATCGTCGAGTCGAGCACGATCATCAGCACGCCTAGGCACAGGACCATCAGGGCCAGCCAGCGTTTGCGCGCGTCGATGTTATGGGTCATGCGGTGTGTCTCCGTAGTCGGGTTGCAGCGTCCGTCGGCGAGCGTTCGCGCCGGCGGGGGCGCTCAACTCAGCAGGTCATATTTGCCGCCACGTTCCAGCGCACGCTGATACGCCGGCCGCGCGTGGATGCGGTCCAGAAAACCGCGAATCGCGGCAATGTTGTCAACTCCGCCGCGCGCGGCGCCGGCTTCGAGCGGGAAGCTCATCTGCACGTCCGCGGCGCTGAACTCATTGCCGACGAACCAGCCGGTCGGCGTGAGTGCGTCGTTGATATAGCCAAGGTGCAGCTTGATCTGCGGATCGACGAAGCTCGATTGCAGCGTCGAGGCGATCTTGCGGGCAATCGGCTTGGCGAAGAACGGCATCGGTGCGCTGCCGATCCGCGTTGCCACCAGCTTGAGCAGCAGAGGCGGCATCACCGATCCTTCCGCGTAGTGCAGCCAGTATGTATAGCGCAAACGCTCAGGCGTGCCAACTGCCGGTGCGAAGCGGCCCTGGCCGTAACGGTCCACCAGATACTCGATGATAGCGCCCGATTCGGCGATCGTGAGGCCTTCATCGGTGATAACCGGCGACTTGCCGAGCGGGTGGACCGCGCGCAATTCGGGCGGCGCCAGCATGGTCTTGGGGTCGCGCTCGTAGCGTTTGATCTCGTACGGCACGCCGAGCTCTTCAAGCAGCCACAGGACTCGTTGCGAGCGGGAGTTGTTCAGATGATGGACTGTCAGCATAGGGGATCCGGGCCTGTGGAGTGCCACATGATAGCTCTGTTGAGCGATGCGCTTTTAGAGCCCACGGTCGGCTTTTGAACCGCTCGCCTCCGAGGAGAAGCAAGAGTGCAGGCTTCGCGCATCTAATTCACGGCGCCGGATATGCCCCTTACGCCTTTGCCTTCGCGCCCATGAGCTGATTCGACGGCAACGCCTCATCAAGCAGTTTGCGCGCGCTCTCGATACCCACCACCGGCAGCCCTGCCGGATCGATCAGCCCCACCTGCACGAGTACCGACGCCTGATCCCAGTAGATATGCTCGTTGTACAGCTTGTCGCCGCGGAAGCACACCACAGCCAGCATCGGCACTTCGAAATACTTGCCGGTGGGCGCGACACCCGGCAGCAGCCAGTCGATCTCGCATGTATGCGTGCAGCTGAAAACGAATTCGTCGACGATGCGGTCCGCGCCGATCGTCCGTGATATCGGAATCAGCTTCGTATCCTCAGGGTTCGAATGAACGAAGTGATGCGTGTAGAAGCGCTTGAGGTTGTCGTGGCCTACGCCGCCCGTCATCGTCGGAACGTGATTGACGTACGGTTGTGCAACCATGGTCGGCATGACCGCGTCCACGTCGCGCGTGGCGAACTCGTAGTAGCAGTGCTGTTCCCACAGCGTATTCAGGTCGTACACCGGCCCCAGCACCTTGCGCAGAAGCGTGAGGGTGCGCGAGTACGCCATCATCGTGGCGGGCTTGTCGTAGCTCTTGCGTGAGGGATTGGCGAAGGCGTGATCGCATCCCGCGTAGACGTATTGCTCGATCTGTGGCCGGGTCTTCAGTGCGCTGCTGATGCGCTCGCGAACCTCGGGCGGGCAGTGCGCATCCTGTTCGGGGAAGTGGAACACCATCGGACAGCGGATGGCCGGTACTTCGTCCAGGTAAGCTTCGAGCCCGGCGCCGTAATAACTGACTGCACAGTCGACGTCGGTGCGGGCTGCGCTTAGCATGGCGAGCTTGCCGCCCAGACAGTAGCCGATTGTGCCGACCTTGCCTGCCTGCTCCGGCAGCGCGCGTAACGCGCCGATGGTTGCTTCGATGTCGCCTATCGCGCGGTCAATGTCGAAGCGTTGCAGGTAACCGAGCGCGGTTTGCATATCGGCATCGCCGTAGCCGAGCACGAGGCCTGGCTGGATTCGCCAGAACAGGTCGGGCACCAGCACCACGTACCCCTCTTCGGCAAAGCGGTCGGCCATCGACTTCATAAAGTCGTTGATGCCGAAGATTTCCTGCAGCAGCACGAGTCCTGGCCCCGAGCCTTGCGCAGGACGCGCTACGTAAGCGTTGAAACGGCCGCCATCGTGGGCGGTGACTTCGATGAATGACGCGGACATGCCTGTCTCCTGTTGACCAGAGTTCGCGCTTCAGCGCGCTACATCGGTCCCATGCAACACGGTTGCGGAAGGAAGAACGTGAGGCTACATCGTATTACAGGGTGCGCAGGGCGAACCGTTTGAGCTTGCCCGTTTCGGTGCGCGGCAGTGAATCGACGAAAGCGATCAGGCGCGGATACTTGTACGGCGCAACGCAATTCTTCACGAAATCCTGCAATTGCGCGACCAGATTGTCGTCTCCGGTATAGCCGGGATTGAGGACGATAAACGCTTTGACGACTTGTCCACGCGTTTCGTCCGGTGCACCGATTACGCCGCATTCCGCCACCGCATCGTGTTGCAGCAGCACGCTTTCCACTTCCGGGCCGGAGATGTTATAGCCGGCGGAGACGATCATATCGTCGGCGCGTGCCTGGTAGAACACGTAACCGTCGGCGTCCAGATAGACAGAGTCGCCAGGCAGGTTCCAGCCGTCGCGCACGAACTTCGCTTGCCGTTCGTCGGCCAGATAGCGGCAACCGGTGGGTCCGCGCACGGCAAGCTTGCCGATGGTGCCGCGTGGCACGGGCTGCATGGCATCGTCGACGGCTTGCACCACATATCCGGGGACGGCGCGTCCGATTGCGTGTGGCCGGGTCTCCGCGCCCGCGGCTGAAATGAAAATATGGATCAACTCGGTCCCGCCGATACCGTCGATCATTTCAATGCCGCTTGCCTCGCGCCATAGCCGCCGCGTCGAGTCGGGCAGCGCTTCGCCAGCGGAGACGGTCTTCTTGAGGCTCGAGATATCGAAGCGCGGTATCAGCGGCGCCATCTGCCGATAGAAGGTCGGCGCCGTGAACATGATCGTGGCGCGAAAGCGTTCGACGGTTTGCAGCAACGTCTCCGGTGTGAGCTTCTCGATCAGCACCGTAGAAGCGCCGACCCGAAGCGGGAAGGACAGCAGACCACCGAGTCCGAACGTGAAGGCCAGTGGGGGCGTGCCGCAGAACACGTCGCTAGCGGTGGGCTTGAGTACGTGGCGCGGGAACAGGTCGCACATCATCAGGACATCGCGATGAAAGTGCATGCAGCCTTTGGGTAAGCCTGTTGTGCCGCTGGTGAAGGCGATCAGGCAGACGTCGTCGCTTGCGGTATCGCAGGCGCTGAAGTGTTCTGGCTTGCTCGCGGCAAGTGTTTCCAGGGAGTCCGGAGCATCGTCATGGAATAGGCGGATCTGCTGCAGATCCGGACAAAAATACTCGTCTTGTGGATTACGGCAACGCTCGAGTTCCTCGGTCAGACGTGTGTCGCACAAGGCGGCACTGATCTGCGCCTTATCGATGATCTGCTTGAGTTCCTTGGCACGCAGCAGCGGCATCGTAGGCACCAGCACAAGTCCCGCCTTGAGCGCGGCCAACGCGGCGACTGCCATCTGCAAGGTATTCGGCCCGCGCAGCAAGACGCGGTTGCCCGGTTGCAGCCCCATCTCATCGACCAGCACATGTGCGCTGCGATTCACCAGCATAAGCAGTTCGCGATAGGTAGTCGCCTGAGGCACGCCATTCACGTCCGACCAGATCGCGGGACGCTCGCCGTGTCCAGCCTCGATCGTGCGGTCAAGCAACTCAGTCGCGCAGTTAAAACGCGCCGGGTACGCGATGTCGGGATTGTCGAGCAGAAACACCGGCCACTGATCCTGCGGCGGCAGATGATCGCGGGCAAAGGTATCGACGTGAGCTGACGGTTCCATGAGGTTCTCCCGGACGGTTAGCTGGCTTCGTGGGGGATCACTGCGGTGGCTTCGATTTCGACCTTGGCTTGGTCTTCGATCAGCGCGACGACCTGCACCGCGCTCATGGCGATGTCGTAATTGCCGATCAGCTCGCGAAACGCGCGGCCGATGTCCTTGAGCGCCGCAATGTACTCGCGCTTGTCGGTCACATACCAGGTCAGGCGTACCAGGTGTTCCGGCTTGCCACCGGCCTCGTTGAGCACGGCGACGATGTTACGCAAGGCTTGAATAGCCTGAGCCGCGAAGTCGCTCGACGTGAAGCGCGCCTCGGCATCCCAGCCGATCTGCCCGGCGATGAAGACTTGCGTCCCGACGGCCGCGACGCCGTTTGCGTAGCCGCGCGGTTTGACCCAGCCGGCGGGGAGAAGAGGTTTTTTCATGAGCGTGGCTCGTCAATGAGGGCAGGCGGTGGAGCGAAGGACGCGAGAGCGCTCGCGATGTCGTCGGGAATATCGATGGACTGGCCGGTCTCGAGCGAAGTGGTTACCAGCACCTGATGCGCGCGAAAGCGCACTTCGTCATGGCAATGGCCAACAATGCCGATCCGGATCGAACGGCGGCCGATTGAGTTCACCGTCAACGTGAGCATGACTGTCTCGCCCATGCGGCTGGGCCGCGAAAACTCGCAATCAAGCTTGACGATCGGCAAGCCGATGCGGCGCTGGCCGATCATATGCGCGTAGTCGATTTTCAGGCGCTCGGTGAACCAATCTTCCACCAGTGCATTCGTCAGCACGAGATATTGCGGAAAGAACACGATGCCGGCCGGATCGCAATGCGCGAAACGGATGCGTACGGGCATATCGAACGTGGCGCTCATGGCTTGCTCTTGCTGTCCTGTTGGGCGGCAGCGTGTGCCTTCAGCAGGTCACGGCCCACGATCAGCTGCTGCACTTCGGTTGCGCCTTCGTAGATGCGTAAAGCGCGAATCTCGCGATAGAGCATTTCGACAGCGGTGCCGCTTTGCACACCCATACCACCCCACAGCTGAACCGCTGCGTCGATCACTTGCTGCGCGCCTTCGCTGGCGTGCCACTTGGCCATTGCGGCTTCGCGTGTGACGCTTTCGCCCTGGTCACGCAACCAGGCTGCGCGATAGACGAGCAGGGCGCTGCTGTCGATGGTCAGCGCCATCTGCGCGAGCTTCGCCTGGGTCAATTGAAAATCGCCGAGCGTCTGGCCGAACATTTTGCGCGAGGCTGCACGCGTGAGACCCTCGGCCATGGCATGGCGCGCAAAGCCGAGCGATGCCGCTGCTACCGAGGTGCGGAATATATCGAGCGTGCGCATGGCCAGTTTGAAACCTTCGCCGGGTTCGCCCAGCATCTGGCTGCGCGGCACGCGTGCGCCGGCAAAATGCAGGCGCGCGAGCGGATGCGGTGCGATCACGTCGATGCGCTCGGCGATTTCAAGGCCCGGCGTGTCGGCATCGACAATAAACGCGCTGATGCCGCGTGCGCCAGGCGCCTCGCCGGTTCTGGCAAACACCACATAGAAGTCGGCGATTCCACCGTTGGAAATCCAGGTCTTGTCGCCTTCCAGCACATAGGCGTCTCCGTCTTCTCGCGCGGACAAAGCCATGGCTGCGACGTCCGAGCCTGCTTCCGGCTCCGACAGCGCGAATGCGGCAATGGCCGTGCCGTTCGCGACCCGCGGCAAATATCGCTGCTTCTGTTCGTGCGTGCCGCCGAGCGAGATCGCGCCCGAGCCAAGCCCTTGCATGGCGAGCGCGAAGTCGGCGAGACCAGAATGCCTGGCAAGCGTTTCGCGCAACAGGCAGACGGCGCGGGTGTCGATGGTGTCGCCGTGCCCACCATACGCAGTGCCACCGACGCCGTATTTCAGCCAGCCCGCAGCACCCAGTTGGCGCACGAGACGACGGCAGGTTGCGTCGACATCGCCGCCATGTTCCGCGTCAGCGAGATGCTCGCTGCACCACGCTTCGATGCCAGCCGCGAGTTCGCGATGACGGTCTTCGAAGAATGGCCACGCCAGCGCGCTATGGAGATCGGTCTTGCCGGAAGAGCTCAATTCAGTCTCCTTCGAACACAGGACGCGTCTTTGCCGCGAACGCACGGTAAGCACGTTCGAAATCATGCGTGCTCATGCAGATGGCCTGCGCTTGCGCCTCGGATTCGATCGCTTCGTCGATGCTCATGCTCCATTCCTGGTGCAGCATCTTCTTGGTGATGCCGTGCGCGAAAGTCGGCCCGGCGACGAGTTCGGCGGCGAGTTTGGCGGCTTCGTCGAGCAGCGCATCGGGTTCGCACAGACGGTTATAGAAGCCCCAGGCGTAGCCTTCGTCACCGCTTGCCGAGCGGCCGGTGAACAGCAATTCCGATGCACGTCCCTGACCGATGATGCGCGGCAGGATCGAGCACGCACCCATATCGCAGCCGGCCAGACCCACACGCGAAAACAGGAACGCGAGCTTGCTACGCGCGGTGCCGAGACGCAGGTCGGAGGCCATCGCGAGAATGGCCCCTGCACCCGCGCAGACGCCGTCGACGGCGGCGATCACAGGTTGCGGGCAGTGGCGCATCGCCTTCACGAGATCGCCGGTCATACGCGTGAACAGCAGCAACTCCGGCATCGGCAGATCGATCAGCGGCGCGATGATGTCGTGCACGTCGCCGCCTGAGCAGAAGTTGCCGCCCGAGCCGTGAATCACGACGGCCTTCACATCGGTTGCGTATGCCAGTTGGCGAAACAGGTCGCGCAACTCGGCATACGATTCGAAGGTCAGCGGGTTCTTGCGTTCGGGACGGTTCAACGTGATCGTCGCGACCTTCGCGTTCACCGACCAGCCGAAGTGTTTGGCTTCGTAGCCCGCCAGCGTTACGCGATTGCCATCTAGCAATGCGTCGACGTGGGATCGTGTCATGGATATCTCCTCCGGTTCGGTGCCGCTCAACCCTTGAGGTTGTCGAGCAGATGTTTCTTGAGCTTGCCCAGACGCTGATGCGTGCGCGACTTCTCATCGAGGCTGAGGCCGCCGAACATTTCGACGACCCATTGTTCATGTGCCACGGCCATGCGGTCGAACAGCTTGCGGCCTTCAGGTGTCAGGCGCACGCTGATCGAGCGGCGATCGTTTGGATCCGCATCGCGTACCACGAGGCCTTCCTGTTCGAGCTGATCGGTAATGCCGGTGACGTTGCCGCCTGTGACCATCAACCGGCGCGAGAGCTCGGTCATCCTCAGGCCTTCCGGATGACGTTCGAGTTGGGCCATCAGATCGAAGCGGGGCAGCGTGGTGTCGAATTCGCTGCGCAGGCGTTTACGTAGTTCGGCTTGCACGAGGTTGGTCGTGGTGAGCATGCGCAGCCATAGACGCAGGCCCATATGGCTGTCGACGCCCGTGCTCATTTCCATGTCGACGACGTTTTCCGCAGGCTTCGCGACGCCTTTGCGCACCGCCGGCTTTGCTTCTGCGGATGCCGCCTTTTTAGCGCTAGCTGCACGGATCATGTGACTTCTCCCCCGGAGACGGAAATGGATTGGCCGGTTATCGCTGCCGAGCCCGGCATGCATAGCCACAGGGCGGCGTTGGCGACTTCGTCCGGTGCGACAAAGCGTTGTTGCGGGTTATTGCGCAACAGGATGCTGCGTGCTTCTTTCTCGCTACGTGACGTCTTGCTGGTGATCTGGTCGAGCGAAGCGCGCAGCAGTTCGGTCTCGGTGTAGCCGGGGCAGACTGCGTTGACGGTGATGCCCTTGGTTGCGACTTCGAGTGCGAGCGAACGCGTCAGCCCGATCACACCATGCTTTGCCGCGCAATAAGCGGCGACGTAGGCATAGCCGATCTGCCCAGCAGTGCTGGCGATATTGACGATGCGGCCATAGCCGCGCTCGAGCATGCCCGGCAGTACCGCGCGCGTGCAAAGGAATACGCCAGTGAGATTGACGTCGAGCATGCGCTGCCAGAGCGCCATGTCGGTCTGTGTGAACGGGGAGGCTTGTGCCTGGCCCGCGTTATTGATCAGGATGTCTACAGGACCGGCTTGCTCGAATGCGGCAATGACGGCGGCTTCCTGCGCCACGTCCAGCGTGATGCACGCGAGTTCGTCTGCTGCACCGCTTGGGCTTAGCGCAATTAACGCGTCCCGTTGCGCGGCTAGACGCGCGGCGTCGCGGCCCATCAACGTGACGCGCGCCCCGGCGCGCACCAGCGCCGCAGCGGTGGCAGCGCCGATGCCGCTTCCGCCACCGGTCACGACTGCGTGTTTTCCGGCCAGTCCGGAGAGTTCTGTGTTCACACCGTTCCTTCTGCGCGTTGTGCGCGTTCTTGCGGCGAGAGGCCTGCGTTTGCCGCGGCCTGAGCGCGCTCGCGCTCGAGATTGCGTTCGAGTTGCGACTTCGCTGCCGTGTATTGCTTGGGCCACATCACATCGAAATAGCCAATTTTTGCGGCTTCGTTGAGCGTCCACGAAGGATTCGCCAGATGCGGCCTTGCTATCGCGCACAGATCCGCGCGGCCGGCGGCGATGATGCTGTTCACGTGATCCGCTTCGGAGATCGCACCGACGGCGATTGTCGCAATACCGGCTTCGTTGCGGATGCGGTCGGCGAACGGCGTCTGGAACATGCGGCCGTAGACGGGCTTTTCTTCTTTGCTAACCTGGCCTGAAGATACGTCGATCATGTCCGCGCCTGCTGCCTTGAAAGCGCGGGCGATTTCTACCGCGTCGTCCGGCGTCGTGCCGCCGTCTACCCAGTCGTGAGCGGAAATGCGTACGGAGATAGGTTTGTCCTGCGGCCAGACTTTGCGGATCGCAGCGAACACTTCCAACGGATAACGCAGGCGGCTCTGCAGCGAGCCACCGTATTCGTCGCTACGCTGATTGGTTAATGGCGAGAGGAAGCTCGACAGGAAATAGCCATGGGCGCAGTGCAGTTCGAGCCAGTCGAAGTCCGCTTCCGCGGCCATTTCCGTTGAGCGGACGAATTGCGCTTCGATTTCGCGCAGATCGTCGAGGCTTGCTTCGCGCGACCATTGGCTGACGCCGCGCAGATACTGTTGCGGCGAAGCCGACACGAGAGACCAGTTGCCGTCGGGCAGCGGCTGATCGATGCCCTCCCAACTCACACGTGTCGATGCTTTGGCGCCTGCATGCCCTAGCTGCATGCCGATCTTTGCATCCGACTGCTGATGTACGAGTTCAACGATGCGCTTCCACGCGGCGAGATGTTCCGGTGCGTACATGCCGGGGCATCCCGGCGTAATGCGCGCCTCAGGCGACACGCAGGTCATTTCCGTCATCACAAGTGCGGCGCCACCCATGGCGCGCGCGGCCAGATGCATGAGGTGATAGTCGCCGGCGACACCGTCGACGGCGGAGTACTGCGCCATCGGCGAGACCACCACACGGTTCTTGAGCGTCACGCCGCGCAGCTTGAACGGTGTGAACATTGGCGGGACGGAGTGTTTTGCCGGCGCGCGTTCTATACCGGAGCGTGATGCAAGCCAGTCTTCGAACCCGGACACGTAGCCCGCATCGCGCTCACGCAGATTTTCATGCGAGATGCGCTGTGAGCGCGTCAGCAGCGAATACGCGAACTGCTCCGGTTCGAACGCGGTATAGCGGTCGACGTGCTCGAACCACTCCGTCGAATTACGTGCCGCGTTTTGAATGCGCAGCACGCCGACGCTGCGCACTTCGGTGTAGTGCTTGAGCGCGGCGGCCAGATCGCCGGGATGCGCGTCGATGCTGTTGGCGAGTTCAATCGAATCTTCCAGCGCGAGCTTGGTGCCCGAGCCGATTGAAAAGTGGGCCGTGTGAGCGGCGTCGCCCATCAGCACGACCGGTGTGTCCGCGGTGCCGTTGGCATTGCTGCGCCAGTGCACCCATTCCCGATTGACCACGCGTGGAAAGCGAATCCATTGCGATGAGCCGCGCAGATGCGCGGCGTTCGAGAGCAACGCATTGCCGTCCAGATACTTGGCGAACAGCTTCTCGCAGAAGGCGATGCTGTCTTCCTTGCTCATCTCGTCGAGGCCGGCAGCACGCCAGACGCGCTCCGGTGTTTCGACGATGAACGTGGAGGTCTGATCGTCGAACCGATAGGCATGGGCCTGAAACCAGCCCCATTCGGTTTCTTCGAAAGCGAACGTGAATGCTTCGAAAAGTTTTTTCGTGCCTAGCCAGACGAAGCGACAGTCGCGCATGTCGATGTCAGGCTGGTAGGTCGCCGCATACTTCTGACGAATGGCGCTGTTCGCGCCGTCGCAGGCGATGATCAGATCGGCCTCGTAAGCGGCGTCGTCCGTTACCTGGGTTTCGAACACGAGTTCGACGCCGAGTGCTTCGCACCGCGCTTGCAGGATATTCAACAGGCGCTTGCGGCCGATGCCGCAAAAGCCATGGCCGGACGAGCGGATCTTTTCGCCGCGGAAATTGATTTCGATGTCGTCCCAGTGATTGAAGGCGTCGAGTATGGCGTCCGCGCTGGGTGCGTCCGCTGCGCGGAGGTTGCCGAGCGTCTGGTCTGAGAACACCACGCCCCAGCCGAACGTGTCGTAGGGCCGGTTGCGTTCGATGACCGTGACCTCATGCGCCGGGTTGCGGCCCTTCATCAACAGCCCGAAGTACAGGCCGGCCGGTCCTCCTCCAATACAGACGATGCGCATGCTGATGCTCCAGTTGCAATCTGGAATGTAATTTAGTCCTCGATATTTTAGATGTCAAGTAAATCGTTGGGGAGATGACTGCAGGGGAAGGCCTGCAGAACTTATGTCCGGACCGCGAGTTCGCTTTCAAAAAGCGCCCCCGCGGTCTCCATTCCACTCAAACCTGAGCCATGCCCCCGTCAACAAAGAATTCAGCGCCAGCGATGAAACTCGCTTCATCCGAGGCAAGGAAGAGTACCGCGTTGGCGATTTCCTCAGGGTTGCCAACGCGACCGAGAGGCACCTGTGCCGCCATGTGATCAAGAAACCCCTGTTGCTGCGCTGGGTCATTGCCCGCAAGTTCGACAAGCCCCGGCGTCTTGATCGGCCCCGGGCTCACCACGTTGACACGGATACCGCGATCCTTGAGATCGAGCGTCCAGCTGCGAGCGAGATTGCGCACGGCGGCCTTCGATGCACTGTAGATGCTGAAAGCGGCTGTCCCGGTCGATCCCGTAACGGATCCCGCCAAAATAATGGACGCTCCATCCCGAAGCAGCGGAAGCGCCTTCTGGACCGTGAAGACAACCGCTTTCACGTTGCGTCCGAAGGTGTCGTCGTAGTGCTCTTCGGTGATCGATCCAAGCGGCAGCATCGAACCGCCGCCCGCGTTAGTGAAGAGCACATCGATATGAGAATGCTTTTGCTGAACCGCGTCGTACAGACGATCGATGTCTGCAAGCTTCGACATATCGGCACGCACACCGGTCACGCGGCCACCGATCTTTCTGGTCGCGGCATCCAGTTCCTGCTGGCGACGGCCGGTGATAAAAACCGAAGCCCCTTCGGCCGCGAATCGGGTGGCTGTCGCAAGGCCAATGCCACTGGTGCCGCCGGTTACAACCACGACCTTGCTATCAAACTTGCCAGTCATTTCAGTTCTCCTTGAGTTCCAGCGAACAGTTCGCTGCGTTGGAAACATCATGCCGGTGGGACAAAGCTAGCGGTAGACGGTTAAAATGGACATGATTGTTCCAAAAATGGGTCAATGAGCATGAAAGACGTCAACGACTACGTGCTTTTCGCGGAGGTGGTCACGCATGGCGGGTTTGCCGCGGCCAGTCGCGTTCTGCGCACGCCCAAGTCCACGGTCAGCAGGCGCATCGCCGGGTTGGAGCAACGGCTTGGGGTAAGGTTGATTGAGCGTTCGACCCGTCGGTTCAGGGTGACCGACGTTGGACAGACGTTCTACGAGCGCTGCCGGACCATCATGCTCGACGTGCAGCAGGCCGACGCGGTCGCTTCAGAGGCATTGGGCGAGCCGCAAGGCGTCGTGCGATGCAGCTGCCCGCTAGGACTGGTGGAAGTGCTATCGACGGCATTCGCATCGTTTCTGTCGCGTTTCCCAAAGGCCACGCTACAGGTGGTGGCGGCGGACCGTGCAGTCGACCTGATCGAAGAAAGGATCGACGTTGCGATTCGTGTGCGTGTGAAGCTCGACTCGGATGCGTCGCTGATCATGCGCACGCTCGGCTATTCCTCGCGTATCCTGGTTGCCGCGCCGAAAGTGGCCTCGCTGTGCGCGGGCGGCGACATTGCGATCCTGAACGAGGTGGCAACGCTCGCAACCACAGACCAGATGGGGGAAATTGTGTGGGAGTTTCGTGGTCCGAAGGATGAGTCCTTTGCGCTTCGACATCGACCCCGTATGACCTGTGTGGACTTCGCCGCACTGCGCGATGCCGCCGTTGCCGGACTTGGCGTGGCGCTATTGCCTGACCATGCCTGCCGTGACGCACTTGATGACGGAAAGCTTGTCCACGTATTTCCGCATTGGACGACTCCGGTCGGCATCATTCATCTGGTTTTTACAACGCGCCGAGGCTTGCCACCCGCTGTGCGTTCGTTTATCGATCACCTGGCTTCGACCTTCAGTGATGGAACACCTCGGTGATAAGGTCGAGGCCGCCCAGGATTCAGAAGGCTTTTATCCATGGTGACCGGTACCGGTGGTGTGGTATCAGGAGAGCTATTGCAATTTGTATGTATTGCTAAGGAAATGTAGAGAAGATCGGCCGGTGATGTGACAGAAAGAGCAGATTGATTTGTGATCCAGGTATATTGGTTCAGTTACGATGGCGGTTGCCTGGATTCCGCAAGCGATCATTTTTAAACCGCCCTTTTGTTATTGGTCCATGAATAGACGACTAGAGCATCCTTACTGCGAGGTTATGCGTTTCACGGGCTTAATCGGAGTCGCCGCCTTGATGGCCGCCGTCCTTAGCCAGGCAGTTGCCGCTGCGCCAACCGACACGCCCGCCGATCGTGCCGCTTCCGTTGTCGCCCAACTGCGGGATGCATCTTCCGTCAATCACGCCACAGGTTGCGCAGCGCGTATTGACGAGGGCGATATCGAATCCGGTGGGCTGAAAGGACGCTTCCTGATCGCGACGGATCCCGGTATGCAAACCGGCATCATCAAAACGACGAACCTGGGGCTCCTCGATTTTTCCATCGGCGTCACCAAAACGGGTGTCTGGGTTCGGGACGGAAATGCGACGATACGCGACGCCGATTTCCCAGGCTTCCGCGCCGGCCTCGTGAGCGAGATCTACTGGGCAAGCGGCGGCCTTGCCAATGCATGCTGGCCTGCCGAAGTGCGATACGTTGGCGAGGAATCGCAAGGCGCAGACGTGGCGGACATTCTCGAGGTCGTGCCTCAGGGCGGCAAGGTCGCGAAGGTATGGGTTTCGCGCGAGTCGCATTTGCCGCTCAAATGGACGCGCCGTGACGAACCGGCTGTGGCGACTACATCATACGCAGCGTATGGGAGCGGCACGTCGCACGGGATCCCCCTTGAGCAGACATTCGTCGATCGTGACGGCACGCGTTGGGTGTTGCATACGAAGCGGGTACGCCGGTCGGTCCCGCCGTCTGACGTGGCCGCCCTTTCTACAAAACCTCAAACCCGCTTGGCCGACTACGGAATCGACTCGGCAACCACTACAACCGTGCCGATGCGGATCGAAGGCCAGCTTTACGTCGATGTGTTCCTCGACGGCAAGGGGCCGTTCAACTTCATGGTCGATACAGGTGCTACGCTGCAGTTATCCTCGAAGACCATCGCCCAGCTCGGTCTAAAAGGCTTAGGAGAAGGGAGCGACACCGACATCGATGGAAATGCTTTTGTCGAGCGTATTGTGAAGCTGCCGGAGTTTCGTCTTGGCGATGCCCGCATAAGTGGCTTGTATGGGAAGGAGGCTGATTTGGGCGGCGGCGCCAGCGGCGGACCCAGGCCGCTGGATGGCGTTATCGGCACCGAGCTATTGGACCGGTTCGTGACCACCTTCGACTATCCACACCATTCGCTGACGCTCGCACTTCACCCAAACCTGAGGGCTGCCGATGACGCGCGGTTTAGCATTCCGTTTATGCTGGACCACACCTTACCGGTGACGACGGGTCGGATCAATGGCATACCCGCTCAATTCTGGATCGATACCGGGTTGAATACGGCAGTGGTTGTCAACGTGCCATTTGCTTTGTTTCATGCGGGACAGATGCCGAGCCGCAGGTATGATGGCGGGTCGATCCACGGTGCGTCCGGCAAGGGATCGCCTGTATTTCTGGGCCGGCTCGCATCAATCGAGGTCGGTCAGCTAACCGTACCGAAACCTGTCGCGCTGTTCCCTACTTTGAACGTGGGGCTGGTAAGCGACACAGAGACCGCTGGCGATCTCGGTGACGCTTTGTTCATGACGTCAGCTTTGACGTTCGACTATCAGGATCGCAAGGCGTGGGTCGTTCCCGACGCGACGGCGGCGCCCTCTGCGTCGAAAAACGTTCAAACCGGTATGAGAGTGGAAGTCGATTCGACCGGCGACGCCGTGGTCGGAGCGATTTACAAGGATTCGCCCGCGTGGGAGGCTGGACTCAGGAAGGGCGACCAGATCACAGCGATCGACAGGAATCCGGTGTCGCAGGATCTGGTGAATGCTACGAGGCGGAAGATCTCTTCCGGTGAACTGAAGTCGGTGCGGTTGTCGGTGCTTCGCGACAAGGCCAGCTTTGACGTCGTCGTGCGACCGCGCGATTACATCCAATGATCCGGACCACGCTCGGCGGACAGGCCCGCAGCGCGCCTCATGGCTCGTTAAATCACGTAACGCAGGGTAATCAAGCTCAAGATGCAATCGAAATCTGTCCGATCTACACTGATGCTCCTCTTAAAGTAGGACCGAAAATGCTCAAGAAAGGGGTAATCTGCGCCGCGCTGCTGTCCATGTCGATGACGGCATTGGCGGAGAACTGGAAGGTATTTCAATGGAACAACGATACTACGCTCAGGTACGACACCGAGTCGATCACGCATAAGGGCAAAATCACTGCCACGTGGGTTTCCGCCACTTACGCGCAGCCTGCCGTACGCCCTGGGTACAGCGTCCCGCTCACCAGGCAGGTGTCGCATTGGATCTTCAACTGCGCCGACAAGACGACTGCCATCGGCCAGGTCGTGTCTTACGGTGCAGACGGTAACCAGGTGGATTCAAACCCTGGCGATCCAAACGACTTCCGTAGCGTAACGCCGCATTCGGTTGCCGATGCGATGATGAACACGGTGTGCCCACGCTGAACGAGGCCTGGCAAAAACTGGCTAGACGTGTATCGCACAACGGGCGGCACAGCGGCTCGCCGCCGCCGCATCGCCCGTCGCTATAGCCGTCATTCAAGTCGCAGCGCAGGTGTGATCTGTCGTGGATCGGTACGCAACTCGAGCAAAGCGGGAATACCGGCCGCCTGCGCCCGAGCGAAAGCCGCGGGAAAATCCTCTGTACGCTCGACCACTTCACCGAAGGCCCCAAACGCGTGAGCCAGCGCGACGAACCCGGGATTCTGCAAGCTGGTGCTGGAGATTCGTCCAGGATACTCACGCTCCTGATGCATACGGATTGTTCCGAGCATGCCGTTATTCACCACGATCACGATAACAGCCGCGCCGTACTGTACCGCTGTCGCGAGTTCTTGCGGATACATCATGAAGCAACCGTCGCCGGCAAAGCACACTACCTGACGTTGCGGGTGCTTCAGCTTGGCGGCGACCGCCGCAGGCAACCCGTAACCCATCGCACCGCTAGTCGGCGCCAGTTCCGTTGCATGCCGGCGATAGCGATAGAAGCGATGAACCCACACGGTGTAGTTGCCCGCACCGTTGCTGACCAAAGCATCGTCAGGCAACACGTCGTTCAGATGGGCCACTACCTGCGCCAGATCCACACCGCTGTGGTCGGGGTGTGGCGGTTGTGGCGTCGAGTGCGCGAGGTAAGTGTCGCGTGCGGCCTGAGTCCACGCGGACCAGTTCACGTCGACACCGGGCAGCGCGTCTAGCGCCTTCGCAAAGTGGCGCATGCCGGCATTGATGGCCAGCCGTGCCTGATACACCCGGCCCAGTTCGTTTGCATCGGCATGGACGTGAACCAGCTTTTGCTTCGGCACAGGGCTCTGCACCAGCGTATAGCCGCCGGAACTGACTTCGCTCAGGCGCGTGCCGACGGCGATCAGCAGGTCGGCCGCCTTGACGCGTTCAGCCAGTTGCGGCGAAATCCCGAGTCCGATCTGCCCTACGTAGTTGTCCGTACGATTGTCGAGCAGATCCTGACGTCTGAACGAGGCCGCCACGGGCAATCCGTAGCGCCGCGCAAAGCCCAGCAAGTGCGCACAGGCCTGCTCGTCCCAGCCGGATCCGCCTACCACCACCAGCGGCTGACGCGCTTCGCCGAGCAGCGTCTGCAAGGCGTCCATGTCTTCGGCGGTGGGCGCGGCCTGGACCGCCTGCGAGGGATGGGCATCACCCACTACGCCTGAACCGAACAGGATATCTTCGGGCAGCGCGATCACCACCGGGCCTGGCCGTCCCGACATCGCGACACTGAAAGCGCGTGCCAGTACTTCGGGAATGCGCGCCAGGTCTTCAATCTCCGTCACCCACTTTGCGATGCCGCCGAACATGCGCCGATAGTCCACCTCCTGGAAGGCCTCGCGCCCCAGAAAGCCGCGTTCGACTTGCCCGACAAACAGAATCATCGGCGTCGAATCCTGGCTGGCGGTGTGCACCCCGATGCTGGCATGCGTCGCGCCTGGCCCGCGTGTCACAAAACAGATGCCCGGACGGCCCGTCAATTTGCCATAGGCATCGGCCATATTGGCAGCGGCCCCTTCGTGACGGGCCACATAGGTGCGGATTGCAGTCGCATCGCGCAGGGCATCGAGTACCGGCAGATAGCTCTCACCAGGCACACAATAGACGCTGTCCACACCATTGAGGACCAACGCGTCGACCAGGATGCGACCACCGGTTCGGCCAGGCTGCGGAGTCAAGTCAGACATGTAATTCAAGCTCCTTGTTGCGGGTTTCGGGCATGGCCAGCGCGGCGATAAAAACCACCGCGTACGCGGCGGCGGCCCAGGCGCCTATCGAAGCGCCCAGACCGTATCCGGCACTGGTGATGCCGACCGCAGCCGGCACCAGTGACCCGGACGCGCGGCCAAAGTTATAGGAGAAGCCCCCCGCGCTAGCGCGAATCTGCGCGGGAAACAGTTCGGAAAAGCAGGCGCCCATGCCGGAGACGATGCCCGACTGGAACATGCCGACCAGAAAGCCCAGGAGCAGCATGGTCAGGCCCATGACAGGCAGGTAGGTGTAGCTGAGAATCGCCAGCGTGGCGCCGAGTGCGGACAGCACGAACGTCCTGCGGCGTCCGAGCAGATCGCTCAGATAGGCCGCACCGACATAGCCGCAAAACGAGCCGAGGATATTGATCGCGAGGTAGGTCGTGGTGTTGCCCACCGACATGCTGTGCGTTTGCCGCAGATACGTCACCAGCCAGGTTAGGATCGTATAGTTCCCACCTAGCGCTCCAGCAGCCAGCATCGAAGCGGTCAAGGTGCGGCCAATCATATTGCGCGAAAACATCAGGCTGAGATTGGTGAAGATGCTGGTTTTCTCGCGCACGTCCGCGGTTGCCTTAAACGCTTCGGACTCCGGTACATTGCGGCGCATCCAGACCACGGAGAGGGCCGGCAGCACGCCGACAAGAAACAGCCAACGCCACGCCATTTCAGCAGGCAACAGGCTGAAGATGGTGAAATAGGCGAGCGCAGCCAACGCATACCCGATGGGCCAACCGGCCTGCACCGTGCCGACTGCACGTCCGCGAATGCGCTTGTCGACCGCTTCGCCGATCAATACCGCGCCCGCCGCCCATTCACCGCCGAATCCCAGTCCTTGCAGACTTCTCGTCAGCAGCAACTGGTGAAAGGAGTTCGTGAAAGCCGACAAGCCGGTAAACACGGCGAACCATACGATGGTGATCTGCAGCACCCGCACCCGGCCGATGCGGTCGGCCAACAGTCCTGCAATCACGCCGCCGACGGCCGACGTGATCAGGGCCGCTGTGCCGACGATACCCGCCTGCGATTTGGTCATGCCCCACACCGTGATCAACGTCGGAATCACGAAGGCAAATAATTGGACATCCATGGCGTCCAGCGCCCAACCCATCAGACATCCCCAGAACGTTTGCCGTTGCGGGCGAGTCATGCTGCGGTACCACGCTGTCATTGTGTCTCCTGGTGTTTTTAGCTTTTTTATTGCGGCGCGGTTTCTGCAGGCGCTACTTCTGCGCTATCGACATGATGCCGCTGCAAGGACGCCGCCACGAAACCGGAGGACTTCATTTCCTCGACGAATTGCGTGAGATAGCGCGTCGCCTCGGGCCGGTTGCGGGGCGTGGCCATGGCCTGGCGGATCACCATGAAATTCCCGTCCAGCAGACGCAGTCCTGGCAGACGTGCGACGTCCGCCGCGAGCCGCTGTTTGACGCCTGCCGCGACTTCATAGTGCTGCGTGAGCATCATGTCGGTCACCAGCGACGGAGCCGGCGCCCGCACAAGCTGTGCGTTCTTGATGCGTCGCGAGAGATACAGATCGTAGACACTGCCACCGCTGATAGCGATGCGCACGCCGGCCCGGTCCACATCGGCGTTGGTGTTGATCTTCGAATCCTGAGGCACCATATAGACGCCCTGGATAATCACGTACGGCGGCGTGTAGTCCATATACTCTGCCCGCTCGGGATCGATGCCGACGAATCCAACGTCCCACTGCTGTGCCTGGACACCTGCCGTGACCTTACCGGCCGCGTTGTAGATGACGAAGCTAACCGGCACGCCCAAACGCTTGGCCAGTTCGCGCGCCAGATCGACCGAGATGCCCTCGGGTTGGCCGGTGGCGGTATTCATTGTGGCCAACACCGGGTTGCCGACGTTGATTGCGGCGCGCATCGTACCGGACGGTGCAAGCTCCGACACCACCTGGGCAGACGGCCGGCTGGCCTGTGGCGAGGTCGTGCAGGCAGCCAGCGCGGCAACGCAGGCCATACAGACAAGCGCACCGAGCCGCGAAGCCATCCACGCACTGCTGCGCCGAAGTGCCGAGTACCGCCGTTGGCCTGCCGTGTCGTTCGGTGTCTTAAGTTCCATAGATCCTTGCATCATGAGTAGCGGTCCATATCAATGGTGAAATGCGTATGCGCACAACGCGGCGCAGTCGCCCGGTGAGTCAACCAGACGACTGAAAAATGGTTACGCCGCTTCAAGACTAGCTTGCCGAGATTTCCGTATGAATGCGATCGTCGTACGGACTCGCCAGAAACGGGAAAATCCGGGTGCGGTAATCGCGAATCGCTTGAGAAGCGTTATGTGCATCGTAAGCCGCGCGGTCGTCCCATGTCTCTACTACGGTGAAGTGATTGTCCGTGCCGACCTGCAACAGAAGTTCGACATTGCGGATGCCGTGTTCCTGGCGCGTGGTCGCGAGATACCCCCGCATGATCGGCAGCGCCTGGCTCACCTGGGGACGGACGATGTCCAGATGCACCACGACAACCACAGGGCCATTGGCCGTATCGCTTGTCGCATCGGCCAGCGCCATATTGGCGCCACCCGCGCAGAAACAGCTCACCATCACCAGTATGACCACGCGAATCAAACGCTTCATTGCGCCTCCATCTTTTGAAGTATCGAAGAAAACTGCTTAGCCTTGCCACCTGAAGTCTTGCTTACGAAGTGCCTGAATGGTCCCGCTCGAACGTGTCTTCAGAATGAATGACGCATACCGAGCTGAAAGCCGGTTTCACCCTGTCCAGTCCCTGGCGTCAGGAAGGTGCCCGTCGTGGTTGCCGCATCGCCCATTTTGAACTGTGCGGTATGCGAGTTGTTGATCCGCGATGCAACCGCGTAAAGCGTCGTGCTCTTGGACAGCGAGTAGGTCGTAATCAGGCTGAACTCCTCGGCGTTGTTATGCAGCGAAGAGTCGTCCTGGATATACGCGTAGCCGGCACCTACTGTTAGTGCAGGATTGAACTGGTAGTCGGCAGAAAGGCTGTAGGTGTTGTGGTAGTTCCCCGGCGTATTGCTGACTGCACCCACAGCCGGATCGAACTTGCCGCCGGGGCTGCCGAGTGCGTTGCCCGTGGTGGCGGAAACCACGTCATTGGTGCGGAAGAAGCCCACATAGACTTTGCCCGATCCGTAGTTGTAGTTGCCGCCCGCCATCAACTGCTGGACGCGGTTGGTTTGCGTGGCATTCACCGCGTTCAGGTACGCCACAGCGACGTACACCGGTCCCTGCCAGCTTTGCACTGCCGCCTGGAAGATCCCGTTGCCGCCGGTATTGCCCGCCAGGCCGCCGAGCGAATAGTGGACTTCGACCTGGGTATGGAAGAAGGTTGGCGCAAAATAGGCGATGTCGTTATCGACCCGTGCCTGCCACTGCGCGAAATTATTGAAGCCCGAACCATAGGTGGCCGCGCCGAACGCATCCATATTGCCGCTGTAGAACCACATCGCGGTTTCCTGGCGGCCCACGCGGAAGCTACCGAAGCGGTCATCCGACAATCCAACCCAGGCCTGACGATCGAACATGCGAAACGAGTTCTGTTGTGCACCGGTGCTGGGATCGAAGCCGCCCTCAATGTCGAAGTTGGCCTTCATGCCGCCACCAAGATCTTCGACCCCCTTCAGGCCGTAGCGGCTGGTGGACAGACCGTTGCTACCCAACACCGTTAGCGATGTGCTCTTGCCTCCGACGGTGGACGATTGGTAGCCAATGTAGTTATCCAGCACACCGTAGAGCGTTACGGAAGATTGCGCGAATGCCTGGGGCGACGCGACCACACCTAGCAATGCACCGGCGGCACCGATCCTGATCAGCTTTTTCATTGGGTCTCCTTGAATACTATTATTTTGTTAGTCATGTTTAGTATCGGATCTAACGCCGATTTATATTTGTCTTCTCATGCGGGCCGCGCGCATCGCCGTATTGGCTGGCTGAATTCTTCCCGAACGGGTATGCGCTAGCAATACGTTTGACGCATAGCAGTTATGAAATTTTGCGGGGTGTGGCTTGTGCGCCCGATTGGCCATACCGGGTAAATACCCGTATATGGCAACACGTTGGCGAGCACGCCGGGCAGCAGGGTCGCGCGGTATCAGACCAGTGTCGCGCCGGCCCAGGCACCGCTATTCACGAGATGCACGATCTGTTGGCGCACCGTCTCCAGCACCTGGCGCTGGCTAGGGATGGGCGGTCTGTTGCGTGCGGAGATGATGGCGACGTCCCGGATGATCTCGGGATTGATGAGCGGCACGGCTTGCAACGTGCCTTTGCGCATTTCCTCTTGCACCGATACGAGTGGCAGGATCGTGCAGCCGCAGTTTTCCGCCACCAGTTGCTTGGTGATGTAGACGGAAGCGTCGCACTCCATGCTGAGATTGACGGACCTGGAAAAGCGGGCCGTCAGCGATTCCGCGAGAACCCTGAGTCCGTGGGGATGCGCGGGCAGAACCAAGGGCACGCTGGCGAGACGTTCAACCGGAAAGCCTTTGCCGATCGGGCCGAATTCGGGCGGCGCCACAAAATACAACTGCTCGCGCAGAATGACATCCGCGCCTAGCGACGCGTGATTTTCCGGCAGATACACGATGGCCGCGTCGATCTCGCCGTTCGCGATCCACTCCCGGATATAGCCGCCCAGGCCCTCCTTGAAGCGCATCTTGATGCCGGGATACTCCTGTTTCAAAGCCTTGCCGATCGATCCAAACAGGATCTTGGCAATGGTGGGCTGCGCGGCCAGCACGATGCTCGACGGCCCTTGATGCTCCGGCGAAGACAGATCGGCAGTGGCATGCTCGAGTAATTCCTTGACCTCGGTCGCGTATTTGACCAGACGATGCCCCGGCTCCGTTAGCACGACGCCGCGGCCGCTGCGATAGAACAGACGGATATTCAACTCCGCCTCAAGGGTCGAGATTTTCCGGCTCAAAGCCGATTGCGACAGGCCGACTTCAATGGCCGCTCGCGAGAAATTGCCGCTGGTCGCCACGCTGAGAAACATCAATAGATCTTCGGAGGTCATCTTGCAGTCCCGGTCAAACGCATGCCTTCCACCTGCTTCCTCCTGCTGGTGCGCGCGTGTCGGTGTGTGCGCTTAGGCGTCGTGGGACATAGTTGCATGATCGTGGAAATCTCACACTTAGCTTTCACCCGATATGATGCGGCGGGGCGACGGTAGCCCTAAGGGTTTGCGCCAGGTCTTAGGTCAACGAAGCGAATATATGGCGGCGTTGCCATTTCAGTGACAGCTTGCCGCCATGAATGCTGCGCCGCCCACGCGTCATTTGCAAAGCGTGCGTATTATCATCGACTCGCGATCGCGGTTCGCGATCGGACCTGCTGGGGAAACAGAACAACCGAAGGGAATTCTGCTCATGATCAACGTCATTCGGACGGCAGTTTTCATCGTGCTTGCGATGCTCACGCTCGACGCATTTGCGGCGCCGCTGGTTCAAACCCAAAGCGGCGAATTGAGCGGCGCCACGGAGGGGCATGTCCTCTCCTTCAAGGGCATTCCTTACGCTGCGCCACCGGTTGGCCCGCTGCGTTGGACTCCACCCGCGCCGCCGACGGCCTGGCAGGGTGTGCGCGATGCCACGAAGTTCGGCGCCAGTTGCGAACAGCCGCGGCGCAATTCGAAAGCGGTCATTCCCTGGACTGCGGAATATCTCGCCGATCCGCCGTTTAGCGAGGACTGTCTGTTCCTGAACGTCTGGACTCCCACGCTGCATCCTGCGGGCAAGCTGCCGGTCATGGTATGGATTCACGGCGGCGGCTTTTCGGAAGGCTCGGGCGCAGTGCCGGTTTACCGGGGCGATCATCTTGCGCAAAAGGGCGTTGTGGTTGTCACGATCAACTATCGGATGGGCCTGTTCGGCTTTCTCGCGGATAAATTGCTCGATGCCGAGCAAGGCAGTTCGGGCGAGTACGGCATGATGGATCAGGTCGCCGCGTTGCAATGGGTCAAGGCCAATATCGCGAGCTTCGGCGGCGATCCGGCCCAGGTGACGATAGAAGGGCAGTCGGCCGGCGCGATCTCGGTCCATCATCTGCTCGCCGCGCCGTCGGCCGAAGGGCTGTTTGCGCGCGCGATTGCAGAAAGCAACTCGTGGGGCGATACGACGCTCATCCCGCGTGAGCGCGCCGAAGCGGTTGGCGACAAACTCTCTGGCCTGAGCGGCGCAACGACGCTCGAGGCGCTGCGCGCGCTCTCTGCGGATCAGCTTCTCGCATTGCAGACGGATCCGCGTCTGGGCGATCACGTGCGCTTCTTCCCTGTCGACGATGGCAAATTCATTCCTGAAGGGACGAAGGAGCGGACTGATGTGCCGGTACTGCTCGGGTCTAACCATGACGAAGCTAGCGCCTTTAGCCCGACGTGGCAGATCAGCACGACCCAGGCTTACCAGGCAATGCTTGGCGATCGTTTCGCACCGGTGTCTGCGCGTTTTGCTGCGCTGTATCCAGTGAAAAGCGATGCGGACGTATCGGCGACGGTGCGGCGGTTATTGGCGGATTCTGCTTCGGCAGGGGTGATTGCATGGTCGCAGGGGCGCGACGGCCAGGCGGCACCCGCGTATGGCTATCGCTACACGCATCCAGAACCGGGCCCGCTTGCCAAGCGCTTTGCGACGTTTCATAGCTCAGAAGTGCCGTACGTATTCGGCACGCTGGAGTATGGTCATCGGCCGTTCACTGCGAAGGACCGGGAGATTTCGCATCAACTTCAGTCTTATTGGGTCAACTTCATTCGCACCGGCAATCCGAACGGGCCGGGTCTGATGACCTGGCCGCAGCTCGATAGCGGCAACTTCATGCAGTTGGGTGACAAGCAGGCGGTCACACCGTTGCTGTCGAAGGAGCAGCGTGATGCGTTTAGCGACTGGCTAGCGGCGGGTGGGCGGATAGGCTTGTTCTAAAGAGGACCGCCGTTAGCGCCGTTCGGTCACGTCGTGATCAACGGGCGCAACTGGCGGATGTTGTCCAGCGTCTCCAGCCTGTTGATCCGCTCGATGAGCTGTTCCGTTCTGGCAGCCCCGAGGACCGGAACCATCAGGTCACGCGCTTTCGCGCTAACGGCCTCGGTGCTGAGCGGATTCTCCTTGGTGCCGGGCGGGAACCTGGTGAAATGCTCGACGGTTCGTCCGACGGTCGTCGTGACCTGAACGATTCCGCCACGCGGTGCGGCCGGGTCCATCAGAGCAGCATCCGGCACAACGGTGATTTTCGAACGTTGCGCAAGAATGCGCGGATCGTGCATCAGCGCGACATCGTGGCTGTCGGCAAACGAGACCGCGCCCTTAACGAGCGCGACTGCAACCAGATGCTGGCAATTAACGTCTGGCATGGCACTTTCACCTACGATGCCCTCAGCATCGGTAGGAATCTTGACGACAATGCTGCGGACATTGTCCGGGGTAAGACCGTATTGCTTGCGCAACGTGAGGAATGCATCCAACGGCGACTGGATCGGATAGCCCACCGAATAGGTCTTGATTGCCGTCTCGGTGACGTAAAACCGGCTACCGAGTCCGTCGAGCATCGCTTCCGGCTTGGGATCGGTGGATAGCGCGATGAAGAGGTTATTCGTGCCGTCGAGCACATCGTTGACGCCCGTCATGCCTGCCTGCACCATCGTGACCGCTGTGACGCCATTGCGTGCGCCCATGCCGGCAAAGTCGAATGCCTTCTCGATGTGGTCCTTGTCCTTCACCCAACTCCAGAGTCCGGACACCTGCTGGGACGAATAGGAAATGGCATAGCGCATACCTTGCTCGTCGAGCTGCGCGAGAGATGCGGCGGCGCCGAGCGCCCCGAAAGTGGAGGCCGTGCCCTCGGCGCTGCGATGCGAGCCGCGCACCAGATCGGGTCCAAGCGCCATCAACAGGCGGCATGCAAGGTCGTACCCGAGCGCCACCGCGCGAATCAGATCCTGGCCACTACGGCCCTCGTATTCACCCATTGCTAGGGCGGCAGGAACGACCGAGCTGCCGGGGTGCGCCTTGGTGACGGGCTCGAAGTCGTCGGTCTCGTCGGAGTGCGCGCACATCGCATTGGCGAGTGCCGCGTTGACCGTCGTCGTGCGAAAGCGTGCGCCAATCACGGATGCTTGCGGTGTGCCCCCTAGTTCCTGCACGTACTTCACGGCCAACTCGCCCGGCCTCATGCGCGAGCCGGACACCATTGCGCCGAAGGTGTCGAGGATACGGTGCTTGCATTCCACCACGACCTGCTCAGGCAGCGCATTGTCGCGAGCCGCAGTCATATAGCGCGCAAGCCGGCCCGTTATATCAGCGTCTTCTGCCGCAAACAGGCGCACAGGAGATACCGCCATTGCGGCGACGGCACCGGCGTATTGAAGCACGCGCCGGCGCGTCACCGTTCGATCTTCTGACATGCAGTCCTCACTTCATCGTCGTGGCCGGCAAATCGTTTTGGCAAGCCGGCTGATTGATTTATTGCATCGAGGCCCAGAAGGCGCAGTGATGCTCGTTGCTGTAAGCGTCGCCCGATACGATTTCAGTAGCACCGCCCGCTAACAGACCGAGCCGTTGCGTTTTGGTCGTATCGTAGCGAGGCCAGTTCGGTTGTGACGCCGTGTTGGGATCACCGGCTCGCGCAAAGCTGGCCCAGTAATTCATCATCATGTGCGACAGCTTTGTTTGTGCGCTGGTAAGCGGCAGATAACCGCTCGACTGCCCCGCGGAGACTGGCGTGGACGCATCGCCGCGCCAGATGTACTGGAGTTCGGACGAGTGCGCGGCGCCAATCTCAAACGACGGCGTGATCACCATGTAGGGTGTATGCGGTGCCGTTTCGTCGCGGAACTCGTAGGTGTAAGTGGGCACCCAGGCCGACAGCGCGTCTTCGACCGGAACCGAACCGCATGCAAAGCGCGAATCGGTTTGCACCGCGGCGAGCGCGACCCCTGGCGCCGGATACGCGGAGAGCGGATACTCGTTGAGCACGCGGTCTGCCTTGTCGCCTTCCATAGTGCGCACGTTCGACACATAGGTTTCGGGCGTCACCGGTTGGCGGATCATGTCGTTGCCTTCGTAGACAAACACGCGGGTCTCGTGGCGCACATTGCCGACGAGCACGGGTACGCGATTGAATTTACCCGAGTGGAACGCATCGAGTACCGGCACAGGCTGAGCCTCCCCTCCGACTACGGGGCGCCAGTTCAGATTGGTTTTCGCTTGTGCGTCGATGATCTGAGCCGGCGTCTTCTGCCGTAGACAGGCTAGCTGGCTTGCTGCATCCGCGCAGCCGATCGCTTCGGCAAACGACTTGCCATGCGCAGCAGCGGTGTCATGGCTGATGATCGCGCAGTCGCCGATGCTCTCGATGACCGCCCGGTTGAATAGGCCCGCAGCGGCAGGCGACGCGAGCAGCCAGCAGACTGAGCCTGCGCCAGCCGATTGCCCCCCGATCGTGACATTGTTGGCGTCGCCGCCGAATGCGCCGATGTTTTGCTTGACCCATTGCAACGCGCGGATTTTGTCGAGATCGCCATAGTCGCCGCTCGATTGACCATCCGAGGATTCGGTGTCGAGCGCGGGCAGCGAGAGATAGCCGAGTGCGCCAAGCCGGTAGTCGACCGTTACGACGATATTTCCGTGCGACACGATCTGTACGGGTTGCATGTCGGTGCTTGCCCCGTTGATCCATCCGCCGCCGTGGAACCAGACGATTACGGGCAGACGCGCATCCACATGACGCGGTTTCCAGACGTTCAGGTAGAGACAGTCTTCATTCCAGCTCGCCGCGTTGCCGGGGCGCCAGAACACGGCCGCCTGTACGCATGCATTGCCGGGTTGGGTGGCGTCGCGAACGCCGGTCCATGCGATCGCGGGTTGCGGTGCGCGCCATCGCATATCGCCGACCGGCGGCGCTGCGTAAGGAATCCCTTGATAGACATCGACGATGCCATGCGTGCTGCCGCGCAGGGCGCCTTCGCTGGTTTTGATCACCACAGCTTCGGCGGTCGCCGTGCTGTTGCCGGCAGCTTGCGTCGCCGTGGCGGCCAGCATCAGCGTGCAGGCAACGCAGGCAACGCAGGCCACGCAGGCAACGTGGCTCACGATGGCGACACACCGGGTCAGGAAATTTCCAAGCGGACCGCGACTGTTCGAACTCAGGCGCGCACGAAAAGCGTTAGTGTCATTCGACATGCTGAATCGTCTCCTCTGAAGGTCGTTCCTCGGGCATGCGGTGTGCCGCGTGGTGGGCGTCTTCGCGATTCGCTGCCTTCGTGCCCACGTCGTTCTCGCTGATTTTTCAGTTGAATGATACCCGGGCCGTGAAAAAGCGGCTGCCGAACGAACAGGCGGGACCTTCGCCCAGCGTTGCGCGGACTGTTCGGCCCAGGTGTCTGTCAACGGCGCACTGTTGTCACCCTCCCTGTCTGGCCATGAACAACACCCCGCTCAACGCTGCCCGCCTGGACCGAGGCCGGGACAACGTGGCCTTTCCCTTGTTCGGCAAGGCGCTGGGGCCCAATTGCACATGTCGGCTGCTCGCCTGGCACACCCTATGCATTAGCTGGTGTGAGCGCGACACCCGATGCTCACTTAACGTAACCCGCATAACACTTTAGGAGTATTAACCATGAAATCGACTCTCATGATCAAGGATCTGCCGATCGCCGAAGAACTCGACAGCAAGGCAATGTCAGCCGTGCGTGGCGGTAGCGCAATCTCTATCGTCGGCGGCAATGGCCAGAACGTGGTCGGCGGCGGCGGCTTTGCCAGCCCGACGACGGGCATCCAGGTTGGACCGGCCGTCAACACGGTCGATGCAAGCTCGCATCTCAACCTGAGCCTCCCCACCATCCAGAATTTCGGTGGCACCCAGCTGGTTGTCTAAACAATGTGCGTGCCAACCCCACGACGGGGTGGCCACATCAATCTTTTCTCCAAGGAGTTAATCATGCACTCGAACCTCATGATCAAAGATCTGCCCATCGCCGAAGAACTCGACAGCAAGGCAATGTCAGCCGTACGTGGCGGCAGCGCCATCGCTGTGGTCGGCGGCAATACCCAGAACGTGGTTGGCGGCGGCGGCTTTGCCAGCCCGACGACGGGCCTGCAGATCGGGCCGGCCGTCAACACGACCGACGCGAGTTCGCATCTCAACCTGAGCATCCCCACGGTCCAGAACTTTGGCGGCTTGCAAGGCGTATTGCTGTAACAGGTGCGCGCGTCACCCTTCGCGGAGGGTGACGCCCGTCCGCTCAACTCCAGGAGTCAGTCATGCAATCGACCCTTATGATCAGAGATCTGCCCGTTAGCGAACAACTTGACCGCAAGGGCATGTCCGCTATTCGCGGTGGCAGCGCACTCGCCGGCGTCGGCGGAAACTACGGCAACGTGTTCGGCGGCGGCGGCTTTGCCAGCCCCACCATCGGTATCCAGGTTGGGCCGATCGTGACGACCACCGACGCGAGCCAGCACGTCAACGTTAGCATTCCGAACATCCAGAATTTCGGCGGCTATCAGCTAAACGCGCTGTAATGTTCCGCGGTATCACCTTCCGGGGAGGGCGGTGCTGCACACTTCAAGCGTTGGGACCACACGCGCTTTATTCCGCCCAGAGCAGGTCGGCGTTCGCGTAGCACTCTGCAAGCGCCGCTGTGCGGGACACATAAAACTGCACGATCCAGTCCGAGTACAACGCCTCGATGAGACTGGAGCTTTCGGGGTGGCGGCGAAGCTGTGCCGCCATTGATGCCGCGCGGGCGCCGGATTCGACAGCGAATCGGAATCCGTCGCCCGTGGCGGGATCGAGTTGCACGGCGGCGTCCCCGCATACGAAGTAGCCGGGGCCGGCTGCCTGCTGAAGGCAACGCCAACGGCGGCAATCACGCCATCGCCTGCCGATGGGCCACACGCCATCCGGCCATTGAACGGCGGTCTCACGCTGGGTTGACAGGGACGTCCAGATGGTCTGCGTGGCGGTCGCCTTGATCCACAGCCAGCCTTGCTGCGCGATTTCCCAGTGATTTTGCGGCGCTTGGGAGCTTGCTGCTGCTAGTCCACGCTCTAGCCACAATGCTGGGGAACCGATCGACTCTTCGAGTTGCATGGCACGCCGAAGCCAGCCGTTTGATCCGCTGGCGTCGATCACAATGGGGCTCGTGACCGACAATTCTCCCCAGCACACGCCGGAAATTCTGCCTTGCGCAACGTGCGGCTCGAGTCGGCCGGTAACGAGCGGAACGTATCGCACGCCTGTCTCGACAGCTTCGATCCTGAAGCATTGATCGAACTTGTCGCGCATCAGTGCGCGACCGGACTGCGGTAAGGGTTCTGGGTCGAGCCAGATGTCGGCCGCGTGCGAAAGACGCGGAGCAAGAGCAGCAAGCAGCGTTACAGAGGCGTGTGAAAGGTATTCCGGTGCGCCGCTCGAACGGCCGCGTCCGAGCATGACGACCTCCAGTCCCGCACGCGCGGCTGTGATGGCCGCAGCGCAAGCAGCGGGTCCGTCGCCAATGACGACAACATCTGCGTCGCTGTTCATTGCATGTCGCTAGCTAGCGGATGGCGCGACGCGCGTCGCGCGTCAAGCGCCTCATAGATAAAGCGCCAGTGCTGCAGCACCTGGCGCGGCGGTGCGAACCTGGTTCAGCAGCGCGGTGGCGGTCGAATCGCAACACAGGGCCTGCGCATACGGCACGCGCAAGCGGCCTGGTGTAGTTTGCACCGGCTTTGGAGCATGGTCGACCGGAAGCACAAACAGGAAGCGGTAAGCGGTTTGCGCCCCCGGCGCCCGGTCGTCGACGCGCCGCGCCGAGACCAGCCACAAGCGGGTATGGGCGGGTGTCTGTCCAGGATCGCAGGCAGCCACGGCGTGACGTAGTGCCCTGATGCGCCGGATCAGCTCGGCAGCATCGACGTGCTGCAAGGAACCAAACAACATATTTCCAGCAAGCGCATTCGCTACGTAATCCGAACGATAGATGTCGGCGTATTCTGCCATACCGTCTGGCGTCAGATAAGGGCCATACTCACCGTCCCATCCGCGACAGTCCACGGCCATGCCCTTGACCACCAGCGGATGCGAAGGATGCAGGCCAATCTCCTCATCCAGCATCGGGATGGCGGTTGGAGCATCGGCACGATTGAAGGTGCGAGAAGCGTCCGGACTGAGCGCGGGCCAGAAGCTGTTCGAGGCCGCGCATAGCTTGACGTCTTCGGCGAACGGACTGCCGAGTCCATGCGTCGCGAGAAAGATGCCGCCGCGATCGCCCGAATACGTCACGTCCCAGCCGGGTGCAAATACATTGGACGAAGCATCCGACAGGAACGACACCATTCTCACGCTGGAAGCCACTGGTCCCGTGTGATGGTCGGTGCGGGCCGCGAGGCTGAATGCGACGGAGATCGTGGTGTCCCTGGAGGTGAATGCCGGCGCGCCGGTGAGCGGATCGCTATGGTTCGGATTGGCAGTCAACCGTTCGCCGCTGAGCGACGAAGGACCGCCATTTCTGAACTGCGATTTAGGATCGGTGTGCGTTTGCCGAAACCAGCGTTCCAGCTCGACCTGATCGGCATACGGATAGAAATCGGGCGCGGCGACGATCGAATAGGCGGGAAGAACGGGCAGCGCAGATGGTCCGCCGAGCGCGACGCTAACCACGCCCTCGGCGCAATGGTCGATGAAGAACCGGGTGTCGTATCCGCCGTCTTTGACCTCGTCCAGAAATTTCACACGGTTGTCCGGGTGCAGGCACATGTTCAGCGGTGCCGCGCTTCCACGTCCTGCGGGGTGACGGATGTTGATGAACTCCGGCGCGTTGCGCGGCTCGGGGTAGCGGAGCCAGTTCGGCGCGAAGTGTGGGAAATAGAGTTGTCGCACCTCATCGACCCCGGCGAGAAACACCCGGAACAGGGAATTGACGATGCGCATCGTGGTATAGCGCCGATTGACGATCTCGAGCAGCCAAGGCCACTGGCGTGGCACTTTAAAGCTATATATTGGCGCGCTGTCGGCCTGCACGGACTCGATAAGCGGCAGAGGTTTGGGCATCACCAGCACGGCGGAACCGGATCGCACCAGCGCCACTGCATCTCCAGCCTGGCCGCTGCTCGTCATGGTGAACGGCGGTGCGTCCAGGTTTGCCGAGCGCGGCACCTTAACGCCCCATGTTGCCTGTGCCGCGCGTTTGAGCTTGTCGCCGACATGGTGTTGCATGAAGGAGAGCGAAACAGAGATTCCGGGAATGCATTCCGGGCCTTCGAACAGCTTGTAGATAGGCGTCACGAAGTCCCGCTCGTGATCACGCATTCGCTCGCCTTCGATTAGCGCTAGCGCGTGCGGTCCCTTTTGGCGACGCACAAGGAACGCGCCGAAACGTGCCGGTAGCACGCGGACGTGTGCCACGTCTCCGGCATTGGGCGAAAAGCCGCGACCAGGCGGATCGAACAGAGCTTCGACGTCGCCATTGCGGGCAATACCCAGGCGTGAAAACACCATGTCGGCGTGTACCTGGTGGCCGGTGCGGCGGGCCGGCCGATACTGGTAGGCAAGCACTGCGACTTTCAGCTCCGGCCAGTCGCCGGGCGGCCCTGCTAGTGAATAAACGTAGTTCTCCAATAGATCCAGTTCGTCGAGCGAGATGCTTTCACCCACGGACTGCTCCGCGGGACGCGCGAGCACGTGATAAAGCAGGCTACGTGCCGGGTCTCCGGGTTCGATGGCCCGGTACGTGGTGCGGCATAAGTCGCAGACAAGCGGATCGGTCCAGTCGATCTTCAGCGCACGGGCGAGTTCGCTCACGGTGTCCGCTGCGCGAAGATTGAGGCCGTGACGTGCGAATGCCGCTTCCCAGCCAGGGGCGATGCGATTCAGTAAATCGCGTACAAGATCAACGAGCATCGGCGACCTCCGCGTGGCGTTGCTGTGCGAACTCTGCTTCTGGCGTGCGATGCGTTGACGGTCTCTTGCCTGGTATGAATGCCGGTTTCGGCGCGTTACTGCCCAGACTAATATAGGTGATTCATGTGCTTGCGGTACTAGCGGATGTCCCTGGTCGTATCGCAGTGTTCCTGCTTGCAGGAAGCGTTGTTCTTTTCAAAACGATCTGGAGTCCGTTATTTCAATTGCGCGCAAGCGCGCGCGTTCTTCTATTGATGGTCGGTAGACGCCAGCCGACGCGGCAACAGGACTGATCGACGATGAACTACCGGCTCCCAGCCCTCTCATGCTAACGCGCAGAACCTTCCTGATCGGTGGTCTCGGCGTCGCCGGCGCCCTGGTCGTGGGGTGGTCGGCGTTGCCGCTGCGCCAGCGTCTGGCAGGCTCCGCGCCATTGCCGGTACAGGGTGCGCAGGTGCCGCTCAACGGCTGGGTCAAGGTTTCGTCGGACAACAGCGTGACAGTGATGATGTGCAAAGCGGAAATGGGCCAGGGCATCTATACCGGAGCGGCCATGCTGCTCGCAGACGAGATGGATGCCGATTGGGCGCGGGTGAAGGTCGAGCAGTCGCCGATCGACAAGATCTACAACAATCTGGATAACATCATTGGCGATCTTCCGTTTCGCCCCGACGATCACGGTGTCTTCGAAGAGTTGACCGTCTGGATGTTACGCAAGGCTTCGCGTGATTTCTTCGGCACGATGATCACCGGCGGCTCCACGAGCATCAACGATCTGTGGCAGCCGATGCGCGAAGCCGGCGCAAGCGCGCGCATGATGTTGTGCGGCGCGGCAGCCGAACAATGGCACGTACCGGCGGGCGAATGCCGCGCCGAGAACAGCCGCGTGCTGCATCCGTCGGGACGTTCGGCAAGTTTCGGCGAGTTGGCCGAACTCGCGGGCCAGCAATCGCTGCAGACGCACGTCGTGCTGAAGACCCCAGCGCAGTTCAGGCTGATCGGCAAACCGGTCAAGCGTATCGATGGGGCGTCCAAGCTCGATGGGAGTGCGAAGTTCGGTATCGACGCGTTGCCGGACGGGTTGTTGTACGCGAGCGTGCTGATGTGTCCGACACTGGGAGGAACGCTCAAGGATTGCGACGACTCGGTGGCCCGCGCTTTGCCAGGGGTCGTCAAGGTGCTGAAGGTCGATGCCTATAACGGCGGCACCGGCGGTGTAGCGGTGATTGCGGAGAATGTCTTCATTGCGATGTACGCGCTCGATGCCGTTGCCGCCTTGGGGATTGAATGGAACCATGGTGCAGCGGCCGAAGTTTCGGATTCCGACGTGGTTCGCAGCCTCACGGATGCCCTGGAGCATTCGGAAGGGCATGCTTACTATAGCCGGGGCGATGTCGACGGCGCCCTGAATACAGCTGCCCAGGTGGTGAGCGCCGAATACCGTGCGCCGTATCTCGCGCACGCGCCTCTTGAACCCATGAACTGCACGGTACAGGTCACGGCCGACGGCGCCAAAGTCTGGGTCTCCACTCAGGTCCCGGCACTCGTGCGGAAGCAGGTGGCGAAGGTGTTGCACATGGATACCGACAAGGTGGAGGTGCAGGTGTTACTCCTCGGTGGAGGGTTCGGCAGGCGCCTGGAAGTGGACTACGTATCGCAGGCGGCCGCCATCGCGAGTGAGGCTGACGGCAGGCCGGTGCAGACGATCTGGAGCCGTCCGCAAGACATGACGCACGACTTCTACAGACCCGCCTGCGTGTCCCGCTTCAAGGCCGGGCTGAATCGCGCAGGCGAGCTGGTGGCGTGGCGCAACCTGTCGGCCAGCCAGTCGGCCGTTGTTGCATCGCTCAAGCGCAACTATGGTATCCCCGACCCGCTGCGCGATCGCACCACGGTGGAGGGCGCGTTCGACCAACCCTACGAGTGGCCCAATCTGCGGGTTGCGCAAACCACGGTCGACCTGCCGGTTCCGGTCGGGTTCTGGCGTTCGGTAGGGCATTCGCATCAGGCATTTTTTGTCGAGAGCTTCATGGACGAACTGGCCGCGGCCGCAGGCAAGGATCCGGTGGAGTTCCGGGCGGCTTTGCTCGAGCATCATCCACGGCATCTTGCGGTGTTGCGGCGTGCCGCTGTGCTTTCGAACTGGGGGCGTCCGCTTGCGCGAACCTCTGACGGCGCTGCCTGCGCGCGCGGCATTGCGCTGCACGAGGCGTTTGGCAGCATCGTCGCGCAGGTGGCGGAGGTGTCGATCGGCGCGAACAAAACCGTGTGTGTGCGGCGGGTGGTCTGTGTGCTCGATTGCGGTACGCCCGTGAACCCGAACCTGATATGCCAGCAGGTGGAAAGCGGCATCGTGTTCGGCCTGTCGGCGGCATTGTACGAAGCCATCACGATCGACCACGGGCAGGTGCAGCAGCAGTACTACAGCGACTTCCCAATCGTGCATATGGACGACTGCCCGGTCATCGACACCGAAATCATGTCGAGTGAAGCCGAGCCTCAAGGCGTGGGCGAAATTGCCACGCCGCCCATAGCGGCGGCCGTGGCCAATGCGATTTTTGCGCTGACTGGGCAGCGCCTGCGTACGCTGCCATTGCAACTCGCGTAAGTGGTGGGAGAGAACATGCTAACGCTCGACATCAACGGCAAGAAGGTGATGGTGAAATCGGACCCGGCTACACCGCTGCTTTGGGTGCTGCGGTGTGAACTCGGTATGACGGGCACCAAGTTCGGCTGCGGGATTGGTGTGTGCGGAGCCTGCACGGTACATCTGGATGGTGCGGCCCAGGTGTCGTGCCAGGCTGTCATCTCCACGCTGGGCAACAGCAGAATCACCACGATAGAAGGACTCGGAGGCGCCGAGGCCGTCGCGCTCAAGGCCGCGTGGAGCAACATCGACGTGGTGCAATGCGGTTATTGCCAGAGCGCGCAACTGATGGCGGCCTCGGCACTTCTGAAGCAGAAGCCAACGCCGAGCGACAAGGACATCAACGACGCGATGTCGAACGTGGTGTGCCGTTGCGGTACCTATCCGCGTATCCGGGCGGCCATTCACGAGGCCGCTCGAAAGAAGACCGGGTAAAGCGTTAGTGCTTGTTCGTGTCTATGTCTGACTATGATTTGGCGGTTGGAACGGGTTGACGCATGGATGAAAAGCCTTGCGGATATTCGAAGAGACGGGTTGGGTTTGGTGCTGGTTGCAGAAGCGAGCCGTACTGTGCGCCGCTTCGCGCGCCACCTACGATGGCTGTCATGGCCTGCCTGTCGAGTTCGACGCTGTCTGGAAGATCCTTGATTGCGATGATAGCCATGGTTGTTCCTTATGTCGTGATCGCCTGATTGCGTGGAATGAAGGTAGAGCTCTTCGGAATGTGACGGAGCAGCGGGAAATCCATAAAGGACTGCTTCGATTCAGTATAGACAATGCATCGCTCGCACGTGTTTTGCTCTGCACGGATGCGCCTCACGCGATGACTGGGAAGTGATGGGCTGAAACCAACACAATAGGGCGATGCTGTTAGAAGCGGCACAACACCTGTGTATCGCAGGACGCTCTTGTGACATTGTTGTGTAATCCTGAATTGCGGAAGGCATGGGTGCGGACTAGTATCGATCGTGAGCATGTAACTTCTTACGACAGGTTGATTACGGTTTATCGGGAGCTGCGTGGCTTTAAAAAAATGGCAAACCTTGCGCACGCGATTAGCGAATTCCAGAACGGCGAGCTGTCGCAAGATGACTTCATCGCACAGCTCGACAGCACGCTGACGACGGACAGTGTTGGTTCGGCACGGCTACTGGAGATATTGGGTGAAGCACATACACACATGCCGCTGCCTCCGGAGGTGTACGCGGAAGTTCAGCGCAGGATCGAGCGGCTGAGCGGCGCCAACCTGACACTGGGCGGCGGCGAGACGCGTGTGCAGACAACGCCGCGATATTCCGCGTCCCTTGCGGGCAGTCCAGCGCAATCTGCAAGCGGTGCAGGACAATCGAGACAATCGGTGCAACCCGGACAAGCGGGTGCGCCTTCTGACGCTCAGCCCGCCACCAGTTCCGAGGCTGTCAAAGGCGTTGGCGACACGCTCAATAACCGCTTCGTGCTAGAGGAGTGCCTTGGCGTCGGTGGCATGGGCACGGTGTACAAGGCACTTGACCTGCGCAAGCTGGAAGCATCCGACCGCAAGCCCTACGTCGCCATCAAGGTCCTCAACGTACAGTTCCGCGGCAATCCCCAGTCGCTGATCGCGCTGCAACGTGAAGCCAAGAAAGCTCAGGTACTGGCGCACCGCAATATCGTCACCGTCTACGACTTCGACCGGGACGGTGCGGTCGTCTATCTGACGATGGAATATCTGTCTGGCAAGCCGCTCAGCCGTCTGTTGCGCAACAAGAATTTCAAGGGCATGCCATACGACGCGGCGCTGCCGATCGTCAAAGGCATGGCCAGTGCGCTCGCCTATGCTCACGAGCATGGCTTCGTGCACTGCGACTTCAAGCCAGGCAATGTATTGCTGACGGACAAGAGCGACGTCAAGGTGATCGACTTCGGTATCGCCCGGGCGTTTCAGCGGCCTGATGAGGAGAGCGATGCAACCGTGTTCGATCCGGGCACGCTCGGCGCGCTGACGCCTGCTTATGCGAGTCCCGAGATGCTCGAGCATATCGAGCCCGATCCGCGTGACGACGTGTACGCGCTCGGTTGCATTGTCTATGAGCTGCTGACGGGACATCACCCGTTCGGCCGGCTCGCGGCCACCCAGGCTCGCAGTGCCGATCTCAAGCCGCAGCGTCCCGAAGGTTTGGGTACGCGCCCGTGGCGGGCCTTGCGCGGCGCTCTCTCCTTCGATCGCCGTACGCGCATGCCGACCGTCAACCGGTTCGTCAGCGAATTCTCGGCCCAGCCGCGTATTACAAGGCAACGCATGCTGATTGCCGGGGGCGCTGCGCTCGCGGGGCTGAGCGTGGCTGCCCTCGGAGTCCTTTGGTACCGGATGCCTGGCAATTCTAACGGTGCGCCGAGTACAGCTTCAGCGCCACTGATTGCGGCGGCGCCGGCAACGCCGAAAGCGTTGACCGACCGCGTGCAAACGCCAGCGCCGCAAGCTGCATTGGCGTCAGGGGTGGCGTCGTCGTTAGCCGCGGTGTCGGCGCCGCTTCCACCTACGCTCGCATCGGTCGCCACATTGCTTGCGCACATGCCGTGTTCCGCGCTCGCCGCCTCGGTACAAAGCCATGCGGTAAAAGTGCATGGGTTCGTGCCGCAGGCAAACGGTATCGCCACGCTCAAGGATCGCCTGAGTGCGCTGCCGGGTGTGAGCACACTGAATGTCGACGTGACACCGGTTGCAGCGGACAAATGCGATGTCATTCAGTTCGTAGCGCCATACTGGACCCGCAACTGGCAGGCTGGCCACCCCGCCGCGCTTCAGGTGAAAGCGACTGACGGGCAACTTGCGGAGGGCGATCCTCTGGTGGTCAGCTTGACGACGCCGGACTATGAGTCGTACGTGAATATCGACTACTACCAGTTAGACGGCAGTGTCGTGCATATGGTGCCCAGTCCGCGCGCGCCAGATAATCAGGCACCGGCGAATTACGCAGCGACCGTCGGCGGCGCGGGGGACTGGGTGATTGCCAAACCGTTCGGAACCGAACTGGTGGTGCTGATGGTCACGCCGGCACCGCTCTTCAACGCACTCCGGCCGGAAAGCGAAGCGCGCGCGGAGTATCTGCGCGCACTCGACACACGTCTCACACAGATCGCGGGCAAGTATGGTCCGGATCACATCGTGGCCGACGTTACTCAGATCAACACCCAGCCTCGCAAGCAGTGAGGGCCGCGCAGCGCGGCCCCCTTCGACATCGCGGCTCATCTCCACTGGTTCGCTTACTTCAGATCTTTGACAACGCGGAAGCCGTTCTGCGACTGTCGCACGCTTTCGCTGTACTTAAAGCGCGTCGAAGCGAGCATGTAGTCGGCGCCTTCGAGCCACGAGCCGCCACGAATGACGCGCATGTTGCAACCGGACGCATCCCAGATACGACCGTCTGCCGGGGCGTCCTTGTACGAGCTGTGCCAGCAGTCACTCACCCACTGCCAGACGTTGCCACCCATGTCGTACAGACCATAGGGGTTTGCCGCGAACGTTCCGACGTTTTCCGGCCCCGTTTCGTGCCATGGGTCTCCGCAGCCCTTGCAGTTCGCGTTGCCTTTGCGCATCTGATCGCCCCACCAGTATGGCGTCGAGGTGCCGCCCCGTGCGGCGTATTCCCATTCTGCTTCGGTGGGCAGGCGATAGGGTTTGCCGGTCACTTTGCTGAGCCACTTGATGTACTGCTGGACGTCGTCCCAGCTGAGATCGCGAGCGGGAGCTTTCGTGCCCGTTGCGTTTTCGCTCGACAGCTTCGGGCAGGCATTGGCCGTTACGCAAGCATTCCATTGTTCGACAGTCACGGGGTATTTGCCGATCGCAAACGGCGCGCCGACCGTAACGTGATGCGGTGGCCGCTCCGAGATGTCGCCCGCATTGCTGCCCATCGTGAACGAGCCGGCGGGTAGCGGCACCATCACTGGGCAAGCTGCGCAGTCCTTGCTCTCGCCGGCGGCTGGACTGTTGGCCGCTGGATTAGCCGGCGCCTTGGGGGCAGCGGCGATAGGTGCGGGCGGCGGCGCAGGGGCAGGTGCGGGACTACTCGCCACAACCGCGTGACCTGGTTGCGCCACGGAGGCCTGAGCTTTCGATGCGGGAGGTGGCGCGGGCGGCGCAGTTGCCGGCGCGGTGCCCGGCGTCGGCGCCGACGCGGCGGCCTGCAAGCGCTCGATCCGTGCTTTCGCGAGCGCAGCAAAGCGGCCGTCAGGATAAGCCTTCAGGTAAGCCTGGTAATCGCTCGCGTAGTTGCTGTTCTTGATCGAGTCCCAGAACGTCAGTTCGTATTGTTCGCTGCTGTCCTTCGGCATGATGCCGCGGCTGCGCATGGAGACAATCGCTGCGCTTGCAAGCTCCGGGCTGTCCCGGCTTTCCTGGCTTGCCACAGCGCCACCCGGATAGCGTGCGAAGCGAAAGGTGCCGGCAAGCGACGACACTGACCAGGGTCTTTGCTTATCGCCGGTATCGGCGCGTACGCTTCGTTCGACCCCACGGATGATCCCGTCGATGTCGCGTTCCGGCGCATTGCCGAGCGCACGCAGTAGCGCGCGTGTGTAGACGCCGTGGCTGCGACCGTCGGCGGCAAAGCCGCCTGGGGCTGCAGCGTAGGCGATAAAAGTCTGCTGTGGCAGCGCTAAGCCGGGCTTCTGGGTATCGGCGGAATGGAATGGATTTTCCAGGCAGGTATCGAGTATGACCACATTAGTCTTGTGCACGCGGGGTGCTGACATTGCGGCGAGCACATTGCTCAGGCCGATTCCATTGACGAGAAGAGAGGCGGGGGAGCGGGTGTCGACACCTGCCGGTACCAGGATCGTTTCGTTGCCGACCTGCAGACCATGTCCAGCAAAATAGAAGAGGCCGACACCACCGCTCGCAAGACGTGTGCGAAACGCGGCGAGCGCCTGTTGGATCTGTTGCGGCGTCCCATCCGTGAGGACGCTCACCTCGAAGCCTAGCGAAGCCAGCAGCGCGCCCATGCTGCGGGCGTCGTTGGTCGCACTGCCAGGCGGAGTGGCTGCGCCGTCGCTATTGCCGATGACGAGCGCGACGCGCCGCTCGGGCGTGCTTTCCACGGCTCGCGTTGTCGTCTGAAGAATCGCGTTGCTGCCAGATCGAGTGACCGCATTGGCATCCGTCCACGACACGTGTAGGGCCCCGGCTATGCATACGAGCAGGAATTTTCGCCACATATTCAAATCCTGGTTGTCCGTACCGAACCTGCTTCCCGATGAAACAACGATAGCACGCGCCACATGCGTCACAAGGTTAACGAATGGTTCGTTTCTTTTTGTGAAGTTACGTTCTAAGCTAAAGGACGAAATACGAGCTCCGCACTCCCAAAGGAGGCGCAACATGCCAGTAAGAACAGCGCTCAGTGTTCTGGCCGTGATCTGCCTGACGGCCGCGGCGCCAGTCCCGCACCAGTCGCCGTCGCCTCCCGGCGCCGAGGAGTACATCATCTGGCCACCCGACGGCACCGTGATTCACGGCGGCAAGCTCTGGGTGCGAATGGGCTTGCGCGGCATGGGCATCTGTCCGAAGGGCGTCAGTTTTCCCAATAGCGGGCATCATCATCTGCTGATCGATACCGATCTTCCGCCGCTCGACCAGCAGATCCCCTCCGACCGCAATCATCTGCACTACGGTGCGGGTGAAACCGACGCGCGCGTCGAACTCGCGCCGGGTACCCATACCCTGCAGCTTCTGCTCGGGGATGAGAACCACGTGCCGCAGGTTCCCGCGGTGTATTCGAAAAAGATCACCATTTACGTACGTTAGGACCGCTTTGTATGTTTCGGTCCGGGAAGACGGGGGGCACGCACGATGAAGAAGATAATCGCTCTCGCTGCATTGGCCGCCATGGTCTGGCTGAGTGCTGCCTTTGCGGCCGGCACGCCGTCGCCGCCCGGCGCATTCTGCTATATCGGCTATCCGAACGAAGGACAGACGATGCCTGCGGGCAAACCGTTTCGCGTGTGGTTCGGCCTGCGTAACATGGGCGTGGCACCCAAAGGCGTCAATTACCCGAACACTGGCCACCACCACTTGCTGATCGATACCAGCCTGCCCCCGCTCGACCAGGAGATTCCTTCCGATCGTAACCATCTGCATTTCGGCGCGGGCGAAACCGAAACGACGTTGGTGCTGCCGCCCGGGAAACACACGCTTCAGCTATTGATGGGCGACTACATGCATATGCCTCACGATCCGCCGGTCTACTCGAAAAAGATCACGATCTACGTCAAGTAACTACATCAATGCTGTGTCGGGCATTGTCTGTTGGTGTGGCGCCAACCGTGTGAATGGATCGTGTTGGAACGCGGCAATCACATGGCGGCTTGCAGCTCCTGACGATGCAAGAGGCTACGTCCTTCGATTTGCTGAGCAGCGGCGTGATTTCAGGCGATTGGGTGCTTTTGAGCGGGCAGCAGCGGGGTTATGGCACGACCTGTGCATAAGATGGGTGCGAGCAGACACGAGATGCTTCCACCCTCGACACCGGAGAACCGCAATGAACACGCTCATGATTTCAGATCTGGCCGACACAGATGAACTCGACCGCAAGACGATGCGCGCGGTGCGCGGCGGCCTGACGGCAGGTGGCCTGATGTCCCTGTTTCCCTCCCTTAGCCAGTTCAAATTCGGCAATGGCATCACGATCGGCGCTTCGCAACTGATCAATCAAGGCCTGAACATCGACAACGTCAATGGCATGGACACGGCCTTCGCGACTGGCATGTCTTCGACGATCACGCCGCATCAGTCCGCCAATAACAGCATCACGCTGATCTGACAGCTGCGCGCCGGCTACAGGACGCAATCAAAACGCGCCTGCAACTGATCGTTCTGTCCATACAGCTGCGCTTACTGGAGAAAATCGTGTCTGCCTTGTTCTGTCTGGCAGCGGGTCATCGCACGCCGGTTGCGGCAGCGACGCAAGAAAGTACCTGCAGCCGTGTACACGTCGAGCATCGAAGCTCAGCGCTGTGGGTGCTGGGGGCCATGACGCTGTGTGCAGTACTGCTATGCGGTTGCGTCGACGTCAGCATGCCCGCCTATCAGCGCCCCGATACGCCGGCGAAGGATTCGTGGTCGAACGGGAGCGTGGCCGTATCCGCTGCCGCAACCATCGAGCCCGACTGGTGGAAAACCTTCCAGGACCCGTATCTGAACACTTTGATTGCGAAAGCGATAGCAGGCAATTTCGACATCAAGATCCTTGCCGCACGTATTCAGGTGGCGGGCGCCCAGATCGGCGAGGCGCAGGCGGGCGCCCTGCCTACCCTGGACGCAGGCGCTGGCGGTAACTTCCAGAAGAGCACAGGCGTGCCGTTCCAGCAGCAGTACATGCTGGGGACCCAGGTCAACTGGGACATCGACATCTGGGGCAAGGTCGAGAAGGGCGTGCAGGCACAGAAAGCCGAATTTCATGCGACGGAAGCGGATTGGCGCGCGGGGTACCTGGAACTGGTTTCCAACGTCTCCGTGACCTATTTCCAGATTCTTCAGTACGACGATCAGATTACCCAGCAGGAGAAGACGCTGGCTACCAACCGGCAGATACTCACGATCTACGATGGTCAAAGCCGCAGCGGCCTGATTCCTCAAACCGTCGTTATGCGCCAACAGGCCGAAATCAACCGGTTGACGAACGAGTTGCTGGAACTGCGCCGCTCGCGCGATCTCGCGAACAATGCGCTTGCCACACTGGTCGGCGTGCCGGCGGGTGAATTCCAGCTGCCGGACGGGCACTTGCAGCAACGCGTCCAGTTGCCGCCGGTCCCCGCGGGACTGCCCGCCCAGTTGCTGGCGCGGCGGCCGGATATCGTGGCTGCGGAATTCCGCGTGCTCGAAGCCTACGACCTCGTCGGTCAGGCGAAGCTGGCCCAATTGCCCACCATCAGTCTGACGGGGCACGCCGGCACCGCGAGCTTTGCGCTGTCCTCCCTGCTGAAGGCGTTTACGTACGGCCTGATGCCCAGCATCGACTTTCCGATTTTCGATCCCGGTGTGCGCGCCCACGTGAAGACGAGCAAGGCACAAGGCGATCTTGCCGAGCAGCAGTATCGCCGCACGGTGATGGGTGCATTCGAAGAGGTCGAGAACGCGCTCGTCAATCTCGACTCGCATCGCAAGCAACGTGTGGAACTGCAACAGGAAGTAGCGCGGTTGCGCCTCGTTGCCGATCAGATCGAAGCGCAGTTGAAGGAAGGCGTGGTGTCGCAGCTTGAAGTGTTCGAGACGGAGCGCACGCTGCTCGAGGCGCAACTCGCGCTGCTGGCCAATCATCAGCAGATTCTCTCGGACACCGTGCTGCTCTACAAGGCGCTTGGCGGTGGCTGGCCCGCGCTCGATGTGCAGGCCGAAGTAAAGGAAAACTAAGGGAATACTGAGGTAAAGCGTAGGCACACGCAGACAACATCAAGGCAAAGGCAACACCAGGGACAAACGGATAATTGACTCCCGCAATGCGTGTCTTACAATTTGATTGTCATCGCCCGTCCGACGGTTCGTCGCGCCAAAGCATTCGCGCCGCGGGTTTCGCCGGCCTTTCGCTGAGTCATTCGTGGCGGCAGCGAATCAACGCTTCGTGATGAAGACAAATGAATCCCGGCGAGGCTCCAATTGCAGAGTTGAGGGTGACCCACGAGCGCGAGTTCGATGTGGTGCTTTCGCCTGTCTCGAACCCGGAGCTGGGGACGATCCGTATCGGCGATTGCCTGTTTGCGGTCGGCCGCGGTGAGTCTCCTTTTACCGGCTATCCTGACGAATTGATCTCTGCGTTGTCGCGCAGGCATGCCAGAGTCTTTGTCGAGCACGGTGTCGCTTATGTCGCCGATCTCGATAGCAAGAACGGCACGACGGTCAATGGCACAAGCGTACGGCAGACGCCACACCACCTGCGCGACGGGGACGAAGTCTGCTTTGGCGGTACGTTGTGCTATCGCGTAGGCATTCAATCACGTGCGCAGGTCGAGGCCTACACGGCACAGCCCGTCACCCTCACGCTCGTTCCCGAGCGCGGCGACCTTGGGCTTCAGCCTATCGAAGTCCACACCTTCCCGTTTCTCGTCAGCAAGATCGACGAACTGTTCTCACGCTACAAGACGCGCTATCCGCATCAGGTCAATTACATATCGCGGCGTCACGCTCACATCTTTCTGAACGCTGGCGTTCCCTGCATCGAGGATCTCGGCAGTACGAACGGTACCTTCATCGCCGGAAAGCGGCTCGAGGCATCGGCAGTTTCCCTACATGACGGCGATGTCCTTGCATTCGGCGGGGACCACTTCGTCTACAAGGTGCAATTGCAAAAGGCGTCCGACCTCGAGGCTACCGTGACCGCGATATCCGTTTCCGACCCTACCCAGTGTGAGCTGCTCGATACCGACAAGACCACCTTCGTCGGCGCCGCACATTCATTTCTCGAGATCTTTTGCGTCGATCAGGTCGCGCAGCGAGAGGATGAGGTCAACGAGGCGGTCTCCCACGTTCCACACGCAGCGGATCACGACGCACGAGCCGCGGACAGCCCGCGCAAATGGCGCGTGTTCGCTGCCGAGTGGATGCGCGTGTTCTCGGGCGGCGATCGCACCGCAATCCGACGCGGCGCGGCGTGGGGAATAGCGGGCCTGGTGCTGCTGCTGGTCGTGGCGATTACGCTCTATTTGAGAGGCGCGTCGCAACGCGAGGTGAAGGCGCTGCTGGCGGAAGGCAACTATTCCAACGCCGTCACGCTGGCGAACAAGGATCTCGAGCGTCATCCTGCCGATGCGCCGATGGAAGCTCTTGCAAGCGAAGCGCTGATGAAGGCCTCTGTGCCCGAATGGCTTTCGGCATTGCGCAGAGGTAATTTCGATCAGGCGGCGGCGACGCTCGCCGGTGCAAAGGACCAGGCCAGGCCCAACCCCGACGCGAGGCCGCTCGTCGATGAACTGGCATGGGTGGGGGATCTGGAACAGTTCGTCGTAGGCAGAGGGGGCTCGCAAGCGCCTATCCGGATGAATGCGGATGAGGACCGCATCACCCAGCTCCTTGAGCGCTGGAACGCCGACCCGCAGGCACATCAACACGCGCTGGACCGGATTTCGTCATACGTGCCCGAATTCGCTGAGCCGTACGCGCTGGCGATGAGTCACCTGCGTGCGCTGCAGCGCGACAACTCTGTGTATCTGCCGGCGATCGCGCGACTGAACGCAGCCATCGCCACTGAGTTGCCGCAAGGTAACTTCGACGCGCTGCGAGCGATGTTTAGCAACTACGCCGAGAAATACCCGCGTCTTGCCGGTCTTGATGCACTGCGAGCGGATCTTCAGCGATACGCCGCCCTCGCTGACGAGGCGCGTGCGCGCAAGCTCGGTCCCTTGCTGGCGCTGATGAAATCCGCGCGCTTCACGACGCCGCCGTTCCAGCAACAGTACCGGTCGTTCGCCGCGACGCAGCTTCCTTCTGATGCGGTGATACGTCAGCACGACCTCGTCGCCGCGGCGTGGCAGCGCGGCGATGGGCGGCAGGCGCTCGCCGGCTTGCAGTCGATGCCGCCTTCGCCATGGTCCGACGTACTCGCCCAGGAGCAGGCGCACAAGCAGGCCGTGTTCGATCAATTCGGTGCGCTGCAAAAAACGCGCGGCACGAAGGACTACGACCAGCAACTGCTGACCTTCTACGGCGCGCTGGACGCCACCGACGACGCCTGGTTCGTGCAGGCAATTGGCACCGACGTGTCCTCGATCCGCGACAAGGCTCTGGCCCGCGCGCAAGACGGGCTCACGCGCGCGCAGGCCCTGTGGCGTCAATATCGTGAGAACGGTGCGATCGGGGGCACCCAGCGGCTCGAGTCAGGCATCTCCGCACAGTTTCGCAACCAGGCCAGAACGCTATCCGAAGCACAGTCGGTGGCTCAACAAGGAATGCGCATCTATACGCAGTTGCGCGCCGATCATTCCGGCGACTGGGACAGCCTGCTCGCCGCCATCAACGCCGAGGTGGAATTGCAGCGCCGTTCGCTGCAGGAGTTGCGCATGGTACTGGACCCGGATCTGTTGCGCGCAAAGCTCGCCCTGATCGGAGGCACCGGCAGTGAAGCGGGAAATTCACCTTAAACCGCTTGCCGAGGCGCTGGAAGATCACAGCGCCGAAGGCATCGCGATCCTGACCGCCGAGCCGGTGCGGTTGGCACGCGCGCTCGTGCTCCTCATGGTCGGGCTCGTGATCGCCGGTCTGCTCTGGTCGTTTTTCGGGCGCGCCGACGTGATCGTGAATGCGCAAGGCACGCTTGCGCCCGAGTCGGAGGTACGCCGCTTCTACGCGCCCATCGACGGCGAACTCGCGGACCTCTATGTGGCTGAAGGTCAACCGGTCTCGAAGGGGGACGTGCTGGCGCGCCTGAACGCCCGTGGTGCGATCGAGGCGGCGAGCAACGCCCTGCAGGCACAACTCAAACTCGAGGAAGCCGAGCGCGAGTGGCGCGAATTTCCCGAGAAGAAGGCGCTGATGGAGCGCAAGGCTGCGGCATTGAAGGAACAGATGGAAGTGGAGTCCAATCTGCACCAGAACCGCATGTCGGAGGGGACGACCAAGCTCGCCGAAGGGCAGCGGGCGCTGCTCGAAGAGGCGCGCAGCAATCTCGACAACGCGCGGCACGCACGCGATGCGGCACGCGACGAACAGGATAAATATGTGCGCCTGTTTGCGCAGCCGGGTGGTGGCGGTGTCGCGGAACTCCAGGTCGAAGCGAAGAAAAACGCCTATCAGGAGGCGGAAAACGCCTACCGTGTGGCGCAATCGAAACTCTCCGAGCTGGACTTCCAGTTGAGCCACGAATATGCACAGGCCAATGCACAACTCGCCACGAGCGGCGAGCAAGCCACCGACCTGCAGATTCAATACGATTCCGCGGTACGCGATATCGCCACGGCCGAGGACAAGGTGCGGCTGGAACTGCAGAGTGCCCGTCTCGTGGCGGACGCAGCCGCGCGGATTCGCTTCGAGAATATCGACAAGGACAACTTTCTTTTGATCGTCGCGCCGGTCTCTGGCGTCGTCACGGATGTGACCTCGACGCAACCCGGCGACAAGGTACAGGCCAACACGCCGCTCGGCGCGATCGCACCGCAGGATGCAAGGCCGGTGCTGAAGGTTGAGATTGCCGAACGCGATAGGGCCTTTCTGCATGAGGGTCAGTCCGTCAAGCTGAAGTTCAATGCGTTTCCGTATCAGCGCTATGGGTTGATCAACGGCACCCTGGAGTACATCTCGCCGGCGACGAAACCTTCCGCACAGGATAAACAACCGGTCTACGAAGGGCGGGTTGCACTCGAACAGAACTACTACCAGGTAGCAGGCAGCCGATACGCGTTGCGTTACGGCATGACCGCCAATGCCGAAATCGTCGTGCGCGAGCGGCGTCTGATCGATCTCGGCCTCGACCCGTTCAGGCAACTGGCCGGATGACGCATGTGCGGCACGCAGGCCCTTTCTTCAAGGAGCGGATGAGATGACCGCGATAGTGCGAATCGATGACGAAGTCGTGGACGTCGCCGAGTTCATACGTCTACTGAAACTGACCGGACAGTTCGAGAGCCTGATTGAAGGCGTCGTGCGAGAGAAGCTGACCGTCCACGCGGCGAGAAAGCAGGGCGTCCGGCTATCCGAGGACGAAATACAGCAGCGTGCCGATCAGTTTCGCCGGGTACGCGGCCTGCATCGAGCGACCGACATGAATCACTACCTCGACGCGCTTGGGGTGAGTCTCGACGAGTTCGAGCGCTTCATCACCGACGGCCTCTACCAGGAGAAGATGCTCGCCACGATCGGAGACCGGGTCGCAGTGGAAGAGTACTTCTCATTGAATTCGCCAAGGTTCGACGCGATCGAAGTCAGCCATGTCGTGCTGGACAGCGAGGGCAAAGCGCGCGAAATGATCTCAGTGCTGCGCGACGATCCCGACAGCTTCGCCGAGATGGCGCGCGAACACTCGATTGCCGAGACGCGAGAGCGCGGCGGCGTAATCGGCAAAGTGCTGCGCGGCTCGCTGAAGCCCGAGATCGAAGCGAAGATTTTCAATGCCGAAGCGGGTGACCTACTGGGGCCATTTGCGTCGCCTGACGGCTCCTGCTACGAGATTTTCGCGGTGACGGCGAAACATCCCGCAACGCTCGACGAGGATGTCGAGGCTGAAATCCAGCGCCTGCTGCGCGAAGAGTGGCTGATGGCGCGCGCCCAGGAACACGTGATCGAAGTGCGTTAGGCCCTGCGCTGGCAAGGTCGAGGTTCGCAAGCATATGGATGCACCACAGACAGCTTCGCCCGCGGTCGACTTCCTCTCGACGGTCGAGATTCTCTCGCCATTTTCGCGGGACGAACTCGAACGGCTGGCCGCGCACGCCGAGTCCCGGCATTTCGCGTTCGGCGAAACCGTATGCAATGCCGGCGAACCCGCGGACGGACTGTTTGTGATCAAGTCCGGCTCGGTGCGCATCTTTACCGAGGAACGGGGTAAAGAGATCAGCATGGGAGTACGTAAGACTGGCGAAATCTTCGCGGACATAGCGATGCTGCGCGACTATCTGCACGAGTCGTCGGTGCGTGCATCGGCGAAGACCGAGTTGCTGTTTATTCCGCGTATCGCCATCGAGCCTGTGATCGCCGCCAACCCGGACGCGTTGGCGTTCGTGACGAGCTACGTCGCAATCAGCTCAGCCGGCGGATTTGTCACGCAACTGTTCGACTTACGCAGCAAACTGAACAAGGCCGAACTCGAAGAATGTGTGCGTAGCGTCGGTGCGAAACGGATGGGCGCGGACAAGGAGATCCTCAAGCAGGGCGCGCGGGAAGACCGCCGGCTCTATGTGGTCCGTCAGGGCGAGGTGCGCCTTGTGCGGCACGAAGAGGGCCGCGATTACGTGCTGGCGACGCTTCGGCAAGGCGAGATCTTCGGTGAGAAGGCCTGTTTGCTGCGCCAGGAGCAGATGGTCTCGGTTATTGCCAACACCGAGACCCGGCTTCTCGTCATCCCCGAGAAAACGGTGCACTTCATTCTGGAGCGCAACCCGAAGCTGCGCGAAGCGCTCGAAGAACGGATCCGCTTTGCGGAACGGGAGCTGGAAAGACAAAAGCGCGTCGAGCAGCGACGCAAGCACCCCGTGGTGCTCGACCTTCATACGAAACCGGAGTCCGGCGAAAAGGTGATCCGGCGTTTTCCGCTGGTCGAGCAGGCCGAGGAGATGGATTGCGGCGCGGCGTGTCTCGCGATGATCTGCAGGCACTACGGCATCTCGATGACACTCGGCAAGCTGCGCGATCTGGCCAATGTGACGACCATGGGCGCGACACTGGACAGTCTGGCACGGGCTGGCGAATCGCTAGGATTTACCACACGGGGCGTTCAGTGCATCTATGAGTCGCTACGTAGCTTCGAGCTGCCCTTCATCGTGCATTGGGAGGGGTATCACTACATTGTCGTGTACGGAACCTCGAAGGAATGGGTGTGGATAGCCGACCCGGCGCTCGGCTTCAGGAAGCTGAGTGTGGAGGACTTCGAGCGCGGCTGGAGCGGCACCTGTCTGCTGTTTACGCCCGGACCCAACCTGGTGCAGATGGCGGCGTCACGTTCGCCGTGGATCCGCTTTGTCGGGTACCTGACTCCGTACCGGAAAATTCTCGCGCATCTCTTTCTGGCGACCTTCGTGATCCAGGTGCTCGGCGTAATTCCGCCTCTCATCATCCAGAACATTCTCGACGGTGTCGTCGTACACCAGAACGTCAGCCTGCTTGAATTGCTGATCGTAGGGCTGATCGTCTCCAGTGTGTTTTCACAACTCATGGCGACGGTGCGCGCCTATCTGGCGAATTTCATGGTGCGCAACATGGACTTCGCGATGATGTCGCAGTTCTTCAAGCATACGATGTCGCTGCCGTTTTCCTTCTTCGCCACCCGCAAGACCGGCGACATCTTCGCGCGCTTTCAGGAGAACCAGACCATTCGTGCGTTTCTGACCGAATCGACGGTGACGACCGCGCTGAATCTGCTGATGGTGTTCATCTACTTTACGATCATGTTTGTCTACAACGTGAAGATGACGCTGGTTCTGATTGGCTTCGTCATTCCCATCGTTGCGCTGACCGCGCTCGCCACGCCGAAGATCAAACGTTACGCGCGCGAAGTATTCGCCGCATCGACGGATTCCAAAGCATTCCTGATGGAAGCGCTCGCCGGCGTCGAGACGATCAAGGGCATGGGTATGGAGCGTCCGGTTCGTCTCAGGTGGGAAAAGAAATACGCGAAGGCACTCGAAGTGCAGTACCGGTCGCAGGCGTTCAACATTCTGGTGGGCCTTGGCAGCCAGTTGCTGAACGCGGCAACGACCATCGCGATCCTGTGGGTAGGTGCGAATCTCGTGCTCGCTCGTGAACTGACCATCGGTCAGTTGATCGCCTTCAATGCGTTCATGGGCAGTGTGCTAGGCCCATTGATGGGCCTGGTCAGCCTGTGGAGCATGCTCAACGACGCGGGCGTCGCCATGGAACGGCTAGGCGATGTGCTCGATATCGAGCCCGAACAGAAGCCTGAAGATCTGGCCGCGCGTGTGATCCTGCCTGATCTCCAGGGCGAAATCAGCCTGAGCGGTGTGTATTTCCGCTACGGTGGCAGCGAAAACGAATACGTGCTCGAGAACATCAGCTTCGATATCAAGCCGGGCGAGCTCGTGGCGATCGTCGGCCGCAGCGGCTCGGGCAAGACGACGCTCGCCAAGCTGCTGGTCGGTTTTTACGGCCCCAACGAGGGCAAGATGACCGTCGACGGCTACGACCTCAACGTGATCGACAAGGCGTGTTATCGCGGGCAGATCGGCTATGTTATGCAGACCAATCTGCTGTTTTCCGGGACGATCGCAGACAACATCGCGAGCGGCGACGATGCGCCGGACCGGCGCCGCATCGAGGAGGTCGCAAAGATGGCGGACGCGCACGCATTCATCAGCAAGATGCCGCTCGGCTACGAACAGGTAGTGGGCGAGCGCGGTGTCGGACTGTCGGGCGGCCAGATCCAGCGCTTGTGCATTGCGCGGGCGCTTTACCACGACCCGAAACTGCTGGTGTTCGACGAAGCCACCTCGGCGCTCGATACGCAGTCCGAAAGCAATATTCTCGGCAATATGCACGACATTCTGAAAGGGCGTACCGCGGTCATCATCGCGCACCGCCTGAGTACGATCATGCGCGCCGACAAGATTCTCGTGCTGTACGAAGGCGCTATCGCCGAGCAGGGGCGTCACGAGGAACTGGTTCAGCGCAAGGGGATGTACTACCAGCTCGTACAGAAACAGTTGAGTGCCGGATGAAGATACTTGACCAGACCGAAGACCCGAGTCCCGCCATCTCTTACGCCGGCTTGATCGAGAAGATCGAAATCCTGCGTTCGATGTTGCGCTGGGCATCCAGGCTCGAGCGCGCCGACATCGAAAAAGTGCTCCGGCAGGCGAGCGTACTGCGTGACGAGGTGATGCAGCTATCGCACAAGGAGCGCTTCGTGCAGGCCGTGGCGGAGCCCGCGCGCGTTGAACTGTCGCGCGGCGCACGGCGCGAGGCGTTGCTGGCGCGCAGCTTCATTTTCGAGGGGACATTCGGCGACAATCCACAACTGCTCGAAGCGCTCGAAATTGCGGAGAAGGCGGCACCCACTGAGTTACCCGTGTTGATCGACGGTGAGAGCGGTACCGGCAAGGAACTGATGGCGAAGGTGATTCACGCAAACGGCAGCCGTGCGGACAAGCCGTTTATCTCGGTCAATTGCGGTGCGATTCCCGAGAACCTGCTGGAGTCCGAACTGTTTGGTCATCGGAAAGGGGCGTTTACAGGGGCGTCGAGCGACCGGAAGGGCAAGTTCGAAAGCGCGCACACGGGGACGATTTTTCTCGACGAGATTGGCGAGTTGCCGCTGGCGGGCCAGGTCAAGCTGTTACGCGTGCTGGAAGCGCACGAAATCCAACGCGTGGGTTCGGACGAGACGATCGCGGTCGACACGCGCATTGTCGCGGCGACCAACCGCAACCTGCGGCGCCTGAGCGAAGAAGGCAAGTTTCGCGAGGACCTGTTCTACCGGCTCAGCGTGATACACATCACCTTGCCGCCCCTGCGCGAACGGCGCGACGAGATCCCGCTGCTGCTTGCGTACTTCAGCGACGAAGCGGCCGGCATTCTGAAGCGCCGTCCAGTTCGAATGACACCACGGTTGCGAGATTTCCTGCTGACGTATCCCTATCCCGGCAATATTCGGGAGCTGCGCAACGTCATCTACCGGATCTCGTGCCTCGCAGGCGATACGGCGGATGTCGAGCATCTGCCAGTGGATGTACGACCCAGTTCAGCGTCGCCGTCCGCATCCGCCGTAAGCGTGGTGCCGAATCTGATGTCGCTCGGTGATGCCAAACGTGCAGCCAGCGACGAGGCGGAGAAAGTATTCCTCGAACGCGGTCTCCAGGAAGTGGGCGGCACCGTTGCCGAACTGGCGCGGCGAGTCGACATGAACCGCTCTCATCTGCAAATGCTGCTCAAGAAGCACGGACTGCATTCAAAAGACTTCCGTCATCGCAACGGCCAGACGCATGACAAGGAGCCGGGCAGCGGTTGAGCAGCGACGGCCCCAAGGTTGCACGCTAGGGTGTGGGATTCAGGAGGGTTTTGTCGGCGGCGGAGGGGTCTTCGGCACGGACCACGACAGCGGTGATGTTGTCGCGGCCGCCGCGCGTAAGGGCAGCTGCAATCAAGGCCTCGCAGGCAGCGTCGCAATCGGCCGCGATCAACGCGGCCTGCATCTGCTGCGCACTCAATTCGTTACTTAACCCATCGCTGCACAGCAGGAACATGTCACCGTCGGCTACGGCCAGCGTGTTGGTGTCGAATTCGAGCTGATCGGTGGCGCCCACCGCGCGGGTGATCACGTGCTGGGCCGGATGATTGACCGCTTCTTCCTCAGTGAGAAGTCCAAGCGCCTTGAGCTCCTCAATCTGGCTATGATCCCGGGTCAGTTGCCGCAAATGTCCATCGCGGTACAGATACAGCCGGCTGTCGCCCGCCCACAGATAGCCGCAGTAGCTATCGCATGCGAACAGCGCAACGACTGTACTGCCGATCACGGATACCTGCCGTCTTGCGGCTTCCTGCCTCAGCCGTTGATTGACCGTCAGCAGGCGCTTGCGCGCGTCCGCGAGGTAGCGGGCAATCGTATCGGGCGCAGACAGACGGCTTAGCGCGTCGACGATCAAGCCGCTCGCGAGGTCGCCGACGGCATGGCCTCCCATGCCATCGGCGACTGCCCAGCAGGCGCGCTCCGGCTGCTGCAGGCAGGCGTCCTCATTGTGTTCGCGGACCCGGCCCACATCCGAGCGGGCCGCCGATACCCATCTGAATTGACTGGTACACGTCACGGTATTTACGCCGCATGGTTCGTGCTGCGTTCGTCGGGAGAAGCATTGATGTTCGCACCCGTTCCGGTGTTGTTGACATTGATTGACTGGAACTGGTTGATCATCTGTCCAGCATAGAAGTTGTTGGTGGTCTGGTACAGGTTGGCGACAACCGGGCCGGCGCTCGGCGTACTTGGCGTGAACGGCTGTATCCAGCCGTATAGCCACGGGGCGCCGTCTCCGCCGCGGATCATCGCCATTGCCTTGTGATCAAGCGCGAAGCTGTCTGGAAGGTCGTGGATCGTAATGGAAGCCATGTCGAGTCTCCGGAGTGGCCGCCGACTCGCGACCGCGGTTCATGGGGTAGATGGCCGATACGGTGCAAGTAACGTGCTAGCTTTGCGGCGCTTTGTGCGCATGCCGGTAAGCCTTTGATTGCGCGGGAATTGTTCGTTAGTCCTCGCGGGGAGCGGAGCACGCGGCACAGCGAAATGTGGCGGCCTCGCCAACACCGGTGGATGCAGCTGTGTCGGCGACCCAACACATCGGGCGGACGCTGTGGAATGCTTCGGGCTCCTGATATGGCGGGCAGCCTCCAACAGTTCGGCACGACGAGTGTTGGCCAGACGCTGACATAGTAACCTCGGTCACTTTCGAAAATTCTCCGATTCCGTAGGGAAATCAATGGCTTGAATGCTCTGGTCCGGTTGATGCAAGAGAGCTTGCAACAGTGTTGGATATGTGTGCAAGCGTCGCTTGCGGGAACCCGGAAACACAGAGGCGAGCCATGAACAGCAAACAACAAGACGTCCGTAGCGAACGGCAACGCGTAATGCGTAGCGCGGCTGGCGCCTCGTCGGACCTTCCGTTCGTTGACGAATGCGACATACCGCTTGGCGCGCATCTCGTGACGAGCCGTGGTGGCTACGAACACCACGGCATCTACGTAGGCGCAGGCAAGGTCGTTCACTACGCGGGGTTTGCCGCCGGCCACTGCCGCGGTCCCGTCGTTGAAGTCACGCTGGACCGTTTTGCCGCCGGTAGCGCGATTGCAATCCGCCTTCATCCCTGTGCGCAATACATGGGCGCGGAGGCCGTTCTGCGGGCCCGTTCGCGCCTGGGCGAAAACCGCTATCGCCTGTTGACGAACAATTGCGAGCATTTTTGTGCGTGGTGCCTGTCCGGCGAGAGTCGCAGCCAGCAGGTCGAGACTTGCCTCACGCATCCGCGCGCGGGGCTGCATGTATTGGCGAGCCTTTTCAAGGCCCTCGTCGCAGCCGAATTGAAGGGTGCCTATTCGGGCGCCCGTGTCGCCTGATGACCGTTCCGTTCACAGAACTTAGGGTTGCGAACGACGGGCTCCATGGCCTCAAGCTTCGAAGGAGAATGACATGTATGCCGCCGAAAAGTCTTTGCGTTGGATCGTCGATAAGTGGCTCGCGCCCACCCCCGCGATGCCGGCACGCGTCACCCGTCTTTGTCGTGCGGGTTCGCGTCGTGGGTGTGTGGTGTGCGTCGAGACATCGCGTCCCGGAGGTGTACTCTCGATCGTCTTCTTTCGTCATGACGACGGTTCGTGGAACGTGTTTCCTCCAGTGGCCGAGCGTCCGGCGATGAACGGCTACAGGCGGGCTGCGTGAGCTTCAGCGCTGCTGTCGAAAAATCCATTCACGAATCGGCTCAATCGTGTATGCGATACGCCAGGTGTTTCGATGTCCGCCGGCCCCTGCCGACGACTCGCCTAGCGGAATGACGGTGCCTTTGCGGAACGTCACATAATTGATTGAGCTACCTTCAGCGTCGATCTTTTCAAACGCGGCCTGAAATTCCTGAGCCGTCCACGTTCCATCCCACACCGCGCGGCTAATCCTGGCGCCGTCCTTCTTCAGTTCCTCAGTGATGGCGTTTTGTCCCGGGTACGCTTTGTCGTCGTCCTGCGAGACAAGAATCCACAGCTTCTGTCGGGCCATCGGCTTCACGCGCGCGGGATCCCATTGACCGGCAACGAGGAACGAGGCTGCAAAGAATTCGGGGTACTTGATATCCATCGCGATGGACATCATGCAACCACCCGACTGGCCGGTGGTGTAGAGCCGCTTGCGATCGATGCTGTACTGACGCGCCAACGACTCGATGAGATCAATGGTGGTGTCGAGCATGCTGGACGTACGCGAATCGTCGTCGACGATGATTTCGGCAAACTGCGGTGCCAGCACGAAACAAGGACGCGTGGCCTGATCCTCGGGGCTTGCCCACGAGATGGCACCCAGTCCCTGGAACAGCGTGGTACGCGTGACGTCGCTAGTTGCGCCTGCATCGTGCATGAAGAGCACCAGCGGATAGGATTTGCTCGCGTCATAGTCCTTCGGCACAAACAGGTTGTACCGGAGCATCTTGCCGGTCTTCGGGTCGTGGAATTCCCTTTGATGGAAATCGTCGACGATCAGGTTCTTGACCTTTGTCGTTGCCAGCGTGCGCCCGCCTGGCATCATGATCGATGCCTCGGCGCGCTTGTAAACGGTGTCGTAGTGCGGGATATCGCCGGCCTTTCCTGGACCGCCACCACCGGGACCGCCACCGCTGCCGCCAATCGGTGGTGGCATAACGCCTTGGCCTTGAACCTTCTCGGCGAGGGTGGCATTTGTGTCGTCGGGCGAAAGAGTCACGATAACGAAACGGCCGGTCTCTGCACGGTCTGCCGGATCGGCGCTCGTGCTGGTGAACACGCCTGTAACGGTTCGGCCTTCGACGCGGAAGTCCGCAGCGGACAGGTCCGCACCCTTGACCGGTGTGTCATATTCCACCGCAACTGCGCTTAGACGAATACCGTCGCCGAAAACCTGCGTGATCGCCGTGGCGCGCTTCGCATGCGGCGCGCTGTTGCTTGCAACAGCCGGTACGCTGACTGCGAGAATCACTCCCACACCTGCAGTCATGATCAGAAAGTCTCTACGCGTTTGCAACTTCATGCTCCTTCAACACCCTATGCGCTGCATACACCCCACCCTGCCGACGATCGCTCACTCGACCTTCAGCGCGAGTTCTGTGCCGCGCTTGATCGGCAGCGTGATGGAGATGAAACCGTTCTTCGGGTCGCGGATATAGTCGAGGAAATCCGGCTCGGCGTTATCGTTCAGGATATAACCGCCGACCCGCAACTGCGGTGCGACGAGTTCGACGACCTGACGGGCGAGCGATGGTCCTTCGGCAACAGGCCAGCCATCGATCAGCGCGAAATCGATCGGTCCGCCGAGGTCGCGCAGCGTTTCGCGTGCGTCGCCGGCGCGGATATCGGCGTATTCGGCCAGCCCCGCATCGTCGAGATTGCGACGCGCGACTTCCACCTTCGCCGGAACAAACTCCGAACCGATGACGAGGCCGCCACCGTTATCGCGCACGGCTGCCGCAAAATAGATAGCGGACATGCCGATTGACGTGGCGAAGTCCACCACCCGCTTTGCGCCGAGGCCTCTGCACAGCAGGTAGATCAGATCGCCCTGGTCGGGGTGGATGGAAAACCCATAATCCGCGAACGCTTCGGGGTCCTTGCCGACCGGACCGTCGAAGGCCTCGCGTGGCGGGAAACGGCGCGAAGCGTTCATACGCGCAATGACTTCAAGGACGCGAGGATCCCGGATGGGACTCGGTCCGGTTGCTTGAGGAACGGTGACCTGTGCCATGCTTACTCTCCTTGCTAGTTCGAACGACATTTCGGTACTATAAGAGTACCATATATAAACGACACGGTTGTTTCAATGGAAAGGCAGGAGAAGGAAGTGGAAATCACCAAAGAGAAACCGTCTGCGAGACGCGGGCGGCCGAAGGTGATCGGGGAGACGCAGCGCCGCCAGTCCATCGTGACGGCAGCGCATGAGGCCTTCGTCGAACTGGGGTTCGCACGAACGACGACGGCCGTCGTTGCGACGAAGGCCAAAGTGTCAAAGCGCTCCATCTACGAGGTCTTCCGTGACAAGACCGAACTGTTTGCGGCCGTTGTCGGCGCGAACCAGCATCTGATCCTCGATCTGCCGAGACCTCAGGATGAGACCTTGCCGATCCTCGAAACGCTGATCAAAATTTTCCGTCTGGACATCGACGACGAAGCCGAACGTGCGCGGGAGGCGATTCTTAACCTGATCGTTCGGGAGTCCGTGCAGTTTCCGGAACTGTCTGACTACCTGTACGAGCACAAGATCATTCGTTCGCGCGAAAAGTTGATCGAATGGCTGCAACGGGAGGCTGAGCGCGGACGGATGACGATCGAGGATCCGCTGCTGTGTGCAGGCATGCTGATGGACATCGTCTTCGGTGCGCTTCTGCCTCGCAGACGGTTGTTGCAGGCGGTGGACAGGGCGCGCAGAACGCAGGACATCAAGAAGCGGCTTGAGATATTCCTGCGCGGCATTGGATTCGATGCGCCGTAGGCTTACGGCAATGACAGTGTTCCACCAACGCCGACGGTCTTGCGAAATAGCCCGCAAGCGGCACCCTCTCCGCTGACCTTCGCCGTACCCGGGTGGGGCGCACAAGCCCACGGCGCGCGCGTCCCGCCTTCCTCGGCTCATCAACAAAAGTGCCATTGAATCTGATTTTTGTGTAGGGACGCGGCGCTCATCCTCCCATATTCTCACCCCATCGAGACGATCCGTCCGGCGCTGGAGCCTTCATTCAGTTGTCCGCGACGATCAATCCGCAAATGTCTTTGCATGGGACCGGACCAAGCGCTGAAGCGCCCACTCCGGCCGACACATTGGAGAGGAAGTTGACCAGAAAAGTCCCGCTCAAGATCGCTATCGCTGAGCACCCGCACACGTCGGCCATCCGTAACGGATCCATTCCCATTGAGGGCGTGGACGCCGAGTTCATCACCGTTCAGCCGCAAATTGGCGCTTTCCGCCGCATGGTGCGCGACGTCGAATTCGACGTCTGCGAACTGGCGCCGACTACTTACATCATTGCTCGTGCCTATGGCGCGCCATTTGTCGGCTTGCCGATCTTTGTGGTGCGGCGCTTTCACCATGGCGGGCTGCTGGTACGACCCGATGCAGGGATCAACACCCCCATGGACCTGGAAGGAAAGAAGGTCGGCGTACGCGCCTACTCGGTCACGACCGGCGTGTGGACGCGTCAGGTGCTGATCGATGAATTCGGCCTCGATTCATCCAAGGTGACCTGGGTGGTCGACGACGAAGAGCATGTCACGCAGCTCAAGTTGCCGTCGAATGTGATCCATGCTCCTGCGGGCAGCTCGCTGGCGGAGATGATGGCTTCGGGTGAATTGTCGGGGGGTTTTGCCGCCGCCGCGGGTATCGGCCGCACCGGTGCTCCCACGGGTGGATGGAAGGAAGTCGAGGCTGACTATCCGGATCTGCTGCCCAATGCGACCGAGCTCGAGACCGAGTACTACGCTCGCACGGGGGTTTATCCGATGCACGGCACGATCGTCGTCAAGGACTCGGTGCTTGCCGAGAATCCGTGGATCGCCAGGTCGATTTACGACGCTTTCGCTCAGGCGAAAAAGGAATGGCTGGCGCGACTCGACTCGGGCGACGCCACGAGCGCCAGCGACAAGAAGTACCTTCAACTGCGCAAGATCGTCGGACACGATCCGCTGCCGTACGGTCTGCAAGAGAACCTCAAGACGATCGAAACGCTGGAGGCCACCGCGTTCAAGCAAGGTCTCACGCCACGCCGCATGTCCATCAACGAACTGTTTGTGGACCCGCTGGCTCGTTGACCTCAAGACCCGAACGGAAAAAACATGATCATCGATTGCCACGGTCACTTCACGACCGTACCCGCATCATTTCGCGCCTGGCGCGCCAGGCAGGTCGAGTTTGCCAACAACCCGGCCAACGCCCCGTCGCGTGACGGCGCCTTTGTCAGCGACGACGAGATTCGCGAAGCGATCGGCAATGGCCAGCTCAAGCTGCAACGCGAACGCGGCAGCGACCTGACGCTGTTTTCGCCGATCGCCGGTTTGATGAGCCACCATCTCGGCAACGAGCGCACCAGTCTGGAGTGGGCCGAGGTATCGAACGACCTCGTGTATCGCGTGACCGAACTCTACCCGGACAACTTCGCGCCGGTATGCCAGTTGCCGCAATCGCCGGGTGCTGCGCCCGCGAATTCGATTCCCGAGTTGCGCCGTTGCGTCGAGCAACTGGGCTTCGTTGGCTGCAATCTGAATCCCGATCCGACCGGCGGCTACTGGACCGGCAAGCCGATGACCGATCGCGAGTGGTACCCACTTTACGAAGCGCTCGTCGATCTGGATGTGCCCGCAATGATCCACGTGGCCGCTTCGTGCAATCCGTGCTTCCATGGCACGGGCGCGCATTACCTGAATGCGGATACGTCGGTGTTTATGCAGATCCTGCAATCCGATCTGTTCAAGGACTTCCCGACGCTGCGTCTGGTGATTCCGCATGGCGGCGGCGCAGTGCCGTATCACTGGGGCCGTTATCGCGGCATGTCGCTCGAGATGCGCGATCGTCCACTCGAAGGACTGCTCAACAACATCTTCTTCGACTCATGCGTGTATCACAAGCCGGGTGTCGAGTTGCTGACCAAGGTGATTCCCGCCGACAACGTGCTGTTCGGTTCGGAAATGATCGGCGCAGTGCGTGGCAAGGATCCGGCAACCGATCAGTACTTCGACGACACCAAGCGCTACATCGACGCTTGCACGGCGCTGTCGGACGAGGACCGCTACAAGATCTTCGAAGGCAATGCGCGTCGCGTTTATCCGCGTCTCGATGCACGCCTTAAAGCGCGCGGCAAGTGACACCGGCGCGAGCCGTATGCAATGAGCAGAGTACAGAGGCAATCATGACTTCCATTGTTGATATTCACCCACACATCATTTCCGACGACGAAACCCGCTATCCGCCTGCGCCGCTGTTCGGCAAGCGCTCGGACTGGTCGCAGGAACGTCCCACGACCGTTGAAACCTTGATCGCGGCCATGGACGAAGCCGGCGTCGCCAAGGCTGCTGTGGTGCATTCTTCTACCACTTACGGTTTCGATAACAGCTACGTTGTAGACGGTTGCGCGAAGTATGCGGACCGCCTGGTGGCCATCGGCTCCGTTGACGTCTTGCAACCGGACGCACCGGGGCGCATCCGGGAATGGGTCGGGCGCGGTCTCGCGGGTCTGCGTCTCTTTACCGGCGGCAGCACCAAGGAGTTCGACCCGAGCGAGCTCGACGATCCGCGCTCATTTCCCGCATGGGAGTTGTGCGGTGACCTGGGCCTGCCGATGTGCATCCAGACCGGCCCGATCGGCCTGCCGCAAGTCACGGCGTTGGCGAAGCGCTTCCCGAACGTCGCGATCGTCCTCGACCACCTGGGACGACCGGAGGTTGCCGACGGCGCACCCTATGCGGCAGCGCAAAGCCTGTTCGACCTTGCGCCGCTTTCGAACATCTACCTGAAGCTCACGCCGCGCATCTTTGGCGACGTGAAGAAGGAGAAGGCCAGCGCCGAAACGTTCTTCCCGCGTGTGGTGGAAGCCTTCGGCGCAAAGCGGATGGCTTGGGGCTCGAATTATCCGACTTCGACGGGCACGCTGCCGGAAATCCTCGCGAAGGCCCAGGCGGGTCTGGCGTGCCTGAGCGACGAAGATCGTGCGTGGATATTCGGCAGGACTGCGCAGCAACTGTATCCGGCCCTGGCCTGAGGCTGCTTCGCATCTGTGCGGGCTACCCGTGATGTTCAAGGCCAGATCGGTTAGTGCGCACGCAGAACCAATCACACTAAAGAGAAACAAGCAGATGGAGACAAGCAAACCTGCACGCCCCGGGACCGCGAATCGCTGGGCCATACTCGCGCTCCTTGCGATCGGTGTTCTGATTTCTTTTGTCGATCGCACCAGCATTTCTTCCACGCTGGCGGACGCAGGCTTCGTTCAACATTTTGCGCTGACCGATGTCGATCGCGGCTGGATCAACTCGGCCTTTTTCTGGTCGTATGGTGTGTTTCAGGTGCCGATGGGCTGGGTCGCCGACCGCTACGGCGTGAAATGGCCGTACGCGGTCAGCTTCGCGCTGTGGTGCCTCGCCACCGCGTTGATGGGTGCGGTGACGGCGCTCGCGAGTCTGGTGGTCATGCGTCTGATCATCGGCATGGCCGAGGCCATAGTGATTCCTGCGAGTTACCGCTGGATTCGCAACAACTTCGGTGAGAGCCAGAACGGTCTTGCGGTAGGCATTCTGGCGATGGGCAACAAGTTCGGTCCCGCACTCGGTGCGCCGGTCGGCGCGTGGTTCCTCGTCAACTATTCCTGGCAGGTCATGTTTATAGCGACCGGTCTGGTTGGCCTGCTCTGGCTGGCTCCGTGGTTGTTGATGGTCCGCAACGACCTGCCATCGAAAGGAGAACTGACGGTGGCGAATCGCAGTGCGCGCACGGTTGGCCTTGGCAGCATTCTGGCCAGCCCAGTTGTGTGGGGCGGCATGATCACCAATTTTTGCTACGGCTACTTCACGTTTTATTGCATGACGTGGATGCCTGCTTATCTGGTCGAGCAACGCAGCCTGTCGATTTCGCGCTCCGGACTCTTCACATTCTTTAGCTTCGCCGGGATTGCGATTGTCGCGGCAGCCGCGGGGTGGGCAGCGGACCGGATCATCGCCCGTGGCGGCAACCCGATTCGGGTGCGCAAGGCGTTCACCATTGCGGGCTTCGGCGGTGGATGCACGGTGCTGCTTGGCGCCTATGCGCACACGCTGAATATGGCGCTTTTCTGGAATGTGCTCTCGCTATCGCTGCTTGGACTCGCCACTGCGAACAACCTTGTCTTGTCGCGCCTGACCTTGATTCCCAGGCAGGCAATCGGCCTGGTGACTGGCGTGCAACAGGTCGCTACCAGTCTCGCGGGCGGTGTAGCGGCAAGCTTGTCGGGCTGGCTTCTCCATGTCAGCGGAAGTTATGACCTGCCGATGCTGGTGATCCTGGTCTTCCTGCTGATCGGCGCGTTGGCCACGGCGACTCTGTTTCGTCCCGAGTGGGCGCCCAAGGTAACCGAAGCGCACGGATCGCTGCGGCGAGCCTAGAAATCAAGGTGCGGCCGCAATAGCAGAAATAGCCGGCTTTGTTGAACACATTAATTTACTGAGAAATCCTAAATGGCGAAGATTGTATTCGGGATGGCGGTGCCGCATAGCGGCATGCTGGGTCAGGCACCGGAGGACTGGCTCAAGAACGGGGAACGCGACCGCAACAATCCGGAATTGTGGTTTCGCAATCAGACCTGGACTTATCCTGAGCTGGAAGCGCACCGTGGAGCAGCATTCGAGAAATTCCTGACGCTTGAGGAACGTACCGCGCGCGCCGCGCGCTGCCGTAGCGCGCTTGACGAGATGGCTGCTGCTTATCGCGACGCCAATATCGATGTCGCGATCATCCTGGGCAAGGACCAGAAGGAGATCTTCACGGACTTCTCCCCTTCGATCGCCATCTACAGTGGCGAAGAAGTGCACAACGGTCCGCCGCAGCGCGCCGTCTACGCTCCGGATCATCACGTCACGCACAAGTGTCATCCGAAGCTGGCCGCCTATCTGATTGAACACTTCCAGGGCGAAGGTTTCGATCTGACCGATCTCTTTGCATGGCCGGACAACGTGTGGATGAAGCCGTTGCCCGAATATCCGGTGGTGCCGCATGCGTACAGCTTCGTGTATCACCAGATCATGGGAGATAACCCGCCGCCGCACGTGCCGATCATCATGAATTGCTTCTATCCGCCAACGCAGCCGTCCATGTCGCGCTGCATCGAATTTGGCCGGGTACTGCGCGATGCAATTACGGCGTGGCCTGAGGATGTACGGGTCGGCATTTTTGCTTCGGGTGGGCTGTCGCACTTCGTCAATGACGAGGAATTCGATCACAACATCATGAAGATGCTGGCCGGTTACGACTACGACGGCCTCGCTGCGGTAGATAACCGCTCGTACCAGTCGGGCACTTCGGAAATCAAACTCTACGTCAGCGTGATGAAAGCGGTACAGGAAACGGGCGCAGAGATGACGCTGGTGGACTACGTGCCCTGCTGGCGCACACCAGCCGGTACGGGTGAGGGTATGGGATTCATGTACTGGAAAGCGGCTGACTGATCTGGCTGGATGCAACCACTCAGTGCAGTCACTTAGGTACCCAATCAACGAGAGAGAAACACCATGAGCGATACCCGTCTGAACAGCATCATTCGCGCCTTCGAATCCGGCAAGCCCGCTTTCGCCGCGTTTTCAAAACTGGACAAGCAGAACGCCATCGAGATGAGCGACGCGCCGTACGACGGCCTCATCTTCGAGATGGAGCACAACCCCTACGACGTATCGGCGCTGGGTGATGCGTTGCAATACATGCTGAGCCGCAAGCAGATCGCCGAGTCTGGCTCGGTTGCGCCGCGTGTCACCCCGATTGCGCGTATTCCAGCCAACGGTGCGGAGATGAACCAGTCGTTCGCCAAGCAGGTGCTCGATCGTGGCGCTTATGGCGTGGTATGGCCGCATGTGTCGACCGTGGAGCAGGCCTATAACGCCGTGGCATCGTGCCGATATGCGCGACCCAAGGGTGCACCGCTGTATGAGCCAAAGGGCATCCGCGGCGACGGCCCGGCTAACGCGGCGCGCTACTGGGGTTTGAGCATGGCGGATTACTACAGGAAGGCCGACGTGTGGCCGTTGGCCCCGGAAGGCGAAATTCTGGTCGGCCTCATGTGTGAAAGCACCGAGGCGATTGAAAACCTCGACGACATTCTCGCGAACGTGCCGGGTATCGGTTTCATCCTGATTGGTGAGGGCGATCTTAGCCAGCAGCTGGGCCATCCGCGCGATTACGAGCATCCGGTCGTGGTCGACGCAATGCGCCAGATCGTCGAGACGTGCCACAAGCACAACGTCGTGGTTGGCAATCCGCACGTCAATGCGAAGAACCATAAGCGCCTGCTCGAAGAAGGCTATCGCTTCCTGATCTCGGCTCCGCTGAAGAGCTACGGCGTGGTCGGCATGGCGCGCGAGATGGCGGGGTACTAAACAATGAACGGAGCCGAAAGCCTGGTTCAGACGCTCACCGATCAGGGCGTCGACATCTGCTTCGCAAACCCGGGCACCTCGGAGATGCACTTTCTGAAGGCGCTTGAGAACCCGCGTATGCGCAGCGTCCTTTGTCTGTTTGAGGGCGTGTGCACCGGCGCTGCGGATGGCTATTACCGGATGAAAGAGACGCCGGCCTCTACGCTGCTGCATCTCGGACCGGGCCTCGCGAATGGTCTGGCCAATATCCACAATGCAAAACGAGCATCGTCGGGTATGGTCAACATCGTGGGCGAGCACTCGGCTTCGCACCTGAAGTACGATCCGCCGCTGACGTCCGATATCGAGGGCCTCGCGCGGCCGTTGAGTCACTGGGTGCGCCGTGTCGAGTCACCGCAAGCGGTGGCGTGGGACGCCGCGACGGCGGTGAGCAAGGCAAGCGGACATCCGGGGCAAATCGCGACGCTCATTCTGCCTGGCGATACCTCTTGGCAGGATGCGGGCGAACAGGTCAAGCCGCCGCGCGCGGTTGCCAAGGCGAAAATACCGGACGCCGCGCGTATCGAGCACATTGCGAAGGTGCTGCGTTCGGGCGAACCGACACTCATCGTCCTGGCTGGTGGGTCGACACGCGGACGCGCAATCGAGCTGGCGGGCAAAATCAAGGCGGCGACCGGCTGTCGCATCGCGACGCAATTCTTCAGTTCGCGAATCGAACGCGGAGCAGGGCGCGTTACGCTCGAACGCATTCCTTATGCGGTTGGACTGGCTGTTGAGTATTTGAAGGAATTCAAGCACATCGTCACGGTCGAGACGACCGAGCCGATAGCTTTCTTCAGCTATCCTGACAAACCGAGTTTGCTTAAATCGCCCGCCACCAGCGTTCACTCGCTGGTGGAAATTGGCGAGGACGGTGCTGCTGGTCTTGAGATGCTGGTTGAAGCGCTTGGCGCAACGAATACGGCAGCGGTCTTTCAGTCACGTTCCGACGCTCCACCGCCGACCGGCGCATTGACTCCGGCGACGATTGCCCAGGCGCTCGCCGCGGCGCTGCCGGAAAACTGCATCCTCGTCGACGAATCGCTGACCACTGGCCGCGAGACGATGGGCCTGACTGTTGGCGCTGCGCCTCATGACCTGATCAATAACATGGGCGGCTCGATCGGCTATGGCACTCCGGTTGCCACCGGCGCTGCGCTCGCCTGCCCTGAGCGGCGCGCGTTCTGTATGGTCGGCGATGGCAGCGCGATGTACACCATCCAGTCGCTGTGGACCCAGGCGCGCGAAGGCCTGAACATCACAACGATCATCTTTGCCAACAACAGCTACGCCATCCTCAAGGCCGAGTACACCAACATGGGTGCCGGCGCACCCGGTGCGCGTGCATTGGCGATGATCGATATCGATCGTCCCCGCATCGACTGGCTGGCGATGGCAAAAAGCATGGGCGTTCCGGCTGTCGCAGTCGATACGGCCGAGGCCTTCTACAAGGCGATGGCTGACTCGGTGAACGAGGCTGGCCCCTGCCTCATCGAGGTCAGGCTGTAAATCTATTCAAGCGTAAGGAGAGACATCAATGACAACGACGCGGACCGACGTGCCGACGCTGCGCACCAATCTGGCCGATTATCCGGTAACGAAGGCAATGAAAGACGGCCGTGTAAAGTCGGACCTCGTCAACCTCGACTATTGCGGACCAACGCCGGCGCATAACGGCTTCAAGGCGATGGTTCGCGAGAACAAGTTCGACGCGGGCGAACTGGCCATCGTCACCTTCCTGCAGGCCAAGGCGTACGGCAAGCCCTATGTCTTGCTGCCGACGCCGATCTCGGGACGCTTCCAGCATCATTGCGCCGGCTACAACATCGACTTCGGCGAGTTGAAGCCGAAAGATATCGAAGGCAAGAAAGTCGGTGTACGCACCTATACCCAGACAACAGCGCTCTGGATTCGCGGTATTCTGCGCCACGAATATGGTGTCGATCTCGACAAGGTGACGTGGATGACGCTCGGTGACGGGCATCTGAGCGAGTATCGCGATCCGAACAACTGCGAGCGCCTGCCCGCTGGCTCGTCGATTCCGCAGATGATGCTCGACGGTGAATTAAGCGCGGCGTTGCTTGGCGAAGACATGCCGAAAGACCCGCGTGTGCGCACGCTGGTGCCGGACGCACAAGCCGCGGCCAAAGACTGGTTTGCGCGTGAGGGCATTGTGCCGATCAATCACATGTTTGTGGTGCACGCCGACATTTCGAAGAAGCACCCGGAGGTGGTTCGCGAACTGTACCGGATGATCGTCGAAAGCCGTGTGCTCACCGAAGGCGGTGTGCCGGCTATCTTCCCGCCGATCGGACTCGAAGCGAACCGCAAGGGGATCCAGTTGGCGATCGACTGGGCGCTCGATCAGAAGATCATTCCGCACCGGCTCTCGGTTGACGAACTGTTCGACGACGTTACTGGCAGCCTTGGCTGAACGACTGCGGGGACAGCGGGTAGACGCGGGATGCATAGGTAAGCAACGGAAGCACAATGCGTCGACGAAAAGTACGGCGCAGAAGCAGTCAAGCGGTTGAGCGGTTCCACGCCGCTCACCTACGCATAATTAATGGAGGCATTTTGCTGTGTATCTAACTACGTCTTTGAAGAAACTCATGGCTTGTGCGGCCATCGGGGGGGCCTGGATTCTCATGCCGACGGGAGCAGGCGCGGCGACGAAAGGCACTTTGCTGCTCGATCGCGTGGGGCCTGTTACATCCGAGCTGTATATCTCCAATGCAGACGGTAGCGGCGAGCACCGGCTGCTTTCAACCGATGGTTTCGATTACCACGCTTCGTTTTCGAAAGACGGACAGTGGATCATATTCACATCGGAACGCGACGGTCTCGGTCAGTCCAACCTTTATCGTGTGAAGGTGGATGGCACGGACTTGCAGCGGCTCACCGATCACCCCGGCGTTTCGGATGCGGCCGTTTTTTCGCCGACGAACCCGAATATCATCGCCTTCGTTTCGTCGCGCCGAGGCGAGAAGGACTACGGTACGGTCAACATCTGGACGCTGAACATCGCGACTGGTGCCCTGAAGAACGTTACAGGTGCGCTGAAATTCGATCCGAGCAAGCCGCATAGCTATTTCAGGCCTTCCTGGTCCCCGGATGGCAAGTGGCTCGCCCTTTCTTCCGATACGGGCTCCGATTGGCGCGGCCACAATCTGCCGGTCGGCTGGGAGCGCACGCAGGAAAGCAGTATCTACCTCATCAAGCCGGATGGCTCGGACTGGAAGAAGATTGCCAGCAATCCCGGCTTCGATGAAGGTTCGCCTTCGTGGTCGCCCGATGGCAAGCACGTGGTCTTTTACGAAACGCCCGTGGAGTCGACCTGGGGCGCACACCGTCCCGAAGGAATCAATAAGGTTAGCTCGCAACTGGTATCGGTGGATGTGTCCACGCTCGAGCGAAAGGACTTGACCTCGACCCCCGGTTTCAAGGTGTTCCCGCAATACCTGAGCGATAACAATATCGCGTATCACGTGAAGGGTGGCGACACCGAAGGCTTGTACACCACAGCTGGCACGTTCCGCTCGACGGCCAACTCGGGTATCCGCTCGCCTCACTATTCGTCGGACGGCAGCAAGGTGGTCTACGAAAAAATCACGATGCGTCCGGCACATACGAATGGCACGCCGTTGTATAGCTTTGACCCGGAGTGGAACTATCGATACATCGATGTGTTCCCGCAGCTGTCACTGGATCGGCAGAAACTGGTGTACACGGAGAAGGCAGTCAACTCTTCCATTGCCATCATGAACCCCGACTTCACTGGCTATCAGCGGATTTACGATCCTGCGACCAGCGGTCTGGATCCGGTCATGATCAAGCAGGGTCTCGCCGGTGCATTCCAGCCGACCTGGTCGCCGGATCGTCAATGGGTCGCCTTCGGCGTAGGGGACTGGTTCTTTACGCGTGGCATGGGCCCCGGCCGCATCATGCGGATCAAGACCGACGGCAGCATGAACGGCAAGCCGGAAGTCCTGACCGATGGCTCGATCAATGCGGGTTTCCCGAGCTACTCGCCGGATGGCAAGAAGATCGTCTACCGCGTCTGGAGTCCGAAGGTGCAGGGTCTGCGTATCATCGATCTGGATACGCACGCTGATACGGCTTTGACCACCGAGCCGGACAACCTGCCTGGCTGGTCGCCCGACGGTAGCAAGATCGTGTTCACGCGCAAGGAAGTTAACCCGGCGGATCCGAACAAGTTCCACTATGACGTGTACACGATCCACCCGGATGGCACGGGCCTGACCCGTCTGACGACGTCGGGCGCGAACCAGGGCCATGCTGTCTGGACTTACGATGGCCGTATCGCGTATAGCTCAGGCGTGTATGGCTTCCGCGATGAACTCGCGCTGTACGACAACAGTTTCCAGCCCGATGGCCAGAACTGGGTGATGAACGCTGATGGTAGCGATCAGCATCCGATCACCGATACGCTGTGGGAAGAAGCGATGCCGCTTTATATTCCGAACCCTTAGGGCGGATATTGGATCGGCGTGGTGAAGGCGCTGTGCGGAAGCACGGCGCTTTTTTATTCGTAGGCCAACCAGTTCTGTCGTTGGCGGAAGACGCTGCCGGCCACATCTACAGGCAACGCTTATCATGTCGGTCTGGGTAACCTACAGAGACATCATCGATGAGCGACACGCGGCGCGACCTTACCGGGCATCGTAGCCAGACGGCAACGTTCCTGAGCGACTACGGCTTCTGGGCGCTGACCTTTAGCTACGTGTTGAGCCAGTTTTTCCGCAGCTACGTCGCGGTCATTGCGACTCAGGTCATCGCCGATTTCCGTTTTTCATCGGAGATGTTTGGCTGGTTTGCCGGCGCCTTTTTTCTTGTGTTCGCGTTCGCGCAAATACCAGTCGGCCTGATGTTCGACCGCTATGGCGTCCGTGCGCCGACCGCAGTGCTGATGGCCATAGGGACGCTCAGTGCCGGCGTGCTGGCGTGCACCGCTGATCCATGGACCGCCATTGCTGCGCAGGCCGGCATAGGGTTGGGCTGTGCTCCCGTTTTCATGGGGCTGCTCAACTACGTGCTCAGCAGCGGCGCTGGACCGGGGCAGACAAGTGCGGTCACGACCGCCAGCGCCATTGGTATGGCGGGGGCATTGCTTGCAGCGTGGCCGCTCAGCCGGGCCACTGCTGAAGCAGGGTGGCGAACCCCCTTGCTGATTGCCGCGGGGGCGATGCTTTGCGCTACGCTCAGCGTAGTCTTGTGCGTGAAGCGCCGGGATCCTGAGTCGCATGCGTTGCGCGTCGCAGTGGCGAACGGTACACCGCGCTCGGGAGTTGGGCGCTTCTGGGCGCTGGGGCCTGCGTGTCTCGCGATGTCGGTAGGTGCAACGTTTCGCACGTCTTGGGGTGGCCCCTATCTGGCGGACGTGTTTGGCTTTGACCTGTTGGCACGCGGCAACGCGATGACGATCACCAGCCTGGCCGGAATCGCTGCGTCGTTCTCCATTCCTTTGATGGTTCGGCTCTGGACGCCCAAATCCATTTCCTTGCTATGGCTGATAGCGGGAGCACTTGCGGCCGTGTTGCTCGCTGTTCTCCCTGGCGCCAGTAGCGTCCTCGGCGTGGGGTTGATCTGTGTCCTGTTTTCGGTAGGTGCGATTCATCCGTTGGTCATGTCACAGGCGCGCGCGATCACTCCTGCTGAGAGGCTAGGACTCGCCTTGGGTCTGCTCAATAGTCTCGTCTTCCTGGGGGTGGCGTTAGCTAGCGGCTGTTTCGGCTGGATCGCGGGACATGCAAGGCTGGCGAACGCTTCGTCCGCTCAGGTCTATGCGTTGCTGTTCGCGGTCACCGCATTGCCGCTCACGGTCGGGGCAATCGTCTATGTTTTTAGTCCTCGCACACGAGCGCCGCGCTCGGCCTGATTCATACCGCTGGGTGCAAACGTTGCTGCGCGCCTAAATCGAAGTCTGCGTTTCTGTCTGCGGCGGTTCGAGGGCGATGTCGTTGACTTTCGGCGCCCATTTACGTTGAAGCAGCACCAGCGTGCTCGTTGCGCCCATCAGCAGGAAGGCGAAGATCGCCATCATCGGCAGTAAATAGCTGCCGCCTAGATGGAGCAACCAACCTGAAAGGCTGGCCGATACGCCACCTGCGAGGCTGGTGGCAACCTGCTGTAGTCCGGTGTTCAATCCAACCGCTTGCTTGGGGATCAAGGTCAGCTTGCACAGCGCCAGATTGTTGGCTGTGACAAGGCCAAGCAGCGAAAGCGATAGCACGTTCCAGAACAACGCCATCTCGAGCGACGGCGCATAGGCACCGAGCAGCACGGTGGTTCCGCCAATAAAGCCGGCAACGATGAACGCTTTACGCACAACGACGGCGTCGTTGCCACGCGCGATAATCCGGTCTGCAGCCCATCCCGCCATGGCCGCAACGATCGCGATTCCAGCAAAGCTAAAGAAGGTATAAAGACCCGATCTCTCAAGAGAAAGACCGCGTTGCTCGACCAGATAGGCTGGCATCCAGGTCATGCAATAGAAAGCGAAATAGCTGTAGCAGAAGTTATTTATCAGTCCGCCCCAGACGACAGGGCTCGCCAGCAGGTTCTTAAGGGGTACAGAGGAAGCCCGGTGTATTGCTGCCGCAAGTTGCTCCCTGGACGGATAGTCGTTTTTGACCATCAGCAACCATGGCACGAGCCAGACCAGGCCAACGAGTCCCGTCGCAACGAACATCATCTTCCACGAATACGCGACGATCATCCAGGCCGCGATCGGTGCGCCCAGCGCGGGGCCCATCTTGCCGCCAATCGAAAAGATGCCTAGTGCGGTGCCTTTTTGGGTTTCTTCGAAGTTGTTGGCCAGATAGCGATAGGTAGCGGGAATCACAACGGATTCGGCCACGCCGATGAGCAGACGCATGATGATCAGGGCGGACAGCGTTGTCACGAGGCCAGTGACTGCCGCAGCGATGCACCACAGCGTGAAGCAGATCGTGTAAGGCCATTTCACGCCGTAGCGGTCGACGAGCCAGCCCATGGGCATCTGGACGAAACCGTAGGACCAGAAGACCGCTGAATTGAGCCAGCCGCGCTCGACGCTCGTCAGTGCAAATTCTCGAACGAAGCTCTTGTCCGCCAGAGCAGCGGACAGGCTCGTACGGTCGACAAACGAAATCAGCAGTCCGAGCGCGAGGAGCACGAGAATGCTCCAGGGATTCTCGGCTGCCGGTCGTTTCAATTGATACGTCTCCATGAATTTTCTCTTTTCGACTGTGCTCAAAAAAATACACAATCTTATCGGTCGAAGCTGCTCGGACTGAGACGCGCCATGCCTGTCAGCATTATTACTCTAAAAGGATAGCAGGCAACATCAAAGCGTTCTCCAGAACGACGATTGGCGACCCGCCTGACGGGTCGCCAATGAGCGCATTCATGAGCACTGCTGACTAGAAATGAACCTCGGCTACAAACATCGGTGCCGACGTTATCGTGCCGACCGTTTCGTTAGTCGGCGATCCATACATGCGATACCAGTATTCGTAACCTACACCGGCATAGACCACACGCGGATGACCGGCAAACGAACCCAGATCAGCCAACAGCGAAGCGCGAGCGAGAAACTCTGTCGTAGTCGGCACGCCGAAGCCGTCCCGGCCTTTTGGCCCGGTCACGCTGGCGAAGCCCTTGAAGACCAAAGGCACAGGCCCCGCCTGAAACGGAACGAGCCACGAGCTCTCGATGTGCCACGCGGGGTTGAAATGCACGTCCACGCCCGTGATGCCATTGTGGTTGCTCTCGGTACGAACGCCGGCCGTGATGTTCCAGAAGCCACGCGGCACGGCGAACTCGATGGTTGGGCCGAACACCAGCATCCGGGCACGTTCGCCATACGCGTCGTTTTTGGTGCCGAACTCGTAACCGCCGGTGATACCAAAGTCGCGGATGAAGCCGTAACCCATGTAGTGGCCGAGAATCTTGCCGGCGCTCAACTCGACCCGGCCGATGCTATAGATTTCCTGAGCTCCGCCGTTGGACGGTCCACCGGCTTCCGGGTTGGCGGAGTTCGAGACAAGGTAGTCCACGTTGAATGCGTAACTACCGTACTTGAAACCGCCGATGGTCGAGAGATAGCCGATGTTCTGCACAACCTTGTCTGGCACACCGGGGTAGTGGAAATCGCTGCCATAACGGTAGCCGACATACGTATCGTTCCACGAAACAGGTGGCGCGCCGAACTGTTCCGCCGATTTCAAATCCGGAGCACTGAGAGCCGCTGCACCGTTCTTGTAGGTACCAAGGGCGCGTTGGCTCTGCGTCTGCTGGTCCTGCGGGTTCTGCTGGGTCGGCTGCGCTTGCGGCGGAGCGGAATCGCTCGGTGCGGTGATAACCTCTTCCGCATGACTCACTCCGCTCAAACAGCAGAAGATGGCTGCACCGAGAAGCGGCTTGCGCAAAGCTACGGATAATTTTTGCATGTCTCCTTCCATATGGTTTTTTATCGGCTCTGCTGCTGTTTAGTCTTCTTGGAGACGAACAGAGAGGCAGATGCTCGGGGCGAAATTGTCAAAAGCCGTTCGACGTACGATTGCTACGAGAAGCTAAGGCAATAGCAGGGCTTGGCGCGGTGCGCCAGATTGAAGTGGTTGTGCGTGTCTCCGTCCAGATTGGATCTGTGTTGATATGGGCGGCGTGGTCGTTTTTCGACTCTCAATCGCGCCGCACGGCCGGCAACTCGCTGGGTAATCCAACACAGAAAATTCTTGTTGCGGTGATGAGGATAGTATTTGAAGGTCGAGCGCGTGCCTCTACACAAAAACTAGATTCGCTTGCATTTTTTGTTGCAGCGGTCGTGGCGCGATGAGATGGATCGGTTCGAACCATATCTCACCACTCAGACGTGCAGCACGTTGTTCCCACTACCTCCACGTCATCGCGGAAACGGAACGTTCCGCCTTCATCCGCCAATCGACGAAAAATGCCAGTGAATCTAGTTTTTGTGTAGGGACGCACGGCCGGGCATCCAATACTCTTATTTCTCATCAAGGGCGTTCGGCCCAAGCAGTCCAATTCAAAAAGAGCAACGGAGACTTTCATGGGACGGAGCATCGCTCTTGTCTTTTCGGCGCGATGAATGCCGCCGCCAGATTCGCTCGTCTTACCCTCTCGTATCGCCTGGCACATGGTGGCCCGAAGTGCCAGGCTTATCGGCGCTTTGAGCGCGTTTCGCTGCACGGTATGTGGTTGGAGGAATCTGCCAATTTTTAAAAATTAGGCATACGAAGTACATAAATAACTAGACGTTAAATCGGAGACTGCATGAAAAAGCTGAGAGTTTTTGTGTCTGGCGCGGTATCGGCATGTGTTTTCAATGCCGCATACGCCCAGTCGTCAGTCACGCTCTACGGCGTGATCGATAACGGTGTGGAATATCAGAACCCAGGCTCTGCCCCTGCGACGATCCGCGCCATATCCGGCGGGCTGTTTGCAAGCCGATACGGCTTGAAGGGCAGCGAGGACATCGGCGGCGGTCTTCACGTCAACTTTCAGTTGGAGCAAGGCTTCTCGGGCGCGACCGGCGCGGCGTCGAACGCCGCGGATGCCTTTAATCGTCAGGCTTGGGTGGGCCTGTCCGGGAGCTTTGGTGAGGCGCGCTTTGGGTTGCAAAATACGCCCCAATACATATTCATGAACCCCGAACTCGACCCTATGGCAGTGATGAGCATCGGGTCCCCAATGAACAATTTCAACAGCCTGACCATCCGGGTCAATAACGCGATTTCCTATTTCACCCCCACTGTATACGGCCTCACCGCGCAATTTATGGTCGCGATGCGCGATCAAACGACCAGACCGAGTGACGGATTGCAGTTCTACAACGCGGCAGTCCGCTATGTAAACGGGCCGTTTCGCGCGGCGGCCGGCTATGAGCAGGCGGCCAATGCAACCGGGACGTCTATCCTGAAGGTGTTTAACGCAGGGGCTTCGCTCGGCGTGGGCGCTGCCCGGTTTTATCTGGCCTACCACACGGAGCGCCAGACCGACGACAGCGAGAAGCGTGACGTCTATGAGGCATCGGGTTCGTACTCGTTCAGTAGCGCTGACCAGCTGTCGCTGATGTACGGCTATGCGCATGACAGAACAGGGCAGGGGAACAACGCGCAGCAGGTTGGTTTGACCTATGAGTACTTCCTGTCGAAGGCCACCACCCTCTACGCGGCCACCGGTTTCATTCAGAACCGAAACGAAGCGGACTTTACCCTCAACGGTACTTCGTATGCAGGCGTCACTGTCGCGCCGGGTTCCAACACGCGCGGCGTAACGCTTGGAATGGTGCATTCGTTCTGAGTACGCGGCGCCCGCGTCTCGAGACCGGCGCCGCCCGTGGGGGTAAGTCGCAAGTTACCCCTTCGGAAATCTATGGAAAAATATGCCCTGTTTCCGCGATCTTGCGAGACGGTTAAGATTGCGTGCTGCACGGGGCGATTCCAGCGACGAGATACGCTGAAAACAGCGGATATTCGAGCTCGGCAGAAGATCTTCAAGACCTTCGGCGGCAGGATGGCCATTGGTAAATACCCTCCTGTAACTGCCGCAGATTCGACGAGCGGTTGGCTTGAAGTCAGGTTGGAATCCGTTCTCAACGTCAGTGAACGAACGTAGAGGCGGTTTCATAAATTCCCCGGGACTGTTAGCATTTCTGCAATCGCGATCGGCGCGAACCGTCATGGTGTCGTGCAACTTCGGCCCGCGCGCGGTGCGCCACTGTGTCGTGTGCGCTTCGAAGCCGGTCGCTTCAAGAGCCAAGGTGCTCTATGCCGGTATATGGCCTGCGCGGAATTCGCGCCAGAAATCTTCTGCGTGAGGCCGGAATTTCAAGGACGGCCGTACGCATCGATTCGGCCGCCAAGGAGACGTTATGACATACAGTACCGTGGCAAAGTATCCGCCCAAATCTGTCCCCAAAGCGAAGCAGACAACCGTTCCGAAAGTCCGCCTGTACGTTGAGCGTCCTGAAAAAGAGAACTGGTTTGTCCACGTCGGACATGTCACCGACAGGGGGCGCTGGAAAACGGAGCCCCACGCGCATCCCGCTTATGGTCAGGTGATATTCGTTCGTAGCGGCCGCGGCGTCATGAATCTTGAGGGAAGCAGCGTGCCGTTCGAGGGCCCTTGTGCCTTGCTGTTGCCTACTGAATGCGTTCACGGTCTCGACTATGAAATCGATGTGGACAGATGGGTCGTGACAATCGAGGTGGCGTATCTGACCCAGGTTAACGCCAAACTTCAGGAGTTCATCTCGCTCTGGGCGGCGCCCCGGATGATTCCGCTTTCCTATTCGGCCGAGGCGGGAATCGAGTTCTGCAACCTGATCAAGAGCCTCAAGCACGAGGTCGAGTCGGACGCGGTTGGTCATGTGGTGGGCACAGAAGCATTGCTGACGAGTCTTCTGCTCATGCTGGTACGCGAAACACGCCTGGAAGAAACCGGCAACGAAGGTGCAACACGCAACGATGTCCGCCAGGTCGACCGGTTCCGCAAACTGATTGACGAACATTTCCGCGAGAACCTGCAACTGCAAGACTACGCATCAATGATGGCCGTGTCCCTGGTGCAATTGCGTGCAGCATGCTCCTCCGCCACCGAGCAAAGTCCTACGAAAATGATCCACGCGCGCATTATTACCGAGGCAAAGCGTAATCTCATTTTCGGAGACATGTCGGTGGAGCAGATCGCCTTTGGGCTTGGCTTCGCGGACGCCGCGTACTTTACGCGTTTCTTCCGGCGGGAAGTCGGACAAGCGCCGAGCCAGTTTCGCGTCGCTGCCCGGCAGCAGCCTCATCGCAAGGTCGTTTCGCAGTAAGCGAACTCATGGTGCCGTTGGAGCGTCTATGACGCCAGCACCGGCCCCCCCCTTTTTGCCAGCGGTGGAATCGACTCCCTTGCCCGGGTCGCCTGCCGCGGCGATTCGTTTCCATTCCGTGCGACCCCATCGTCTCAAGCCCACGTTGTAGCTGAGCACATCAAAAAAGTGCAAGTGAATCGGACTTTTGTGCAGGGACGCGTGCTTGCGACTCCGATACTCTTGACCGGCACGGTCACCGCATCGACGATCTCGAGACCGATGATTGACCGTTTGCGCGCTTTGAACGAATTTTAAAAAAACACACTATGAGACAGCCTCTCCCGAGAAACAGGCTGACGCGGTACGGAGCTGCCGCGATGCTTGTTTCGCTTGCGTCAATCGCAGGAACATACAGCATGCCTAACAATGCTGCCACGTTACCGGACAGTGCACAGACAGAACTCGTCTACGTGGGCACGCAGAAGAGCCAGATCGACGCGCTAAGCCTCGACACGGCCACCGGCAAGCTGACGGCAATCGGCCCGGTTGCGGAAGGACCTAAATCGACATGGGTCGCTGTACATCCCCATCTGCCGATTCTCTACGCAGTAGATGACGACAACGCCAGAGAAGGAAGCATCACCGCATACGCGGTGAATCGCGGGACGGGTGCGCTCACGAAGATGAACGCTGTTCTCACGGGGGGCAACGGAAGCACGTATCTGGGGTGGGACGCACCCTCGATGACCTTGTTCTCCGCCAATTACGCAAGCGGTTCCGTGTCCAGCGTCTCCGTCAACCCCGACGGAAGCCTGGGCTCACTCGTGTCGACGATCAAGGAAACGGGGTCCGGGCCGAACCGTCGACAGGCGAGCGCGCATGCGCACAGCGCTGCAGTCGATCCGTCAGGTCGATATGCGCTCGTCCCCGATCTGGGTGCCGATCGTGTGTTCGTTTACGGCTTTGACCGCGCAACTCATGCGTTGTCGCCAGGTGACGAGTCCAACTCACGTGCCTTCGTCGTTCCACCTGGCAGCGGCCCCCGTCACATCGCTTTCGGTATGAGCGGCGAGTTTGTCTATCTGCTGACCGAACTGAGCGCGAATCTCATGGTGCTGCGCTGGGACGCATCGCAAGGACACCTGATGTTAGTGCAATCGGTGCCGACAACCAGCCCGGAATTCCAGGGGGCGAAGAGCGGAGCCGAGCTTGCGATCAGCGGTGACGGGCGTTTCGTCTATGTGGAGAACCGCGGTGAAAATGCGCTGGTTGTTTATAGCGTCAACCCTGAATCGGGCGAGCTTTCGCTTGTTCAGCGCACGTCCGCAGGCGGTGAGAAACCATGGGGATTTGGAATCGATCCGTCGGGAAAGTGGCTGCTAGTTGCCAACCAGCAGAGCGGCACAGTCAATGCGTTCAATATTGACCCTGTGTCTGGCATGGTTTCGAACACCGGGCAATCGGTTGACGAGCCGACTCCGGTCAGTGTTGCCTTCGTGAAATAAGGTACTACATCGCGTCGCCCCTGCACGCTTTTCGCTGTGAAGAAAAAGACGGCCGCTCCGGAGACGAAGGAGGGGATCCGGAGTCCGGAGCGGCCGTGAGAGGAACAGACGACTACTTCAAAGTGAACTTGCTGCGCTTTAGAACTTGTACGTTGCGCCAACCTGCAGATAACGGCCCATGTACGTGTACAGCGACTGGTCGTAACCGGTCTGGTCAATCTGGTTGACCCACAGCGGATCGTACGGAGGCGCCTTGTTGAAGATGTTGTTCATGCCACCGTAGATCGTCCAGTGCTTGAAGCCCGTGTACGCTACGTTCAGGTTGAACACGCTATAGGAGGCGGTGGAGTAGTCCAGACCCAGCGCGTCCGAGTACGGCCCGGTGTATTGCCATTCCAGATCAGCATTCCACTGGTGGAAGTTCCACGACAGGTCCGTGTTGCCCTTCCAGCGCGGGAACGAACCGCCGAACGGCTGAGCGAGCGTCAGGTCGTTACCTGCGCCATCAACCGTCGAGGCGAGGCCGCCAATGCCGTTCATCTTGAAGTGCCAGATATAAGCCCAGTCGGCCGACAGCTTGAACGTACCGACCGGGGTCGGCAACGACTGCGAGAACGTCGTTTCGAAGCCGTCCGTATCGAACGAACCCAGGTTCTCGTACGTGTTGACCATGTACGCGATCGAGCCGTCCGCATTGAAGACCGTGGCCGACGGATCCAGCTGGGTGCCAATCGCCTTGTCGACGTGAATCTTGTACCAATCGAAGCCGATGTCAGTCGTACGCGTCGGCGACAGTTCGAAGCCGATGTTGTAGTTCTTCGTGCGTTCCGGCTGCAGATCCGGGTTGCCCTTGGTGATAACGTTTTCGTCCTGACCGTTCGGACCGATCGGCATGATGCCGATGTTCGACGAATTCGTATTCTCGAGGAATTCCGGTGCGCGGAAGCCACGGGTGTACGAGGCGTAGGTGGTCAACTGCTGGATCGGCTGGAACCGCAGGGCGAAACGCGGCGAGAACGCACCGCCGAAGTCGCTGTAGTGGTCGTAACGGCCCGACTGGCTGAACGTCAGCATCTTGTCGATCAACGGCACATCGACCTGGTAATACACGGCCGCCACATTACGCTCACCGGCCACTTCCTGGAGGTTCGGGTTCAGTACGTTACCGCTCAGGTAGTTGCCGCCTTCCTCGATCAGTTCGCTTTCGTGCAGGAACTGTGCACCGAGACCGAGGCCCACATCGCCTGTCGGCAGATGGAACAGGTTTGGCGTTGCCAGCGTTGCGTCGAAGGCGTCGAGCTTGGAAATACCGAGGTTGTCGGCCGTCGTCAGGATGCTGTTCAGCGCACCGGGTGTAGCCGACGGATTCACGAAGTTAAGCGTGCCGTTGTTGAGCGCAGTCTGCAGGGCGTTCGGGTTAATCACACTGCCGAGCGTGTTGCTCACCGTGCTCATAGAATGGGTGTAGCCCACATTCCAGTCCCAGTCCTGCTTGCCGAGCTCGTAGCTGCCCTTCAAGCCCATTGCAGCGCGCCAGAAATTCGAATCCGTGGTCGAGCTATACGTGGTCGGGAGGTAGCCAAACAGTTCCTGCGCTACGCCGGTCGTGTTGTACGGATTGTTGGCCGGAACGGTAAAGCTGAGAGGGCTGACGGTCTTGGTGGTCGGGCTGTACGCAAGCCCGTTGCCGACGACTACTGGGCCATCGTTTGTGGTGGTCGTGTTGTTGCTTTCCCAAAGGTCGGCGTAGGCGGTCGTCGTGTCGTTGATCTTGAAGTCGGCGTGAACTTTAGCGTTCAGACGCTCGGTCATCGGCTCGATCGAAACGTCTTCAGCCGTATTCTTCAGGCACACGTTGCCGCTACTGATTGCGCCGGTTTGTGACGCAATAATGCTGTTGCCAGCCGGCACAGAAGTCGCGCAGCCGTAAGGCGTCGCTGCACCCGTGTTGGGGTTCAGGAGGTATGACGGTTGCTGGATACTGCCGCCAAACGGCTTGTTGCTGAAATCCTGGTTCTCGGTCGTGTCGCGATCGGCAAGCGTATAGCCGTTCGACTTGTAATAGCTGGCGGTCGCAGTGACGTTGAAGCCATCCGACGCGAGATTACCGAAGCCGCCGAGGACGCCGAACTTGGTCGTGCCGCCGCCGCCTTGCGTGGCGCCGCCAATGCTGCCGTCGAGTTGCAGGCCCTGGAAGTCGTGCTTCGTGATGATGTTGACCACACCGCCGATAGCGTCCGAACCGTACTGCGATACAGCACCCGTCTTCACCACTTCAATCCGGTCTACCACGTTTAGCGGCAACGTATTCAGGTCGAAGAACTGGTCTGAACCGTTGACGGCAAATGCGAACGGCGCGACGCGCTGACCGTCCACGAGCACCAGCGTGTATTTTTCGCTGAGGCCGCGCAGTGCGATGCCCGAACCGCCTGCAGCAAAACTGTCGGAGGTGGACTCTCCCCAGCTATTAGCCGAGTTGGCCGAGATCTGGCGCATGTAATCGGACACGTCCTTCGCACCCGAATCTTGGATTTCCTTCGAGTTGATGACCTGGACCTGATTGAACCCGGTCTTGTCCGCCTGACGGATCAGCGAACCTGTCACCTGGAACGTCTGCAGTTGCTTGACGTTCTTGCCGCCCGTCGCTGTAGCGCCCGATGCTGCCGCCGGAGCGGCTGCTGCAGCCGTGCCCGACGCCGCTGCTGCCGGCGTCGCCGGCTGGCTTTGCGCGAATGCCGGAACGGCGATCGCCGTGGACAACGCTAGTTCAGCCCAAATTATTCTTCTGATGGCAATCGCCAATGCCCTTTGCTTCATCTCACCCCTCACACTTGTCAGTAAGGCCACACGTTGTTATGCGGAGAGTGGTTTTATGGACCTCTCCCCGCGGTTCGCGGCGTCGATGCGCCGTATTCCGCCGAAACGCTGCGCGCAAGCGTCTCCACACGCACTCCATGTATGAGGTGCGCGCAGCATGGATAAACCGATGGTGATATCCCCGATGTCTGTCGGACTACTAACGGTTATGTCTTGATTTGCATAGCAATTAAAATTTTTTTCGTGAGAGCGTCAGACGCCCGGGTCTATGACACGCTTGCCGACAAATGCTTGTACTTCTCTCTGCCCCAGCACCTTTTTTGTGCTTTCAAAAAGGGTGCACAGATTACGCTCATTGTCGTGCACCGCCTATGTGCGAGCTGCACAAGCCCGTTGCTTGGGGTTTTTACCTAACACAGCCATTACAGGGTGTTGCCAGATGTAATCTAGCTAAGATACATATTTCTAAATTTGTTAGATACAAATAAAAATGTTTTACCTAGAGGAGGACGTCGGTGTGGCGTAGCAACGACAGCGGTGTGGAACCCGCTAGTCGTTGCGTTAGGGCTTCCCCTCATTTCGGATCACGCTCAAATCTTTGCCGGCTGCCCCGTCGCGCTGCCCGCTGCCTGGCCTCGTCGCGCTGGCGCCGCATCGCCGCTTGCTTGTCCTCAAAGAACTCTGCTTCGCGCTGTAACTTCTTGTACGAGTTGAGGCGTCTTAACGTTAGGCGACCTTCGTCCACGGCCTGCGTGACCGCGCAACCTGCTTCCCCGTTGTGCCCGCAATTGCGAAATGCACACTGGCTCATCAAGTGCGCGATGTCTTCAAAGGCGTCGCTCAGGCTATCGGCGCTAGCGCTTACACCGACGCTCCGGATGCCCGGGGTGTCGATGATCACGCCGCTTTCCGGCAGCATGAACAGTGATCGGCTGGTGGTTGTATGCGATCCGCGCGCGCCCTTAGCGCTTACGCCTAGCGTCAACTGCCGTTGTGATTCGGTCAAGGCGTTCACGATGGAACTCTTGCCAACGCCAGACGACCCGACGAACACGCAGGTTTCATCCTCCGCGATCATAAGCTTGAGTTGCGTTACCCCCGGTTCGCTAAAAGTGCTTAGCACACACACGGGGATTTCCGGTCCGAGTTCCGCGATCTGTTCGAGATAGGTATTTGGGTCCATCGCCAGATCGGCCTTGTTCAGGATAAGAACGGGTGAGATGCGGTTCGCGCGAGCCAGGAGCAGATAGCGTTCGAGTCGCGACAAGTTGAACTCGTCCGTGCAGGACGTGACGATGAACAGCTTGTCGACATTGGCCGCCAACAGTTGCACGCGGTCCTCGCCTGTACTGCGCTGGAAACAACTACTGCGCTCGAGGATGTCGATGAATTCGACTTCACCAGTTTCCGTCGGGGTGCCAAGTATCCAGTCGCCGATGATCGGCGCTCGTTCGCTCTTCCTCGCAAAGGTCAGGTTGAATGGTCGCAGTTGTCCTCCTGCGTCGCCGGATACGACAAAGCGCAAGCCGAAGTCCTCCGTGACGCGATAGGGTTGGCCGATGCCGTAGCGTGCGGCGTGTTCTGCGAAGTGATCGTTGAAGCCCAGTTTTCTTAAGGAGTTGGACAAGATTGTTAGTTCCTGAATGATCTATAGGTCGGGCATTCGCATAGGGATGCTTCAATGCCACAGGCACACACGGTGGCGTGCCACGCTGAATGAAATAAGCATGACTAACGAGACCCGATGCGTTCGCCGCCGGAATGTATGGGACGAGCGCGAGCCACCGCGACGACTGACGCGACGCGGTTTAGGCCTGCATGAGGTCTGGAGAGCGTGCTAGAAAACGCAACGCCTGGAAGGAGGGGGATCGTGGAGCAAGCGGAATCCGTGGACTTGCGCAAGGCACGCTAGTCCGACACCAACGCTGCCGAGGCGCGGGTTATTTCGCTGGAGAAGGAAGACGCGCAACCAGCGCGTTAGTTCAACGATTGCAGACCCATTAGGGCCGAGTGTCCTGCTTGGACGTTGAGGACTTAGAGGATGAAGGCTAAGACGCGCAGACGCGGTCTTGCAAAGCAGGTTGGATTCGAGCGTGGTCATGATCCCAATGCATGGAAGAATTCAGAAGAAAGTCGCCTGAAGCTGCGGTGTAAAGATCTTTCATATCCAAACCTCCTGATTGCAGTGGGTCCGCCCTGAAACAAAACAATAGCCTGACGTTAAGTGGGACCGAGTGTTGACGGTGTACGACGGCGCCTATGATATCCGAGAATAAAAATTCTGGAGGAGGAATCTTTGCATTGGGATACGAGGCTGCCCCAGCAGCCTCATTCTGATGCTTTCTCATCCCCCGCCGCAGCGAGCAAATGCGCAATAAAAGTCGCCAGCAGCGGCGGCTGCTCGCCGCTGTTCCTAAGGCCAATATAGAACTGGCGAGTTGCCCACCCATCGAGCAGGCGGATAGCCCTAAGACCATAACGGCCGAGATAGGAAGCGGCAATCAGCTCCGGCATGATGCCAATGCCGATCCTTTCGCGGATCATGCGGCAGCGTGCTTCGTAGTTCGAAACTTCGATGCGCACATTGAGCGGTCGCGACAACCCGTCTTCAGCGAGCGACAGAAACGCCTCATATGAGTGTCGCGGAAAATAGCCGACGAACGGATAGTCCTTTGCCGCTTCGAGCGTTGTTTCGTTGTGCGTGGCGAGTGGGTGGTCGAGCGGCACGACCAGCACGACGCGATCGCGGTGGTAGGCAATCGAATGAATGCCTGGCGCGGGCGTGACGGCATGATAAATACCGATGTCCGAATCGGCATCGGCGATCAAGCGCGGAATGTCGTAACTGTAGCGTTCCTGCAGTTCGATCTGAACGTTGGGCTCGCTCACGTAATAACGGCTAAGCGCTTGCGGCAGGAACTGGATGATCGACGAGCGGTTCGCGGCCAGCCGGATTTTCGGCTGCCCGCTCATGCCGAACTCCGCTACCGAGTTTTGCGCCAGTTCGACGCTGCGCAAGATCGCCTTCGCGCGATGGTAGAGCGCCGCGCCAGCGGGTGTCGGTTCGACGCCGCGTCCATGGCGCACGAGCAGCGTCGTGCCGAGCCGCCGCTCCAGCTCGGCGATGCGCTTGCTCGCCGCCGACGTAGCCAGATTCTCGCGTTCTGCAGCTTTCGAAAGGCTCTTCGCCTCAATGGCGGCCACCAGCATCTGGAGGCCGGGCAAATCCATTTTCATGCGCAGGACGATCCATGGGATGACGCGGGCCGGCGTTTCGCCACGCCCGCAAGGGTGGATGCATGATACGCGAGGTCCCCGGCTTGCCGCGCACAGTGCGCGAGGATCAAAGCGGGAAATCGTAGAGGCGCGCCGGATTGCTTACCAGTATGGCTTGTCTCGACGCAGCATCCGGCACGGCGCGCAAGAAATGCTCGATCAGTGTGCCGTCGTCCGGCATCCTTGCGGACTCGAAGTAATTGACGTGCGGCCAGTCGCTGCCCCACACCACGTGATCGGGGTTGGCCGCAAGAATCGCGGCCTCGAAGGCGAACACGTCTTCGTACGGTGCCCCCGTTGCGGAAATCCGATCCACGCCCGATATCTTGGTCCACGCGGCGCCGTCGGCGAGCAGGGCGACAAGCGTCTGAAAGCCGGCGTCATCCGTGCCGCGTGAAACATTCATGCGCCCCATGTGATCGACGACTAGCGGGATCGACAGTGCACGCAACGTGGGCGCGAGTTCCGGCAGGTCGGGCGCGTGAACCCATATCTGCGCGTGCCAGCCGCGCGCCGCAAGACGCGGGGCGAGGGCGCGCAGATCGTCGAGGCCGGCGCCGTTGCGGTACACCTTCTGCCCGTGCTCCTGATAGAGATTGAAGCGGGCGCCGCGCACCCCATGCAGCGTGAGGCTGTCGAGCTCGGCCTCGGAGGTGCTGCCGTCGATTACCGCCACGCCGCGCAATCGCGTAGGGGCTTGCCGGAGTGCGTCGACGAGAGAGCGGTTATCGGTGCCGTACACGCTTGCTGTTACGACTACGCCGCGCGCGAAGCCCGTGGCATCGAGTTGTTCGGTGAAGCGCGTCACGGGGTTTTCCGGCGGTGTATAGCTGCGTTCGTCGGCCAAAGGAAATTGCGTGTAAGGGCCGAACACGTGTGCATGGCAATCACACGCGCGCGGTGGAATGGCGGCCGGCACAAAGGCCGGGGGCGGCAGGGGACCGAGGCAGGGTTTCGTCATTGTGAACAGGTGTTTAGTCGGGCTGAACGGAAGGCGGCAGAGCGCAGCGCATACTTGCATGGTACGGATCGTTTGGCGCTCGAGCGTTACCTAAATGGAAACGCTGCATTCGCCAAAATGCACAGCAGCCCTATCTGGGGCGGCCACAATCTGAACAGGAGTGTGCCGGTTTTCCCGGCGGAGGTACCTCACCCATTCGAACAAAAGACGGAGACTGGCTTTGGATATTCTACTTTCGCGCTCGGCGGCCGAACGGTTGGGTGGCGCGATCGCGAACGTGCTTGGCGATACCGCTTACCGCATCGTGACGCCCGACGAGCCGCATCGCGGACGAGCCGACATTGCGTTAATCAGCCGCGATGTGACGGGCCGCTCAACCAAGACCGACCTCACCGCGGAGCTGCAAGTTTTCTACAAGGTACTGCGTGAATCGCCTCGTCTTGCATGGGTCCATACGCATTCGTCCGGCGCCGACCGGCCAATCTTCCCGGAATTGCTGCAGCGCGGTGTGACCGTCACGACATCCTCGGGGGCGAACGCGGGTGTCGTGGCGCAGTCGGCGCTCGGCGGAATGCTTGCGCTCGCGCGCCGCTTCGGCCATCTCTACGAAGCTCAACACCGTCATGCGTGGGAGCCGTTGCTTGGCGAGGCCTCGCCGAGCGACCTCGCGGGCCAGAATGCCCTCATCGTCGGCTATGGTCCGATCGGGCAGCGGCTCGCGCGTTTGCTCGGGGTTCTCGAAATGAACGTCACCGTCGTGCGCCGCGAAAGCGGCGCGGGCGGAGCGGCGGGTGCAGAGACGAACGGGACCGTACGTACGATCTCGTTCGGACAACTCGACGATGCGCTTCCGCACACCGATTGGCTAATCCTCGCATGTCCGCTGACGCCACTCACAACACGCCTGATTGACGCACGTCGAATCGCATCGCTGCCTTCACGTGCTTACCTCGTCAACGTGGCGCGTGGCGAGGTGGTGGCGCAGTCCGCGCTCATCGAGGCCCTTGCGCGCGGCGCGCTCGCCGGCGCATGGCTCGACGTGTTCGAACGCGAACCGCTCGATGCGGCTTCGCCGCTATGGGATTTGCCCAATGTGCTGATCTCGCCGCACACCGCGGGGCATTCGGACAGTTACTACGACGCCGTCGGCCGCATCTGGCTCGACAACCTGGCGCGCTGGCAGCGCGGCGCATCGCTCGTCAATGCGGTGCCGCCGCAGTTCGCCGTCGTCTGATCACACTGGCAGCCCACCAACTGGAGTTACCGCATGGCGTTGAGTATCGATTCGCCCCCCGCAACTCTCGACACAGGCGCGACGGCTGACGCGTTCGAGCGGGCGGTCTATCGCAAGGTCGCGCTGCGTATCCTGCCCTTGCTGGTGTTCGGCTACATCCTTAATTATCTCGACCGGATCAACATCGGCATTGCGCAGATCCAGTTCAAGTCCGACCTTGGGTTTAGCGATGCGGCCTACGGTTTCGGCGCCGGTCTGCTGTTCGTCGGCTATGTGGTGTTCGAGATTCCGAGCAATCTGATGCTCGACCGCATCGGCGTGCGCAAGACCTTCTTGCGCATCATGGTGGCCTGGGGAATCTTGTCGACGATGACCATGTTCGTTCGTACGCCGATGCAGTTTTACCTGGTGCGTTTTCTGATCGGTGTGGCCGAGGCCGGTTTCACGCCCGGCATCTTTCTTTACCTGAGCTACTGGTTTCCGGCGCGGCGTCGTGCACGCATGACGTCGATCTTCTACCTGAGCATTCCACTCGCGGCGACGCTCGGCACACCGCTCTCGGGATGGATCATGCACGCGTTCCAGGGACAACTCGGGCTGCATGGCTGGCAGTGGCTCTTCCTGCTCGAAGGCATGCCCTCGGCCGTCTTCGGCGTCGTGCTCTTCTTCGTGCTGAGTGACCGGCCCGATACAGCGCCCTGGCTGGCAAGCGCCGAACGCGCATTCATTCTCGCGGATCTCGACCGTGACGAAAGCCACAAGACGCGCCGCTCGAAGCACGCGCCGTTTCGCGCGATTCTGTCCGACCCGCGCGTATTCTGCGCGGGCTTCACCTTCGCGTGCAGTTTTTCGCTAGGCAACACGCTGGCCTTCTGGGCGCCGATGGTGATCCGTAATTCCGGCGTGGCGCAGGTCGTCAACGTTGGCGTTCTGGCGGGAATCCCGGCGTTCATCGGGACCATCGTGATGCTGCTGGTGGGGCGCCACTCGGACCGCACGCTCGAGCGGCGCTGGCATGCGGCTATCGCACTCGTTTGTGCTGCCGCGGCGCTTGCGATGCTGCCGCTCTTTCACAGCAACACGGTCGTGGCGATCGTCCTGCTGGCCGTGGCGTCGGCGGGCCACTATTCCTGTCTTTCAGTGTTCTGGTCGATTCCGCCGACTTACCTCACACGCGAAACCGCAGCCGGCGGTATCGCGGTGATCAACGTGATCGGCTCGCTTGGCGGTGCGTTGAGTACTGCCGCGCTGGGCTGGATGAGTCATGGCGCGGCCGGCTTCGGCAGCGGCCTGGCCGTGCTGGGCGCGATCATCGGTTGCGGTGCTGTTGTATTGCTAGTGGCGTTTCCGGCCCGGACGATCCGTTCGGCGCCGGCATGACTTAAGGCCGCACAGAAGGCCATCACACAAAACTACAGGAGACAAACGTCCATGAACGATATACACGCAACGGCCGCCGCCCCTGATGCTGTGCCGGGCATCCAGGCGGGGTCATCAACGCGCCGTGCGGCGCGTTCGATAGTTGGCGGTTCGATCGGCAATCTGATCGAGTGGTACGACTTTCACGTGTACACGACGTTTTCAATCTATTTCGCGGCGTCGTTCTTCCCGCGCGAGAACCGCACGATCCAGCTACTCAGCGCAGCCGCCGTGTTCGCGCTGGGCTTCCTGCTGCGTCCAATCGGAAGCTGGATGATCGGCCTTTATTCAGACCGGCGGGGCCGGCGCGCTGGCCTCACGCTCTCGGTCATCCTGATGTGCGGCGGCTCGCTTGCGATTGGCCTGTGTCCAACCTACGTCCAGATTGGCGCCCTCGCGCCGCTGGTGTTGCTGCTCGCGCGTCTCGTGCAGGGGTTTTCTCTCGGCGGCGAGTACGGCGCAAGTTCGGTCTATCTAAGCGAGATCGCCAAGCCTGGTCGTCGCGGCTTCTACAGCAGCTTCCATTACGTCACGCTGATCATGGGCCAGTTGCTCGCCACGCTCGTCCAGGTTCTGCTGCAGGAGGTTTTCTTTTCGCGCGCTGAGCTCAACGCGTGGGGTTGGCGTGTACCGTTCATCACCGGTGCGGCGTTGGCGCTAGTCGCCTATTGGGTGCGCCGCAATATCGACGAAACGCCCGACTTTCGCAACCTCTCCGAAGCCGCCAAGGAACGCACCGGACTTTCCGAGCTGCGCAAGCACTGGCGTCCCGTGATACTCGTGTTCGGCCTCACCACAGGCGGCACGCTCGCATTCTTCACCTACACGGTTTACATGCACAGCTATCTCGTCAACACGGTGGGGCTCTCGGCACGCGCCTCCGCGTGGGTGTCGCTATCCACGCTCACGTTGTTCATGCTTGTGCAACCGCTGTTCGGCGCGCTTTCGGATCGCATTGGACGACGGCCGCTGCTGATCGCGTTCGGTGTGGGCGGGACATTCGGTACCTGGCCGCTGCTTGCTGCACTCGCGCACACCCACAGCGAATCCACAGCCTTCCTGCTGCTTGCCGTCGCGCTGCTGATCGTATGCGGCTACACGTCGGTCTGTTCGATTGCGAAGGCGGACCTCTTTCCTGCGCGCTTGCGTGCGCTCGGCGTAGGCGTGCCTTATTCGATTGCGACGGCATTGTTCGGCGGCACCGCCGGCTATGCGGGTCTTTGGTTCAAGAGCGTCGGCTACGAACAGGGCTTCTACCTGTACGCGTCGGCCTGTATCGCCTGCACGCTGGTGGCCGCCTTATGTCTGCGCCGCAGCGATTCGCAGATGACCGCATGAAGCACGTATTCCTTTGTTCACTTCCTTTATGACCTGCAGGAGCATTCCATGAAACCGATTCCCGAATTCGACATCCCCTCGATGCGCGAACACTGTTCCGAAGAGGAGTGGCAGGTGCGCGTGGACCTGGCCGCGTGTTATCGCCTCGTCGAACACTACGGCATGTCCGACATGGCGGCCAACCATATCTCCGCGCGTGTGCCCGGCGAAGAGGCGTTCCTGATCAACGCCTACGGGATGCTGTACGAAGAAGTCACGGCGTCGAGTCTCATCAAGATCGACAACGATGGCAACATTCTTAGCAAGCCTGCATTCGTCGGCGCGGACTATGGCATCAACCGCGCCGGCTACGTGATTCATGGCGCGATTCATGAGGCGAAGCACGAGCTTGCCTGCGTGATCCATACGCATAGCTGGCCGGGGATGGCCGTGTCGGCGCTCAAGTGCGGACTGCTGCCGATGACGCAAACCGCGATGCGCTTCTACAAGATCGGCTATCACGATTACTGCGGCGTGGTGCTCGATACGAGTGAGCGTGACTCGCTGATCGCGGACCTCGGCGATAACAACGCGCTGATCCTGCGCAACCATGGGTTGCTGACCGTCGGCCGCACGATTCCGGAGGCGTTCAACGCGATGCATCGACTGGAGCTGTCGTGCCGCTCGCAACTGGCGGCGCAGGCGTGCGGTGTCGAACTCAACGAAGTCTCGCCCGAAGTGCTCGAACAAACGTACATGAACTACCAGCCGCAGACGCGTCGTCCGTACGGCCTGCTCGAATGGCCGGCGTTGCTGCGCAAGCTGGACCGGATCGATCCGAGCTATCGGGAGTGAGCTGCAGAGGATGGGCGCTGCGGCGCCTATCCAAGGGTTGGTTCTGCTCCAGACGGAGAGGGACGCCCACGGTCTCTGAAGACAGGAGAGCTGCGAGCAGGTTGTCTGGATTGATCAGTCATCCGTAAGGCCGACCCGGTTCGGCTGGCGGCGCTCGATTGCCCACTTGAGCAACGCGGCCGCGCGTAGCGGTCCGTGAACGAACTTGCCGTAAGGCATGGTCAGGAACAAGGCGATCACGGCGCCGAGATGCAGCGCCAGCAAACTGGGCATCGCAGCGCTGCTACGCAGCACCATGAGTGCGAGGCCACTGAGCGCGACGATTAGCAGCAGCGCGATGAAGCCGATATCCATCGGCTTTTGCGCGGCGTCGCCCTGGTTGGGATGGCGTTGCAGATTCAGCCAGCCAAGACCGAGTGTACCCACGGCGATGCCAATGCCACCGACGGTGCCGAGTAGTGTCGGCAGGCTCGTATAGGCATACGGCGCCTCGAGCCGGAACACATAGTGATAGAGCGTGGCGACGCATGTCGACAGGAAACATAACGCGAAACCGTACGCAGTGGCATGGTGGCAATGCCGGCGCGCGAGCGAAAAGCGGTCGTCCTCGTTGTTGCAGCCTTCACCGTGTCCACCACCCAGGTACCGAAGCGTTGCGACCGCGCTGGTGGCTTCGGCAAGCGCCGCGCCACTGGCCGCGCCCGGCACGGCTTCGCGCCAGAAGCGCCGCACACCGATCCCCAGTGCACAGATAGCGAACAGAAAGACCGGCGCGAAGATACCGACCATCAGCGTGTGCGGGAACACATCGTAGAACGAACCACTCGCAGAGGCATGCCACAGGTTACCGCTCATCGCGAGCGCGAGGAACAGGAACAGTGCGACGCCGCCCGCAAGCGCGAGGGCGACCGCGAGGCCGTTACGCTCGTACAGTGCCGCGAACGAACGAGGCCATGCAAACAGGCGGTACGTGCGGCCGCGCACGCTGGCCATCGTCTGCGGGACGTTGACGGCAAATTCATGCGGCGGCGCGTATTGGCACGCGTGCAGGCAGGCCCCGCAGTTGTGGCACAGGTTCGCCAGATAATGGACGTCGGCGGTGCCGAACTCGAGGCGCCGTGTCATGGCCGGAAAGACGGCGCAGAAGCCTTCGCAGTAGCGGCACGCATTGCAGATCTGCAGGATCCGGGCGGCTTCGTCTTCTGGGACGGAGAGAAGCGGCGCCCTTGCGACGGTCACGGCGACGGGCGACCACTCGTCGCTGGCTTGCTGGATCAGTTTTTCAAGAGCTTGCACGACTGCTTTCCTTATGTGCCGAAGCGACCGCATGCGCGGCGGCGTTGGTGCCGGCGATGCGGCCGAATGCCGTGCCGATGCTCATGCCGACGCCGGCCGTATAGCCTTTGCCGAGCACGTTGCCGGCCATCATTTCGCCGGCGACGAAGAGATTTTCGCTAGGCTCGCCGCCAAAGCGAACCGCGGCCGTCTGGTCGGTTTTCAGGCCGAGATAAGTGAACGTGATACCCGGACGCAAGGCGAAGCCGAAGAAGGGCGGCGTATCGAGCGGGAGCGCCCAGTGAGTCTTCGGCGGAGCGAGCCCATCGGTGCGGCAATCGTCGAGCTTCGTGTGATCGAACGTGCCGGGGCGGCAGGCGGCGTTGTACGCGTTAAGGGTCTCCATGAAACGCGCGGGGTCGAGTCCGAGGGCCGTTGCAAGTTCAGGCAAGCTGTTCGCCCGCACGCCCGGAAACACCGGCGGCATGAAGCGTCCAACGGCCTTCGCATCGATGATCGACCAGGCGGTCTGCCCCGGCTGCTGGGCGACGAGACGCCCCCAGATCGCGTAGCGCTTCGGCCAGAAGTCCTCGCCTTCGTCGTAGAACCGTTCGGCGTCCCGATTGACCACCACGCCGAGCGACACGCAGTCGACGCGCGTGCAGATGCCGCCGTCGTAGAGCGGCGCGCGTGCGTCGATTGCCACCATATGTGCCTGGGTCGGGTCGCCGATGCTGTCCGCGCCCGCGTCGATCATGAAGCGCAGCAGCGTGCCCATGTTGAAGCGCGTGCCGCGGATCAGGAAGTTGTCGGCGGGGTGTTCGCCGCGCTCGTTGACGCCCCAGGCATCGCGCAGCCACGCGCGGTTCGACTCGAAGCCGCCGGCCGCGAGCACACAGCTGCGCGCCGTAATGCGTTCGCTGCCCGCCCACGCGGCCACGAAGCGCGGGCCGTCGAGCTCGATGCGCTGCACCGGCGTTTCATAGCGGATCTGCACGCCGAGTTGTTCCGCGCTGCGGTAATAGGCGTTGACGAGGGCCTTGCCGCCGCCCATGAAAAAAGCGTTGGTGCGGGCGGTATGCAGCGCGCCCGAGAGCGACGGCTGGAAGTGCACGCCATGCTGGCGCATCCACGGCCGGCAGGATGACGACGCTCGGATCACTAGCCGCGCGAGCGCCTCGTCCGTGAGGCCACCGGTGACTTTCAGCAGATCCTGCCAGTATTCCTCTTCGGGGTAAGCATCGACGAGCACGTCCTGCGGCGTGTCGTGCATACAGCGCAGATTGCGGGTGTGTTGTGAATTGCCGCCGCGCCATTCGCGCGGCGCGGCCTCCAGCAACAGAACGGAAGCACCGGCTTCCCGAGCCATGAGGGCGGCGCATAGCGCAGCATTGCCGCCGCCGATGACGAGAACATCGACCATCGAGTTGTCTCCTTTGGCTCGCACTGTACGGGCGAACGCGCCGCACCGCCATGGGCGGCGGGGCAAGGGGGCTTCAGTTTTCGTGAAGGGTCGCGCTGGCGCGGAGCGCCGCGCCGGGCCAGCGCCCGGCGGCCACGATTTCGCGCGCGACATCGAGGAGCACGACACGCGCGGCGAGGCCAGCCGGCGACAGCTCGTCGTCGGATGCGCTGACGATCAGGTTGGGGCGCGTCACGTCGGCATCGAGGATCGGGATGCTCGTGAGCTGGGCGTTTTCGGGGCGCGCCAGTGCGGCGCCCGGCTGGATCGTCGCGCCAATGCCGGCGCGCACGGTGTCCATGAGCATCGCGAGGCCGTCGATTTCCGCGGCTATCAGCGGTTCGTAGTGCGCGCGCCTGAAGGCGGCAGTCAGCAGCGCACGCAATCCGTGCGAACCGCTTGGCAGGACGAGCGGCAAGCGCTCCAGTTGCGCGAGCCATACGGACGCGGTGGCCGGCATGCCGGCCAGCGTCGGGTTGCCGATCACGAACAACTGCTCGTCGAGCAACGGCAGGCTGCTCCAGCGCTGAGCCGGTTCTTCCTGAAACAGAATCGCGAGGTCGATCTGACGCGCGTCGAGCATCGAGCCCAGATGACCGGACAGGCTTTCTACCATGTGCAGCCGAACTTCCGGATAGCGCTCGCGCATGGCCTGGATGAAGGGCAGCCCGAGCACGCCCGTCGTACTCGGTGCGAGCCCGACGCTGACATGCCCTGATAGCCGCGCTTCCTGCGCTGCCAGCGCGGCCGCATCCACGTGACGCAGCGCGAGTTGCGCCTGACGCCAGAAGGCGAGGCCGGCATCGGTCGGCACCACGCCGGACGAGGTGCGCCGCAGCAGCCGAGTGGAGAGTTCGCTTTCGAGCCGGCTGATCTGCTGGCTCAGCGCCGATGTGACCACGCCGAGCTCGAGCGCCGCGCGCCCCATGCTGCCGTGGGCAACCACACTGACGAAATAGCGTAACTGCCTGAGTTCCATGGGGAGGGCGCGGGTGGGGATCGGCTGATTATAGGGCGCGTCGCGTCGTTCCTAGTCAGCAATCGCCGTGACGGCCGGCCACACCCGCTCCTCAAACTGATCGGACGGAACTGGCTCGGAGTACAAAAAGCCCTGCGCAAAGTCGCAACCCACGGCGGCGAGAAAGTCGCGTTGATCTGTCGTCTCGACCCCTTCGGCGATCACCTGAAGTCCAAGCTTGTGAGCCAGCATAACCATCGCTTCGCAAAGCGCCTGGTTGCCGCCGTCGAAGCCGAGGTTCTGCACGAATGAGCGGTCGATCTTGAGATAGTCGATATCGAAGCGCTTCAGATACGCCAGGGACGAATAGCCGGTCCCAAAGTCGTCGATCGAAATCCCCATTCCCGCATCACGGAAACTCAGCAACTTCTCGTTCAGTTCCGCGTCCAGCAATAACCCTTCGGTTATTTCAATGGCCACGCTTTGTCTGGGCATCCCTTCCTGTATGAGGTATTCGGACCACTGGATACACACCAGATTGTCTTGACGAATCTGCACCGGTGAAATGTTGACGCTGATCTGGAACGACGGATGGAATCGTTGGCGCCATTGATGCGCCTGGCGCACGGCCTGTTTGAATACCCAGTCGCCAATTGGAACGATGAGCCCCGTGTCTTCGGCCAAGGCGATGAAATCTAGCGGACTGATCGTGCCGCGTTCGGGATGCATCCAGCGTATCAGTGCTTCGGCCTTGTAGATTTCGCCCGTCGCGAGATCGACGATGGGCTGGTAATAGACCTGGAACTGTTCGGCTTGCAGGGCGGTACGAAGATCACTCGTGAGACGCCGGCGCTTTTCTGCCGCCACCTGCAACTCGGACGTGAAATAGTGGACACGGTTGCGTCCAGCGGCTTTCGCCGCGTACATGGCCTGGTCGGCATTCTTGAAGAGAACGTCCAGTTCGCTGGCGTCGTCGGGGTATAGCGTGACGCCGACACTCGCAGAAATGAAGGCCTCATCCGCGCCGAGCTTGAACGGCTCGGCGAGCTTGGCGATGACCGTCTTCGCGATCTGTTCGATGCGTCTGGTGTCGTCCAGCCCGGACAGAATGACCGTGAACTCATCGCCGCCAAGACGAGCGACCGTGTCGGTTTCACGCACGCAAGAGGTGATGCGTCTCGCCGCCTCGATCAGCAGAGTGTCGCCGGTATCGTGTCCCAGTGAGTCGTTGACTTCCTTGAAGCGGTCCAGATCGATCAACATCAGGGCCATGGGCCGCCCAGAGCGATCCGACACGCCAGCTTCGTGGTCGAGACGCTCATGAAACATCTGGCGATTCGGAAGATGGGTCAGCGCATCGAAATTGGCCTGTTTCCAGATCGTTGCCTCGAACACCATCCGGTCCGACAAATCACGGCCTACCGCCAGCACGGAGTTCACCTTGCCCGATGCATCGATCTCCGGCGTGAGCCGGATATGACTGCACTGTTCCTTTCCATCCTTGCCGAGCCATCGCAGTTCAAACTGATGACTTTTGCCGGTTGTAATGGTTTCTTTGATCTTCCTCTCATAGGTCAGCGCATTGGCGCCGCCCGGGACTTCTGAGGGCCGCTTGCCGAGCGATTCGGCGAGGCTGCGGCCCGCTGAAACACAGAACGCGGGATTGGCGTAGGTGCGGCGAAGATCGCGGTCGTAGCGCGTAATCGTGTCGGGCGAGTTTTCGATCAACGTGCGTGACTCCTGCTCGCGCGCGACCAGTTCCACTGTGCGCTCGATGACGGTTTGCTCGAGAGAGGCGTTGATCTCGTTGATCTTCTGGATTTTCTGTCTGATCGCCGCACTCATTCGTTCGAACCGCTGCGCCAGTCTGCCCAGTTCATCCCTGGCGCCAATGTCGCTGTGTGCGTCCACCGGTATCTCTACCTCGGCGCCCGCGTCGCTGCCTGTGTCGTGCATCTTTCGCACCAGTTCCTTGAGCGGGGCGGAGATGCTGTGTGAAATGAAGTAGGCGAGGAAGATGGAAAGCAGAAACCCCGAGATGCCCACCAGGATGATCTGGTTGCGCACCGACTGTGCCTCCCCGGTCAGCTTCTGCTCCGGGATGGTACTGACCACAAACCATGGCGTTCCGGCGATGGCGGTGTACGCGGCGAGATATCGGCCGCCACTTGTGCCCTCGAAGTCGACGAAGCCACTCGGCTCGCCGTGCGGATCGGCTTGTGTGATCTTTTCGATCAGGCCCGGCTCGGCCCTGCCGTCGGTAGTCACCGAAGTGCCGTCGGCACCGACAATCCGCTTGTCGGTGCTGGCGTCGACGACATAGATCTCCGTTCCGCTGCCCGTAGCGACGTCATCGAAAATCGCCGAGAAATGTTCGGGACGAATCACCAGAACCAGATTGCCGATCTGCTGATTGTTGCTCTTGCCGATGATGGCGCGCACCATCCCCAGGTCCTGTTGACCGGCTCCGTTGTCGTAGCTACCCCAGTAAGGCCGGCCATTGCGGTTGGGCGCCTGCTGGACCAGACGCACGACACCCCGCGTCAGCTGCGCGAACGCCTGGGTGTCCATGATCCGGTTGTTCCGGTCGAGCAGATATTTCTGGTTGATGTAATCAACCGCGCCGTAGTGCTCCAGGAGCAGTCGGGTCATATCCTGGCGCGCTTCGCTTTGCTCCTTTTCATTGCCGCTCGCGACGCGGGTCAGCGCGTCCTGAACGCGATCGGAGAGCACCAGCAGACTGCTCTCCGTCTCGATCTGCTCCATGCGCAGCGAGATGTTTTTGGCGACCTGTTTGACCACCTCTTTCGAGAATATCTCCGCCTTCTGCTTGATCGCCGCGGTCGAATCTACATACGATATGTAGCCCGAAACAAGTATCGGGATCAGCGAAAACAGGATGAACGCGGTTATCAGCCGGTAGCGAATCTCGACACGGCGCAGCAGATCTAACGAGAAGTAGGCGAATGCGTTTCGCAGCCAACCGAGCAGGGAAGTCATTTGTAGTGCATCTTCGCTTCATTCTTAACCGACTCGTCCAGGAGTTTCGCCGCCTGTCCTGGCGTGATTTTGCCAAACAGCACATCCTGCATCAACCGATGCAAACGCTCGATGGAATTGGAGGGTAGAAACGAATAGTACGGGCTTCCGGTCACCGCATAGCGACTAACCGTGTTGGTGTAGTCGATAATCTTCGGATCGCTAACTGCTGTCCCCGAGACCTGCTTGAACGGGGAGATGTTCTGGCGTTTTGTCTGCAGAATGGAAAACCCCGGCCCGGCGATGAACTCGAGAAAGCGCATCGCAGCAGCCTTGTTGGGCGTCTCGGACACCGCAAAGCCAGTTTCGCTGCCGATTACCGGCACGACCCGCTCGCCCGGCGCGTTCCACGGTGGGATGAATACGCCTACCTTGAAGGGGTTCCCGTGCAGCAACAGACCGGCGGCCCAACTGCCGTGAAAAGCCATCGCGACCTTGCCTTCCTTGAAAAGCCGTATGCCATCGTCGTAACCGGTCGTCATGAACGAGTCCTGGACGAAACCACGTTCGGGTATCAGCAACATCTTGGCGAAAATATCCGCTACCTGAGGGGTGTTGAGATCCAGCGTGCCGTCGCTGATCCGGTTTTTCCAGTCTGGCTCGTGCGCTACAACATTGTTGGCAAAGCCTGAACTGAAAGGGCCGTTGCCGAGCATGTTCGGAAAGCCGCCGTTCCACATGATAGGCGTAATACCCGCCCGTTTGAGCTGTTCGCATACCGCCAGGAATTCGTTGAAACTGGTCGGCAGTTCCTTGATCCCTGTCTTCGCGAACATGTCCTCGTTGTAGTAGATCAGCGTCGTCGCCACTCCACCCGCTATTCCAAAGTGCCTGGACTGGCGATTGGTCCAGTCCTTCTTGAGCGGGTCGAGCATGTTGTTCCAGGCGGACGTCCTGCTCACATCGGCCAGGAGCCCTTGATCGGCCAGGTCGGCCGCGTAGGCATTCGGGTTGATACTTACCAGATCGGGCAAGTTGCCGGAGGCGACCCGCGGCTTGATGTTTTCCTCCACCGAGTTGCCGATCATGAACTGCACATCCACGTGTATGTCTGGATTCAGCTTGCTGAATTCGGCGGCAATCTGCAGCATTTCCTGCGGCCAGTCGGGAGCCCAGATCAGGGCGGTGATCGTGGTGCTGGCGGGCGCGCTCGTGCTCGAAGAAGTCTGGTCCTGCTGATGGCAACCGCACAACGAAAAAACAATCAAACAGGCCAAGATGGACAGCAAAGACGCAAACGCAGTTTGTCGCACTTGGGGTTCACTTTTCGACGTCGATCCGATCGGCACCTGATTCTTTGCAAAACAGGGCTGCTTAGGCGCCCCCTGGAGGGCTGCTACTCACACAGCATATCGGCAGTCAGCGCAGATACTTTAACTGGACGATCCGAGCCCGAATCTTGCTGGCGTCGGGCGCAGGCGGCCCGGAGAACTGTATGTGATGGGCGTTTGATACACTGACCGTATTGAGCACTATGTCCCGACTGGGCGTGCTGGTCCGATTTCCATTGTCGAAAAAGGGAGCAAATCGTGGCTGATGAGAAGATGCTGACGCAAGTTCGTGAAAAACAGGGATTTTTCGCGGCCCTGGACCAAAGCGGTGGGTCGACCCCCGGTGCCCTGAAGCTTTATGGCATCCCGGAGAGCGCCTACAGTGGCGACGCCGAGATGTTCAAACTGATCCACGAGATGCGGGTGCGCATCATCACGGCGCCCGCCTTTACCGGGGACAAGGTCATCGGAGCTATTCTGTTCGAAGCCACCATGGACGGGCAGGCTCAGGGGAAGCCGGTTCCGGCCTTCCTGTGGGAGGATCGCGGCGTCGTGCCGTTCCTGAAGGTCGATAAGGGCCTGCAGGACGAAGCGGACGGTGTCCAACTGATGAAACCGATTCCTGGGCTGGACGCGCTGCTCGAGCGGGCGGTGAAACTCGGTATCTGCGGCACGAAGATGCGTTCGGTCATCAAGCTGAATTCGAAAGAGGGTATCGCTGCGATCGTGAAGCAACAGTTTGAACTGGGTGCGCAGATCGACGGCCACGGTCTCATGCCGATTCTGGAACCCGAGATTTCGATCAAGAGTCCGGACAAGCCGGGCGCGGAAGCCACGCTGCTCGCGGAACTGACTAAAGGTCTCGACGCGTTGCCGGAGAGCCGTCAGGTGATGCTCAAGCTGACCATACCTTACGTACCGGACTTCTATCGTCCGCTGATCGATCATCCGCGTGTGGCACGGGTCGTCGCGCTTTCCGGCGGTTATACGCGCACCGACGCGTGTCAACGGCTCGCTAAAAATCACGGCATGATCGCCAGCTTCTCCAGGGCCTTGATCAACGAACTCAAGGTATCGATGAGCGATAGTGAGTTCGACTCGACGCTCAAGGAAGCCATCGAAGAGATCTATCAGGCCTCAGTCGCCAAGGTCTGACGCAACTTGCAGGAGGGCGCCCCTGGCGGATCAAGATCTTGGGGCGCCTCCGAAGACAATCCAAATCCCATGCCACTCGCGCCGAAGCCCGCGCTTCCCGTCATAGACCGCATTCAGCAAGCCAGTTCACTCTTTTCGGAGAGGAAATTTTCCGAAGCGTTGTCCATTGTTCAGCCAGCATTCGACTCGACCGTAAGTGTTCCTCCAGGGCTTCGCGCTGAGGCGCTCAACATCGCTGCGGCGTGCTCGCTCGGCCTGAACCATCTGGCGGATGCGGAAACGTATTGGCGCCAATGTATCGACCTGCAGCCTGATTTCGCTGCGGCCTATGACAGCCTCGGTACGCTGCTCATGTCGCTCAAGCGTCCAGCGGAGGCCGTGGCGATCTACAAGGAGTTGCAAAAAATTCGGCCCGGCGTTGCCGAGGTTCACCACAATCTCGGCGCGGCTCTGCATGATCTCCGCTATTTGCTCGAGGCGGAGACGGCATACCGGCAGGCAATTGCAATTCGCCCCGGCTATGCGCAGGCCCACTTCAATCTGGCCCTCGCACTTCACGAGCTTCGCCGGCTCCACGATGCCGAGACCGCCTACAGGTTTGCTGTGGCGGCGCGTCCCGATTTTGTCGAAGCGCACCACAACCTCGGCAACGTGCTCAAGGAGCAAGGACGCCTTTCGGAGGCAGAGGTGGCTTACGGGCAAGCGCTGCGGCTGAAGCCGGACAATCCCGCTGCCTTGAACAGCCTGGGCGGAGTATTGCTGGGGCTCAACCGGCTCCGCGAGGCCGAACTCGCGTTTCGGCTCGCATCGACCATTCAACCCGACTATTCGGAAGCACACGCGAATCTCGGTGCTGTGATGCTCCAACTCAAGCGTCTGCCCGAAGCAGAGGCCGCTTTCCGGCAAGCTATCGCATCCAATCCGGACTATGCCGAGGCTTACCATAACCTCGGGAATGTGCTCTATGCCCTCAATCGGCTAGCCGAGGCCGAGGAGGCTTATACACAGGCGCTTCGCTGCCGGCCGGGAATCGTGGAGGCGCATCACAACCTCGGCTGCGTACTCGGAGCACTCGAGCGTCTGCCCGAAGCCGTTGCGCACTTTCAGCAGGCGGTCGCCTTACGTCCCGGATACGCCGAGGCTCACTACAATCTCGGTAGCACGTTGAAGCGCCTCAATCGTCTGCCGGAAGCCGAAACCGCATTCCGGCAAGCGCTCGCGTTGCGCCCCAACTATCCCGATGCCAGGTTCTATCTGGGAACGCTGCTGCTGGGCACGGGACAGTACGCGCAAGGATGGGAGCTTTACGAGTCTCGCTACGAGCATCCTGGATTTGCTCACCACAATTCGCGCGTCCTGCTACGTTGCCCACAGTGGCAAGGGGACGATCTGGCAGGCAAGTCCCTGTTGGTCTGGCAGGAAGACGGCTTTGGCGACATGATTCAGTTCGGCCGTTATCTCGCGCTGCTCAAGGCGCGAGGGGCCGCGACCATTGCGTTTGCGTGTGCGCCTGCCTTACGCAGGCTGATGGCCACCGTCGATGGTGTCGACGAGGTCGTGGATCATGAAACGGCGCTTTCGCAATCCGCGCGATTCGACTGCTGGACGAGCCTGTTGAGCGCACCCTGGCATCTGCGTACGACCTTGGAAACGATTCCGCCGCCGCTTCACCTGGTGCCGGAGCCGTCGATCGTCGAGCGTTGGCGCTCGCGGCTCGCAACGCTTCCGCCTGGCCGCAAGGTCGGGCTGGTGTGGAAGGGCAATCCGCAGCACCACAATGACGCGCACCGGTCGCTACCTTCGCTGGCTACGCTGGCGTCTCTCTGGAGCCTACCTGACGTCAGCTTCGTGAGTCTGCAAAAAGGGCAGGGCGAGGGCGAAGCTCAATGCCCGCCCGCGGATCAACCGCTTCTGCACCTCGGGTCGGAGGTGGACGATCTCGCCGACAGCGCCGCGATCATCGGCCAGCTGGATCTGGTCGTGTGCGTCGATACGGCGATAGCCCATCTGGCTGGGTCCCTAGGTACGCCCTGCTGGATACTGCTTCCCACGACGGGTGTCGACTGGCGATGGATGCAGGAACGAGCGGACTCGCCCTGGTATCCGGATGTGGTGCGTCTGTTTCGGCGAGCCGAAGGGGAGTCCTGGCTCGCTACAGTCGAAAGGGTTCGGCAGGCGTATATCGAGCAGTTTGTCAGCCCTGTCCAGCAGGGCTGACCTCCGCCTCGAGCCTGGGTTGACGGAGCAGCACACCATCGCCTAGCATCCGGATTAGCGGTGCAGGCCGCTTCCGGGTCCGCGGAAAGGGTTGAACCCACCTGTTGCAGCGTGTCAGATATCTCACCATCCTTTGTGCTGGCGGTATTGCGGACCTTCGGCCATCAATGCACGAGGATCCGCCATGAACAAGCTGCCTCCCAAGGCCAATCTCGACCATCTCAAGAAGCAGGCGAAGGAGTTGTTGCGTCTTTACCGCGACGGCAACGCAACAGCGATCGCCCGCTTCGTCAATCATCTTCCCGCCGCCGCGCACCGCTCAGATAGCGAAGCGATAGCGCTTCAGCTTCGTCTACACGACGCGCAGTCCTGCATCGCGCGCGAGTACGGTTTTTCTTCCTGGGCGGATCTCGCGCTGTATGTCGAGACGAGTGCTTTCGCGCACCACGATCAGGCGGCTCTGATACGCCGCTGGCTTGGCCTCGCCTATGGTGGCGATGTCACCGGATCGTATGACGCGGCACGGCCACGCGTTGCGGTTCAGCTTCTGCAGGAACACCCTGGCCTTCTGGCCACGGACGCGTACGTTGCCTGCGCTGCGGGGCATCTCGAAGTGGTGTCGCGAATGACCGCGGTTGATCCCGGGTGGATCAACCGCGCGGGGGGACCACTAAGCCTCCCGCCGCTCGTCGCGGTGACGCACTCGAGGCTGGGTCAACTGCCGGAGTTCATCGAACCGCTACGCGAATGCGCCCAGCACCTTCTTGCGGCCGGGGCCGATCCTAACCAGCGTATCGGTAACCGGTTTCCACCGGCTTCTCTGGCAAAACCCAACGAGTCGGAGCCGCTGTCTGCGCTTTACGGTGCGGCCGGCGTTGTCCGCGATCTGGCGCTCACAGAGATGCTTCTGGAGGCGGGCGCGGATCCCAATGACGGTGAATCGCTCTACCACTCGCTGGAAAATCCGGACTGCACGCGCTTGCTGTTCCGGTACGGCGCGCGTGCCGCCGGGACGAATGCGCTGCGGCGAGCGCTAGATATGCCGGACCCGGCTGCCCTCGAACTGGTGCTGGCGCATGGTGGCGACGCCAACGAGCCGGCGGGAGAGGGGCCCACGAAAGTCTGGGGGCCTCCGTTGCTGCGTGCGATCGCCGTGAGCCGATCGACTCGCCATATTGCCGCACTGCTGGCGGCCGGCGCCGATCCCACCGCGCAGACGCCCGCCGGCATCAGTGCTTATCGGCTGGCGAGCCAGGTCGGTCTACCGGAAGTCGTAGCACTCCTGCGTACCTACGGAGTGCAGGAGACGCTAAGCGACGATGATGACTTCGTGGCCGCTTGTGGACGTGCTGACGCGATCGAGGCGCGTCGTATTCAGGCCCGACGTCCGGATCTGCCAGGCGCGTTGCCGGAGGACCGGCTGCGCTTGCTGCCCGATGCCGCGGCATGGGGATCGATCTCTGCGGTCAAGCTTATGGTCGAACTCGGTTGGCCGATTGCCGCGCGCGGAGGAGACTGGGATGCGACGGTGTTAAACCACGCTGTCTTTCACGGTGACGCGGATCTCACGGCCTTTCTGCTTTCTCACGGAGCTAGCTGGCGTGAGACGCAAGGCTTCGGAGACGACGTGCTCGGTACGCTTTCCTGGGCCTCTGTCAACGAGCCGGTTTTGGCGCGGAACCCGGACTGGCCAGGTTGCGCGCGCGCGCTCCTGGCTTACGGGCTTCCCAAGGTGGAGCGGGATCCGTCGAACCCGGAACGGGTAATGATCGAGGGCCGGCCGAAACGGTTTTCGGAGGCAGTGACGGAGGTCTTGCTGGAAGGTGGGGGCGTGAGCTCCGAAGCGAGCTGAGCGGGGGGAGTGATATATCGCGCTGAGTTTCGGCAATATAGCGGTGCATTCATCGCAAGGGGCGAAGAACGCAAAGCGGGGCGAAGAACTCGAAGCGCAATAAAAAAGAGCGAAGCCTCCAAAGGCTTCGCTCTCAAGCTCACGCTTACACCTACACGTCACACCGCGTCGGTCATCAACCGCAAGCGGGCGCTGCCTTCTTGCAGGCATCGGCCAGTTGCGGCGGCGGGTCCTTCTTGAATACCGTCTTGTACGATTCGAGCACGTTGGACTGCACGACGGGCAGCGATTGCACGCCGATCCACGCCGGCGGCGTCTGGCCGATCAGCGCTTTCATCATCGCCATCGCTTCGGCTACGCCCTGATCGTACGGACGTTGCGAGCCCGTTGCCTTGAGCGGGCCGCCCTTGGCAATTTCGATTGCAGACTCAAGGCCGAGGTCGACCGTTGTCATAGGCGTATTGAGGCCCTGCGCGCGCATCGACGTCAGCGTGTCGAGCGCGGGCTGGTCCCAAACGGCAAACACACCCTTCACGTCCGGATTGGCGGTGAGGAAGTCGCCGGCAACCTGACCGACCTTCGACGGGTCCGTGAAGGCGACCTGTTTGATCTTGATGTCGGGGCGATTCTTCTTCATCCAGTCGTTGACGGCCTTCGTGCGCTCCGTCGTGCTGAAGTAATCGACGCCGAAGTTCACAAGACCCACCGTACCGCCCTTCGGCACGCACGATGCAAGCACCTTCGCCGCGATCTGGCCGTTGCCCTCGCTATCCGCCGAGACCATTGCCGAGTACTCCTGCGGATGCTTGAGGCCGGTCGGCACGTTGTCCATGAACACCAGCTTGATGCCGGCCTGCGAGACTTTCTTGTACGTCGCAGCCGTCGCCGTGCCGTCGACCGGAATCGAGATGATGCCGTTCGGATGGCGCTGGATCGTGTTCTCGATGTCGGCAATCTGCTTGTCGACCTGATACTCGGCCGACGCCGTGCCGATCACTTCCACGCCGTATTTCTTCAACGTGTCGGTGATGCCCTGCACCTGCAGTTGCGACCAGTCGAGGTTCATCGTCTGCATCGAAATGCCGACCTTGAAGTTGCCGGCCTTGACCTTGGCGGCCTCGGCATCCGTCAGCTTGACGGCATCCACGGACGCCGCCTTTTCGCCATTCGGTCCCTGCCCGACGATACCCTTCGGTCCAATTGAATTCACAGGCAGATTCGTGCATGCCTGCGCAAATGCCTGCGAACAGCACAGGGTCATGGCAGTGATTGCCGCGACACTCGCCAGCCTCGCTGCTGATCCACGACGATAGTTCATGATCTTCCTCCGGTGGTCTTGTTGTACTGCGTCTCCAGCTGTTTTTGAACTTGCTCTGCATGGCCTGCCGTGCAACGTCGCATGCACGGGAGACCGTTTTACTCGGACTGCTTAGTGCCTATTTGCGGGTGAACGCGACTGCCGCGACGATGATGACGCCCTTGATGACGAGTTGCAGCGACGAACTCACGCCGAGCAGTACGAGTCCGTTATTCAGCGTGCCGATGATGAGGCTGCCGAGCAGCGTGCCCAGAATGAAGCCGCGTCCGCCGAACAGACTGCAGCCGCCGAGCGTAACGGACGCGATCACGTCGAGTTCCATGCCCTGCACAACGTCGGGCCGCGCCGCATGCGAACGCGCGGACAGCACGAGCGCGGCCAGGCCGGCAAGCGCGCCGGTCAGCACGAAAGCGAGCGTCGTCACGCGGCGGATGTTGATGCCTGAATAAAGCGCGGCCGTGGGATTGCCGCCGGCCGCATAAATCTGCCGGCCGAACACGCTGTAGTGCAGCAGCAGAATGCCGCCGATCACGGCGAGCAGTGTCCAGAGGATCGGCACCGGCACGCCAAAAATAGTGCCCTCGCCGAAGATCGCGATGAAGTTGTCGTTGGTGATGATCTCGGGGCGCGTCGTCGTAACCATCAGCGCCAGACCGCGTGCCGCGCTCAGGCTTCCGAGCGTGACCAGAAACGACGGAATCGAGAGGCGCGTCGTGACGAAACCGTTGATCGCGCCGACGATCGCGCCCGTGCCGATGCCCGCAATCGCGCCGAGAATCCAGTTATCGCTGATGTGCGACATCGCGAGCGCCGCCGACATCCCCGACAAGGCCAGCGCCGATCCCACGGAAAGGTCGATCTGCCGCGCAATGATCACGAACGTCATGCCGATCGCGATGATCGAGACAAGCGCCGTTTGCCGTCCGATATTGAGGAAGTTGTCGATCGACAGGAACCACGGCGACGCAAAGCTGAACACGACCAGCAGAATCGCAAACGCGATATACAGCATGTACGGGCGATCGCCTTGCAGCAGAAGCTGCGCGATCCGCCACGTGCGTCCATGACGCGGGGTGCTCTGTTGCTCGGCGGGCATCGGCGAAGCGGAGTCGTTCATGTTGCAAGCTCTTCCATAGGCCGGGGAAGTTGAATGAGATGGTGAAGTTCTTCCGCGTGGCGAATCTGCGCGCGCTCGACGGTCCGTTCGATCGAGCCGTCCACCACGATGGAAATGCGATCGCATAGCCGCAACAGTTCGTCCAGATCCGACGACACCACTACGACACCTGTACCCGCATGCGCCGCGTCGCGCACCACGCCGTAGATTTCTTCGCGCGCGCCTACGTCCACACCGACCGTCGGCTCATCGAGCAGCAACAGCTTCGGCCGCGGATGATTCCATTTGGCGAACACGACTTTCTGCTGGTTGCCGCCGGAGAGAAACTTCACTTGCGTCGACGCATCGGGCGCTTTCACGGAAAGCTGCTTCATCGCCGTGCGCGCCTGTTGTGCAGCGGCTTTCGCGAGCAGCCAGCCGCCGCGGGAAAACTGCGGCAGACGCGGCAACGTCAGATTGCGTTCGATCGAGTGATCGAGCACGAGCCCTTGCAGATGGCGGTCTTCCGGCACGAGTGCGATGCCGCGCCGGATGGCATCGGCGGGTCGGCGCGCGGCGAGCGGTTCGCCGTCGAGCTCAATCGTGCCTGCGTGCGCCGGCAGCAGGCCGAAGATCGTCTGCAGGATTTCCGTGCGCCCGCTACCGATCAGTCCTGCGAGGCCATGCACTTCGCCTTTGTGCACGGAGAAGTTCACGCCGGAAAGACGCGCATTGCTGACGTTCGATAGCGTCAGCACGGGCGCATTGTGTGCGACCTGTGAGGCGGCTTGAGCGTCTACGCCAAGCCCCGGTTGCGTGACTACGCCCCCGGTGGTTTCCTGTCTGGCCTGCATCGCCGCATGACGTGGGCCGACGATGGCAGCGACCAACTGCTTCATGTCGGTCTCGGCCGTGGCGAACTGGCCGGCGTTCGCGCCGTCGCGGAACACAGTTACGCGCTGCGAGATGCGAAACACCTCGTTCAGGCGGTGCGTGACGTAGATCACACCAACGCCGCGCTCCGTCACCGCGCGAATCGCGTCGAAGAGAATCTGTTCTTCGCCGCCCGTTAGCGCAGACGTCGGCTCGTCGAGGATCAGCACGCGCACGTCGCCCATCAGCGCCTTGCAGATCTCCGTCATCTGCCGGTAGGCAAACGGCAGCGAGTCGACTGGCACGCGTGGATCGAGTGGAATATTGTGTTCGCGCAGAAATGCGCTGACCTGCGCCATCAGTTCGCGTTGCCTGACGAAGCCAAACCGCGTGCGCGGCTCACGCCCAAGCATCAGGTTGGCACCAACGGACAGCGATTCGACGAGACTCAGGTCCTGATAGACGACGGCGACGCCCGCCTCGCGCGACTTCGCCGGAGATTCGAACGCGACCTTCTGGCCGGCGATTTCGATCGAGCCTTCGTCGTAGGTATGGACGCCGCTTAGTATCTTGATGAGGGTGGATTTGCCCGCGCCATTTTCGCCGAGCAGTGCATGCACTTCACCCGGCAGAACTTCCAGATCGACACCGCGCAACGCCTGCACGCCACCGAATTTCTTGGTGACGCCAGTAACGCGGATCAATGGCAGTCGAGGCGATGAAGCGGCCGCGACCGCAACCGGCTCACTCATCCTGATGTCTCCTTCGTCGGTATGACGAATGCTTATGCTTCGCGATCGGGCACGAACTGTCTTGTGATCTTCGCATCATGCATATGATGCGTCAATAACATTTAGCCCCTATTCGACCGGCATTCGGCAGGAGAATTGCGACAATTGTCGCGCTGTTTGTGATGATTCTATCGTTTTCACCGATTTGAGCTGTGAGGAAAGTTGCGCTGTCACAGGTGGTCGCGCCAAAGATATGGGTCAAGGCGCGGCGGGCCCCGTTTCGATGACGCTCGACGAAGCGTTGGTCAGAACGACTCGCCAACCATCTCTTCGCTCTTGCGCCAGAGCGCGTCGGCATTTGCAACGTCGAGCGCGTAGCGGCGAACGCCCTCGCTGACGGGCGTGATGACAACATCGTCCGCCACGACTTCGCTTACGTGGCAGTTTTCGCAATATCTGCCTCCCACGTCTTCGGCTGCCGCCACCGCCGCGGCCCATACTGAAGTCGCCGCACCCTGCGGGATCGTCTTGAACTGGAACGGTCCTTTCCCCTCCGATGCCAGCTGACTGTTGATCCTGTCCACGAGTGCAGTCAGCTGGCTCTCGTCCATATGGCGGGCCAGCTCCGTGTGAATCCCGCCGGGATGAACAGCGGCTGCCCGCACGCCGCGCGCGCGATGTCGCTGATCGAAAGCAACCGCGAAGAGGATGTTCGCGGTCTTGGAGCGGCCGTAGGCGAGGAATGGCTCGTAAGGCGTACGCTCAAAGCCGGGATCGTCGAGATCTACGTCCGCGAAACGGTGCCCGGATGACGCCAGTGCGACTACTCGACCACCAGACGGAATCAGCGACGCCAGGCGATTCACGAGCACGAAATGCCCCAGATGATTCGTGCCGAATTGCGTCTCGAATCCGTCTGCGGTTTTGCCGAAGGGCGTCGCCATTACGCCGGCATTCGTAATGATGACGTCGAGCGGTTTGCCCTCGGCCAATAGCTTGTCGGCGCAAGCCCGGACGCTCTCGAGGCTTGCGAGGTCGAGTTCGACCAGGTCGATACTGCCGCCTGCCGCGGCGGCATCGCGCCGCGCTTCGGCAATCGCCAGCTCCGCTTTTGCCAGGTCTCTGGCCGCCCCGATCACGCTCGCTCCGTGCGCTGCAAGCGCCCGGGCGGTCTCCACACCGAGTCCCGCCGAAACACCAGTGACAAGAATTCGCTTGCCGTGAAGATCGACGCCTGCAAGCACGTCGTCTGTCGTTGAAGTTGCTCCAAATTTCTCAGCCATTTCCGCTTCTCCATCACAATAGCGTTGACGCCATTCCCCGTCCGGGATAAAACGGAGACTCTCTCCGCTTTTTTCAGTATATCAACCGGAGAAATTCTCCGCTTGCAAGGATTCAACCTGCAGTGAGTCACTCGACGCCAAAAGAACGAAGGCCCCGGGCCGACGCGCTACGCAATCGCGAGCGCATCCTCGAAGAAGCAAAAACGGCGTTTACGCACGCGGGAAGCGACGTCAGTCTCGACGACGTGGCACGTCAGGCGGGCGTCGGCGTAGGCACGGTCTACCGGCACTTTCCCACGCGTGAGGCGCTGCTGGAGAGTGTCTACCGTGCTGAGGTGGGCAAGCTTGCGGAGGAGGCGCGAAGGCTGACCGAGTCTTTGCCTCCGCTTGATGCGTTGCGATCCTGGATGATGCTTTTCGTCGACTACATCGCCACCAAGAAGATCATCGCGCCTGCATTGAACTCAATCGTGGGAGGGTCGACGAAGCTGTTTGAATCGTCCGGGGCCCAGATCAAGGACGCGATCCAGTCGCTTGTAACGCGCGCCGTGGACAGCGGCGACATTCGCGCCGACCTCGTGCCGCTGGATCTGCTGCGCGCTCTGGTGGGCGTTTCCAACGTCGCGTCTGCCCCGGACTGGCAGCAAAGCGCGAAAAGACTGGTTGACATACTTCTGCTCGGATCGCGGCCGCCGGGCTAGTTTTTGCAGTCGACCTCTGGCGTCGGTCCGGAAATCGTCACAATAGCGGCCCACAATAGCGCACCCCCATCCCTCCGAATCGACATCAGATGAACAGATCAATGGCCGCGGCCTTGCTTATGACAGTTTGCTCCATCGCACACGCGAGTCCGGCGTCCGATATCAACAATGGATTTCTCACGGGCAAATCCTTTCAAAGCGGAAGCCAATCGATGCGTACCGCTTACGTGATTGGTGTGCTCGACGGTTTCTCTTACGCTCCTGTCTTTGGCGCGCCAGATGCGAAGATCGAGAAACTTCGGCAGTGCATTGGAACGATGCATGCCGACGCGCGACAAGTGGGCACCATTGTCGATAAGTACCTTGAAGCAAATCCCGATTCGTTGAGTCTGCAGATGCAGCCGATCGTCCTGCGCGCGATGCGGCAGGTTTGCGCGACTCATGGCATGACGGTCGACTGAAAGGCTGCCGGCCAATTCGACCAGCGAACGACGCCGATCAGTATGTGAATACGTACTGACCAGCCACTTTCCTGGCGCCTATAAAAGCAAAGCGCGGGAATAAGCGCTGGCGGACAAACCATACGTACGCGACGATCCGCGTGCTTGCGGTCGCCGGCTCGTGATTATTAGCTAGCGAGTTTGAAAACCGAGACGACTTGTACCAGCTCGTGAGACTGACTGCGCAGGCTGCTGGCCGCGGCCGCCATTTGTTCCACCAGCGCTGCGTTCTGCTGGGTCGCCTCGTCCATCTGCGTGACAGCCTCACCGACCTGAGCGACGCCCAACGATTGTTCGTTGCTGGCGGCACTGATCTCACCCATGGTATCGGTGACGTGGCGAATGGAACGGACGACTTCGGACATGGTGAGACCGGCCTGCTCGACCTGGGCCGAGCCTTGTGCGACGCGTTCCACGCTGGCGTTGATAAGCTTTTTGATTTCCTTGGCGGCATCGGCGGAACGCGCGGCCAGGCTGCGCACTTCGTTGGCTACTACCGCGAAGCCACGGCCTTGCTCGCCGGCCCGGGCTGACTCTACCGCTGCGTTCAGGGCGAGGATGTTGGTCTGGAAGGCAATGCCATCAATCACGCCAATGATGTCGGCGATTTTCCTGGAGCTGTCGTTGATACCCTTCATGGTCTCCACGACCTGGTTGACGACTTCGCCACACTGGATGGCGACTGTGGAGGTGTTCATGGCCAACTGGTTCGCCTGACGGGCGTTGTCGGCGTTCTGGCGCACGGTGGAGCCGAGCTCTTCCATGGAGGCGGCGGTTTCTTCCAGGGCGCTGGCCTGACTTTCCGTGCGAGCGCTGAGGTCGTCGTTGCCTTGCGCGATTTCGGCGCTGGCAGTGGCCACGTTTTCCGATCCGGAGCGCACGTTGGAGACAACGCGCACCAGGCTGCTTTGCATGTCTCTCAGGCTGCTGAGCAACTGGCCGACTTCGTCGGTGCTTTGATTGTCGATACGGGCGGTCAAATCGCCTTCGGCGACCTGACGGGCCACCGCGGAGGCCTTCACCAGCGGCCTGGTGATACTCCCGGAGATGAGCCACGCGCACATCACGCTCAGCAGCAGGCTGACCACTCCCAAAGCAATCATCAGCGTGCGGCTGAACTGGTAGTTGGCGTCGATCTGCGTTGCTACCGTGTCAATTTCCTCGCGCTGATGGTTCACCAGGGCATCAATTTTCGTCACGAAGAGCCGGGAGGCCGGTATGAACTTTTGCTCCAGCACCTGGTTCGCCTCGTCGGCTTTGCCCGCCTTTTTCAGCGCGTAGATCTCGTCGCGGGTAGAAATGAAAATCTTGCGCTGTTCGCCAATGGCGGCAAACAAGGACTTTTCCTCGTCCGAACTCATCAAAGCTTCTATCGACTTTTGCAACGCTCCCGACACCTTGGACGAAGCTGCGGCTTCCTCCACGAAGTAACTGGCGAGGCTTGGGTCAGCACTCTTGGCAATCGCGGTTGTGCGGGTGACAGCGGTATTGATGTTGCGCGACCAGTCGTTGATAAGCCGCTCGGTCCGGATTGGACTGGCAACCATATCGCGGGTTGCCTGCGCCACAGACGAGAGGCGCGCAAGCCCTATGACGATGCTGATCAACGACATGATCAATACCAGCACAAAACCGGCACCCAGTCGTTTGGCGATGGGCAAGTTGGACATAAAGGTCGGCATAGTGGCTTTCTTCAATGACTAAAGGGCGAAGATGCCCATTAGCGGTTTCGGAGTTCGGTCACTACAGGTATACGGCTGAAACGGCGGAGACTGAAGGTGCTATCCATAGGGTGTTGCTGAAACTGATGTAGGGATATCCTGATGTGACGAACCATGCATGATTCGCTAACGGACACCAGTCTGGTGTATGCGTGGTCGCCGCGCGTTACGTCAACTGTTCGGCTGGTCCTTGACCGTTTCGATTTTCCCGATTTCTGCGAAAGAGATTCCCCTTTCGGCTCTATGTCTCCATCGTTGACGAATATACACTCGGGCCAGAGTCAAACGAGAACGACGATGGAGACGCGCCTTACCGCAAGCAGCCCCAGCTTGGCGATCCCCCTGTCCTTCGACCAACCGCACTCAGCGAACGCGTTCAGCAACCGCCTGGATCTTGTTGTTGTCGAACGGCTAGCAACTGCAACAAGCGAGCGCAACTGAACCAGCAGGATAGTCGGCAGACCTGATTTTCTTTGAACCGGATTCGGGAGAGCGTGGCATCTCCGTGCGAGTCGCTGATGGCACGCGCTCCCACCTGGATCTGAAATTGCCGGCAGCATCAAATCGCCGTAGTCAGGTTTCCATTGGACCGGCGATTAAAATAGTAGTACTACATATATAGGAGATGTGATGAGGAAGGTTCTGATTGGGATGTTTGCAATGACAGCGGCGGCGTCGGCGACTGCGCAAAGCAGCGTCACGCTGTATGGCATCGTAGACAACGGGATCGCATACGAGACCGGTATGCCGAAGGGGCACGTGTTCGGCGCAGAGAGCGGGGGATGGGCCCAGTCGAGATTTGGCCTCAAGGGCGCAGAAGATATCGGCGGCGGTACCCAGGCCATTTTCCACCTTGAGTCTCGCCTCAACACAGTCAACGGTAGCTTTGCCAACGGCAGCTTCTTCGAGGGGCAGGCGACCGTCGGTCTGCATAACGACACGTGGGGTCAAGTGAAGTTAGGCAATATGGGCTCGGCTGAAATCAGCCAGTATTCGGGCGATGTCGATCCTCAACAGACCGAGAAATATGCGATCGGTACACTGGTGCGTGGCCGGATCTTTTCGCAGGCGGGTAACGGCATAGAGTATCTGTCGCCGCTGGTAGGCGGATTCACGGTGCAAGGCCAATACGACCTGACAAACTCGACGAAATGGAACTCCGGAAGTCCGGGAAGCGCGCCAGGCCAGTTGGGAACCTCAAGCGGCTTGGGTAGTGCGCAGGGGAGAACGGACGGCATCAAGCTTTCGTATCAGACCGGCAGCCTTTTCTGGCAGGCGACATACGATGAGGTGCGCGATCCTAACGGCCAGTTCAGCAATGTGTACCTGGCCTCGCGCTCGATCCTCACGGGTGGAACGTACGCAATTGGCCCGGTCGTAGCGTTCATCGGCTATCAGCACCTCAGCGCACCCGATGCGTCCAATGCCGGATACTATGGGACGGCCACTCCAAGCACGCTGCCGGCAGGCACATCGCTGCCGACAGCGGTCAATCACGAGTGGCTTGGGGCGATCTGGCACACGACGACGGCGCTTTCGGTCACCGGTGCGGTTTACCACGCCAATGCCAACCGGGGTAATGGCAACGCGACGCTATACACACTGGGTACGAACTATTCGCTGTCGAAGCGCACGCTTCTGTATACCGAGCTCGGTTACGTCCGCAACAGTTCGACGTCCAACCTTGGGCTCGACAGTGGGCTGTATGGTGCGAACAGCAACGACGACCCGACAAACAGCAACGCGTCCAGCACCAACCCGAACTATGGCAAGAGCCAGTTCGGCGTAATCGCAGGTGTCGCCACCCAGTTCTAGAAGACACGCAAGGGTTCATGTCGCGGTGGCGGTCACATCTGGTTTGCCTGACGGAGAACCCTTTCCGTCAGGCGTTTTGCCGCGTATTCGCCTCATGAAGATGGCGACACCGCTGACGTTGGCCGGAATGGGAGAAAATTCCTGAGGTGTTTTTGATGTGTTTCCGCTGCCCCGGCGATGGTTCCTGGGGCTATGCTTGGCCTATAAATGGAGAGAGACACTGTGCAAGGCAGTTTATCCGGCATTGCGCGAGCGATCGCATTGGGGCAGGCAGATGAAATCGAAGCCACCCAAGGCCACCGCAGCAATTGCATTCCGAGCTGATAAGAGATGGATCAGTTCAAGGAACTACGGCTTTTTGTCGAGGTTGCCGAGTCGGGCAGCATAAGCCGCGCCGCGGAGGTCGTGGACCTTTCCATCTCTGCGGCAAGCCGGTACCTGATCGCGCTGGAAACCCGGCTTGGCGTCCAGCTCGTGCGCAGGACGACACGCAATCTTTATCTCACGCAAGCTGGGGCAGAGTTCCATCGACGTTGTAAGTCCATACTCGCAGATCTGGGTGAAGCCGAGTCGGTTATCAAGGAGGCGACAGTTCGACCGAGTGGCGTACTGCGTGTTACTGCATCGCTCTCGTTCTGCATGCTGCACGTTGCGCCGATGCTTCCGGAATTTACAGCGCGTTATCCAGACATTACGGTAGATGTGGTGGCGGCGAATCGCTACCACGACATCATTGAGAATGGCATCGACGTGGCCATCCGTACCAAGGTTCTTGAAGCAGACAGCAACATAACGGTAAAGCGGCTTGCCTCGACCCGGCGAATATTGGCCGCGGCTCCTTCGTATCTCGAAGCAAATGGCTCGCCACGCCTTCCCGCGGAACTGACCCGGCACAAGGTATTGAATTACGCACTCGCCGACAATCCGCGCGAGCTCGCGTTTTGCCGAACGGGCGAATCAGTTCTCGTCAAGGTCAAGCCTCTCCTCGAATCCAACGACGGCCAGATATTGCGGGTCGCGGCCCTCGACGGCATGGGCATCCTCGTGCAGCCCAAATACATCGTCTACGACGACCTCAAAGCCGGCCGCCTCGTCCCTGTGCTGAATGACTGGGATTTGCCGCGGCTGACGATCAACATTGCCTTTCAGACACGCGCGCATATGCCGGTGAAGGTTCGGCTGTTTATCGATGCACTCGTCGAGCGGTTTCAGCAGAACGAGTACGAGCGTCACTGGACAGCGTAATAGTCACGTGTCCAGGGTAATCCCGGCTGCTCTTTCCCAGTTTCCCATTCATCGCGAAAGAGATTCCCTTTTTAGCTCTGTTTTGCCGGCTGCGGGGAATATAGACTCGTCTCAAAGCGGTACGAAAACATTGAAGGAGACGCTCCATGCAATCTGCAGCACCCTCTGAATCGCCATCCCCATCGCCGTATTTCGATGAAACGCACTCGGCCGACGTCGTCAACGCGCGCATGGCGCCGAATGTCGACGAACGGCTGCGGCAGGTCATGACAGTTCTGGTCAAGCATCTGCATGCAGCGGTGAAGGAAATCGAGCCGACACATGAAGAATGGTTCACCGCCATCCAGTTCCTGACTGAAACCGGTCATATGTGTACCGACTGGCGCCAGGAGTACATCCTGCTGTCGGACATCCTGGGTGTCTCGATGCTCGTCGACGCGATCAATCATCGCCGGCCGAGCGGAGCGACACCCAACACGATTCTCGGCCCGTTCTATGTTGCGAATTCGCCGGAGTACGAAAACGGCGCCAACATCTGTCTCGACGGAAAGGGCGAACCTCTGGTCGTAGCCGGGCGTGTGACGGACATTGACGGCACACCGATTCCGAACGCGAAGCTCGAAGTCTGGCAGACCAATGACGATGGCTTCTACGACGTGCAGCAAAAAGGGATTCAGCCCGATTCGAATTTGCGTGGCGCATTTACTTCGGATGCGGAGGGGCGCTACTGGTTCAAGTCCGTCAAGCCGCGCCACTATCCGATTCCGTCGGACGGCCCGGTCGGCAAACTCCTTGGCGCAATGGGGCGCCACCCGAATCGTGCGGCCCACCTCCATTTCATTGTGACCGCGCCGGGCTATGAGCCCGTCATTACCCACATCTTCACGCCGGACTGCCCGTACCTTCCTGAGGACGCGGTCTTCGGCGTCAAGCGTGAACTCATCGCCGAATTCAACAAGGTTGACGACCCGGAAGCCGCCAGGCGTGTCGGGTTCTCATCACCGTTCTGGTCTGTGTCGTGGGACTTCACGCTCGCAACGTCTACCAGGCCCACGCGGCCAACCCCGTAACCGTTTGGCACGCGGGAGCGTGTGCCGTCGACGAACCGATGAAACTGAGAAACAGGAGTACTACACATGAGCGCGAAGAAAATTGAACTGCTGGCGGCATACTGGACCATTGCGGGCGACGTCTATCCGTGTGGCCCGGTCGAAGTCAGCCCGTTCCCGCTGCGAGATCGTTGCGAAGCGGCATCGCGTGCTGGCTGGAGCGGCGTCGGCCTCATCCTCGATGACCTCGAGCATAGCGTCGAGAAATACGGACTCTCTGGCGTCAAGCGTATTCTGGACGACACCGGCATGAAGTACTTCGAGCTCGAAATTCTCATGGACTGGTACCTCGATGGCGAGGCGCGTGTCAAATCGGATAATTTCCGTCGCCGTGTCATCGAGCTGGGCGGCGAGCTTGGCATGCGCAATCTGAAGATCGGCGCGAGCCCCTTCGATGAAAGTCCGGCCGACTTTGCGCGCATGACCGACGAATTCGCGAAACTTTGCGAAGACGTCGCGACGGTTGGCGCGACGGTTGCAATCGAGTTCATGCCTTTCTCCCCCATCCGAAACATCGGGGAAGCGCTGAAGATTACTGAAGGTGCTGACCAGCCCAACGGTGGCCTGATGGTCGACCACTGGCACGTAGCTCGCGGTGGCAGCCCCTATAGCGAAGTCGCCAAAATTCCGGCGCGCTTCATCACCGGTGTGGAACTGAACGACGTAGCCGCGCAGATCAAAGGGACGCTGTTCGAGGACTCGAGCTTTAACCGTCAGCTTTGTGGCGAAGGTGCTGGCGACTGTCCCGCCTTCATTGATGCTCTGCAACAGGCGGGGTGCACGCTTCCTTATTACGGCGTGGAGCTTATCTCCGAGACGCACCGGAAGTTGCCGCTCGACGAGATGGCAAAGCGCGCCTATGACACTACCGTCGCTCAGTTCTCGGAAAAAAGCGCGGCTTCCGTCTGACGCGCCTGACCTTAAACCCACAAAGTACTTCTGGAGACTCACATGATTCGAATCGCCGTACTCGGTGCTGGCCGCATTGGTCGCATTCACGCTGGCAACGTCGCCGCGAGCCCGAACGCAAAACTGGTCGTCGTTGCGGATCCTGTTGAGAAGGCTGCGACCTCGCTTGCGGAAAGACTTGGCTGTGAAGCGTCGACGGATGCTTCGGCCGTCCTCGATCGCGATGACATCGATGCTGTGGTCATCGGCACACCGACGGATACCCACATCACATTCATGTTGAAAGCCGTGGCGAACGGCAAGGCTGTGCTGTGCGAGAAGCCTATCGACCTCGACATGGAAAAGTCGCTCGCCGCGGCGAACACGGTCGAACGCCTCGGCGGCCGTGTGATGCTCGCGTTTAACCGTCGCTTCGATCCGACGTCCCAGGCCTTCCGCAAGGCGATCGATGCAGGCGATGTCGGCGAAGTGCGCCAGGTCATCATCTCCAGTCGCGATCCGGGCATGCCGCCGCGCGATTACGTCGAGCACTCCGGCGGGATCTTCCGCGATATGGTGATTCACGATCTCGACATGGCCCGCTGGCTGCTGGGCGAAGAGCCGGTCGAAGTCATGGCAACCGCAAGCCGGCTCGTCGATCCGTCGCTGGAAGCACTCGGCGACTTCGACACGGTGATGGTGCAGCTTCGCACCGCGTCGGGCAAGCAATGTCACATCAATTGCTGTCGCGAGGCGCTGTACGGCTACGACCAGCGTATGGAAGTGTCCGGCTCCAAGGGCATGCTTCTGCAGGAAAACCTTCGCCCTTCGACGATCCGTCGCTGGACGAAGGACGCAACCGATGTCCGCGAACCGCTCCTGAACTTCTTCCTCGAGCGCTATGAAGCGGCTTACAAGGCCGAGCTCGAAGCATTCGTCGAAGCGCTGCGTACGAATTCGCCCCTGCCGACCTCGGTGCAGGACGGCCTCAAGGCATTGCGTCTGGCTGAGTGTGCGCTCGAGTCCGCGGTGTCGGGGAAGACGGTCAAGGTGTAACGGGAAATCCGGAGGAGATAAGACATGACACGAAAGATTGGTGCCAACGAAACGTTAGGCGTGGCGTGCCTCGGTATTACGCATCCGCACACGTCCGGTCGGGTCAAGGCGATCCAGCGTCGTACCGACGCGAAGATGCTCGGCGCGTGGGACACCAGTCCGCTGCTCGAGCCATTCGTGGATGCGCTCGGTCTGGAAGTGCGCACGAAAGACGATATTCTCGCTGACGACAACGTGCACGTGGTGCTCGTGCACTCGAAGAGCGAGAAGATGGCCGACCTGACCATTGAAGCACTCGAGGCCGGCAAGTCGGTGCTGTGCGAAAAGCCCGCAGGCCGCAGTTCCGCGGATGCAAAACGGATTGTCGAGGCGGTCGAGCGTACCGGCGGTCTCGTGCAGGTGGGCTATTGCTGGCGCTTTGCTCCGTCGGTTGACGCCATGCAGGCAGCGCTGAAGAGCGGCCGCCTCGGCAAGGTCGTCCAGGTGCGTGCGCACGGCGGCTGTTCGCATGACGAGGCAGGCACGGCTCACATGACCCAACCGGGCGACATCGGCGGCGCTGTCTTTGTCATCGGCTGCCATCTGGTAGACCGCATTCTCCTGCACTTTGGCTTGCCGCGATCCGTCAATGCCCGCATCACGAAGTTCCCGAACTTCCATGGCGACGAGTCTCGCGAAGATGCTGCGGGCGCTGTGTTGAACTACGAAGACAAGATCGTCGTCATCGACTTCATGTCGTGGGACGTGCTGCCTTGGACGGAAAGCTGGGACATCACGGCGTACGGCACCGAAGGCATCATGTCCTCCCGTTCGCTGCCGTCGAGCTACAAGATTTACGACGCGGGTAAGGGCGCCCATCCGGAAGGATGGACCGAATGGCAGGAAACGAGCTTCCCGGAAATCTGGGCCACGAAGAAGACCGAATATTCCCCCGACATTGCTGAAATCGGCAATCCGGTTTACTTCGACCGCGAATCGAACGCGTTCTTCGACGCGCTTCGCAACGGTACCCCGTCGGTTGTCCCCGCCACACAGGCATACAACATCAGCCGCGTCATTGAGTCGATGTTTGCTTCTTCGAAGCAGGCCGGAGCCGAGATCTTTATCGACTAGGAAGGAAAACGGCCGGTCTCTTTTCGGGGCCGGCCAGTAGAAACTGGCTAACGATAGTCAGACGTTAACTATGTAGTCCTTATCAGGAGACAAAACGATGAGCATGATCAAGAACGTTGCGGTGGCTTTGGCCGCTTCGATTGCATTGTCCGCGGTGTCGGTATGCGCTTACGCCCAGGACAAAGGGGTCATTGGGATTTCCCTCCCCGACAAGACGGAGTCGCGGTGGATCACCGATGGTAAGAGCATGGTCGACGCGCTGAAGGCGAAAGGCTATTCCTCGGATCTCCAGTACGCCAACTATGACGTGCCGACGCAGGTCAACCAGGTCGAGAACATGCTGGCCAAGGGCGTCAAGGTGCTCGTGATTGCCCCGATTGACGGTAAGACCTTCTCCGACGCGCTGGCGCTTGCGCAACAGAAGGGCATCAAGGTTATCTCGTACGATCGCCTGATCAGCCAGACCAAGAACGTCGACTACTACGCCACGTTCGACAATTATGGTGTGGGTGTTCTGCAGGCGCAGAGTATCGTTGCCGCCTGGCAGAAGAGGGGCAGCAAGACGCCTTTCGACATTGAGGTATTCGGCGGCTCGTCCGACGACAACAACGCTCATATGGTCTACGCCGGCGGGATGTCGGTGCTCAAGCCATATATCGACAGCGGCAAGTTCGTGGTTCGCAGCAAGCAGGTGGAATTCGACAAGGTTGCTACGCGCAACTGGGACGGCGCTACGGCGCAGTCGCGTATGGATAACCTGCTGAGCGCTTTCTACGGCAACAACCGGCTCGATGCCGTTTGGACGCCGAACGATGCCATCGCGATCGGTGTGATCTCGTCGCTCAAGGGTGTCGGCTATGGCACACCGCAACAACCGATGCCGATCGTCACGGGACAGGACGCCGACCTGCAGAACGTCAAGGGCATTATCCGCGGCGACCAGACGACCACGGTATTCAAGGACACGCGCAAGCTGGCCAGCATCACGGCTGACATCGTGGACGACGCGCTGACCGGAAAGCCCGTACCTGTGAACGACACGAAGAGCTACAACAACGGGGCCAAGATCGTTCCGACCTACCTCGTGAAGCCCATCCTCGTCGACAAGGACAACTGGCAGCCGGAACTGGTCACGAGCGGGTACTACACGCAGGCGCAGTTGAAGTAACAAATCGCAGGCCAATGAGGGTGCCGGCGGCGCATTTGCAGCCGGCACCGAACAGAGGTCTGTTGCAGTTGATCGACCCGAGGAGTACGACGATGGAAACCATTCTGGAGATGAGCGAAATTCAGAAAAGCTTTGGCGCGGTCAAAGCCCTGAACAACGTCAATCTTAAAGTCCGAAAAGGCGAGATTCACGCCATATGCGGCGAGAACGGCGCGGGTAAGTCGACGCTGATGAAGATCTTGAGTGGCGTTTATCCGCACGGCTCTTTCGCAGGAAATGTGGTCTACGACGGTGAAGATCGCGCGTTCTCGGATATCTCAGACAGCGAGCAGGTCGGGATCATCATCATCCATCAGGAACTCGCACTCGTGCCCATGCTCTCGATTACCGAGAACATCTTCCTGGGCAACGAGCAGTCGAAGCGAGGCGTGATCGACTGGCAAGGCTCCCGGTCCAAGGCAAAGGAACTGCTATCGAAGGTCGGTCTGACTGACTCTCCCGATACGCCCGTAGGCACGCTCGGCATCGGTAAACAGCAGCTGGTCGAAATTGCCAAGGCGCTGTCGAAAGAGGTCCGTCTGTTGATCCTCGACGAACCCACGGCAAGCCTCAACGAAAAGGACAGCGATACGCTGCTCAATCTCCTGCTGGAGCTGAAGGCGCGTGGCGTGACGTCCATCATCATTTCGCACAAGCTCAACGAGATTTCACGCGTTGCCGATGGCATCACGGTCATCCGCGACGGCTCCACGGTCGATGCGCTCGACTGCAAGGCGGAAAGCGTGAGCGAAGACCGCATCATCAAGGCGATGGTCGGCCGTGAGATGTCGGACCGCTACCCGAAGCGTGTGCCGAAGATCGGCGACGTGATCTTCGAGGTCAGGGATTGGCGCGTACAGCACCCAACCCAGCGGGACCGCGCTGTCATCAAGGGCGTCAATCTGAAGGCACGAAAAGGCGAAATCGTGGGTATCGCCGGTCTGATGGGATCCGGGCGTACCGAGCTTGCCATGAGTGTTTTTGGCGGAACGTACGGGCAGGACATTTCCGGAACCGTGCTCATGCACGGAAAGCCGGTAGACGTTTCGTCGGTGCGGAAGGCCATCAAGGCGGGCCTTGCGTACGTGACGGAAGACCGGAAAGGAAACGGTCTGATCCTTGACGACAACATCCAGCGAAACATCACACTGGCGAACCTCACGGGCGTGTCGAAACTCGGGGTCATTAACGAACACGAGGAAATGACGGTTGCGGCAGATTTTCTGAAGAAGCTCCGTATCCGCGCCCAAGGGGTAACCCATGTGGTCGCCAATCTGTCCGGCGGCAATCAGCAGAAAGTGGTGCTCAGCAAATGGCTGTTTTCGGGGCCCGAAGTACTCATTCTGGATGAGCCCACGCGAGGCATCGATGTGGGCGCGAAATACGAAATTTACAGCATCATCAATCAGGCGGTTGAAGCGGGCAAGTGCGTGGTCATGATTTCTTCGGAAATGCCGGAGCTTCTTGGCATGTGCGACCGCGTTTATGTGATGAACGAAGGCCGCTTTGTTGGCGAGTTCACCGCGGAGGAAGTCTCGCAGGAGAAGATCATGCGGGCAATCATGCGAAATGGAGGCATCTAAAATGCGTAAGGTACTTTCGCCGGCGGCGCCGCAGGAAGCCGGAGTTGAAAAAAGCGAAATCGTTCGCGCGTTCAAGCGGGGCGCGAGTGAATACGGACTGCTGATTTCGCTCATCGTCATCATGGCATTCTTCCAGGTGTCGACGAACGGTGTGTTGATGCAGCCGCTCAATCTGACGAATCTGGTGCTTCAGAACAGTTATATCGTCATCATGGCGCTCGGTATGCTGATGGTGATCGTCGCAGGCCATATCGATCTCTCGGTCGGTTCGACCGCCGGACTGGTGGGCGCGCTCGCGGCGGTTCTGATGGTGCAGTTCAATGTCAACTACGTGCTGGCCACTGTCATCTGCATCATCACCGGCGCGCTGATCGGAGCCATTCAGGGTTACTGGATTGCGTTCTGGCGGATGCCGTCGTTCATCGTCACGCTGGCCGGCATGCTAGTGTTTCGCGGCCTCACCAACCTCGTGCTTCAGGGCCAGTCCATTGGGCCTTTCCCGGACGCGTTCGCTACGGTCAGCTCCGGCTTCATTCCCGACGTTTTTCACGGCCAGAATCTGCACATCACGTCCATCCTGCTTGGAATTCTGGTGGGCGTGCTCTTCTTCGTGATCGAGCTTCGGCACCGCGCGAGCGCAACGAAATACGGTATGACCAGCGGATCGTTTTCGATGTTCATCGCGAAGAACGTTATCCTCACCGGCCTGATCGTCTTTCTCTGCTACATCCTCGCGTCGTATCGCGGTCTGCCGACGGTTCTCGTCATCATGGGCGTGCTGATTGGTGTTTACACATTCATCATGAATCGCACCACCATTGGCCGTCGTATCTATGCAGTGGGGGGCAACGCGAAAGCAGCCAGATTGTCGGGGGTCAGTGTTCCTGCAGTCAGCTTCATGACCTTCGTGAATATGGGTGTGCTGGCGGCGTTGGCCGGTCTCATCTTCGCGGCTCGCCTGAACAGCGGCACACCGAAAGCAGGTACGGGCTTTGAACTCGACGTGATTGCTGCGTGCTTTATTGGCGGTGCGTCTGCTTCTGGCGGTGTTGGGAAGGTGGTCGGTGCGGTCGTGGGCGCTTTCATCATGGGCGTGATGAACAACGGGATGTCCATTATGGGCATTGGCGTCGACTATCAGCAGGTGATCAAGGGGATAGTGTTGCTCGCGGCGGTTTTTGTGGACGTCTACAACAAGAACAAGGCTTGAGCATTGTGTTTCGGAGGTGCCGTCAGATGACGTGCACCTGGACCTGGAAAATTTCAGCGGGCAAGTGGGCAGTCGATCTATGTGGGCAAGTACCCGCAGGGACGCTCGCGCATGGTTTCCCAAGGCATTGGAAGTTAATACGGAATCGACATGATCAAGCACATCGTTATGTGGGATGTTCGCGGTGATACGCCCGAGCAAAAGAAGGAAACGGCTCAGCTTGTAAAGAGTGCCTTCGAAAGTCTCACTGGGAAGATCCCGGGGCTCACAAAGCTGGAGGTCGGCGTGGACGTCAGCGGAGTCGATTACGCCTGTGACGTCGTGCTCTACACCGAGTTCGAGAGTCACGAGTCGCTTGAAGCGTATGCGGTTCATCCCGAGCATATCCGCGTTAAGCAGATCATCGGAGATAGTCGTATTGCCAGGCATCAGGTGGATTACATCTGAGCCCGAACGCCTGTTTCCCATAACGAGGAAATCCAGATCTTATGTACGACTTTACGTATACGACGCCTGCCTCCCGGGTGATTTTCGGCGCAGGCAGCATGAAACTCATCCAGCAGGAAGTTGAGACGCTGGGAGCGCGCAGGGCGCTGGTTCTGTGCACGCCGGAGCAGCGAGAGCAGGCCGAGATCGTTTCCTCTCTCCTCGGCCCCTCGAGTGCCGGCGTTTTCGACGGCGCGCAGATGCATGTGCCCATTGAAAACGCCCGACGTGCTCGCGAGCATGCGAAGTCGGTCGACGCCGACTGCGCGGTAGCCATTGGCGGCGGCTCGACCATTGGCCTTGGCAAAGCCATCGCGCTCGAGTCGTCGCTGCCGATTATCGCGATTCCGACGACGTATGCCGGTTCGGAGATGACGCCGATATACGGCATAACCGAAGGGGGACTCAAGCGGACCGGGCGCGACGCAAGAGTACTTCCGAAAACAGTGCTCTACGATCCGGAGCTATCGCTCGGTTTGCCGATCGATCTTTCGGTGGTGAGCGGCTTGAACGCGATTGCTCACGCTGCCGAGGGCCTGTATGCAAAGGATGGAAACCCCGTCATGTCGCTGATGGCTGAAGAGGGAATCCGCGCGCTCGCTAAAGGTCTGCGTGGCGTGAAAGCGAGCAGCACGAACAGAGAAGCGCGCAGTGAGTGCCTCTACGGGGCGTGGCTGTGCGGGACGGTTCTCGGCAGCGTAGGAATGGCACTTCATCACAAGCTTTGCCATACCCTTGGAGGCACCTTCAATCTGCCGCATGCGGAGACGCATGCGATCGTTCTTCCGCATGCACTCGCGTATAACAGCATCGTCGCAGATGACGCAATGACACGTATTGCGCGGGCACTCAACGTGGATGTCGCCGCAGATGGACTGTACGAACTGAGCCTGGAACTCGGTGTGCCACGCGGGTTGCGTGAGATCGGACTGAGCGAGTCCGATCTTGATCAGGCATGCGAAGTAGCCTTGTCGAATCCCTACTGGAATCCGCGTCCAGTGGAGGCTGTTCCCCTTCGGGCGCTGCTCCAGCGCGCCTGGGAAGGCGCTCGGCCTCGGCCTTGAGAAACGGTTTGCGACAGACGCGAGTGCATAACTTCAAAATATCCACGCAGTAAAGGTGGTATGTCACCCCGGGGATAAGTTCATGAGGATGACCGTAGGCAGAAAGCTTGCCGCAACGTTCGGCGCAGTTGTAGTCGTTTCGCTGGTTGGAAACACGATCTCCATCATCAACTTCCTCCGGCTCAATCAGGCGAACGGTTGGAACGTTCGTAGCTACCAGGTCCTGCGCACCAGCGATGACATGTTGACCAATATGATCAAGATGGAAGCGAGTGTGCGTGAATTCGTCGCGTCCGGAACCGAACCATTGCTGGAGCCGTACAACGCAGGGAGTGAGCAGTTTGACAAGGCGCTGAACGTGGCTCGCTCGTTGACAGCCGACGATCCCGACCAGCAACAAAGACTCAAAACCTTGAGTGAGATGCGCACAAAGGTCAAGGAGATCGACGAGAAACTGATCGGGCTGCGCAGAGACGTAACCGCGGGTCAACAACCCTGGAATGCGTTGTCGGACTATTTCAGGCAGGGGAATGACAAGCCGTTCATGGGTCACTATAGGAAGGTCGCGGCCGAATTCGACAGCGCTGAGCAGATGGAACTCGACAGACGCTCTAACGAGGTCGCAGCGTTAGCCTTGGCAACAAAGCTCGTGCTTGCGGCGGCGGGTGCGATGACCGTGCTTCTTGCGGTTGCGCTGGGAATCTGGATTACCCGCGGGATCGTGCGATCGCTGGGCGGAGAGCCAGCCGATGCAGCGGATGTTGCGGCGCGCATTGCGCAAGGTGACCTGTCGGTTGCAGTGCCTGTGGCGCCGAACGATCACGCTAGCCTGATGGCGTCGCTGGAGTCTATGCGGCAGCAACTCAAGTCGATCGTTGCGGGTATCCAGTCGTCAGCCGAGTCGATCAAGATTTCTGCCGGAGAAATTGCGCAGGGAAATATGGATCTCTCCCAGCGTACGGAGGAGCAGGCAGCATCGCTCGAGGAAACCGCGGCGAGCATGGAGGAACTGACTTCGACGGTGCGTCAGAACACGGCAAATGCGAAACAGGCGAACGCGCTGGCGGGAGGAGCCTGTGCAGTCGCGATGCGCGGAGGTGAAGTGGTGCATCAGGTGGTCGAAACGATGCAGTCGATTTCACGGAGCTCGGATAGGGTCGCCGAGATTATTTCGGTAATCGAAGGGATTGCGTTTCAGACCAATATTCTCGCGCTCAACGCAGCGGTCGAGGCGGCCCGGGCCGGCGAGCAGGGCAGGGGGTTCGCGGTCGTCGCGGGCGAAGTCCGGACGCTGGCGCAGCGCAGCGCGAGTGCTGCGAAAGAAATCAAGGAATTGATTCACGATTCGGTCCAGCATGTGGCCGAAGGCTCGGAGCAGGTCGAACGGGCTGGCGCAACGATGCATGACATCGTGAAGGCGGTACGCGAGATGACTGACATCATGAGCGAAATCGCAACGGCTTCTGAAGAACAGGGTACCGGAATCGAGCAGGTGAACAACGCGGTCGGTCAGATGGACGAGGTGACACAGCAGAACGCGGCGCTCGTGGAGCAGGCATCGGCGGCCGCGCAGGCCATGTCCGAGCAGGCGACAGCGCTGCGGGACGCAGTCTCGGTCTTCAAAATCGAAGCTATGTCCGCTTCTGACCTAAAGGATACCCGCCGACCGATTGGAGAAGCCTGGGAGTCCGTAACCGGCTAGGAGCGCAGATGCGCGGCTACGGATGGCGCCTCGCCGCAAAGCATAGCAAAGTTATCGGGTGGCGTGATAGAACATTCTGCTTCGAATTTACCCTGATTTAAGAGCATGCTGTGTAGTGGCATTGTTGGCTCTGTTAAGTCGTCAGCGACAAGCTGACGTTACGGACTCCTGTCTCGAGTGTGACGCTCCATAACGTATCAGCCGCTTCCATGCGGTTTGATTGGCGTTGCTTCGTCCGGTTGCGACAGGCTCTGTTTAGACAGTAAAACAACAATCACCCACCAGATGAAAAAATCAACTATCGCCCTCGTCGCGCTCGGCACATTAGCCGGCGCCGCACACGCACAAAGCAGTGTCACCCTGTACGGCATTATCGACGAAGGGTTCGACATGATCACCAACAACAAAGGCGGCCACCAATACCAGTTAGCCGGGAGCGTGATGCAGGGCAACCGGTGGGGGCTGACCGGCGCCGAGGACCTCGGTGGCGGCATGAAGGCGGTATTCCTGCTCGAAAACGGCTTTAACGGCAACAGCGGCGCGCTGAGCCAGAACGGCCTTTTGTTCGGCCGTCAGGCCTGGGTTGGCCTCGCGACTCCCTACGGCACGGTCACCCTCGGTCGCCAATACGACTCGGTTTTCGATTATGCGGCTCCACTCGCAGCCGGGCAGTTGGGGGGCGGCGTCTACGGCGCGCACCCGGGCGACCTCGATAACTCGAACATCGATTACCACGATAACAACACCATCAAATATGCCAGCCCGAACTATTCGGGCCTGAAATTCGGTGGTACGTACAGTCTCGGCGGTACGGCTGGAAACTTCACCAACAACCAGATCTGGTCGCTCGGCGCTTCGTATAACCGGGGGCCGGTCGCCGTTGGCGCTGCCTACCTGAACGCGCGCAACCCGGGCACCGGCATGTTTAGCACTGCCGCTTCGAGTCTGCCCGAAACCTTGATGACGCCGATCTACTCCGGCTTCATGAGCGCAAACACGTTTCAGTTGATCGATTTCGGCGGATCCTACAAGTTGGGGTCGGCGACGCTCGGCGTCACGTATACGAACGCCAAGTTCATGAATCTGGGTAGTAATCCGATGCCGACCGGCGCCAAGGGTCCGGCCGGTGGCTACGCGACGGGTAGCACGGCGACCTTCAATGACGTGCAGGTCAATTTCATCTATCGGATCTCGCCCGGATTGCAGTTGCTGTTGGCATCCGACTACGTCGATCGCAATTCGCTCACGGAGCGGAACGGAAAATCAGTCGAAAGCGGGAAGTATCTGCAATACGATGCGGCGCTCGACTACTCGCTGTCCAAGCGTACCGACGTATATGTGATGGCGCTCTACCAGCGTGCTATCGGCGACGACTCTACCGGCGGTCCGGCAGTCGCGGCCATCACCGATACCACCGCCATTTCGTCGAACGGCAAGCAGTTGGTCGGACGCGTCGGCATTCGCCACAGGTTCTAGGAGCACAGCTTCGCGCACGCCCCGACCGGCAGTCGCTGCCGGTCGGGGCGTGATCGCTTTTAAAGACCAGGGATGGCGTGCTACCAGGTCCAGCGAGCGCCGGCATTGCCGGTAATCGTGCGCTGATGTTGGCCACCGAGATTCGTGAGATAGCTGGCCGTCGCATACACGCTGCCATGCTTCGTCAGTTGCGCGACGAGCCCCGCGCCGATTTGACCGGCCGTCTGGCCGACCTGGGTGCCCAGTGTCGTCGTGCCGCTAAAAGTCGTCTCGTCGTCTGCGCCGAATGAGCGCAGCACGCTCACACGCAGGTAAGGCTTCCAGGTGATCCCGTTCGCATCGAATGCCCACTGCAGCCGTGCGCCAACCCGGGCGAGAAACGTGTTGCCGTTATTCCACGTCACGTCGGAGACTCCGTCGTTGAACCGGTCAAGCGACAGCCATTGCCACACCAGTTGCGCCTGCGGCTCCAGCGTCAGCCCGTAGCCCAACGCGATCGGTAGCCCCGCCTCGACCGAGCCCGTGAACGCGTTGCCGTCCGTCGAACCGCTCACGCCGTCGTTCGAAAGTGTGCGCACGGTCAGGGCGCTACCCATCATCACTGCGTCCGTGTACCAGCCGCCCGGACCCACGTGCGTCCAGTAGCCGCCCAGGTTGTACGCGTTCACCTGCAGCGTACCGACGCCCAGATCCTGTTGACCCAGTGCAAAGCCGTTCACGTCGCCTACCGCGCGCGAGAAGCCGAGGAAGAATCCATAGTGATTGCTGTGGCCGCTGGGGCTGTTGTCCGCATATAGCTCCTGCCCGATCTGCATCCCCCATACCGTGCCGTCGAAGGACGGCGCCACGTCGCCTTTCTGCTGCAGGTCGCTGTAGCCGCCCCAGACACGCGCCCACGATGCAGGCGCCTGGCCGTTCCCGGTCAGCAGCCCCTGTTCGCCCTGGCGATCGTGGAACGTATCGATCTGCTCCAGCCCGAGTTGGCGGGCGACGGCCGGCGCTTCCGTGTACAGCGGTACTTCCTGCCGGTAGATCGGCACCTCTGCGGCGCCTGGGGCCGCAGAGGCGACGGCTTGCGCGATGGAGAGCGGCGTGCCCTCCGCGACGATGGGCGATGGGGGCGTTGGAGCCGGCTGACCGGGCTGACTCGGCTGACCCGGTTGCGATGCCAGCGGCTGCGGTTTCGGCGGCACCGTGTTGCGCAGATACCAACTGTCGCTCGTCCCCGTCGACGTACCGCCTTTCGCGAGGTAATACGTGTAGGCGCCCGCACTGACCGATCCACCGGACAGCGTGAAGGCGCTCGCGGCCGTCGTCGCGCCATTGGCCGCCTGCACGACCTGGATTCCGTCTGTGGGAGTCAGCGCACCAGGGCCGCCGACATTCGTCACCTTCAGCGTGCTCGTGCCGCTTGCCGCGCCGCCGTTGATCACGAGCTTGTCCGACGCTGCGGCATCTCCGGCCAGATAGGCGTTTAGCGAGATCGTTGCGTTCTGACCGACATAGTTGCCCGCGACCGTCAACGTATTGCCGATGCCGCTGCCACCGAGTTGCACGAGGCCCGCATTCGTCAGATTGCCGTTGATCTGGAAGTTGCCGGTTGAACCGCTCGAAAGACTGGCGAGCGCATTCGCCACGGAAATCGTGCCGCTGTTCGTCACGTTGCCCGTCACGCTGCCGTAGCCGCCAAGCGTTGCGCCCGATGCGACCGTGACCGGGCCGCCGCCGGACAGCGCCGCCGATGAGCTCGTTCCGTCGCCGACGATAAGCGTGCCCGCATCCACATTCGTTCCGCCGGTATAACTGTTCGCACTATTAAGCGTCAGCGCGCCGGAGCCGAGCTTTATCAGCGAGCCCGCGCCCGCGATGTTCTGCGTGATCGTCGAGTCGTAGCCCTGCGTGTCGATCGTGCCATTGTTCGAGGTGATCGAGAGAGCACGGCTCGACGCGAGATTAAACGCGCTGTCGAACTGAAGCGTGCCGCCGTTGAACGTCAAGCCGCCGGATGACGCACCAAGCGCATTGTCTGCCGCGACGGACAAGGTGCCTTGCGTGATGGTCGTGCCGCCCGAATAGGTGTTGCCGCCCGCCGCAGCCGGGGACAAACTCAGCGTGCCCGCGCCTGTCTTCTCCACTGCGCCCGCGCCGCCGATCAGTCCCGTGTAGGTGCCCGCGCTGTCCTGCTGGAAGCGCACAAGTCCGTTATCCGTCACGGAGAGTGGCAGGTTCGACGCATTGGCCTGCAGGGTCGCGCCGCTGTTGACGGTCGCGATAACCGATGCCGTCGTCGTGCCGAGCGTGCCTGTCAGGTTCAGCGTGCCGCTCTGCACGAGGGCGTTCGAAAACGTGCCGGTACCCGCCCAGGTCCACGCGTCGCCTGCCATCGTCAGGCTCTGGAAGTTGACGAATGCGTTCGACGCAGTGCCTGAGCCTTGCAGGTTGACGACGTTCGTACCGCCGCCGCCATCGGCGGTGCCGATGATCTGCGAGCCGGTCTGCAGGTTCAGAGTGACATTGCCGTTGCCACCCTTGATCGCAGTGCCACCGCCTCCCTGAATCAGCCCGGCGTTCGTGATCGTCGTATTGCCGTTGGTCGAGCGTACGCCAATGCCGTTATTGCTGATGATCTGTCCACCCGTCTGGTTCGTGATCGTCGCTGTGAACGATGTACCGAGGGTGTTCGACACGACCGCGTCGACGCTTCCGCTGCTCGTCGCGGTACCCGTGGTCTGGATCTTGCCGCTGTTGATCAGCGTGTCGTTGTTGCCCTGCATGTAGACAGCCGGGCTGTCCTTGCCGCTCGAGGTCAGCGTGCCGCTGTTGTTGATCGTGCCGCTGCCGCCTAGCAGCGACGCGGCGCGCGCGTTGCTGCCCGTCGTGGAGACTGTCCCCGTGTTGGTGAGGGCGTTGCCCGAAGCGCCTGCGTTGCTTTGCCCCCACGCGGCTGTCATGCCATACGAATTGTTGCCCGTCGTCGTGATCTTGCCGTTGTTGATCAGCGCGTTGTTGTTGCCGTTCGCTGCGAGACCGTCGTTGTAGGCACCCGTCGTGGAGATCACGCCTGTCGTGCCGTTGGTGATCGTATTGCCGTTGTTCATGCCGATCAGTACCGCCCCGCGGTTCGCGACACCCGTGCCGTTGCCTGACAGGGAGAGCGTGCCGTTGTTGGTGATCGCGCTGGAGGAGTCAACCGTGAATGGCGTCGGTGTTCCCGGCAATGAGAAACTGCCGGTCGCCGTTGAATCGATGTTGATGGTGACGTTGGTGCTTCCCGTCGCGGCAACGACGGATGAGATGCCTGTGCCAGAGCAGGTAACGGTGGTATTACTGACCGGCGCTGTCGCCGAACAGGCGGCATCAGCGCCCACCGGCATCGCGCCGGTAAGGATTGCCATCCCGCCAAAGCCGAGACTCCACACGTTCCTTTGCATAATTTCGCCCGCTTTAAATGAGCGTTGTCGATGCAGACCGATGCGTGGCTTTGTTTATATCATCTATTTACAAAATATCAACAAGACCGGCTGAATTGGATTTCATAAAGAGTGCGAAGGAGACGCAATGAAAATTCATAAAAAGGAGCTATCTTTGTGCATGACAACATAATCAGGTAACCGAAATTATTACCGATACGAGGCGACTTGGCGGAATGGGCGATCGCCTTACTGGCGCGCGATCAGGAGGGAGATCGGGAGAGAAACTAACTATACCGCGCACACCCCCGCTCGTACCCGGCCATTGTGCGATGCCGCGTGCCTCAGAGCGGGTCCACGCTTAAAGCGAAAACAAAAGAATTTCATAGCGAACCACCTGCCGTACGCGCTTCGAATGCCCGGACAACGGCCGCCATGTCTTCCTCGCCAAAGCCCAAGGCTTCGGTTTCGCCATAGAGTGAGTAGCATGTTTCCATGAGCGGCGCTGCAACGGCCGCCTCGCGGGCCGCCTCGACGATCAGCCGACTGTTTTTCAGCACGTCGGAAATGCCGGCTTGGCGAGCGAAGTCGCGCTGTACCAGCTTGGCGGCCTTGACTCGCGATACATCGCTCGCCATCGGGCCAGCACTGAGGATGGCAGCGAAACGCTCCATATCGAGACCATGGCGCTCGGCAAAATGTGCAGCTTCGGTCAGGCCGGTGACCATTGTGATCAGGAAGACGTTCACTGCGAGCTTCATGCGCAGGGCTGACGGCACCGGGCCGCACTCGAAACATTCCCGGCACATCGCAGCCATCAACGGGCGTACCGCAGCGACGTCCTCGTCATCCCCCGCGAGCATGGCGACAAGCTGTCCCGCTTCGGCCGGCTTGCGTGAACCCGAGACCGGCGCCTCCACATAGTGACCACCGGCTGCTCGGATGTCGGCCGCCAAAGCCTCCGAAAACCCCGGCGACACCGTCCCCATGGCGACCAGCCTGCGTCCTGCGACACGCGCAACAAATTCGGGCGTGCCTCGGCCGAGTACGGCATCGATGGCCGCACCGTCGGCCAGCATCAGGATGATCATGTCGCACCTCGCGAACACGTCGGCGATGTTCTGCGCGACCGTCGCGCCAGCTCGCGACAGAGGTTCACACCGTTGCGCCGACCGGTTCCACACCATCAGCGGGATGCCGGCGCGCAGAAGATTGTTTGCCATCGGCTCGCCCATGGTGCCGATGCCGATGAAGCCAATTGCCTTCGATGTATTCATGGCCTGTTCCTTTTTTAGTTGCCCATGATTCTGATCAACAGCTACCATTTCGTCTAACGGATATATATGAAGTAACACTTCAAGGATTCAGATAGATGAGGCCACATTTCGATATCGAAGCGCTGCGTACCATGGTCGTCGGTACCGAACTGGGCAGCTTCGCGCGTGCGGCTGTTCAGCTCGGGCGGTCGCAATCAGCCGTCAGCATGCAGTTGAAACGCCTTGAGGAGCAAGCGGGCCACATCCTGTTCCAGCGCAACGGCCGCGGACTTGTGCCTACCGAGGCGGGTGAAACACTGCTCGCGTATGCGCGGCGGATCGTTGCCATGCATGACGAAGCCGGCGCGACGCTGGGTGCGACGGTTGCGGCGCCGGCTATCCGGCTGGGATTGCCGCAGGATTTCTTCGAGGACGTCATGCCCGATGCGATCGCCCGCTTTTCGAAATTGCAGCCGAACGTGCACGTCGAGGTCCGCGCAGGGCGCAACTATGCCTTGGAGGAAGAGGTTAGGGCGGGACGGCTCGATATTGCGCTCGCGTTTTCGGAAGCGGGGCGCTCGAGGGCGGGTGACCTGCTGGCATCCATGCCGATGTTCTGGTTCGGCCGGGAGGATGCCGCGGAGGTAGTGCGCGGGTATCAGGACGGTCTTCCGCTCGTGCTTTTCAATCACCCGTGTCTGTTCCGGCAGGCCGCCCTTCAGGCACTGGATGCGGCCGCGGTCCGCTGGCGTCTGTCTCTTACTACGCCAAGCCTGTCCGGCTTGTGGGCCGCCGTCCGCTTTGGCCTCGGCGTGACTGTCCGGACGATGCATGGCATTCCTGATGGAATACAACGGCTCGATTCTGGGCTTCCGCGATTGCCGGCGCTTGAGCTGCGCATTCTCACCGGCACGGATATATCTCCTGCAGCGTCTGAATTCGTGAGCGTTCTCGAAACGGTCACGCGTAAAAGGCTGATAGCCAAGTCTTAGGTAGCGTATTGCTAGTTCCATTTTAGTTGGGCTTTCTTACCTTTAACGGAGACCGCATCGATGTCCACTGTCATGATTGTCGGGGCGGGTCCAACCGGCTTGACCCTCGCCTGTGAGCTTGCCGTGCGAGGGATGCCGTTCCGGATCATCGATTCTGCCGAAGGTCCTTTCGCCGGCTCACGCGCCAAAGGTGTACAACCGCGCACGCTTGAAGTGTTCGACCGGCTAGGCATCGCCGATGAGATTGTGAGTTCGGGTCTTGTCGGCTTGCCCTATCGACAGTACACGGCCGATGGCGGCTTTCGCGACGTGCCGCGTCCCGTGCCGGCCCAACGGCCCGATGTGCCTTGGCCGTCATCCGTCCTGATCCCTCAGTGGCGCACCGAAGCCGCGCTACGCGGCCGCCTCGAAGCGCTCGGCGGCCGCGTCGAATTCGGAACGGCTCTCATCGACGCTGAAGTGGCCAACGACGTCGTGCGCGCGAGACTCCAGCACGCCGGAGGCACTGACGAAGTCGACGTGGCCTGGCTGGTGGGTTGCGACGGCGGGCGCGGCACCGTGCGGCACATCGCCAAGTTGGGTTTTCTCGGCGAGACGCATGAGGACATGCGCATGCTGGTCGGCGACCTGCATGTCGAAGGGATAGACCGCGCACACTGGCACGTGTGGCGTCCTGAAGGCGGAGGTTTTCTTGCGATGGCGCCGCTGGCCGGCACCGACGCATTCCAGTTGCAGATCGCAATCGGTCCGAAGTCGCCCGATTCCCCCACCCTGGAGAACTTCCAGCAACTGGTCGAGCGTTACACGGGCCGCAGCGACATCCGCCTGTCGAGGCCCGACTGGACTTCGCTGTGGCGCGCGAATGTGCGCATGGTTGAGCGGTATCGTGCCGGGCGCATCCTGGTAGCCGGCGACGCAGCGCATGTGCATACACCTGCGGGCGGGCAAGGCATGAACACCGGGATACAGGACGCCTTCAACCTCGGCTGGAAGCTGGCGGCGGTGCAGCGGGGCGCCGACAGTGCGTTGCTCGACAGTTACGAGGCCGAGCGGTTGCCGGTAGCGCGACATGTACTCGAACTTTCGACGCGGCTGGCCGCCACGACGCTGTCTTCGAACACGCAGGGCCTTGTCGCTCCAACGGAGGACACGTCCCAACTCGGCATCCGCTATCGGGAGTCGACGCTTTCGCACGAACTGCGCTCGGCGCCCGGCAGCCTGCACGCAGGGGATCGTGCGCCAGATGCACCGGGTTTGGTCGATCGTGAGGGTAGGTCATTGCGGCTGTTCGATGTCTTCCGCGGACCTCGGGCCACGGTGTTGGCGTTTGGCGAAGGGTGGGGGCCGGTGCTTGACGCAGGCCTCGCTGTTGCCGCCGACGCTGTTCACGCGGTCCGTGTGTTGTCGCCCGGCGCTTCGATGCCTGAGGACGGCGGCGTGCCGACGCTCGTGGATTCGCTCAACCACGCAAGCACGATCTGGGAACCCGGCACGGGAGCGATCTTCGCGGTGCGTCCAGATGGCGTGATCGGTTTTGCTGATGACCGGCGTGACCCTGTTGCACTTGTGACCTGGCTACGCCTGGCCGGATTGGCGCGATAAATCGGTGGCTGGCGCCCGAAGTCCAGCAGGCAAATCGGTGAACCGCCGACCCAGCGAACGACCGCCTGTTGCCGGCACCTGCCTGACCCGAGCGCACGCTCAAGCTAGCTTCGAATAGATGCGCGTGTTTCGCAAACGGCCGTCCGGAGCGCGCCGTTCCTGCCGCAACACGCCTTCCAGTTGCATGCCGATGCGTTCACAAACTCGAATGCTTCTTTCATTCAAGTCGTCGCAGATCGCTTCAACTCGCTTTGCGCCGAAATTGGCAAAAGCATAATTTGCCAGGCCGTTGGCGGCTTCACTGAACAGTCCGCGTCCCACATGCGATGACCTTCCCCAGAAGCCAAGTTCAAAAGCTGGAACAGTCCATCTTGGCCGGTGAAGACCGCCGCTGCCCACAACCATGCGCGACGTCCTGTCGATAAACAAAAACGGAAAGTCTTTTCCGGCCTGAAAATTTGCGGAGCCCGCCAGGCAAAACGACTCGGAGGTCTCGATTGATGGTGTTTCGAGCGCCCATGGCAACGACGCTGGAAAGCGCCTCAGTTCCGTCAGCGCGTCGACAACCGCGTCAAACAAGTCGGGACCGTCGCCAGACCGAGGACACCTGATCAAGAGGTGGTCTGTTTCAAATGACGTAGGTAGAGTTGGAGAGGTCAATGTTGTCGAGGACGTCGGCGGAGTGGTGGTGCATTAAATTGTCGGCGATCGGGGTGGGCTTGTCGACTGGTTGTGTGTGGCTATCTCTGCGACTGTCGGGCGGTCCATGCCGATATGCTATCGGTCGCATGCGATCCGAAAGGGCCTTTCGGAGTTGCCGAAACCCGACGCTCAACGTGTTACCGTTCCTCTCGACTGGCCCGTGATAGCCACCGACGCCACCGTTCGAAATACCAGGGGGAAAATCTATGACCGATCCGGCCCATGACCCGTCCAACTTTCGCCAGCAGCGCACAGTAGGCATCGCTGGCATCGCGGCTGCCTCGCTTTTTGCCTCGGTGCTCTGGTTTGGTATCGACTATCTGATGTCGCCCTTGCCGGGCGTGGATAGTCTCGACGCCCGGATGCTGCTGACACTTAAATGCTGGTGTGTTGCCGTGCTGTTCTGCCTGGTGACGGGTGTCGAAGCAGTGGCGCATGAGCGGTTGACCTCACCCGCGTTCGATCCGCTGGCGGGCTTCGAGACACGCAGGTTGCGCGTCAACCAACGATACCTGCAGAACACGGTAGAGCAGATCATCGTGTTTGCGGCGTCGCTTTTCGGTCTGGCCGCCTACTCTCCCGACGGCTCGGCGATGCGCGCGGTCGTAGCGACAACCGTGGTCTGGATCGCCGGGCGGGCCGCGTTCTGGGTTGGCTATCATCGCAGCGCGGCGCTTCGCGGGCTCGGTGCGCCGGGCATGGCGGTCAGCATGATCGTCCTGCTTTATGTCGCGAGCCGGTTTGGACGTGACATCGCAGGGACGGTGGGGGCGTTTGTGCCGGTTGTTGTATTTTTCGCCATTGAAGCTGTGTTGTTTTGGGGGACGCGGCCAGTCGAAAATGATTGATTCAATAGATTCGGGTGATCCGGCTTGCTGAGGCTAACGCTGGGTGAGCGGTCTAAATAGTATTTCGATCGGACTATGAGTTCTCAAGAACAGAGATCACCTGGCGTGACGCCCGCGCACGCCTCGTCTCCCGTCATCAATTTAGCAAGCCGTAGACCGCAACGCCGTTCGTCGCACCTACATAAACTTTCCCATCCGCGATCATAGGTGTGATGAACTTGTTGCCCGGACCGAACTGATCCCGCGTGCCGGCCTGATTGCTGTTGTATAACTCATGCGCAAGATTGGTGGCATCGTAGGCGTGCAACGCGCCGACTGTGCCGTTTTCCGCCGCCCACACAATGCCGTTACTCGTACCGTTCGCGGAAATGGCCGGCGTGGCGCCGGGATAAGGGAACGTTGTCGGACTCTGCGATGACGGCGTGGTGGCAAGCAACGCGTTGGTAACGGGCAGCGCCTTAAGCGCATCGGTCTGTCCTCCGTAATAAACCACATTGTTGAAATACGCCGGCGAACCCCAGATGCCGCCGGTCAACACACCGGTGATCTCCTGCCAGATGTTGTTGGTCGTTGAATTGAACTTGCCCATGTTGTCGCGATCCACCACGTAGATATGGGTATCCTTGCCCGCTCCGACAGCCAGATGCTTGACGGTTCCATCCGAGGCGGTTTGATCGGGCAGCAGCATCGCCCCACCCGAGCCGAAGTCGTTATCCGCAGCGGCCTGGGCCACGACGTCGTACATGGCAAAGTAATCGGTTGCGACCAGTGCAGGGGTGGCAGAGAGCTTGATAAATGCATCACCCAGATCGCCATCGACTGGAAATCCCTGTGCATTGAGCGTCGGGTTGAAGGTGCCGTTGCCGTCGATCAAATAGATGGACGTCCCATCCGATGCCATGCCCGAGCCCGCCATCCAGACCGATCCCTGGCTGCCGTTCGGGGTAACGGGCAGCGCTCCCGTTTGCTGCAACGTATCCTCGCTGTACGCCATGAGCCAACCGTTGTAGTTCCCGGACATGCAGTGGGCGGTCCAGCCCATGTAGATGGTGCCGTTGACCAACGTCAGTGCAGCGCGCACGGTGTGCAGGGAGGGCGTGAAGGTAAGGACGCCATTCGCACCTTCTGCGCCGCTTCCCGGATACGTCGCGGCGATTTCGGTCGGGCCGCCAAACAGTTCCGCACCTGTTGCAAGATCGATCGCGTGAAGGCGGTGATGGACGTTCCCGCTGGCGTCCGTGCTCATGGCCACGGCATATAGCGCGCCATTCAGGCCGCGTGAGCGGTCGATGACCGGCGTCGAAGTGATACCAATTTCCGGTGTGATATCCGTGCAGCCCGGATCAGGACTCGAGGTTTCACCCGCAGCGGCCAGCGAGATCTGCCACAGCGCGTTACCGCTATCGGCGTCGTAGGCGTAGACGCTGTCGTGCTCTGTCACAACATAGACAACATTGTGCGCGGCCGTGCCGATCATAAGATTCGTTACGAATAGAGGCTGCGCGTCGACTTTGCCGTCCGCCGGCAGGAAGCGCAACTTGCCGAACGTCGTCGAGTTGACGTTGGCTAGCGTGAGCGTTGTTTCCGCAAGCATCTGACCGGTTCGCGCGAGGTCGTTGTGGTGCATGAGAACGTCGGTCGGGTAGGTTTGCGCAGTTGTCGGTGTCGAGCCAGTAGTTGTGCCCCCGGGTGTAGTCGTGCCCGGCGTACCAGGCGCAGAAGTGGTTCCGGAGGTACTGCCGGCGCTGCCCGAACCGGTGGCGCTCGGGCTGCTACCCGAACCGCCGCCGCACGATCCAATGCCCGAGGCGATTAGCAATCCGACGCAAATCTCCAATAGGTGACGCCAAAAAGTGGAAGAAAAAGCCGGCCTGCGTTGTAGAGATTTCATGGCGATTCTCCAGCGGCTTTTGAGCGGTCCACAGCACGTCATACCCACAGCGCGCGCAAGTGGCCACGGGGTTAATGTCAGACGAATGGCATTGCTGAACCACCCGCTGAATTCGCAAGGTCAGTTGTCGCGCAGGACATTGTTCACACGTTTAGGTTCGGGTCAATCTACGACAGCCGCCGACGATGCACCCGCCAATACTTCGCAGCATTTAGACACGCGTAGGTGCGCGAGCACCCGAACGGTGGCGTTGGATCGACGCTGGCCTGCCGGTCCCGTAATTACTACCGGCCAAGGAAGGATGAAAGACAGGCAACCGTCCTGTGCGCGCGGGACGACCGCTCGAGGTGAGCGAAAGTCGGCGACTTCCTGCCGCCCCCGGGCACGCGTGTTGCGCCCACTACGACACGGCGGCGAGACTGTCGCACCACGATTGCGGAGGAGCAAATCATGAGACAGACTGTTTTAGGCGTGTTCGATAGCTACGCTGACGCGCGCTCGGCACAACGGACATTGGGCGAGGCTGGCGTAGCCCAGGCCGATATTGCCATCTACGCCAAGTCAGATGACGCACCGGTCGAAAGTGGCCCGCGTGTTTATGCACCAGGCAGCGGCGATCTGCGCCATCACAACCCAGTGTTCGATCAACTCGAACAATTGTTTGCGCGGCTGTTCAAAAGCGGCCAATATCCGCCGGAAACTGAGGATTACAGAGAATTGATCCGCCGAGGTGGAGCGATCGTCAGCGCCGACGTTTCCGAAATGCAAGTAGACCTGGCTCGCGATTTGATGCGCCGCACCGGCGCAGCCGACATCGAAGAGCGTGCCACGGTATGGCGAAATGGTTCCGCAGGAACGAGCGAGGAGCCTTCGCCCGGGCGGCCCATAACGCAGAGCGCTGCCGATTATTCTTCGGCGGGGGGGAGGATGGTTGGCGGGATGCAGCAGGTAACGACTCGTACGGAGGGGCTCGGATCGACTGCGTCCGTGCAAAGCGGCCAGCAGCTGACGGGTGTACCCGACGTCGGGCTCGCGCGCCCGCCCGAGGATGCGTTCGCGGGCGTCAAATCTCCTCGTGCAGCGTACTCGCCCGAGGACAGCAAGAGCGGGAGAAGGACGGAGGAGACAGCGGGGACGGGCCTCGTGGGCGAGCCCGTCGCCGGCATTCCGATGGACGACACGCCTTATGTCGATGAACTGCGGGAAGAATACGACGCCCATTACGCGAGTACAGGTGCGTCATACGACGAATATCAGCGGGCCTACGCGCACGGAGCCACGCTCGGAAAAGATGAGCGGTATCGCGGACATGACTGGCAAGGGGTGGAAGCGAACGCTCGCGAGGACTGGGAGTCGCGCTACCCGGAAAGCGGGTGGGAACGATTCAAGGCTGCCGTGCGGCACGGTTGGGACCGGGTTACAGGCGGCTGATGTATTGATCGGGACCGCGGGGAGCGGGGACGGTAACAGGTTTACCCCTGTTACTGCTTCTCCGGCATGACCGATGAGTGATGACTTGTGATTAGCCATTGCGCCCCATCCCAGTGATAGGTGTAGGTGTAACGGGCCTGAACAACCACTCCGGTTCTTGCGAAGGTGAATGTGTAAAGCCCGGCATCCACGGCGGAATTGCACCCCAGCTCAATGTAGCGAAAGTCAATCTTTCCAGATGGACGATCCTGTAGAAAATGGCGGAAATAGTCCTCTTTCTCCGCCACCGTTAAGCGCGGCTTGTTGGATACCGTGGGGAGAAGAATGGACCGCTCCGCATAGTTGGCAACCACGGCGTGTGGATCACCGGTTTGCAGCGACTGATTCCATCGATCGAACAACGCCGCAATTTCTTGATCTGATGTGACCTTACAGCTTTCCGTATGCCCCGCCGCCGCATTGGTTGACATGCCTTGGTTCGCGACGCACCCGGCGAGCACGACCGCCAGGATAGCAATGGTAAATAGCTTCATGGCGGCACTTCTCCTGTCGGGCAGTGAGAGGAAGGCACAACGCTTGAAGTATGGTACGTCCCGTGTGCGTTAGCCACATCTGATTGATGGCTTGTGCCCGGTCGCTGGCGGGTGGCGACCGGCGACACGTTATGGGAAAAAGGGCCGTTCGAACGTTTTGATGAGTACCGGAACGAGCGTCGCTTTCTGGGCGATATGAACCGGACATCGGTGACGCATTGCCCAGCAATTTCAGCCCAGCTTGTACGCAGCCATCTTCGTATAGAGCGACTGGCGGCTAATGCCGAGACGCCGCGCGGCTTCAGCGCGATTGCCGGCCGCGAGTCGCAACGCGCGTTCGATCGAGGCTCGCTCCAGGTGTTCAATGGCTTCAGGCAGCGGCAAATCGAGCAGCGCGCCGGGCAGATCGCTGGCCGCGATCTGCGGTGCGGTTAGAAACGCGAGGTCGTCGTCGGTGGCAAGCGGGCCGCGTGCGAGTGCGGCGACACGCTCCATCGCGTTTTTCAGCTCGCGCACGTTGCCCGGCCATGTATGCGCGAGCAGACGTCGCTCGGCGCTCGCACCGAGCGTGCGCGGGATTCCGGAGCGCTGCGCGGCGAGCGCCAGAAAATGCGCGGCGAGCGCGAGGATATCGTCGGGGCGTTCGCGCAACGGCGGCAGATGAATCGGGATCACGTTGAGCCGGTAGAACAGATCCTCGCGGAATCGCCCCGCGGCGACTTCGGCACCGAGGTCGCGATGCGTCGCCGCAACGATCCGAACGTCGATCGGCGTGCTGAGGTTGCTTCCGAGCGGCGTCAACACGCGCTCCTGAATTACCCGCAGCAGCTTCGCTTGCATCGGCAAGGGCAGATCTCCAATCTCGTCGAGAAACAGCGTGCCGCCGTTCGCCTCGACGAAGCGGCCGACGCGTTGCACTTGCGCTCCCGTGAATGCCCCTTTCGCGTGACCGAAGAGTTCGCTTTCGAGCAGTTCAGTGGGAATAGCCGCGCAATTTATCGCAACGAAGGGACGCAGGCGGCGCGCCGACGCGTCGTGCAGGACGCGCGCCGCCACCTCCTTGCCTGTGCCGGTTTCGCCACTGATCAGCACAGTCGAATCCGTGGCGGCAGCACGGCCGATCTGCTTTTGCGCGTCGCGTAATGCATCGCTGCTGCCTAGCAGGCGCGGCGCGGTGTCGTCGCCCCACGCCTCGTCAGACGCAACCTGGGTGGCGGTGAACGAGCTTTGATTCGATGCTGCAATCTTGCGCAGCAGCTCAGCAATTGCGTCACGTCCCACCGGTTTGGTCAGGTGTTCGAATGCACCGAGACGCATCGCGTGAATGGTATTGTCGCTGGTGGCGAATGCGGTCAGCACGACAACCGGCAGGGTCTTGCGCTCGGGCATGGCGCGCAACTGTTCGAGCAGCTCGATGCCGCTCATATCCGTCATCCTGAAGTCGAGGAATGCGCAGTCGATAGGCACGCCGCTCGCGAAACACTCGAGTGCCTGGCGACCTCCGCTTGCCTCGATGACGGTATGGCCCAGATCGCCAAGGGTTTCGGCGAGACTCTCGCGGAACGCGTCATCGTCGTCGACGATCAGGATGTGCGGCATGGCAGCTCGATCACAAAACAGGCGCCGCGTGGACGCACGGCATAGAAGGCGCGGCCGCCATGCGCCACGGCAATTTCCCGCACCACGGCGAGACCCAGCCCCGAACCGCCGGCGTGGCCGGTCACGAATGGCTCAAAGATGCGCTCGCGCTCGGCGGGTGGCACGCCCGGTCCGTCGTCGGCGACTTCGATGCTCAAGGTATCCGCATGCTGCGCCGCGCGCAACATGACGTGGCCCCCAGCGGGTGTATGGCGCAGTGCGTTTAGAATCAGATTGTCGATAGCGCGTGCCAGTTGCGCCGCGTCGAAACGCGCCTCGTGCGGCAGGTCCTTATTCTCGTCAAGGACGAGCGCGATGCCGGCCTGCGTCGCGGCATCGAGATACAGCTCGATACGCTCAGCCAACCATTCGCGCAGCACGACCGGTTGCGCGTCGATGCGGACCGGTTGCGTGAGCGCAAGCAAACCGGACAGCTGCGTTTCCACGCGCTGAATCTGTTCGAGGATCGACGCAAGCGCGCGGTGCTGGCGCTGCGCGTCTCCGGCCAGCGCGTTTTCTGCTTTGAGCCGCATCGCGCCGATCGGATTACGGATCTCGTGCGCGATTTGCGCCGCCAGCCGGCCGAGCGCGGCAAACCGTTCGGCGCTCGCAAGCCTCCTGTCGAGGTCGCCCGTTCGATGCTGCAGTGCCGTGGTGCGCGTACCGTAAGCGTTAAATGCGGCGACGATCTTGTCCAGGTCCGGCTCGCCGGTGGGCTCGATCGGAGTGAAAGGCGCGTGCAGATCCGCTGGCTCGCTCAGGCTCTTCTCGACGCGGGCAAGATTGCCGCGCCAACGGCGCAGCAGTATGCCCAACGCAATCGCAATTCCGATGATTACAGCGAGCAGGACAGCAAGCGCGGTGACGAGGGTCTTGCCATACGGGCCGAGCGGCGGCCGCACGCGTGTGAGCGTCCACGCGAGCAGGCCGGCGCGATGCGGCACGGGACAGGCCGAAACGATGACAGCGTCCTGCCGTCCTTCGACAAACCCGGACGCTGCCTGGCCGCCCGTCACCCCACGCAGCGTGCGCAGAATCAACGGCGTTTCGGCTTCCGGAATATCTCGCTTGATGCCGCTGCCCTCGTAGGTCGGAAAAGCGTAGGCGTCGAACGTGCCACGCGCGCTGTCCGTCGGACGCCAGAAGCCGCCTTCGACGCCTGGCATCTGCGCGAGCACCACGTCAAGAATCGCATGCATCAGGTCTGTGTTCGGCGCGCCTTGCGCATCGGAGCTTCGGTCTAAGGAAAAGTCATAGCGGGAGGCGACTGCCTCGCAACCGGCCTGCGCCTGTTGACGCGCAACGCCGATCTGCCGCTCCAGATTGCCTTGCGCCATGAACCAGACGAGGCCGATGAGGAGCGCGCACATCACCGCAACCAGCAGCCAGAAAACCACGAGTTGGCTGGCGAACGAGAGACGACGTCGGGTTGCGGGCATAAGCCGGTAGCGAAAGGGAGGACTTCAAGAGTAGCAAAAAACCGGCCACGCAAAGCCGGGAGGATGAGGCACGCTGGCTGACAGGGCAAACGTCTCGGCGCTTTCGGGCACCGCCTGCTGTCGACTTTGCGGACAGCGGCTGTCCAGTAACGCGACACCTGCTGACGTGGGCCCGTGCGCAAGGTTGGCCGGGAATGGCATCGGCGGGTGGAATGGGGGTTGCACAAGTGCCGGCACTGGGCGTGTCAATGCGGGACAAGGCGTCGTGATAACATTGCAGGCGGCGGGCGCCGTGTTGAGCCCGGCGCCTGGCGGTTTGCTCGCGCGTCACTTTGGCTATCCCGCGCCCTTCATCGCCCTTGGGGCGATTTCAACCGGCTCGCTTGTGTTGTGGCTCTACTGCGGCGCAGGGCTCAGATACTTCCATCGTGGAGCGGCACCGCCTCTAAACACCAGCCAGCGCCGGCAGCTCGACCTCGTACGACACGCGCGCGTGCCGGCTGTTCATCTGCGGTTGACGTGTCACGTGATTAAGAGGCGGTGCGCTTTCGACGTGCATCGGTAGGCGCGCTGGACGGCGAGCTTTTTTCTTCTCGAGAATGGCCTGGCTCAGAAATACAGCGCTATACGCTTTCAGCAAGTGCGGATGGTGCGCTTCGATGTACGTAGCAATTTGCGCCTGCTCATCGTCGATCCGGGCTAGTGACGCCAGCGTGCTCGCGTCCCAACGGAAGCGCAGGCCGAGTTCATCGAATGCGCTGTTATAGGCGCACAGTTGCGCCTCGACTTCCGCATCATGCGCGCTCTCGCGAACATCGAACTGGGAGGGGTTCATGGTCGTCTCCTTGAGGAATAGGCACGACCAAGAATAGGCTGGCGCATCAATAAACAATAATTAAAGTTATTTGGATAAACGATAACTCATTGCTTATGTGTCGGCTCCCGGTACAGCAGCAGCCAAATTCGGTGCCTGGACAGTCGCGTTGCCTTTCTCGCAACCCACGGCCAGCGGCCGCAAACCCCATCCATTAGGTATGCCTAATACAAACCATAAAATGTTTTAACTTTCACTTATTGTTGTTCTCGCGCAGCATCCCTCAGACGCGCTCTACGCCAAACATCTTTCCAGTTGTCGTTGTGATCGACGGTAAGGGTTTTCGTTAGCGCAATTTCGTCTGGCCGACCATTGGCGCTTCATTGCCCACAGGCAAGCCGGCCATGAAGCGATTCGATCACGTAGGTCCAACGCGCCGTTCGAGCGCGACGGAATATACAGGAGACGAAAGACATGGGACATTCCAACGTACCCGGAGGAAGCCGCACGGCCTTCTGGCATCACCGCTGGATGCAACTGGCGATCGGCGTCGTGTGCATGGGGCTCGTCGCGAATCTGCAATATGCGTGGACACTGTTCGTCGTACCGATGGACAACGCTCACCATTGGGGCCAGGCGGCAATCCAGACCGCGTTCACAATCTTCATCGTCACCGAAACCTGGCTTGTGCCCGTCGAGGGTTGGCTCGTCGACAAGTTCGGGCCGCGCCCGGTTGTGATCGGCGGATCGCTGTGTGCGGCGCTCGGCTGGATCATCGACGCGCATGCGAGCAGTCTCGCCGAGCTATACGTCGCGGCAGTGATCGCCGGCATCGGTGCGGGTTGCGTCTACGGCACCTGCGTCGGCACGGCACTCAAATGGTTTCCGGACAAGCGCGGTCTCGCAGCCGGTTTGACCGCGGCAGGTTTCGGCGCCGGCGCAGCTGTCACCGTAATCCCAATCGCCAACATGATCCAGCGCTCAGGCTACGAGCACACGTTCATATTCTTCGGCATTTTCCAGGGCGTCTGCATTCTGCTGCTCGCCACCATGCTGGTACGGCCGAAGCCGCCCGCAACCGCGGTCGCAACCAGACGCGTGGTCGCAAGCAAGATCGACTACACGCCCGGCGAGATGATCCGCTCGCCGCTCTTCTGGGTGCTGTATCTCATGTTCGTGTTCGTCGCGGCCGGCGGCATCATTGCGACCGCGCAGCTTGGGCCCATCGCGAAGGAATACGGCTTCGCCAAACTGCCGGTGAATCTGCTGGGCATCACGCTGCCGCTGCTCACGATGACGCTGTCGATCGACAACTTGTGCAACGGCTTCACGCGTCCGTTGTGCGGTTTTCTGTCGGACCGCATTGGCCGCGAAAACACGATGTTCATGATCTTTCTCGGCGAAGGTCTCGCGCTGCTGGGACTCATGCAGTTCGGCCATAACCCCTACGCATTCATGTTCTTCGCCGCTGCCGTGTTCCTGTGCTGGGGCGAGATCTTCTCGATCTTCCCGGCAACCTGCGCGGATACGTTCGGCAGCAAATACGCCGCGGCTAATGCGGGAACGCTCTATACCGCGAAAGGTACCGCGTCGATGCTGGTGCCGATCGCATCGGTGCTGTCGGCAAACGGCGGCTGGAGCACGGTGTTCATTTCGGCGGCGGTGATCTCGATCACAGCGGCTGTGTCCGCGAAGTTCATCCTCGCCCCCATGAGAAAGCGCTGGATTGAAAATTCTGGCGCGACGGCCGGTGTGGTCATCGCCGAAGCGCGACTGCAGCCATCGCCTGGCGGTTCACCTAAATAAACCACGACGTGAGCGCGCCCTCACGACGAGTCCCACAAAGCCCCGTGACCAAGGAGACATATCATGGCAGAAGCCGATAGGCCCGCAACAGAAGCGACCCCGAAGCAGGAGACAGCCGAGACGACCGATGGATTTCATCTCGTCATCGACGCGCTGAAACTGAACGACATCAGCACCATCTTCGGCCTTGTCGGTATCCCGATCACCGACCTGGCGCGGCTGGCGCAAGCGGAAGGGATGCGTTTCATCGGCTTTCGTCACGAACAGCACGCGGGTAACGCAGCGGCCATTAGCGGCTTCATGACGCAGAAGCCGGGCATCTGCCTGACGGTGTCGGCACCGGGCTTTCTCAACGGCCTCACGGCGCTCGCCAACGCGACCACCAACTGTTTCCCGATGATCCTGATCAGCGGCTCGAGCGAGCGCGAAATCGTCGATCTGCAGCAGGGCGATTACGAAGAAATGGATCAGTTGAACGCGGCCAAGCCGTACGCGAAGGCCGCATATCGCGTGCTGCATGCCGAAGACATCGGTATCGGTGTGGCGCGTGCGATTCGTGCTGCGGTGTCGGGCCGCCCTGGTGGCGTGTATCTGGACTTGCCAGCCAAGCTGCTCGCGCAAACGCTGGACACCGTGAAGGCGCAGCAGTCGCTGGTCAAAGTGGTCGACGCCGCGCCACGTCAGTTGCCGGCGCCGGAATCGGTCAAGCGTGCAATCGACGTATTGAAGAGCGCGAAGCGTCCACTGATCCTGCTCGGCAAGGGGGCAGCGTATGCGCAGGCTGACGCGGAGATCCGCGCGTTCGTCGAGCAAAGTGGCATTCCATATCTGCCGATGTCGATGGCCAAGGGCCTGTTGCCCGATACGCACGAGCAATCGGCGTCGGCGGCGCGCTCGTTCGTGCTGCAGGAAGCGGATGTCGTCGTGCTGATCGGCGCGCGTTTGAACTGGCTGCTCTCGCACGGCAAGGGCAAAACGTGGGGCGCAGAGCCGAAGAAGTTTGTCCAGGTTGATATTTCGCCGACCGAGATCGACAGCAACGTCGCGATTACCGCACCGGTGATCGGCGATATCGGCTCGTGCGTGGCGGCATTGCGAGCAGGCCTCGAGGCGGGATTTTCGAAGCCGAGCGACGAATGGACCGGCGCGATCGCCGAGCGCAAGAGCAAGAACCTCGCAAAGATGGCCGCCACGCTCGACAAGAACCCGTCGCCGATGAATTTCCACAGTGCGCTGCGCGCGATCCGCGATGTATTGAAGACGCGCCCGGACATCAACGTCGTCAACGAGGGCGCGAATACGCTCGACTACGCGCGCAGCATCATCGACATGTACGAGCCGCGCAAACGCTTCGACTCGGGCACGTGGGGAATCATGGGCATCGGCATGGGCTTCGCGATCGGCGCGGCGGTGACGAGTGGCAAACCGGTTGTCGCGATCGAAGGTGACAGCGCGTTCGGTTTCAGCGGCATGGAACTTGAAACCATCTGCCGTTATGACTTGCCTGTTTGCACGATCGTATTCAACAACAACGGCGTGTATCGCGGTACCGACGTGAACCCGACGGGCGGCAAGGACGTCGCGCCGACCGTGTTCGTGAAGGGCGCGCGCTACGACAAGATGATCGAGGCATTCGGAGGTGTCGGCCACCATGCGACCACGCCGGAAGAACTGACCCAGGCGCTGCTTGAAGCGATCGCATCGGGCAAACCGACCTTGATCAATGCCGTCATCGATGAAGCGGCGGGCACCGAAAGCGGCCGCCTGACCAATCTGAATCCGCAAAGCGCGGCAATGAAAAAGTGATCCAGAGTAACTACGGAGATACCAAAGTGACCAAACCTCTCGAAGGCATCAAGATCATCGACTTCACCCATGTTCAGGCTGGCCCGGCGTGCACCCAGTTGCTCGCCTGGTTCGGCGCCGACGTGATCAAGGTTGAACGACCGGGTTCGGGCGACGTGACGCGCAATCAGTTGCGCGACATCCCCGACGCCGACGCGCTGTACTTCACGATGCTCAACAGCAACAAGAAGTCGCTGACGTTGGACACAAAAAAGCCCGAAGGCAAGGAAGTACTCGAAAGACTGATTCGCGAATCAGACGTGCTGGTCGAAAATTTTGGGCCGGGCGCGTTGGACCGGATGGGCTTTTCGTGGGAACGCCTGAACGAACTCAATCCGAAGATGATCGTTGCTTCGGTGAAGGGCTTCAGCGACGGCCATCACTACGACGACCTGAAGGTCTACGAAAACGTCGCGCAATGCGCAGGCGGGGCAGCATCCACCACTGGCTTCTGGGACGGTCCGCCGACCATCAGCGCCGCGGCACTCGGCGACAGCAACACCGGCATGCATCTGGCAATCGGCATTCTGACCGCGCTGCTGGGGCGCGACAAAACCGGTAAAGGCCAGAAGGTCGCGGTGTCGATGCAGGACAGCGTGCTGAACCTGTGCCGCGTGAAGTTGCGGGACCAGCAGCGGCTGGAGCGCGTGGGCTATCTTGAGGAATATCCGCAGTATCCGCACGGCGAATTCAGCGATGTCGTGCCGCGTGGCGGCAACGCAGGCGGCGGTGGTCAGCCAGGCTGGGTGCTCAAGTGCAAGGGCTGGGAAACGGATCCGAACGCGTACATTTACTTTACGATCCAGGGCCATGCGTGGGAGCCGATCTGCAAGGCACTCGGCAAACCCGAATGGATCGATGATCCGGCCTACAAGACTGCCGAAGCACGTCAACCGCATATCTTCGAGATCTTCGGAACCATCGAAGCCTGGCTGGCCGACAAGACCAAATTCGAAGCGGTCGACATCTTGCGCAAGTTCGACATTCCGTGCGCGCCGGTGCTGACGATGAAAGAACTCGCCAACGATCCGTCGTTGCGCGCGAGCGGCACGATCGTCGAAGTACCGCACAAGAAACGCGGCTCGTATCTGACGGTCGGCAGTCCGATCAAATTCTCGGATATGAAGCCGGAAGTCACCGCGTCCCCCTTGCTCGGCGAACACACGGAGGAAGTACTGGCGAGCCTTGGCTACAGCAAGCAGGACATCTTCAACCTGCGTGAAGTCAAAGCGGTTTAACGGTGCAAGGCAGGCCCATTTTGTATGGTTGGTCCTGCAGATACGGCGTCCCTGGTGGCGCCGTATCCGATTCAAGGGTCTGCGGTTTTACGTTGGGGGGAGCGCTATGCAAACAGCTATCGACTTTCAGCAACTCGTCAATGCAGTCGGCGACGCGATTATCATTTCCGATGCCGGCGGCAGCATCACATTGTGGAACCCCGCGGCCGAACGCATGTTCGGCTTTACGCAAAGCGAAGCGCTGGGAAACTCATTGGACCTGATCATTCCGGAACGCTTGCGCGGCCGCCATTGGGACGGCTATCACAAGACCATGGCAACGGGCGAAACCCGCTATGGCAACGACGTACTGCGCGTTCCCGCCACGCATAAGGACGGGCGGGCACTGTCGATTGCGTTTACGGTTGCGTTGCTGCATTCGCCGCAGAATGAGCTTACCGGTATCGTTGCAGTGATCCGTGACGAAACCAGCCGCTTTCAGGAGGATCGCTTGCTGCGCAAGCGCCTTGCGGAACTGGAAGGGGGCGTGGGTGCGTGAGTGGGGACTCGGGAGATTGTGGGGGCAGGTAGAAATGCTGGGGAACCGGCTATACCCGTTGCGCCATCATCTATTGGAATCGGTACGTGTTTTCGACGATATCATCATATTGTTAGCTGGCAGTCCAATGCGAAATCCTCTTCTGGCGGCGGTCCCTCTTCTTACCGCAATCGGTTTGCGCTACCACCATCGTTGTTCATAGGTCTGACTTAAGGGATCGGATACGACTGACCGACGAATCAGGTTACAAGCCGCACGGAGTCCTCACAATATCGGCATCCAAACATCAAAGATTCGCTGCCATACGTTCTGCGCGAATTCTTGCAAACCGACGATGGGCATCTATAATTTTTGGACCGAGCAGATTCTGCCGGTCCTGTCTGTGTTGACTGAAGCCTCATACCGCCAGACTTAGGACGGAGTGAGGCATCCTCGTAAAGACGAGCGTTAGCCGAGGCCTGTCATGAACAACGATTCGTTGACCGCCGTTGCCGGTCCCGCGACAGACGGCGAGACAATCACGGCGAATGGGCAGCCTGATCCAGAAATGGAAACGCGGTTTGCCCCACGCAGGTGGACGCACGTCCAGATCAATGGCGTTGAGCATTCCGTCAACGTGGAAGCAAGGACGACCCTTTTGGATCTGTTGCGCGAACAGGTGCAGTTGACAGGCGCAAAAAAGGGCTGCAACCGCGGAGAATGCGGCGCTTGCACGGTGTTGATGGATAACCGGCGCGTCAATGCCTGCCTCGTGCTCGCAGTCAGTGCCGATGGCAAGAAAATCACCACGATAGAGGGATTAGCGAGTGATGGGGTGCTGCATCCCGTCCAGCAGGCCTTCATTGAGCACGATGCCTTCCAGTGTGGCTTTTGTACCTGTGGCCAGATCATGTCCGCTGTGGGCTGCATTGCCGAGGGACACACCGGTTCCAACGCTGAAATTCGCGAATGGATGAGCGGTAATATCTGTCGCTGTTCTGCGTATCCGCAGATCGCGGCGGCTGTCGAGGCTGCCGCGAAGGAGATGGGCTGATGCGCGACTTTAGCTATGCCTGCGCGACGACGCGGGCCGACGCCCTGACGCTCGCCCAACTGCCCGACGCGGCGGTGCTGGCGGGTGGGACTGAGCTCCTCAACTGGTTCCGCATCGGGATTACCAAACCTGAACGGGTCGTCGATATCAGCCGTGTGCCTGAAATGGATCGCATCGAAGCGTTACCATGCGGGGGGCTGCGGATCGGCGCACTTGCCAGGCTTAACGACGTGGCGCAACACGAACGGGTCCGCAACGCTTATCCCGTCCTGTCGCAGGCTATTCTGAAATCGGCCTCTGCCCAGTTGCGCAATCTTGCGACTATCGGCGGCAATCCCCTGCAACGTGTACGCTGCGCCTACTTCCGTGCCGATGCGCCCACACCGTGCAACAAGCGAGTGGCGGGCTCGGGCTGCGCAGCATTGCACGGCCTGAACGAAAGGCACGCGATCTTCGGCTGGACCGACGAGTGTGTGGCGGTGCAGCCCTCCGACCCGGCGGTGGCGCTCGCTGCACTGGATGCGGTGATCGTAACCGAGGATGCGCAAGGCAGCGGCCGGCGCATTCCCGCACGCAGCTTCCATGTGCTGCCCGACGAAAATCCATCCGCACACACCGTGTTGCGTCATGGCGAACTGATCACCAGTATCGAATTAGGTGGGCCAGCGCCGAAATCTGCATATTTGAAGATTCGGGAGCGGGAGAGTTATGAGTACGCCATCGTGTCCGCGGCGGTAACGCTCCAACTGGACGGCGACGTGATCAACAAGGCGCGCGTTGCTTTGGGGTCCGTAGCAATGCGCCCCTGGCGTCTCGACGAGACAGAGCGACTGCTAGTCGGCGAGCGGCTGGGCTCGGCCGGCGTCGCGGCTGCGGTAGGGGCAAGCTTTGCCGATGCCCGACCGCTATCGTCCAACGGATACAAGATCGCGCTCGCTCGCAACGCTACGCTTCGCGCCATCGAACTCGCGGCGAGTGCGCCATGAACCATTCGGGTGAATCGATTGCACGCCTCGACGGTCCGGTAAAGGTGACGGGCGCGGCCCGTTATGCCGGCGACCAGAATCTGCCAGCACAGCTCTATGCGGTGATGGTATCTGCCACCGTTCCGGCCGGTTGGGTCGAGAAGATCGACGCGCACGAGGCGTTGGCGATGCCCGGTGTTACGCACGTGCTAACCGCCGCCGACATGCCGAAAGTGCATGCAAGGCTGGCCGACATCAGTGTTCCGCCGCTCGCCACCCGCTTCGTTCCGATGCAGACTGACGAAGTCGTTTATGAGGGGCAGCCGGTGGCAATCGTGCTGGCGGAGAGCATCGAAGCGGCCGAGTCAGGTGCGGATTCCGTATGCGTGGACTACCGAGCCACTTCCTTCATCGTGCCCGACACCGCACCAGCCGAACCGCCTGCGCCGGAGCGGGGTGGCTATTCCCATTCGAGTGCTTTGGAATTTTGCAAGGGTGATGCGGCGTCGGCTATCGCCGCCGCACCGCTCAGGACGGGTGCCGAGTACATACAGCCGTCTCGCCACGCAAACCCGATGGAGCCGTGCGCCATCCTGGCAGTCTGGAAGGACAAGCAGCTTACCGTTTACGACTCGGTGCAACACCTGCCGGCGGTTCAAAACACGCTCGCTGCCGCGTTCGGCATCGACCCGGCGTGGGTCCGGGTAGTTTCCCCGTACACGGGCGGCGGATTCGGCGTGAAAGCGTTCGTCTGGCCGCACGAAATCCTCGCCAGCATGGCGGCCTGGGTGACGCGTCGGCCAGTCAAACTGGTGCTCAGTCGGCAGAACATGTACGACATGGTCGGATTTCAGCCGCAGATGACACAAAACGTCGCGTTGGGTGCCAGCGAGGACGGCAAACTGCTTGGCATTGTCCACGCGGTCACCAACATCACGAGCGTCACGGAAGATTATGTCGAGTTCGGATCGATCCCGGGACGATCCTTTTACGCATGCGATAACATCTCGACCAGCCAGAAGGTTCGCCGTGGGAATGTCGTGCTGCCGACCTTCATGCGCTCTCCATGGGACGGCCCAGGTTCATGGTCGCTCGGCTCGGCCATGGACGAACTGGCGCGCACGTTGAAGGTCGATCCGCTGGAGTTGCGGCTCGCCAACTACGCTGAAACCGATCCTGAAAGCGGGAAGTCGTGGTCGTCGAAAAAATTGCGAGAGGCCTATAACGAAGGCGCGCGCCGCTTCCGTTGGCAAGACAGGCCAAAGGGCGGTACGCGCGACGGACATTGGCGCATTGGCTGCGGCCTCGCCGATTGCAGCCAGGGGCAGGCGCGATTCCATACCACCGCGCGAGTACGGCTCAACGCACACGGAATGGCGCGACTGGAATCCAGCTTCTGCGACATTGGCACAGGTCCCGCCACGGTCTTTCCGCAGATAGTCGCAGAAATCCTGGGCCTGAAGCCAGAGGAAGTCAGCGTTCTGGCAGGTGATACCTCACTGCCTTATTCGGGGCCGACTTATGGCTCGGGGACGACGATCAGCACAGGCGCGGCGTTGCAGCAGGCGGCGCAAGGGGTGCGCGCGAAGCTCGCGCGGCTGGCCGGTTGGCCGACGGAAGAGGTGACCATGCGCAACGGGCACATTCTCCATGGCGACAGGTCGCGTAGCATCCAGTCCGTGTTGGACGAGGCAGGCGTCTTTGAACTTGTTTGCGACGGCGCCTTCGACCTGCCTGGCGGGGCGCCCGTTGATATGGGTGC
>NZ_JBNDMP010000004.1:0-666430 GCF_050436645.1 Paraburkholderia sp. GAS33
GGAAAGCAGCTCTGAACCGCTTCACCATCCAGTTCGAAGAACGGCTGGTGCAGCGTTAAACACCAACCCGTTTACACAAAATTCGGGACACCCCCCAGGCCAACACCGCCGCCCCGCAGGCAAAACCCCCCACTCACCCCTTAATTAACAAAACCACAGCCTGAGCCTCAATCCCCTCAGCCCTGCCCAGATAGCCAAGCTTCTCATTAGTCTTAGCCTTGACATTAACCCGATCAAGCGCCAGCTTCAAATCCTCGGCAATATTAACCCGCATAGCCTCGATATGAGGCGCAAGCTTGGGCGCCTGAGCAATAACCGTACTATCCACATTCCCAATAGAGAACCCAGCCTGAGCAATCCGCGCAGCGCATTCCCTCAACAGGACACGTGAATCCGCTCCAGCAAACTTCGCATCGGTATCAGAAAAATGCCGCCCAATATCCCCCAACGCGGCTGCGCCAAACAAAGCATCCGTAATAGCATGCAACAACACATCCGCATCCGAATGCCCCAGCAACCCCCGGTCATAAGGCACCGTCACGCCGCCAATAATGAGCGGCCGCCCCGGTACGAGCGCGTGCACGTCATACCCCTGTCCAATTCTCAAATCCATAGCTCGAAGTCCGGTTATCAACGATGAAACTCTTCAGGAAGCCGCAGGCCGGCTCAAAATCGCCTCGGCCAGATCGAAATCTTCCGGATACGTAACCTTGAAATTGCGCAAGCTGCCCTGCACCAGGAGCGGCGCGTGGCCCAGCCACTCAATCGCGCTCGCCTCGTCCGTCAGATCATGTCCGTCCTGCTGCGCCCGCAAGATCGCCTCGCGCAACATCCCCACGCGGAACATCTGCGGTGTCTGCGCCTGCCACAAGCCGTCGCGCGACTCGGTCCGGGCAATCCGTCCACCGCTGTCCGGCGCAATGCGCTTGAGCGTATCCGCCACCGGCAGCGCCATGATCCCGCCCACCGCGTCGTCCTTGAGCGCATTAACCAGCGTGCGGATCAGGAGAGCCGTGATGCCCGGGCGTGCCGCATCGTGCACCAGCACCCAGTCGTCGTCGTGCGCTCCGAACTCGGCCAGCGCGTGCAGGCCGTTCAGGACCGAGGCCTGGCGTGAAGCGCCGCCGCAGCGCCGTACCGCGAAACGCAAGCCGGAAAAGCGGCGGGCGTCGAAATGCTGGTCCTCGGGGGCGATCACTACCAGCGTCTGCGCGAACTCGCTGCAGGCGTCGAAAGCCGCCAATGAGTAATGCAACAGGTCGCGACCAGCTACAGTGCGATATTGTTTGGGCATCGCGGCGCCGGACCGGCTGCCGGTGCCTGCGCACGGAATCAGAGCAAAAAGACGTGAAGTCACTGGTGCGGACGCCGCGAAAGTCAAAGTAAAGGACGGATTTTATAATAGGTCCTTCGCATCCACGCCATGACACGCGTAAACTTGCCGCTCACGTGTGACCCACCGGCCGCCTTCTCCTCTATGCCAGACATTGCCGCATCATCGCAGTACTCCTCGCCCGTCGCGCTCGTCAAGGCCGGCCAGCGTTTCGCCTTCGACGGTACGCACGGCTCATCCGATGCCCTGCTGATCGCCCGCTATCACCTCGCCTATCGCGAACAGGTGCCGCTGCTCGCCGTCGTCTGCTCGAGCGCCGTCGACGCCCAGCGCCTCACCCAAGAAATCGCTTTCTTCGCTCCTGAGGCGCGTGTGCGCCTCCTGCCCGACTGGGAAACGCTGCCTTACGATACCTTCTCGCCGCACCAGGATCTCGTCTCCGAGCGTCTCGCCACGCTCCACGACCTCGGCGAAGGCCGCTGCGACATCCTGCTGGTGCCCGCCACCACGGCCCTGTACCGCATGCCGCCCGCCTCGTTCATGGCGGGCTACACGTTCTCGTTCTCGCAAGGCGAGCGTCTCGACGAGGCCAAGCTGAAGGCCCAGTTGACGCTGGCAGGCTACGAGCACGTCAGCCAGGTTGTGCGCCCCGGCGAGTACTGCGTGCGTGGTTCGCTGCTCGACCTGTTTCCGATGGGCTCGCCGCTGCCGTACCGGATCGACCTGTTCGACGATCAGGTCGACTCGATCCGCGCGTTCGACCCCGACACGCAGCGCAGCCTCTATCCGGTGAAAGACGTGCGCCTGCTGCCCGGCCGCGAATTCCCCTTCGACGAAGCCGCCCGCACCGCCTTCCGCAGCCGTTGGCGCGAGGTCTTCGAGGGCGACCCGAGCCGCGCCTCGATCTATAAAGACATCGGCAATGGCGTACCGTCCGCGGGCATCGAATACTACCTGCCGCTCTTCTTCGAAGAGACCGCCACGCTGTTCCACTATCTGCCGGCGGGTGCGCAACTCGCGTTCGTCGGCGATCTGGAAGCGGCCATCAAGCGTTTTACCAACGACACCAAGCAGCGTCACAGCTTCCTGTCGCATGACCGCGACCGGCCGATTCTCGAGCCGCAGCGCCTGTTCCTCTCGGACGCGGACTTCTTCACGTTCGCCAAACCGTTCGCGCGTCTTGTGCTGCCGGCCAACGCCGGCGGCGGCTGGTCCACGCCGCTGCCGGATCTCGCGATCGACCGCCACGCGGACGATCCGGTCGCGGCATTGCGCAGCTACCTCGATACGACCCAGAACCGCGTGCTGTTCGCGGCGGAATCGGCGGGCCGGCGCGAAACGCTGCTGCAATTGCTGGCTGACAACCATCTACGGCCGTCCTCGAGCGACAGCTTCAACGACTGGTTAACCGGCGACGAGCGCTTCTCGCTCGGCGTTGCTCCGCTGTCCACCGGCTTCGCGGTGCCCGCCGAAGGCATCGCTGTCATCACGGAAACCGAACTGTACGGCCCGCTCGTACGCCGCTCCGGGCGGCGCCGCCAGGAACAGGCGAGCAACGTCGATTCGATGGTGCGCGACCTGTCCGAGCTGAAGGTGGGCGACCCGGTCGTGCATTCGCAGCACGGTATCGGCCGCTATATGGGTCTGGTGACGATGGATCTCGGCGAAGGCGAAACCGAGTTCCTGCACCTCGAATACGCCGGCGAAAGCAAACTCTATGTGCCGGTCGCGCAGTTGCACGTGATCTCGCGCTACAGCGGCGCGGATCCGGAAAGCGCCCCGCTTCACTCGCTGGGCTCCGGCCAGTGGGAAAAAGCCAAGCGCCGCGCCGCCCAGCAGATTCGCGATACCGCCGCTGAATTGCTCAACCTGTATGCGCGCCGCGCGGCGCGCGAAGGTCATGCGTTCGCGCTCGAACCGCGCGACTACGTGAAATTCGCGGAAAGCTTCGGCTTCGAAGAAACGCCCGACCAGGCCGCGGCGATTGCCGCTGTAATCGGCGATATGACAAGCGGCAAGCCGATGGACCGTCTCGTCTGCGGCGACGTCGGTTTCGGCAAGACCGAGGTCGCGCTGCGCGCGGCCTTCATCGCGGTGATGGGCGGCAAACAGGTCGCACTGCTATCGCCAACTACGCTGCTGGCAGAACAGCACACGCAAACCTTCTCCGACCGTTTCTCCGACTGGCCAGTGCGCATCGCTGAATTGTCGCGCTTCAAGTCGACCAAGGAAGTCAACGCAGCGATCCAGCAGATCAACGACGGCAGCGTCGATATTGTCATCGGCACGCACAAACTGCTGTCCTCGGATGTGCAGTTCAAACGCCTGGGTCTGGTGATCATCGACGAGGAGCATCGCTTCGGCGTGCGTCAGAAAGAGGCCCTGAAAGCGTTGCGCGCCGAAGTCGACGTACTGACGCTCACCGCCACGCCGATTCCGCGCACACTCGGCATGGCCCTCGAAGGCCTGCGTGACTTCTCCGTGATCGCAACCGCGCCGCAAAAGCGGCTCGCCATCAAGACCTTCGTGCGTCGCGAAGAAGATGGCGTGATCCGCGAGGCCATGCTGCGCGAGCTGAAGCGCGGCGGCCAGGTCTACTTCCTGCACAACGAAGTCGAAACGATCGAGAACCGCCGGCAGATGCTCGAAGCGCTGGTGCCCGAAGCTCGCATCGCAGTCGCACACGGCCAGATGCACGAGCGCGAACTCGAACGCGTGATGCGCGACTTCGTCGCCCAGCGCGCCAACGTGCTGCTGTGTACGACCATTATCGAAACCGGCATCGACGTGCCGAGCGCCAACACGATCCTGATTCACCGTTCCGACAAATTCGGCCTCGCGCAGTTGCACCAGTTGCGCGGACGCGTCGGACGCTCGCATCACCAGGCGTATTCGTATCTGCTGGTGCACGACCCGCAGGGGCTCACCAAACAGGCGCAGCGCCGTCTCGAAGCCATCCAGCAGATGGAAGAACTCGGCTCAGGCTTTTATCTGGCCATGCACGACCTCGAAATTCGCGGCACGGGCGAAGTGCTGGGCGACAAACAATCGGGCGAGATTCAGGAGATCGGTTTCCAGCTTTATACCGACATGCTGAACGACGCCGTGAAGGCACTCAAGGAAGGCAAGGAACCCGATCTCACCGCGCCGCTCGCGGCCACCACCGAGATCAATCTTCACGCGCCTGCAATTCTGCCGGCCGATTATTGCGGCGATGTGCAGGAACGTCTGTCGCTCTACAAGCGCCTCGCAAATTGCGAACATAACGACGCGATCGATGGCATCCAGGAGGAATTGATCGACCGGTTCGGCAAGCTACCGCCGCAAGCGCACGCGCTGGTGGAAACGCATCGCTTGCGACTCGCGGCGAAACCGCTGGGGATTTCGAAGATCGATGCGGGAGAATCGGTCATCGGCCTGCAATTCATCCCAAATCCGCCGATCGACGCGATGCGGATCATCGAAATGGTGCAGAAACACAAGCACATCAAGCTCGCGGGTCAGGACAAACTGCGCATCGAAACGCGCAGCCCCGATCTGGCCGTGCGAGTGGCAACCGTGAAAGAAACGCTGCGCGCACTCGGCTCGCCGACGCGGGGTACGGCCACCGCAGCGGTACGCTGAAGCTAGCTCCGCGGGGTCAGGCAACCCACCTCCGCCCTGTATGCTGCGGCGCGCAAGACGCGCCGCAGCCTGCTATTGCGCGAGCCGGGGCAGCGTTTTTTGGGTATGATCGAAAGACTTAAAAGTCGGAGCTTCGTCATGTCCCACGTCGCTGAATCAGCGCGTTCCGCGCACACAGCCGCATCGTCCGCACCCGCCGCCTCGTCTTCCACGTCCCCTGCTTCGCTTCCCTGGATCACGCGCCTAGTATCAATGGATACGGTCAGCCGCAATCCGAATCTCGGCCTGATCGAAACCGTGCGCGACGAATTGCGCGCAGCCGGCGTCGAAAGCACGCTCACGCACGACCCCAGCGGCAAATGGGCCAATCTGTTCGCCACGATCCCCGCCCATGACGGCGAGACCAATGGCGGCATCGTGCTATCGGGTCACACGGACGTGGTGCCGGTCGACGGTCAACAATGGGACAGCGATCCGTTCAAACCGGAAGTACGCGACGCCAAACTCTACGGCCGCGGCACCTGCGACATGAAAGGCTTCATCGGCGCCGCGCTCACGCTCGTGCCCGAAATGCAGCGCACGAAACTCGCCAAGCCGATTCACTTCGCGCTCTCGTTCGACGAGGAAGTCGGCTGCGTCGGCGCGCCGCTATTGATCGCAGACCTGATGAAACGCGGCATCAAACCGGACGGTTGCATCGTCGGCGAGCCGACCAGCATGCGCCCGATCATCGCGCACAAAGGCATCAACACGTACCAGTGCTGCGTGCGGGGACAGGCGGCGCATTCGTCGCTGACACCGAAGGGACTGAACGCAATCGAATACGCCGCGCGGCTGATCTGCTACATCCGCGATATGGCCGATCAGTTTCGCGAGCAAGGCCCGTTCGACGAACTGTTCGACGTGCCCTTCAGCACCGCGCAGACGAGCACCATCGTAGGCGGCAACGCGATCAACACCGTGCCTGCGGAATGCCGCTTTCAGTTCGAATTCCGCAATCTGCCTACGCTCGATCCGCAGTCGATTTTCGCGCGCATCGATCAGTACGCACGCGAAACGCTGTTGCCGAAGATGTTGCGCGAACATCCGTCCGCAGCCATCGAGATCTCGAAGATCGCGGCCGCCCCTGGGCTCGACTCGTCGGAACAGGCAGCGATCACTGAACTGGTACGCGCGTTGACCGGGGATCAGGACAAACGCAAGGTCGCTTACGGCACCGAAGCGGGACTGTTCTCGCTGGCGGGCATTCCGGCCATCGTATGCGGCCCCGGCGACATCCAGCAGGCGCACAAGGCCAACGAGTTCGTGGCGCTGGAACAGCTGGTGGATTGCGAACGCTTCCTCGCAAAGTTCATTCACAGCATGTCGGTGGAGGCTCTGACTTGAACTGAAGCAGGCCGCGCGACTCCAAAGACTAAGAACGGACGACTTCACCCCACGCCATGTCCACCGCTACGCCTCAGCACACCGACCATACGATCGACGGCGAGCCGATCCCGACGCTCGACGACATCGCCTCGCAGCATTTTGCGTTGACGCCGTGGGTCGCGCGCACGCCGGTGTTCGACAAGCTCGATTTGCCATCGCTGGAAGGCACGATGGTGAACTTCAAGTTCGAACTGCTGCAGGCGGGCGGCAGCTTCAAGACACGCGGTGCGTTCACCCATCTGCTCGCGCTCGACGAAGCGCAACGCAGTGCCGGAGTGACTTGCGTATCGGGCGGCAATCATGCGGTCGCGGTCGCCTATGCGGCGATGCGCCTCGGCATCAGCGCCAAGGTCGTGCTGTTTCGTTCCGCCAACCCGGCGCGCGTCGCGCTGTGCCGGCAGTTCGGCGCAGAGATGGTGCTGGCGGAGAACGGCGCCGAAGCGTTCGAGATCGTGCGCCGCGTCGAAGCCGAGGAAGGCCGCTATTTCGTGCATCCGTTCAACGGTTACCGCACGGTGCTCGGCACCTCGACACTCGGCTACGAATGGGCCACGCAAACGCCGGATCTGGACGCAGTGATCGTACCAATCGGCGGCGGCGGCCTTGCGGCGGGTGTGTCGACAGCATTACGGCTGGCGAATCCGCGCATCCATGTGTTCGGGGTCGAACCGGACGGTTCCGATGCGATGAGCAAGAGCTTCGCGGCCAACCATACGATCAAGATGGGCCACATGTACAGCATTGCGGATTCGCTGATGGCACCGCACACCGAGCAATACAGCTACGAACTGTGCAGACGCCATATCGACCGCCTCGTCACGGTCACAGACAACCAGTTGCGCTCGGCCATGCTGACGCTGTTCACGCAACTCAAGCTCGCCGTCGAACCCGCCTGCGCGGCGGCTACAGCGGCCCTGCTCGGTCCGCTGCGCGAGACGTTGCAGGGCAAACGCGTTGGGGTGCTGCTATGCGGGGCCAACATCGATACGGTCAGTTTTGCAGCGCACGTCGAGCGGGCTCACGCGCTTGAGTCATAGTTTCCGTAGCGCAGGCGCATCCTCAAAAGCACTACCCTATCCTCCCCACGTTGGCTATCATGGCGCCATCGACTTCAAGGAGGAAATCCCAATGAGCATGGTCAAGGAGTTCAAGGAATTTGCCCTCAAAGGCAACGTGATGGATCTTGCAGTCGGTGTGATTATCGGCGGCGCGTTTTCCACCATTGTTAATTCAATTGTCAAAGACCTGATCATGCCGGTCGTCGGACTCGCCACCGGCGGCCTCGATTTTTCCAACAAGTTCATCCGCCTGGGCGAGATTCCGGCAAGCTTCAAGGGCAGCCCCGAGTCGTATAAAGACCTGCAAACAGCGGGTGTGGCCGTATTCGGCTATGGCTCGTTCATCACCGTGCTGATCAACTTCATCATCCTCGCCTTTATCATTTTCCTGATGGTGAAGTTCATCAACAACCTGCGCAAGCCGGCCCCTGCCGAAGCGCCGCCGCCCGCTCCGACGCCGGAAGACGTGCTGCTGCTGCGTGAAATCCGCGATTCACTGAAAAACTCGCCGCGCCTGCCCCAGGCGTAGGTAAGGCATCATTCGCCAAAACTTCGCACTACGTGGAATCGGAGGCCGCGGTTTTTTCGGCCTTCACATTCGCCGCGCTCTCGATCAACTGTTCGAGCTGACCGAAATTCACAGGCTTGGTCAGATGCGATGTGAAACCGGCGCCCAGGCAGCGACGCACATCCTCGTCGGTGCCGAAGCCGGTCAAGGCGATCGCCGGCACGTCCGAATGTTCGCGAAACGCCTTGATGAAATCGAGGCCGGTGCCGTCCGGCAATCCGACGTCGCTCACAATCAGATCGAACGTCACCGACTGTGTGGCCGCCAGCGCGTCGGCCACGCGGCCCACCACCGTCACCTCATGGCCGAGGCTGCGAATCAGCTGCGCCATCACCTCGGCGGTGTCCACATGATCCTCGATCAGCAGGATCGTCATGACGCCACCCGGGTAGGTCGCAGCGGGTGCCGGGACGACCGCTTCTTCAACAGGCTTCGCGGCCGTCGGCAAGGTAATCGTGAAGGTCGCGCCGCAGTGCGCTCCTGGACTCTGTGCCGTTACCGTGCCGCCGTGCACATCGGTCAGCGCCTTGGTGATAGCGAGACCTAATCCCAGACCGCCGAACTGGCGGGTCATGTTCTGATTGCCCTGTTCAAACGCGTTGAAGAGCTTGCCGATCTGCTCGGGTTCAATGCCGATCCCCGTATCCTCGATCGAGATCTGCACATGCATCCGCTCGTCGCGCGTGCGCACATAGATATGACCGCCGTCCGGTGTGAATTTGGCGGCGTTGCGGATCAGGTTCCAGAGCATCTGCTGCAATCGCGCGCGGTCAGCAAGCACGTAGTGGTGCTGCGCGGCCTTGTCGACATGCACGTCCTGCTGCTTGACCTGAATCTCGCTGCGAAACAGTTCAAGCACGCTGTCGATCACTTCATGCACGTTCACGGTCTCCAGCGAGAGACGCAGCTTGCCGTTCGCCACCCGCGTGAGATCGAGCAAATCGTCGATGAGGCGCGCTTCGAGTTCGACGTTGCGGCGGATCATCAGCACGCACGAGCGCGCCTGGTCCGGCAGGTCCGGTATCATTTCGAGCACTCGCGAGCCCGCCAGCACAGGCGTGAGTGGCGTACGCAACTCGTGCGAGAGCATTGCCAGAAAGCGGTCTTTCGCACGATTGGCTTCTTCGGCGGCGTGCCGCGCAGCCTGCTCGGAAGCCAGCAGCCGTTCATGCTCCTCAATCGCTTCGCGCTGCGAATGAATGTCCGTACAACTGCCAAACCACTTGGTGACCACGCCGTCGGAATCGCGCATCGCAACGATACGCGCGTCGAACCAGCGGTATGCGCCGTCATGGCCGCGAATGCGCAGCTCATGGCGATAGTCCTCGGCCCCGCTCCTGACCGTTTTCAGCCAGCTCTGGCGGATTTCCTCGCGATCGTCGGCATGAACGGCTTCGAGCCACGCGAGGCCGTGCGAATGGCTTTCGTCGAGACCCGTGTATTCGAACCACTGCTTCGACAGAAAATCGCAATCGCCATTGGCGTCGCAGGTCAGCACGAGATGCGGCAGCGCTTCCGACAAGGTACGGTAATGCTGCTCGCGGTCGCGCAGCAGCACTGCTTCGGCCGAAGCCCGCTGTAGTCGGACCTGTGAGAGCGCCCGCTCCACAGCTTCCGGCAGATAGTCGAGGTAGTCGCCGGATTTCGGTACCACGTCCGAGACGCCGGCGCGCAACGCCTCGATCACGCGCGATTCGTCCGTGAACCCGGTAACGAGGATGGCAGGACTGCGCACGCCTTCGGCGCGCAGCCGGCGGAAGAAGTCGAGGCCAGTCTCCGGCCCGTTGAGCTGATAGTCGAGTACGAGCAGGTCCGGCTCGCCGGCCGCGATCCGCTCGCGGGCACTTTCGACGTCGGAACAGAGCGCCACGCGACAACCGGCCCGCTGCAGCGACTTGCGTGCAAGACGCAAGATGCCTTCGTCGTCATCGACGACAAGCACATAATCCGCGGGTGGCGAGGATACGTCTTCGGTCATGCTGGTTCTTTCTATGGCTGGATTTACGCTGGCGGATTTGAGGCCTGTACCGTAACGATAGGTCCCTCAGGATGCCATTAAACGCTGGCCCGGCGGCAGCTTCACCACCTGCAGGAAGAAGCCGAGGCGGCGCACCGCCTCGATGAATGCGTCATATTCGACCGGCTTCGTGATGTACACATTGCAGCCAAGTTCATAGCAGCGCTCGATTTCACGCGGATCGTCGGTTGTAGTCAGGACGATCACCGGCACCGCAGCCGTAGACGGAGAGTCCTTCAGACGGCGCAGCACCTCGAAGCCGTCCACCCGCGGCATCTTGAGATCGAGCAGCACGACGAAGTTCATCAGATCCTGGCGCGGCGGATATTTGCCGGCTACGTCCCCACTGGGCGGATCGCCGAAAAAATAATCGAGCGCCTGCTGCCCATCGGAAAACCGCAGAAAACCGTTCGAGATGCCGGCCCGGCGCAAATTGCGCTCGACGAGCGTAGCGTGGCCGTCGTCGTCTTCGATCAGGACGATGCTGACCGTTTCCCCATGTTTCATCCTGCCTCCGTGCCTGCGAATCGCCGGTGCGTGATCAGTTTATTCGTGTTTCATACTTTTCAATTTAAGCGATCCGCGGGGCAGCCCAAGGACTGCACACGAGAACCGCCTTGCTGCATGACTTGCTGCGATTCGACGCCCGCTTTACAGCCGGGCCGGCTGCTCGGGCAGCACGACGAAAAACGTCGACCCCGCGCCCTCTGCCGATTCCACCCAGACGCGTCCGCCGTGCCGCTCGGCCATGCGCCGCACCAGTGCAAGTCCAATGCCGTCGCCTTTCGCCACTTCGCCGTGCAGCCGCTGAAAGGCACGAAACACTTTGGACATATAAGCCGCCGGAATGCCAAGCCCATTGTCGCGCACATAGTAAGTTCGCGTGCGCAAGACGGGCGGCTCGCTCTCGTCCACAGGATCTGGCTCGCACGCGCCCACCTCAATACGGCCCATGCGGTCCGGATCGAGAAAGTTGAGCGCATTGCCGATCAGATTGCTGAAGATCTGCTCGATCGCGCCCGGGTCGCCCCACGCCGGCGGCAACTCGCGCACGGTGACGGACACGCCGCGCGCTTCGATCGTGCCGGCTAACCCGTCGACCACGTGCGCCACCACCCGCCCGATACTCACGCGCTGCCACTGATATTCGAGGCGCCCGGCCCGCGAGATTCGCAGCAACGCCTCGATGATCGCGGCTGCCCGCGTCACGGCGGTCCGCAAAAACTGCAGCGATTCGCGCACGTCGCCGTCGAGGACATCGGTGAGGCGGCGTTCTTCGGCTTTCGGTAACTGCGCCGCATCGATTGTGGCGCGCAGTTCGTCGCAGGAAACCTGCAGCTCCTTGGAGAAGCCCTGCAGGTTCACGAGCGGCGAGCGCAAGTCGTGCGACACGCTGTAGATGAACATCTCGTTGTCCTGGGTCTCCTGGCGCAACTCCTCGTTGACCCCTGCCAGTTCCTTGGCACGCGCCTCGAGCTTTGCCTTCAGGACGGTCTGGGACTGCTCGGCCGCGCGCAACCGTGCGCCGGTCTGGTGCAGTACGGCGTCGAGCGCAGCGATCTCGTCGTTGCCTGAAAGAGGTGCACTCAATGGCCGGCCATGGCCGAGGCGCTCGGCGTTCCCGCTCAGCACCTCGAGACGGCGGCCGATACTGCGGGCGAATACCAGCGCGGTGAAACCCCAGATCAGCATGGAGCCAAGCACGGCCGCGATCAGCGCATATTGCTGGCGAGCCTTGGTCTGAGCGAGCGAAGCGCTGCGCTCGGCATCGAGGCGCGACTCTTCCGCGACGAAAGCATCGAGCTGGTCGCGAAACAGCGCCACCTGGGTCGGCACCTCACCGGCTTCGAGCGCGGTGAATGCGCTCATGCTGCGACCCTCACGCAGGCCCTTGGCGATGGTCTCGGCCTGGGCCCGGTAAGCATCGACGGTAGCGCGCATCTGCTGCACGCGCGTGGCCTGCTGCGGTGTGTCGACGACCAGTTGTTCGAGATGGGTCAGCCGGTCACCCAGGTCGACCCATGCCACATGACGGTCGACGAACGTGGGGTCGCCCACCACCATACCCGTGCGAACCCGCGCGGCCTGACGCAGCAGCGGGTCGATGAGCGAAGACGACTGATACAGGATCTGCTTGCTATTGGCGACCCACAGCGCGGCCTGCGCCGCCCGCTGTTGCGTCTCGAAGACGACGCCGAGCAATGCCAGCTCGACGACGCTCGGCATCGCGATCAGCAGGAGACCCTTGGTAAATAGTTTCATGTGCGCCTGGTAGTCTATCCGGACGCCGCACGGTCCAGGCGGCGGGCTGCGCTTTGCCCCCAAGCGGCGCAGGCCGCCGAACCGCCGTAGCGGAACCGGGTCATTATCGACGCGAACCCGAGATATTTCAATCTGCCGCCATGGAAGCGCTGGACAACATAAAAATGTGTTTTTTTAATGGCGAGGCTCTCCCTTACAGGGCACCTGCGTCTATCATTGAGACAGAAGTTAGAGACTGATGCTGGGGATGCGAAAGCGCGCGGCAAGGCGATTCGGCACGATTCGTGCGGATGGGTGTGAGGCAGACTGATCGTCGAATCACCGTGAATCTGGCATTTTCGTATGCTATAAAAGATCGACGTGCGGCGGCGCGAAGCCGGGAGTGGTCGCATGAGGACGCTGCGTTTCTTGCAATTCTTTTTCAGGCGAATTTTTATGTCCTTCCCGAAAAAGCGTCGGCGCGCGAAGGTGGACGGCGATGAGTCGTTCCTCGCCGTGCTACGGCACTTCAAACCGTTCGGCCAGCTCGACACCAAGATCGCGCGGGCTCGCGCACAAGATGAGCCAGTGCTGTACGCCCATGTGCTGCCAGGTCTCGACGTCCTCCTATGCAGCGTGCGCGGTGCACAGCCGCCCTACCCGGCGCCTGCCGAACTGCGCCGGCGTTGCATTGAATCAATCGCCAATGCCCTGGAACAGCCGCTCGACGGGTTGGAAAACGGTGGTTACTGGTACGAAGCGGACGGCTTCGGCTTCCTCGTATTTGCCAGCCGCGCCCGCGGCCGGATTCTCCCGGAGTTCGGCGCCACCCGTGCGGCGGTAGGCGGTCCACGTCGCGGTGTACGGCGCCAGGATGCCGCTGGCGATGCGACGCCGCGCTCATTGCGCTGAGTCTCTTCTGATTCTGTTATGCGGCGATAAGCGGCGGGCTCATGCTGTCATGAGCCCGCCCGCTTTCCTTCTGCGCTGATGCTGCCCTTCCCGGCGCACCTGTCTCCTGCCTAGCTCCCCTTGTACAAGGCACCGCCATTCGCCGGTGACGCGGCCGCCGGCCTGGCAGCCTTGCTTGCGCTGCTTGCCGCGGCCGGAGCCGAAGCATTCCCATCCAGCGAGATCGGCGCACGCGCCTTTTCCTTCTGCCCCGGTGCCGGCGCAGTAGGCTGCGCGCGCTCGGCCGCCAGCAATTGATTGCAGGGCAGCGGCTTGTTATTGCTCGGCGCAATCAGCGGGATCAGCGCGGCAAACGGGTTGATCAGGCCGAGGCCGACCATTGCGCCACCGCGCAGCGCCAATGCCGTCGCATTCACGCCGACGTGAGGATCCTTGAAGGTGCCTTTCACGTATAGCGGCGAGCGCAGCGAAAATACCCGAAAGCCCTTCGTGTGCGGATGCACGCCCAGGTCCATTGTCTCGTCGCGCATATTGACGTTGCCGTCGATGTCGATCACCGCGTCGTCCGTATCCAGCGCGAAGACACGCGGATTGAGCACGCCGTCGGTCGCCACGAAGTCCGCGGCGGCGCAGTTGATCTTGACGTCAGCCGTGCCGAACAGCTTTTCGTAGACCACGTTGGCCACGTTCAGGCCAGCGGCCTCCATCAGCAAGCGGCTCACCGTGCCGTCGGTGACCAGCGCTTTCACTTCGCCGTTCGCCGTTCCGGCGAGCGCCGCCGGCGAATTGCCGGTTGCCGAAAGCGCGGCATCGCCGTTCACTTCGCCGAGTGCGCTTTGCATCGTCTTGAAGTTCGGGAACAGTTGCTTGAGTTTCAGGTGGCGCGCCGCGGTCGAGAAACGGCCCTTCAACGGCGTCGTGCTGCCGTCCAGATGAATGTCCGATGAGAGCGTGCCGCCCGCCACGCCGAACGAGAGCGGTACCAGCGAGAGCACGCCGTCCGTCATCACGACGTGGGTGTACAGGTTGGTAATCGGCAGATCCGGATTCTTGATGAGCCGCCGGCCGGTGAATTTGACGTCGGCGTCGATCGCTTTCCAACGGTCCGTGCGGAACTCCTCAACCGGCAGGGCCTTGTTGGACGGCTGTTTGGTCGCATCGCCTCGCTTGGCTTTGCTGGCATTCGAATCGGCGCCGATCACCGGGGCGAGATCGGAGAATTGCAGCAGGTTCGATACAAGCTCACCCTGCAGCAGCGGTCGTGGCTCGCGAGCCGTGTAGGTCAGCGAGCCGTTCAGGTCGCTGCCGCCCACCCGGCCTGTAAAATTTTCATACTTGAAGACGTTGCCGTCCTGCTTGAAATTGCCTACGAGGCGCCCTTCCGTGGCATAAGGCGGCGTGTCCGGCAATGTCACGCCCGTCAGCGAATACAGATGCGCCATGCTGGTGCCCTGCAGCCACAGACGTAAATCGACCGCAGCGAGATGGGCCGGATCCGTGATCGTGCCGACCAGCGCCACATGCAGGTCGCCGGCCTTGACGTCGGCCTGTAGCGGGAACGGCCGGTTCACGTCCTGCAGCGCCAGCAGGCCGCCTAACTTGCCGGTGCCTGATACGGGCGTGTGGTTGTACGACCCCTTGGCGGTCCAGCCCAGGGCGTACGGCGGAACCGGAGGCTTGGCGCCGATGCCTACGCTGCTGGCAGGATTGATCGGCGCAGACGCGACCGATGTCATGGTCGCTTCACCCGCCCCAGGACGGCCGGCCGCCGACGCGTTCGAGCCGGCGCTCCCCGCTGTCGCGGCAGAGGCTTGCGCAGCAGCCGAGGCCGAGCCCGTAGACGACGCCTCCGCAGCCGCCGACGCCGCCGTCGCCTCCGAAGCGGTGATCGCATTCGCCTGAGCGGTCAGCTTGCTCGCCCCCTCCTTGCCAACCACCTGTGCGGAGTCCTTACGGGAGGCCGCTTCCTGTTGTTTCATCACGTCGCCGATCGGGATTGGCTGGCCAAGCGTATCGACCACGACCTGCATGTCGGTCTTCTTCTGCTCGTCCGAATAGGCAATGTTGGCCTTGGCGAATGCAATGTCGTGCAGTTCCAGCTTCCATTCCGACGGCCCAGCAGATGACTGCAGTTTGAACGTCCAATTATTGCGCCCGTCGAGCACCCGTTCGAGGTCAACCGAGGGATTCACCAGATTGATCGCCGGAATCACAATGTCATGCGCGAGCAACGGCAGCACCGCGACTTCGAAGTCGATCTCGTCGAGCGTGGCGAAGTGCGGCTGCTTGGTCCAGTCGGGATTGGCTATCGTGATATTGGCCGCCGAAAATCGTGGCCAAGGCACCCAGCCGCGCCAGCCCGTCTCACCCACCGGATGGCGCCAGCCGACTTTCAGATCGCCCTCGATGACAAACTGCCTGCCTATCGCGTCGCTGACTTTCTGGTCCACCCAGGGACGCGCGCGATTCCAGTCGAAGGTCAGGATAAAAATCGCCAATGCAGCGATCAGGACAACGATGACTGCCAGGAGCCATGCGATGATCTTGCCGATTCGTCCGCCGATCGTGCTCGACACTGCCATGAGTCACTCCATTCTTCTCAATTTGCTTATCGGACAGCAGTTAACATGCCCGGTTCACTGTGCATCAGGCACGGGGACGCGCATTGTACCTATGAACCCAATTCAAACATGACCGGCACTCCTCTCATCGACGCCGTGGACATCTCCAGACGCGATCCGCTGAGCGGTCAGATACTCCTGCGTCAAACCCGTTTCACGCTGTACGCAGGCGACCGGGTCGCCATTACCGGCCCGTCGGGTTCGGGCAAGAGCGTGTTTCTGCGCGCGCTCGCGCTGCTCGATCCGCTTGACAGCGGACACATTGCCTGGCACGGCAAACCTGTCGAACGCGCGGCGATCCCGCGCTACCGCCGCAATGTCGCCTATATCCGGCAACGGCCCGCGATTCTCGACGGCACGGTCGAGGACAACCTGCGCTACCCGTTCTCGCTCAAGGCGTATCGCGATGTGCAGTTCGATCGCACGCGGGCCGCTTCGCTGGCGGCGCAGGCGGGTCGAGGCAACGACTTTCTCGACAAACGCGCGAGCGATCTGTCGGGCGGCGAAGCGCAGATCGCGGCGCTGATCCGTGTGCTGCAGCTCGACCCGGAGGTCTTGCTGCTCGACGAGCCGACGGCCTCGCTCGATCCCGAGTCGTCGCACGCTATCGAAGGTCTCGTCAAAGCGTGGTTCGCCGACGACCGGCAGCCGCGCGCATCGGTGTGGGTATCGCACGATCCGGCCCAGGCAAAACGCATGAGCGAGCGTCACCTGACCATGCGCGGCGGCGTTCTCGATGAAGCCGCAGCACCGAGAGATGCCAATGAGGAACCAGCCCAATGAACCTGCAAAACCTCAGCCTGTGGGATGTGGCGATCGCCGCGCTGCTGATCGTGGTGAACGGCGCGGTGTCGGTGGCGCTCAAGCTGGACCTCGAACGCAAGCTCGCCTGGGCCGCGGTGCGCACCGTGGTTCAGTTGCTGGCGATCGGTTATGTGCTCGGCTGGGTGTTCCAGTTCGACCGCTGGTTTGTGGTGCTGCCGTTGATGGTGGCGATGACCCTCATCGCCGGATTCGCGGGCGCGCAACGCGGCGCACGCACCTATGCGGGGCAGCGCGTCGACAGCATCGTATCGATCTGGGTCAGCTCGTGGCTGGTGGCTGCCGTGGGTCTGTTCGTCGTGATCCGCATTCGCCCGTGGTACGAGCCTCAATATGCGATTCCGATTCTCGGCATGATCCTCGGCAATACGCTCACGGGGGTGTCGCTTGGCATCGAACGGATGACCGAAGAGCTGACTGCGCGGCGCGATCGCGTGGACATGGCGCTCGCGCTTGGCGCCACCCGTTGGGAAGCTGCCCAGGCGCCGGCGCGGCAGGCGGTGCGTGCAGGGATGATTCCGACGCTCAACCAGATGGCAGTGGTAGGCATCGTCAGCCTGCCCGGCATGATGACCGGTCAGGTGCTCGCCGGTCAGTCGCCGCTGCAGGCTGTCCGCTATCAGATCGTGATCATGTTTCTGATCGCGGCGGCGTCGGCGCTCGGTACTGTGCTGGCCGTGCTGCTGACTTATCGGCGGCTGTTTTCAGCGGATCACCGGTTTTTGGCATCTCGATTGATGGAACGAGCGGCGACCAGCCGGCGCTGATGCTTGCCTTGCCGTGGCGTTAGATCCACTGCATGCAGCGCACATAGGCGGTGCATGCACAGCGCATCATATATGCCACCGAAGCGCTGATCACTCAACCGCTCAGCGCTTCGCCGACACCACGACCTGGGTTCCATCGCTCAAGGTCAGCGTCTTCGCACTGCCGTTGGTGGGCATGCTAAAACGCACGATCTGACTGAGCCTGACATCGTTCGGACACTTGAGCGTCTTGCCGGCGTTGGTCACGTTTTTGGTGCCGTGCGGCGCCAATGCCTGGAAGCTCAGTTGCACGGTTGCCGTACCGTCATTGGCGACCACCGGCGCAAAGCGGATCTGCGTTTGCCGCAGCACCGCGCCGTTGCTATCAAGGGGATACGACGTGTAGTCGGGACACTGGTCCGTCGCCGCGACCGCGCCGCCAGGCGGCACGGTCTTCCACGTGAAGTCATCGGATTCGCCGGAGCGGATCGTGCGGGTTTCCTGCACGTTGCCGAATTCCTTCGAAGTGACCTTGACGGTGTAGCGGATCGGTCCATCCGTCGCGGCTTGCGAAGTCACCGTGATCGGCGTGACGGCATGGGCTGCCGGCACCAGGGCGCAGGCAAGAGATGCGACCATAGACACGGCGGAGAGTCTGAAGCAGGGGCTCATACGGTCACCTCGTCGTTGTGCCGCTGCACGCTCGCGTCGCGAGACGCGCAGCGACTTTGCATGGAGCCCTGCCAGTCTACCGCCAAGCGGACCCAAAAACGCTTCGCGCGGATTGGGTGTTAACCCGCTTGCGTTAAGCGCGTCCCTTGGCTTAGCTATGCCTAGAAGCCGGTCAACACGAGCTTGCCGATTGCCCGGCCTTCTTCCAGCAATTGATGCGCGCGCCGCACGTTCTGCGCATTGATCTTGCCGAGGTCCTCGCCGACCGTCGTGCGCAGCGTGCCCGCGTCGACGAGACGGCCTACTTCGGTCAGCAGCTTGTGCTGTTCGATCATGTCGGGCGTACCGAACATCGAACGCGTGAACATGAATTCCCAATGGAACGCGGCGCTCTTCGCCTTCAGCAACTCGACCGCAACCGGATTGCTGTTTTCAACGATCGTACAAATACCGCCCTGCGGTTTGATCACCGCGGCTGCCGCCGGGAAGTGCTTGTCCGTGTCGTTGAAAATCAACACGTAGTCCACCTGCTCGAAACCGATCTCCTTCAACTGCGCCGGCATGTCGCCGAAATGATCGACGATGTGATCCGCGCCCAGTTCGGTCGCCCACTTTGCCGACGCCGGACGCGAGGCTGTCGCAATGACCGTCAGTCCGGCGAGCTGCTTCGCCAGTTGAATACCGATCGAACCCACCCCGCCCGCGCCACCGATGATCAGCACCGAGCGCCCCTTATCCGCGCCTTGCGGCGACACGCCGAGCCGGTCGAACAGCGCCTCCCACGCGGTAATCGCGGTCAACGGCAACGCCGCGGCGTGGCTGAAGTCGAGCGAAGCCGGTTTGTGGCCGACGATGCGTTCGTCGACGAGGTGATACTCGCTGTTCGCGCCCGGCCCGGTAATGCTCCCTGCATAGAACACCGGATCGCCGACCTTGAAGAGCGTCACTTCGGGGCCGACTGCCGCCACCGTTCCCGCCGCGTCCCAGCCGAGCACGCGTGGCGCCTTCTCGACCGAGTCTTTCGGCGAGCGCACCTTGTAATCGACCGGGTTCACGGAGATCGCTTCGACCTTCACGAGCAGGTCACGGCCGGTGGCTTCCGGCTTGGGAAGCTCGACGTCGAGCAGCGCTTCGGGATGATCGACGGGCAAATAGCGATAAAGACCGACAGCTTTCATGGCAACTCCTGATTCGTTGATCAATTAGGCGGGGTTAAACATTCGCTTCGACGCGGGTGCCGTGGGCGGCCGGCATCGATCGACTGGTTGCTATCTTAGGACGATCCTTCCTCTTTCAGAACAGGCATAATGGCTTAAACATTTTCTTGAAATTCGGAATAATGAAGTCTGCTGCCTCTCCGCCATCTGCCGTCAATGAGCGCGAACGGCTCGATCTGCTCGACGTCGCGCTGTTCGTGCGGGCTGCGCTGCTGGCTAATGTATCGGCGGCCGGGCGCGAGTTCGGTTTGTCGGCGGCGGTGGCAAGCGCCCGGCTCGCGCAGCTCGAAAGGCTGCTCGGCGCGCGTCTGCTGCATCGGACCACCCGCCGTATCAGCCTGACGCAGGACGGCGAGGTTTTCATGATGCGCGCCCAGACGCTGCTCGATGCCGCGGCCGCCGCCCGCGCCTCGGTTGGCCGGGCGCAAACCGAGCCGCAGGGGCGTCTGCGGGTGTCGATGACATCGTCGTTTGGACGCCAGCATGTTTCGCCAGTGATCCCCGAATTTCTGCGCCGCTATCCGGGTGTGAGCGTCGATCTGCGCCTCTCCGACCATATCGTCGATCTCGTCGACGCCGGGGTCGATCTGGCAATCCGGCTTGGCGCGTTGAAGGATTCGACGCTGGTGGCTAAACGTCTGGCGGTGAACCGGCGCGTCATCTGCTGCGCACCCGCTTATCTGGCGGAGCACGGCACGCCGCATCATCCGGCCGATCTCGTGCAACACGAATGCGTGATTCTGTCGGACCAGCATACATGGGCTTTCGAGACGCCGGCAGGGCCGATCGATGTGCGCGTCAACGGGCGCCTCGCCACCGATAACGGCGAGGTCATCCGCGACGCCTTGCTGGCCGGCTTCGGCATTGCGTTGAAATCGACATGGGATGTCGCGCCTTACCTGCGCAGCGGCAAACTGGTGACGATTCTCGACAGCTATCCGCTCGCCGAGACGGTGGCGATCTGGGGCGTCTATCCGAGCCGCGCATTCGTGCCGCCCAAGACGTTGGCGTTTATCGACTTTCTGGCAGAGCACTTCGGCGATCCGCCGTATTGGGATCTCGAGCCGCGTGAGGCAGACGCTGGGTCCTGAGACCCGGAAAGCGTTGCACCGCGCAGCAACGCTCGCCTCCAATACGCATACCGGCGGCGTGCACTGGCGCAGAACCGGCCTTCATTCCCTTCATTCAATACCCACGCTTAGTGCTTGTTGCCCGCGCCAGACTTAACTTTGCCGCTGGAATTCGCATTGCTGTGCGCATCGTTCTGCGTCTTCTGCTGATACTCGTCGCCACCGCGCCGGTCCGTGTCCTTCAGGCCGCGCTGCAGATCGCTATGGGCCTGCTTGCCGACACGACGCGGATCGTCCTCGTGTTGCGACTCCGAAGTTTGATCGGTTTCGTGCGGCAACGGAGCGGCCTCATCCTGCAACGAACGGGCGTCCTGACTCGCGTGCGGGTCAGCGCTCTTGCCGTGTTTTTGTTGCTTGCCGCCCGCTTGCGACACTTGGGGTGATGTCTTCATCGTGTCCTCCCGTTCCAGTTGGTTTTGACTGCGCCGGCGCATAAGCGTCCGCCGGCTCAATCGGATTTCGCGCCATCGAGGCGCTTCTTCATTGCGGCAGTGATGCGTTGCCGCGTCTTCGCGTAATCCGCCCAAGGGTCTTGCCGCAGCGACTCAAGCCGTTCGTGCAGGTTGGCAATGGTCCATTGATCGCCGGCTGTGGTGCCGGCAACCTCGTCCCACGCGAGCGGTACAGAGACGCCAAGGCCAGGTCGTGCGCGTGCGGAAAAAGCGGCCACGGTGCTCGAGCCGCGGTTGTTGCGCAGGTAATCGACGAAGATCTTGCGCTTGCGGTTCTGCGGACCCATCTTCGCGGCGAAATGTTTGGGCAGCGTGGCCGCCATGTGTTGTGCGACGGCCTGCGAAAACGCCTTCACCTCGTCCCAGCCAGCCTGCTTCGCGAGCGGCACGACGACATGCAAGCCTTTGCCGCCACTTGTTTTGCAGAACGATTCGAGACCGAGTTCATCAAGCAGCGTGCGGGTCAGTTGAGCGGCTTCGATCATCTTGTCCCAGCCGAGCGCCGGGTCCGGATCGAGATCGAACACCATCCGGTCAGGCTTTTCGATGTTCGAAGCGAGCGCGTTCCACGTATGCAGCTCGACTGTGCCCATCTGCGCCGCGCCGATTAGCGCCTTTATCGTGTCGACCGAGATCAGCGGTGGATGGCCAGGATCGAGGCCCGGATGCTGGGTGACGTTCGGAATCGCCAGCTTCTGGCTATGCTTCTGGAAGAACAGCTCGCCGCCGATGTCCTCCGGGGCGCGCACCAGCGAGACCGGCCGATCCTTCAGATGCGGCAACATCCAGTCAGCAACCGATTCGTAGTACTGCACGAGATCGATCTTGCGGGCGCCGGTCTGTTTGTCGATGACGCGGTCTGGGTGAGAGATCCGCACGCCGGCGATCGATGACGGCTCGTCGGCTGCAGTGGTCTTCTTGCCGCGAGATGCGCGGGCCGGTGCGGTCTTGGACGCCGCGGCTTTGGGCGTTGCCGTCCTGGACGTTTCAGCCTTCGACGCGGCAGCTTTGGATGTTGCAGCCTCTGACGTTTCAGCCTTGGACGCTGCGACTTTAGACGTTGCGCTGTTCCCCGCCGCGTCCTGCTTCACGGTGCGTTTTCGCGCTGCACCCGGTTTCGCGGTTGTATCGGCAGAACGCTCGGTTGGATTCGGTTGCACATCAGCTCCTTCGCGCGGCGTTTCCCTGACGATCTGCCGCGCCGGTTTATCGTTTCGTAAGCTGACGAACGACGCCTGCCGCACGATGCGCTCGTCGGTCCACTCCGCGAAATTGCACTCGCACACGAGCGACGGTTTGACCCAGTGAACGGGCGTGCGACTGCGTTCGCTAGGCACACTGGCGAACGGCATGCGTGAGGTCTCGAGCACATCGAGTTCCTTCTTCACCGAGCGTAGCAGCGCCGCATCGAAGCCCGTGCCGACCCGTCCCGCGTACTGCAGTTTGCCTCTGCTGTCGTGCACGCCGAGCAGCAACGCGCCAAACGCCGACCGGCTGCCCGCAGGCTCCGTGTAGCCACCAATCACGAATTCCTGACGACGCCGGCACTTGAGCTTGATCCAGGTCGACGTGCGGCCCGACGCGTAATGGCTGTCGCGCCGTTTGCCGATGATCCCCTCGAGCGCCATGTCGCAGGCGCTTTTCAGCAGTTCCTCCGCGCTGAAAGCGAAGTCCTCGGAAAAGCGCAGAACCCGCTCGTCCGTGCCCTCCAGCAGCGCGTGCAGAATGGCGCGGCGTTGTACCAGTGGCACGGCACGCAGGTCGTAACCGTTCAGATACGGGACGTCGAACAGATAGATCACAATATCTTGCGGCCGGTTTGCATCGAATGCATTCTGGAGTGCCTGGAAGTTCGGCACATCGTTGTGATCGAGCACGACTGCTTCGCCATCGAGCCATGCGCTCTCGAGTTCGAGTTGCGCCAGCGCGTCGACCTGTTTGCTGAATTTCGCGCTCCAGTCGTTGCCGGCGCGCGTGTCGATGCGTACAGGATGCTTCGAGGCGCGATGATCGATGCGCACCAGTACCCGGTAACCGTCGAACTTGATCTCGTACGACCATTCGTCGCCAGGCGGGGCGGCATCGACCAGCGTCGCCAGTTGCGGCTTGAGCGTGGCGGGCAAGCTGGCTTTCGCCGCGCCCTTGATTGCCGGCGATGCCGCTAGCGTGCGGAGCGACTCCGCGCTGCGGTTGGCGACGATATCGGTTTTCGTCGGGTCGGCCGCATGCGCTTGCGAGGTGGATTTCCGCCCCGCGGTAGTTGTTTTGCTGGAGCGAGTGGCTCGTTTGGCTGAGGTGTGCGTGTCTACGGCATGCTTCTCTGCCGTCTTTCCCACTGCCGTCTTCCCGCCCGTTTTTCCAGCCGCGGCTTTGCGCGCCACGCCGTTGCGTGAGCGAGACGCCGCCGGAACATCGAGCACACTGCCAGGACGCTCGGCGAGCACATCGAAATCCGCCTCGCTGCGGGCCGCGTCGTCGCGTTCCTTGATCAGCAGCCACTGCTCCTTGTCCCCACTTCCACGCATATGGCTGCGTACCAGCATCCAGCCGCCCTGGAGCTTGTCGCCAGCCAACGTGAACTTGAGCTTGCCTGCCCGATAGGCCTCGTGCGCATGCTTGAGGCCCCCGTCCGGTTCCCACGTGCCGCGATCCCATACGATTACAGAACCTGCACCGTAATTGCCGGGCGGTATCTCCCCTTCGAACGACCCGTATTCCAATGGGTGATCTTCCACATGCACGGCCAGCCGCTTTACCGTCGGGTCCAGGCTCGGTCCTTTAGGCACCGCCCAGGACTTCAGCGTGCCATCGAGTTCCAGGCGAAAGTCGTAGTGAAGGCGGCGCGCGTCATGCTCCTGAATCACATAGGACAGCGCGTGCGCCTGTCCAGCCGACGACGCCTTGCGGCGCGCAACCTTCGGGGCGCCCTTGCCTGACGGCTCGGGTGTCTCGTCGAAGCGGCGCTTGCGGTGATAGGGATCAAGGCGGTCGGCCATAGCAGTGCTTTAAAGACAGGCTTACGCAGCGCTACGCTTGCGCGACGCAGCTTCTTTGCGCGAAGCCGCCGCGCGCGCGCCGGTGCTAGCCGCGCGGCGCGTCGTGCCAGTCTTGCGGCGTGGCGGCTCGGCCGCCTCCTCCGCATCATCGTCCTGCGCCGCAGACGCTCGCCCTCGCGTCTTGCCCTTGCCACGTCCGAGGCTGCGCTTGAGCAGGTCCGACAGATCGAGAATCTCGGCGGACTGACGCGATTCCTTGGGAGTTTCTACGTCGGTGACCTCTTCGGTCTTGCCCGCGCGAACCTTGCGGTCGACGAGCGCCATGATGTCGTCGCGGAACGTGTCGTGATAGGTCGACGGGTCCCAGCTGTCGCTCATGTCGTCGATCAGCTTTTTCGCCATATCGAGTTCGCGCGCGGTCACTCCCGCCTTCTTCGGGTCCTCGGACGGCAACTTCAATTCATTGTAGTCGCGCACTTCGTCGGCCCAGCGCAGTGTGTTGAGCGCAAGAACCGGCCCAACCGGAATCAGCGCCGCCAGATGCTGCTTGTTGTGCAATACCACGTTCGCGACGCCGATCTTGCCGGACGCCTTCAGTGCCTCGCGCAGCAACGCATAAACCTTCTCGCCCTTGCGGTCGGGCGCCAGAAAATATGGAGTGTCGAGATAGAGAAACGAAATCTCGGGGGCTTCGACGAACGCGAGGATATCGACGGTTTGCGTCGACTCCGGATTCGCCGAGCGGATTTCGTCATCGGACAGGACAACGTACTTATCCTTCTCGTACTCGAAGCCGCGGACGATGTTATCGCGCGTGACTTCCTTGCCGGTCCGCTTGTTGATCTGCCGGTAGCCGATGGGATCGATGGACCGCTTGTCGAGCAGATTGAAGCCGACTTTTTCCGACTGCGTGGCCGGATACAGTTGTACCGGCACGTGCACGAGGCCGAAGCTGATCGCGCCTTTCCAGATCATGTGTGACATCGTGCGCTCCACAAAGGCCGGGATCTTTGACGAAGCAGCAAGCGTGCCACGGAGGCACGGCCGTGGTGGGCCGCGCCAGTGCCCGTGCGGCCCGGCGGCACCTCTCTGGGCGCCCTGTAACTCTTGCGTAAGATCGGCAAAAGCTACGGTCGGGCGGCGCCGCGGGCGGCCTGCGCCGACCCGTTACAATAGCCAGATTTTCCGCGCGCGCCGCGCGCTCCTTCCTGCGTCGACATGAACCTCGTCATCCAAAGCCCCGCGCCGTTGTCCGCCGATCACCATAAGACGCTCATCGCGCTTGCGCGTGGCTCGCGCGCCACCGTCATCGATGCGTACGCCATCCGCATTGCCGACGCCAACCCCGCCCAGCGCGCCGATCTCGAGGTTTACTGCGACACGCACTCGCTAGACTTCGCGTTTGTCGAACCCAACCGGCACTTGCGGGACTTCGGCCTGGTGGCGATGGATATGGATTCGACGCTGATCACAATCGAATGCATCGACGAAATCGCCGATTTCTGCGGGCTGAAAGCCGAGGTTGCGGCGATCACCGAGGCGTCGATGCGCGGCGAAATCAAGGACTTCAACGAAAGCCTCACGCGCCGGGTAGCGCTGCTCAAGGGCCTCGACGCCAGCGCGCTGGAACGCGTGTACGACGAACGGCTGCGTCTCTCGCCGGGAGCTGAACAGATGCTCGCCGGGGCGAAGGCAGCGGGTCTGAAAACGTTGCTCGTGTCGGGCGGTTTCACGTTCTTCACGGACAGGCTGAAGGCCCGCCTGGGCCTCGATTTTACGCACGCGAATACGCTCGAAATCGTCGACGGCAAACTGACCGGCAACGTGACAGGCGAGATCGTGAACGCCGACGTCAAGGCGCGTACGCTGCGTGAGACCTGTGCCCAGCTCGGCATAGATCCGAACCGGGCGATCGCGATGGGCGACGGTTCGAACGACCTGAAAATGATGGCCGAGGCCGGGTTATCGGTCGCATTTCGTGCGAAGCCAGTGGTGCGCGAAGCGGCCAGCGTCGCGTTTAACCACGTTGGGCTGGATGGGGTGTTGCGGTTGTTTTGAGCTGCTTAAGACGTCGCAACGCGGTAAGTGCGACGATTCTTAAAAAGAACGCTTCATTCTCAGCAAGAGATACCTAGGCCAACGTACTCAAACTCTGCTCGATATCCGCGCGCAGATCGGCCTCTTCCTCCAGCCCGATATAGAAGCGCACTAACGTGCCTTGATGCGGCCACTGCGCCGCCGTCCGCATCGAAGCGATGTCGTACGGCACCACGAGGCTGTGCGCCCCACCCCAGCTCCAGCCGATCGAAAACAGCTCGAGCGACTCGCAGAACGTGTCGATTTGCGCCGGCGTGTAGCGGCCGTCGAACACGACCGAAAACAGTCCGCCCGCGCCGGTGAAATCGCGTTCGTAGAACTCGTGTCCCGGACAATCGGCAAATGCCGGATGCAGCACCGCCGCAATCTCGGGACGTGTCTTCAGCCACTTCGCCAGGGCGAGCGCGCTGCGGTCATGCTGCTCGAAACGCACCCGCATGCTGGGCAGGCTGCGCAGAATCAGCGAGCAGTCGTCCGCGGAGACGCCGATGCCCATGCGCATGCGCGCCGCTTTCAGCTTCAGATGCACGTCACGATCCACCGTGATGGTCGCGCCCATCAGCACGTCGCCACCACCCGACTGATACTTGGTCAGCGCCTGAAGCGAGATATCGACACCATGATCGAACGGACGGAACGCCAGTCCAGCGGACCAGGTATTGTCGATTGCCGTGATGACGTTGCGGGCACGCGCTGCCGCAGTGATCGCCCGGACGTCGGGCACTTCCATCGTCACCGAACCCGGCGCTTCGAGCCAGATCAGGCGCGTATTGGGCTGGATCAGGTCCGCAATCCCCGCGCCGATCAACGGGTCGTAATAACGTGCCGTAATGCCGAAATCGCGCGCCAGCCAATCGCCGTGCTCGCGGTTCGGCGAATACACGTTGTCGGGGATCAGGACGTCGTCGCCCGCCTTGACGAGGCCAAAGTAGACGTTGGAGATCGCCGACAGTCCCGACGGCTGCAACAGCGCATGATTGCCGCCTTCGATCGCGGCGAGCCGCTGCGCCAGCACGAGGGAGGTCGGCGTCGCATGCAGGCCGTAGCGCCACTGGCCGTCGTTGCGCCAGTCGCACGCGCGCATCGCGGCGAGATCGGGAAACACGACCGTCGATGCGCGCGCCACCGGCACCGTGAGCGATTCGAAGCCCGGTGTGACCTGGTCTTCAGCGCGCACGATGCGGGTTTGCAGGCTGCGCTTTGGTTTGGATTGAGTCATGGTGATTTCGCGTAGAGGCAAAACAGAACGGATAGCGCGTGCCGCAGCACAGCGCCTAGTCGCCTGTCGACAGGTTGTTCACCCCGTTCACCGTATGCGCGCCATTCGGGGCTGCGGCAGCCGGAGCGGCGGGTGCGGCCGGGGTGGCAGCAGCACCGCCAGCGGCCGGCGGCGCCGTTTGCGCAGCTGCAGCAGGAACAGGTTGTCCCGCAGCCAGCGGACGCAAGTCGAACGGCTGCGGATCCGAATCGTCGACATTCATCCGGTCGCCCGCCACCGAACCGTCGGCAGCAAACTTGCCAACCCAGTTGCCGGTGATATGGGTACCGTCGTTCGACTCTTCCACTTCGAGGGTATCGCCGTCGCGATCCCCCGCGATCAGGATCACTTCGCCCGTGTCGGTGTACTGATATTCACCATGCACGCCCGACGGATCGTCGGTCTTCGGTCCAAGGCGTAGCACGATCTGGCGCGAGCCAAGCGTGCCCACCAGGCGCGGAAACTTTGCAAACTCCGGGCTCGGCCTGAGCGGCAACTGGATCGGCGGCGGCGCGGCGAGTTCCTTGACCGCATCGCTTTGTGCCCAGACCTGGGCAGGCATCAAGACGCTCGCACCAGCCAGCAGCAGCACCGCCGCAGTACCGGAGACCCAGCCGCGCAAAGAGGCGGCGTTCTTCATTGCTTTCGATTCCAGCATCGTTCCTTTCCTGTTGCTCGAGGCGAGGCGCTACGCCTCGCGTCAAATCCGCTCGAAGATCGCCGCGATGCCCTGGCCGCCGCCGATGCACATCGTCACGAGCGCGTAACGCCCGCCAATGCGCTGCAGTTCGTAGAGCGCCTTCACGGTAATCAGTGCGCCGGTCGCGCCGATCGGGTGGCCGAGCGAAATGCCGGAGCCGTTCGGATTGACCTTCGCGGGATCGAGTCCAAGTTCCTTGCTGACCGCACACGCCTGTGCGGCAAATGCTTCGTTGGCTTCGATGACATCAAGATCGGCGACCGTCAGGCCGGCCCGTTCGAGCACCTTGCGGGTAGCCGGCACCGGGCCGATACCCATATAGGCCGGATCGACGCCCGCGTGCGCGTACGCGACCAGACGTGCCAACGGCTGCACACCGCGCTGCTCCGCGACGCTGCGCTCCATCAGGACAACCGCAGCGGCCGCGTCGTTGATACCGGACGCGCTGCCGGCAGTGACCGAGCCGTTTTCCTTCGCAAACACCGGCTTCAACTTCGCAAAGTCTTCCGCCGACGGATTCACGCGAACGTGTTCATCCTGCTCGAACACGACGTCACCCTTCTTCGATGCAATCGTGACCGGCAGAATCTGTTCCTTGAAATACCCGTTCGCGATAGCGTGGGCGGCACGACGATGCGATTCGAGCGCGAGCGCATCCTGGGCTTCACGCGTGATGCCGTATTTTTGCGCGACGTTCTCAGCCGTCACGCCCATGTGGATGCCCTGGAACGGATCGTTGAGCGCGCCCAGCATCATGTCGACGAGACGCGCATCGCCCATGCGCTGGCCGAAGCGCGCAGCGGGCATCACGTACGGCGCGCGGCTCATGTTTTCAGCACCGCCGCCGATGGCGATATCCGCATCGCCGAGCAGCACGCTCTGCGCGGCGGAGACGATCGCCTGCAGACCGGAACCGCACAAGCGGTTCACCGTCAACGCAGGCGTATGCTGCGCGACGCCGCCGTTCAGCGCCGCGACGCGGGCCAGATACATATCCTTCGGTTCGGTGTGAACCACGTTGCCGAACACGACGTGGCCCACTTCGTCGCCCGACACCTTCGCACGCGACAACACCTCACGCACCACGCGTGCGCCGAGATCGGTCGGCGAGAAGTCTTTGAGGCTGCCACCGAAGTCGCCAATTGCCGTCCGTACCCCGCTTACCACTACGACGTCCCGTTGCATTGCTCGCTCCTCCTACTCTCTGATTCACTGATGGTGATCTGGATTGCCACTATTTCAACGACGGTCGCGGACCGCCTGGTTCGTTGTCGACGCGTCCAGGTGCTCTCGTGCAGATCACGCGCATACGTGCGAGAGAGACGCCTTAAACCGCCTCGGCCAACGCCTGCTCGACCATCGCACGATGGGGAATCGGCGCCACCGCGCCGTAGCCTTGCGTGGACAATGCCGCCGCCACGTTGGCATAGCGCGCCGCGGCAAACGGATCGTCACCCGCGACGATGCGGGCGATAAACGCACCGCCGAAACAATCGCCAGCACCGGTCGCATCGACGGCGTTCACGACGTGACCCGGCACGAGGCGGCGCTCATCCGGCGTGGCCACATAAGCGCCCTGCTTGCCGAGCTTGAGCGCTACCACGCGGGGCCCGAGCGCCAGCAGATAATCGACGATCTCGTCGCGGCCAGTGAGCCCCGTCAGCTCAGTGACATCGTCCCAGCTTGGGAGACAGATATCCGTGTAGCGAATCGCTTCGGCCATCACCGCACGCGCTCGCGCGAGCGGCCACAGCTTGAGACGCAGGTTGGTATCGAAACTGACACGCACACCGTTCGCGCGAGCGTGGCCGATTGCCGCGAGAGCGGCATCGCAGGCACTTACGCTGATGGCGAGACTGATGCCGGACAGATGCACCACCTGGGCCGCGGCAATCGCGTCAAGCGGCAAATCCCGTGGGGCGTAACGACTCGCGGCCGAACCGGCACGCAGATAATCGAACTGATGCCCGTCCGGGCCGTGCGAGACAAAATAGACGCCGGTGGGCGCGTGGCTATCGACCTTCACCATCGACGTAGCGACCGACTCGCACTGCCACAGATCGAGCAGCAGACGCCCGAAATGATCGTCGCCAACTGCCGACACAAAGCCCGTTGTCGCACCTTGACGAGCAGCCGCGACGCAGAAGTTCGAGGTGTCGCCGCCAAACCCCTGCAGATAATTCGGCTCGTCCTTCGACGCCTGGTTGAATTCGACCATTGCCTCGCCGAGCGCGAGGACTGCCGGGCTCGCGGACGTAGGCATGGCTTACACCTCGCCCCACAGATCGTGGCCATCCGCACCGCTGATCTTCACCGAGACAAAATCGCCGACCTTGTAGCGCTTCGAGGCCTTGGTGGTGGGCGCGATATACACGACCCCGTCGATCTCCGGCGCATCCGCTGCCGTGCGGCCGATGCCGCCATCGGTATTGATCTCGTCGACCAGCACCTTCAGCGTCTTGCCGACCTTGCGGGCGATGCGCTTCGCCGACACTTCCTCGGCGACTTCCATGAAACGCGCGCGGCGTTCTTCACGCACTTCGTCGGGCAACGCACCGTCCAGTTCGTTGGCCGTGGCGCCCTCAACCGGCGAGTAAGCAAAGCAGCCAACCCGATCCAGCTCTGCTTCGCGGATGAAATCGAGCAGCGTCTGGAAATGCTCTTCGGTCTCACCAGGAAAGCCGGCGATGAACGTGCTGCGGATGGTCAGGTCCGGACACATCTCGCGCCATGCGCGCACGCGCTCAAGCACTTTTTCGGCATTGGCCGGGCGCTTCATACGCTTGAGCACCTCGGGATGGGCGTGCTGGAACGGTACATCGAGGTACGGCAGCACGTGGCCTTTGAACGGGCCTTCGGCCATCATCGGGATCACTTCGTCGACGCTTGGGTACGGATACACATAGTGCAGGCGCACCCAGGCGCCGTATTGCGCAGCCAGTTCGCCGAGTGCGCCGACCAGATCGGTCATGCGCGTCTTGATCGGCTTGCCGTTCCAGAAACCGGTGCGGTACTTCACGTCCACGCCATATGCACTCGTGTCCTGCGAAATCACCAGCAGTTCCTTCACACCGGACTTGAACAGGTTTTCAGCTTCGAGCATCACGTCAGCGACCGGACGCGACACGAGGTCGCCGCGCATGGACGGGATGATGCAGAACGTGCAGCGATGGTTGCAGCCTTCGGAAATCTTCAGATAGGCGTAGTGGCGCGGCGTGAGTTTCACGCCCGCAGCAGGCACGAGATCCACGAACGGGTCGTGCGGCTTCGGCAGGTGGTTATGGACCGCCTGCATCACTTCGCCCAGCGCATGCGGACCGGTGACGGCCAGCACCTTCGGATGCACCTCTTCGATCAGGCCCGAGCCGCTCGCGCTCTTCTTCGCGCCGAGGCAACCGGTGACAATCACCTTGCCGTTTTCGGACAGCGCCTCGCCGATGGCGTCGAGGCTTTCCTGGACCGCTTCGTCGATGAAGCCGCAGGTGTTGACGACGACCAGATCGGCGCCGTCATAGGTCCCCGAGATCTCGTAACCTTCGGCGCGCAGTTGCGTGATGATCTGCTCGGAGTCGACGAGCGCTTTCGGGCAGCCGAGGGAGACCATGCCGATTTTAGGAGCAGATCCCGCCTTCGCCTTTGATTCCAAATGGTTTTTCACTGATACACCGTACTTGTGGGGGTCGTGGCGCACCGCGCCGCGAAGGCACTATTCTACCGTGCCATGTGCCCTCGACGTCCCCTCGTCGGAATATGACCGCGACGCTGAAGCGGGTCGTGAAATGCAACACCCGGTAAAGCCGGGCCGCCGCGGCGATGCCTAAGCTAATGCGGCCGTGCTGGCCGTTGCCTCGTCGTCGCCTTTCTCAACTCGGTCTGCGTCCACCGCCGCATGCCATTCGACACCCAGGCCGTGCAGCGGCACATGGACCGGAGTCTGAACTGGCGGCACCACAAAGAGATCGGCCGACGAACGCTTCTGGTGTTTGTCGGACACCCAGACGCTCCAACCTGCGTCGACCTTAAATTGAAGCTTTTTCAGACGCTTGCTGTAGCGGCGACGAGCGACAAGATCGCGCCCATTCACATGGACTCCCGAGACGTGGCCAAAACAGTAAACCGATGACGCGATCGGGAAGATAAGCGCGCTGCACAAGACATCTGTGAGCTGGAGACCGACGTGGTTGTTACTCACACCGAACGTCGGCAACTCGATCACACGGTCAAATGGATCGCCTTTCGCCCGGTACTTTTGAGTAAAAATCGAATGCGCAACCTGGTCGTTCAGTTGCGTAGTCCTGAAGTCGGCAATCACAAAACCTTGCGAGTCCTTGTGCTTCAGGAACGACTGGAAGGCCTTGCATGCATACTGCACCGATTGAGTATAGGTCTCGCGCGACTTGAACGGCATGGCTACACCCTTTATCCAGACCGACGCGAGAACCCGACAGCTGTAGCGCTCAAGCAGTCCCAACGTATCGTCGATAAACCGCAATTGCGTTCGGGCTTTATGGCCTTTCTTCCGGATCGCACTTCGAAGATCAGAGCCCTTGACCTCTTCTCGCACGTCGTCGAGTAGATGAGGCGAAGTGAACGACCCCGGGAAGTACGTGCGCTTCAACGTGAGAAACTCACGCGTGAGGAGCGGGAGCGCCTCTTGATGAACGACCAGTCCTGCGACTACAAGCAAAGGCTGAATATCCGTTTTCCTCGCGGGCAAAGGCGCACTGCATCCTGCCTCGTCGATGTAACAGATATACGACACTTTTGCCCCCGGAAATGAAAACAGCCGCTTTGAGCGGCTGTTTGGCGGCGTATCGCCGTATTTGTCGCCAGGTTGCCCCGTTCGACGATTGATTGAGCTACGGCCCAATCATTTGGAAAATGGTAAGCCCTCGACGCAGCGGCGTCAATCCCTCCGATTGGCCAACCGCCTCTACGTTTGCTCCACGAATCCCGCAGTTTTATTCTTTGGCGTGACCGCGCGAGCGCACGCCGAAACAAACACCGGATCATGCATTGTCTCGCTCGTCACATCGCCGGCGCAGTCAACCAGCTTTGCCGCTCAACCAGCAGCTATCGCCAGCGCTACGCTAATCCAGGCGCCTCGCCCCCTACTTCTTCTCCGGCTCCGGATCCGTCTGCGGATTGGCCGGCGTAAACGGGAACGTGCTGAACATCGACTTGGCCTGGTTCTGCATCTGCTCCTGCATCTGCACGAACATGTTCTTCGACTGCTCGATATAGCTGGTCATCATGCCCTGCATCATCGGCGCCTGCATGTTCATAAACTGCGACCACACCTCGGGGTTCATCGCCTTGCCTTCATACAGGTTCTTCGACTGGTCGGCGAGCTTGGCCTGAATGTCGATGAACGCCTGAATGTTCTTCTCGAGATACGTGCCCATCATCCCCTGCATCGCGTGTCCGTAGAAACGGATGATCTGTGAGAGCATCGACGACGAGAACATCGGCAAACCGCCGCTCTCTTCTTCCAGAATGATCTGCAACAGAATGGCGCGCGTCAGATCCTCGTTGCTCTTGGCATCGATGACCTTGAAATCCTCCTGGTCCAGCACGAGCTGCTTGACGTCCGTCAGCGTGATGTACGTGCTTGTCTCGGTATCGTAGAGCCGACGGTTCGGATATTTCTTGATGAGTCGTTCGGCAGTTTTCTTTGTAGTAGTGGTCATTTAACGCCTTTGAGCGCCATTGAAGCGCAGAAACGGCGCTGTCGCATCCGCAATCGGGCCATGATTGCAGATGCGAGACGCCGCCGGAAAAACCTGAACCATGTGGCGCCCCGTCTTGCGACAGAGCACCTCACGGATCAGCCCATGTGCAGACCGCCATTCAGCGAGAAATCGGCTCCCGTAGAAAAACCCGATTCGTCCGACGCGAGCCACGCTACGATCGAACCGATCTCATCCGGCTGGCCAAGACGGCGCACCGGAATCGTCGCAACGATCTTTTCCAGCACATCGGGACGGATCGACTTGACCATATCCGTGCCGATGTAGCCAGGCGAAACGGTATTGACCGTCACACCCTTGGTGGCGACTTCCTGAGCCAGCGACATCGTGAAACCGTGAATGCCGGCCTTTGCCGTCGAGTAGTTTGTTTGCCCGAACTGGCCCTTCTGCCCGTTCACCGACGAGATGTTGATCACGCGCCCAAAGCCGCGCTCGACCATACCATCGATCACCTGCTTGGTGACGTTGAACAGACTCGTCAGGTTGGTGTCGATCACCGCAGTCCAGTCTTCATGCGTCATCTTGCGGAACACGACGTCGCGCGTGATGCCCGCGTTGTTGACCAGCACGTCGATTTCGCCGACTTCGGCCTTCACCTTGTCAAACGCCGCCCGCGTCGACTCCCAGTCGCCCACATTGCCTTCCGAGGCGATGAAGTCGAAACCGAGTGCCTTCTGCTCTTCGAGCCATTTGACCCGGCGGGGCGAGTTCGGGCCACAGCCTGCGACGACCTTGAAGCCTTCCTTATGAAGACGTTGGCAAATGCTCGTGCCGATGCCGCCCATCCCGCCCGTTACATACGCAATTCGCTGTGCCATAAACCACACTCCATTATCGTTTTTCCGAGGCGCCGACCGGCAGCCTCTTTCCTCGCCTTTACTGCATCATCTCCGTTGCCGCCGGGCGACCGGCCGGCGAGGCCGTCATACACCGCGCGCCGCTTCACCCCTCACCGCGGATGAAGCGCCCGCGCGGCAATCCTGCTCCGGGCAGGCGCGCTCAGAACCGCTCGACTGCCAGCGCCACGCCCATGCCGCCGCCGATACACAGCGACGCCAGACCCTTCTTCGCATCCCGCTTCTGCATTTCGTGCAGCAGCGTGACGAGAATCCGGCAACCGGACGCGCCGATCGGATGGCCGATCGCAATCGCGCCACCGTTCACGTTGATCTTCGAGGTGTCCCAGCCCATTTGCTGATGCACGGCGAGCGCCTGCGCAGCAAACGCTTCGTTGATCTCCATCAGATCGAGATCGGCCGGAGTCCAGCCCGCGCGTTCGAGGCAACGGCGCGACGCCGGCACCGGGCCCATACCCATCACCTTCGGATCGACGCCGGCGTTGGCGTAGGCCTTGATGCGTGCCAGCGGCGTGAGGCCGAGCGCTTCGGCTTTCTTGGCCGACATCACGAGCACCGCGGCGGCGCCGTCGTTCAGGCCCGACGCGTTAGCTGCCGTCACCGTGCCTTCCTTCGAGAAAGCAGGCTTCAGACTGGCGAGCGACTCGGCGGTCACGCCGTGGCGCACGAATTCGTCGGTGGCAAAACGCAGCGGCTCGCCCTTGCGTTGGGGAATCTCGACCGGCACGATTTCGTCGTCGAAACGGCCCGACTTCTGCGCGGCTTCCGCCTTGTTCTGCGACAGCGCCGCAAACGCGTCCTGCTGCTCGCGAGTGATGCCGTATTCCTTCGCGACGTTCTCTGCCGTGACACCCATGTGGTACTGGTTGTACACGTCCCAAAGGCCGTCGACGATCATGCTGTCGATCAGCTTGGCATCGCCCATGCGGAAGCCATCACGCGAGCCCGGCAGTACGTGCGGTGCGGCGCTCATGTTTTCCTGGCCGCCGGCCACCACGATGTCGGCGTCGCCCGCGATGATGGCGTTGGCCGCCAGCATCACAGCCTTCAGACCCGAGCCGCAGACCTTGTTGATCGTCATGCCGGGCACCGCCAACGGTAGCCCCGCCTTGATCAGCGACTGACGCGCCGGGTTCTGGCCGGAACCGGCCGCGAGAACCTGCCCCATGATGACTTCGCTGACCTGCTCGGGCTTCACGCCCGCGCGCTCGAGTGCAGCGCGAATCACGATGGCGCCGAGATCGGGTGCAGCGGTTTTCGCCAGCGACCCACCGAATTTACCCACTGCCGTACGCGCGGCCGATACGATCACTACATCAGTCATTTCAATTTCCTCCGGACGCTACGGCCAGTTGCTCCGCCGCCCGTCAAGTTAAAAATCCATTCAACTGCTCAACGCCGCTCGCGTCCCATACCGACTCACTAACCGAACCCCGCGTGTCACTCTTTTTGCATCACATAGCGCCCGGGCGCTGCCTCGATCACCGGATGCTCGGCCGAGCCCGCTGTAGCGCGCGCCTTGACCTTCTTGCCGCCATACTGATCGAGCCAGCGGGTCCACTCGGGCCACCAGCTGCCCGGTACTTCCTCGGCCTGATCGAACCAGTCGTCCGGACTCTCCGGCAAGCTCTTGTCTTCTGCCTTGAGCACCCAGTAATTGCGCTTGTTCTTGGCCGGCGGGTTGATCACACCCGCGATATGTCCCGAGGCACCGAGCACGAACTCGAGCGGCCCGCTCAGCAACGGCACCGAAGCATAGGCCGTGCGCCACGGCACGATATGGTCTTCCCGTGAGCCGTAGATGAAGGTCGGCACATCGATCAGCGACAGGTCCACCTTCTCGCCGCAGACAGTCAATGCATTCGGTTCGCGCAGACGATTCTCGAGATACGTGTTGCGCAGGTACCAGACGTACATCGGCCCGGGCAAGCTGGTCGAGTCGCTGTTCCAGTACAGCAGGTCGAACGGCATCGGCGTGCGGCCCTTTAGATAATTGTCGACGACGTAGTTCCACACCAGATCGTTCGGGCGCAGGAACGAGAACGCGTTGGCGAACTCGATGCCGCGCATCAGACCCGGTTGCGTGCCGTTCTTGCCGCCGATAGTCTGCTCGCGCATCTGCACATGCGCTTCGTCGACGAACACATCGAGCACACCCGTGTCGGAGAAATCGAGCATCGCGGTGAGCAGCGTCATCGAGGCAGCGGGATGTTCGCCGCGTGCCGCGGCGACCGCGAGCGCCGTGGCAAGCATCGTGCCGCCGACACAAAAGCCGAGCGTGTTGATCTGCTCGCGTCCACTGATCTGACGCACGGTCTCGATGGCGGTGAGCACACCTTCGTCGGTGTAATCGTCCCACGTCTTATGCGCAATCGATGCATCCGCATTGCGCCACGAAATCAGGAACACCTGGTGCCCCGACTCAAGCCCGTGAGCGACCAACGAATTCTCCGGTTGCAGATCGAGGATGTAGAACTTGTTGATGCAAGGCGGCACGATCAGCAACGGCCGCTCGCGCACGCTCGCCGTGCGCGGCTTGTACTGGATCAACTGGATCAGGTCGTTCTCGAACACGACCGATCCTTCAGTGTTCGCGAGATTCCTGCCGACCACGAAACTCGATTCGTCGGTCTGCGAGATCTTGCCGCGTTTCAGATCGCTCAACAGATTGCTGACGCCTTGACGCAAGCTTTCACCTCGACTCTCGAGCAACGTCTTCTGCGCTTCCGGATTCAATGCGAAGAAGTTGCTCGGCGAGGTGGCTGCAGTCCATTGCTGAACCGCGAAGCGGATGCGCTCGCGCACCTTCGGTTCGGTGTCGAGCGCTTCGACCAGTTCCTGCAGATAACGCGCGTTAAGGAGATACCATGCGGCCGTGAATGCGTAGGCCGGCGCGGCACTCCACGCATCTGAACTAAAACGGCGGTCTTTGAGTTCGGGGGCTTTCGACTTCGAGTCCGCCGATTGCTGAAGCAACTGCATCGCTTCACGCGAATAGTCGGCTTGCAGTTTCTGCAGACGCTCCGCAGGAATCGCCGCAGTAGGCAACTTCAGACCGGCAAACTGGCCCATGGCTGCGGCCGCGTTGCTGAAGTCGGGCATGGCCGGCATAGCAGGCATCTGCGGCATCTGAAAGGCCGCAGCCTGACCCGCGCCAGGCACACCGAGCGAGCGCCATGCATTCATCCACGCATCGAGTAACTGCTGCGCACCGGCTTGCTGCTGGGTACGCTCCGCTGTGGAGTCCGTGCTTGAGGAAGTCGAGGATTGTGATGCTGCCATACCTGCTTTTGACCGGTGAGTCCTCGCGGACGGTTGAGAGGCAGGTTTCTAGCGCACGTGGGCGATTGCTCGCGACCTCGTCACGCCCTGTCCCGTGTGTGGGGGACATTCTTGCTCCCCATCGCAAGGCATGTCAATGCTTGTTCCCGATTTTGCCGCAGTGCGATATTTTTTTAATTATCGTTTTCCCCATGTATTTCATTGCACTAATGGAATGCCCTTGAACGAATCGACAGGAAATGTAAAAGGCCCGTATTACAGGGCCTTTTTATGCATTTAACGCTGGACGTGACAACGATTTTCAGCCGGCTCGATTGCACGCAGGTTAACCGGCGCATGCACTTCCGGCGACGCAACAAATAATCATGCCCTGCCCCCCGAACAAACCCTGATGTATACCGCTCGCCGCGGCTGCCACGGGCATGAATAAGCCGGTATCGTCAGTCGGCAAGCCAGATCATCGCGGCCATACGGCCTGTTATGCGATCGCGCCGGTATGAATAAAAACGCTCGCGTTCGGTCACCGTGCAGAGATCGCCGCCGCTAATCTGCGTCACGCCGAAACGTTGCAGGCGCAAACGTGCCAACGCGGGAAGATCGGCGAGATATTTACCGGGTGAATCGGGACGCGGCACAAATGCCTGAGCGGTGGCTTCGCGTTGCGAACCGTCGACATCGTTCATGAAGGCGTCACGCACGTCTGCCCCGACCTCGAATGCGGCTGGCCCGATCGACGGGCCCAGATATGCGTGTAGTGAGCCGGATTGCGCACCCGCCAACCCGGCCACACGCTGGGCGGTCTTTTCGACCACGCCCGCAGCGAGGCCGCGCCATCCCGCGTGCGCGGCGCCCACCGCGCGGCCTTCGGCATCGCATAACAGGACGGGCATGCAATCGGCGATCATCACGACGCAGATCGTGCCCGGCCGGTTCGTCACGCTGGCGTCGGCGCGGACGAGCGGCGCGCCTGCGCGGGCCTGCTCGAGCACTTCGTGCGCGTCGACCACTTCCGCGCCGTGGATCTGTTCGAGCCAAGCCGGCTCGGCACCGTCGGTCAACACCCGCAGACGGGCACGGTTCTCGACGACGCATAACGGATCGTCGCCAGCCAGCCGGCCGAGATTCAGGCCACCCGGCCGATCGACGCCGTCGCTCCAGCGGCCATATGGCGGCAAGCTGACGCCGCCGTTGCGCGTGGTCACCAGCGCGCGCACGCGCGGCGGCGCCTGCCAGCCGGGTTGAAACACGTCGGCCCGGGTCAGCTCCGGGAAAGCGGATGCAGACGGTGTCGATTCAGGCTGGTTCATGCGCGGTCGTCCTCATCGTTGCCATCGTCGTCACCGTGCTCATGGTCGTCAGCTTCGTCGTCTTCGTCAGCTTCGTCCTCGTCGTCGAGAAATGCTTCGTAACCTTCCGCTTCCTCGTCTTCGTAATATGACTCGTCGAACTCGCCCGCCTCGTCACGGCCAAGTCCAAGCGCTGCGGACAGCGCCGCCATGTCTTCCGGCACCTCGGCGCGCCACTGCATGTCACGTCCTGTCCGCGGATGAATCAGCCCGAGGCGCCACGCATGCAGCGCCTGGCGCGCAAAGCCGTCCGGCAAAGGCGTGACCGAACGCTTGCCGCGCGCGCGACCATAAACCGGGTCGCCGAGCAACGGATGACCAATGTGCGCGCAATGCACACGAATCTGGTGGGTCCGCCCGGTTTCGAGATCGCAGTGGATCGCCGACACGGGCTGCCGCTGCCAGATAGCTGTGTCGACACGCCGGAAATGGGTGCGTGCGGGTTTGCCCGCAGCACTCGTGACCACCGCCATGCGGGTGCGCTCGCGCGGATCGCGGCCGATCGGCGCATCGATGGTGCCCTCATCAGGCATGTTGCCCCACACGAGCGCGAGATAGCGGCGCTTGACGGTACGCGCCTGCAGTTGCCGTACGAGGTCGGTCTGCGCTTCGAGCGTGCGCGCCACCACCATCAAGCCCGAGGTTTCCTTGTCGAGACGGTGCACGATGCCGGCGCGCGGCAAACCGGACGCCGCCTCGCCGTAGCGGTGCAGCAAGCCGTTCAGGATGGTGCCACTCCAGTTGCCGGCAGCCGGGTGCACGACCATGCCGGCGGGCTTGTTGATGACGACCAGGGTGTCGTCCTCATAGACCACGTCGAGCGGTACGGGCTCGGGCGTGAACGCAAGTTGCTCAGGCAGCAGGTCGGGCACGAGCTCGATCTGCGCGCCGAGCGGCACCGGTTTGCGGATCTTCGCGGGCTCGCCATCCACCAGCACGCGCTCCGCCTCGATCCAGCTTTGCAGACGGTTGCGCGAAAACTCCGGAAATACCTTGGCGAGCACCTTGTCGAGCCGCTCGCCGGCCAGTTCGTCGGGCACGGTCACTACGCGAGGCGTGTTGTCCACGGCTTTGCTGGCCACCGTCGGCACCTCGCTCCCGGCCTGATGGGGCACGAGCGCGTCGCCGTCAAGATCGTCATCTAACGAATCACTACCCAACGCGTCGGAGGGGTCAGCGCTTGGGCTATAATCTTTGTTGCTATTCCGGGCCCCTGCAGAGGGATCCGGATTATTTGATCGGGTCATTGAGTCTGGGTCACCTGGACGTAAAGCTAGACTGGAAAATGCGAGCCTTGAACACCATTACTGAATCGGCCCAAAAGACGGCGGCCTACAAGACGGCAGCCCAGACGACAGTCTGGACGACTGTCCGACGCATGGCCTCCCGGGTGGCACGGTATTTTGCGTGCGCCGCGGCCATTGCGATTGTGGCGGCCTGCCATGGCCTGCCGGAAAAGACCGATGAAACGGCTACCTGGCCGAACGCCAAATTATATACGGAGGCACAGGACTCCCTGTCCAACAAGGACTGGGGCAAGTGTGCGAAATACTTCGAAATGCTTGAGGGTCGCGATCCGTTCGGTCACTTCGCCCAGCAGGCGCAGATCAACGTGGCCTACTGTAACTGGAAAGACAGCGAGAACGACGCAGCCAATCAGGCTATCGACCGCTTCATCCAGTTGCACCCGGATCATCCGGATATCGCCTACGCGTATTACCTCAAGGGCATGATCAACTTCAACGACGACCTCGGTCTGTTCGGCCGTTTCTCCGGCCAGGACATGAGCGAGCGCGATCCGAAGTCGCTGCGCGAGTCGTATGACGCGTTCAAGGTGGTGGTGGACAAGTATCCGAACAGCAAGTACGCACCGGATGCTGCACAACGCATGCGCTACATCGTGAACGCGCTGGCGTCGCACGAAGTCCATGCAGCGGATTACTACTACCGTCGTGGTGCGTATGTCGCGGCAATCAACCGTGCGCAGCTTGCCATCAAGGATTACCGCAATGCGCCCGCGATCGAAGACGCACTGCACATCATGATGCTGTCGTATGAAAAGCTGAACCAGCCGCAACTGGCCGACGACACGAAGCGCATTCTGGCGGGCACGTTCCCGGACAGCCCGTACATCACCGGCCATGCGCGGCCTGGCACGGAAAAATCGTGGTGGCAGTTCTAAGCCGCATGCCTTGCGAGCGGCGCCGGATCTGATCCAGATCCACGCGTGATGAAAAAACGCCATGACTTTAAGGTCATGGCGTTTTTGTTTGTGCTTTTCGTTTGGTTCGTACAGCTGGATTATGCTGGCGTCCGGAGCGCGTTTGCGCCGGTGCAACGCAAGGCCAGCCGGTCATCAGGTCAGTCGCGCTCGAACAGCGCAATCGACTCCACATGCGAGGTATGCGGGAACATGTTGACCACGCCCGCTCCCTTGAGCCGGTAGCCTGCCTCGTGCACGAGCAGACCCGCATCGCGAGCGAGCGTCGACGGATTGCAGGATACGTAGACGATGCGCTTCGGCAGCGGACCATGACCGCTCTGCGCAATTTCAGCCAGTGCTTTCGATACCGCCAACGCGCCTTCACGCGGCGGATCGATCAGAAATTTATCGAAATGACCGAGCGCGCGCATATCGTCGGCGGTGACTTCGAACAGGTTGCGGCAGGCGAACGACGTGTGCCCTGCCACGCCGTTTTCCCCGGCATTCGCCAGTGCTCGTGTGGTGAGCACTTCACTGCCCTCGATCCCCACGACTTCCTTCGAAATCCGCGCAAGTGGCAACGTGAAATTGCCGATACCGCAGAACAGATCGAGCACGCGATCGGTACGCGAGGGCGCCAGCAGACGTAGCGCACGCCCCACCAGCACGCGGTTGATCTGGTGATTGACCTGCGTGAAATCAGTCGGCTTGAACGGCATGCGGATGTCGTACTCCGGCAGCGTATAGTCGAGCCGGGCGTCGAGCGGATAGAACGGCACCACTGAGTCCGGCCCCTGCGGTTGCAGCCAGAACTGCACGTTGTGGGCATCGGCAAACTCTCGCAGCAGTTGTTCGTCGGCCGCGTTGATTGGCTCCAGAATGCGCAGGACCAGCGCCGTCACGGTTGAACCAACTGCCAGTTCGATCTGCGGCATACGCTCTCGAATCGACAGCCCTTCGACCAGCCGGCGCAACGGCACCAACATCGCCGAAACATGCGGCGGCAGCACCTCGCAAGAAGTCATGTCGGCGATAAAGCTGCTCTTGCGTTCGTGAAACCCAACCAGCACACCGCCCTTCTTCGCCACGTGCCGCACGGTAAGACGCGCCCGATAGCGATATCCCCACGACGGACCGTGAATCGGCCGGTACACCGTTTCGGGCCGCAGCTTCGCCAGATGCGCGAGATTGTCTTCGAGCACGCGCTGCTTCACGGCGATCTGCGCGCGTACATCGAGGTGCTGCATGGAACAGCCTCCGCAGGTGCCGAAAAACTGACACTGCGGTTTGGTGCGAAGCACGCTCTCGCGCAGCACGTCGATCACTTCGGCCTGTTCGAAGCTCGGCTTCCTGCGATAGCTCAAATAAGTGACGCGTTCGCCAGGCAATGCGCCCTCGACGAAAATCACCTTGCCCGGCGTACCGTCTTCGTTGACGGTCCGGCCTACGCCACGCGCTTCCATGTCGAGCGATTCGACTTCGAGAATCGGGGCGATAACAGGCACAACGGACACACCCGCCTCGGCGGACGCTTTCTTCTTGCCTCTGGACGAACGGTTCGAGGCACGATGGGGGGCACTCTGAGACACCTGCGGCTTCCTGACAGACTATTGGGGGAAGGCGAGATTGTAGACGAACCGCAACCGGCGACGCCGATTCGACGTTGCGGACGATCAACGCAACGCCCGCCTAGGACGCCACGCCGCCGCTGGCTGGCGCACGCTGCTATTGATCGAACGCCGCCAGATACTCGGCCCAGTGCGACGCCGGTTCCAGTGCGAGCGAGCTTTTCACGAGAGCGATTTCGTCCGCGTATTCCTCAGCGGAGAAACCGCCACGCATCAACTGGAAGCGGCAGTACAGCAGATAGGTGTTGACGACGTCCGTCTCGCAGTAATTGCGGATTTCTTCGATCCGTCCATCCTGAAACGCGTGCCAGACCTGGCTGCCGTCCATGCCGAGCTTGCCGGGAAAACCGCACATTTTTGCGAGCGCATCGAGCGGTGCGTTGGCGCGTGTCTGGTACATCGCCAGCACGTCCATCAGGTCCGTGTGGCGCGCATGATAGCGGCTGATGTAGTTGTTCCACTTGAACTCGCGATCGTCCTCGCCAAGGTCCCAGAAACGGTTCGCAGGAATCCCGTTGACCAGCGCGCGATAGTTCAGCACCGGCAAATCGAAGCCGCCGCCGTTCCACGAAACGAGTTGCGGCGTGTACTTCTCGATCACGCGGTAGAACGACTGCACCAGCGCCGCTTCGCCGTCTTCCAGCGTACCGAGCGAGCGCACCCGAAAACCGTTGTTGTCGCGAAACACACAGGAAATGGCCGCGATCCGTTGCAGATGGTGCGGCAGGAAATCGCTGCCGGTTTTTTCGCGGCGCGCGGCAAAGGCGTGCTCGGCGACTTCGGCATCGGTCAGCGTGGCGGGCAAATCGTCGAGGCGGCGAATGCCGGCAACATCGGGAATCGTCTCGATGTCGAAAACAAGAATCGGTGTCATCAGTTTATAAAACGGCGTCCTTACGCACACCGTTAGAGGCAAAGAAGCGCTTCAGGCGAACCAGGGCTTCCTGCTGGATCTGGCGCACACGCTCGCGCGTGAGGCCCATTTCGTCGGCCAGCTCTTCGAGCGTGGCCGGCTCGATATGATTGAGGCCGAAGCGGCGCTCGATTACGTGACGGTGCTTGTCGGACAAACGGGCCAGCCACGCGCGCGTCAGGGTTTCCAGTTCGCGGTGCTGTACCTCGGCGTCCGGCGACTGGCTCTGATCGTCGGACAGCAAATCGAGCAGGCTGCTGGCCGGATCGAGATCGAGCGGTGCGTCGAGCGAAGCGGTGTGTTCGTTCAGCGCGAGGATATCGGTGACTTCGTCGGTGGTCTTGCCGGTCAGATACGCGATGTCGTCGATGCTGGCGTCGCGGCGGTCGGCTGCGTCGCCGGAGTTCATCGAGTTCTTCTCCAGATGGCGCTTGGCGCGCAGCACCTGGTTGAGTTCGCGAATCACGTGCACCGGCAGGCGCACGGTGCGAGCCTGATTCATGATGGCGCGCTCGATGCTCTGACGGATCCACCAGGTAGCATAAGTAGAAAACCGGAAGCCACGCGTAGGATCGAACTTCTCGATGGCGTGCATCAGGCCGAGATTGCCCTCCTCGATTAGATCGAGCAGCGGCACCCCGCGGTTCAGATAACCTTTCGCGATACTGACGACGAGTCGCAGATTGCGCTCGATCATCACCTGGCGTGCCTCGAACTCGCCCGCTTTGGCCAGACGCGAGTAGCGTTGCTCCTCTTCCACCGTCAGCAGCGGCTTTACACTGATCCGGTTCAGGTAATGCTGAATCGTGTCAGCCGTGAGTTCGGCTTGCAGCAGCGCACGGAAATCGTCGGCGTCGGGCGCCGCGTCGCTGGCGCCCTCGCGCGTTTCGCCGGGCTCGTCCGCACCGGCCTGGCGCTCGTCCTGATCGCGCGCGTTATCGAGGTCGTCAACGCTATCGTCTTCGACCTCCGAAGCGACGCCGTCCTCCACCGTGACATGCGTGGCGCGGCTGATATTCTCAGACTCGGCTTGCGGCGGGCGGCGCTTCGATTTCGGCATGGTCGTATCGCTTATTGCGGCGGCAAATACTTCAGTGGGTCGACAGGTTTGCCCTGCCGGCGAACTTCGAAATGCAACATCACACGGTCCGAATCGCTATTGCCCATTTCGGCGATCTTCTGCCCCTTGGTTACCGCGTCTCCCTCTTTTACCATCAAAGCGCGGTTATGTGCATACGCCGTCAGATAAGTTGCATCATGCTTGATGATAATGAGATTGCCGTAACCGCGCAGCCCATTTCCAGCATAAACGACGCGCCCATCCGCAGCCGCTTTCACCGGATCGCCGGCAGCCCCGCCGATATTGAGGCCCTTGTTGGTCGAATCGTCGAACGTGCCGAGGATCGGACCGCGCACCGGCCAGGCAAACGCGAGACTGCTCGCGGGCGCTGCGCTCGCGTCGCCGGTGTCGCTCGCGCCGTTCTGCGGCGGGACCGACGGCGCGTTCGGACCAGCGCCGTAGGTCGGCGGCGGCGGCGCGATACCAGCCGGACCGCCTTGGCCGGGAGCCGGGTTCGGTCCAGGCGCAGGCGAGCCGCCGAGCGGCGCGGTCTGCACGCCGCCACCCACGATCGGCGCGGTAGCCACGCCCGGCGTCAGCGCGGCGACGTTCGCGCCCGGAGGCGCGACCCGCAGCAACTGATCGACCTCGATCTGGTTCGGGTTGGTCAGGTTGTTCCACGTCGCGATATCGCGATAATTCTGACCGTTCTCGAGAGCGATCCGGTAAAGCGTATCGCCCGGCTTCACCCGGTAATAGCCCGGAGGCGGCGGCCCCAGCGGCACCGGCGCCGCAGGCTGCTGCGCGGACTGGGTACCGAGGTCGCCGGATTTATCGACAACCGGCGCGTTATCGAGCCGAGTCGCACAGGCCGTCAACAGGGAGAGCGCGACCACGCACACGCTACGCTGGGCTACGGTCAGGTGGACATTCAGGCTTTTTATTTGCATCGCGCGCAACATACTCATCGGTTTCAGATCACTCCGGATTTTAAGGGTACAAAGAAAACGCGATCAAGCCTCGACTCGCGCCACTGCGCGGGTCCGGTGCGCTCGACGAGCGTAAGCACCTGCTGCGTCTGCCCATCCTGCGTACCGACCGGCGCGACGAGGCGCCCGCCGATAGCAAGCTGCTCGAGCAACGCCTGCGGCACGTCGAGCCCGGCCGCTGCGATCACGATCGCATCGAAGGGCGCGGCAGCCGGCAGTCCGATACGTCCGTCCCCGTAGTGCAGCCGGATATTCGGAATGCGCAGCGGACGCAGATTTGTCTTGGCGCGCTCGTAGAGCGGTTTGATGCGTTCAATCGAATAAACATCGCGTGCGACCTGGCTCAGCACAGCCGCCTGGTAACCGCAGCCCGTGCCGATCTCGAGCACGTTGTTAAGCGTGCGGCCGGCGGCGGCCAGTTCGATCATCCGGGCGACCACGGACGGCTTGGAGATGGTCTGATGGTGACCGATCGGCAAAGCCGCATCCTCATAAGCCTGGGGCGCGAGGCCCGGGTCTACGAACATATGGCGCGGCACCACCGACATCGCATGCACCACGCGCTGATCGGTAATTCCGTTTGCCCGCAGGCGTTCGACCATGCGTTCGCGAACCCGTTCCGAAGTCAGCGCGAGTGCACCGTTCAAGGCCACATTGGGTGCGCCGGCGCTTCGTTCCAAAGGTCGCAGTGTGACGGGCTTCGGCGGCGCGGCACGGTTGGCGAGCGTCGAAGCGGCGAGCACGGCGCCAGATTTGCTGCCGGCCGATGGCGCTGCCTTGGCGACGGGTTTGGCTACGACCGGCTTGGGCGCCGCTGGCGCAGCTTTGACGGCCGGTTTCGCAATGGGTTTGGCTACAACCTGCTTGGCTACGATCGGCTTGGCCACCGCTGGCGCCGCTTTGGCGACCGGCTTCACGACAGGTTTAACGACGACGGCGGCCGCCGCCTTGGCCGGCTGACCCGGAGCACGATTGCCCGCCGCCTCACCGCGCGCCGGCGTCTTCGCCCGCGCACCGTTTGCACGGTCGGTCGCGGCGGCGAGATTCGCCGCGCGCACTTCGCCGGGGCGCCCTTCGGGCCGACGCGGCTCGCGCACGAGATCCTCGAGGCCAAGCGGAAAGCGCTTTGCGCGCTCCTGGGTCATGAAGCGCCGCTCCCGGCGCGTAGCCACTCGCGCGTCGCGGGCAACATGGCGGTATGAGTCAGATCGAGTTGCAGCGGCGTGATCGACACATGGCCGTTGGCGACGGCGTGGAAGTCGGTACCTTCGCTGGCATCGCGCGCGCTGCCCGACGGCCCGATCCAGTAGATCGGTTCGCCGCGTGGGTTGGTCTGCGGTATTACCGGCTGCGACGGATGCCGCTTGCCGAGACGGGTGACCTGCCACTCGCCGATCTGCTCGTACGGCAGATTGGGAATGTTGACGTTGAGCAACGGGTTCCCGGGCAGCGGATGCTCGAGATAATGGGCGACGATTTCCGCGGCGACACGGGTCGCGGCGTCGAGATGTCCCCAATCCTTGTCGACCAGCGAAAATGCGATCGCCGGTACGCCGAACATGATGCCTTCGGTGGCCGCAGCAACCGTTCCGGAGTACAGCGTGTCCTCACCCATGTTCTGGCCGTTGTTGATACCGGAGACGACCAGATCGGGCCGATGGTCCAGCATGCCGGTCAGCGCGATATGCACGGAGTCGGTCGGCGTGCCGTTCACGTAGTAGAACCCCGTCGACGAGCGCAGCACGGACAGCGGCCGCGACAGCGTCAACGAGTTCGACGCGCCGCTGCAGTTCTGCTCCGGCGCCATTACAGTGACATCGGCAAATGCCTTCAACGCCTCGTAAAGCGCAGCAAGGCCGGGCGCCAGATAACCGTCGTCGTTGCTGAGTAGGATTCGCATGCGGCGATTGTAACCGAGGAAAGAAGACGCGCGAACGACACTCCAGGCATCGCGCATCAGGTATGTCACACAAGGTAAAAACGCACGATCGTTCGGCTTGATTTACACTTCAGAATACCCGGGTGAACCCCGATCGAAATGGAGACACAATGCGCGCGATTCGCTGTATTCAGTACGGGCCGCCGGAGAGCCTTGCGGTAGTCGACCTGCCCGACCTCGAGCCTCAGGCTGGCGAGGTGGTGATCGACGTCAAGGCGGCCAGCGTCAATTTTCCCGACGTGTTGATCATCGAGAACAAATACCAGTTCAAGCCGCCGCTGCCGTTCACTCCGGGCTCGGAAGTCGCCGGTATCGTGCGCGCGGTCGGCGCCGGAGTAACCCAGTTCCAGCCGGGTGCGCGGGTGGTGGCGTTCACGGGCCAGGGCGGTTTCGCTGAGCAGGCCGTGGCGCCCGCAGCGGCTTGCGTGCCGCTTGCCGCGGGCATCGACTTTTCGGTCGCGGCGGCTTTCACGCTCGCCTATGGGACGTCGCACCACGCGGTGGTCGATCGTGGCGCGTTAAAGGCCGGCGAAACGATGCTGGTGCTAGGAGCGGCGGGCGGCGTGGGGCTAGCGGCCGTGGAGATCGGCAAGGCGCTCGGCGCACGCGTGATCGCGGCGGCCTCTTCCGACGAGAAACTCGCCATCTGCGTCAAGCACGGCGCCGATGCGACCATCAACTACAGCACCGAGGACCTGCGCGAGCGCATCAAGGCGCTGACCGACGGCAAAGGGCCGGACGTGATCTACGATCCGGTCGGCGGGATCTACGCCGAACCGGCGTTTCGCAGTATCGGCTGGCGCGGCCGTTATCTCGTCGTGGGATTTGCCAACGGCGAAATTCCAAAGCTGCCGCTCAACCTGACTCTGCTGAAGGGCGCGAGCGTCGTCGGCGTGTTCTGGGGCGATTTCGCGAAGCGCGAGCCGCAGCGCAACGCGGCGGCGTTCAAGGAAATGACTGGCTGGATCGGTGAAGGCAAACTGCGCCCGTATGTGTCGGCGCACTATCCGCTGGAGGAAACCGGGCGGGCGCTGCGTGAAATGGCCGAACGCCGGGTGGTCGGGAAGATTGTGATTACGCCGTAGGTGTTGGTGCAGCGTTTGCTCGTCGAACATCAACGACGGCTCGAAAAAACGGCGTTCAAGGTCAACCGATCGCACGCCGTTTTTCTTCACCCAGGCTCACACGACCTGCTGCGCGTGCAGCCGCGCAATATGCTCGGCATCGTAGCCGAGCGAGCGCAAAACCTCATCCGTATGTTCGCCTAGTTCCGGCCCCAGCCAGCGTGTTTCGCCGGGCGTCCCGGAGAGCTTTGGCGTCACCGCGGGCAAGGTGATTTCCTTGCCGTCCTGCCACTTGAAGCGCTGGATCATCTGACGCGCCATGAATTGCGGATCGGTGAACATATCGGCGACGCTATAGATACGGCCCACCGGCACATCCGCGGCGTTCAGCACCTCGAGCGCTTCGTCGATCGTGCGGGTGGCAAGCCACGTGGCAATCGCCTGATCGATCTCCTGAGTGCGTGGCACGCGCCCGTCGTTGTGCGCGAGCGCGGGATCGTTGGCGAGATCTTCGCGTTCGATGGCGAGCATCAGGCGTCTGAAAATCGGATCGCTGTTGCCGCCGATCACGATGCTGCCGTCGCGGCACGGATACGTGTTCGAAGGCACGATGCCCGGCAGCGACGCGCCGGTGCGCTCGCGCACCATGCCGTAGACGCCGTACTCGGGCACCACGCTCTCCATCATGTTGAAGACCGCTTCGTAAAGCGCGACGTCGACCACCTGCCCTTTGCCGCCATTCGCCTGACGATGATGCAGCGCCATCAGCGCGCCGATTACGCCATGCAGCGCCGCGATCGAATCGCCGATCGAGATACCGATGCGCGGCGGCGGCAATTCCGGATAACCGGTGATATGACGCAGGCCGCCCATGGATTCGGCAATCGCGCCGAATCCTGGCCGGTCCCGATACGGTCCGGTCTGTCCATAGCCGGATAGACGCACCATCACGAGGCCAGGGTTTTCGGCCGACAGCACGTCATAGCCGAGCCCGAGCTTCTCGAGCAGCCCAGGGCGGAAATTCTCGACGACGATGTCCGCTTCCTTCGCCAGCCGCCGCACGATCTCCTTGCCCTCCTCGGCCTTCAGATTGATCGTCACGGATTTCTTGTTGCGGGCCTGCACAGCCCACCACAGCGACGTGCCGCCGACTTCCGGATAAAGCTTGCGCCATTTGCGCAGCGGATCGCCGCCCTTCGGATCTTCGATCTTGATCACGTCGGCGCCGAACTCGCCAAGAAAACGCGCCGCGAACGGCCCCGCGATCAGTGTGCCGAGTTCGAGCACTTTCACGCCGGCCAGCGGGCCGGCGGGACGTGTCGCGTCAAGGGTTGCGCTCATGGGTCTCCTGAATAACGCCGGGCCTGGCCGCGCTACAGCGAGCGCCGGTCGAGCATTGCGCGGGCGATCGTGCCGGCGTCGACATATTCGAGCTCGCCACCCACCGGCACGCCGCGCGCGAGGCGCGTAACGGCTAGTCCGCGCGCCTTGAGCGTCTGCCCGAGGTAATGCGCGGTCGCTTCGCCTTCGTTGGTAAAATTGGTCGCGAGCACGACTTCCTTGACGATGCCATCCGATGCGCGCTTAACGAGCCGGTCGAAATGGATCTCCTTCGGTCCGATGCCGTCGAGCGGACTCAGGCGCCCCATCAGCACGAAATACAAACCGCGGTAGGTCATGGTCTGTTCGAGCATGATCTGGTCGGCCGGTGTCTCGACCACGCATAGCAGCGCCGGATCGCGCTCTTCGTCACTGCAAACCTCGCAGATCTGCGCCTCGGTGAAGGTATTGCACTTCTCGCAGTGCTGCAGATGCTCGGTCGCAAACAGCAGCGACTGGCCGAGCTTTTCCGCGCCCTCGCGGTCATGCTGCATCAGGTGATAAGCCATGCGCTGCGCGGATTTCGGCCCGACACCAGGCAGCGCGCGCAGCGCTTCGACGAGCGCCGACAAGGCGGAAGGTTGTTTCATGCGGAACCGGCGGCGTCGAAATGCGGTGTTATATCAGAACGGCAGCTTGAAGCCCGGCGGCAGCGGCAAGCCAGCGGTCATGCCACCCATTTTTTCCTGGGCGGTGGCTTCGGCCTTGCGCACGGCGTCGTTGAAGGCTGCGGCGACGAGGTCTTCCAGCATGTCCTTGTCGTCGGCGAGCAGGCTCGGATCGATCGTGACGCGGCGCACCTCGTTCTTGCACGTCATCGTCACCTTGACGAGACCTGCGCCCGACTGCCCTTCCACCTCGATCTGCGCGAGCTGGTCCTGCATCTTCTTCATGTTTTCCTGCATCTGCTGAGCCTGCTTCATCAGCCCGGCGAGTTGGCCTTTCATCATGGACGTGCTCCTTCTTGATAGCGTGAAATCTGGGGGTATGGCGCTATGATGCGCCGCAAATCAATGCGTTGACGGGGCGTTGCCCGCAGCATCCGGCGCGATAGGCCGGATGGATCCCGGCACGATGCTCGCGCCGAACTCGCGGATCAGCGATTGTACGAACGGGTCGGAGCCGATCTCGCGTTCAGCCTCTTTCTGGCGCTGCGCGCGGGCGGCGGCGTCGAATGCCGCAGCCGTGCGGCGCGCCGGACCGACTTCCACCACAACGTCGAGTTCTTTGCCCAGGCGCTCAGCAAGCGCTGTTTTCAGCTTGGCGACCTGGGAGGCTTCAGCATACTGCGGGACCGGCACACTCAGTTTGAGCGTGCTGCCTTCGAGCGCCATCAGTTCGCTGTTGAAGGCGAGCTGATAGGAAATGCCCTTGAGCGCGAGGCCTACGGCAAGTGCCGGCCAGTCGCCGTTGAAACCGATGAGGTCAAGCGGGATGGCGGGCGGTAACGGGCGTGTGTCGAGCGGCACTGGTGCGGGGGCTACGGCAGCCGCTGGGACACGCACGTCGTCGGGACCTACGTCGAATACCGGCACGTAGCCGTCGTCGGGCGGGCCGAAATAGTCGTCCTCGGCTGAGAGCGGCACGTAGTCGTCGGGCGGCATGTCGTCCCACGGCGCGACGGATGGTGCGCCCTGGGCGCCGCCGTTGCCGTTGCCGTTGCCGTTGCCGTTGCCGTTGCCGTTGCCGTTGCCATTGCCGTTGCTACGCGGAGCCGCCGACGTTGACGTCGCCGACGAGCCACGAGCGGGAGCGGCTTCCTGGGTGTTGCGCGGCGCACCGGGTGTCGGCACGGGTACGTTCACGCGCGGAGCAGCGGGCTTCGCTGGAACAACCGGTGAAGTTTTGGCCGCTGCGACCGCTGTTGCGGCACTCCCGCGACCGCGGTCCGAAGACACTTTCAGGCCTGCGCTGCGTAAAACGTCGAGCGCGGCACTGGCGCCGCCCGCGCGGCGCGGCGCGGCGTCGGCAAGCGGAGCCTCCGTGCGAACGGCGGGTGCAGGAGATGCCGGCAGCGGTACGGTTGAAGTCGCAGTGGACACAGCCGGTTCACTGTGCAACACGGCTGGCTCCGATGCACTTTCACCCCGCACTGGAAGCGCTTCTTGATCTTCGGCAAACGCCTCGGCATCCGCGACGGGAGTTTCTGCCTCTACCGCCGAAGTCGTGGCGGCACTCGCCTCGCGTAGTGCGGCCTCTTGTGTTGGCTCAATGGCTGGTTGCAGGTTGTCTTCGGCCGGACCGGCTGCTTCAGGGACCCCTTGCCGTGCGGCCTGACCAGATTCCCGAGGAGACGCGGATTCGGCTGAGGGCTGCACCAATGCGCTTTCTTGCACGTTAGCCGTTTGAGACTCTGCACCCCGAGCCACGACCGTTTCATGACCGGTGGCGTCAGCACGATCAGCAACGCCCTGAGTTGTCGACGCTGCCGCCGGCGTTACCGCGGCGGCACGCGCCGCTTGCCCTTGCGACGCAGCCACAGCCGGCGAGCCACTGCGCTTCGCGCCCCCCGTACCCGACGCTCCCGCCGGACGGGTCGTGCTCGGACCGCCGCCACCGCCGCCGGTCGGAGCCGGCTCAAAGGCCAGCATCCGCAGCAGCGTCATCGTGAAGCCAGCGTATTCGTCCGGCGCGAGGCCGAGTTCGCTCCGGCCGATCGTGGCAATCTGATAGAACAACTGCACCTGCTCCGCACTCAACGCCTCGGCGAAACGGCGCAAATCCATCGCCTCGGGCCACTCATCAAGCACCGACGACGGCGCAAACTGCGCCCACGCAATCCGGTGCAGCAAGCTGGCCAGATCCTGCAACGCGGTCGAAAACGACAGGCTGCGCAGCGACATTTCATCGGCCACGGCCAACACAGCCGGACCGTCGCCATCAGCGAGCGCGTCGAGCAGACGAATCAGATAACTCTGGTCCAGCGCGCCGAGCATCCCGCGCACCGCTTCGTCGGTCACCTGATTGGCCGAATAGGCGATGGCCTGGTCGGTCAGCGAAAGCGCATCGCGCATCGAGCCGTCCGCTGCGCGCGCCAGCAGGCGCAACGCCTGCACCTCGAACGGCACGTGTTCCTCGCCGAGGATATGCTCCAGATGCGACACGATGTGCCCAGCCGGCATCTGCTTCAGATTGAATTGCAGACAGCGTGACAGGACGGTGACCGGAATCTTTTGCGGATCGGTGGTCGCAAGAATGAACTTGACGTGCGGCGGCGGTTCTTCCAGCGTCTTCAACATGGCGTTGAAGGCGTGATTCGTGAGCATGTGCACTTCGTCGATCATATAGACCTTGAAGCGCGCATCGACCGGCGCATAAACCGCTCGCTCGAGCAGTGCGGCCATTTCGTCGACGCCGCGGTTACTCGCGGCATCCATCTCCACATAATCGACAAAGCGCCCTTCGTCGATCTCCCGGCAGGCGCGACAGACGCCGCACGGCGTCGAGGTCACGCCGGTTTCGCAATTGAGCGCCTTCGCGAAGATGCGCGAGAGCGTCGTCTTGCCGACGCCGCGGGTTCCGGTGAACAGATAGGCATGGTGCAGACGCCCGCCGTCGAGCGCATGCGTGAGCGCGCGCACCACGTGCTCCTGTCCGACGAGCGAAGCGAAATCCTTCGGTCGCCATTTGCGTGCGAGAACTTGATAGGTCATCGGGAAATTGTATCAGTAACGATAGCGCGCAAAGGCGATTCGACCGCGTACGGGCACGCGTCATCGCCTCATTGAAAAGAGCAACCGGACCGATAGAAAAAAATAGTGGGAAGCGAGAGTAGCGAACCGTCGAACGACGAACACACCACGAGTAGCCTGCACGCGAAGAACCGCCCAGAGGCACCGCGAATACAACGCGAGAATCGCTGAAGAAAACCGGACACCGCAGGGATCAGATACGCGCAGACCCGAAACAGGAATTTCAGGCCAATAGCGGGGCAAACTACAGAAAGAAAAAGGAAGGTGACGAGCCCGACCCTCGGCACTGGTGGAAAACGGCTGTGGCTGCTTCGTTCCCGACCTGACCAGGTTGACCGCCCCTCCATGCGAGGAGGCCCGTCACGAAAGATTCTACCATCGGTCGGCCCGCGAGGCGAAGCAAATCCCAACAAAGTTAGCTGCGAGGCCACTTGTGTTCGCCTGCGCCACCACCAGATAGTGTGTGTTACAGAGGTGGCCACGCTACCGGCAGGCCTTAGCCCTACTGGCCGCATGAGTACTATCACCACCGGCAACGCATAGCAATTTAGGCTAAACTGACGTACGAATGTCCCGTAAAGCCGAGCATTCTGCCCATTCCGGAGCACTTCGAGAGAATCGCCCGCGAATGTTCAGCACGGCTCCCTTTGCGGCAACGCGAACAGAAGTTTTCTTAGTTTGATGTATCGTGGCGAGCAATCCAGGCGGGCCTCGATCCGAGAGAGGTATACATGAGCGAACAAATCAAGCATATCAGCGACGCATCGTTCGAACAGGACGTCGTTAAATCCGACAAACCCGTGCTGCTCGATTTCTGGGCTGAATGGTGCGGTCCGTGCAAGATGATTGCGCCGATCCTCGACGAAGTCGCCAAGGACTACGGCGACCGCCTGCAGATCGCCAAGATCAATGTGGACGAACACCAGTCGACGCCGGTGAAGTTCGGCGTGCGCGGCATCCCCACGCTGATCCTCTTCAAGAACGGCGCCGTCGCGGCCCAGAAGGTCGGCGCCCTGTCGAAGTCGCAACTCACCGCGTTCCTCGACGGCAACCTGTAATCTGTTTTAATTGAAACACCGCGGTTCGTGTTGTCGCACGACAACACGAACCGTGAGAAGATACGTTTGTGCCGCGCCGGCTGAAATTGGCGTGTGCTATGCTAGAATCCGCAAAACGTCGAAAAGACGCTTAAGTCCCTGAGCGGTTCCGCTCACTCTCCTCCCAGATTTCATTTCAGGTCGCACCTTCTCCTGCGGGTTCTCCGTATGCATTTATCCGAGCTTAAGACTCTGCACGTGTCCGAATTGATCGAGATGGCCAATGGCCTCGAGATCGAAAGTGCGAACCGCCTGCGCAAGCAGGAATTGATGTTCGCCATTCTTAAAAAGCGCGCCAAAACTGGCGAAACGATTTTCGGCGACGGCACGCTCGAGGTGCTGCCTGACGGCTTCGGCTTCCTGCGCTCGCCGGAAACCTCCTATCTGGCGAGTACGGACGATATTTATATCAGCCCGTCGCAAATCCGCCGCTTCAACCTGCATACCGGCGACACGATCGAAGGTGAAGTCCGCACGCCGAAAGACGGCGAGCGTTATTTCGCGCTGGTGAAGGTCGACAAGGTCAACGGCCAGCCGCCGGAAGCCTCGAAGCACAAGATCATGTTCGAGAACTTGACGCCGCTGCACCCGAACAAGGTCCTGCTGCTCGAGCGTGAGATGCGCGGCGAAGAAAACGTAACCGGCCGCATCATCGACATGATCGCGCCGATCGGCAAGGGCCAGCGCGGTCTGCTGGTGGCATCGCCGAAGTCCGGTAAAACCGTGATGCTTCAGCACATCGCACACGCGATCAAGCAGAACCATCCGGATGTCATCCTGTTCGTGCTGCTGATCGACGAGCGCCCGGAAGAAGTGACCGAAATGCAGCGTTCGGTGGCCGGCGAAGTGATCGCCTCCACATTCGACGAACCGGCTGCGCGTCACGTCCAGGTCGCCGAAATGGTGATCGAAAAGGCCAAGCGCCTCGTCGAAATGAAAAACGACGTGGTGATTCTGCTGGACTCGATCACGCGTCTCGCTCGTGCCTACAACACCGTGGTGCCGGCTTCGGGCAAGGTGCTCACGGGTGGTGTGGACGCCAACGCGCTGCAACGTCCGAAGCGCTTCTTCGGCGCGGCCCGTAACATCGAGGAAGGTGGCTCGCTCACCATCATCGGTACGGCGCTGATCGAGACGGGTAGCCGCATGGACGACGTGATCTACGAAGAATTCAAGGGCACCGGCAACATGGAAGTGCACCTCGAGCGCCGTCTGGCTGAAAAGCGCGTGTACCCTTCGATCAACCTGAACAAGTCCGGTACGCGTCGCGAAGAGCTGCTGATCAAGCCGGAAGTTCTGCAAAAGATCTGGGTGCTGCGCAAGTTCATTCACGACATGGACGAAATCGAGTCGATGGAATTCCTGCTCGACAAGATCCGTCAGACGAAGAGCAATTCCGAGTTCTTCGACATGATGCGTCGAGGCGGCGGCAGCTGATAGCCGGCCTGCACGTCGCCGGCACGTTGTAGTACGTAACGCGTCGCGCCCCCAAAAACCGCCTGTCTTTTCGCAGGCGGTTTTTTTTCGCCCTCGCCCTCACCCTCGTCGAATTTCCCACTTCGGACTCAGATTGCCTGGCGTGGGATGCACTGCCGGGCACGGCAGAGTGCCTCCTCAACCTGTACGTGAACGTGCACGTTACACTATAATAAGCACACTGCCTCCGAACCGCCCTCCCTCATGTCAGAGGACCGCCCCATCCTGCTCACCGTGCGCGACGCCGCCGAGCGACTGAACGTCACGCCGCGTACGCTCAAGTACTACGAGGAACGCGGGCTCGTTTCGCCCACGCGCAGCGAGGGGCGCTACCGCCTCTACGACGAAGATGACCTCGAGCGTTTCGCCCGCATCCTGCGACTGCGTTCGCTAGGTTTTTCCCTGCACGGCATCACCGAGATGCTCAAGCGCCCGCTCGAACCGGATGAAAGCGGCAGCAACCGCTTTTCCACCGACTCGCTGCAAGAGATTCGGGACGCACTCGCGCAACAGATCAATGCGCTCGACGCACGCGTTGAAGCCATGCGCCGTGAATTGAAAGAAGCGCAAACGCTGAAGGGCGAACTCGGCCATGACCTCGACTACGTCGAGCGGCGCCTCGCCGGTGAAAACGCCGATGCACTGCTCAAACAGCGCCGGGAAGCACACGCAAAGCGTTCGCTGAAGAAACCCAAAACGCCGGACGAACCGGCATGAGTACCGTGTCGACCCGCGTGCCGCTGTTCAGCGTCGAAAAACTGCGCGGCGACTTCTTCCCCTGGGTGCTGGCCGTCGTCACCGGGCTCGACTATTTCGACAACGCCATCTTCTCGTTCTTCACGAGCTACATCGCCGGCGGCGTCAATGCGTCGCCCGACGAACTCGTGTGGTCCTCGAGCGCCTATGCCGTGGCCGCCGTGCTCGGCATCCTGCAACAGCAATGGTGGGTTGAGCGCTTCGGCTACCGTCGCTACGTAGCCGGCTGCATGCTGCTGTATTCGGCGGGCGCCGTCGCCGCGGCGCTGTGCGAAACCTCCTTCGAACTTGCCTTCGCGCGCGGCTTCCAGGGCTACTTCATCGGCCCGATGATGGGCACCTGCCGCATCCTGATCCAGATCAGTTTCACGACGCAACAACGCCCGGTTGCCACGCGAGCCTTTCTGCTTTTGATCGTGCTGAGCAGCGCGCTCGCACCGCTTGTCGGCGGCCAACTGGTTGCGCATTTTGACTGGCGCGCGCTATTCGCCTGCACTGCACCGGTGGGCGTTCTGTTCGCCATCCTCGCGTTGCTCGCGCTGCCGGACTCGGGCGATCGCCAGCCGGAAGAGCGCGGCTCCGCGCACTTCTGGCCATATATGATCTTCGCGTTCGCGCAAGGCGCACTGCAAATCGTCATGCAGCAACTGCGCTTCCAGCTGTTCACCAGCTCGCCCGGATTGATCCTGCTGACTATCCTCGGCGTCGGCGCCCTCGTCTGGTTTGCTTATCACCAATGGCACGAGCCAAACCCGCTGGTACGGCTGCATGCTTTGCGCGAGAAGACCTTTCAGGCCGGCATCGTGCTCTACATGTTCTATTACTACCAATCGACCGCTTTCAGCTATCTGATCTCGCGTTTCCTCGAAAGCGGCCTCGGCTATCCCGTGGAGAACACCGGGCGCCTCGTCGGCGTGACCTCGCTGATTTCAGCCAGCGCGTTGTTCGTCTATCTGCGCTACTCGAAGCTGTTGCCGCGCAAGAAGTGGATCATCGTGCCCGGCTTCGCGCTCGCCGCCTTCGCCGCGGCGTGGATGACGCGCATGGAGCCCGGCGTCGGTGAGAGCGCCCTGCTCGTGCCGCTGCTGCTGCGCGGTCTGCTGTTACTGTTTATCGTGCTGCCGGTTGCCAATCTGACGTTTAGAATCTTCGCTATCGAGGAATTCACGCACGGCTACCGGCTCAAAAACATCGTGCGGCAATTGACGATCTCGTTTGCCACGGCGTCGATGATCATCATCGAACAGCACCGTGAAGCGTTGCATCAGGCGCGCCTCGCCGAGTTCGTCAATCCGTTCAATCCGGTGTTCCAGAACACGCTCGCTGTGCTGACCAACGGCTTCGCAGCGAGCGGTCGCTCGCTCGCCGACGCGCACGCACTGGCGATGGGACAGATCGCCCGGACGGTTGCGCAGCAGGCAAGCTTTCTGACTTCGCTTGATGGTTTCTATTACCTGATTGGCGTAGCGGTCTGCGGTGGAATTTTCGCCGCGTGGCAAAAACAGATCGACTGAGCGATGTTATCGAAACTCACTAACTGGTTTGACTCGCGCCGCCGCGAGCGCGCGCTGCGCGATCATGCGATCGACGATCCGCTCTGGCAGGCCACGCTTGCTGGATTGCCTTTCCTCGCCCATCTGGACGCGGATGACCTCGTGCGGCTGCGCGAACTGAGCAGCCTGTTCCTCGCGCAGAAGGAATTCTCCACCGCGCACGGACTTGAACTGACTGACCCAATGACCGCCGCGATCGCTGCCCAGGCGTGCCTGCCAGTATTGAACCTCGGGCTGGACCTGTATCGCGGATGGGTGGGCGTGATCGTCTATCCAGGCGAATTCGTGATCCGCAAGACGGTCGAGGACGAAGACGGCGTCGTGCATGAGGTCGAGCACGACGCCAGCGGCGAAGCCTGGGAAGGCGGCCCGGTAGTCCTCTCCTGGGAGGACGCACAGATGACGGACGGATCGGACGCGTACAACGTCGTCATCCACGAATTCGCCCACAAGATCGACATGCTGACGGGCGAAGCCGACGGCCACCCGCCGCTGTTCCGGCGCTGGCACGCCCCTCTCGATGCCGCCGCCTGGGCCGATGTGTTCGACCACGCCTACGATCACTTCTGCAACCGCGTCGACGCGGTCCCCGAACGCCGCTGGGCGCGCTTCGAGCGGGAATCGCTGATCGACCCGTACGCGGCGGACCATCCATCGGAATTTTTTGCCGTTTGCAGCGAAGCGCTATTTGTCCAGCCCCACGCCTTCGAGGCCGAGTATCCCGAGCTATACCGACTGCTGGCCCGCTATTACCGGCAGGACCCGGCCCGCGTAGGCGCTCTGCAAGCGCAAGCCGGCTAGCAGGGGCGCGGGCACGGGCACGCCACACAGCGAAACCGCCCGCCAGCTGGCGAAAAACCTCCGGAAAAGTCGTCAACCGACTGATTTTCTGGCATAATCGCCGTTTTTCGACCTTAGGCAAGTGGCTCGCGCCAAAATGCTTTCGCGAATCCAGTAGAGATTGGCGACTGCACGCGGGTTGGCTACCGCCAGACTAGAGGATTTACCATGAAAGAAGGCATTCACCCCGATTACCGCGAAGTCCTGTTCGTCGACATGTCGATCGACTTCAAGTTTGTGACCCGCTCGACCATCCAGACGCGCGAAACCGGCGAATTCGAAGGCAAGACCTACCCGCTCGCCAAGATCGAAGTGTCGTCGGAATCGCATCCGTTCTACACGGGTCAGCAAAAGATCATGGACACGGCAGGCCGCGTCGAGAAGTTCAACAAGAAGTTCGGCACGCGCGCTACCGGCAAGGCAGCGAAGTAATACCCGCGTCGTCGCTGGCCATAGGCCGGACGGGTGCTCAGGCACCAGCACAGAAGGGCAGCGTAAGCTGCCCTTTTTTGTCACCGGCGTTGCTAATGTCAATGGCTTTGTCACCCGACGTATGGCAAGCGGGCCGCCACCACGCTGCCACTACGCAACAACCACACGACATCACGCGCGTCCACCCATGGCTCCATCCGGACGTTCACTGCATGGTTACAGCACTTCGCACAACGTTGCGCCCTGTTACTGGTCGTGACGCGCGCGCTGCGCCACGTCTACAATGCCGGATGCTGCGAATCGGCCATGCTGCCGGGCACCCTGCCCCGCGCCGGCCGGCGCCCCTATCCGAGATCAACAAATCCGCATGAGATCAGTCGTTCGCCTCACTGCATCCGCCACGAGCGCCCTGCCGCGCTGGCTGTTGCTGACCCTCAGTATCATCTACGCCGCATTCGGCCTGTTCGGCCGCGATCCGTGGAAGAACGAGGATGCGGCCGGTTTCGGCGTCATGTGGACGATGGCCAAAGGCAACGCCCACGACTGGCTGTTTCCCAACCTGGTCGGCAAATACCTCACCGATAACGGACCGCTCGGCTACTGGCTCGGCGCCAGTTCGATCCGCGCGCTGGCGCCATGGGTCGATGCGAGCAATGCTTCGCGCGTCTTTACCGGCCTGCTGTTTTGCGGCGCCTGCGCGTTCGTCTGGTACGCGGCCTATCTGCTCGGCCGCCGCCCCGAGGTTCAGCCGTTCAAATACGCATTCGGCGGCGAGCCGGAACCGCGTGACTACGGCCGCACGCTCGCCGACGGCGCGCTGCTGATCCTGCTCGCCTGCTTCGGCCTTGCTGAGCGTGGCCACGAAACCACGCCGCAACTGGCGCAGTTCGTCTGCATCGCGATGCTCGTCTACGGCCTCGTCCGGATGATCGACAAGCCGATCCAGGGCGCGCTGGTATGGGGTCTTGCACTCGGTCTCGTCGCGCTGGCGAGCAACCCCGTGCTGGTGGCCGCGTTGCTGGTGGGCACGCTCGCCATGACCATCATCGTGCCCGAGACACGCACGCGCTGGCTCATGCTTGCGGGCTTGCCGGTTGCCCTCGTAGTGTCGCTGTCGTGGCCGGTAGCGGCCCTCTCCGCCTACCCGGACGACGCCGTCTGGTATCTCAATCAATGGGTGAGCACGAGTCTCAACGCCTTCGCCGGCCCGCCCGGCTCCGTGGCCCGCTACGCGCTGAAAAACCTGCCGCTTTTTACCTGGCCCGCCTGGCCGCTGGCGATCTGGTCGTGGTTCAGCTGGTCCGGTCTGCGGCGTGCGCCACACGTCGCCATTCCGGTCTCGGTGATCACGCCGCTGTTGATCCTCGTCGTGCTGCAGAGCCATCAGACCAACCTGCTGTTCATGCTGTTACTGCCCGCCCTCGCAGTGCTCGCGACCTTCGCGCTGCCTACGCTCAATCGCGGCACCATCAATGCGATCGACTGGTTTGCGCTCCTCAGCTTCACGATCCTCGGCAGCACCGTCTGGCTCTTCTGGATTGCGGGTCTCACCGGCTTCCCGGCGCCACTCGCTCGAAATATGGCGCGTTATGCGCCCGGGTTCGTTCCACAGTTCAAGATGATCTCGTTCGTCTGCGCAGTGGCCGTGACGGTATGCTGGTTCGTGCTGGTTCGCTGGCGCCTCGCACGCCATCCGAAAGTGCTGTGGCGCAGCGTGGTGCTCTCGAGCGCTGGCACGACGCTGATGTGGGTGCTGGTGATGACGCTGTGGCTGCCCATCATCAACTACAGCCGGACCTATAAGGACGTGGCCGAGCAGATTGCGAGCCACCTGCCTGACGACTATAGCTGCATCTCGCCGGTGCGCCTCGGCAACGCGCAGATCGCGACGTTTGCCTACTTCGGTCACATGCATTTCGCGTTCGATCAAGACTGCGATGTAATCCTGCGCCAGGACACCCAGGACTATGGCGAGCCCAGTTCGATGTCGAACTTCGTCTGGAAGCTGGTGTGGGAAGGCCGCCGGGTCGCCGACCGCGACGAACGCTTCCGCCTGTATGTGCGTATCGACCGCCCGAAACCGCCCGTCACACACCGCGCCTGGCGCCCGAAGCGTGGCGCCGCGGCCTCCGCGGACTGACGATGTTCGCCGATGTGCGCAAAATCGCTGGGCTTGCGTGGCCTGTGCTGATCGGCCAGTTGGCCATCATCGCCTTCGGCGTCATGGATACGGCGATGGTCGGCCGCTATTCGGCGGTCGATCTCGCGGCGCTCGGCCTTGGCTCGTCGATCTACATCTCGGTCTATATCGGCCTGACCGGCATCCTCACCGCGCTGCAGCCGATTGCGGGCCAACTCTATGGCGCGCGCCAGTACCCTGAGATCGGCGAGCAGGTACGCCAGTCGCTATGGCTCGCCTTCGCGCTGATGATCATCGGCTTCCTGATCCTGTATTTCCCCGGCCCGCTGCTGCATCTCGCGCGGGTGCCGGCCGCGCTGTATGAACGCACGCTCGCCTATCTGCAGATCCTCGCGTTCGGTTTACCGGCTGGTCTCGTGTTTCGCGTCTACGGCTCGCTCGCCAACGCAGTTGGCAAACCGCGGCTCGTGATGATCCTGCAGATTGGCGCCTTGCTGCTGAAGGTTCCGCTCAACCTGTGGTTCATCTTCGGTGGCCTGGGCGTGCCGGCGCTCGGCGGTCCGGGATGCGCGCTCGCCAGTACCGGCATTAACTGGACGCTCGCGATCGTCGGCATGCTGCTGATGAGCAGGATCGATGTGTTCAAGCCTTTTGGGATCTTTTCGCGCTTCTGCTGGCCGGAGTGGCACCGTCAGGTCGCGCAACTCAAGCTCGGCATTCCGATGGGACTCTCGTACCTGATCGAAGTCACCTCGTACACGTTCATGGCGCTGTTTATCGCGCGCTTCGGCACGACGACGCTCGCGGGACATCAGATCGCCGGTAACGTCGGCGCGGTGTTGTACATGACGCCACTGTCGATCGGTATCGCTACCTCCACACTCGTGGCCCAGGCGCTCGGCGCGCATCGGCCAGAAGCGGCGCGCACGCTGTCACGCCACGGCATCTTGATGGCTGTGATGATCGCGTGCAGCTATGGGGCGATCGTTCTGGCGCTGCGGCCGCTCATCATCGAAGGCTATACGCCCAATGCACAGGTCGCGGCGGCCGCCATGCCGCTCGTCTTGATCGTGGTGTTCTATCACGTGTTCGATTCGCTGCAGGTGACCACCGCCTTCGTACTGCGCGCCTACAAGGTGGCGGTCATCCCGACTGTGATCTATGCGGTCGCGCTGTGGGGCGTCGGGCTGGGCGGCGGGTATCTGCTCGGCTTCGACATTGGCGGCTCAATACCTGTCTGGCTCACGGGCGCACGCGGGTTCTGGTTCGCCAACATGGCGAGCCTGGGTATCGCCGGGTCCGGTCTTTTGATTTACCTGCGCACGGTAAGCCGGCGGCATCTTCGTACCGGCGTCGAGGCATAGCCGGATAACGCCGCGTAGATGGTCCACGTGCACCGCTTCCCAAGGTGCATCAAGCTCTCCGAATCACCTTCCACCTCCACGATCCTCATCGGAAACTTCTGACACTTAACAAGGTTGGGGATACTGATAATCGTCCGGTAGAATCGCCAGCATTCTGTAAGCGACAGGAGCATGGTCGATGCGAAGCGGCACCCTCAGACGGAAGTGGATGTGGGCAACGGTAGCAGCGCTCGGCCTGCTAAGCGCATCCACATGGCGAGCCGATGCAGCGCGCATCACCAGCGTCTCACCGCAAGGCAAGGTGACGCAGGTCAGACAGATCGTCGTCAAGTTCGACGAAGCAATGATCGCGTTCGGTTCGGCCACGGCCCCCGCTCCCGCGCAGGTGCATTGTAACGACGCCGCCGCGAGCAACGGCCAGGCCCGCTGGATCGACGAAAAAACCTGGGCATGGGACTTCGCCGCCGACCTGCCACCGGGTGTGAGCTGCAAGGTCGATCTCAACGACGGACTGAAGTCCGTTGCCGGCCACGCCATCACCGGCCCGCATCGCTACGCGTTTGAAACCGGCGGTCCATTCGTGCAGGACATGCGTCCGGACTCCGGCGAGATCGAAGAAGATCAGGCGTTCGTCCTGACGCTCAACGGGCCGGCTACGGCTGCGTCGGTGCACGACCACGTGTGGTGCGAATCGAGCGGCCTCGGTAACCGTATCCCCGTCAAGAACCTCGACGACGCGGCACGTGCCGCTCTGCTCAAACACTTTCACCTGAAGAAAGATGCGGCACGCATCTTGACGCTTCAGTGTCAGCAGACGCTGCCCTCCTCCGCCAAGATGCAACTGGTGTATGGAGCCGGCGTGGCGAGCCCGAGCGGGATCGCCAATGACGTCGAGCGTCGTTTCGACTACACCGTACGCGACCCGTTCGCCGCCAGCTTTTCGTGTGAGCGTGAAAACGCCAAGGCGCCGTGTACACCGCTGCGTCCGGTGGAAGTGCGCTTCAACGCGCCGATCAGCCGCGCCGACGCCGAAAAGCTCACGCTCAAGGGACCCGGCGGTACGATCTCGCCGACCTTCAAACCTGACGACAAGGATTCCGAAACGACGACTGTCGACTTTGCGGCGCCGCTACCCGAGCACGCAGAACTCACGATCGACGTCCCGGCAAACCTGAAAGACGTCAGCGGCCGCGTGCTCACCAACGCGGACATGTTCCCGCTCAAGACCACCACGGCGCCGATGCCGCCGCTCGCCAAGTTCTCGTCGGGGACCTTCGGCATCATCGAACGCTTCGCTGAACCGGACATGCCCGCGCTCGTGCCCGTGACGCTGCGCAACGTCGAAGCGGATCTGCACGTGGCAGGTCTCAATGCCGGCAACGCGCAATTCACCAAACTGCGCGTCGACGCGGACACCGATATCCGACACTGGATGCGCCTTGTCGACCAGTTCGACGGCTACTCGATGAACCGTTCGAACATCGACTCGCTGATGCCCGGACTGCTGCAGCACGTGAAGAACCCGGTGTACGTGCCGCGCTCGCCGGATGAGTCCAGCGACGACGACAAGAAAGACCCCCAGATCGACATCCGTTCGCTGTCGCTGCTCGCGGGACAGCGCGGCGTGGAGACGCTCGCGCTGCCCAAGGAAGACCCGAAGGCGCTGAGGCCATTCGAAGTCGTCGGCGTGCCGGTGACGGAGCCAGGCTTCTACGTGATCGAACTGGCCTCGCCTGCGCTCGGCGCTTCGCTGTTGAGCAGAAAAGCGCCGATGTACGTGCGCACTGCCGTGCTCGTCACCAACCTCGGCGTGCACTTCAAGCAGGGGCGTGAGAACAGCGTGGTGTGGGTGACCTCGCTCGACAAGGGTCAACCGGTGCCGAATGCCACCATCCAGGTGAGCGACTGCAACGGCGCCCCGCTCGCCGATGGCAAGACCGACGCGCACGGCGTGCTGACCATCGACAAACCGCTTGCTGCGCTCAAGGAATGCGGCGAAAAGAGCTTCGAAGGCTTCTTCGTCTCGGCGCGCGTCGACGACCCGAAGACCGGCCCCGATATGGCGTTCGTGCGCTCGGACTGGAATCGCGGCATCGAGTCCTGGCGCTTCAACGTGCCGACCGACACCAGCATCGAGCAGACCGTCCGTGCGCATACGGTCTTCGATCGGACGCTGTTGCGCGCTGGTGAGACAGTGTCGATGAAGCATCTGATCCGCGTCGAGACGTTGCATGGTTTCGCTTATCCGCAGAAGTATCCGACGCGGGTGACGATTCGCCATCTCGGCAGCGGCCAGACCTATCATCTGCCGCTCAAATGGGCGGCCGACCACAGCGCGGATTCGACCTTCACGATCCCGGTGGCAGCGAAACTGGGCGAATACAGTGTCACGCTCGACGACGGCGATCCGAACGCGAAGGCTTCCACTGGAGCCGCGAGCGGTAACAGCGGTAGCGGAAGCAATGACGCAAGTGACGATAGCGACGCCGGCGATAACGCAGACAATAGCGACGACAGCGGCGCCGCACCGCAGATGAGCTACGAGTCCGGCAGCTTCCGTGTCGAGGAATTCCGCTTGCCGGTATTCAAAGGCACGGTTGCCGTGCGTGACGAAAAAACGCATCCGCTGGTTGCCGCGAAACAGGCCCCGCTTGCCGTGCAGATCGACTACGTTTCGGGTGGCGCTGCATCGAATCTGCCGGTGCAGGTGTCAGCCTTGCTCAAGAACACGACACCCGACTTCACTGACAATTTCCCTGACTTCAGCTTCACGCCCTACACACCGCAAACCGGCGACGACACCTCGGACGCCAACGACGAAAACAGTGACACACAGCAACCCGCCGACGACGGCGCCAAGCTGATCGCCGACAAGGAAGCGCTCACGCTCGATCGCAACGGCTCCGGTGGCCTGACGCTGAAGAATCTGCCGCACGTCGACGCGCCCAAACGCCTCGCACTCGAAGCGACGTTTGCCGATCCGAACGGCGAAGTGCAGACGCTTTCCGGCGGCGCGACACTGTGGCCCGCCGCAGTGGTTGCCGGCATCAAGTCAGGGCAATGGGTTTCGGTTGGCAACACCGTACCGGTCAAGGCGCTTGCCGTTGACCTGCAAGGCAAGCCGCGCGCCGGCGTGGCGCTCGACGTGCACGGCTACGCGCGCATCACGACCACGTCGAGAAAGCGCATGGTCGGCGGCTTCTACGCCTACGACAACCATACCGAGGCGAAGGATCTCGGTTCGCTATGCAGCGGCAAGAGCGACGACCACGGCCTGCTGACCTGCGACGCGAAACTGCGCGATGCAGGCAACATCGACCTCGTCGTCACGGCCAAAGACGGCGACGGCAACGTATCGACGGCAAGCAGTTCGGTGTGGGTCACGCGCGAAGACGAGTTGTGGTTCGGCGGCGAGAACACCGATCGCATCGACGTGCTGCCTGAGAAGAACTCCTATGAACCGGGCGACACCGCGCGCTTCCAGGTGCGCATGCCGTTCCGCTTCGCTACCGCGCTGGTCGCGGTGGAACGCGAAGGCATCCTCGAGACGCATGTGGTTCAACTGGACGGCAAGGATCCGACCGTCGAGCTCAAGGTGAACGACGCGTGGGGGCCGAACGTCTATGTGTCGGTGCTCGCATTGCGTGGACGGATTCACGAAGTACCGTGGTATTCGTTCTTCACGTGGGGCTGGAAGGCGCCGCTCGAATGGGCGCGCGCGTTCTGGTACGAGGGACGTCAATACGAAGCGCCGACGCCACTCGTCGATCTGTCCAAGCCGGCCTTCCGCTACGGTATGGCCGAAATCAAGGTGGGCACGGCGGCGCACAAGCTCGCCGTGACGGTTACCCCGGATGCGAAATCCTACACCGTGCGTGGCAAGGCGCATATCAAGCTGCATGTGCAAATGCCGGGCGGCAAGCCTGCGCCCGCGGGAACGCAAATCGCCGTGGCCGCTGTCGACGAAGCCCTGCTCGAACTGATGCCAAACCAGAGCTGGGACGTGCTCGATGCAATGCTTGAGCGGCGCGCCTACGGCGTGGAGACGTCGACCGCGCAGATGGAAATCGTCGGGCGCCGTCACTTCGGGCGTAAGGCGGTGCCAGCGGGCGGCGGTGGTGGCCATAGCTCGACCCGCGAACTGTTCGATACGCTGCTGCTGTGGAACCCGCGCGTCACGCTCGACGCGAACGGCGATGCGTCGCTCGATGTGCCGCTCAACGATTCGCTGACGAGCTTCCGGATCGTCGCGATCGCGGCGGTCGGTCCGGGCACGTTCGGCACCGGCAGCACATCGATTCGCAGCACTCAGGATCTGCAACTGATCTCGGGTCTGCCACCGCTCGTACGCGAAGGCGATCAGTTCCGCGCGCAGTTCACCGTTCGCAATACGACGGCCCGCGCGATGAAAGTGGTCGTCACGCCGAACGTGCCGGGCCTGACGCTCGCCGCGCAAACGGTGGATCTCGCCGCGGATTCGGCGCAAGAGATCGCATGGACAGTCACGACGCCCTATGGCCTCGCCGATACCCCGTCCGGCGCGCTCACGTGGAACGTGGCGGCGGCCGAGCAAGGCGGCCCGCATGCCAGCGATGCGCTGAAGATCGCGCAGCATGTCACCGCGCCCGTGCCTGTGACAGTCCAGCAGGCGACGCTTGCGCAAGTCGACGGCACGTTGTCGTTACCGGTGGCCGCGCCGCCCGATGCGAGCACGACCCAGGCCGGCGCAATTCGCGGCGGCATCGAAGTATCGCTGCAGTCGAAGCTCTCCGATGGCCTGCCCGGCGTGCGGCGCTTTTTCGAGCGCTATCCGTACAACTGCCTCGAGCAGCAGACTTCGCGCGCCATCGGTCTGCGTGATCCGGCTCAATGGCAGGCAGTGATCGCGAAAATGCCGGTCTATCTCGACCGCGACGGCCTCGCCAACTACTTCCCGCCGAGCGACGACAGCGGCAACCACGGCAGTACGACGCTGTCTGCGTATCTGCTCGCCGTCAGCGACGAAACGGCGAAGCTCGATCCGCGCTTCACACTGCCCGACGATCTGCGCAGCAAACTCGAAGCGGGCCTCGTGAGTTTTGTGGAAGGCAAGATCCAGCGCGATATCTGGGCGCCGCGCAAGGATCTCGACCTACGCAAGCTCGAAGCACTCGAAGCTCTGTCGCGGTTCGGGATGGCACAGCCGGGCATGCTCGAGTCGATCGAGATTGCGCCGAACCAGTGGCCGACCTCGGCGGTGCTCGATTACTACGCGATCCTGTCGCGTGTCCCGGGCATTCCTCAACGCGACGACAAGCTCGCGCAACTCGAACAGATCCTGCGCGCACGACTGACGTATCAAGGCACACGCCTCACGTTCTCGACCGAGGCGAACGACGACCTGTGGTGGCTCATGACCAGCACCGAAGACAACGCGGCCCGCACCGCGCTGACGTTTGTCGATTCGCCTGCGTGGAAAGACGAGATGCCGCGCCTCGTCGCCGGTTTGCTCGCGCTGCAACGCAACGGTGCGTGGGAGACGACGACGTCCAACGTGTGGGGGTCACTCGCGGTCGAACGGTTCTCGCAGGTGTTCGAGAGCACACCGGTGACTGGACAGACGCGGGTGCAACTCGGCGCGCTCGACAAGTCGGTTTCGTGGAGTGCGGGTGCGGTCGCGAGCGCGCTCCCGGCCACGGCAGTCACACCAGCGAGTGCGACAAATGCCGTGACGTCAGCAGGATCGACTACGTCCGCGACATCTGCGACGCCCGCTATACACGCCACACCTATCACGCAAACGAAGGACACCCACAGCCAGCTTCTGCCATGGCCGCCCGCGAACCAGGGCACAGCATCGCCCTTGACGCTGACGCACGACGGCACCGGCAAACCGTGGGCGACTATCGAAAGCCTCGCCGCAGTGCTGCTAAAAGCTCCCTTCGCGGCCGGCTATCGCATCACAAAGACGATCACACCGATCGACCCTGCGGTCAAAGGCGTCTACACACGAGGCGACGTGGTGCGCGTGCATCTCGACATCGACGCGCAGACCGACATGACCTGGGTGGTCGTCAACGATCCGGTGCCGGCTGGCGCAACGATCCTCGGCTCGGGCCTCGGACGCGATTCGGAGGCAGCAACCCAGGGAGAAAACAGCGCAGCCAACGCCGATCAACAGACGTGGCCCGCGTTTATCGAACGTGGCTTCGACGGTTACCGGGCGTACTACGATTACTTGCCGAAGGGCAAACTCTCAGTGGAGTACACGGTGCGGCTCAACAACGTCGGCACGTTCGGTCTGCCGCCGACGCGGGTCGAAGCGCTGTACGCACCGTCGACGTTCGGTGCGTTGCCGAATGCGCCGTTCGTGGTGGTGCCCGCAGCCGGCACCGGCACCGCCGCTGCGGCGTCCAGGTGAGGTACGCTGAGATCGCGGCGTGAACCGAAGCAATGAGCTACTGCCACTACACACTGTCCAGCACCCGCCGCCACGCGCAAAGCGTGCGCCGGCGGCGGCATGGCATACGCGATGTAGTTGGCGCGGCAGGCGCAACGATGCGTACACTCGCCGCGTGGTGCACCCACGCTCGCAATCGCGTTTCACGTGCGTCGCTGCCGCTCGCCCGCATCACGCTTTGCATCAGTCTGTCCACCGCCTCGCTCACAGCCTTCGCCCTCCCTTCGTTCAACGAAGTCCACACCCGCTGGCACAGCTCGGACTGGGTGCTGCTCGCGCGCGACGGCCAGCCGCTGGAGCGCACGCGCATCGACAACACGGAACGCCGCGGCGACTGGGTCGCGCTCGCCGATGTCTCGCCCGCGCTGCGCGAGGCGATCGTCGTCTCCGAAGACAAACGCTTCTACGAGCACAGCGGCGTCGACTGGCGCGGCGCGGCTGGCGCAGCTTGGGCTAACCTGTGGAACACCCGCACGCGCGGCGCCTCGACCGTGACGATGCAATTGACCGGCCTGCTCGACGACGACCCACAACGTTCAGGACAACGTTCCATCACCCAGAAAGCCGGGCAAGCCGTCAACGCGCTATGGCTCGAGCGCACCTGGCGCAAGGACCAGATCCTCGAGGCCTATCTGAATCTGGTGCCGTTTCGTGGCGAGACGATTGGCTTGTCGGCCATTTCGATGACGCTATTCGGCAAGGCGCCCTCCGGGCTCAACGAGCGCGAAGCGGCCGTGGCCGCCGCGCTGATCCGCGCGCCGAATGCCCCCTACGCGAAGGTCAGCGAACGCGCCTGCCGGATCCTGCGCGACATGCAAGCGGCCAGCCAATGCGCGAATCTCGGCAGTTTTGTGCAACTGGCATTTGCACGCCCTGCTCCCGCGACCCTCTCCATCACGCCCGATAGCGATACGCTTGCACCGCACTTTGCGCGCCGCGTAGCAGCCGAGGCGCATCCGGTCGCTGGCACGCGCGTCACGTCCACGCTCGACGCGAACCTGCAACGCTTTGCCCGCGACACGCTGACGCGAACGCTGATCGAACTGAACGCCCGCGCGCATCCGCGCAACGTGCAGGACGGCGCCGTGGTCGTGCTCGACAACGCCACGGGCGAGGTGCTGGCGTGGGTCGGCTCGTCGGGTGCACTGTCCGGCGCTCGCGACGTGGATGCCGTGCTCGCGCTGCGCCAGGCCGGTTCGACGCTCAAGCCGTTCCTGTATGCGCAGGCCATCGACGAACGGCGGCTCACCACGGCCTCCCTGCTCGATGACGCACCGCTCGATCTCGCCGCCGGCGGCGGCCTGTATATCCCGCAGAATTACGACAAGGATTTCAAGGGTTGGGTCAGCGTGCGCACGGCCCTTGGCTCCTCGCTAAACGTGCCGGCCGTGCGCACGCTGGTGATGGTGACGCCGCATCGTTTTGCGAAGACGCTTACTGCGCTCGGTCTGCCGCTCACGCAAAGCGGCGACTACTACGGTTACAGCCTCGCTCTCGGCAGCGCCGACGTCACCCTGCTGGCGCTGACCAACGCCTACCGGGCGTTGGCGAACGGCGGCGTTGCCGGGCCTACGGCCGATCTCCCGCACCGTCCGTCCACGCCACGCGATGGCGGAATAGAGCCCACACAGCGCGTATTTAGCGCCGACGCGAGTTTTATCGTCACTACCGTGCTGTCGGATAACAACGCACGCACCCGCACTTTCGGTTTCGACAGCCCGCTCGCCACGCGCTTTTTCTCTGCCGTGAAAACCGGCACCAGCAAAGATATGCGCGATAACTGGACGGTAGGCTTTACCTCACGCTATACGGTGGGCGTGTGGGTCGGCAATGCAGACGGCACACCGATGTGGGATGTCTCCGGTGTGACGGGCGCGGCGCCCGTGTGGGCCGCGATTGTCGGCTATCTGCACCGGCGTTTGCCGAGCACGCCGCCTGCCCTGCCAGCAGGCGTGATCGAGACGCACGTCACGTTTGAAAACAACGTAGAACCTGCGCGCGACGACTGGTTTGTCCGCGGCACCGAAACCCCGACGGTCGGACTCGCCGCCGACGCGAATGCAGCCGCACTACGCGTGTCGACGCGCGGTGCAGTGCGGATCGGCTCGCCCGCCGACGACACGATCTTCGCGCTCGACCCCGACATTCCTGCGGCGCGCCAGCGGATCGCCTTCGAGCGTGCCAGCGGCGCCGCGACGCTCAGCACCTGGCGGCTCGACGGCAAGACGCTCGGACACGCCCCGCGTGTGCCGTGGCTGCCCTGGCCTGGGCGTCATCTGCTGGAACTGCTCAATGTCGACGGCAGCGTCGCCGATTCGGTGCGCTTCGAAGTGCGCGGAGCTGTGGTTCGCGGGGCGGTCCCGGGCGAAAGCACAGGCACACGCGCCAGCAAACACACGGGCAATGCCACTGGCACTGGAACGGGAAACGGCGCCAACGCCGCCCAACGCGCCGACACCGCCACGGCCGCCGCTCACACATCGATACCATCACATCCGCCTACGCAATAGGCGAATAGTTTAAATATTGTCCGAGTGATTTACTTGTCACGAATCGATCGGTATAAATCGTCGGCTTTTAGTAAAAAGGGTGCACGGTTTATCCTATGCTTAAGCGCAGCGCCTGCTGACTGAATGCGCCGTCCGTTCCCGGCTAACTTTTTTGCCCTCAATGGAGTGCCTGCCATGCTGAAGAAGCTGCTCATGCTGTGCGTCGTCCTGGCCCTGTCGCTGTCAGCCGGTTTCGCCGCCGCCGCGGTCGAAGTCAATTCCGCCGATCAGGCCACGCTTGAAACGGTAAAGGGCATCGGTCCCGTCCATGCAAAAGCGATCATCGACGAACGCACCAAGAACGGCCCGTTCAAGGATGCGGACGATCTCGCCTCTCGCGTCAAAGGTCTTGGCACCAAGTCGGTGACCAACCTCGAAACAGCTGGCCTGACGATTAACGGCTCCGCGACGCCGCCGACCGGCGCGAAGGCCTCCGCAAAAGCGGGCAGCGCGAACACCGCGAACACGAACACGAGCACACCGGCAACAAAGGCGCCACCCGCAACCGCCCCGGCCACCACGGCCGCTACGACCACAGCAGCACCCGCCGCCGCAACAGCGAACGCCCCCGCAGCAGCATCCGGCGGCAAGGCATCGAAGAAGAAAAAGAGCAAGACCGCAGCATCTGACGCAGCCGCCGCCTCCGCTCCCGCCGCAGCCGCTGCAAGCGCGCCGGCAGACGCATCGGGCAGCAAAGCGTCGAAGAAGAAGGCCAAGAAGAGCAAGGCCGCATCGGCCGCCGCAGCATCGGGCACGTGATCGTCGCCAGATGGTCAGGCGTACTGTGCAATGCGCCTGAACACTTCTAGCCTCGTCACGAAAGCCCGTCTCATCTACACCTGGTGCCGCGCAACCGCGCGGCGTTTTCACCCGTCGGCGTCTCGAAAGAACGCCGGCATTCAAGAGAGACCGTCATGAGCCTACTCGATACCCTCGGTTCCGTGTTCGGCCAGTCGCCGCAAGGCGGCGGCAGCCAGCAAGCCCTGATCAGCACCGCGCTTGAATTCGTCAACAACCAGCCGGGCGGCCTGAACGGCCTGATCCAGCAGTTCAAGGACAAAGGTGCCGGCGACATCATTAGCTCGTGGATCAGCAACGGCGAAAATCAGCCGATCTCGGCAGACGCGCTGCATAGCGTCCTCGGCTCGGATACCGTCACCAACCTTGCAGCCAAGGCCGGCGTGCAACCCGACCAGATCGCGGGACTGCTGTCGCAGGTTCTGCCGCACGTCGTCAATGCAGCGACGCCCACCGGTGAAGTTCCCGCGGAAGGCCAACTGAACGCAACCAGCGTGCTCGGCGCACTCGGCGGTCTGGAGTCGCTGTTCGGCAAGGGCAACGCGTAACGTCTAACGCGCTGCATCTGGGCGCATCGCACATCAGCCTCCACCCGCTGATCGAAACGCGGTGCGGAAAATAAAAAGGGCAACGAATCGAAATTCGTTGCCCTTTTTGCTTCGCCCGTAAGCGTCAGTTCAATTGTGACTGACCTGCGAACGCATCACGCATATCAGATGTGCCACCGGCTTCACACGCGCCGCAGACGCAACGCGTGTGACTCGAAGCCACTTAATGCACGACGCGGTCGAACGCCAGCTTGCCGTTCTCCACCTCGACCGGAATCACATCCTTCGGGCCGAACTTGCCGGCCAGAATCAGCTTCGCGACCGGGTTCTCGATCTCCTGCTGGATCGCGCGCTTCAACGGCCGCGCACCGAACAGCGGGTCGTAGCCGACCTTGCCGATCAATTCCAGCGCCTCGTCCGACACCACCAGTTGCATATCGAGCTTCGCGAGCCGGTCATGCAGCCGCTGCAACTGGATCTTCGCGATCGACTGGATATTCGAGCGGTCGAGCGCATGGAACACGACGACATCGTCGATCCGGTTCAGGAATTCCGGGCGGAAATGCAGCTTCACTTCTTCCCACACCGCATCCTTGATCGCTTCCTGCGGTTCGCCGACCATCGACTGGATCACCTGCGAGCCGAGGTTCGACGTCATCACGATCACCGTGTTCTTGAAGTCCACGGTACGCCCTTGACCGTCCGTCATCCGACCGTCGTCGAGCACCTGCAGTAGCACGTTGAACACGTCCGGGTGAGCCTTCTCGATCTCGTCGAGCAGGATCACGCTGTACGGCTTGCGACGCACCGCTTCGGTCAGGTAACCGCCTTCCTCATAGCCGACGTAACCCGGCGGCGCGCCGATCAACCGCGCGACGCTGTGCTTCTCCATGAACTCGCTCATGTCGATACGGATCAGATGATCTTCCGAATCGAACAGGAACGACGCCAGCGCCTTGCACAGTTCGGTCTTGCCCACGCCCGTCGGGCCGAGGAACAGGAACGAGCCGTACGGGCGATTCGGATCGGACAAGCCCGCACGCGAACGACGGATCGCATCCGCGACGGCCGAGATCGCTTCGTCTTGCCCGACCACACGGTCGTGCAGTTTTTCTTCGATCTGCAACAGCTTTTCGCGCTCGCCCTGCATCATCCGCGAAACTGGAATGCCAGTCGCACGGGACACCACTTCGGCGATTTCCTCAGCACCCACTTGCGTGCGCAACAGACGCGGCCGCGTCGGATTGTTCTGCTCCTTCGCTTCAGCCTTCGTGACTTCCTTCAGTTGCGCTTCGAGCCCCGGCAGCTTGCCGTACTGCAGCTCGGCGACCTTCTCAAGCTTGCCTTCGCGTTGCAGCCGGACGATTTCCGCACGAGTCTTCTCGATCTCTTCCTTCAGCTGCGCACTACCCTGCACCGCCGCTTTCTCAGCGGTCCAGATTTCTTCGAGGTCCGAATATTCGCGGTTCAGCCGCTCGATTTCTTCCTCGATCAACTGCAGGCGCTTCTGCGAGGCTTCGTCCTTTTCCTTCTTGACGGCTTCGCGTTCGATCTTCAACTGGATCAGGCGGCGGTCGAGCCGGTCCATTTCTTCGGGCTTCGAATCGATTTCCATCTTGATCTTCGAGGCAGCCTCGTCGATCAGATCGATGGCCTTGTCCGGCAGGAAACGGTCCGTGATGTAGCGATGCGACAGTTCCGCCGCCGCGACGATCGCCGGGTCGGTGATATCCACGCCGTGGTGCAGTTCGTACTTCTCCTGCAAACCGCGCAGGATGGCGATGGTCGCCTCGACCGAAGGCTCGTCGACCAGCACCTTCTGGAACCGGCGTTCGAGCGCCGCGTCCTTTTCGATGTACTTGCGATACTCGTCGAGCGTCGTGGCGCCGACGCAATGCAGCTCGCCGCGCGACAAAGCCGGCTTGAGCATATTGCCCGCATCCATCGCACCTTCGGCCTTGCCCGCGCCAACCATAGTGTGGATTTCGTCGATAAAGACGATGGTCTGCCCTTCGTCCTTCGCGATATCGTTCAGCACGGCTTTCAGGCGCTCTTCGAACTCGCCGCGATACTTGGCGCCGGCCAGCAGTGCCGCCATATCGAGCGAGAGCACGCGCTTGCCCTTGAGCGTCTCCGGCACTTCGCCGTTGACGATGCGTTGCGCGAGCCCTTCGACGATGGCCGTTTTGCCGACGCCCGGCTCGCCGATCAGCACTGGGTTGTTCTTGGTGCGGCGTTGCAGGATCTGGATCGAGCGGCGAATTTCGTCGTCACGGCCAATCACGGGGTCAAGCTTGCCCGCGCGCGCACGCTCGGTCAGATCGACGGTGTATTTCTTCAGCGCTTCGCGCTGGCTTTCGGCGTCCTGGCTATGCACTTGCGAGCCGCCGCGCACGGCGGCAATCGCCGCTTCGAGCGATTTGCGCGACAAACCGTGCTGGCGCGCGAGACGCCCAGCCTCGCCCTTGTCGTCGGCAACCGCGAGCAGGAACATTTCGCTCGCAATAAACGTGTCGTTGAGCTTCTGTGCTTCTTTATCGGCCTGGTTCAGCAGGCCGGTCAGATCACGGCCGATCTGGACGTTGCCATCGGTGCCCTGCACTTGCGGCAGACGCGTGATGGCCTCGTTCAGGGCCGTTTGCAGCGCCTGAACATGCACTCCAGCGCGCGATAGCAGCGAACGCGCCGAGCCGTCCTGTTGCGCGACGAGTGCCGCGAGCAGGTGGACGGGCTCGATGTACTGATTGTCACGGCCGACGGCCAGACTCTGCGCATCCGCCAACGCTTCCTGGAATTTAGTGGTGAGCTTGTCGACTCTCATCAAGAGACCTCCAATTTTCGAATATCACCAAAATGAGGCGTTTTCTGCGGGTTTCAAGCGCTTTTTTGCACTCGGCGGCAACTATTTAACAATTGAGACGCACAAGCGCTCCGGTCTGCTCAATCGGCCGGACCAGCCTTGTTGTCGCCAGGCGCTGCCAGCGCAATGGGGATGATGGGCCGCATGCCGAGCAACGCCGCCATCGGTCCCGCGGGCTCGGCCAGTTCACCAATCGTATGGCTATCCAGCGCAGATAGAAAGGCGTGCCGCGCCACCTCGAGCACACCTTTAAGCCGGCACTGAGACTCGATCACGCAATGCCGGTGGCTACCCTTCTCGTCGGGGAAGCAGCCGACCAGCGCAAAATCGCTCTCGGTCGCCCGCACCACTTCACCGACCGTCACCGAGCCCGAGTGCTCGAACAACCGCAAGCCGCCGTTACGGCCACGCACCGTCTCGACCCAACCGAGCTCGCCGAGCCGCTGGACGACCTTCATCAAATGGTTTTTCGAAATGCCGTACGCATCCGAGATATCCTGGATCGTCGACAATCCTTCGCTGCGCACCGCGAGATACAGCAGGACGCGTAGCGAGTAGTCCGTATAGTCGGTCAGTCTCATAAGGGCAAAGTCACGATGAGCGACGAGCGCGATCCTCTGGAAAAACCGTGTCGACGCAAGGGTTGCCGGTCCCGACGCATCGCAATAACATGCGGGAGCTGCGCATGTTATTGCGCCGGTGGCCGGTAAAACTGTGTCATTCTGAATGGTATCGTTTGCGGCTAGCGTTGTTTTTCTGATTAATGCAATGACGCGGGAGGATTTCTCGCCTTACTCATTGCATCGTCGCTTTTCCGTGGTCACAGCATGAACCCAACTTTAGACGCGGCGTCCGCCGCGCCGCGACACGCGGAACCCACTGACGCCAATATCCGCGAACTCGTCTACGCGTTTTATGACAGGGTGCGCGCCGATGCGTTGCTCGGCCCGGTTTTCGAGCAGAAACTCGCAGGACGCTGGGATGAGCATTTGCCGAAGATGTGCACCTTCTGGGCAAGCCTCGTGCTCGGGGCGAAGCAGTATCGCGGCAATGTGCAGCAGGCGCACCAGCCGCTGCCCGGCATCGAGCCCCGGCATTTCAGCCACTGGCTCTATCTGTTCCTCGATACCGTGGAGACGCGCTACGAACCCGCTGCGGCGATCCGCTTCATGGAACCGGCATTGCGGATCGCGCAAAGCCTGCAGTTGAGCCGTTTCGGGTGGGACTACAAGATCCCTGCCGAGCAACAGGCGTTGCTCGAGCGGGTTGCCCCGCGCCAGCGCGTCATTCGGACTTCGTATTAACCGGGACGTGGCCCCAGCGCGCGAGTGCAGCGTCGTCGGTCACGCGGGCGTCGACCCAGCGTTCGCCCTGCTCGGTCTTTTCCTTCTTCCAGAACGGCGCTTCGGTCTTCAGATAATCCATCACGAATTCGCAAGACGCGAATGCGTCGCCACGATGCGCCGCGGTGGTTGCCACCAGCACGATCTGGTCGAGCGGGACCAGCTTGCCCACGCGGTGGATGATCAGCACCTCGATACCCGGCCAGCGCCCGCGCGCCGCCTCGACGATCGCCGCCAGCGACTTCTCCGTCATGCCCGGATAGTGTTCGAGCTCCATCGTTTCGACCGCGCTGCCGTCGTTCAGATCGCGCACCGTCCCGACGAAGCAGGCCACTGCGCCGATCTTCGGATTTTGCGCACGCAAGGCGGCTACCTCGGTGCTGAGGTCGAAGTCTTCTGTCTGGACGCGAACCGTCATCGCCTTTTCCTCAGCCGCCCGTCACGGGCGGAAAGAACGCTACCTCGCAGCCCTCGGTAAGCCGGGTGCCGGGGTCGGTCATCACGTGGTTGCAGGCCATGCGCAGCGCGCGGCCCTCGGCGAGCGTGTCCGCCCAGATGCCGCCGCGCACGCGCAGCCACGCCCGCACGTCGCCCACCGTGGCAATGCTGTCGGGCACATCCACCGTCTCGTCGGCGGTACCGAGCGCTTCGCGCACGCTGGCAAAATATTTCAGATCGATCTTCATCGGGGGTCGCCGCCGTCTGCTGCCGGCGTCAGTTCAACAGTTCGGAAAAGGGAATGAAGTGCACGGTCTCGCCGGCGCTGATAACGTGATTGGGCGGATTGTCGATCAGCCCGTCGCCCCATACCGTGGAAGTCAGCACGGCCGAACTCTGGTTCGGAAACAGATCGAGGCCGCCAGCGGGATTGATCCGCGCACGCAGGAATTCGTTGCGCCGGTCGGCTTTGGACTGCGTGAAGTCGGCTCGCAGCGAAAGCGCTCGTGGCGTCACGACGCGCACGCCGGACAGGCGCAGGACGAACGGTCGCACGAACAGCAGGAAGGTGACGAAAGTCGACACCGGATTGCCGGGCAAGCCAATGAAGAACGTCTCGCCCTCCGCGCGCCGTACCGCGCCAAACGCGAGCGGCTTGCCGGGCTTCATGGCGATCTGCCACATGGAAAGCCGCCCTTCCGCCTCGACGGCAGGCTTCACGTGGTCTTCCTCCCCCACCGAAACCCCGCCGCTGGTCAGAATCAGGTCGTGCCCCTGGGCCGCTTCGCGCAGGGTTGCTCGGGTCGCATCGAGCTGGTCCGGCACGATGCCGTAGTCAGTCACTTCGCAGCCGAGCTTTTCGAGCAGTCCGCGCAACGTGTAGCGATTCGAGTTATAGATGGCGCCAGGTTTGAGCGGCTCGCCGGGCATCGTCAGTTCATCGCCGGTGAAGAACACCGCGACCTTGACGCGCCGCATCACGGACAGCTCCGCGCAGCCAACCGACGCGGCCAGCCCCAAGGCCTGCGGAGTCAGACGCGTGCCGGCCGGCAGGATCACCGAACCGCTGCGGATGTCCGCCCCCTGCGCCGTGATCCACTCGCCCGCCTTCGGCAGATGGAGGATCGTCACCGTGTCGCCCGCCAATTCCGTCTGCTCCTGGATGACGATCGCATCGGCGCCCGGCGGCACCGTCGCGCCGGTGAAAATGCGCGCCGCCGTGCCGGCTGCAAGTGGCTGCGGCGCGTGGCCTGCCGGAATGCGCTGCGAGACCGGCAGACGGCGCTCGCCCTGGATCAGATCGGCGATCCGCACCGCGTAACCGTCCATCGCGCTGGTGTTCATCGGCGGCACGTCGAGTGGCGAAACCACGTCGGCGGCCAGCACGCGGTTTAGCGCATCGAACGTCGGCAGCGTTTCCGCACCGGCAACGGCGCTAGCGGCGCCCAGCAGCGTCGCGAGGGCGTCGGAAGTGGACAGCATCGGGGCACGCGGCGCAGAGGACGTGGGAGAGGTGGGCGTGGACATCGAGGGGAAGGCCCGCAGAACCGAAAGGAATATTGTAGCGGTCTGCGGGAACCGACGGGGAGACAACAGTGCGCCATAACATGGCGCACTGTAGACCGGGCGCATGGTCCCTCAGGCGCTCTTCAGGCGCCCGTATGTGCGACCACAAAGTCCTTCACGCGCTGCACATCCGCAGGCAGCACTTCAAAGCGCTGCGGCAACGACTCGAGCCCCGAAAACGCCGCCGGGCGCTCCGGTTCGCGCAGCAGCGCTTCGCGGATCGTCTCGCCGAACTTGATCGGCTGCGCCGTCTCCAGCACGATCATCGGGATGCCCGGCTGCAGATGTTCGCGCGCCACCTTCAGGCCATCGGCCGTATGGGTGTCGATCATCGTGTCGTAGCGTTCGAACACGTCGCGAATCGCATCCACGCGGTCAGCATGGCTGCTGCGGCCCGACACGAAGCCGAACTCCTGCACCCGCGCGAAATCGCCGCTCGCCGCCAGATCGAAACCGCCCTTCTCTTCGACATCGCGGAACAGCTGCAACACGCGAGCCGGATCGCGGCCTAGCAGGTCGAACACGAAGCGCTCGAAATTCGACGCCTTCGAGATGTCCATGCTCGGGCTGCTGGTGTGATACGTCTCGGCCGCCTTGCGCACGCGGTAGATGCCGGTGCGGAAGAACTCGTCGAGCACGTCGTTCTCGTTAGTCGCGACCACCAGCTTTTCGATGGGCAGCCCCATCATCCGCGCAATGTGGCCCGCACAGACGTTGCCGAAATTGCCGGACGGCACCGTGAACGAGACCCGCTCGTCGTTCGACCTGGTCGCGGCGAAATAGCCCTTGAAGTAGTAGACGACCTGAGCCACCACACGCGCCCAGTTGATCGAATTGACCGTGCCGATCTTGTACTTCGCCTTGAATGTGTGATCGTTCGAAACGGCCTTGACGATATCCTGACAGTCGTCGAAATTGCCTTCCACGGCAAGGTTGAAAATGTTCGGATCCTGCAGGCTGTACATCTGCGCTGTCTGGAATGCGCTCATCTTCTGGTGCGGCGACAACATGAACACGCGGATTCCCTTCTTGCCGCGCATCGCGTATTCGGCTGCGCTGCCGGTGTCCCCCGAAGTCGCGCCGAGGATGTTCAGCGTCTCGCCGTTCTTCTCCAGCGCGTATTCGAACAGGTTGCCGATCAACTGCATCGCCATGTCCTTGAACGCCAGCGTCGGACCGTTCGAGAGCTCCAGCAACGACAGCGGCGCGCCGTTCTCGACACCCAGCGTTTTCAGCGGCGTGATCTGTGCAGCGCCTTCGTCGTCGCGGACATTGCAGTACGTCGCCGCCGTGTAGGTGCGGCGCGTGAGCGTGCGTAGATCTTCGGCGGGAATATCGTCGCTGAACTTCGACAGAATCTCGAAGGCGAGATCCGCGTAAGGCAGCGTGCGCCAGCGTGCAAGTTCATCGGCCGACACCCGCGGATATTCCGCGGGCAGGTACAGGCCGCCGTCTCTCGCGAGACCGCCCAGCAGGATGTCGGAAAACGTATGGCGCTCGCCGGCTCCGGCGCCGCGCGTGGAAAGGTAGTTCATATCAAGTCTCTGGCCTAGTTCAGCGCTTCCATTCGCAGCTTGGTCACCTGCGACACAACGGTCTTCAGCGCCTCGATGTTCCTGATCGCCGCGTTGACGTGTTTTTCAACCGTTTCGTGCGTGATCAGGATGATGTCGGTCTCGCCCTTGCCGTTGGCGTCGACCTGCTCCGATTCCTTCTGCAGCAGCGCGTCGATCGAGATACCCGTGTCAGCGAGGATGCGCGTGATATCGGCGAGCACGCCGGTCACGTCTGCCACCCGCAGACGCAGGTAGTAGCCGCTCGTCACTTCGTCGATCGGCAGGATCGGCGTGTTCGACAGGCTGTCCGGCTGGAACGCCAGATGCGGCACGCGATGCTCCGGGTCCGCGGTATGCAGACGGGTCACGTCCACCAGATCCGCCACGACCGCCGATGCCGTCGGCTCGGCGCCCGCGCCCTTGCCGTAGTACAGCGTGGTGCCGACCGCGTCGCCATGCACGACCACCGCATTCATCGCGCCTTCCACGTTCGCCAGCAGGCGTTTCTCGGGAATCAGCGTCGGATGTACGCGCAGTTCGATGCCCTTGTCGGTGCGGCGCGCGATGCCCAGCAGCTTGATACGGTAGCCGAGCTCTTCGGCGTACTTGATATCGATCGCCGCCAGCTTGCTGATACCTTCGACGTAAGCCTTGTCGAACTGCACCGGCACACCGAACGCGATCGCGCTCATGATGGTCGCCTTGTGCGCGGCGTCGACGCCTTCGATATCGAAGGTCGGATCGGCTTCGGCGTAGCCCAGCTCCTGCGCGGCCTTCAAGGCGGTCGCGAAGTCGAGCCCGCGGTCACGCATCTCCGACAGGATGTAATTCGTCGTGCCGTTGATGATGCCCGCGATGTACTGGATCCGGTTCGCAGTCAGCCCTTCGCGCAGCGCCTTGATGATCGGAATACCACCGGCCACCGCCGCTTCGAACGCCACCATCACGCCGTTGGCGTGGGCCGCTTCGAATATCTCCGTGCCGTGAACGGCGAGCAGCGCCTTGTTGGCCGTCACCACATGCTTGCGATTGGCGATGGCGCGCAGCACCAGCTCGCGCGCGATGCCCGTGCCGCCGATCATTTCCGCGACGATGTCGATGGACGGATCGTCGACCACCGCGGCGAAGCTATCGGTGATCTCAACCGTACCGGCTTCGGCGCCGAGCGCCGCCGTGGCCTTGGCCGGATTGCGCACGGCAATGCGCGCAATCTCGATGCCGCGGCCGGCGCGTCGTTTGATTTCTTCCTGGTTGCGGCGCAGTACCGTGAAGGTGCCGCTGCCTACCGTGCCGAAGCCCAGCAGTCCAACTTTGATCGGTTCCATGCAGCGTGTGTTTTCGAGTAAGGATTAAGGGAAACGGTTGTCCGGGTCTGTTGCGCCGTCAATCGGGAACGGCGGGCGTTTTTCAGACCGCGTGACGTTTTCGGTAGCCGTCGAGGAAGCGGGCGATCCGGTTGATCGAATCCGCCAGGTCGTCGACATTCGGCAAAAACACGACACGGAAGTGGTCCGGCGTCTTCCAGTTGAAACCCGTGCCCTGCACGAGCAGCACCCGTTCGGCCAGCAGCAGCTCCAGGATGAACTGCTGGTCGTCTTCGATCGGATACATCTTCGGGTCGAGGCGCGGGAACATATACAGCGCCGCATCCGGCTTTACGCAGCTCACGCCGGGAATCGCCGTCAGCATGTCATACGCGAGTTGGCGCTGTTTGTACAGGCGGCCGCTCGGCACGATCAGGTCGTTGATGCTCTGGTAGCCGCCGAGCGCCGTCTGGATCGCATACTGGCCGGGCACGTTCGGGCACAGCCGCATCGAGGCGAGAATGCCAAGTCCCTCGAAATAGTCTTTCCCGTGACGACGGTTTTCGCCGGTCAGCCCCGAAATAAACATCCAGCCCGCGCGGTAGCCGCACGACCGGTAACTCTTCGAGAGGCTGTTGAAGGTCACCGTCAGCACGTCTTCGGACAGCGCCGCAATGGCGGTGTGCTGCTTGCCGTCGTAGACGATCTTGTCGTAGACCTCGTCGGCGAAGATCACGAGTCCGTGCGTGCGCGCAATCTCGATCAGGCCGAGCAGCAGTTCGTCCGAGTACAGCGCGCCGGTGGGGTTGTTCGGGTTGATGACCACGAGCGCGCGCGTATTCGGCGTGATCCGCGCGCGGATATCGTCGAGATCCGGCATCCAGCCGTTCGATTCGTCGCAGATGTAATGCACCGGCGTACCGCCCGCGAGGCTGACGCCCGCGGTCCACAGCGGATAGTCGGGCGCCGGCAGCAATACTTCGTCGCCGTCGTTGAGCAGCCCCTGCAGCGCCATCACGATCAGCTCCGACGCACCGTTGCCGATGTAGATGTCGTCCAGTTCGACGCCGTGCACGCCCTTTTGCTGCGTGTAATGCATGATCGCCTTGCGTGCGGCGAACACACCTTTCGAGTCGGAATAGCCTGACGAGCCCGGCAGATTCAGGATCATGTCCTGGATGATTTCGTCAGGCGCATCGAAACCGAAAGGCGCGAGATTGCCGATGTTCAGCTTGATGATGCGGTGGCCCTCTTCTTCGAGCCGCTTTGCATGTTCGAGGACGGGCCCGCGGATGTCGTAGCAGACGTTCAACAGCTTGTTGGATTTAAGAATCGGTTTCACGGCGGGCACTTCATCCTGGGTAATTAACAGGCCGCTCGGGCCTGTCGGGCTGGCCCGCACTACACGGGCTGTGGGCTATCGGGCATCCGAATGCGAAGCGGCGAATTCTTACGCGCTCCCGCGGACTTGTCTGATTGGCGCCTGCGGCGGGTTGCGCCGGGTGCTTAGGGAACCATCGACACCCTCGAAGGATCACTCAGCGAACCTTAAGAGAGCGTCTGATAAGCTGATTGACCACGCTTGGCCCGGCGCGTCGACCGGGGCCCAGCAGCTGCTTCGGGCGCGGCTTATGGCGGCACGCGAAGCGGGGGGCGCCGCTGGGCGGCTAAAAAGTTATAATTTAGCGGATTTTGGCCGACTTCCGCAATGCACCAAGTGCATGCAGAAGCCCTTTCGGCCGCTTCGTGTCCATTGCGCGACGCTTTTCTGCCGCGGAACGAACGACTTCGGAAAACCAATTTGAAATTACACCAGGATTCGAGCGGCGCCCTGAACACCGTGACCGGTTACGGCGCCGGCTATGTCGAAATCAATCTCGAGCGCCATGTGGGCAGCATCCTCGTGATGCCGGAAAGCCCTGTCATTGCCTGGCCGGTGGCTTCTTTCGAGGCCCTCAGCCCGGAGCATTTCGCCATGCTGGTCGAGCCGGCGCCGGAAGTAGTGATCTTCGGCAGCGGCGATCGGCTGCGTTTTCCCCATCCGCGGCTGACCGCTGCGCTCGCGGCACACCGGATCGGCGTCGAGACGATGGACTTCAAGGCCGCCTGCCGCACCTACAACATTCTGATGGCCGAGGGCCGCAAGGTCGCGGCCGCCTTGCTGATCGAAGCCTGACCGGCGCGGCGCACCCTGGGCCATGGCCGTTTTGAGCGCCAACCGCGCGACGGCTCTCGGCGGCCGGCCCTGCGCAACCCGGCGTGCACCCCTAACAACACCGAAATGCCGCCCATGCGGCATCGTAAAAGAACAGGCTGATCATCCATGAACGATATGCCGTCCCGGCTACCGCTCAACCGCACCACCATCCTGCTGCTGGTGCTGGCACTTGCCCTTGTCTGGTTCGTGCCGCTCGGCTGGCGCCACCTGCTGCCGAGCGACGAAGGCCGCTACGCCGAAATGGCGCGCGAGATGTTCCTGACCGGCGACTGGATCACGCCGCGTTACAACGGCTACAAATACTTCGAGAAGCCGCCGCTGCAAACCTGGGCCAATGCGCTGACGTTTGCATGGTTCGGCATCGGCGAATGGCAGGCGCGGCTTTACACGGCCTTGACCGGCTTCGCTGGCGTCCTGCTGCTCGGCTTCACCGGCGCGCGAGTCTTCAATGCCGCCACCGGCGTGTTCGCGGCCATCGTGCTGGCGACCTCGCCGTACTGGAACCTGATGGGCCATTTCAACACGCTGGATATGGGCCTGTCGTTCTGGATGGAGTTGACGCTCTGCGCGCTGCTGCTCGCCCAGCGCCCTAACCTGCCTACCGGCCAGGTGCGGCTGTGGATGTGGATCTGCTGGGCGTCGATGGCGCTCGCGGTGCTCTCCAAAGGCCTCGTCGGCCTGATCCTGCCCGGCGCGGTGCTGGTGCTGTACACGCTGGTGGCCCGCGACTGGGCGCTCTGGAAGCGCCTGCATCTGATCGGCGGCCTGATCCTGTTCTTCGCGATCGCCACGCCGTGGTTCGTGCTGGTACAGCAACGCAATCCGGAATTCCTGAATTTCTTCTTTATCGTCCAGCAGTTCAAACGCTATCTGACGCCCGAGCAGAACCGCCCCGGCGCGTTCTATTACTTCGTGCCGGTGATCCTGGTGGGCTTCCTGCCCTGGCTCTCCATCAGCGTGCAAAGCATCCGCCACGCGCTGCGCCTGCCGCGCCAGCCGAACGGCTTCTCGCCGGTCGCCATGCTGCTGGTGTGGGCAGCGTTCATCTTCCTGTTTTTCAGCGCGTCGCATTCGAAGCTGCTGTCCTACACGTTGCCGATCGCCCCGGCGCTCGCGCTGCTGATCGGCATGTACCTGCCGCTGGTGAGTCCGGCCATGCTGCGCCGTCATCTGACGGGTTACGCAGTGTTTCTGGTGATCGCCGCGGTGGGCGCGCTGTTCATGAGCCACCTCGGCGACGATCGCAATCCCACCGAGCTGTACATTGCCTATCGCGTCTGGGTGCTGGCCGCCCTCGGCGTCGCCTTTGCGCTGACGCTCGCCGCGCTGTGGCTGAACCGCCATAGCCGCGCCGGCATTCTTGGCGCCACGGCCACGTTCGGCGCGGCCTGGCTGCTGATGGGCACCATTGCCGGCACGGGTCACGACGTGTTCGGGCGTCTGAGTTCCGGCGCTCCGCTCGCCCCCGCCATCAAGGCTGCCATGGCCAAGCTGCCGCCCGATACGCCGTTCTACTCGGTCGGCGTGCTCGATCACACCTTGCCGTTCTATGTCGACCACACGATGATCATGGTCGAACATCCAGATGAACTGGCCTTCGGCGTGTCCGTCGAACCGCAAAAGTGGGTCCCGACGTTCGACGAGTGGATCAAACGCTGGGACGCGGACCGCTACGCCCTCGCGCTGATTCCGCCGGACCGGTACAAGAAGCTGCTGGCCGAGCATGTGCCGATGCAGGTCATCGCCCGCGACCCGCGCCGGGTGATCGTCGAAAAGCCCCTGGCTGGCGACGCAGGCAATGCCGGCGCCGCAGCGCCAGGCGCAGCAAGCCCCGCTATAGCAAATCCGTAGCAATGACCCCATATCAGGACCTGAACCCTTGATGAACCCGATTTCGCTCTTTTGCATTCTTGCCGGCGTCACGCTGAACGCCTGCGCCCAGCTTCTGCTGAAGGCCGGTACGAATGCCGTTGGACACTTCGAATTCACCCGTGCGAACATCCTGCCCATTGGCTTCAAGCTGGCGACCCAGTTGCCGATCATTGGCGGCCTCGGTTGCTATGTGATCAGCGTCGCGGTGTGGGTGATCGGGCTCTCGCGTGTGGATGTGTCGATCGCCTATCCGATGCTCTCGCTCGGGTATGTCGTCAACGCCTTCGCCGCCTGGTATCTGTTCGGCGAGGTGCTGTCGGTTCAGCGGCTCGTCGGTATCGGCATCATTCTGATTGGCGTCGTCGTACTGGCGCGCAGCTAGGCGCCGTCAGGCTCTGAACCGGTGTGAACCGGTTTTTGCCGGTTACCGCAAGCAGTTTGTTACCGTTGAGGGCCGGCATGGCATGCCGGGCTGTAAGAGGTGGTAAGCACCCCGCGCAGGCAGCGTTATACCCGCTGACCGCGCCCCGGATTGCCGAAGTATCCTTGCCGGACGTCGTTGTTGTTGGTTGCCGCCCTATTTCTATCGAGCGAAGCATTCATGAGCCAGTCATCAGTCCCGTTTTTGCCGTTTGTCCGTCCGGAAATCGACGAAGAGACCATCCAGGGCGTAGCCGAAGTGCTGCGCTCCGGCTGGATCACGACCGGCCCGCAGAACCAGGCATTCGAAGCCGCGCTGTCGGAATTCTGCGGCGGCCGTCCCGTGCGCACCTTCAACTCCGGCACGGCCACGCTCGAGATCGGCCTGCGCATTGCCGGTGTGGGCGAAGGCGACGAAGTCATCACGACGCCCGCCTCGTGGGTCTCCACCAGCAACGTGATCTACGAAACCGGGGCGACGCCGGTATTCGCCGACATCGATCCGAAGACCCGCAACATCGATCTGGATCTGCTCGAGAAGGCCATTACGCCGCGCACCAAGGCGATCATCCCGGTGTATCTGTCGGGCCTGCCGGTCGACATGGACCGTCTCTATGAGATCGCCCGCGCCCACAAGCTGCGCGTGGTCGAAGACGCGGCGCAGGCGTTCGGTTCGACGTGGAAGGGCGAGCGCATCGGCAAGCTCGGCGACATGGTGTCGTTCAGCTTCCACGCCAACAAGAATCTGACTTCAATCGAAGGCGGCGCGCTGGTGCTGAACAACGAGGAAGAAGCCATCCTCGCCCAGAAGTACCGGCTGCAAGGCGTCACCCGCACGGGCTTCGACGGCATGGACTGCGACGTGCTCGGCGGCAAATACAATCTGACAGACGTGGCGGCGCGAGTCGGCCTCGGCCAGCTGCCGCATCTGGAGCGTTTCCTCGCGCAGCGCAAGAAGCTCGTGCGGGCCTACTTTGCGGGTTTTGAAGGCGGTGCAGCGGTTACGCTCGGCATGGGTCTGCCGTTTGCTGACTTCGATAACAGCAACTGGCACATGTTCCAGATCACGCTGCCGCTCGAGAAGCTCTCCATCGACCGCGCCGGCTTCATGGGTCAGCTGAAGGAGCGCGGCATCGGTTCGGGTGTGCACTATCCGGCCATCCACCTGTTCACGCTGTACCGCGCACGCGGCTTCAAGGAAGGCATGTTCCCGCATGCAGAGCGCTTCGGCGCCACCACGGTCACGCTGCCGCTGTTCACGCTGATGAACGAAGGCGACGTGGCGCGGGTCTGCCAGGCGGTCAACGAAATTTGCGAACAATACGGAAAATAAGCGGAAATGAGTCAAACGGAACATCGCTCTCCGATGTCTGATACGCCGGAAGTCTCGGTCATCATTCCGGTGTACAACGAGGAAGCCGGTCTGGCCGCGTTGTTTGCGCGCCTGTACCCGGCGCTCGACGCGCTCGGCACCCGCTATGAAGTGATCTTCATCAACGACGGCAGCCGCGACAAATCCGCCGCGCTGCTGGCCGAGCAGTTCCGCAACCGGCCGGACACGACCCGCGTGATCCTGCTGAACGGCAACTACGGCCAGCATATGGCGATTCTCGCCGGCTTCGAGCAGGCGCGCGGCGAGATCGTCATCACGCTCGACGCCGACCTGCAGAACCCGCCGGAGGAAATCGGCAAGCTGGTCACGAAGATGCGTGAGGGCTACGACTACGTGGGCACGATTCGCCTGCAGCGCCAGGACAGCCTGTGGCGCCGCAAGGCCTCGCGGGCAATGAACCGTCTGCGCGAACGCATTACCCGCATCAAGATGACCGATCAGGGTTGCATGCTGCGCGCCTACAGCCGGCACATCATCGACACGATCAACCGCTGCGGTGAAATCAATACGTTCATTCCGGCGCTCGCCTACACCTTCGCGCAGAATCCGGTGGAAATCGAAGTCGCACACGAAGAGCGCTTTGCGGGCGAATCGAAATATTCGCTGTACTCGCTGATTCGTCTGAACTTCGACCTCGTCACCGGTTTCTCGGTGGTGCCGCTGCAATGGCTGTCGTTCATTGGGGTAATCCTCTCGCTGGGCTCCGCAGGCCTGTTCGTGCTGCTGCTGATTCGCCGCTTCATCATCGGCGCGGAAGTGCAAGGTGTGTTCACGCTGTTCGCTATCACGTTCTTCCTGCTCGGCGTGATCATCTTCGCGCTTGGTTTGCTCGGCGAGTACATTGGCCGGATCTACCAGCAGGTGCGAGCCCGTCCCCGTTATCTGGTGCAAACGATTCTCGAACAGCGCGACGGCACCACCGTCGCCGAGGCGCCCCGTCAGGCGCTGGTGCAGGCCGTTCAGCCGGCGCCGCTCATCGATCAGGGACCGAATCCATGAAGCCACGCGCGGTTGTATTCGCGTATCACAACGTCGGCGTGCGCTGCCTGCAAGTGCTGCTGGCGCGCGGCGTCGAAGTGGCGCTGGTGGTCACCCACGAGGACAGCGCAACCGAGAACATCTGGTTCGGCAGCGTTGCTTCGGTGGCCGCGAGCTATGGCATCCCCACAGTGACGCCCGCCGATCCGAAGAGCGACGAACTGCGCGCCGCGGTGAGCGCCGCGCGGCCCGACTTCATTTTCTCGTTCTACTACCGCCACATGCTGCCGGTCGACCTGCTCGCGCTGGCCGCGCGCGGCGCCTACAACATGCACGGCTCGCTGCTGCCCAAGTACCGCGGCCGCGTGCCGACCAACTGGGCCGTGTTGAAGGGCGAAACCGAAACCGGCGCCACGTTGCACGAAATGGCCGCCAAACCTGACGCAGGCGCGATCATCGCGCAAACGCCGGTGCCGATCCTGCCGGACGATACCGCCGCGCAGGTGTTCGACAAGGTCACCGTGGCCGCCGAGCAGACGCTCTGGCGCGTGCTGCCGGCGCTGCTCGCCGGCGAGGCACCACATCTGCCGAACGATCTGGCGCATGGCAGCTACTTCGGCGGGCGCAAGCCCGAAGACGGCCGGATCGACTGGAACCAGCCGGCTCAGGACGTCTACAACCTGATCCGCGCCGTGGCGCCGCCTTATCCAGGCGCGTTCACCGAGATCGACGGTCAGCGCTTCGTCGTCGCGCGGGCGCGTCTTGCCCGTCCGGGCGCGCTCCGCTCAGATTTGCCCCCCGGCCTCCACGTAAGCGATAATGCGTTTTTTGCGGTGTGCGGCGATGGCCGCGCCATCGCCATCCACGAATTGCGGCGCCAGCACGAAGGCCAAGAGCCCGTCGTCTCCCCTGCCGAATTCTCCCAGCTCATTCAATCTTCCCGTCATCAATGAAAAAAGTCCTGATTCTGGGTGTCAACGGCTTCATCGGCCATCACCTGTCCAAGCGCATTCTCGAAACGACCGACTGGGAAGTGTTCGGCATGGACATGCAGACCGAACGCCTGGGTGATCTGATCAACCACGAGCGGATGCATTTCTTCGAAGGCGACATCACGATCAACAAGGAGTGGGTCGAGTATCACGTAAAGAAGTGCGACGTGATCCTGCCGCTCGTTGCGATCGCCACGCCGGCCACTTACGTGAAGCAGCCGCTGCGCGTGTTCGAGCTCGACTTCGAGGCGAACCTGCCCATCGTGCGTTCGGCGGTGAAGTACGGCAAGCACCTCGTGTTTCCGTCCACCTCCGAGGTCTACGGCATGTGCACGGACGAGCAGTTCGACCCGGAAGAGTCGCAACTGTCGTATGGCCCGATCAACAAGCCGCGCTGGATCTACGCGTGCTCGAAGCAGTTGATGGACCGCGTAATCTGGGGCTACGGCATGGAAGGCCTCAACTTCACGCTGTTCCGTCCGTTCAACTGGATCGGCCCGGGCCTCGATTCCATCTATACGCCGAAGGAAGGCAGCTCGCGCGTGGTCACGCAGTTCCTTGGCCACATCGTGCGCGGCGAGAACATCAGCCTCGTAGATGGCGGCGCGCAAAAGCGTGCCTTCACGGATATCGACGACGGCATCGGCGCACTGATGAAGATCATCGAGAACAAGGACGGCGTCGCCACCGGCAAGATCTATAACATCGGCAACCCGACCAACAACTTCTCCGTGCGTGAGCTCGCGCACAAGATGCTGGCGCTCGCCGCCGAATTCCCGGAATACGCGGAAACGGCCAAGCAGGTGCAACTGGTCGAAACGTCGTCGGGTGCTTACTACGGCGCGGGCTACCAGGACGTGCAGAACCGCGTGCCGAAGATCGACAACACGATGCAGGAACTCAACTGGGCACCGAAGTCGACTTTCGACGAAGCGCTGCGCAAGATTTTCGAAGCGTATCGCGGCCACGTCGCAGAAGCGCGTGCTCTGGTCGAACAGCAATAAATAAGGGCTGATCCTTGGCTCGAATCGTCCTGAAGATCGACGTCGACACGCTGCGCGGCACCCGCGAAGGCGTGCCGAACCTCGCCCGCATCTTCGACCGTTTCAAGGCGCGCGCCACCTTCCTGTTCAGCCTCGGGCCCGACCACACCGGTTGGGCGATGCGCCGCGTGCTGCGCCCGGGGTTTCTGCAGAAGGTTTCGCGCACTTCCGTGGTCGAGCATTACGGCATCAAGCAATTGATGTATGGCGTGTTGCTGCCCGGGCCGGACATCGGCGCGCGGGCTGCGTCGGAGATGCGTGCGATCCACGAGGCCGGTTTCGAATGCGGCATTCACACGTGGGATCACGTCTACTGGCAAGACAACGTGCGCTCGCGGGCGCGTGACTGGACGGTCGCGCAGATGCAGGCGAGTCACTCCCGTTTCATCGAGATCTTCGGCACGCCGCCCGTCACGCACGGGGCCGCCGGCTGGCAGATGAACGGCCATGCGTTCGAGCAGATCGACGCGTGGGGCATGCAGTATGCCTCCGATGGGCGCGGTCATTCGCCGTACTTCCCCGTCGTGGACGGCAAGACCCTCTCGCACGTGCAGATGCCCACCACACTGCCCACGCTCGATGAAGTGCTGGGCGTCGACGGCATCGATCTGGACAACGTTGCCGCGTGGATGTTGAAGCGCACCGAGAACAATCCCCACGACCAGGTGTACACGCTGCACGCCGAACTCGAAGGCCAAAAGCTCGCGCCGGTGTTCGAACAACTGCTGGACGGCTGGCGCGCTCAAGGCCACACGTTCGCCACGATGGGCGACTATCATGCCGCGCTGGACCGCAGCACGCTGCCATCGTACCCTGTCACCTGGGGTGAAATTCCTGGCCGTTCCGGCGAACTGATCGTGCAGCCGTCGTGAGCCGGGGCGCGGCAGAGTAGCCCGACGCCTGACCATAACAACCGGAGAACCTCGTGCCCATCGCAGTCGACCAACCCGTCCCCGACTTTACCGCCCCCGCAACCGGTGGCGAGATTACGCTGTCCAGTCTTCGGGGCAAAAAGGTGGTGCTGTATTTTTACCCGAAGGACAACACGCCAGGCTGCACGACCGAAGGTCTGCAGTTCCGCGATCTGTATCCGAAGTTCAAGAAGGCCGGTGCCGAGATTCTCGGCGTCTCGCGCGACAGCCTGCGCTCGCATGACAATTTCAAGGCCAAGCTCGAACTGCCGTTCCCGTTGATCTCCGATCCGGAAGAAACGCTCTGCGCGCTCTTCAACGTCATCAAAATGAAGAAAATGTATGGCAAAGAAGTACGGGGAATCGAACGATCCACGTTTGTCATCGACAGCGAGGGCGTCCTGCGCCACGAGTGGCGTGGCGTGAAAGTACCAGGTCATGTCGATGAAATTCTGGAGGCTGTACAAGCGCTGTGAGGCGCGTTATATTGGGCTGCAATGAGTGCCTGTCCACCCCATACTTTCCGCGGCTGCGCCGCATGTCACGCCTCTGTAGTCGAGGCAGTGAGGCGCAACGCGATGACCGAAGTCGAGCCGCTTGCCCCGTTTGCCGGGGCGGCGGCTTTTTTAATTGCGCGAAGCCGTTCTTTTACCCGGCCACGCGCTCTCGTCAAGGAGCCGATCGAAAACCAGGCGAACCGGCATTTTTAGACCGAAGCGCGCCTCCGGGCGCAAACTGCGTGGGCCTTTTGGCACACCAGCAGAATGCGACAGGCGGCGCACGATATGTGACCCGATTATTTCGAGGGAAACCATGCCTTTGCCTACCGCACCCAGCAAGCTCGGCAATCTCTTACCGGCTGACGAATACAAGGCTAAAGCCACGCCGGCCCGGTCCGCCAAAAAACAGGCGGTTGACGGGGAGCAAGCAGAGTCGGCCGATTTCGGCCAAGCCAACGTCGCGACGCCGATGGCGCGCGCCGCCAATGCCGCTACCACCTTGCGGCCGGTTCCTGCGTCTTCTTCTGCCGATAGCGCCGCTGGACAGGCTGCACCCGCACGCAGCCGGAAAAGCAAACAAACCGCCGCGTTGCTGCAACCAGTGCCGGCGCCTGCCGCCCGTCAGCAGCCCGCGCACGCCGAGCCTGAGCAACCCGCCACCGCGGAACCCGTGGTGGCCCGTGCCGGCAAGCAGCCTGCGGCCAATACGGCGGCCACGCCGGCGGCAGCGACCCGCGGCAGCGCCAAGAAGCGCGGCGGCGCAGCCGAACAGGTCGAAACCCGCAAGCTGTTCGTGCTCGACACGAACGTGCTGATGCACGATCCGACTTGCCTGTTCCGTTTCGAGGAACACGACGTCTATCTGCCGATGATGACGTTGGAAGAACTCGACAACCACAAGAAGGGCATGTCGGAAGTCGCGCGCAATGCGCGTCAGGTCAGCCGTACGCTGGACGCGCTGGTCGCCAACGGCGGCAATATGTCGGACGGCATTTCGCTGTCGCGCCTGGGCAGCCGCGAGGCTGCCGGACGTCTGTTTTTCCAGACCAAGCTGACGGATATCGAACCGGTCGAAGGCCTGCCGCAAGGCAAGGCGGACAACCAGATTCTCGGTGTCGTACGGGCCCTGCAACGCGACCGCATGGACCGCCAGGTCGTGCTGGTGTCGAAAGACATCAACATGCGGATCAAGGCGCATGCGCTGGGTCTGCCTGCCGAGGATTACTTCAACGACCAGGTTCTCGAAGACAAGGATCTGCTCTATTCCGGTATTCGCGCGCTGCCGCAGGACTTCTGGACCAAGCATGCCAAGGGCATGGAAAGCTGGCAGGACACCAAGACGGGCACCACGTATTACCGCGTGACCGGACCGCTGTGCGCCTCGATGCTGGTCAACGAGTTCGTGTATCTGGAGCCGCAAAACGGCGAACCGGCGTTTCACGCGCTGGTGCGTGAACTGAACGGCAAGACCGCCCTGCTGCAGACCTTGCGCGACTACGGCCACCACAAGAACAACGTGTGGGGCATTACGGCGCGCAATCGCGAGCAGAATTTCGCGCTCAATCTGCTGATGAATCCGGAGATCGATTTCGTCACGCTGCTTGGTCAGGCCGGTACCGGCAAGACGCTCGTCGCGCTCGCGGCGGGGCTTGCGCAGGTGCTCGACGACAAGCGCTACAACGAGATCATCGTGACGCGGGCTACCGTGCCGGTCGGTGAAGACATCGGCTTTCTGCCGGGTACGGAAGAGGAAAAGATGCAACCGTGGATGGGTGCATTCGACGACAACCTCGAAGTCCTGCAGAAAACCGACGACGCCGCCGGCGAATGGGGCCGCGCCGCGACTCAGGAGCTGATCCGCTCGCGCCTGAAGATCAAGAGCATGAACTTCATGCGCGGCCGGACGTTCGTCGACAAGTATCTGATCATCGACGAAGCGCAGAACCTGACGCCGAAGCAGATGAAGACGCTCGTCACGCGTGCGGGTCCGGGGACGAAGATCATCTGCCTTGGCAACATTGCGCAGATCGATACGCCGTATCTGACGGAAGGCAGTTCCGGGCTCACCTACGTGGTGGATCGCTTCAAGGGCTGGGCGCACAGCGGGCACGTGACGCTGGCGCGCGGCGAACGCTCGCGTCTGGCCGATTACGCGTCGGACATTTTGTAAGCAGAGCTCGAAGCAGGCCGTTTGCCGTTTCACGGCTTAAAAGTTGTTCCAAAGCCGCGCCCGGGTTACACCGGGCGCGGCTTTTTTCGTAAGGTCGGCCTGCGCAGGTCAGATGTTACGTCCCGGCGGCGCCACACTTAGCACGTAAACTTCAAGTAATTTATCAACTTCTCTTGCTCATGCCATGGTGGACGGGCTACCATCCCGACATCGCCCGCTTTAAGCGAGTGTTTACGCTCGCCTTGTCTCAATGCGCCGACTTGGGTTTTCGCTGCTGGTCCTTCTGCTGCTCGCCGCCTGTTCCAGCGAGCCGCAGCGGATTTCGCGCAACTCAAACGGTTCTTCTTCGGCGTCCAACGGCGCTTATCGCACTCCCCCGCCCGGTTTCCCGAACTTCGTCGATCACAGCGTCGGACGCGAGGAAATTTCTATTGAGGCGATGGGCCTGGTCGGAATTCCGTACCGCTGGGGCGGCAATACGCCGGATAGCGGCTTCGACTGCAGCGGCCTGGTTCGCTATGTCGTGTCGCGCGCAGCCTCGGTTAATCTGCCGCGCACCACGGCGGATATGAGCGGAAGCGGCGAATCGATCGAGCCCGATGAAGTTGCGCCGGGCGATCTGATTTTCTTCAACACCACGGGGCGCCCACACTCGCACGTCGGTATTTATGTCGGCAAACTGCGCTTCGTCAATGCACCGTCGACGGGCGGCACGGTGCGCATCGACTATCTGACCAATCCGTATTGGGCCAAACGGTTTGACGGCATTCGCCGGGTCGCCGCGCCGACTCGCGCGCCAGCGCCGTTCGAGACGCCTACGTATCAGGCTTCGAATCCGCCGGAGAAGGTTGCTCCGGCGGTGCCGCAGGCTTCGTCTTCGTATGCGGGTACGGCGGGCGGTGCAGCGGTGGTCCCTGCCCAGCAACGGCCAGTAGCGGAGCCGCAGCAACCGGCTTATGCGGAAACTGCGCCTGTGGCCGTTCCATTGCAGCAAGTGTCTCAGCAGCGGGTTGCAGCCTCGATGCAGGCACCAGTGACGGACACCTCAGCTCGCGCTATGAACCAGCCCGCCGCCGCAGCGTCTGCGGATGCGTTCGAACCGCCGCCTCCGGCAATGAGCGCCGCACAGATGCAGGCGCGTGAAGCAGGTGCGGTTTCGCCGGCCGCGGTTCAGGCTGGACGGCCGCAGACGGACGCGGGCGCCATGGCAGCGACTTCTTCCACTGGGTATTCTCAAGCACCTGTGCGCTCGCCCGTGCCGGCGAGCGTCGCCCACGCACCAGACCCGATCGACGCCGCGGCCGATGCTTTCGAACCGCCGCCCCCCGCCTCCGTCGCCGTTCGCCAGGAACAGCAGGCAGGCGTGACCGGCTCCGCTGGCGGTGTGCAGATCATGCGAGCCTCGACTGGGTCACGCGCGATCCCCGCCCCCACGCAGTCCAGCGACGATCCCATCGCGCACTTCGCCAACGGCAATTTCTGACGGACACCGCCGGAAATGTAGCTGGTGGTCTGAAGGCCATTCGCCCCCGTCTGACACGCAGGATTAAGCTATCTGCTATCGTCTCCGATATTCCTAAGACAGGCAGGTAAGGTACTCACCATGGAACTTGGACTGAAAGACAAAGTGGTGCTGGTCACGGGCGGCAGCAAAGGAATCGGCCTCGCGTGCGCACGCGCCTTCGCAGCCGAAGGCGCCAAAGTTGCAATCGTCTCGCGCGATCCCGCGAATCTCGCCCGCGCCCGCGAGCAGTTGGCGAGCGAGGGACTGCACGTGCATCTCACACGCGCCGACCTGCACGAGCCACACGGCGCGGCCGATATCGTCGAAGAAGTTACCACGGCGGTCGGTCCGATCGACGTGTTAATCAATAGCGCCGGCGCGGCCCGTCGCTACGACCCGGAAACGCTCAACGCCGAAGCCTTCCGGGCAACGATGGAAGCCAAGTACTTTCCGTACATTTATCCGCAGCAGGAAGTGTTGAAGCGCATGGCGGAACGGGTGAAATCGGGAGCCAGCGCCGAGCCGGGAACGATCGTCAACATCATCGGCATGGGCGGCAAGATGGCGAGCGATATCCATATCGCCGGCGGCGCCGCCAACGCCGCGCTGATGCTGGCAACGGTCGGGCTCGCGCATTACTACGCGCGCTATGGCATCCGCATCAACGCGATCAACCCGGGCGCGACGCTGACGGAGCGCGTCGAGGAAGCGTTGCAACTGGAAGCCAGCCAGCAAGGGATCGACACAAAGGAAGCGCTGGCACGCGGGGAGGCCAAGGTGCCGCTCGGGAGATTCGCGAAGCCGGAGGAGATCGCCGACGTCGCGCTGTTCCTGGCGAGCCGCCGCGCAAGCTACGTAACAGGCGCGATCGTCCCGATGGACGGATGCAGCGCGCCGCTCATCTGAGTGCGGGCGCGCCAGCCCGCATCGGAACAAAGGCCAGAATCAGAGGAAACGGTGACCGAGCCACCATCCCGCCCCAGCGAGCACCGCTGATGCGGGGATGGTCAGAATCCACGCCCAGACGATATTGCCGGCCACGCCCCAGCGCACCGCGCTGAGTTTTTGCGTCGCGCCGACGCCGACAATCGCGCCGGTAATCGTATGGGTCGTGGACACCGGAATGCCGAGGAATGAGGCAATAAACAGCGTGATCGCACCGCCCGATTCTGCGCAAAAACCGCCGACCGGCTTGAGCTTGGTGATCTTCTGCCCCATCGTGCGGACAATACGCCAGCCACCGAACAGTGTGCCCAACCCCATCGAAAGATAGCAGCCGCCGATCACCCACAGCGGCGGCGCATCGGCGAACGACGATGCATAGCCGGTCGCGATCAGCAGCATCCAGATGATGCCGATGGTTTTCTGCGCGTCGTTACCGCCATGCCCCAGGCTGTACATGCCGGCTGAAATCAGTTGATAACGGCGAAAGCGTCCGTCGACCTTGCTGGGTGGAGTGCGGAAGTAGATCCACGACACTGCCAGCATGAAGAACGAGCCGAGCACAAAACCCAGCAACGGCGAGATGAAGATGAACGCGACAGTCTTCATCAGCCCATCCAGGTTGAGCGAATGCCAGCCGGACTTGGCAAGCGCCGCGCCCACCAGACCGCCGATCAGCGCATGCGACGAGCTCGACGGAATACCGTAATACCACGTGACGATGTTCCAGCCGATCGCACCGACCAGCGCGCCAAAAATCACGTAATGATCGACGATGGCCGGATCGATCGTGCCCTTGCCGACTGTCTGCGCAACTTTCAGGTGAAAGATGAAATAGGCGATGACGTTGAAAGCCGCGGCGAAGGCAACTGCTTGTTGCGGCTTCAGAACGCCGGTCGAGACGACCGTGGCGATCGAATTCGCCGCGTCGTGGAAACCGTTCATGAAGTCGAACACCAGCGACACGGCGACCAGGGTGGCGACCACCCAGATGGCGAGTTGTATCGATTGCATTAAGCGTTTTCCAGCACGATGCCTTCGAGAATATTCGCCACGTCCTCACATTTGTCCGTGATGGTTTCGAGCAGTTCGTAGATCGCCTTCAGCTTGATCAGCGTCTTGACGTTGTCTTCCTCGCGAAAGAGCTTCGAGATGGCCGAGCGCAACACGCGGTCGGCTTCGGATTCGAGACGGTCGATATCCTCGCAGGCTTTCAGGATCTGGCTTGCCTGCTTCATGTCCGACAGCAGACTGACCGCGAACTGCACGCGCTCGGCGGTCGCGGTGCAGATATGCGCCAACTGGCTAGCCTCAGAGGTCACCATCTGGACGTCATAGAGCGAGATTGCGGTGGCAACGTCCTCCATCAGGTCGAGGATGTCGTCCATCGTGGTGATCAACTTGTGGATTTCGTCGCGGTCGAGCGGCGTGATGAAAGTCTTGTGCAGCAGATCGATGGTTTCGTGCGTGAGCTTGTCTGCAGCCTTTTCGGCCTTTTGCACGTTTTGCTTATGGACCTCGGCGTCTTGCAGATTGTCGATCAGCAGCTCGAGTTCGTGGCTCGCGGAAACAATGCACTTTGCGTGCGCGTTGAAGATTTCAAAGAACTTGCCCTCGGTGGGCATGAATCGACCGAACATTGGAATCCCGGGAATTGGTCACATTGCGACTGACATAAAACCGCAATATTGTACCGTCCCCGGGATGGGGTCGCACTCTCGAAAATGCCGCTACAGCCGCCCCGGCAGGTTGCTCCTTACTCCGCGTAGAAGTTTTGCGCGCCGGCAAAATTATCGAACTTCGTGTATTGACCATGAAACGTGAGGCGAACAGGACCGATCGGGCCGTTACGCTGTTTGCCGATGATGATTTCCGCCGTGCCCTTGTCCGGACTATCCGGGTTGTAAACCTCGTCGCGGTAGATGAACAAGATGACGTCGGCATCCTGCTCGATAGCGCCCGATTCGCGCAAATCCGACATGATTGGACGCTTGTTCGGACGCTGTTCCAAGCCCCGGTTCAACTGCGACAGGGCAATTACCGGCACATCGAGCTCTTTGGCCAGGCTCTTCAGTGAGCGCGAAATTTCCGAAATTTCGGTGGCGCGGTTTTCACCGGACGACGAGCCGCTCATCAGCTGCAAATAGTCGATGATGATCAGACCCAGCTTGCCGCACTGCCGCGACAGCCGGCGCGCGCGCGAGCGCAGTTCCATCGGGTTCAGACCGCCGGTTTCGTCGATGAAGATTTGCGCTTCGCTCATCTTCTGCACCGCGTGCGTCAGCTTCGGCCAATCCTCGTCGGTGAGACGGCCCGTACGCATGCGATGCTGATCGAGCCGGCCAACCGAGCCGAGCATACGCATGGTGAGTTGGGTGCCCGGCATTTCCATCGAGAACACCGCCACCGGCAAGCCGTACTCCACTGCCACGTACTCGCCCACATTCATCGAGAACGCTGTTTTACCCATCGATGGCCGCCCCGCGACGATGATCAACTCGCCGCCGTGCATACCCGAGGTCATCCGGTCGAGGTCGACGAAACCCGTCGGCGTGCCTGTCACATCGCTCGGATTGGCGGTGTGATACAGCGTGTCGATCCGCTCGACCACCTGCGTGAGCAGAGGCCCGATTTCCAGGAAGCCCTGCGTGCCGCGCGCGCCGTCTTCGGCGATCGAAAACACCTTCGATTCAGCCTCATCCAGCAGTTGGCGGACTTCTTTGCCCTGCGGATTGAACGCGTCTGCGGAGATTTCGTCCGCGACCGATACCAGCCGGCGCAGCACCGCGCGATCGCGCACGATTTCCGCATAACGCCGGATATTCGCCGCGCTCGGCGTGTTCTGCGCCAGCGCATTGAGATACGCAAGGCCGCCCACCTCCTCCGCCTTGCCCGAGGTGCCCAGCGCTTCATAAACCGTGATCACGTCGGCCGGACGCGTCGCCGCGATCAGCTTGCCGATGTGTTCGAAGATGATGCGGTGGTCATACCGGTAGAAGTCGCTCTGCGATAGAAAATCGGCGATGCGGTCCCATGCGGCGTTGTCGAGCAGCAGGCCACCCAGCACCGATTGCTCGGCCTCAATCGAATGCGGCGGGACTTTTAGCGACTCGATCTGGGGATCTTTGGACGGTGCGTTCATGGGATGGAATTATCGGGGTAAATGAGCGCGAAGGGAAAGCTAAAACATATGCCTTTCCAGGCCAAAACCTGCCAACAAAAAAGGCAGGGGCCGGTCACCCGGCCCCTGCCTTTCACCGGTGAGACTACCCGGCAAATATTGCTTCGATGCTTACGCGGTCAGCTTAGACGCGGTCGGCTTAGACGCGGTCGGCTTAGACGTGTTCGCCCAGCACCGACACCGTCACATCGATGAGAACGTCGGTGTGCAGCGAGATTTGCACTGCGTGGTCGCCGACCAGCTTCAGCGGGCCTTCCGGCAGACGCACTTGCGCCTTTTCCACTGCGAAGCCTTGCTTGACCAAGGCTTCAGCGATGTCAGCGTTCGTCACGGAACCGAACAGGCGGCCGTCGACGCCAGCCTTCTGAGCGATCTGAACCGTCGAGCCTGCCAGCTTTTCGCCTTGAGCTTGAGCAGCTGCCAGCTTTTCAGCCGCAACCTTTTCCAGTTCTGCGCGGCGGACTTCGAATTCAGCGATTGCATCCTTCGTTGCGCGGCGTGCGTGCTTGTTCGGGATCAGGAAGTTACGTGCGTAACCGTCCTTCACCTTGACGATGTCGCCCAGGTTGCCCAGGTTGACGACTTTTTCCAGAAGAATAACTTGCATTCCGATGCTCCTTGTCGCGTCGTCGGGTTAGGCCTTGTGCTGGTCGGTGTACGGCACGAGCGCGAGGAAACGCGCGCGCTTGATTGCCGTATCCAGCTGGCGTTGATAGTGCGACTTCGTACCCGTGAGACGCGCCGGCGTGATCTTGCCGTTTTCGCCGATGAAGTCCTTCAGCGTTTCGATGTCTTTGTAGTCGATCTGATCGACACCAGCTGCCGTGAAACGGCAGAACTTCTTGCGCTTGAAGAGCGGATTTTGTTGCTGACGACGCTTGTCGAATTTCTTACCAGTCGGGCGGGGCATGTTCAGTCCTTTCCAATGTCCTGCAATGCTGTGATGTGAAATACCAGGGTTCTGGCGTTGCGGCTTTTCTTCGCCAGGAAGCCGGTGAAGAGCGTTTCGACGCCCATCGCACAGCTTTCCAGCTTGCCGCTCGCCTCACCGGCCGCCACCGCTGGCATCGTCAGTTCAACTTGCCGGGCGATGCCGGCTTCGACGACTTCAGTGCGGTGTTGCAACGTGCAGCTTGCGATCGGAACGCCGGCGGGGGTGTACCGCACCGGTTCGCGTTCAACGACGCTGGCCGTAAGTTGCAGCCGATTCATATACCTTTTGGCGAGAGCGAGGCTTTTGCCTGGTAGCTTAAATTAGTGTGTCTTAAGCCTGCGCTTCCGACGGCTGCGTAGTAGCAGCTGCCTTCTTGGCTTCTTCGCGCTGCACTTCCTTCATCATCGGCGACGGGCCGGTTTCGGCCTTCTTCATCTTGACGATCAGGTGACGCAGAACGGCGTCGTTGAACTTGAATGCGTGTTCCAGCTCGTCGAGCGTGGCTTGATCGCATTCGATGTTCATGCAGACGTAGTGAGCCTTCGCGAGTTTCTCGATCATGTAGGCCAGTTGGCGACGGCCCCAATCTTCGATGCGGTGGACCTGGCCACCGTGCGAGGTGATCGTGGTCTTGTAGCGCTCGATCATGGCGGGCACTTGCTCGCTCTGATCGGGGTGCACAATAAAGACGATTTCATAATGACGCATACACACTCCTGTGGACTTGTGGATTAGAGCCACCCGGGCGTCTGAACCGGTGTGGCAAGTGAGAAGCCGAAGATTGTAGCCCGAATGGGGACGGGTTGCAAGATATCCCGTTAATTTGCCGCGCGATTCGGGTGTGTTTTCAAGGGTTTAGGGGCATCCGGGGCTCTGGGGCCGCCTGACGGTATGCGCTGCGCGCCCGCTCAGGCCTCGCCGCTCCAATATCCAGGCCGGGCATAGACCTCTTTCAGATAGTCGATGAAGTAGCGCACCTTGGCCGGCACGTAGCGCTGCTGCGGGTACACAGCGAGGATGTCGTAGTCGGGCAGCGCGAATTCATCCAGCACCGTTTCCAGTTCACCGCGTACGAGCTGCTGCTGGATTTCCCACGTCGAGCGCCAGCCGAGGCCCAGCCCTTCCGAGACCCAGCGGTGCAGCAACTCGCCGTCATTGCAATCGAGCGTGCCGCCCACCCGCACTGTCGCCAGCTTGCCGTTGCGCCGGAAGTACCAGCCGCGGTTCTGGCCCCCTTGCAGATTGAAGGCAAGGCAGTTGTGCTGCGGCAGGTCTTCGAGCGTCTTCGGCCTGCCGTGCTTGCGGAAATATTCGGGCGTTCCGCAGACCACACGGCGGTTCGAGGCCAGCTTCACGGCGACGAAATTGGGATCGACCGCGCCGCCGATCCGGATCGACAGGTCATAGCCTTCGCGCACCAGGTCCACCACCCGGTCGGTCAGATTGAATGAAAGCTGCAGTTCCGGCTTGTCCGCAAGAAACGGCGGCGCGAGCGGCGCGACATGTTTGCGGCCAAACGCTGCCGGCGCCGATACGATCAGGTGCCCGCTTACCGCCCGGCGGCCCGCCGCGAGCTCGTTTTCCGCCTGATCCCATTCCGCCAGCAGACCGCGGCAGCGCTCGAGAAACGCCGCGCCGTCTTCGCTGACCACGAGACGCCGCGTCGACCGGTACATCAGCTTCACACCGAGGCGCTTTTCCAGCGCGTCGATGCGCCGTCCGAGAATCACCGGCGACACGCCCTCCTCCAGTGCCGCGGCAGCCAGACTGCCCGCGTCGGCCACCCGCACGAAGGTTTCGATCTGCTTGAAGCGGTCCATTTTTGTCTCCTTTCCTGCCGGGCTGCCGGTTCTCGCCGGTCACCGCCATTCCATACTTTTTGTTTCGAAATAAGCGACCCGGACTGATCTTATCAAACCTTTGGGTGAGGCCTACAGTCTGTCTCAACCCCCTCGATCCGCATTCAAAGACATTCAGGAGACATTCATGGCCAAGATGAGAGCCGTCGACGCAGCGGTACTGGTGCTCGAAAAAGAAGGCATCGACACCGCCTTCGGTGTGCCCGGCGCCGCTATCAACCCGTTCTACTCGGCCATGCGCAAGGCAGGCAACATCAGCCACGTGCTGGCGCGTCACGTCGAAGGTGCATCGCACATGGCCGAAGGCTATACGCGTGCTCAACCGGGCAACATCGGCGTGTGTATCGGCACGTCAGGCCCCGCCGGCACCGACATGATCACCGGTTTGTACTCCGCTCAGGCTGACTCGATTCCTATTCTGGCTATCACGGGTCAGGCGCCCCGCGCGCGTCTGTACAAGGAAGATTTCCAGGCCGTCGATATCGAATCGATCGCCAAGCCCGTCACCAAATGGGCCGTGACGGTGCGCGAGCCGGCGCTGGTGCCGCGCGCATTCCAGCAGGCCTTCCATCTGATGCGCTCGGGCCGTCCGGGTCCGGTGCTGATCGACCTGCCGATCGACGTGCAACTCGCCGAAATCGAATTCGATATCGACACGTATGAACCGCTGCCGGTCTACAAGCCGAAGGCGAGCCGCAAGCAGATCGAAGCGGCCCTCACGCTGCTCAACGACGCCGAAAAGCCGCTGATTGTCTCCGGTGGTGGCGTGCTCAATGCCGCTGCGGAAGACCTGCTCGTGGAGTTCGCTGAGACCGTGGGCGTGCCGGTGATTCCGACGCTGATGTCATGGGGCGCGATTCCCGACGACCACCCGCTGATGGCCGGCATGGTCGGCCTGCAGACCTCGCACCGCTACGGCAACGCGACGATGCTCGCCTCCGACTTCGTGCTCGGCATCGGCAATCGCTGGGCGAACCGCCACACGGGCAGCGTCGAGGTCTATACGAAGGGCCGGAAGTTCGTGCACGTGGACATCGAGCCGACGCAGATCGGCCGGGTGTTCGGGCCGGACCTCGGCATCGTGTCGGACGCGAAAGCCGCGCTCGAACTGTTTGTCGAAGTGGCGAAGGAATGGAAAGCCGCCGGCAAGCTGAAAGACCGCAGCGCATGGGTTGCAGACTGCCAGCAACGCAAGCGCACGCTGCAACGCAAGACGCACTTCGACAATGTACCGATCAAGCCGCAACGCGTGTACGAAGAGATGAACCAGGTGTTCGGCCGCGATACCTGCTACGTGAGCACGATCGGCTTGTCGCAGATTGCCGGCGCGCAGTTTCTGCATGTCTACAAGGCACGTAACTGGATCAACTGCGGCCAGGCCGGCCCGCTCGGCTGGACGATTCCGGCAGCGCTCGGTGTACGCGCCGCGGACCCGCAACGTCCGATCGTCGCGCTCTCCGGTGATTACGACTTCCAGTTCATGATCGAAGAGCTCGCCGTTGGCGCGCAATTCAAGCTGCCGTACGTGCATGTGGTGGTGAACAACTCGTACCTCGGGCTGATCCGCCAGGCACAGCGCGCCTTCGATATGGATTTCTGCGTGCAGCTCGCGTTCGACAACATCAACGCGCCGGAAGTGAACGGCTACGGCGTCGATCACGTCGCAGTGGCCGAAGGACTCGGTTGCAAGGCGATCCGCGTGTTCAAGCCCGAAGAGCTGAAGCCTGCCCTGCAAAAAGCACAATCGATGCTCTCCGAGTTCAACGTACCGGTGATCGTCGAAGTGATTCTCGAGCGTGTGACGAACATCTCGATGGGCACCGAAATCGACGCCATCAACGAGTTCGAAGAACTGGCCATCAAGCGCGAAGATGCGCCGAGCGCCATCAGCATGCTCGATTAAATCTGCCTCGTTTCACCTGCCCGGTCCGGCGGTTCAGCGTGCGATTCGCGCTCGACCGCCAGATCGAAGCAGCTTCATTGACCGACCAGCGAGACCCCAGCACCATGCCAAAATTTGCAGCCAATCTCACCATGCTGTTCAACGAAGTCCCGTTCCTCGACCGCTTCGTAGCGGCAGCGGACGCGGGCTTCAACGCCGTCGAGTTCCTGTTCCCCTATCCGTACAAAGTGGCCGAACTGGCCGAACGTCTGCAGCAGAACCGTCTGAAGCTCGTTCTTCACAACCTGCCCGCCGGCAACTGGGAAGCCGGCGAGCGCGGCATTGCCTGCCTGCCGGATCGTATTGGCGAGTTCCAGGAAGGCGTGGGCCGCGCCATTGAATACGCGAAGGCGCTCAAAGTACCGCAACTGAACTGCCTCGTCGGCATTCCAGGCCCGGGCGTCGATGCCGGCCGCGCTCACGCGACGATGGTCGACAACCTCCGCTTCGCAGCCACGGCGTTGAAGAAAGAAGGCATCAAGCTGCTGGTCGAACCGTGCAATTCGTACGATATCCCAGGCTTTGCATTGAACCGCTCGTCCGAAGGACTCGACGTGATTCGCGCCGTCGGTTCGGACAACCTGTTCCTGCAATACGACATCTATCACATGCAACGGATGGAGGGCGAACTCGCCGCCACCATCAAGAAGAACCTGGCGTCGATCGCGCATATCCAGCTCGCCGACAATCCGGGCCGCAACGAACCGGGCACGGGTGAAATCAACTACCCGTTCCTGTTCGATCTGCTCGATTCGCTCGGCTATGACGGCTACATCGGCTGCGAATACAAGCCGCGCACGACGACCACCGAAGGTCTGGACTGGGTGCAGCGCGTGGCCGGCCAGGCACGCGGCGCGGCGCATGTCGCTGCCTGATCGAACAGATCGCCCTCCTCAACACTTCGCCCCCAACCCACTGGAGACATAGACACATGGCAAAGATTGGATTTATCGGCCTCGGCATCATGGGCGCGCACATGGCGCGCAACCTTCTCAAGGGCGGCCACTCGCTGTTCGTGAACGGCGCGTATCCGGTGCCGGAAGACCTGAGCAAGACGACCACCGTAGTGGCTAATTCGACGGCCGTTGCACAGGCTGCCGACATCGTCATCATCATGGTGCCGGACACACCGGACGTCGCCAATGTGCTGTTCGCCGACGACGGCGTCGCCAACGGCCTCACGAAAGGCAAGCTCGTGATCGACATGAGCTCGATCTCCCCGCTCGACACGCAAGCCTTCGCGAAGAAGATCAACGCGCTCGGCGTGGATTATCTCGACGCGCCGGTTTCGGGCGGCGAAGTCGGCGCACGTGAAGCGTCGCTGACGATCATGGTCGGTGGTCCGGAAAAGGCCTTTGCACTCGCCAAGCCGCTGTTCGAACTGATGGGCAAGAACATCTCGCTGATCGGCGATAACGGAGCGGGTCAGACCTGCAAGGTCGCGAACCAGATCATCGTCGCGCTGAACATCGAAGCGGTTGCAGAAGCGCTGCTGTTCGCTGCGCGTTCGGGCGCCGATCCGGAGCGCGTGCGCAAGGCACTGATGGGTGGCTTCGCGTCGTCGCGGATTCTCGAAGTGCACGGCGAACGGATGACGAAACGTACCTTCGATCCGGGCTTCCGCATCGAACTGCATCAGAAGGATCTGAACCTCGCGCTCGACGGCGCACGCAAGCTGGGCATCGCCCTGCCTCATACCGCCAGCGCACAGCAACTGTTCAGCGTGTGTGCAGCGAACGGCGGCAAGGCATGGGATCACTCGGCGATGGTGCGCGCCCTCGAAATCATGGCGAACTTCGAAGTGGCTCAGGCACCGGGCAAGGAAGCGAAAGCGGCTTGATGCGATTGCCGGGATACGCGGATACGCTGCTGAAACGCCTCTGGTTTTTCATCTCTGTGGCGTGACCACCAGTTTGGAGGCGCTCAGCGGCAGCAACATGGGTTGACGTGCGTGGGTTCCACGACATTCACATCAACCGGCAAGTGGGGCGTCCGGTGCGATGCGCGGCACGCGTAGCGCACCGGACAAATCGTGCCGCTCTGGGCTGAGAGCGGCAAGTGGGGTCCGCAGCGGCACCCGTCGACGGCGGGGAAGCCTTGGTCGGTCAGACGTCGTCGTCGGGTGTCCGGCTGTCGGATAGTGCACACTGATACAACGCAAAACAACGCGGCGATACCGGCAATCAGCCCTTATCGCCGCCTTTTCTTTTTTGCACGGACGTTTCAAAGCGCGCTCGAAACTCAACCCGTATCGCGCACGCTTCGCAGGTCGCCGCCTCAGTACGTGTCGAAGATCTTCTGCAGCGCCACCGGTCCGGTGCCACCCGCCGCGAGCGCCAGCATCAGCAGCACGCGCGCCTTGTACGGATTGAGCGAGCCCGCTGTGACGAAGCCAAGCGCATCGTCGGAGGCCGCGCCGTTGCGCATCACATGGCCCGAGCCGACCCGCGACGAGCGCACCACCACCACGCCCTGGCTCACCGCATCGGCAAGCGCCTGTTGCACCGACGCGTGAATCGAACCGTTGCCGGTGCCGGCTACCACAATTCCGCGCACGCCCGCAGCTACCAGAGCATCGACGCCGATCCGCGATGCGCCCGCATAACTCACGACAATCTCCACATTCGGCCACTTCGTGCCGATCACGAATTCCGTATCGACGGTGTGCGGACGCACGACCTTGCGCTGGAATTCCACGCGTCCGTCCTGCACCCAGCCAAGCGCGCCCACTTCCGGAGACTGGAACGCGTCCACTGCGTAGGTGCTGGTCTTGACCACATCGCGCGCGCTGTGAATGCGGTTGTTGAATGCCACCAGCACGCCCTGCCCGTGCGCGGCCGGGCTCGCCGCTACAGTGACGGCGTTGAGCAGGTTCAGAGGACCATCGGCGGAGAGCGCCGAAGAAGGCCGCATCGCCGCGGTCAGCACGACCGGTTTGGTGCTTTTGACGGTCAGATGCAACAGGTACGCGGTTTCTTCTAACGTATCGGTGCCATGCGTAATCACGACGCCGTCGATGTCATCGCTTGCCAGCAGCGCATTCACGCGTTGCGCGAGGGTCGCCCACAGCGCAAGCGCCATGTCTTTGCTGTCTATGCTGGCGACCTGCTCGGGCTGAATCTGCGCGACGCCCGAGAGCGCCGGAACCGCTTCGAGCAGGCGGTCGACGCCGACCACGCCGGCCTGATAGCCGGAGGTGTTGGCGGCATCGGCGGCAGAACCGGCAATCGTGCCGCCCGTCGCCAGTACGGCAATGCGCGGCAGCGCGTGCGCGGCTTCGGAAGCGGCGGCCTGGGAGCCGCTGGCCGGCGAAGCGGCGGCGGCAGAGCCGGCGCCCTGCGCGCCGGATGAGGAAGGAGTCGAAGTATTCATGGCGGCGATTGTAAGCGATGCGCCGCGACAGCACGCCAGCATCAATCCACTGCGCGCAACTGCGCAGCGATCTCGGCTTCCTTCAGCTGCGGCGCGAACATTTCCAGCAGACGATACGCATAAGCGCGCAGGAACGCGCCCTTGCGCAAGCCGACACGGGTCGTGCTCGCCTCGAACAGATGCTGCGTATCGAGCGCGACCAGTTCGGTATCGCGCTTCGGGTCGTATGCCATCGCCGCGACCACGCCAATGCCCATACCGAGTTCGACGTAGGTCTTGATCACGTCCGCATCGATCGCGGTCAGCACGACGTCGGGCAGCGCACCTGCCTTCGCGAACGCCTGGTCGATATGCGAGCGGCCCGTGAAATCCTGGTCGTACGTGACGATCGGAAACTCGGCAATCTCGTCGAGCGTCAGATTTTCACGCCCGACCAACGGATGCCCCTTCGGCACGACCACCACGTGATGCCACGAATAGCACGGGAACGTCACGATGTCCGGGAAACGGTCAAGCGCTTCGGTCGAAATCCCGATGTCCGCTTCGCCGTTGATGATCATCTGCGCAATCTGTTGCGGGCTGCCCTGGCGCAGCGCCAGATGCACCTTCGGGAACACTTCGGTGAACTGGCGAATCACCTTGGGCAGCGCGTAGCGCGCCTGCGTGTGGGTCGTAGCGACGACAAGGTGGCCACTATCCTGATCCGCATACTGTCGCGCCACACGGCGCAGGTTTTCCGCGTCGAGCAGCATCCGTTCGATGAGCTGATGCACGGCCTTGCCCGGCTCCGTGAGGCCCGTCAGGCGCTTGCCACGGCGAATGAAAATATCGACGCCGAGTTCGTCCTCGAGGTCCTTGATCTGTTTCGACACGCCCGACTGCGACGTGTACAGCACGTTCGCGACTTCCGTCAGGTTCATGTTCTGCCGCACGGCCTCGCGCACAAAGCGCAGTTGCTGAAAGTTCATCTGTGTGTCTCCGGTTCAGCCAGAGTTAAGTTATAGAGTAGTAGCCAGGCAAGCGCACGTTCAATGCGCTGGAAACACGCGCAACGCGCGCGGCACCGCCGTCACGCCGTCGCCGATATTCAGTTGCAGCGCGCGCCAGGCTTCGCGATCCAGTTCCGCTTCGAGCACACTGCCCTCACGACCGGCCAGTTCGACCCGCACTGAACCACCCAGCGTCACGACGCGACGCACATCCACGACAATCCCATCGCGATGACCCAACGCCTGCGGATAAAGCTGCAGGTCATGCGGACGCACATAGGCGAACGCCGGACCTTCGAAGCCTGCGGCAGCGGCTACCGGCAACGCGGCGCCGTCCACCACAAAACCGTTGCTGTCGACCTTGCCGTGCAGACGGTTGGCCGCGCCGAGAAACTCGTAAACAAACGAAGTCTGCGGATGATCGTACACGTCTTGCGGGCTGCCCACCTGCTCGACGTGACCGCGATTCAGCACGACGATGCGGTCCGCCACTTCGAGCGCCTCTTCCTGGTCGTGCGTGACGAAGATCGTGGAGATATGCAGATCGTCGTGCAGACGCCGCAGCCAGCTACGCAGTTCCTTGCGGACTTTCGCATCAAGCGCGCCGAAAGGTTCGTCGAGCAACAACACCTTCGGCTCGACCGCCAATGCGCGCGCCAGTGCGATGCGTTGACGCTGCCCGCCCGACAGTTCCGACGGATAGCGTTGCGCGAGCCAGTCCAGTTGCACGAGCTTGAGCAGTTCATGCACTTTCTCGCGGATCACCGCTTCCGACGGCCGTTCCTTGCGCGGTTTCACGCGCAGACCAAAGGCGACGTTTTCGAACACCGTCATGTGACGGAACAGCGCGTAATGCTGGAACACGAAGCCGACCTGGCGCTCACGGGCGCCCACCGTCGCGACGTCCTGTCCTTGTAGCACAACCTGACCCGAGTCCGCATATTCGAGGCCCGCAATCACGCGCAGCAACGTGGTCTTGCCACAACCCGACGGCCCGAGCAGCGCAACCAGTTCGCCTGGCGGAAAGTCGAGCGAGACGTTATCGAGCGCGGTGAAATCGCCAAAGCGCTTTTGCAGATTACGAACGGTGATGCCCATTGACTACTCCCATGCAACTCTATTGCTTACTGGATCGGCTGTTGCTTCGGCGCAAGTGCCGCGGACGACTGCGAAACGGTTGGACCGGCGTGCGCGGGAACATCGCGCGAGTCCGCCAGTTCTGCCGACAGATGCCGCTCGGCGAGCAGCTTGAGACCCAGCGTGACGAGCGCCAGTAGGGCCAGTAACGAGGCCACGGCAAACGCCGCCGAGAAGTTGTATTCGTTGTAAAGAATTTCGACGTGCAGAGGAATCGTGTCGGTCTGCCCACGAATATGGCCCGACACCACCGAGACGGCGCCGAACTCGCCCATCGCCCGCGCGTTACACAGAATCACGCCGTACAGCAGACCCCATTTGACGTTCGGCAAGGTGACGCGCCGAAAAGTCTGCCAGCCGGATGCGCCCAGCACGTGGGCCGCTTCCTCTTCGTCGTTGCCTTGCGCCTGCATCAACGGAATCAGCTCGCGCGCGACAAACGGAAAGGTGACGAAGATCGTCGCGAGCACAATGCCTGGCACCGCGAAGATAATCTGCACGTCGTGATCCTGCAGCCACGGGCCGAACCAGCCCTGCGCGCCGAACAGCAAAACGTAGACGAGCCCTGAGACAACCGGTGAAACGGAAAATGGCAGGTCGATCAGCGTCGTCAGCAACGCCTTGCCCTTGAATTCGAACTTCGCGATACACCACGACGCCGCCAATCCGAACACCAGATTCAACGGGACCGCGATCGCGGCGGTCAACAATGTCAGCTTGATTGCAGAGATCGCGTCGGGGTCGGCGAGCGCTGCGAAGTAAAAGCCAACGCCCTTGCTCAATGCCTGATAAAAGACCGCGACGAGCGGGACCACCAGAAATAGCGTGAGAAACAGCAACGCGATGCCCGTCAGAAGCCAGCGCACGAGACGCGGCTCGCTCACCGGATCGTTACGGCGCAAAGCGTTCAGGCCAGTACTCGACGCCGGCTGCAACGCAGCAGAATCGTGACTCATCGGACACCTCCTGTCACGCCTGCCGCACCGATAGCAGCGCCCGGGACAGGCAGCGCCGGCGCCGCTGAACCACGACGTGTACGACGCTGCAGATACCACTGCAGCGTATTGATCAGCAGCAGCATCAGGAACGACACGACCAGCATCACGACCGCAAGAGCCGTTGCCCCAGCGTAGTCGTATTGTTCGAGCTTGGTGATGATCAGCAGCGATGTGATTTCCGACTTCATCGGCACATTACCGGCAATGAAAATCACCGAGCCGTATTCGCCGAGCGCCCGCGCAAAGGCCAGCGCGAAGCCGGTCAACAACGCCGGCATCACCGCAGGCAGCACGACGCGGCGAAACGTCAGCCAGCGCGACGCGCCGAGGCACGCGGCGGCTTCTTCCTGCTCACGCTCGAATTCTTCGAGCACCGGTTGCACGGTGCGCACCACGAACGGCAGACCGATGAAAGTCAATGCGACCAGCACGCCCAAAGGCGTAAAGGCGACCTTGATCCCGAGCGGTTCGAGAAACTGGCCTATCCAGCCATTACCGGAGTAAACCGCCGCGAGCGAAATCCCGGCCACCGAGGTCGGCAGCGCAAACGGCAGATCGACGACGGCGTCAACCAGACGCTTGAACGGAAATGAATAGCGCACCAGCACCCACGCCACCAGAAAACCAAATACCGCATTGACGAGCGCGCCGCCGAGCGCCGCAAAAAAGGTCAACCGGTACGACGCCAGCACGCGCGGCGAAGCGACCGCGTGCACGAACTGCGTCCAGTCCAGCGAGGCGGTCTTGAGAAAGGTCGCCGCAAGCGGAATCAGCACCACGAGGCTCAGATACGCCACTGTGATGCCGAGCGTCAGGCCGAAGCCCGGTAAGGCGCTTGGCTTGCGGAAGGTCAACGTTGTCATGCTCGATGCTCTTTCAGGGTGAAAACCGGGTCGCGCGGCTGGACCAGGCTGAATGGCCAAACGGCGCGCCCCTTGAGGCGCGCCGGACGACAGCCTGACTGCCTTACCTCGTTACGCCTCACTGCGGCGAGTAGATCGAATCGAACACGCCACCGTCTGCGAAGTGCGTTTTCTGCGCATTCGTCCAGCCGCCGAACGTGTCATCCACGGTGTACAGCTTCAGCTTCGGAAACTTCGCGGTCAGCGCGGCCGGCACCTTGTCCGAACGCGGACGGTAGAAGTTCTCCGCGGCAATCTCCTGCCCCTGCTCGCCGTAAAGGAAGTTCAGATACGCCTCAGCCAGCTTGCGCGTGCCGTGCTTGTCCACCACCTTGTCGACTACCGAGACAGGCGGCTCAGCCAGAATGCTCACCGACGGCACCACGATCTCGAACTTGTCCGGACCAAACTCCTTGAGCGACAGAAACGCTTCGTTTTCCCAGGCAATCAGCACATCGCCGATACCGCGCTGCACGAAGCTCGTCGTCGCTCCACGTGCGCCCGAATCGAGCACGCCCGCGTTCTTGTACAGCTTCGTAACGAATTCCTTAGCCTTCTGATCATTGCCGCCCGGTTGATGCTCGGCATACGCCCACGCCGCCAGATAGTTCCAGCGTGCGCCGCCCGAGGTTTTCGGGTTCGGCGTGACGATCGACACGCCCGGCTTCACCAGGTCGTCCCAATCCTTGATGTGTTTGGGGTTGCCCTTGCGCACCAGAAATACGATCGTCGAGGTGTACGGCGCGGCGTTGTCCGGCAGACGCTTCTGCCAGTTCTTGTCGACGATGCCCTTGCTGGCAAGCGCATCGATGTCATAAGCGAGCGCGAGCGTCACGACGTCCGCCTGCAGCCCGTCAAGAACCGAGCGCGCCTGCGCGCCTGAGCCGCCATGCGACTGCTTGAAGGTGATGGTGTCGCCCGTCTGCGCTTTCCACTGTTTGCCGAACGCCTCGTTGATCTGCTGGTACAACTCGCGCGTGGGGTCGTACGACACATTCAGCAGCGTCGTGTCCGCCGCCTGTGTCTGTCCGGCCAGCCCAAGTGCCGCTGCGGCGCCAAGCGCCAGCACCGTGATGAGCTTCCTGGTCCTGCGTGCGAGCCCCGTGCCCTGATCGATCATCCAGCTTCTCCGCGTGGTGGTGAGGCGAGGCAACGTGCCCCTTCCTGTCTGTTGTGTTTGGTGTTTGAGGTCTTGCGCGCGTCTTGCCTGCGTCGACTCGAGGCCCAGTCTATCGAAGGGCTTTCATCATTAAAAATAATGTTTCTTCATTTTTTAATACTCAAAAGTGGTAATGACAGCCGGACGCGGCGTTGCGGCACGAAATCCGGTGTTAGGACGCCGTCTGACGGCGTTCCACTGACACCCAGGGTCGAGAACTTAAAGTAAAGCTTGAATTGCGCCGGATACTGTATAAAAATACAGTCACCTGTCTATCCATACAGTGACCCCATGACCAAACTCACCGCACGACAGCAAGAAGTTTTCGATCTGATCCGCCGGGCCATCGAACGCACCGGTTTTCCGCCCACCCGCGCGGAGATCGCCGCCGAGCTGGGCTTCAGCTCGGCTAACTCGGCGGAAGAGCACTTGCGGGCGCTTGCTCGCAAGGGGGTCATCGAGCTCGCCGCGGGCGCTTCGCGCGGCATCCGGCTACTGCTGGCCAGTCAGGACGACGGGCCGCATCAGTTCACGCTGCCGCACGCCAGCATCATGCAGTTGTCGCTGCCGCTGGTCGGCCGGGTGGCCGCGGGTAGCCCGATCCTTGCGCAGGAACACGTCTCGCAGCATTACGCCTGCGACCCGGCGCTCTTTTCCAGCAAGCCGGACTACCTGCTGAAGGTGCGCGGGTTGTCCATGCGGGACGCCGGCATTTTCGACGGCGACCTGCTCGCGGTACAGAAGAAAAGCGAAGCCAAAGACGGCCAGATCATCGTCGCGCGGTTGGGCGACGACGTGACGGTCAAGCGTCTCAAGCGCCGGCCGAATGGCATCGAGCTGATCGCCGAGAACCCCGATTACGAAAATATCTTTGTTCAGGCCGGCAGTGCGGAATTCGCACTGGAAGGCATCGCAGTGGGGCTGATCCGCCCCACTGAGTTCTGAACCTTGCCTGAACAACGACTGGAGAGAATCATGGAACGCCTTGCCCGCCTGCTGCCCTTCCGCCAGTTCGGTCGCCTGCGCCATTTGCGCAATCTCGTACCGTGCGCGCCGATCGAGGCGTCCAGTGTTACTGCTTCGCTGTTCGACGACCCGCAGCCGCATGCTTCGACCTTGCCGTCGGCGCTGCCGGCCTTCGCACGGGTGTCGCTAAATTCAGGGCTCAATACGGCGGAGCCAGCCCGGCGCGCGCCGGTGCGGGTGTACCACGGGCCGTCGCGTCTGATCATGGTCGGCACGGTGGACGCCGTGTGCCGCATGATCGACCGCTGCATCGCCGAAGAAACGGCCGGCGTGCAGAACGCGATGTTCGAGTAAGCATCCGGAAGAAAGCCCAGAGGTGGGTGAACCGGCCGTCAGGCAGTTCGCACGCCCGGTAAAGATCATTACGTGAGGTTGCGCGCGGTTGGCTCAGGGATAATCGTGCATCGGTCGTATGGGGATCGTTTTCCCGCGGATGCGGTCCACGTTAGATCACACCTCACGGAGAAGCTCGCCCGATGGCTGTTTCAACACCTGCAAAACGCGGCGTCGCGCGGCCGCTGATCGTCACAGTGCTTGTCATTGTGGTCGTGGCTGTACTCGGGTACGGCTATGCGTCGCCGTATCTCGCACTCGATCGTCTGAAACGCGCCGCCGATGAACGTGACGCGCAAACCGTCAGCGAATATGTCGACTATCCCGCGTTGCGCGAAAGCCTGAAGGATCAGATTGCTGGTCTGCTGACGAGAAAGATCCAGGCGCGTGCCAACGGCAATCCGCTCGCGGCCCTCGGCGCGATGATAGGCGTCGCACTCATTGGCCCGCTGGTCGATGCTTACGCAACCCCAGATGGCGTCGCCGCACTCCTGAACGGAATGCCGCCGCGCGGCGATCCGACCCAACGGCCACCGGTACCGCCCGATGCGCCGGCGAACGCGCCAGCCAATGCGCCTGCCGGCAGCGCAGACTCGACGCCGACGGCGCCCGCTCCCGCGACGGCTGGCTCACCGACAACCCCGCCGCAACCGCCGCAGACAACGGCCGCCTATCGTGGCATCAATGAATTCGTCGTCACGTATCAGCACGGTGTCGGCGATACGCGCTATGCCGCGATTCTGCGGCGCGAAGGATTGTTCTCATGGAAGCTGGCCGCGGTAGATCTGAACGGCTAGCGCTCGCCGTGCGGCGAAGCAATGCGCCTTCACCAGTCAGGCCGCCCGCTCCCGCGCAGCCTGACTGTACCCAAGGCACGACCCGACCCGCAAAGGCGCGCCTCTGCCACTCCACTCCGCTCTATCTCAGGCCGCAGTGGTAGCTGCAGCAGCCGGTGCAGCGGCCTGCTCCTGCTCTTGCGCCGACGAACACGCCACCAGAATGCTGCACGAGATGCGGTCGAGCAGCGGCGTATTGCCCGCGCCCATCCACCAGCGCGAGAGGCCGGTGCGGCAACGGTGACCGACCACCACGAGATCCACATGCAGCTCGTTGGCGAGATTGGCGATTTCGTCTATGGGATGGCCGAACGCAAAATGACCTTGTGCGGTGACGCCCCGCTCCGTGAGCCATTCCACACCTTCCTGCAGGATGTCGCGAGCGGTTTTCTCGAAGCTGCCGCAGGCCACATCGGTCAAGAGACCGGCGCTTTGCGCAATGCTCGAGCGCATGTCGACAACCGACAGCAGATGTGTTTCCGCCTTCAGGTCCAGCGCCAGGTCGGCGCCGCAGCGCAGCGCCTTGCGGCCTTCGCGCGAGCCGTCGTAGCACAGCAGGATTTTCTTGTAGCTCGCCATGATGTTCTCCCTACCGCGTCGATCGCGGTCTCTGTCATGAATCATGGTGCGCCGCAATTCAGCTTGCAAGGGTTGGAAAACGCTAACTGGGTACTAACAGCACGCTAACAACACATCCGTTGTCCCCAGCCACCTCGCGCATCATGCCGCAGCGCAGGAACCCGCACCCGAGCAGTGCACGAGTGCCGACATGAAGCCGTCGATGCCCTAAAATGGGCAGCTTTACGGCCCTTCACATCTTTCGGAATCCACAACGACCCATGCCAGAAGCCGCCATCGAATTCGTACAGGTCCACAAGCGCTATGGTGGTAAGACTGTCGTTGACGGCCTGTCGTTCCATGTACAGCCCGGCGAGTGTTTCGGCCTGCTTGGCCCGAACGGCGCAGGCAAGACCACCACACTACGCATGCTGCTCGGCATCGCTGCGCCGGACGCAGGCACGATCCGCCTCGGTGGTGAACCGATTCCATCGCGCGCCAGATATGCCCGCGCGCGAGTCGGCGTAGTGCCGCAGTTCGACAACCTCGATCCGGATTTCACCGTGCGCGAAAACCTGCTGGTGTTCGGCCGCTACTTCGGTCTGAGCGCGGCGCAAACGCGCGCCATGGTGCCGTCGCTGCTCGAATTCGCGCGGCTCGAAAGCAAGGCAGATGCGCGGGTCGGAGAGCTGTCGGGCGGTATGAAGCGGCGCCTCACGCTGGCCCGCGCACTCGTCAACGACCCCGACGTGCTGATCATGGATGAACCGACCACCGGGCTCGATCCGCAAGCGCGCCATCTGATCTGGGAACGCTTGCGCTCGCTGCTCTCGCGCGGCAAAACCATTCTTCTGACCACGCATTTCATGGAAGAAGCCGAGCGGCTGTGCCATCGCCTGTGCGTGATCGAAGAAGGACGCAAGATTGCGGAAGGCGCGCCGAATGAACTGATCGCTTCGGAAATTGGCTGCGATGTGATCGAGATCTACGGACCGGACCCTGTCGCGTTGCGCGACGAACTGGCGCCGCTTGCCGAGCGTACGGAGATCAGCGGCGAGACGCTGTTCTGCTATGTCACCGACGCGGAGCCGGTACATGCCCGCCTCAGGCAGCGCGCGGATCTGCGCTATCTGCACCGGCCAGCCAATCTCGAAGATGTGTTTCTGCGGCTCACAGGCCGTGAAATGCAGGACTGAGCCATCAATGCACGGGCAAACAAAAACAGCCATTGCATCGACCCACGCATAGACACAAGCTTCGACTCAATCACTCACCGACCCGCCATGGACGCACGCACCTACGACACTCCCAGCCAGGCAGCGCCTGCGAGCGAGCCTTTCGCCGCCCTGCCCGCGAACGCGGTCAACTGGATCGCCGTATGGCGGCGCAATTATCTGGTGTGGCGCAAGCTTGCCATTGCGTCGATGTTCGGCAACCTCGCCGATCCGATGATCTATCTGTTCGGTCTCGGCTTCGGACTCGGCCTGATGGTCGGCCACGTCGACGGCGTGTCGTATATCGCGTTTCTCGCGGCCGGCACTGTTGCGTCGAGCGTGATGATGTCGGCGAGCTTCGAATCGATGTACTCGGGTTTTTCGCGCATGCACGTGCAGCGAACGTGGGAGGCGATCATGCACACGCCGCTCACGCTAGGCGATATCGTACTGGGCGAAGTGATGTGGGCCGGCAGCAAGTCGATGCTGTCCGGCGTGGCGATCATGCTGGTCGCCGGAGCGCTCGGCTATGCGAGCTTGCCGTCGATGTTGCTGGCATTGCCTGTCATCGCGCTCACCGGCCTCGCCTTCGCCAGCGTCGCGATGATCGTGACGGCGCTCGCACCGTCGTACGATTTCTTCATGTTCTATCAGACGCTGGCGCTCACGCCGATGCTGCTGCTCTCCGGCGTGTTCTTTCCGATCGCCCAGCTGCCGCCCGTCGCGCAATTCGTCACGCAGTTGCTGCCGCTCGCGCATGCGGTCGATCTGATCCGCCCTGCGATGCTTGGCCGGCCGCTCGACCACGTAGCGTTGCACGTCGCCGTACTGGCCGCCTACGTGGTGGTGCCGTTCTGTATCGCAGCCGTGCTGTTTCGTCGACGGATGATGCGCTAAGGCGCATCTCGCTCGCGCTCAGTCTTCGTCGTCGGTCCAGGGGATATCGACGTCGGAGATGAACGCGACCGTCGCGAACGGTCCGCCTTCCTGGCGGCCGATCTTGCCGTCCGCGCGCTGCCACTCGACGCGAAACAGCGTGCCCGGATCATCGGCAATCAGGCGAACCGTGCGCACTTCGTCGGGATCGGACTCTTCTACCGGGCCGTCGAACGACACCAGCAGTTCCTGGGGCCACAGGCCGTCGGCCGGATCGTAAATGCGATCGCCATCGGGAATCAGCGTGAAGGCGTCGACGCCGATCGTCGCCGAGGCGTCGACGATCATTTTGCCCAAGGCGCGCAACAGCGCCGTAGCGCGCGCCGAGTTCGCCTGGCGGATCGCGAGGTCCCCGCGCGTCAGCGCCTGTTCAAGCTTCGGATTTGTTTTTTGTTGGGCCATTCGATTTCCTGATTGCAATTGCTCGAGTGTATGCGGCGGGTCGCCTGCGCACCGGTGGCAAAGGTGCACGCCGCTTGTGCTTCGCTTATTGTTTTTTGGGCTGAAAATCGTACCACTAGTCGGCATCGCCATGACATCCAAGCCATCGCGCATTCGATCCCGGCACCTCCAGTTCCTCAGTTTAGGTCGTGATTCGACAACTGGCAGCGGGATTTGTCGGCCGCAATGGGGGCGAGCGCCCGCTCGCGCTCAGAATCCGAGCGCGACAGCCAGTCCACCCGCCAGCAAGCCAAACAGCACCACCGAAACGGCCACCACCGTTAGCAGACGCGGCCGGAACGAGCGTGCCAGCATCGCCAGCGAAGGCACGCTGATGGGCGGCAGGGTCATCAGCAGCGCACCTGCGGGGCCGACGCCCATGCCTAGCGAGAGCATCGCCTGAATGATCGGCACCTCGCCCGCGGTGGGGATCACGAACAGCATGCCGGCGACCGCCAGCGCGAGGATCCAGCCAAACTGGTTGCCGATCTCCGGGCCGACGTGCGGAAAGAGCCAGGCGCGCGCTGCACCGAGTAGCAGGATGAGGACGATATATTCGGGGATCAGGCGCGCGGCCATGCGGGCAAACAGGCTGAGCCAGCGCACGAAGGGATTGCCTCGCTGCTGCTCCTGCGATGCAGCAAGTTGCGCCAGTTGCCCGTCGGCCGCGGCGGCCTCTTGTGGCGTCACGAGCCGGTTCACCAGATAGCCGAGGCCGAACACCATCAGTACGCCCAGTACGAGACGCAGGGCCGCCCAGTTCCAGCCAAGCACGAAACCCATGAAGACAAGTGTGGCCGGATTGAGCACCGAATTGCCGAGCCAGAACGCGATGGCGCCGCCGGGCGAGGCCTGGCGTTGCCGCAAGCCGACCACCACCGGCGCCGCGCAGCAGGTGCACATCATGCCGGGGATGGCCAGCAGGCCGCCCGCCGCCACACTGCCGAAGCTGGTCTTGCCGAGCACGCGGGCGATCCATTGCACCGGCAAGAGCACCTGCACGGCCGAGCCGAGCACGAGGCCGAGCACCATTGCCTGCCAGATCGCCTTGCCGTAGGCGAGCGCGTAGCCGAGAGCCGCCGCCAGCGACGGCGCGGGCGGACTGGCGTCCGTACCCATCAGGATGGATTTGCCGATCGAATGCGTCTCCGCGGCCGTGAAGGCGCGGTGATAGTATGGAAACCACTTCACATAAAAGAGCCCGGCGACGGCGACCAGCAGAAAAATCAGCCATCCTGAGGCGGGTTGGGTTGAGCGTGTGGTGTTCATTGTTATCGTGTGTTTGGGTTTGAACCGGAAACTGGGCTACCTGGGTTTGAACTGGAAACTCGGGCTAGCCGGGCTTGATGGCCACAGGACGCGGCGTAGCGCCATTCGTCGAAGCGCTTGCTGACGATGCCGCAGACGTGGTAGAGACCGCGGCGGCGGCCTGGTCAAGCGCTTCAGCGCCCTGCTGCGTGCCCGCGAGCGCCTGTCCCTGCGTCGCGGCCAGTTTCGCCAGCAACGCCGTTGCCTGCCCGACGCTGTCGGCCGCGTTTGGCCTGAAGCTGAAGTGCAGCGCCTCGCCGAGGCGCTTGAAATGCTGCCGGCTGCTACGTTGATATGCAGGATCGTAGTGCCGTTCGATCAGTTCCCCGAACAGCTCGGCGCGTGTGGCTGCAATATCCGCACGGTCTACGCCTTCCATGGCAGGCGTGCTGCCCGCGTCGATCAAATGCTGCCAGTGCCTGACCTGCTCGCGACTATGCAAGCCAATCAGGCGTTCGAGCTGACGCTTGAACGATGCCGGGTCGTCGAACAGATGCGCATAGTCCTGCAGCAAAAACGTGATGCGGTCGTCATGGGTAGTATCGACTTCCACGCAGGCGCCGCGATGAAAGCGCTCGAACAGCGCTTGAGGCAACGTGATCGTGCCGATGCGCCGGCTTTCCGCTTCGACGAACACTGGCCGGCGCACGTCGAAGCCCGACAGCACGCCGATCAGCGCGGTATCGAAGCCCTTTTGCGCGGGCTGCGGCTGATCCGGCAACGCGCCGAGCAACGAGCCGCGATGACACGCAAGCGCTTCCAGATCGAGCACCTGCGCGCCGGCTGCGTGCAGCGCCTGCAACAGCCGCGTCTTGCCGCTACCGGTATGGCCGGTCAGGACGACGTACTCGAACTGCTCCGGCAAGCTCGCGAGCGCCGCGACCACCGAGCCGCGATACGCCTTGTAGCCACCATCGAGCTGTCGCGCCTGCCAGCCGATCAGGTTGAACCAGGTCGTCATCGAGCCGGAGCGCTTGCCGCCACGCCAGCAGTAGATCAGCGGGCGCCAGTTGCGCGGACGCTCGGCAAAGGTCGTCTCGAGATGCGCCGCGATATTGCGCGCGACCATTGCCGCGCCGACGCGAGTGGCCTCGAACGGCGAGACCTGCTTGTACATCGTGCCGACGATCACGCGCTCCTCGTTGCTCAGCACCGGCGCGTTGATCGCACCCGGGATGTGGTCTTCGGCAAACTCGAGCGGCGTGCGAACGTCCACGATCTCATCGAATCGCGCCAGTTGATCGAGCGGAACAAGCAGATTTTTCAATTGAACGACACGTGAAGAGAGGCCGAATTCGAATGAAATAGCCGGAATGACGGCAATCGGCAAGCCAGAATTATCGCATGGGGTGGATGGGCGGCGGCCGGGACGCCTTGAGCGCTGCAATCGGGCAATCTCGTCAAACGCCCCGGGCTTTGCCATTTCGGCAACGCAAGCTTCTAAAGACAATGATTGTGACAAAACAGGCACCCTCCTAGAATCGATCGCACCCCTGCCCTCTATCGCCCCACCGGAGACGACCTTGACCCGCGACCAGGCCATCCAGCACGCAACCCACCACTTCGATTCGGGCGCGTTTCTCGCCGACCTCAATCGCCGCGTCGGCTTTCGCACCGAGAGCCAGGAGCCTGAACGTGCCGCCACCCTGCTCGCCTATCTGACCGGCGAGATCGTCCCGGAGGCTGAGCGCCTTGGATTCGAAACGCGCATCTTCGACAACCCGGTGGCCGGCGCCGGCCCGCTTCTGATCGCCACGCGGCACGAAGGCGACGACCTGCCGACCGTGCTGATCTACGGCCACGGCGACGTGGTCCGCGGCTACGACGACCAGTGGCGCGAGTCGTTGACGCCATGGACCGTGAAGGTCGAGGGCGAGCGCTGGTACGGCCGCGGCACCGCCGACAACAAAGGCCAGCACAGCATCAATCTGGCGGCGCTCGCCAGCGTGCTCGACGCACGCGACGGCAAGCTCGGCTTCAATGCCAAACTGCTGATCGAGATGGGCGAGGAAACCGGCTCGCCGGGACTCGACGCCTTCTGTCACACGCACAAGGAAGCGCTCGGCGCGGACGTGCTGATCGCCTCGGACGGCCCGCGCCTCGCGGCGCGGCGCCCCACGGTCTTTCTCGGCTCGCGCGGCTCGATCAATTTCCGGCTGGAGTTGAACCTGCGCGAGGGTGCGCATCACTCGGGCAACTGGGGCGGGCTGCTCCGCAATCCCGCCACCGTCCTTGTTAATGCGCTGGCAAGCCTTGTGGACGCACGCGGCGTGATCGCGGTCGAAGGCCTGCGACCGCCGCCGATTCCGGACGCGGTACGCCGCGCGCTCGCCGATATCAGCGTCGGCGGCGGTCCGGGCGACCCCGCCGTCGATAACAACTGGGGCGAGCCCGGCCTCACCCCGCCGGAACGCGTGTTCGGCTGGAACAGCTTCGAAGTGCTCGCGCTCAAGGCCGGCAATCCCGAGAATCCGGTCAATGCGATTCCCGCGTCCGCCTTTGCGTATTGCCAGTTGCGCTTCGTGGTGGGCACCGACTGGCAGAACCTCGCTGGGTATCTGCGCACCCATCTCGATGCACACGGCTTTCCGATGGTCGAGATCAGAGTCGAGCGCGGCGCGCCGGCCACGCGGCTCGATCCTGACGACCCGTGGGTCACCTGGGCCATCGCTTCGCTCGAACGCACTACCGGCAAAAAGACGGCGGTCCTGCCGAACCTCGGTGGCACGTTGCCCAACGAAGTGTTCGCCGACACGCTAGGCCTGCCGACCATCTGGGTACCGCACTCGTATCCGGCCTGTTCGCAGCATGCGCCGAACGAGCATCTGCTCGGCCCGGTGGCGCGTGAAGGACTACAGATCATGGCGGGGCTGTTCTGGGACCTCGGCGAGAACGCACCCACGGTGGCGGCAGCGAGGGGCTGAGACCAGCGCTTGCCGAGTCGACGCGAGGACAGCGCCAAGACGGTGCCACGACAATGCCATGCAGCACGCCACAATAAACAACGGGCCCGCTTGCATACGCAACCGGGCCCGCTTCTTTTCCTACCGCAAATTACGGCGCAGGATTCGGCTGCCGCTCGTGCAATGCGTCGATTTCAGCCAGCACTTCCGGCGAGAGCTTCACGTCCACGCTCGCGATATTCTCCTTCAACTGCTCAAGCGAGGTCGCGCCGATCAGATTGCTCGTCACGAAAGGCCGGCTATTGACGAACGCCAGCGCGAACTGCGCGGGCGACAGGCCATGCTGTTTCGCGAGTTCGACGTAACGGCTGGTCGCCTGCACGGCTTGCGGCTTGCTATAGCGCTGGAAGCGTTCGAACAGCGTGATGCGGGCACCCGCCGGACGCGCTCCACCTTCGTACTTGCCTGAGAGCCAGCCGAAGGCAAGCGGTGAATACGCCAGCAGACCAACGCCATCGCGATGCGTGAACTCGGACAGCCCGGCTTCGAACGTGCGGTTCAGCAGGCTGTACGGATTCTGGATGCTGACAATGCGCGGCAAGCCGAGCTTCTCGGAGGCGTGCAGGAACTGCGCGACGCCCCAGGGCGTTTCGTTCGACACACCGATATGCCGCACCTTGCCTTCCTTGACGAACTCAGCGAGCACCGACAAGGTTTCTTCGATCGGCACCGTATAGGCATCTTCAACCCACGGATACGCGCTACGGCCGAAGGTCATGGTGCTGCGATCGGGCCAGTGCAACTGGTACAGATCGACGTATTCGGTTTGCAGGCGCTTGAGACTGTCGTTCAGCGCCTCAGTCAGATTCTTGCGGTCGAACTGATTACCCTCGCCGCGAATATGGCGTGGATTATGCGGCTGACGCGCCGGGCCGGCGATCTTGGTCGCGAGTACGATTTTTTCGCGCGCGCTGCGATGCTGCGCGAGCCAGGTGCCGATACAGCGTTCGGTCGCGCCCTGGGTCTCCGGACGCGGCGGCACCGGGTACATTTCGGCGGCGTCGACCAGCGTGACGCCGTGGTCGAGTGCATAGCCGATCTGCTCGTGCGCTTCGCGCTCGCTGTTCTGCTCGCCCCAGGTCATGGTGCCGAGACCGATCAGGCTGACCTCGATGTCGGAGTTGCCTAGTCTGCGGTATTCCATCGAACTGTTCCTGTTGGTTGGTTGGTTGATTGTACGAAAGGCCACGAAGTTACCATGCCGGCAGAATGCTTGCAGCGCAGCTAAAATGCAGGCCTCACGTCACTCCGGTAAGCTCACCTCAACCCTCGCGATGAATCCAGAACACCTCGAATTGCTGGTCACTCGCGTCATGCCTTTCGGAAAATATAAAGGCAGATTGATTGCGGATTTGCCGGGTCACTATTTGAACTGGTTTGCGAGTCAAGGCTTCCCTCCAGGCGAAATCGGCCGCCTGTTGGCGCTTATGCACGAGATCGATCACAACGGCCTCAAGTCGTTAATCGAACCACTACGCAAACGTTGATCGTCGAGCTTTCAGTTCTGCAAAATCAGTCGACAGTTTCATCACCAAAGCAATACAGAATGAAAGCTGTCGGGCGTGCTGTTTCTTCTGTAAAAAATATTAACGTTTTGCGGCTTGACCCATCGGATTCATCGCGTTGTAATCAGCACCACTGATCCGTTTCTCAGTTCAGATCCCGTTTGCTTCTATGCACAATCTCAGCCTCATTCATCTGCTGGAATACATCGGTCACGACATGTCGCCCGTATGGGCCGTCATTGCATTCTTCATGTTCGGCTATGTCATCGTGGGTCTGCCTGTCCACTTCCGCCAGGGTGCTGCGTCGCGCGACGTCTGGGGCACGGCGGCCGGTGTGACAATGGCCGCGTTGTACGCCGCGTTCCTCGTGTGCGTGTACCCGATGTTGCATCATGCGTTGCATTTGCCACCGCCAGCGATCAGCGTGACGCACTAGCACTGCAACATAACCGCCCAGCTATAGGATTGACTCATTCGATCCGTCATAATCCGGTCTTGGACCCCGTAGCCAAAGGGGGACATGCTCGCGTCATGGTTCCACGCCCGGAGAAAAACACATGCAGGACATCATCGAAGGCTTTCTGAAGTTCCAGCGGGAAGTGTTCCCCGCCCGCTCCGCGCTCTTCAAGCGCCTCGCCAGCAGCCAGCAACCTGGGGTGCTGTTCGTCACCTGCTCCGATAGCCGCGTGGTACCCGAACTGCTGACGCAACGCGAGCCTGGCGATATGTTCGTGATCCGCAATGCCGGCAATATCGTGCCGTCATATGGACCGGAACCGGGCGGCGTCTCCGCGACCGTCGAATATGCGGTGGCGGTGCTGGGCGTCAGAGACATCGTCATCTGCGGGCATTCGGACTGCGGAGCGATGACCGCCATCTCGAGCTGCATGGACCTCGATAAGCTGCCCGCCGTGGATGCGTGGTTGCGGCACGCCGATGCGGCCAAAGCCGTCAACGCCGCCCACAATCATGCGACGCCCCAGGCGCGCCTGAACGCACTGGTGCGCGATAACGTCGAGGCACAACTCGCCAACATCAGGACTCATCCGTCGGTTGCAGTGGCGCTCTCACAAGGGCGCCTCAACCTGCACGGCTGGGTGTATGACATCGAGCGAGGCGCAATTGACGCTCTCGACGGTTCAGCCAACCCGCCAAAGTTCGTTTCGCTAGGCGAGCATCCCGATGTCCGCGCAGTGCGCACACGTCCCGATGATGCCGCCAAGCCGCGGCCAGCCGGTCAGGCCGGATAGTCGCCGGAGTTTGGGCGAGGGAAGATCGTCCGTAGGTATCCTTATCAACTCCGTTGCGCCTAATAACCCGAAGCCTTCGGAAGATGCCAGCCAAACTTGACAGCTGCCATTCGCAGCGCGAAACACGCCACCCCGCCTGCGAATGCGGCCCAACCCGGCGACACGCCGGCGCGACGCGCAAGCACCACCACCAGCGCACCGAAAAAAGCCGCGCTCGCGTAGATATCCGCCCGCAGTACAAGGGGCACACGGGCCAGCAGGATATCGCGGATCACACCGCCACCCACGCCCGTGATGGTACCCATCAGCATCGCAACAAACGGGCGGATCTTGTAGAGCAGCGCTTTCTCAACCCCGGCCACGGCGAACAACGCGAGGCCCGCGGCGTCCAGCACGGTCACCACCAGGCCCGCAACCGGCGGCACAAACGAATGAAGCACGAAGGTGAGCAGACCTGCTGCGAACGTCAGCGCCGGATAGCGCCAGTCGCGGATGGCGCTTGGCGGTGTCGCGCCGAGCAGCAGGTCGCGGATCACGCCGCCGCCGAGTGCGGCGACGAACGATATGACCATCACCCCCAGCAGATCGAGACCGCCACGCATCGCGCTGACCGCCCCCTCGACTGCAAATACAAACGTGCCGGCCAGATCGGCCGCCCAGATGACTGTCTCGACGTTTAACCTTGTTTTGCTGATCGACAGTGTTGGCATTGCCCTGTCACCCCTACCCTCGTTTGAGTTGTCGAAAGGTATCGCGGAAACAGGCCAAAGAGGGAAATTTTTTCAGTCGCAGGTGGACGGCCTGCGTCAGACGGCACTCCGCTTGCGATCTGCCTCCAGCAACGCGGGGCCAAGGCCATCGTAGAGAGGCTGAAGGAGTTCCGCGGCCGGACGCCAGCGTTCGAGCGAGGTGCGGAACAACGGCTTGCGCACCTGCGAAGCGCTCGCGGTATTCACCTGACGCTGGGTCTGATGGAACGCGAGACAACGTTCGTCCCAGTCGAGTCCGCAGTGAGCGAGCATGCGTCGCACGTTGCCCTCGAGATCGTTCACGAGGTCCTCGTATTGCACCTCGATCATCACGCCCGGAGGTAGTGCCTCGCGCCAGTGGGCCATCAGTGCATCGTACGCACGGTAGTAGCGGCCCAGTTCGCCCAGGTCGTAGCCAAACGGGACGTCCTGGAAAATCCGCGAGTAAATCGACAGGCAGACTTCCACCGGCGAACGGCGGCTATGGATGAACCGTGCATTCGGCAACGCCAGATGGATCAGGCCGACGTTGATGAAGTTGAACGGATACTTGTCGGTAATGCGCCCGTAGCTCGATGCGTCAGGCACCTCGACGCCAATGCGGCGCACGTAGTCCGCGCCGAGCGGAGCCAGCTGCACAGCAGTCGCCGAACGCATGTCGTCGAAGTTGAGCTTGTGTTTGTCCGCCTCGCTGCGCGCGAGCGCGTTCACCAGCGCCTTGCCGAAATCCGGACGCTCCCCCGCACCGAAGACCTGCGGATGGCTCGCCAGGATCTGCTCGATCAGCGTCGATCCGGAACGCGGCATCCCGACGATAAAAACCGGTGACGTGGACGGATCGCCGAGACCCCGTTTGGCTTTCAACACCTCTGCGTTCAGCAGGCGAGGCAGATGACCGAACAGGTCCAGCGTCATGGCCTCGTTGTAGTTCACGCCACGGCGATACATCGTATTGGCTTTCAGCAGATGCTCGAACGACTGGTCATGCTGGCCGAGATCGCCTAGCGCGTGACCCATGGCGAAATGCAGTTGCGCCTGATTGTCCGGGGTCATCGCAGCGGTGTGCCGCACCAGCTTTTGCATCGTGACGAAGCACGGATCGTCGAGCGTCATGCGCTTCGACTGAACGAAATTGCGGTAGTACACCATGCTGTGCGGCGCGATCTCGATCGCACGGCGGTAAGCCGCATGCGCCTCGTCGAAACGACCCAGAGATTGCAGACAGTTCGCCATGTTGTTGTACGAACCGTCGACCAGCGTGCCCAGTTGCGCCGCCCGCCGATAGCTGAGCACCGCCTCTTCGAGCTGATGCATCTGCTCGAGAATCCAGCCGATGTTGTGATGGATGTCCGCGTTGTTGGGGTCGAGCGCCTGCGCCTGGCGGTAACGCTCCAGCGCTTCCGGGAGGCGCTCCATTCTGGCGAGCGTCGAGCCGAGGTTGTTGTAGACGCCGGGGTCTGCCGGCCGCTCGAGCCGAACCTGTTCGTAGCACGCGAGCGCTTCCTCGAACTCACCGCGTTCGGCGCACGCGTTACCACGGGCGAACCAGTCGTCCGCTGTTGCCAGCTGTTTGTCTTGCGTCATGGACGGCCAGAAATCGCGACTAAAAGCACCGTTGAGCGGCGGGCGGCGTACGTCGTACCAATAGAGCGCGAACTTAGCAGGAATGCGTCAGAACTTGATTTCCAAATTTCACAAACTGTTACAGGAGGAGTAACGGTGTGAGGTAGCGGCGAACACGACGTGAGGATGAGGTAGCTGCCAGGATAAAATTGCATGCCGCCAATAAAAAACGCCAGACTCTGCCGGCGATTGCCTCCAGAGTCTGGCGTTTCTTCGCAAGGCGTTCTTTGCGAACGCCTTGTGTTACCCGATTACTGCAATTACTGAGCTTGCTGGCCGTTCGAAACCTGATGCGAGCCCGATTGCGACGACGTTGCGTTCACACCGCCGTATGCGTTCTGGTCTGCAGCAGCGCGCTCAGCGGCAACGGTTTGCACGCTTTGGCCTTGTTGCGAAGCCGGAGCACCAACGCCCGGACGATAGAACGGTGCCGGGCCGTAGCCGCTGGCGAAAGCAGGTGCTGCGAGCGAGGCGGAAGCGGCAACCAACAGGGCGGCGATAAGCTTGTTCTTCATGATGACTCCAATAAATGTTTCGGATTTCGTTTCAGGAAGACGTCGCGACATGGTGCTGCTAAGGCTGTCTGCAACATCGATGGGAATAAGTGTATTCCCTTACTATCGAGAATTTATACTGATAATCCGAAATAACTTTTCTTGTGGCTGAAACAATCCGTCAGCGCCTTACCTGAGGCGGATGACAAGGGGGTCAGGACTACCCAAAAAGATGTCAGGGTCGATTTTCTTCTGGCCCTTCTTTTATCTGTCACGCCCCCGACAAGCCGGCTCCGCGACACCGGCGGCGCGCCGCTCGGACTCTCGCCGGCTTGCGGTAAAATTGCGGTTTGATTTCCGCCGCCGGCCGTTTCCCATGTCTCTCGCCCTACCTGCCAATCCACGTCGCGTCAGTGTTGCGCCGATGATGGACTGGACTGATCGCCACTGCCGTTCGCTGCATCGCGTGCTGTCGCGCCATACGTGGCTTTACACGGAGATGGTGACGACCGGCGCGCTGCTGCATGGCGACGTCCCCCGCCATCTGGCATTCACGCCTCACGAAGCCCCGGTTGCGCTGCAACTGGGCGGCAGCGAACCCGACGACCTCGCCCGCTCGGCGAAACTCGGCGAACAGTGGGGCTACGACGAAATCAACCTGAATTGCGGCTGTCCGTCGGAGCGGGTGCAGCGCGGCGCATTCGGCGCATGCCTGATGAACGAACCGCAACTGGTGGCCGACTGCGTCAAGGCGATGCGCGATGCTGTTTCGGTGCCGGTGACGGTCAAACATCGGATCGGCGTCGACGCAGTGGAGGAATATGGCTTCGTGCGCGATTTTGTCGGCACGATTGCCGAGGCCGGCTGCGAAGTGTTCATCGTGCATGCGCGCAATGCGATTCTGAAAGGCCTCAGCCCCAAAGAGAATCGCGAGATTCCGCCGCTCAAATACGATTTCGCGTATCAGCTAAAGCGTGATTTTCCGCAGCTCGAGATCATCATCAACGGTGGTATCAAGACGCTCGACGAAGTCGAACTGCATTTGCAACACGTCGACGGTGTAATGCTGGGCCGCGAGGCTTATCACAACCCGTATGTGCTGGCCGATGTCGACGCGCGCTTTTATGGCTCGACTGCTGTCCCGGTGACACGCGAAGAGGCCGAAGCGAAACTGATCGAATATTGCGCGGCTGAACTCGCGCGCGGCACGTTCCTTGGTGCGATCACGCGTCATGCGCTTGGACTGTACCGCGGTGTGGCCGGCGCACGCGGCTGGCGTCGCGTGCTTTCGGACAGCAAAAAACTGGCCGCGCGCGATCTCGCGATTTTCGACGAAGCAAGACAGCATCTGCGCGAGCCCGCCGAAATCTTTGAATAAAGGGCTAGGCAAATACAGATCATGTTTGTATAATCTCGCTTCTTGATCGGCAAGCCAGTTCTTGGTGAGCCAAGCAGATGTTCCAGTGGTGGCTGTAGCTCAGTTGGTAGAGTCCAGGATTGTGATTCCTGTCGTCGTGGGTTCGAGTCCCATCAGCCACCCCACTTTCCCCAAAGCTGTTCCGCGCTAGTTCCTCCGTTAGGGACATTTGAGCTTTTTCGGCTTGCGACTTCGTTATGGCTTTTTGCCCTCCGGCGAAGCTCATCATTCGCGCCTGTTACCAGAACCCAGTTGTCGCTTTTGTCCCTGCGATAAAACTCGCGCACGCACACCTTCCGCTTATCCCTCTGCATTCATTTCGCACTCCATCGCGTCTGCGATAAAACTCATCTCCCAAACGAAATACGCCGCGATGGCATCGTCTACCAACGCGGCGCATGTAAGTCGGCTGACCGCAGCGACATAAGCCACTGCAAAGAAGACCGCATCTCTACCGTCTTCCTCGTTTAGCCAACCATCCTAGTTGTGCTGCTCATGTCCCTCATGACCGCCTCCATGCTCCTGTGGAGCAGGACCATGGGCTGGCGGCGGACCCGCGTGGACCGGCGGCTGCGCGACATGCGCCGGCGGCGCGCCGGCTCCTGGAGGAAGACCACCATGGCCAGGCGGCGGCCCTTCATGTCCCGGCTGTGGCTCACCACGCCCAGGCGGCGGCCCTTCATGTCCCGGCTGCGGCTCACCATGCCCAGGCGGCGGTCCTTCGTGTCCGGGGGGCGGACCACCATGCCCAGGCGGCGGTCCTTCATGCCCAGGGGGCGGGCCGCCATGGCCCGGCGGAGGCCCACCGCGTCCGGGCGGCGGCGGTGGGTGATGCGCCCAACGCTGCTGGTCGTTATACCAGGGCCGTCCGCGGTAATGGCTGCCCCAATATGAGCCGATCGAAAACGTCACAATAGGCAGGCCAATCGCCGTTCCATAAGTGAGGATCGGCACGTTGCTCCCCTGATACGGATAACTGAGACTGCCTGCGTAGACCCAGCCACGCACATCCGGCGCCGCCACGTCGCACCAGCTATACCCGCTGACGCAACCCATCACCGTGACCGGCGCGCCGGGAGGTAACTGGGACACTGCGGGGTAATCATCCGCCGGTCCCGCATAGAGATTCACCGGACTATTGGTGTAAGCCTGCGACTGTGCGAACGCCACGCCTGGTAAGGTCAACAGGCCGGCAGCGCCGGCCAGCAATCCGCTAACGACTCGTTTTCGCATCGCCCTTCCCCTGTGATTCATTTATCTTCACGTCCTGCATGATGCGAACGCTCCCTTGGTAATGCCTTATGTGCCGGGCAGCAATAACCGTTCCCAGCACGCGGGACGCGGGGTTGGGCGCATGGTCCATGCGTCGTTCGTATGAGGAGGCTTTCCTGAGATAAACCGTCGATCGACAACTAACCTTCAATCAATTGCTCGCGGCTCCCGCCCGCTCCACTCAATCAGGATTCCTTTGTATATTCATACAAGTGATGCGACTACATCCCGCCTCGTCAACCCGGTATCCGTTCCAGTCCTTCACCGCCTCGCGGTGTCACGTCGGGACGGCACGGGGTAAACAAAAGCTCTCCACAGAATCGCGCGGCGTCAGGTGCCGTAAGGCGCGTTAAGCTGCGGTGAAACCTGCGGCATCGCCACCGGCTCTACACTAGGTACTCCTCTTCCCTGAGAGGGTTTGTCTCTCACACTCTTGCGGCCCACTTCCCCTGGTGGGCCTTTTTTTTGCCCTTGCCAAAACCTGCAGGCATACGGGCGCCTGCCCTACAATAGCCGGCTAATCGATCTGGTATGAGGATGTAGCACATGCAGTCAAGAATCAGAACACACGCCCGGACGCTCGCGCTGACGTTGCTCACGGCGTGCTTCACGCTCAACGCGAAAGCCGAAATGACGGCGGACCAATACAAGAAGTGGGCGCACGCGGACAACAGCTCGGTCTACGCCGCCTACATCACCGGCGCGATCAATGAACTGGGCTGGGCAAACGGCGACCTGATAGCGAAAAAGCGCCCTCCGCTCTTCTGTCCGCCCGAACAGCTGCCTATCGGCGCGCAGACCGTGTACCCGCTGCTGGATGAGTTTTTCACCAACCACCCGGGCCTCTCCGACGACTTCCCGGTCGGCCTTGCGATCCTGCGCTCGCTGCAGGCAGCGTTTCCGTGCCCGACCAAGTAAGCCCAACGTGACTTGTGGGCGCGCCCCTGTTTTGCGGGCACCGCCGAAGGCGGCATAGGACGGGCTGGATCGACCTAAGCCGACCTCAGCCTATAAAAACGGCATCCGCGGAAAATCCCGCCGCGAGGAATCTGAAAGGGAAGCGAATTTTCCTGTCAGGCCGCGGTCTACCCAAGACGGACAGCGGATCTCTCGACAGGGCCGGGCGCGGCCGCTGATCGGGCACCGCAAGGCACGGCCAAGGAGGATCGGATGAAACGAGGCAAATCTGCGTTGCTCGCAGCGGCTTGCGCGCTCGCTGTATTGACCGTCGCACCCCACGGGGTGCTCGCGCAAACGCCGCCGAAGGATAGCGGCGCTTCGATGGTAAAACCGCCTGACGCGGCCGGCACGACCAATCCGGCGAATCCCGACAACATGCCGGTCAAACGTCCTCCCGCCCCTACGCACGACAAGATGACGCATGAGCCGCCTGCCAGCGCGGCCGTCGCCAAATAAAACGCGGCAGAGGTAGCGATGCGGCATATCCCTGCCGCACGACTACCCCTGCCGCGCGAATGCAAAACTGCGTGGCCTCAGAGCCGCGCGATCGACACCTCGGTCGACTTCACCAGCGCCACCACTTCGGAGCCGACCTGAAGATCGAGTTCGTCGACCGAACGCGTCGTAATCACCGAGGTGACGATACCAAACGGCGTCTCCACGTCGACTTCGGACACCACCGATCCGCGGATGATTTCCTTGACCTTGCCCTTGAACTGATTACGTACGTTGATTGCGGAAATGCTCATTTCGAGTGACTCCAGTAGATCGATAAATCGAGAAAAAGCTCAGGCAAGGACTGTCAGACAGCCCAACGGACTTCGCTAGGCCGCACGAGGCGGTCGTCGTGATGCGGATCGGGACGATAAGGAAGTGCATCATCGTTCGACGTAGTCTTCAACACGCGCTGCAGCACGTGATCCTCAAGCGCGGCAAATCCCGCCGACGCACGTGCACGCGGCCGCTCGAGCGGCACGGGCTGATCAAGCGCAATACGGCCGTCTTCGATCAACAGGATCCGGTCGCCCAGCGCAACCGCTTCATGCACATCGTGCGTGACAAGCAGCGCAGTAAAGCGATGCTCGAGCCACAGGCGTTCGATCAGCGCATGCATTTCGATCCGCGTCAGTGCGTCGAGCGCGCCGAGTGGCTCATCGAGCAGCAGCAGTTGCGGACGGTGCACGAGCGCACGCGCGAGCGCCACCCGTTGACGCTGACCGCCGGACAACTGCGCCGGCCAGTCGTTGGCGCGTTCTAGCAGACCGACTTCATTGAGGACCGCTCGCGCATCCTCGCGCGCGCCGCGTCCTAGCCCCAGCATCACGTTGTTCAAAACGCTCTTCCACGGCAACAGACGCGCGTCCTGAAACATGATGCGGGTATCGAGCGGACGACCATCCTCGGCGCGCTTTTCCAGCACACCGGCAGTAGGCTTCTCGAGTTCGGCGACGAGGCGCAGCAAGGTGGATTTACCGCAGCCGCTGCGGCCGACAATCGCGACAAAGCTGCCACGCTCGATCGACAGATCGAAGTCCGTCAGTACGGCGCGTTCGCCATACTGCTTGCCGACGCCGCGCAATTCGACCGCATGATCGGTGCCGCGCTGTGCCTCACGCGCAAGCGGTGCGGCGGCAGCGGCGTCCACCACACCTGCGATACCGCCAAAGCTCGTCGTCGAAAAGGTCGGGCTGCTCATGCTTTCGCTCCTCGTTGATAGGCCGGATGCCAGCGCAACGTGACGCGTTCAAGCGTTTTCGCCAGCAGGTCGGCGAGCTTCCCAAGCCCCGCATACAGCAGAATGCCGACCACCACGACATCGGTCTGCAGGAATTCGCGCGCATTCATCGTCATGTAGCCGATGCCCGATTGCGCAGAGATCGTTTCAGCGACGATCAGCGTGACCCACATCAAGCCGAACGCAAATCGCACGCCGACGAGAATCGACGGCAGCGCGCCCGGCAGGATCACATCCCAATACAGCCGGAAGCCCTTCACGCCATAACTGCGCGCCATTTCGATCAGGTTGGCATCGACCGAGCGTATGCCGTGGAACGTATTCACATAGACCGGGAAAAACACCCCGAGCGCGACGAGAAACACCTTCGCCTCTTCCTCGATCCCGAACCACAGGATGACGAGCGGGATCATCGCCAGGGCGGGAATATTACGGACCATCTGCACGGTCGAGTCGAGCACGACTTCGACCGGTCTGAACAGCCCCGTCGCCAGTCCGAGCGCGAGGCCGATACCACCGCCGACCGCGAAACCCGACACCGCGCGCCAGGTGCTGACCTTCACGTCGGCCCACATTTCACCGGACTGGATCAGCGACCACGCCGCCTTCACCACAGCGAGCGGCTCGGGCAATACGCGCGTCGAAAGGAGACCGCTGCGCGCAGCGACTTCCCACGCGAGCAGGATCACAAGCGGGGCAATCCACGGCGCAGCATGCCCGCCGATACGCCGCCAAACATTTTCGGTTCCACTGGATCGAGCCATGATTGCTTACTCCACTCCTTCTTGATGCAGGGGCTGCGCCCAGATGCAATCAGCTGGCGCTGACCTTGGGCAAATGGATATTGCCGACGATTTCACCAAACGGTCCGGAGAGCGGCCCGCTCGCGCTGGTGCGCTTGCGGTTCGGCAACAGCGGGAACACCAGTTCGGCGAAGCGGTACGACTCTTCCAGGTGCGGGTAGCCGGACAGAATGAACGTATCGATGCCGAGATCCGCATACTCTTTCATGCGTGCGGCAACCTGCTCAGGACTACCGACCAGCGCCGTACCTGCCCCACCGCGCACGAGCCCCACGCCTGCCCATACATTCGGATAGACCTCGAGATCCGCGCGACCGCCGCGCTTGCCGCCATGCAACGCAGCCATGCGGCGCTGTCCTTCCGAATCCATCTTGGCAAACGACGCCTGCGCACGCGCGATGGTTTCGTCGTCCAGCTTGCTAATCAGCTTGTCGGCGGCGGCCCACGCTTCCTCTTCCGTCTCACGCACGATGACGTGAAAGCGAATCCCGAACTTGATCTTGCGGCCATGCGCTTCGGCGCGCGCACGAATGTCGGCGATCTTCTTCGCGACCGCTTCCGGCGGCTCGCCCCAGGTCAGGTACGTATCGATGTGCTCGCCGGCCATCTCATGGGCAGCCGGCGACGAGCCGCCGAACCACAGCGGCGGATGCGGGTTCTGCACCGGCGGATAGAGCAGCTTGCCGCCCTTCGACTGCAGATGCTTGCCTTCGAAGTCGATCGTGTCGTTGGTATGCGCGGCGGCCAGCATCTTGCGCCAGATGTGCAGGAACTCGTCGGTGATCTCATAGCGCGTGTCGTGACTGACGAACACGCCGTCGCCTTCCAGCTCCGCTGCATCGCCGCCGGTCACCACGTTGATCAGCAGGCGCCCGCCCGACAGACGGTCGAACGTCGATGCCATGCGCGCCGCCAGTCCCGGCGACGTGATGCCCGGACGGATCGCGACGAGGAACTTCAGACGCCGCGTCGCGGCGATCAGGCTCGAGGCGACCACCCACGCGTCTTCGCATGAACGGCCTGTCGGCAGCAGCACGCCCTCATAGCCGAGCGTATCGGCGGCGACGGCGATCTGCTGGAAGTAGTCGTAATCGGCTGCGCGTGCGCCTTGGGACGTACCGAGATATCGGCTGTCGCCGTGAGTCGGGATGAACCAGAACACATTCATTTGCTGCTCCTGCTTGTTCGAGACTGGATTGATGAAGGACGAAAGGGTCGGCGGCCACACGCTACCGGAGCGCGGCGGACCAGACCTGCGACGCCGCCCCGGGCGGTTGCCGGAGCACGCGTCGAGCGATAACCGGAAAAGCGTGTCTACAGGACCGCGAAGATCTCGAGCGTCGTGCGATGTGGACTAGCGGCAGAGCCGGCCTTAGGACCCGATGCGTGGCTACCGGCAGACCAGACAGCAAGGCTCGGCGCGCCCGGGTGACGCAGCGAGGATGGCGGAGATCGGCTTCAGAGAGGACATCGCGACAGCTTCCCTTGACGAAACGTGCACCTCAGCGGGGCACGAAAAGTGGACGACGGCAGTCATGCCGTCTACATGGAGAAACAGTCTATGGATCGGGCCCAGGCTTTTGAACGATTTTTTTTAGCTTAGGTTTTCCACTTTCGTGATTAGCCTGACGCTAAAGCATACAAGCGGCTTGGCTGAAACCTGCTGAAGCGTCTATATAATGACGCGTCTTTCGATAATCCGGCGCGGGCCGTGTCAGTTGCGCCCGGGTCCTTGGCGCTGCATTGCATGCAAAAAATCATCCTGCCGTTCGTCTCCGGCTTTCTGGCTTCGCTGTTTTTTCATGAGTCCACCCTCGGACTGCTGCATGCAGCCGGGCTGATCGATCCGGCAGGTTTCTCGACCGCGCCGTTTCAGCCGCTAGGGTTGCCGGAGTTCATCGCCAACGCCGTCTGGAGTGCCGTTTGGGCCGTGCTGATGGCGTGGCTGCTGCGCGTGGCGCCCGAGCGGCGTGCGCCGTGGATTCAGGCCTTCGTATTCGGCGGCATCGTGCTGACCGCGGCAAGCGTCTTCGTGGTGGATCCGCTGCGGGGCATCTGGCCGAGCGGCAACATGCTGCCGCGCCTCGCCATGGGATTCGCGGCAAACGCCATGTGGGGATGGGGCGCGCTCGTATTCATGCGCGCCTTTATGGCGTTCGAAGACGAGGAATGACGCTGACACCGGCGCGGCTGCGATTTCGCTGATGCGGCGCCGGTACTCCGGAGATTCGGGGGTTTAGCCCTGCAGATCGGCCAACGGATGCTCGGCGGCCGGCCACGGACTGTCGAACATCCGCGCAACGTCGTCGGCGCCGACGTCTTCAATACGGGTGAAACGCCAGTGCGGCGCGTTGTCCTTGTCGATGATGCGGGCACGAATGCCTTCCACCACGTCGCCGTGTTCAAAGCTCGTACGGGTCAGATCCAGATCGCGACGCAGACAATCGGCCATCGCCCCCTCCGCGCGCGTCACCACTTCCAGCGAAACGGCCATCGACAGCGGCGAGCGTTCACGCAGCACGCCGATGGTCTGCTCGGCCCAGTCGGCGGCCTCGCAGCCGGTTTGTTCCGCTTCGAGCGAAGCCAGAATCTGCTTCATGTCCGGCAGCGCAAAATGCCCGTCGATCAAGGCGCGGGCACTGGCCAGCGGCGAAGTATCGGGCGTTGGAACGACCTTGTGGGCCGAGGTTTCGCGCTCGACGCACGCCACCACATCCGCGCCATGCTCGAACACCTCGGTACGCAACGTTTCGACGAGCGCGGGCAAGGCTTCATCGTCGATGTAGGTATCGGCGAGACCTGCGTACAGGGCATCGGCCGCCCCGATCGTCTCACCGGTCACGGCCAGATAGCGGCCGAGCGCGCCCGGTGTGCGGGCCAGGAACCAGCCCGCGCCGACATCGGGAAAGAGCCCGATGCGGGTTTCCGGCATCGCCATACGGGTCGACTGGGTCACCACGCGCAGGCCGCCCGTACGATGCGCCCCTTGCGAAATGCCCATCCCACCGCCCATCACCACGCCGTTCATCAGCGCAATGTAAGGCTTCGGATAGGTGAAGATGCTGTGATTGAGACGGTATTCCTCGATGAAGAACGTATCGCGCGCCGCCCCATCCCCGCGCTGAACGGACTCGTACAGGAAGCGGATATCGCCGCCCGCGCAGAACGCGCGCGGATGCTGGCTGCGCACCACGACGGCGAGCACACCGGGTTCCTCGCGCCACGCATCGAGAGCGGCCTGGATCGCGCGAATCATGCCGGTCGACAGTGCATTCAACGCTTTCGGGCGTTCGAGCTCGATAAAACCGATCCGGTTGGCAATGTAGGTGGTGACTTCTTCGCTGACGGCGGCGGCTTCAGAAATTGACATGACGTGACAGGTGAAAAGACCGGTGGATGGGAAGGGTGAACGTTATCACGCACCCGCCGCTTTACGCTTTGCGGCGGGGCGCCGTGCGCGCGGTGCCGTTGCAGATGGGGTGGCTGGGGTGGCCAGTGCGGCCGGGCCAGCGGCCGGGATGTCGTTGGCTGCGGTCGCGACAACCACTGGTGCATCCCGGGACGCCGCCGGCGGCTCCCGCTCGCCGAACCAGGCGTCCAGCGCGGCGTCGATGATGGTTCCGAGCGGTGCAGTCGGAAACACCGGGCATGTGAGATTGAGCGCGACAATACCGTGCAGCGTGGCCCACAACACCTGGGAAAATACCGCGCCTTCCGCCGACGTGCGCAGGCGCCCTGCCGCTTTCAGTTCGTCGAGCGCGCTGACCATGAGACGCATCGCTGCGTCGCTCGAGTCGTCGGACGCCGCCGGGTTGATCAAGGCGGCCACGGCCTGAGTATGACTTTCGGGGTGCTTGTCAGCCCCTTTATCCGCCCCTTTATCCGCCCGTTTATCAGGCTCGCTGCCGGCGCCCTGTTCCGCTTCGGACGCCGCCCCGAGCGCGGCACCCATATACGTTGGATCTTCCATGAAGATCAGCCGGTATGTCTGCGGATGCGCGACGCCGAACCCCACATAGGCGTGCGCCATCGCCTTGAGGCGCTCTGCCGGATCGGCAATCTGCGCGAGCGGCTCGAACGTGGCAAGAAGCTGCGCATACCCTTCGGTGCACAACGCGCGCGCAATCTCGTCGCGGCTTGCGAAGTACAGGTAGAGCGTGGCCGGTGAATATTCGATGGCGTCGGCAATCTTGCGCATCGACAGCGCAGCGAAGCCTTCGCGCACCACGATGCGCCGCGCCGCATCGAGGATGCGTTCGCGTAGCGCCTGCTTCTGGCGAGTCTTTCTTTCTGTGATTCCCATGGCATGCATTTTCCGGTTGACAAACTGAAAAGTCAAATTAAACTGAACACCGTTTACTGAACATCGTTCATAAAATTTTGACCGGCCACTCAAGGGTAGTGTCCGGCAGCCACCTGTTCAAGGAGTCGTCATGGAAAACGCAGGGAAAGTCGGGCTGTTCGGCGCCGCGGGCGCTATCGGGCAAAGCATTGCTGTCGCGCTCGCCGCGGCCGGTCGTCACTATCGGGTCATCGGACGCTCGCGCAGTGCGCTCGAAGCGGCCTTCGGCCACGATCCGTATGCGGAAATCGTCACCTGGAACCCGGAAGATCCGGCGTCGGTTACAGCCGCGGCCCAAGGTCTGCAGACCGCGGTATATCTGGTCGGGGTGCCCTATAACCAGTTCGAGAAGCATCCGCCGCTGATGGAAAAAACTTTGGCCGGCCTGAACGCAGCGGGCGTCGAGCGCCTGATCCTGATCGGCACGGTCTATCCCTATGGTCGCGCACGCAGCGAATTCGTGACGGAGAAGCATCCACGTGAGCCGCACACTTTCAAAGGAAAGATGCGGCTCGCCCAGGAAAATCTGGTGCTCGAGGCGCACGGTCGCAAGGGACTGTCGACGCTCGTGCTGCGCCTGCCGGACTTCTACGGCCCGGGTATCGAACGCAGCGTTCTGAATGGCGTCTTCGAAGGCGCGGCGCATGGCACGCGCGCGCAGATGGTCGGCCCCATCGATGTGCGGCACGAATTCGTGTTCGTGCCGGATGTAGGCCCGGTAGTCGAGACGCTCACGCGTACCCCTGAGGCCTACGGGCGCTGGCTGCACCTCGCCGGCCCCGGCACGATTACGCAGCGTGAGGTTGCCGAGAAAGCGTACGCACTAGCCGGACATAAGCTCAAGATGATGGTGGCCGGCAAGCCGATGCTGCGCGTGCTCGGTCTCTTCAATCCGATCATGCGCGAACTGGTGGAGATGAACTACCTGATGAGCGAGCCGCTTGTGCTCGACGACAGCGCGCTGCAAACGTTGATCGGTCCGATCCGCAAGACCTCCTATGACGATGGGATCCGCATCGCGTTGGCAGGGGCCAGTTCGCAGCCACAACCGAACAGGCACTAAAGACGCGCGGTTTGACGCTTGGCCGGCAGCCTCACAGTCCGGCGACGTTGCCTGGCGGAAAGTGACCGCTCTTCAGCAACACCGGGGTGCCGTTGCTGATCTGCAAATGCTCGCGCGCCACTTCTTCAATACGGCCGCGCCCGGCATCGAATGCGCGCATCCAGCCTTCGAGATCTTCGGAGCGCGCGCCGAAATGGTCCTCGAGCGCTTCGACCGAGATCGCGCACGGCACGGTCTCGCCGTCGACCAGCGCGCGGAATACGACAGTCAGATTGGAATCGCGGTAAGCGGGCGCGTCCGCGGGAAACCGAATTTCCATGGTTGCCTCATCAGAAGAATCCGTCGGAAAAGCAGGCATCGGAACACGCAGTCCGGCGCGTTCGGGTGTCGCGCTTATGGTACTCGCCCGAACGGAATGTGGTCCACTCCCTACAGTCGACACCGGGAGCACTTGCTTCAATCATGCTCGATCAACCGGTCGATGTAAGCTCTCGCAGACTGCTCGACATGTTCGAGCGCCTCTGCTTCCGTAGCGAAGCGATGTTCGCCGCCAAGGTCAAGCAACGTCTCGATACGATGCGAATCATCCGGTCCACGCTGCGACAGGCTCACCGAGCCCACGTAAATCGCGTCGGGCGCGTTCGCCTCCGCTGCCTCATATGTGACAACGAGGCGCGCAGCGGCACTGATGAAGTAACCGCGGTACGGACCGCTCACACGTTCTGCCATATGCGTTCTCCTCGTTAATTTTCGCGGGTCCACCACGTTCGGCGCAGACCGGCGGGCGCGCATCGTTGCGCGCCGAGGTGTTCCTCTAAGGTATAAGTCGCTTTTGAGCCCAATAAGTTCTGCGCGCGAGAACATGCTGTTGCCTTACGGACAACGCACGATCCCCAAACGCAGCTCGGACGCATCCTGGGGTCGGGTACGATCTGTGCGTCGGCCCACACGAACCTCGAATCGGCGATATGGGAGAATGTTTTTAGACTTCCGTCGTCATCCGTCTAAAAAGGAAACACCATGAAGCCACTTACACGGGGCTGTCTCCCGTTTAGCCGACGCCTGGCCGCCATCGCCGCATGCGGCACCCGCCGCGGGTTTGCGCGCTACGCTGCGCTGCCCCTCGCCGTGCTGGCCACCGTCGGTCTCAGCGCATGTGCGTCGTCGAATACAACCTCGCTGATCAATCTGCCAAACGGAGAAACCGGCTTCGCGGTTAACTGCAGCGGCGCGGACGCCGACTCGAGCTGGGCATCGTGCTACGTGCAAGCGGGCCAGGCTTGCGGCGCCACCGGCTACGACATCATCTCCAAAGACAACGACCAGGGCGGCCCGACAGGCGGCGGCGTCACCAACGTCGTTACGGCGAATGTGAAAAACCGTTCGATGATCGTCCGCTGCAAATAAAACGCGAGGCGTCAGTGCGCCTGCATCTTCGAGAACAGGTTGAGCACGACGACGCCGCAGATGATGAGCCCAAGTCCGAAAATGGCGGGCCAGTCGGGCACCTGACCGTAGAGCACCACGGCAACCAGCGTAATCAGAACAATGCCGACGCCCGACCAGATCGCATAGACGATGCCGACGGGAATGCTTCTGAGCGTCAACGAAAGACAGTAGAACGCCACGCCGTAACCCAGCACCACGACGACTGCGGGTAAAAGACGCGAGAAGCCCTCCGAGGCGCGTAGTGCGGAAGTGGCAATCACTTCGGCGACGATGGCAATGGCGAGCAGCACATACGGTGGCAAGCGCATCGGTTCAGGCCTTCGCAAGCGCGAGCTTGCTGTAGTCGTGACCGAGGTGCGCGCACAACGCCTCCACGACCAGTTCGTGATCCGATCGCTGCGGCAAGCCCGACACCGTCACCGAACCGATCACACCGGCACCGGCGACAGTCAACGGAAACGCACCGCCATGCGACGCATATTCGTTGAGCGACAAGCCGTGCTTTTCGGCGAGCGTGCTGCCCGCCTGCTGCATACGCAAACCGATTGCATAAGAGCTGCGCCGGAAATGCGCAACGGTGTTGCCCTTGCGGCGCGCCCAGTCGACATTGTCAGGTGTCGCACCGGGGAGCAGGTTGAAGAACAGCGGCTGACCGAACGTGCGTATGTCGATGGCCAGCGCGAGTCCGCGCGCATTGGCAAGCTCGTGCAGATAAGCGCCGAGTTGCCACGCACGGTCGGCATCGAATTGAGGAAACACCAGCGCGTTTTCCTGAGCGACAATCGACTGCAGATCGTGAACGATGTCCATGAGCGGGAAAGGAATGAAGGAAGGACACGCTGCAATCACTTGCCGATGACCGACGAAGATCAACGGAGCGGCAACGCAGATGGAACACGGATTCTAGCTGCAACAAGCCACTTCGCGAGCACGTAACAGCACCGCCATCATCCGTGCGTTGAAGTCGATTCTTAAAAAGGTATTGCACGGACAATCTGGTTCCGCTATAATCTTTTCTTCGACGGACGCGGGGTGGAGCAGTCTGGCAGCTCGTCGGGCTCATAACCCGAAGGTCGTAGGTTCAAATCCTACCCCCGCAACCAAGTAAATCACGTCGAACAACATCAAGGGCTTGCCAAACCGGCAGGCCTTTTTTGTTTGCGTCTCTTCTGCCTGCTTCCCTCTTCTTCTTGCTTTGCGCCCCACAGCTTTTCTTCCTTCGCGGCTTCGCTAAAAATTCTCGAGCATCGCATATAGCGCGATGATTCCAGCGGCACTCAAAAGCAAACGGTTGCCCGACAGCAGCGCCTGCACCAGCGAACTTGAAAACACCGACACGGCCAGTACACACAGCGGGAAAAGACCGAGGCCGCCGAAAAAGTCCGCCGCAGTCATTTTGCAGAAAAACGCCCGCATTGGATGCACCCGCCTCGCAGAACGCCGCGTCGGCAAGCACACGCGTTTGACATAGCGGGCCCACGACCACGCAACCGCCATCAAGTAGGAAAATTCATCAACCCAACCTCCATCAATCTGTAGTCCGAATAGAGTTATGCCAACTTGTAGCGCCATGCTCAGACGATATCAAATTCTGTGAGCGTCGCCGCTCCTGCGCCAATCACAATGCCTATTGTCTGCATATCAACCGATCGGTCGATCCAGCCAAAGAACATGCTGGCCGTGACCCCGCCAATCACCCCACAACCGAAGATAAACCGAAGCTGTTCAAAGATTTTCCACTTGCGCATAATGCCCTTCCCCCACCGCGTGACAAGTGCCCTTACGAGGGCAACCAAATAGAGTAGCAATCCTAACGCAATCGCTCACCCCTTGCTAAGCGATTCTTTCGGATTAGCCATCCGGCCAGGGCCAGCGCTACTGCTCCGCGCTCCTGCTTTTCTCCAACTCAATCGCTCCCATCTTCAAAGCTCGCCCTGGTGATAAACTCCTATCACCATTCTTCGTCCCCTTCCTATGAAATTCTGTTCTGTCTGCGGTCACCCGGTCAGCCTGAGCATTCCGCCGGGCGACAATCGCGAGCGTTTTGTCTGCGCCAGTTGCGGTACCGTGCACTATCAGAATCCGCGCAACGTGGTCGGCACCATCCCCGTCTGGGACAACAAGGTGCTGCTCTGCCGCCGCGCCATCGAGCCGCGCTACGGTTACTGGACCTTGCCCGCCGGCTTCATGGAAATGGGTGAGACGACCTCCGAAGGGGCATCCCGCGAAACGCTGGAGGAAGCCGGCGCGCGCGTCGAGGTGCAAAACCTGTTCTCGCTGCTCAACGTGCCGCATGTGCATCAGGTGCATATTTTCTACCTGGCGCGGCTGCTCGATCTCGACGTGGATGCCGGCGAGGAAAGCCTCGAAGTAAAGCTGTTCGAGGAACACGAGATTCCGTGGGACGACATCGCGTTTCCCACCGTCGGCCAGACCTTGCGCTTCTATTTCGCTGACCGTCAGACCGGCAGTTACGGCCTGCACACCGGCGACATCTTCCGTTCGCTGCGCGAAGGCTGAGCGTCCCGGCATGGTTCCCTGGCTCGGACCCGACGATCCGTTCCCTGCCGTGGAGCGCGCGCTCGGCGCGGCCAGCGGCGCGCCGGGCCTGCTTGCCGCCAGTGCGGACCTGCTGCCCTCGCGCCTGATCGACGCCTACCGGCGCGGCATTTTTCCGTGGTATTCAGACGGTCAGCCGGTGCTCTGGTGGAGCCCGGATCCGCGCATGATCCTGCGTCCGGCCGAATTCAAGGTATCCCCGTCGCTACGCAAGACCTTGAAGCGGGTCTTGCGCGAGGACGCCTGGGAAATCCGCGTCGACCACGATTTCCCCGCTGTGATGCGCGCCTGCGCCCAGGCGCCGCGCCGCGGCCAGCGCGGCACGTGGATCACCGCGGACGTCGTCGATGCCTACACGTCGCTGCATCGCACGGGCGATGCGCACAGCATCGAAACCTGGTTCGAAGGCGAGCGCGTAGGCGGTTTGTATGGCGTGTCGTTCGGACACATGTTCTTCGGCGAGTCGATGTTCGCGGAGGTCACGGATGCGTCGAAAATGGCGCTCTCCGCGCTCATCGGACACTTGCGACGTCACAAAATAGAAATGATAGACTGCCAGCAGAACACGTCGCATCTGGCGTCGCTGGGCGGTCGCGAGATAGCGCGCAAGGCGTTCATCGCGCATGTCCGCGCGTCTGTCGATGCCGCGCCCATCCCCTGGCGCTTCGACAAGACGGTCCTGCTCGATGTCGTCGCGCCTGCGGCGTAGCGAGCATAGCCGGGCCCGTTGCCGGTAAAACGGGTTTGAAATACTCAGAGACGCTTCGAGAGCTGCCAACGTGACGCACCCCAACGAGCTGCCGCTTTCACCCCTTTCCGCGCTGCAATTCTATGCAACGGCGCCGTATCCTTGCAGCTATCTGGAGGGGCGCGTGGCACGCTCGCAAGTCGCCACGCCAAGCCATCTGATTAATTCCGACGTCTACACCGACCTGGTCAAGGCGGGCTTCCGGCGCTCGGGCGTGTTCACCTACCGCCCGTATTGCGACGGCTGCCGCGCCTGCGTGCCGGTGCGCGTGCCGGTCGACCAGTTCGAGCCGAACCGCACCCAGCGCAAGGTGTGGAAAAAACACGGCGGTCTCGTCGCCACGGTTGCACCGCTGCACTACGACGAAGAGCATTACGCGCTCTACATGCGCTATCAGTCGGCACGGCACGCCGGCGGCGGCATGGATCGCGACAGCCGCGATCAGTACGAGCAGTTCCTGCTGCAAAGCCGGATCAACTCGCGGCTGGTCGAATTCCGCGAGCCGCTCGCGGGACACCCTGACGCGCCGGGCGTGCTGCGCATGATCAGCATGATCGACATCCTCGGCGACGGGCTCTCGTCGGTCTATACCTTCTTCGAACCGGATCTCGCGCACAGCAGTTTCGGCACCTACAACATCTACTGGCAGATAGAACAGGCGCGCAGCCTGCGTCTGCCTTACGTCTACCTCGGCTACTGGATCCGCGAGAGCCAGAAAATGGCGTACAAGGCCAACTTCCGACCGCTGGAAGGCCTCGTGGACAGCACATGGCGCACGCTCGATCCGCAAAGCCTCGAGTTGGCGCCCGTCGACGCCGCGATTCAGGGCCGGCGCGGCCCCGTCAAGCTGCCCCGCTGAAGCGCCCTCCTGAATGCCAGCGCGACGAACTCTCCTCCGCCTCCGCGCCCTGCCGTCTCGTTAAAGCCGGTAAAATACCGGGTTCCCATTTCCAGCCGTCCGGCTCCGCCCCGTGTTCAGTTCCCTCTACCCGCTCGTACGCGCCCAACTCTTTCGCATGGACGCGGAAGACGCTCACCACCTGACCTTGCGCCTGCTCGGCGCGGCCGGCCGCACGGGCGTCGCAAGCGCGCTCGCGCCGCGCGTGCCCGACGCGCCGCGCACCGTGATGGGGCTGACGTTCCGCAACCCGGTGGGGCTCGCCGCCGGGCTCGACAAGGACGGCGCGTGCATCGACGGGCTGGCCGCGCTGGGCTTCGGTTTTATTGAGGTAGGTACGGTCACGCCACGCGCGCAACCAGGCAATCCGCGGCCGCGCATGTTCCGCCTGCCGCAGGCGAACGCTGTGATCAACCGGATGGGCTTCAACAACGCCGGGGTCGACCAGTTCGTGAAGAACGTGCAGGCCGCGCGCTATCGCGGTCCGCTGGGACTGAACATCGGCAAGAACGCCGATACGCCGATCGAGCGCGCCGCCGAGGACTATTTGTACTGTCTCGAGCGCGTCTATCCGTTCGCGAGCTACGTGACGGTCAACATCTCGTCGCCGAACACGAAGAACCTGCGCCAGTTGCAGGGTGCCGGCGAACTCGACGCCCTGCTCGCCGCGCTGAAGGACAAGCAGCAGCGTCTCGCGGATCTGCACGGCAAGCTGGTGCCGCTCGCACTGAAGATCGCCCCGGACCTCGACGACGAGCAGATCAAATCGATTGCCGACACGCTGCTGCGCCATCGCTTCGAAGGCGTGATCGCCACCAATACGACGCTTTCGCGTACGGCGGTCACGGGTCTGCCGCATGCCGAGGAAACCGGCGGCCTGTCGGGCAAGCCGGTATTCGATGCCTCCAATGAAGTGATCCGCAAACTGCGCGCCGAAGTCGGCGAGACCGTGCCGATCATCGGCGTCGGCGGCATCTTTTCCGGCGCAGACGCGCGCGCCAAACTCGCCGCCGGCGCGGCGCTGGTCCAGCTTTACACGGGCTTCATTTACCGCGGCCCGGCGCTGGTAGCCGAATGCGCGCAGGCGCTGGCTTAAACTACGGCTATGCCGGCCCGGGCAACGCCCGGCCACGTTATATAGGCATAAACAAACAGTATTTAAGTATTGATAGTCTGCTTTGTTATCCTTTCCGATGTTCTAACCGCCCGTCTGGGCAAAAAAACGAATAAAGGAAGACGATGAAATCTCGCTTGCTGAAAAAACTCCTCGTGGCTGGTCTGATCGGCGCCTCGTTCACCGCCGTAGCCGCCCACGCAGCAGACCTGCTCGATCAGGTCAAGCAAAGCGGCACGCTGCGCATCGGCCTCGAAGGTACGTTCCCGCCGTTCGACTCCAAGGCGCCGTCGGGTGAGCTGGTCGGGTTTGACGTGGATATCGCCAAAGCGGTCGCGCAGAAGCTCGGCGTGAAGCCGGTGTTCGTGACGACCGAATGGAGCGGCATCATCGCGGGTCTGCAGGCCGGCAAGTTCGATGTGATCGTCAACCAGGTCGGCATCACGGACGCGCGCAAACAGGTGCTCGATTTTTCGCCCGGCTACACGTTCTCCGCGGCCCAGCTGATCCAGCGCAAGGACGACTCGCGGGAGTTCAAGTCGCTCGACGACCTGAAGGGCAAGAAGCTCGGCGTGGGTCTCGGCACGAACTACATGGATATGGCGAAGTCGGTGCCGGGCATCGACGTCAAGACCTACCCGGGCGCACCTGAATATCTGGCTGACCTCGCCGCCGGCCGTCTCGACGCCGCGCTCAACGACCGTCTGATGCTGGCCTATCTGCTGAAGACTTCGCCGCTGCCGCTGCGCACTGGTGCGATGGTCGGCACCGGCACGCCGTCGGGCATTCCGTTCAAGAAGGGCAATCCGAAGTTCGCCAAGGCGATCGACGATGCAATGACCCAGCTCGAAGCGGATGGCACCTTCACGAAGATCTCCGAGAAGTGGTTCGGCATCGACGTCACGAAGCCCATCGCGAACTGAGCCCCACTGAGCGTTTATGATGTGCGCTTTGCTGCGCACATCACTCATCGCCCATGTCCACCACTTCCCTGCTCGTCCAATCGCTTCCGGTGCTCGCTCAGGGCGTCATTCTGACGGTCAAGTTCGCGGTCCTGTCGATGATCTTCGGACTGCTTGCCGCCAGCGTCATCGCCGTGATGGGCATCAGTCACAACCGCGTGTTGAACTGGATCGCACGCGTCTACGTGAGCCTGATGCGCGGCACACCGTTGCTGGTGCAGATCTTCGTGATTTACTACGGCTTGCCGAGTCTCGGCATCTCGCTCGATCCAACGCCTGCGGGTGTGATCGCGCTGTCGGCGAATGTCGCGGCGTATCTGTCGGAGAGCATGCGCGGCGCCATCCTCGGCATTCCGAGTGGCCAGTGGCTCGCGGCTTACAGCTTAGGTCTGTCGCGCCGTCAGACGCTGCGGTATGTGGTGGCCCCGCAGGCATTGCGCATCGCCGTGCCGAGTTTGTCGAACAGTCTGATCAGCCTGATCAAGGACACTTCGCTGGTGTCGGTGATCACCGTGACCGAGCTCTTGCGCAGCGCGCAGGAAGTGATTGCGTCGACCTATCAGCCGCTGCCGCTCTACCTCGCTGCGGCGGCCATCTACTGGGTGTTGTGCCAGGTGCTCGAATGGGTCCAGCACTGGTACGAACAGCGCCTCGCGCTACCCACGCGGCACTGAGCCACGTGTGAGGCGAGGCGTCCGGACTGCCGCCGCGTAGCAGCGTGAGCGTGAGCGTACCTGATCGGCGAGCGCTCAGCGCGCCGCGAGCGGCGCATCCAGCGGCGCCCCGAAGCGGCTGAAGCGCGGCTCGTAGTAATGATCGGGGTCGAGCGAGAACGCGACGCGACGCGTGCGGCCCATCAGTTCCGTGCGCGGGAAAAAGCCGAAGTAGCGTGAATCCGCGCTGTTGTCGCGGTTATCGCCAAGCATCAGATACTGGCCCGGCGGCACGACCACCGGCCCGAACGAATTGCGCGGGCTCGGCGAATCCGGCGAGAGCCGCACGATATGCGACACACCGTCGAAACGCTCAGTCAGATAGTCGCCCGGCGACGACGCATCGCCCGGCAGCGGCCCGAACTTGAGCGGCTGATAGGCCGCGCGCACGCCGTTCACATACAGCACGTTGTCGCGCATCGCCACGCTGTCGCCCGGCAGGCCGATCAGCCGCTTGACGAGCAGTTCGTGGGCTGCCGACGACTGGATCGTGACGATGTCGCCACGCTGCGGATCGTGCAGATGCGCGATCGCGATATGCGTGAGCGGCACGCGCAGGTCATAGGCCATCTTGTCGACGAGGATGCGGTCGCCCTCGCGAATGGTCGGCAGCATCGAGCCGCTCGGCACCACGTTCCAGTCGGCGATCGCACTACGGAACAACACCATCAGCACGATAAACGCGACAAGACTCTTGTTGTCGCGCCACAATTTTCCAAGCATGCGCATCGAAAGCGGCTCCTGCGGAAGGTAATCGAAAGCTTCGGCGGCGCCTGGGCACCGCGTCCGCGCAAATCGTACCACCGCGGCACACCGTGCGCGTCACGGGTGCCCGAAGCGCGGCTCTGCCCACACCGCCCTTCGCGCGGCTCACTCTCCCGCGAAACGCAGTCCTAGCGCGGCCCGCGCCGCGTCGGTCATCGCAATCATCTGCAATGACTTCGCGTGCGGCATCACCGGACTCTCCAGTTGCCCCGCCCGGATCAGCTCGCAGAAATGCGCGGTTTCATAGTTCAGGCCGCCGCCTTCGAACGGCACATCCAGTTCGACGACGCGCCCATCCGCATAGCGGATCGTGGCGCGGGCCGGGTTCCACCAGTTCTCGTGGATCGTGACGTGTCCGCCCGCCGCCAGCAGTAGCGCATCGCCCTTGCCATGCAGGTCGAGCCCGCAGAACAGTTGCGAGATGCCGCGCTCGTGCTGGCTATTGAGGCTCGCAAAAATATCGACGCCGGTCGGCCCGAGCCGGCCGAGCGTCTGCACCTCGAGTGGTGCGCCGAGCCAGTCGACGGCCAGGAACATCTCGTAGATGCCGATGTCGAGCAGCGCGCCGCCCGCGTGTTCGAAGGAAAACGACGGATGATCGGGCGGCACGTTCGCCGCCGAACAGCCGGCCCGCACAAGGCCGATTTCGCCGATGGGGTCGTCAGCCAGATGGGCACGCAAAGCCCGATACAGTGGATAGAAAGGCGGCTTCATCGCCTCCATGAAGAGCCGTCGCGCACCGCGCGCGGCCGTCAGCACGCGTTCGAGCTGGGCGGCATTGATCGTGGCAGGCTTTTCGCACAGCACGTGCAGGCCTGCCTCGAGCGCCGCGATCGCGTAGTCCACGTGGCTGTCCTGCAGCGTGGCGATATAGAGCGCGTCGATACCGCTGGCGAGCAGCGCGTCGAAGCTCGCGCACGCCGTGCCGCCAAACTCCGCGGCAAAAGCCGCCGCCGGTTCGGCGCGGCGCGACCAGAGCGCGGTCAGTTGCGCGGCTTCGACATGCGCGAGGCCCTGGGCAAAGCGGCGGGCGATACGCCCCGTGCCGACGATGCCCCAGCGAATCACGGTGGGGTTCACAGAGGATAAGTGTTCAGGCACGTCCCCTCCGGGGACGGCCTCCAGAGCGTTGTTCATGTGGCGTTCGAGTTCCGGTGCGGTAGAGACCAGGCGCCATTGTCGCCCAGGTCTCCCCGATCGCACGCAACCGCGAACCGCCAACTAAGCCGAAAACGTGCTGCCGATCTCTTCCGCTGTGAAATCGATCAACGCGAGCGAAGCCGCTTCCGCTTCCTTCGCATCGCGCCGCTCGATCGCCGCGACCACGCGCCCGTGGTTCGCCACCACGGTCTCCCACGCGCCCGGCCTGGCCGTCACGATGGGATTGGCAGCCGCCAGCGCACCGCGGATGATCGCAGCCATCTGCTGGAAGAACTGGTTGCCGCTCGCCACCACGATGCGCGTATGCAGCAGCTCGTCGGCCGCCTGATAGCCGGCCTCGCCCGGGCGGATGGTGCGGAACGCGTCGTAGGCATCGCGAATCCCGGCAATATCCGCCGCACTGCCGCGCGCCGCCGCCTGAGCGCACGCACGCGGTTCGATCAGGATGCGAAACTCAATCACATCGCGCAGAAACACCGGATCGGGCTTTGCACGAAAACGCCAACTCACCACATCCTCATCGATCATCCGCCAGTCGCGCATCGGCCTGATGCGCGTGCCTATCTTCGGCCGCACATCGAGCATATCGCGCGCGAGCAGCATCGACAGCGCTTCACGCATCACAGTTCGACTCACATCGAACTCTTTGGACAACACATCCTGCGGTGGCAGCACAGCGCCATATTTTTCTTCGACGATGCCCGTGACGAGCCCGTCCATGACCTTGCTGACCAACGAACGATCCTTGTTTCCCTGTTCCATGACACTCTCCCCGAAAGCGGGTTATCCCCCCGCGTAGCCTGTTGATCAAGCGGCCCTCGTGTGTCGTTTTGTATTGTTTGTTGTTGTATTAATCGATACGGTGCTAGCTTAAAAACAGATGCGCCAGTTGGGAAACGTCCTGACAGGGTTATCCCTCTGAAGAATTGTTTCGTTCATGTAACGCGCTGGCCGAAGAAGCGCGCCAAGCTTGCGTGATAAGCGTGCGCGGGCCTCACAGATTGCATCGTGCGACGACGCACGCAGCGTCGTCGATTGGCGGATCTACAACAGCTTGTGTCCGACAGCGCACAACCTGGCTCCGGTAGCGGACGGTTTAGCGGCCCGAAGCGTCGCTACTCTCATGTGCCGCCTCCGGGGCACGGCCATATTGATCGTCGAAGCGCACGATATCGTCCTCGCCGAGATAGCCGCCCGATTGCACCTCGATGATTTCGAGCGGTGTCTTGCCCGGATTCTCGAGCCGGTGCGTCACGCCGAGCGGAATATAGGTCGACTGGTTCTCCGACATCAGGAAAGTCTCTTCGCCGCGCGTGACGCGTGCCGTGCCGCGCACGACCACCCAATGTTCGGCGCGGTGATGATGCATCTGCAGCGATAGACGGCCGCCCGGGTTCACCACGATACGCTTCACCTGGAAGCGCTCGCCACGGTCGATCGAATCGTAGAAGCCCCACGGCCGCTGGACCTTGCGATGCTCCTGCACTTCCGGGCCGCGCTCGGTCTTGAGGCGGCTGACGATCGCGCGCACGTCCTGGACACGGTCCTTGGCGGCCACCAGCACCGCATCGGCGGTTTCGACCACCACCACGCCCGACAGGCCGACGCATGCGACCAGCCGGCCATCCGAATGCGCGAAACTGTCGCTCGAACCTTCGAACAGCACCCGGCCGCGGCCAACGTTGCCATCGGCGTCCTTGCCCGACGCTTCCCAGACCGCATCCCACGCGCCGACATCGGACCAGCCCGCGACAAGCGGCACGACGACGCCGGCGAGACCCGCCTCGGCACCGACCTGTTCCATCACCGCATAGTCGATAGAATCGGAAGGACAGGCTGCGAAAGCCGACTGATCGAACTGGCGTGCGCCTGTGCTGTCGAGCGACGCCCGCGCAAACGACTCCACGCACGTCGACGCGATCGAGGGACGGCAACGCGCAATGGCAGCGAGCCACACCGACGCGCGCACCACGAAAATGCCGCTATTCCACCAATACCCGCCGCTCTCGACGTAGCGTTCGGCCAGTTCCCGATCCGGCTTCTCCACGAAGCCGTCGATTGCACACGCCCCTTGCAGCCCGACCGGCGCGCCGATCCGGATATAGCCGTAGCCCGTCTCCGCCCGCTCGGGCGGCACGCCCAGCGTCACGATTGCACCCTGCGCGGCATGCAGCACCGCTTGCGCAAGCGCCGCGACGAACGCCTCGTTGTCGGCAATCAGATGATCGGCAGGCACGACGATCAGTACCGGATCCGGGCCGTCGGGCAGATCGGCCTGCGCGGCAAGCGCGGCGAGCGTCAGTGCCGGCGCAGTATTGCGCGGCGACGGTTCGACGAGAACACGCGGCACGCCGCCGCAGCGCTTGAGCCGCTCGAGCGTGGCCAGATGCAGATCGCCGCCGCATACGACGATCGGCGCAGCCCGCACGAAACCCGGTGCACCCTGAGACTGGCGCTCGCCGGCAAACAGGCGCTCGAGCCGATGAACCGTCGACTCGAGCAGCGACTCGTCGCCGAACAGGTTGATCAGCTGCTTGGGGCTTTGCTCGCGCGACAACGGCCACAGCCGCGTGCCCGAGCCGCCCGCGAGAATCACGGGCTGCACGACGCAGTCTTCCATTGCCTCGCGTGCCAGTGCTGGCTGCGCCGCCGGCGATGCAAATTCGTTCAAATTGAAATTGTTCATTCGAGCCTCTCCAATGCACACCCCCAGAGCCCCCGCGACCCTGATTGAATCCGACACAATAGGCGTGATAGTTTGATTGGAGCATGCTCAGGCAGCCCGTCTCTGTTCGTACCCACACACTGCCTCACGGGCCCGGCGGCCTTCGATCTGTCTCTACGGGTTCATAGGCGCCAAAGCCGGAAAGACGTACCGACGCCATTGCCGTTCATGTGGTTATAACGATTAGAATACCGAATTAATTACCATCTTCGCCGACAGATAACCCGCGAATGGATGCCCTCTCCGGCAGCACGCAGCGATTCGGGGCCCACGCCGATGTGCTCACAGATTTTCGAACGTTCCCGCGCCCGACATGATGCTGCGCTCGCGCCGGGCAAAGGCCATCGGCGCCCGGACGTTACGCGTGCGGCACGTCAAACCGACAGATAGCGCGCCATGGTCGAGGAATGGCCCCTCCACCTTGCGAAAGCCGAACTGCTCATAGAAGGCACGCATGCCGACTGGCGCAGTCACTCGCACGAGGATTCCCGGCCAGCGCTCCGCCGTCGCCCATAGAACCCGCTCGATCAGTTCCTCGGCCGTGCCGTCGCCGCGTCTCGCCGGGCTTGTCAAGACCTTGTCGAGCACCACTTGCGGATGCTTTGTATCGACGCGCCGAATCCGCGCATACGCCATGATGGGCATTGCATGAGACATGTCTTCGGCCGCGAAAATGTGCAGCGCGCATTCGTCGCGGCCATCGGCGTCGAGACACAGGTGCGACTGTTCGACGACGAATACGGCGCTGCGTGCGCGCATGATCAGATACAACTCACGTACCGTGCATTGCTCGAATTCGAGCGTCTTCCAGTTCATCGCGCGTCCCCTCCTGCGATTTATTCGACAGGACCTGGTCATTGCCATGCATGCAAGGTACGCCGACGCTCCTTTCGAACTCGGTGCGCAAGCGCACCGACGACAAGACGTCACAAGCAGTCAAATGCGAACAACCGGGAAGGACAGAACGGCCTCGAACTACACCTGATCCATGACACCAGTAAGTCGTTGCAGGCACAACCTCGGCATATCTGCCTCAACGACTCAGGAGTCAAGATTGCATCGAAAATCGCGTGCTTCAACTCGCGCCACGCATCGGCCACACACAAGTCACACATCGTGCAGCGCATGTACGCCGCCGACTGTCGTGGACGACTCGTCGACTTCATCTATGCACATCGCTTCGGCCCGCACACGCATGACGTGATGCACGCGGCACTTCGCAATCCGTCAACTGGACAAGCCTGCTCGCGCATGTTCCATCGTGTCGTTCAACTGTTCATGAACGATTCACCAGGTGCCGTTTAACGCGAACGATACAGATGCCGCACTTGAGCCCGAGGTATGCAGAATTAATACTGAAGCACCGTTTTTTTAGCGCTGACGCGATCCACTGGATCACCTGACTGCCCCACAGCGCGCATGGAACCTCACTCTACGCATTTCGTTGTAGCGAGTTCGAGAAGGTTGCGTCGACATCGAACTGGTCGTCAAAAACCACTTCCGTGCGCCAGCCCACGCAATCCGCTAACCACATGTGAATCATTTCTGAGTCATCTTGGACGGCGGTGTATGGTCCCGCCCAGCTAGCATTTCGGCGTCGATTCGCCTTGCTCCGCCGCCTGTCCGACACGAACTAACGCAATCCGATCAAAGACTTGAGTCAAAAACAAATGCTTCGGGCGCGGCCATGACCAGGGAGGCCCCTGGTACAAAATTGAAACAAAAACGCACATTTTGCAGCGCAAACCCCCATTGACCTCTTCGCTGCGTCGCACCAGTACTCATTCCGGACAAGCTGGCACAGTCCTCGCTAAATGAGAAGCGCAACACCAGCGCCGATGTACACAACCCAAAAATAACGCTGGCGCGCAACAGCCATACGGGGCCCGCACTGCAAATCCATGACCGCTCGCCAGGCGGCAACGCAAGACGGATGCAGGGACGGGTAGAAAAAACAAGGAGCTGCCTCACGCGGCTCCACGCGAGGACCGAATCATGCTTACGCTTCAATCCGATCTGCACGGCAATCATTTGCTTGGCGCACTGCCCTCCCATGAGTGGCAAGCCATCGCCCCTCACCTCGAACTCGTCCATCTGCGCACTGAACAGCTTCTGTGCGATTCCGGACAACGTATTCATCACGTTTATTTTCCGACAACCGCGATCATCTCGATGTTGTCGACGATGGAAGACGGCAGCTCCGTTGAGATCGCCGCAGTTGGACGCGAAGGCATGACGGGCGTTCCGGTATTGACGGGCGGCGAGACCATGCCTAACCGTGTGCAGGTGCAAAGCGCCGGTTTCGCCTATCGCATGACGGCGCAAGCCCTCAGCCAGCAGTTCGCGCGCTCCGACTTTCTGCGCCGCCTGCTGATGCTCTATATGCATGCCCTGCTCACGCAGGTTGCACAGACCGCGGCATGCAACCGCCATCACTCGCTGAACAAACAGTTGTGCCGCTGGCTGCTGATCGAGATCGATCGCGTCGCCTCAAACGAGCTGACGGTCACACAGCAACTGATCGCGGACATGCTCGGCGTACGCCGCGAGGGTATCACCGAAGCCGCGGGCAAGCTGCATGACGACGGCCTGATTCATCACAGCCGTGGCCATATCAAGGTACTCGACCGCAAGGCGCTGGAATCGCGTGCATGCGAATGCTACGGCCTCGTGAAGCGCGAGTTCGACCGGTTGCTGCCGCGTATGCGTCAGGCCGACACGGTCAGCTAAGCCTTCACCTTCGTTCGCGCAGTTGCAGTAATAGAAGAAGCATCGCGCTGCCTTCGAGAGCGTCCTTACGCCAGTTCGTTGAACTCTGGCGGCACGATTCGCGAAAACGCGAATCCCCAAGAGGCGCCGAAGGGCGCGTGATAAAGCCGGCGTCCTCCTGAACGCCGGTTTGCTGTCCTGTGCGCCGCGACGCGTGCGTGTCGCTGCCAGTCGAATCCAGGTTTTTCAATGTCCTCTTCTCTCCTCACACCGCCCTCTGCACAGGAAGTGCATGTCTGGCAGTGGGATCTCGATGTCTGCGGTGACGATTTCGATCGGCACTGGGCCATGCTGTCGACGCAAGAGCGCGAGCGCGCCGACAAGTTCCGCTTCGAACGGCATCGCCGTCGCTATGTGGCAGGTCGAGGCGAACTCAGGGAGCTCCTGAGCCGCTATCTCGGCTTATCGCCGCGACAGGTCGCCCTCGACTATGGTCCCGACGGCAAACCGTTCTGCAACCTCCAGCCTGTCGGATGGACGGTCTGCTTCAACCTCAGCCACAGCGAGAGTGCGGCGGCTCTCGCCATCTCGAACGGCTTCGAGGTCGGCATCGACGTAGAAAACGTTCGCCCGATCGAAGAGTGTGTGCCACTCGAAGTGTTCTCCATACAGGAGTGCGCGGAATTCAGCGCGTTGCCGGATGAAGAACGGCAAGAGGTCTTCTTCGAAAGCTGGGCGCGCAAAGAAGCCTGCCTGAAAGCGCTCGGCACCGGCTTTACCCTGCCCCCGGCCCACTTCGAGTTCGATCTGTCCATTCGCGGCGACACGACACCGCGCTTTGTCGGCGGCGAGGCGGAGGAAGCAACCCAGTGGCGCATCTGTGCCCTGTCACCCAGTTCGACCTGCGCGGGAGCAGTAGCGGCCCGAAGCACGGACTGGTCGATTGTCGAAATGAATTGACGGACGGCGTCTGCTTCAACGTCGTGCGGTCTGTTCTCCCGTCAGATTCCAGGCTTTAGCGCGGGCGCCTGACACGCTCTGAACACGCAATCTCGTCGAGCTGATGTGTTGTTGAATCGCTCGTGTGTGCGAAGGCGTACGGAGAGGTGGTCCGCGAAAGATTAACTTTCACTTACAGCATCTTTCGCGCTTGAGACACGGGTCAGGTGCAGAGAGCCTCGTGCTGCTTGCGCCTGCCGGGACCGGCCGCCGTTATGTGCGCTAGCTGCGCGCTAATGGCCAGGCGTAGCTCAGTACAAGGCCTTCATCTAAATTATTAGAGAGCGGCAAATGTCACACAGAGACAACTATCCAGGCGACTTGCCGAACGGGGCAGGTCATGTACCTGGCGTGGCAGCGTGCTTCGATGTCGTATGTGCAGAGTTTCGCGATCATCTTGCTGTGATCGACGCAACGGGTGAAGAGCGTTATGCCGACCTCGGCGAACGGTCGGCCCGCCTTGCCACCGTCCTGTCCCGCATGGGACTGGAACGAGGCGAGCGCTGCGCCATCATGGTTCCACGCAGTCGCGACACGCTGGCCCTGATGCTGGCGATCCTGCGTGTCGGCGCCGTCTATGTGCCGCTGGATCCGGCCTATCCCCGCGCACAACTCGATTTCATCGTGGCCGATTGCTCGCCCAAGCTCATCATCGCGGAAGGGGCGGCTCTCGCCAGCGTCGGCGACCTGAACGGTGCGGCGGTCGATCTGGCGGATATCGTGACATCGGCGGAGACGGCGGATCCCGCTCCGCTCCAGGCTTGCGGCCGCGACGACCCCGCCTACATCATGTACACCTCCGGCTCCACCGGCAAACCCAAGGGCGTGATCGTGCCGCACCGCGCGATTCTGCGCCTCGTGCATGGCCAGAGCTTCGCTGAGCTGTCGCCGCAGACGCGCTTCCTCAACCTGGCGCCGCTCGCTTTCGATGCCAGTACGCTGGAGATCTGGGGTCCGCTGCTGAACGGCGGGTGCGCTGCGATCATCAACGAGGTTCAGCCCTCGCTCGACACGATCGCCTCTGAGATCGCGCGACTCGGCGCGACCGGCGCCTGGTTCACAGCCGGCCTTTTCAATGCGCTCGCCGACTATCGGCCGGAAGCCTTTCTTCCGCTCAAGGAGGCGCTGACCGGCGGCGACGTGCTGTCGCCCGTCCATATCCGCAAGGTCATGGAGGCGCATCCCGAGCTGCAGATCATCAATGGCTACGGCCCGACCGAGAACACGACCTTCTCCTGCTGCTACCGCATTCCGCGCAGTGGCGAAGCCCTGGCAAATGGCGACGCCATTCCGATCGGCGACGCCATCGCGGGCACGCGCGTCTATATCGTGGACGAGAAGCTCGTGCCGGTTGTCGAAGGAGAAGTCGGTGAGCTCGTCGTGGGCGGTGACGGCGTGGCGCTCGGCTACCTCAATCGCCCCGAACTGAGCGCGGAGAAGTTCGTCGACGACGTCTTCAGCCCCAGCGGCAAGCTCTATCGCACCGGCGACCTGGTGCGCCGGCGCCCGGACGGTGCGATCGATTTCCTGGGTCGCAACGACCGGCAGATCAAGATCGCCGGCAAACGTATCGAGCTCGATGAAATCGAACATGCCCTGCGTGCGGCTCCCGGCGTCGCCGATGCGGCGGTGGCGGCATTCGACGGCCGCAGAGGCAAGTCCATCGCCGGCTTCGTGAAGGCCGACGCGGCGGAGTCTGACGTCTTCCTCGCCGGGCTACGCGCTTACCTCAAGACTGCATTGCCCGACTACATGGTGCCGACGGAGTTGCGTGTCCTGTCGGCCTTTCCTCTTACGCCGAACGGCAAGGTCAACCGCAAAGCGTTGCTCGAGGAGCTCACGCAGGCCGATGCGCATGCTGCCGCATCAGCTGCGGCGCAGCAGGTGGACGACGATATCGCCGGCAAGCTGGCAGCCGTGTTCGAGGGAATTCTCGGCAACCCCGTGGATCGCCGCGCGAACTTCTTCGACCTTGGACTGCGCTCGCTGGATCTGATGCGGGCCCACGCCATCATCGCGCGCGATGTAGCGGCAAAGATGGCGCTAGTGGATCTGTTTCGCCATCCCAATGTCGAGGCGCTGGCCGCGCACCTGCGCACCACCCTCGGAGCGGTAAGGAACGAGGCAATCCGGCAACGCCGGGATGCCCAGGGCGGGGCAATCGCCGTCATCGGCATGTCCGGACGGTTCCCGGGCGCGCGCAATGTCTCCGAGCTGTGGGCCAACATCCTCGCGGGACGCGACTGCATCACCCATTTCGACGTGGCGGAACTGGAAGACAGCTTCGACGAGAACTCGCGCCGCGACGTCAGTTATGTCAAGGCACGGCCGATACTCCCGGACGTCGACCGCTTCGATGCAGGCTTCTTCGGGATGCTTGCGCGCGAGGCAGCGCTGACCGACCCGCAACAGCGCCTGTTCCTCGAGATCGCCTGGGAGGCGTTCGAAGATGCCGGCTACGATCCGGCGACGATCGCTGGCGCCGTCGGCGTATTCGCCGGCACCTCGATGAACACCTACTTCCTCAAGCATGTGCTGACGGACCGTGGCGTCATCGACGAGTTCACGAGCCAGTTCCAGATCGGCGAGTACCAAAAGCTGGTCGGGGCCGGTGATTTCGTCGCCACGCGCACCGCGTACAAGCTGGGTCTCAAGGGACCAGCTCTCTCAGTGCAGACGGCCTGCTCGACCTCGCTGACTGCAATTGGTCTCGCCGTAGAGAACCTGCGCTCGGGCCGCTGTGACATGGCACTGGCCGGCGGTGTGTCGATCACCTTCCCGCAAAAGCGCGGCTACTACTATGAAGAAGGCGGGATGGGCGCGCCCGATGGCGTGTGCCGCCCGTTCGATGCCGAGGCCAAGGGCACGGTATTCGGCAGCGGCGCTGGGGTTGTCCTGCTGAAACGTCTCGAGGACGCGATCGCCGACGAGGATCCGATCTATGCCGTGATCCGTGGTGTCGGCATCAACAACGATGGCTCCGACAAGGTCGGTTTCACGGCGCCTAGCGTCGATGCCCAGGCTCGCGCTATTGCCATCGCGCACGCCGAAGCCGGTGTAGATGCAGCCTCCATTGGCTACATCGAGGCTCATGGTACGGCGACGCCGCTCGGCGACCCGATCGAGTTCGCGGGTCTCGTGCAGGCATTCCGCCTCGGCGGCGTCGAAGGCGGCCAGTTCTGCGCCCTCGGCTCGGCGAAGGCCAATGTCGGCCACCTCGACGCGGCCGCCGGCGTGACGGGCTTCATCGCTGCGTCGCTCGCGCTGCGCGACCGGGTCTTGCCGCCGCTCCTGCATTTCCGTTCAGCCAACCCGGGCATCGATGTCGCTAACAGCCCCTTCTTTTTCAACGTCGGCGCGAACGCCTGGGCTGCCGGCGCGACGCCGCGTCGCGCCGGCGTGAGTTCGTTCGGCGTCGGCGGTACGAATGTGCACGTGGTGCTGGAAGAAGCGCCGCGCCGTGTCGACGCCGCATGTGAGCCGCAAGAAAAGCCACCAGAAGCGCTGCAGATTTTGCCGCTCTCGGCACGGAGCGCGGCAGCGCTCGAACGGGCCAAGGCCAATCTCGCCGGGCATCTGGCCGCCAACCCCGGCGTCTCGCTCACCAACGTGGCCGCGACGCTGCAAATGGGTCGCCGTGACTTCGCGCATCGCGCCGTCGTCATCGCGGACAGCGTCGAGCAAGCGCAGGCCCGGCTCGTCAAAGGAGCGATCGAAGCACAGGCCCCTCAAGCCACGCCTCCGGTTGTGTTCATGTTTCCTGGCCAGGGCGCGCAGTACCCGGGCATGGGACAAGCGCTCTATCGCACCGAGCCGGTCTATCGCCAGTGGATCGACAAGGGTGCCGAAGCGTTGGCTCCGCATGTGGGCCTGGATATCCGCACCCTGCTGTTGAGCGACTCCCCGGAAGGCGACGACACCCCGCATCCCATCCGTTCGACGCTCTACGCGCAGCCGGCCCTGTTCCTGGTCGAATATGCGCTGGCGCAACTGTGGATGTCGCGCGGCATCAAGCCGACGGCCATGATCGGCCATAGCATCGGCGAACTGGTCGCCGCCTGCGTGGCCGAGGCGATCACCTTCGAGGATGCGCTGTACCTGATCGCCAGGCGCGGTGCGCTCATGCAGTCGGCCGAACCGGGCGCGATGCTGGTGGTACGCTTGTCCGAGACGGACCTCGTCCCCCTTCTGCCCGCCGACGTCGATCTGGCCGCAGTCAATGCGCCATCGCTTAGCGTCGTAGCGGGCCCCTTCGCCGCGATCGAGGCTTTCGAAGCCACGCTGAAAGCGGGCGATATCGAGCATCGACGGCTGCATACGTCGCATGCCTTCCACTCGCGCATGATGTCCGGTGTCGTGGACGATCTCGCGAAGCTGGCGGACAGTCTTTCCTTCGCAAGGCCGAAGATCCCGTACGTGTCCTCGGTGACCGGACAGTGGGCGTCGATGGATCAGCCGGTGCCGGGACATTACTGGGCCAGTCATTGCCGCAATGTCGTGCGCTTCAGTGATGCACTGGCCACGGTGACTGCCGAGGGCAAACCGCTGCTTCTGGAAATCGGTCCCGGCCGGACACTGTCGACCTTCGTCATGCAGGGGTTGCCCAAGGACCGGCATCTGGGCGCGATTGCCTCGCTGCCTGATTTCGCCATGCGCGACCGTGAACTCTCAATCCTCGCCGAAGCGACCGGGCGACTGTGGCTGAACGGGGTCACGCCGGACTGGCAAACCGTCCGGGCCGAAGCCGGCCACCGCATTTCGCTACCGACCTATCCGTTCGAACCGGAACGGCATTGGATCGATGCCCCTGCAACCGCTTCTTCACATCACACGACGATGCCCGCCGCGGCGCTCGCCGCTCCAGCTTCGTCCGACGTCATAACCGACATTCCTCAGACCGCCATGGCCCATACTGACCAAATCGACCGCAAACCGCGTCTCATTGCCGAACTGGCATCACTTCTCGCCGAGATGTCCGGCGAGGCGCCGGATACGTCCAATCCGGACGTGACCTTCTGGGATCTCGGTTACGACTCTCTGTTCATGGGACAGGTGTCCCGCCAGCTTCGCCGCCGCTACGATGTCACGATCAGCTTCCGGCAGATCATGAGCGACTACCCGACGCTGCCCGCGCTGGCACAGTTCCTCGACGGCGCATTGCCGCCTGACCCGGAACCGCAGGTCGCGCCGGTCGTGGCCGAGGCCGCGCCCGCCGCAGTGGCAGTTGCCGTTGCAGCGCCGAGCGCGCCCAGCGTGGCCGCACCGGTCACTGTTGTGGCAGCGGCCGCTCCGTTTGCGGCCACCCCGGCCACGGGCGACATTCAATCGGTGTTCCGCGATCAGCTCGCGGCGATGCAGTCGCTGATGTCGCGTCAGCTCGACCTGCTGCAAGGCGCACCGGCAGCCGTCCAGCAGCCTGTAGCAGCAACGGTTGTAGCCACCCAGGCCCCTGCCGCGCCGGCACCGGCCGTGGCTCCGAAGCCAGCCGCAGTGCCCGCGCGGGCCGCTGCCCCCGAGATCAAGTTCGAAGAGAACCGGCCGACGCGCTTCACCGCGTACAAGCCGGGCGCATCCAGCTCGGCGCAGATCACGGATGCGCAGACGGCGTTCATCGCCGACCTGTCGGTTCGCTACTCGGCCAAAACAGCCACCTCCAAGGCTCGTACGCAGACCTATCGTGCGGTGCTTGCCGATCCGCGCACCGCGAGCGGTTTCCGCGAGGAATGGAAGGAACTCGTCTACCCGATCGTCGCCCAGCGTTCCAAAGGTTCGAAGATCTGGGACGTCGACGGCAATGAATATATCGACGTGGTCAACGGCTACGGCCAGACCGCGTTTGGCCATACGCCGGATTTCGTGGTCGAAGCGGTGAACGCGCAGATGGCGGAAGGTTTCGCCATCGGACCGCAGTCGCCGCTTGCGGGCGAGGTCGCCCAGATGTTCGCCGAGATGACCGGACATGAGCGCGTCACCTTCTGCAATACCGGCTCGGAAGCCGTGATGGCGGCAATGCGTCTCGCGCGTACCGTGACGGGCAAGGAGAAGGTCGTCTGCTTCGACGGCGACTATCACGGCCAGTTCGACGAAGTGCTCGTCAAGCCGGGCAGCGAAGCCGGCGTGCCGCGTGCGTTCCCGCTCGCACCCGGCATCCCGCAGAGCTCCGTGGGCAACATGGTCGTGCTGCCCTACGCCAGGTCCGAAAGCCTCGAGTGGATCAAGGCCAACATCGACGATATCGCCGCGGTCCTGATCGAGCCTGTGCAGTCGCGCCATCCCAATCTGCGGCCGAAGGAATTCGTTCAGCAATTGCGCGAGGTCACCGCGGCCAACGAGTCCGCGCTGATCGTCGACGAGGTTGTGACGGGCTTTCGCGTGCACCCGGCCGGCATGCAAGGCTACTGGGGCATCAAGGGCGACATGGCGACGTATGGCAAGGTGGTCGGCGGCGGTCTGCCCGTCGGCGTGCTCGCCGGCAGCGCCCAGTACATGGATGCGCTCGACGGCGGCCAGTGGCAATTCGGCGACGCGTCGGTTCCCGAAGTCCCGCCGACCTTCTTCGCAGGCACCTTCGTGCGCCACCCGGTCGTGCTGGCCGCGATGAAAGCCGTTCTCATGCATCTCAAGGAGGCCGGTCCGACGCTGCAGGAATCGCTCGGTGCACGTATGGAGGGCCTCGTACAGCGCATCAATACGCATCTGGAAAAAGTCGGCATCACCACGCGGGCGGAATCGTTCTCGAGCTGGTTCTATATCAGCTTCGCCGGCGAGGATCGTCTGGGCAGTCTGTTCTATGCCTATATGCGTTACCTCGGCGTGCACATCATGGAAGGCTTCCCCTGCTTCCTGACCACCAGCCATTCGGATGAGGACATCCGCAAGATCGGCGATGCCTTCGTCGAAAGCATTCGCGCACTCCAGAGCGTCGGCATTCTCCGAAGCACGCAGGAAGCCCCGTCTCTCACGGCTCCGGTCGAAGCGAAACAGCTCACGCAGTCGCCGCTCACCGAGCCGCAGAAAGAAATCTGGATGTCGGCCCAGCTCGGCCACGAAGCATCGCTCGCGTTCAATGAGTCCTTCACGCTCGAGCTCATGGGCAACCTGAACGAAGCGGCTTTCGAACGCGCCTTCGCGGCGACGATTGCCCGTCACGATGCGTTGCGCGCTCACTTCTCACGCGTCGGCGATACGATGTTCGTGGATGCAGCGACGACCGTGCCACTGGAAAGAATCGACTTCTCCGGCCACGCCGATGCCGCCGGCGATCTCAAGGCCCTCGTCGATGCGGAAGCGCGTGAGGTGTTCGATCTCACCCGCGCTCCGCTCGTGCGTGCCGCGTTGATCCGTCTGGAAAGCCAGAAGTGGGCGTTCGTGTTCACCGCGCACCACATCGTCTGCGACGGCTGGTCGATCAACATCGTCCTGCGCGATCTGCAAGCGCTCTACTCGGCCGAAATTTCGGGCCAAGCGCCTGAGCTCGACGAAGTGCAGAGCTTTCTCGCCTTTGCCAAGGATCAGGATGAGGCCGGCATCGACAAGGAGACGCGCGAGTTCTGGCTGAACCTTCATCGCGAGCCCGCTCCGCAACTCGACTTGCCCGGCGACCGCGCACGCCCCGAGGTGAAGACCTTCAACGGCGCATCGACGACACGTCATCTGGGTGCCGATCTTCTCAAGCAGGTCAAAACCGCTGCGTCGAAGCAGGGCTGCTCGCTGTTTGCCGCCCTGTTCGGCGCCGCTCAAGTACTGTTCGGCCGTCTGTCCGGCAGGGACGATGTCGTCATCGCCGCACCGATGGCAGGTCAGTCGCAAGCCGGCGAAGCGCTGCTGGTCGGGCACTGCGTCAACTTCCTGCCATTGCGCGTCAGGTTCGATGGCGACAAGCCTTTCGCCGCGCACATGAAGGCGGTGCGCGATCACCTCTTCGACGCTGGCGACCGGCAGAACTACACCTACGGCGCGCTGGTACGCGAGCTCGGTATCAAGCGTGACTTCAACCGGCTTCCGCTGACGGATCTGCAGTTCAATCTGGAGAAGGTCGACGGGCAGCTCGACATGGCCGGCGTCACCACGCGCTTTGCGCCGAACGCAAAGGCCTATAGCAACTTCGATCTGTTCCTGAACATCATCGAATCGGCGCAGGGACTTCGTCTGGATTGCGACTTCAACACCGACGTCTATGACGAGGCGACGATCCAGCGCTGGCTCGGCCACTACGAAACCTTGCTGACGGCGATCGCTCACGATCCCGAAACGCCGGTTGCGGCACTGCCTCTGCTCAACGATGGCGAAATCCGCCACCTGCGCGACGAACTGAACGCCTCCGGCCGTGCCTACGATCTCTCGCAGACGACCGCCGCGCTGATCGCCGCGCAGGCTCGCCAAACGCCCGACGCAGCAGCGGTATCGGACGAGACGACGCGCCTGACGTATGGCGCGCTCGATGCACGCGCCAGCCAGATCGCCCGCAGACTCGTGGCGGCGGGTATCGCACCGCGCGGACGCATCGCCATCGCGATGGACCGCACGGCGATGACCGTGGCCGCCATGATCGGCGTGTGGCGTGCCGGTTGCGCCTACGTGCCGCTCGACATGACGATGCCGCCTGCGCGCCTGCGCCAGATCCTCGACGGTGCCGGCATTGCCGCTATCCTCAGCGATAGCGCAAGCCGCACCGTACTGGAAGCGGGCGAACATCGCGTGCTGGAACTCGAGGCTCTGCTTGCGCAACGCGACGACGCGGCCGTGTCTTTGCCCCTCGTGCCAGATACCGATTCGGCCTACGTGATCTTCACGTCGGGCTCGACCGGCCAGCCCAAGGGCGTGGATATTCCCCATCGCGCCCTGAGCAACTTCCTGTTGTCGATGAAGGAAGCGCCAGGCTTCACGGCTAGCGACCGCATCATCGCGGTTACCACCTTCTCGTTCGATATCTCCGGTCTCGAACTGTTCCTGCCGCTCATCGTCGGTGGACAGACCTTCATTGCAGGTCATGAGGAAGTACGCACCGGCTTCGAGCTGGTGACCCGGCTGAAGGAGCAGGCTGCCACCGCGCTTCAGGCAACCCCGTCGCTCTGGCGCATGTTGCTGGAAGCTGGCTTCAAGGCACCGGAGAACTTCAAGATCCTGTGCGGCGGTGAAGGCTTGCCGCGCGATCTCGCCGACGACCTGCTGGCGACCGGCGCGCAGGTTTGGAACCTCTACGGTCCGACCGAAACGACGATCTGGTCTGCGGCCTCGCGTGTCGTTGCCAACGGACCGGTGGTGATCGGCGCCCCGCTCGCCAATACGCAACTGCATGTGCTGACAGACGAACTGCGTCTGGCGCCGCAAGGTGTCAGCGGCGAACTGTGGATCGGCGGTGAAGGCCTCGCAAAGGGCTATTTCAACCGTACCGATCTCACCGACGCCGCCTTCAGGCAAGTGGCCATCGAGGGCGCTGCGCCGAGCCGGCTCTACCGCACGGGCGACCTCGCGAAACGGCTTGCCGACGGCTCGTTGCAACACCTCGGCCGTCGCGACCAGCAGATCAAGCTGCGCGGTTTCCGCATCGAGATCGAGGATATCGAAGCTGCCCTGCGCAAGGCGCCTGGCGTCGCCGCGGCAGCCGTAGCCCTGCATACGGTCAACGGCAGCCCTCGCCTCGCGGCCTACATCGTCGAGACGGCCTCGGACAAGACCGACCAGGGCGCGGTCGCAGCGCACGTTGCCGCGCAACTGCCGGCCTACATGGTGCCGACTCTGTGGATGACGCTCGACGCGCTGCCGCAGACCAGCAACGGCAAGCTCGACCGTAAAGCGCTGCCGGTGCCGACGGCGGATATGGTGGCGGCGCCTGTGCGTCAATCACACGCTGCGCTCAAGGTGGTTCAGCCTGCCTCCATGCCGGTGGAACCAGCCGCGGTGGAACCGGCGGAGCCCGAACTCATCGTGGTCAAACCCGCAGCGATGACGCCGACCCAGGCTACCCTCGCGGCGATCTGGGCAGACGTGCTCGGCCTGCAGCATGTCGGCATCGACCAGCAGTTCTTCAGCCTCGGCGCAGACAGCCTGCAGCTGTTCCGCATCGTCGCGCGAATGAACGAGCGCGGACTGGGCGTGGATGCCCGTCAGCTCATGAAGAATGTCACGATCGCCGAATTGGCGGCAAGCCTTGACGGCACGCAGGAGAACGAATCGATGGAGGCTCCTGCGGTGAACCGGCCATCGATCCTGAACTTCAAGCGCAAGAACGCGGGGGGGATCTGAGCAATGAACGGGATAGCCTTAAGGATCGCCGAGACCGACGAGAGCGAAGCCAGCTTCGCCTTGTTCCCGGCGACCGCCTGCCAGGTGCGGTTCTGGCATGAACAGAACGCATCGCCGAAGGCGTCCGCGCTCAATATCGCGTTCCGGCTGCAGTTGTCCGGGCCGCTGAGTGCCGCGAGGATCGAACGCGTACTCAGCGAACTGGTTGCACGGCACGAGATATTACGCACTGGCTTCCTGATGACGGGTGCGGGGCTGCAGCAGCAGGTCTGGAGCTTCGCGCCCTTCCAGCTCGAAGTGGTCGACCTTGCCGGTTTCGACGAGAAGGCTGCCCTTGCCGAGGACGAACGTGTCGGCAGACAGCAGGCTCGCACGCCTTTCGCATTGTCGTCCCCCTCCTTCTTCCGCGCCGTGTGGTTGCCACGGTCGAACACGCAGGGCGAATTGCAGCTGACCTTCCACTCGCTTGTGATGGACGGCTGGTCCTTCGCAATCCTCACGCGCGAGCTAGTGGAAGGCCTTGCCGCATTGCATGCCGGCCATGACGCCGAATTCCCCGAGGTCGACCTTCATCATGGCGACTACGCGTTGTGGAAGGAAGCGTTCCTGACCAGCGGCGCGCTCGATCGCGCCCGCACCCATTGGCGTCAGGAGCTTCAGGGTTTCAGCCGCTTCGACGTTCCTGGCGATCGTCCCCGGCCGCAGGAGCGGCGCTTCCAGGGCGTCATTCGCTCCATTCTGTTGCCCGCTGCGCTGAGCGATCGCCTGATAGCGGCCGCCAAGGCCCAGGGCGTGACGCTGTTCAGCGTGGCGGCTGCGGGCCTCGCGATGGCGCTGCAAACGGCGGCCGGCCAGACCAGGGTAGCGATCAGCACGCAGATGTCGGTGCGCGATCAACAGGAACTCGAGGGCGTCGTCGGACCGCTCATCAACACGGTGATCCTGCGCCTCGACGTTCCGGAAGGCAGCACCGTTGCCTCCATAATCGCGCAGTGTGGCGCCAAGCTTAGCGACGCCATCGAACATCTGCACTTGCCGTTCGAAGAGATGATGCAGATGGCCGGCGAGGTTTCCGGCGTAGATCGCCCGCCGCTTTGCTCGGTGAACTTCGCCCTGCAGCAAAGCTTCGTCGGCATGGGCGACGAGGTTCGCCGCCAGGATTTCGCCGCGACGACCTCGCCCTCGTTCAACGCGGGCGCGCTCTACGATCTCAACTTCTTTATGGTGCGGCGCCCGGATGGCTGGCGCATCTCCTGCGAAGGCGACACGGACCTCTACGACGTCGAGACGATCGACCGTCATCTGGCGAAGTGGCGCGAGGTGCTGGAAACCGTTGAAATCGTCACGCAGCGCTCGCCAGCACCCGCACCCGCGAAAGAGACGGTGAAACTCACGGCAGGCGTCGGCGCCAGCGGTTTCATGAGTCAGGCCGAGATCGAGGCAAAAGTACGCAACATCGTGCGCTTCAACGAGAACGCGCCGGGCACGCCGATCATCGTGCTCAACAACACGGCCGTATTCTACGAACTGGCCCGGCAGATCGGCACCGACCGGCCCATCATCGACATTCCGATGGTGCCCGAAGGGCCGCCGCGCGAGTTCCCGCCGCGGGCCTTCCAGGATATCGCCGCGGACGCCGTACGCCTGATCAGGCTGGCCCGGCCAACAGGTCCCTACATCCTCATGGGACATTGCGTGCTGGGTTCGCTATCGCTGGAGGCGGCCCATCAGCTGCGGCGCGAGGGCGAAACGGTAGAGCTCGTCGTTCTCAACGATTCATGGTGCCCGGGTTATCGCGAGTCGATGCCCTGGTACGATCAGAAATTGCGCAAGATGCAGGTGCGTGCGGACAACATCCCGCGCGACTTCCGCAAGGCCATGCGCGGCGAAACCTCCATGGTCACCTTCCTCAAGCAGTATCGGATCGTGCGCTGGCTCGGCATCGCGGACCTTGCTCTCAGGCTCGGCCTCATCAAGGGCAATGCTTCGGAGCATATGGTTTCTGAGAATCGCTGGTACATCGAGTATCTGCTGGCTCAGCAGGCCCGCTACCGTCCGGCACCCTATGACGGCGACGTTCAGATCTTCCGCAGTGGCCAGGTGCTCAAAGGGCGTCTGTTCGCGTGGGATCTGGGATGGCAACCGGTGGTCGGGAACAGGCTGGTCGTCACCGAGGTGCCGGGCATGCACGATCAGATTTTCCGCCCCGCCGGCTCTGCGGTGATCGGCAAGCAATTGCGTGAACGCCTGGGCGGAATCGGAGCGAACAGGGTTGCAGCCAGTTCGGGTGAGCAGGACGCCCCGGCAGCATTGCTGAGCCGTGCCGAGGCCTAGATCAGAAGTGGCTTCAAAAACAGTCCTTTGCGCCAGAACGGGACGTGACTCGACAAGGCGGCTGGGTTATGTCCCGTTTGCGTAGAGTGCTATTGGCGGCGTTTCTGGGTGCACTGACCGTGGCCGGCCTGATCTTTGTCACGCTCGCCATGCCTTACCTGTTCCGCCACCCGCCCACCGCCCTTGCTGCCGGCTTGCCGATGCCGTCTGACAGGATACGACTTGCAGTGCTCGGAGATTCCGATAGCCAGTCCTACCATGACACGCGGATGTTGGGAGACCCGAGCATGCGAGGCGGCCCCCGGCGCGCAACCACCTGGCAGTGGACCGAAGTCCTCGCCCAGCTGCGGGGCAACCAGATCGACCTCGGCGACTGGGGGACGTGGGGCACCGGCAAGTATCGCGCCTATTTCGACGAGGCTTTCGGTGCTCCCGCCCGGGCGCCTCGCAAGGACGACTATCGCTACAATTTTGCCGTCAGCGGCGCTACCTGCAATCAACTGATGGGCCATCCGTTGCGCGAGACGCCCCGCCTCGTCGACCTGATGGACACCGAACCACAAGCCTGGCGAGGCGGCATCGTGCTGATCCGGATTGGCATCAACGATCTCGGTGCGCACGACATCCTCGACGAGCTCTCCCGTGATCCGAATGCTTCGCGCCCCGGGGCCGCGATCAACGCCTGCATTGGCGCAATCGCCGAGAGCGTCGCTCTGATCCGCAGAAAACACCCGGATACGAATATCGTGCTGGTGGGTGTGCTCAGCAATGCGGACTGGTCGATCAAGTTCGACAATTGGCAATCGGCCGGACAGATAGCCAATATCGACGCAGGCCTTGATCGCTTCGACAACGGCTTGCGCAAGTTGGCCGCGGCGGATCGACATGTCCACTTTCTCGATGATCGCGCCTGGTTCAGGAGCCTGTGGGGCACCCGCGACGACCAGGGCCGTCCGCTGTACAAGACCGTGCATCTGTCGCCTGGCTGGGCAATCACCAATGCATCCGGCGATGATCCGCACAACGCTGTCCTTGCCGACGGACATGCCGGCGTAGTCTGGAATACCCTCTGGACGCAACACCTTGTCACTTCCCTGAACACTGCGTTCGGATTGCATCTCAAACCGGTCACGGATGCCGAGGTGTTCGGCTTTCTGCAGCCGAGCTTCACTGCAAGCACGCGCGCAGACGCGCCACTACTCACACCTTTAACCAAATAGCATGACATGAGCGACGGCGCACATTCGCCGGGGCGAACACGGACCACACTTCAGGCCATATGAGCCAGTTGCAACAGAGCGGTTTATTCGAAACCCCTGAAATAGTACCGTTTTATAGATAAAGATTTTAATACCAGTGCCGCCAAGCGAGCGGCTGGATGAGACGGCTTCCTGATCAGACTGCAAGGAGCGATCGCATGGACATGTCCACGGTTCCCCCAGTACTTGAAGCGACATTGCCTGACAAATGGATCGACTCGGATTCTTCGCTGTTCCGCGAGAATTTCGAGCGGAAGAGCTTCGAGGTCGCCCACCATCTGGCGGGCCATCCGCTGTTTCAACTCCCTCAATTGATGGGCCTCGCGGAGCGAACCCTGAAGACGCGCCCATTTGATCTCTACTACGACATGGGCAACGTCGCACCTGGTCAAAAATGGCGAGATACGAATCGCGCGTTCTCACCACTGAACGCGCTAACCCAGCTGGAAGAGTCGGACGCCTGGTTCATTTTCAGAAGTGCGCAACGAGATCCGCTCTATACCGAGCTGTACAGACAAGCGATGGAAGAGGTCAAGGATCTCGTTGGACGCCACATCGAACCCCAGATCAGCAGGGAAGACATCATCATCTTCGTGACGTCGCCGAAGCGGGTGACGGCCTATCACATCGATCGTGAATGCAATTTCATTCTTCAGCTCCAAGGGGAAAAGGATCTGTACGTCTTCGATCGTCAAGACCGGCAAATTCTTCCAGAGGAGGAAATCGAGGAATTCTGGGCGGTGGACAACAACGCGCCGAACTACAGACCCGAACTGCAGGACCGCGCGCGCCTGTACAAACTGGCTCCCGGAAATGGCGTTCACGTTCCTGTCAACTGTCCCCACTGGTTGAAGAACGCCGACAACATCTCAGTGACTTTGAGCGTGAACTTCCAGTTCATCGACTCCGTGCGAGCGGATATCTATCGGGCCAACCATCACCTCAGGAAGCTTGGAATCAATCCCACTCCACCCGGACAAAGCCCGGTGAAGGATCGCGCCAAGGCTATGGCGTTTGGGACAGCGAAGGCCGTTCGCGAAGCTGCCAGGTCGGCTTTGCGCAGAGGCGGTTAGTGCCGCAGAACGCGGAGTTGGATGAATGGGCATCGGTTCCTGCCGCGTTTGAGAAGTTGTTTCACCTAGTCCGGATTGACAATAATGCTACCTTCTGCCGATGCTCTACTGACCGTTGATCCCGCTGTCTACAAGACCGCGTTCAACAATACGCCGTTCAGTTTCAAACACTATCTGCATCAGCTGCCGATGTTCCAGCCGGAGGCATTGACGGAGCTGGCAAAGAAGTATCGTGAGAAACCCGCGGATTATTACGTCTCCAACTCGGCCCCCACGCCAGGGACCAGGTTCTTCGATGTCAAGGCAAAACCGTCGAAACCGGATGAAGCGCTCGCCCAGCTTGCCATGGGGCCGACGCGCGTGCTTTTGAAGCGGCCCGAAAATTATGACGCCGGCTTTCGAGAACTGCTGGACACGCTGTTCGCAAGAGTGGCCGAACTGCGCGGCGGTCTCAACGGTGAAAAGATCGTGCGACTCGAATCGGCCATCTTCATCAGCTCCGCCTCCTCGACCACACCGTTCCATTTCGATCCGGAAATCAATCACTTCTTTCAGATCGAGGGCGGCAAGCAATACCACGTCTATCGTCCGAGTGCGGTTCGGGAAGATGAACTCGAGGATTTCTACGTGCAGGGCAAAATAGAGATCGGCCAGGTGGATCTCGCCACGCGCGACAAGAGCCTCGAACACGTCTTCGACCTCGTGCCCGGTAATGGCTTTCATCAGCCGCAGGACGCGCCCCATTGGGTTCAAACCGGCGCGGAACGTAGCGTGTCCTATGCGTTCGTCTACGAGACCGACGCGAGCCGGGCCCGTGGCCGTATCTTTGCCGCCAATCACTTCCTGCGCAAACTCGGTGTCACTCCCCAGCCGCCCGGTACGAACCCCGGCACCGACAATGCGAAGTCATCGGTGATGAAGGTTGTCGTTCCCGTGCGCAGGCGTATCGTTCGCAATCTGGAGCGGGTCCGCTAATCCGGCATCACAGTCGTAATTTTCCTGTCCGCTTCAGCTCACCCTCTCGATCAGCTCTCTCCAGCTGGCGAGGATGGGTTCGCGGGCAAAATTCAGGAGATGCGAACGGGCCTGGGAAATTCGCCGGGCACGTTCCTCATCCGGCATGTCGGCCAGCAACCGCATACCCGATGCGATCGATTCAGGATCAAGCGGATCGGCATCCAGCATCGCCTCCCCACCTATTTCCGTCAAAATACTGGAGCTGGAAACGAGGCACGGCAAATCATGCTCCGTTGCCTCGACAACCGGCATTCCGAATCCTTCCAGCAGACTCATCAGCACAAAACCGGATGCGTTACGGTAGAGCCAGCGAAGCTCCTCATCAGTCGTATATCCCGGCATCACAACCCCGGGGGTTTGCTTCGCCAGCTGGATAGCGTTATCCGCACCGGGCTCGCGCCCGCCGACGATCACATACCGCCACCCTTTCTCCGCCAGCCCGCTTGCCGCGAAGGCCTCGATACAACGGGCCTGGTTTTTACGGTCACCGATACTCCCGACGGTCAGGATAAAGGGTAACTCCAGTCCATCCACCGGGCGCCCTTCGCCCTCCGTTACCCCCAACCGGGTCGGAATGTAGATGACATTCGACGAAGCAAAATCGTCGCCGTAGAGCCGATGAAATTCCCGCTGGGACGTCTTGCTGACAAACACCATGTGAGGCCCGGTTCGACGGATCTGCTCATAAGCCTGGCTGTACAGATCATTCACGCCAGGGGCAAAGTATTGCGGATGCGTGATTGGACCGACGTCGTGACAGAGCACGATGTCCCTCGCCTCCAGGCGATGACGCACGACGCTGAGCGGATCGAGATGCAACGTAGGACGGGGCGTACGAATGACCGGCATGAACGAAGCCAACCGGGGCCTATACACCCTCGCGATGGTTTCCTTGTGGGTCAGGCGACCCACCACACGGCGCATGAAATTATTGGGCGGAAATCCGTGAAATCGCCCGTAGCGGACCTTCGCGATCCGGTGACCGAGCGAGGAAATAATGTCCCTCCCCAAAAAAAGCTTCCCGGTACGATCATTCAGCGCCAATGAGAAATCAACATCAATCGACATTGTTTACCCCAAATATCTCTGTCTTCAGGCAAGTTAGCGGTTCGCCGCCTTCAGGGCGTCGCACAGGTTGCGCGCCGCCTGTTTCCAGGTGAAGCCGTCAGCCTGCCGGCGTCCGGCGGATATCAGGTAATGCCGCACGGCTTCGTTGTCGAGCGCCTTCAGAATATTCAGACGCCACGCGTCCGGGCTGAAAGGGTCCGCAAACAGCGCGGCCTCGCCGCACACCTCCGGAAGTGCGCCGAACGGCGCGGCCACAACCGGACAGCCCAGCGCCATCGCTTCCAGCGGCGGCAAACCAAACCCTTCCGTTAGCGACGGAAAGGCGAGCGCGCCGGCATTGATCATCAGTCCAACGAGCTCCGGATCGCTAATGCGGCCGGCAAATCGCACGTTGGGCGGTACGACGTGCCCCAGATTTTCGAAATCGGCCTGTGTCGCGCCACCGAACAGCACGAGCTCGACGCCCCGCAGCTCCGCATCGGCGAAGGCCTTGAGCAGGACACCGATGTTTTTGTGCTTCTGGGTATTCGCGAGCGCAAGCACATAGCGTCGCGGCGTGAGGCGCAATGCCGCGAGTTGCCCCTCGTCCGGCACAACCTGCAAAACATGGTCGCAACCGTTGTGTACGACGACGATCTTGTCGGCACTGGCAACGCCGTAACGTACGAGTTCCTGTTTGGAGAACTCCGAAACGGTAAAAATGATCTTGTGCCGCTTGCCGATGAAAAAGAACAGAAACTTGTACCACGTCCGAAAACCCCGGGAATAGGATTCGGGTGCGGAATACACCTGGGCGTCGTGAATCATCGTCGCCGAATTGCGATGAAGCAGCGGCCCAAGATTGCAGAGATTGAGAATGAAATCCTTCCTGCGCGCGAAAGGAAGATAGCCTTGTTCCCACGCGATCCTGTGGATCTTGCGAGCCCAATGACTCTCGCGAACGCACGAAATATTGCGGTAAGGCGGAATCTCGACCCGATCTCTGACTACGACGGCGTAGTTCACGCCGTTACCGCCCTGCCCGGCGATCAGGGCATCCGTTGCTGCAACCAGCTGCTCCGCAACCCTGTGCACGCCCGTCGGCGCTGCTCCGAAGAACTTGCCGTTGAACGCTATCGTTTTCGATGCGATCGTTTTCATAGCCTTTCCGTACGCTCACGCGTGAATGTTCTTCGCAATAGTGCGCACGATGTTGCGGACGACCGAATGTGACGACATCACGCAGGACGAAGCAGTTTTCTCAAGAAGACAGGTTATCGGCGCACAAAACGCGGCACTGCTGCCTACCGCACGCAACTGCAGCATGCAACATGCATGCCGCTGCGGCACGCAAACGCCCGTCACCGCCTTGCCCCGCGGTGCAGGCGAATTTTAATAATGCAAAGCCCACCCCACCGTGCGCCGACACACAAACGCTCCGGGCCGCCTCGGCCAGAATGTGCAAGTCGCGCATTGGAGTACCACATGACAGCTAGACCCAGCCTCAAACGCAGCGCCACGCTCAACTTCATCGGCGGAATCTTGCCCATGTTCGTCGCGCTGGTGACGACGCCCATTTATCTGCACTACATCGGCGCAGCGCGCTACGGAGTGCTCGCCATCGTCTGGATGGTGCAGGGCTATTTCGGCTTTCTCGATCTGGGGCTGTCATCCGCGACGTCCAACCGTATCGCGCAACTCGGCGAAGAGCCGCACCGCGAGCGCGAGGCCGTCCTGTGGACCGCGTTGATCCTCAACGCCGCACTGGGTCTCGCGGGCGGCGTCGCACTTTATGGGCTCATGCACGTTCTGCTCTCGTACTTCGACATGGGTCCGGACCTGCGTAACGAGTTGTTGCCCGCGCTGCCCTGCGTGGCCTGCCTCGTGCCGCTCTCGAACCTCATTTCCGTTTTCAACGGCGCACTGGTGGGACGCGAGCGTTTTGGCACGCTCAACGTCGTCACGCTTCCGGTCACCCTGATGTACCAGCTCGTGCCGCTTGGGGCGGCGCTTCTCTTCGGCCCGAACCTGCGGTATCTGGTGTACGGCACGCTAGTGGCCGGGATAGCGGCGCTGCTGGTGACCGCGTTCGCGGTGTGGCGCGTCTTTCCGCTGCGCCTCGCCGCCGGCCCGCGCCGCGACCTGGTCGGCAAACTCTTCTCGTACGGCGCCTGGATCAGCGTGACCAGCCTCGCGCAGCCTCTGCTGGAGACCGCCGACCGCCTCATGATCGGCCACGCGCTTGGCCCGCAAGCGGTCACCTACTATCAGGTGCCGTTCAATCTCGCCGGCCGTGTGCGGATCTTTCCCTCGGTCATTGTCCGGACGCTATTTCCGCGCCTCTCTGCGCTCGACGCCGCGAGCGCCGCAGCACTCTCCTCCAGCTCGATACGGGGCCTCGCCGCCGCACTCACGCCGATGACCGTGTTCGGCATATTCCTGATGCATCCGTTTCTCTCGCTGTGGGTGGGCCAGGACTTCGCCGCACGGGCCGCGTCGGTGGGTGAAACGATTCTCGTCGGCATCTGGCTCACCTCGATTGCATCGCTCGCTGCCTGTCACCTGCAGGCAATCGGCAAGCCCGGCATCGTCGCGCGTTTCCAGGCCTACGAAATGTTGCCGTTCTTCGCCCTGCTGTGGTGGATGCTGCAACACTTCGGCGTACTGGGCGCTGCGCTCGCATGGAGCGCGCGCTGCCTGCTCGATGGCGTGCTGCTGCTCCATGCCGCGCGCCTCGATGCCCGGCCAACGCGCATGCTGGCCGTGCCGGCGCTGATCATCGCGCTCGCGTATGTCGGCACGCTCGTCTTCGCTCCACTCACGTGGCCCGCTATCGTGGTCTGGCTCGGCACGACGGTCGTTGCGCTTGCATGGAGCGCGCGCACCGAACCACGGGCCTACGCGCGTTTGCTCGAGCTGGTCGCATCGATGCGCAACTACACGCGCCGCTGGGCGCAAAGCAGCCAATGAGCCGCCCATGACGAACAAGCTCCACTCGCTAACCGTGCTGCGCGCCATCGCAGCCACGACGGTGATTTTCTTTCACACCCTCGCGCCGACCGGCCACACGTTCGGCGGATTCGGTGTGGATATTTTCTTCGTGCTGAGCGGCTTTGTGATCGCACTCGTGCTGGATAGCCCCGGCATGACCGCACGGCACTTCCTCGCCGATCGCATTGCCCGGATCGTGCCGCTCTACTGGCTGCTGACCTTCAGCGTGTTCGCCGCCACCCTGATCGCCCCGTCATTGTTCAATTCAACCACGGCCAATCTCGGGAACCTGCTCAAGTCACTGCTTTTCATTCCCTACCGCAAGGAAAGCGGCGAAATCTTCCCGATGTTGTTCGTCGGCTGGACGCTGAACTACGAAATGATGTTTTACATGGTCGCCGCCGTGTCGTTGATACTGATGCGCCGCCATCGGCTGCTATTCGCATCGGCGTTGATTCTCGCGATCTTTTGCGTAGTCAGGGCATCCGGCTCGCACGGCGCGATTGCCACGTTCTACTCTCACGAGCGCGTCTTTGAGTTCCCGCTCGGCTTCACGGCCTGGTGGCTCTGGAAGCGTGGGATCCGGATCAATCCGGTCCTCGCCGCCTGCACGGTGGCAGGATGTTACGTGTGGATGGCGTTCGTCGACTGGCACCAGATGGCCGATACGCCGCTGCTGTATTTCGGCATTCCGGCGTTTCTGATGGTCTTCGGCAGCCTGAGTCTCGAATCGATGATCGGTTCCGACCCGCTGACCCGTGGCGCGATATTCGTTGGCAATGCCAGCTATGCCGTCTACCTGAGCCATCCCTACTGCGTCGAAGCCGCGCGCAAACTGTTGCCAAAGGCGATCCACGGTTTTGACGTCACGTCGCCCATCGGGGTAGCGGCCATCATCGTCGTGGCGACCGCCGTGGGCGGCATGCTCTACTGGTTCGTCGACAAGCCGCTGCACACCGGCGCGCGCCGGCTGTTGCACCGGCTAATGAAGATGCCGCGGCATGGAACGAGGCACGCGGTAATCAGCCAGCCGGTCATGGCTGCCCATGACGTCCCTGCACGCAACGTGTCCGTCAAACAGGACGCTATCTGACTGGCTCAGATCCCGTGTGCGTCTTCGACGTCTTGCGCGAGCCACTTGCCGACGTAGCGTGAACCGTCAGGCGTCAGGTGATCCCGGTCCGCGTACATGAACTCGCCGCCCCGCCGCGCGTAGCAATTCTGCGCATCGCACAGGAACGGCAGCGGATTGAACACCTTTACACCGGGATACCTCGCCAGCACCGCGAGGATGCGCGTTTCCGCGCGCGTCAGTCGACGCTCGACTTTCGCGCGTGGGACCGCGCAGGGTGAGCGCAGCGAAAATTGCACAGGACGGCGTACGCAGGTGCTGGGATCGAAATCCAGCTCCGGCGTGTCGAGCACGAACACCACGCGCTTACCTGCGGCAGTGAGCCGGGTCAGGGTGTGTTCGAGACCCGCGAGATAGACGCTCAGGTTGCTCCCGTCGCTCTGACCTACCGTCGTCAGACCCGCCCGGCCGCTGTCCGCTGTCAGCAGACGGATGGTGTCGCCCTCGCCATAGTCGAGGCCACCCGCGATCGTCGAAATGGCATAGCTCGACAGGATCACCGAATGGACGTCGGGCGAATTCACAACGTAATCGAGCACGCTACGGAACAGCTCCGAGCAATGCTTGACGTGTTTATCAAGATAAATGTCGACGTCGGAGAACGGTGGGCAATTGCCGGCGCCGACCGCAAACAGGTTATCCCCGTCGGATGCCAATGCCGGTTGCAGCCCATCGTAAAAGTGATTGGCGTGACTGTCGCCGAGCAAGGCAACCTCAGGACGGCCGTTGGGCGCGGGCATCACACATAGCTCGGAAGCCGGGAAGGTCTTCTTGCACGCATCGGTGGATGCCCAGTGTTCCGGATTCGCACCAAAGTTTGCATCGGGAAAACGGCCGGGCAAGCCGTTATCGCGCGAGATCGCGTAGCTGGACAGGCCGATGCCCATCATCATCGCGACGAGAACACACGCGGCACGCAGCGGATGCCAGCGCACCACGCGGCTGTAGCGCACAGGCCTCTCGATAAACCTGAATGTGATGGCCGACAACGCAAAAGCGACGACGATGGCGGCGGCCAGCATGGCAACGGTTGGCGTATCGCCGCTCAGCAGACGCACAAAGACCAGTATCGGCCAATGCCAGAGATAGAGCGGGTAGCTGACGAGTCCGATGTAGGTCATCGGCTTGACGGAAAGCACGCGCCGGTTGAACCACGCCGCCGGACCCGCGGCAATGATGAGCGTAGCGCCGCCGGCAGGCAGTGCCGCACGCCAGCCCGGAAACACCGTACCCGGATCGAACAGCGCGAAGCTCATGGCAAGGAGGATCGCGCCTGCCACCGAGGCCAGATCGCGCAGCGTCAGGCGCGCTGCCTGCACCGTGTCGCATGCAGGTATGGCGGCGCGTTTGGCGGAATGAAACTGCGCCCATGCGAGCGCGGAACCGAACAGCAATTCCCAGAAGCGCGTGAGCGGCAGATAGAACGCTGCGATAGCGTGCGTCCTGCTCAGCACGATACTGCAGGCAAGCGAGAGCAAGATGGCCGCCGCGATCGCAAACGTCGCCACGCGCCGGCTCGTGAATCGCCAGAGCACGAACAGCGCTACCGGCCAGATGATGTAGTACTGCTCCTCCACGCCGAGCGACCACAGATGCAATAGCGGGCTTGCCGACGCGCCCTGCGAAAAGTAGTCGCGCGTCATATAAAAATAGACGTTCGCGACGAACGCGACGCTCGCGAGCGCATCCGCGGCGAGCTGCCTGAGTTCGCCCGAGGCCATCAGCGCGATGCCCGCCGCAAGCGTGGCGACCATCACGGTGATGAGCGCCGGATAGATGCGCTTGATCCGCCGTACGTAGAAGTCAATCAGGCTGAAACGTCCCTGATCGAGCGTCTCGATGATGTGCTGCGAAATCAGGTAGCCGGAGATCGCGAAGAAGATGTCCACACCGGCGAAGCCACCGGCCAACGCCGTCGGGAACGCATGAAAAATGACCACTGAGATAACCGCGACCGCGCGTAATCCATCAATGTCCGGCCGATAGCCGGCCACGGGCCTGCGTAATGTGACGCTCACCGGGAATTCCCCCCAATCATTCTTTTGATTGCGGGCCTGGCCAATGGCCGGTCCGCTCGATGACGACGCGCGACGCAGCGCCGGTCAGTTTGTCCCTGAATAGTATCGGCTCGCCAGTACGCGTACTGCGACCTACCCCACGTAAGCGCAACCATCCTCCATGCTCAGGCAGCGTCCTTGCGGCACCTTCCATGTGGAACAGAATCGCCGCGGCCCGCGCTCGAGACGCGTGCGCTTGCGTGTGCGGTAGGCAGCAGTGTTGTATCTGCGTCACCCATACCATGCCCTCCTATATGCGGGCTGGCGTTGCTTGTGGAAGCTGGGATTTTCAGCCCGAGACCAGACCGCGGAAGTTGGCTCCAGCATAGGAACTGAGGATGGAAACTGTGAAAATAAGCCCCGACAAAGGCTCCTCTCCCGGCAAACGATCAAGAATCTGCCTGATCTTCGCCACGCGGGGCCGCGCCGAGCTCCTTGAGCATGTCATCGCCTTCGTCGATTTGCAGACTGTCAAGCCGGACCTGACCATTGTCTCCTGCGTGTCGGACGAGGATGTGGGCAACGTGGCCAGCCACCCCGGAATACTCGTGATCAAGGGGAAGCCCGGCCTCCCCGCGCAACGTAACAATGCGTTGAACCATGTGCCGGACGGCTTCGATGTCGTGATCTTTCTGGACGATGATTTCCTGATGCATGACACATGGATTCAGGAAGTCCTCAAGGTCATGGACAGCGACCCCTCGATTGCCTGCGTGACTGGAACCGTCATCGCGGATGGCATCCATGGACCGGGTTATTCTTTCGAAGAAGGACGGGCAATCCTCGCCAGCACGAATGAAATTCCGGAGAGGTTATCCATCACTTCGACGGGCGGTCCCTATGGATGCAATATGGCATTCCGGGCGCGCAGCATTGCAGGCCTTCGCTTCGACGAGCGCCTGGTTCTCTATGGCTGGCAGGAGGACCGCGACTTTGGAGGCCAGATCTGGAATCTGGGCAGCCGCGTGGTTCGCATCAATACTGCGCTCGGCGTGCACCTGGGCGTCAAGCGCGGACGAGTATCTGGGCGCAAGTTCGGCTATTCGCAGGTTATCAATCCGCTCTATCTGGTGAGAAAGAATACGATGCCGTTGCGCGATGCGCTTGACCACGTTATGCGTAACGTGGGCAGCAATATTGTGCGAAGCGTTGCGCCGGAGCCTTGGGTCGACCGTCGGGGCCGTCTGAGCGGCAATCTGATAGGCCTGTGGGATTTTCTGCGCGGAAGGCTGACGCCCGAACGCGCGGCCAAGCTGTAACTCAGACGCGCCGGACCAAAAGGTCCTAAAAGGTCCGGCGCACTCTCGCAAGCTTCTCTTCGACAGAACGCTTGCGGCCGCGCCGCGGCTCCATCACCACTTCGACATTTTCCACGTTCACCGTTTCTACGTTCGCAGCTTCTGCGTGCATGACGGGTTCCGCGTTGTGACTGGGCCAGACATAGGCCGCAGATGCAACCCGTGTCTGGCGCCTCGACACGCCCGTCGATGCAAGCGGCGAGAGTGCGCCCGCAGCGGCCGCAAACAGGTAGAAACACGAGCCAAGCTCGAACACCCCGGCCGAAGTCGAAGCCACGATCAATGCTGCGATCATGGCGTGCCGGGACGCGTAGCAGACGGCGCGCTCCGTGAACGAGTAATGGGTTGGCATGGGCGACAGCAAAGACTTGCCCACGAATATCCCGTAGCAGACCACACCCACCACACCCAGGCTCCCCAGCAAGACCACCAGGAAGCTCGATGCCCGGATGCTGCCCAATCCAACGCCTATCCCATAGGTATCGAAGAAGTTGGTGATGCCCTGATTGTTCCACCCCATCCGTTCGACGCCGGAGGAGCTGCCCGCTTTACTCAGGATCGCGGCGTCGACAAAATCGCCAATCGTCGTTACCACCGCCGGCAGGAAAAGCATGACATAGATCACTCCGAGCATGCCGAGGCAGGCCGAGATGAGCCACATGCGCTGCTTGCGTGCGGCGGCGTCACGCGTGACGAGACCGGGCCGGCTGAACACCAGTACGACCAGATACCCGGCCATCCCGACATAGGCGCTCCCCGACGTGGACAGCAACATCAGTATCCCCGTCGCAACAGCCAGCGCGCCAGCCAGTTTCTGCCGCCACCCGACCAGCCACAGGTTCAGGCAAAAGACAAACAACGGCAGTGTGAAGGTCGAGAACGCAGACGTCTCGCTGAAGGTGCCGCTGATGCGCACCAGTCCACCCAGTTCCTCGCCGCTCAGGTCGGCGAACTGCGCAGTCTTGACGGAAGAAAGAATGTCCATGCCGGCGATGTGCGACACGGCATCGAGCACGCCCGCGACCACGTCGAGCAGGGTCAGCAGAAGGAGAGCGTTGGCGAGCGTCCTGTACGTGCCACGCCACTTCAGAAACGCATACATGCAACAATACACCAGCACGTCGCCAATGCAATACACCGCCTGGGACAGATTGCCCGAGACGGGAGCGAGCGGCTTCAGCAGAATTTCCGTGGTACTGCGATCGACGGGAAACACGAGCGTCGTACCGAGCAACAGGCGCGGCAGCAGCATGGCGCCCACGCTTGCCCACACGCAGTTGCACAGCAGCCAGAAGCCCGGCTGATCCATCGAGAACGCCTCGTTAATCTTCTTCCCGCCCCCCATCTGGAAGGCCTTCAGGACGAAGAATGCGAGAAAGAGCTGCGGGGGCAGGATGCCGATTCCGCCCAATCCGAGCGCGAGCGCACAACCGAACAGCGAGTACACCGCCATTCCGTAAACCACGCCGCTATGCGACGTGTAGAGCGCCACCATGCCAGTGACGATCACCAGGATCCCAAATACCGTCAGTTCCACTTGCTTGAACCCCTATCCGTTCACCGCACGCTCATGCGCGAACGATCCTGTTGCTGCACCGTCTTATGCGGAGCGTCGGTACTGGAGCGCCGGCTGTGCATCGGCGAACCCCTTGTTGTCATGCATCGCGCGTTCCACGACATCCATGAATTCGTGTTTGAACCGTTCCGCTGTAAAGCGCAACGCATTGCGACGGCAGACTTCCCCGCGAAACGCCGGGCGCTGCTCGAAACGCTCCACCGCATCGACAATGGACGCCACAGTCTGTTCTTCGAAGAACAGCCCGGTGCCGCGCTCGGGATCCGCCGAATCGACGACGATCTCCCGTACACCGCCGCGGCCCAAAGCGATCACCGGGGTGCCGCAGGCCTGTGCCTCGACTACCGAAATACCGAAATCCTCTTCCGCGGCGAAAACGAAGGCACGCGCGCGTTGCATGTAGTCCACCAGCACCGCATCGGGCTGATAGCCGAGCAGCGTCACGTTGGGCGTCGCGCTCGCTTTGGCGCGCGCGAAATCAGTGCCGTCGCCGATTACCACGAGACGCCGCGAGGGCATCGCCGCAAAGGCCTCGACGATCAGCGGAATCCGCTTGTACGGCACCATGCGCGAGGCAATCAGATAGAAGTCCTCATGCTGGGTGCCGAGCTCGAATCGCTCGACATCGACAGGCGGGTAGACGACGGTGGCTTCGCTACCGTAAGCCTTGCGGATGCGCCTTCCGACGAAGGCCGAATTGGCGACGAAAGCGTCCACGCCATGAGCGGTGCGCTGGTCCCAGATACGCATGTAATGCAGCAGCAGGCGCACGATCCAGCTCTTCATTCCACGTTGCATGCCGGCTTCGGCCAGATATTGATGCTGCAGATCCCACGCATAGCGAATCGGCGAATGCACATAGCTCACATGCACCTGATGCGGTCCGGTCAGCACGCCCTTGGCCACGGCATGGCTCGACGAAATCACGAGGTCGTAAGAAGAGAGATCGAACTGCTCGATCGCCAGCGGCATGAGCGGCAGATAAGCGCGAAACGATTTGCGCGCCCGCGGCAAGTGTTGAATGAATGAAGTATGGGCGCGCTTGCCGCCCAGCACACTGCGCTGCGACTCCGGGAAGAAGTCGACGATGCTGTAGAGATCGGCATGGGGAAACAGTTGCAGAATCTGTTCCACCACCTTTTCCGAACCCGCGTATGCAGCGAGCCAGTCGTGCACAAGGGCGACCCGGCCGAAACGACGTGTGTCGCTTGCAAGGGTTGCGGCAAGCGTTACATTAGCCACGGCGAGATCTCCTCGATCAGTTTGACTGCGGTGGCACGCCAGGTCAGTTCCGCGGTACGCGCGCGGCCCCGCTCACGCAGGCTCGCGCGCAACGCAGCGTCGCCGGTGATCTGTTCAAGCAGGCGCGCCAGTTCCGCGGGATCGTCCGGTGAGGTATAGAGCACGGCATCGCCGCACGCTTCCATCACGGCCGGCAACCTCGAGGCGATGACGGGACAGCCGAGCGCCAGCGCTTCGACCGGCGGAAGCCCGAAACCCTCGTAAAGCGACGGATACACAAAACAGGCCGCACGCTGGTAGAGCGCTGCCAGTTCGCCGTCGCTCACATAACCGAGGTGCTTCACGAATTCGGGCAAGGCATTCTGGCCCGCGCCATACACCCGCGCATCGCCGCCGCCCACCACCACGATGTCGAACTGCGCATCGTTAATGAGGCGCGCGGCCTCGGCCACGAGACGAAAATTCTTATGCCGGTTGAGGCTTCCCACCGCCAGCACGAACGGACGTCCGTTCAGCGTGGCCTCCACGGCGCCTTGCTCCTGCTGGACGCGCAACATGTGCTCGCCGCTCTCCGGCACGACGCCAATCTTGCCGGCAGGAATCCGGTAAGCGTCGCTCAACTCGCGCCGCGAGAATTCCGACACGGTCAGCACGCGGCGCGATACCCGGCCGATGCGCGGCGCCATCAGCCGATACCAGGCGACAAAGGAGCGGCTATAGCTGTCCGGCACGCGCGCGGGCGCTGCATCGTGCAGCACCGTCACCTGGCGGCCGTACAGCAGCGGCCCGGAGTTGCAGAGATTGACCAGCAACCGTCCGGATGCAGCCTTCGGCAACGCCAGCTGTTCCCAACGCAGGCCGCCGCCTTTACCGCTCGCCCGCAGTCCGACGTGCCTGAACGGATTGGCCATATCGGCCAGTGCTTCGGGCACGACGATCTCGGTCCTCAGTCCGGCGACGAGCGGATCGCCCACTTCGATCATCTGGTCGAGCGCCCGAATGGTCTCGAATGCAAAGCGATCGACGCCCGTCGCGCGCCGGCCCAGAAATCGGCCATTGATTACCAGATTCGGAATATGCAGGGATTTCATCGGCGGGTTCCGGGCATCGCTCAAAGTACGTCGTTACGCGTGCGCAAAGTCACCGCGACACACAACCAGATTCGGCAGACCCTGTGATACAGGTCTTATGGCCCAGAGTGTGACCGACCCACCGCCAGAAAAATGTTCGCCGTCGCTCATGCAACGCCAGTTTTCAGAGGGGGCGCCCTATCCGTTCGCCGCCCCACACACGAAGCACGCCACCACGCATCAAAATGATCGATGAATACGCCTCCATGCGAGGTGAACCCATCGAGCTGCCGGCATGGCGCAAAGCGCGCGGAACCGGCAACCTTCCCGCGCAAGGAGTCCCCGTGAAGCATTCCGCAGCAACCGCCCATAACGTGCTCGCCAGCCCAGCCGCCCCTCCCGGCGCGCGACACGCGAGACGGGAAAGGCCCTATAGGGCGTTTGGCGTGCGCACCGCCGCAAGCCTCGCAGCCAGCCTCTGCGCGCTCGCATGCGCATCGACGGTGCAAGCCGCCGATGCCGTGCGCGCCATGCCAACCGACGCCTTCATCGAAACGCTCGCTGTCATTACGCACGTGAACTACACCGATGGCGCCTATGTCAATGTGCACAACGTCGCCGACGATCTGGCATGGCTCGGGATCCACTACGTTCGCGACTATGCACCCGGCGACTCGCCGCCGTTTTCGACTTATGTCTATCTCGCGCAACGCGGCGTCAAATTCAACTTCCTGACGGGCTCGAAGTTCGTGGAAGCGATCGGGCAAGCGGCGAAGCTGAACGCCGCCGTGCCTGGCAGCGTCGCGGCCGTCGAAGGTTTCAACGAGATCAACAACTGGCCCATCCCTTATCACGGCCTCACGGGCACGGCTGCCGGACTGGCCGTGCAGCGCGAGATCTTTACACGCGTACACGCTACGCCGGAGCTCAAGGGCGTACCCGTCTACGATCTCACTGGCTACGACGAAAAGACGGTCGACACACGCGCGGATTCGGCCGATTACGCGAATCAGCACGTCTACCCGCAAAACGGCGAACAACCCACCTATAACGCGAACGGCGACAGGTGGATGGGCTCGGCCATCGATGTCGTCAAGAAGTACCATCTACCGCTCGTCATCACCGAGTTCGGCTACTTCTCGATGCCTCAGGCGGGCTGGTACATGATCGGCGTCGACGAGCGCACCCAGGCCAAAGGCATTCTCAACGGCTACATGGACGCGGCGGCGGCAGGCGTGAAGCGGACCTATGTCTACGAACTGCTCGACGAAAAGCCCGACCCGGACAGCAAGAGCGGCGAGATGCACTACGGCCTCTTTCGCAACGACAACAGTCCCAAGCCGGTGGCCCAGGCGATCCGCAATCTCACGTCGATCCTGAACGACGGCGCGCCGCACCGTGCCAACGGCGCATCGCAAGGCACGCTCGCGTATACGCTCCAGGGAATGCCGGTATCGGCAAACAGCCTGTTGCTGCAGAAAAAGGATGGTCGCTTCGTGCTGGCGCTATGGAACGAAACGCCGATCTGGAACCGCGAGAAGGGAAAGCCGCTCACCAGCCCACCCGCCAGCGTCGAACTGGACCTCGGCGCGCAGGTAAGCCGTATCGACGTGTACGATCCACTCGTTTCGGCAACGCCCGGCGCAAGCCATCGCGACCTGCGCCAACTCACCGTGGATGTACCCGATCACGTCATTCTGCTCGAAATCACACCGGCGAATACACCGGGAACCTGAGCACCTGCCAAGTGAGCACCTGAAAATGCAACCGCCACGTCTCGCGCGGCGGTTTTCGCTTGTGTATCAGCCAACCCTACGTCGGCACGTCATTGCCATGGCTAGCGTAGCCGTAGGTGGTATACGCCCTTCCGTAGCGGCCTGGCCTCGTCGGCATCGCGTCGTTGAAAATCACGCCGCGAATCGGCACGCCGATCTGCTCGAACCTGCGCGCGGATTCGCGCAGTTCTTCAACCGTCGTCACGCCGTGTCGCGCAATCACGAACACCATGCCGGCGAGAGATGCCACGATGCCCGAGTCGGCTACCGGCAGAATCGGCGGCGCGTCGATCAGCACCACGTCGTATTCGCTGTCGGCCTGCTGGGCGAACGCGAGGAAGTTCCGATGTTTGAGAATCTCGCTCGCGCTCTGCATGTAGCCGCCGTTAGCAACGAAGTCGACACCAGGCAGTATGTTGCGGTGTACCGCATTTTCGAACGTGCGGCCACGCGTGACGATATTCGAAATGCCCGGGCTGCACGGCACCCCGAGGTACTGATGCAACGTGCCCCTTCTCAGGTCGGCGTCGACCAGTAGCACACGCTGTCCCGATGCGCCGATCAGCGCGGCGAGATTGACGGACACGAACGACTTTCCGACGATCGGTGTCGGCCCGGCGAGCAGGACGATCCGGTTCGGTGCGTCGACCAGCGCAAATTCAAGCGCGCTTCTGAAGCTTCGCAGACTTTCGATCGCCGCATCTCCGCTTGCCGAATGCGCTAGCACCAGGTTCGAGTCGACGTTGGTCTGGAGGCTCCGCGTGAGCGTTTCCTGCACCTTGCTGCGCGGGATGGTGGCGTACACGGCCAGCCCCGTCCCTGTTTCGATATCGTCCTGAGCCGTGATCCCGTCGAAGACCTTGCGTTTGAGCAATACCACCGCGACGCTCACGAACAGGCCCGCCATCAGGGCTCCGATCAACGCGAGCGCACGTTTCGGACGAACCGGACTATCCGGCACGATCGCCGGGTCGACCAGTCGCACATTCGACACCTTACCTGCCTTGAGCAGGCGCAACTGTTCACGCGTGTTCAACAGGTTCGTGTAAATGGTGGTGTCTACCTGAACCTCTCTCTGCAACCGCAGCAGGCTCTGCTCCATGGGCGGCAGTTGCCGCGTAACGGAGGCAATGCCGCCAACCTCCCTCTCGGCTTCGGCCAGTTCGTCATTGACGGCGATCACCGCTGGGTTTTCCGACGTGTACCGCGCAAGAAGCAACGCCCGCTGCTGCTGAAGATCGGCAACCTTGCCTTGCGCGAGAGCCGAGCGTTGCAGAAGCGCGGCGGCCTCTGCGTTCAGATCCACCGTCCCGTTCTTCGCGCGGAACGTGTTGAACTCGCTTTCCGCGGTCTCCAGTTTGGTCTTCAGTTCAGGCAACTGACCATCGAGGAAGGTGATCGACTTCTGCGCCTCTTCCTGGGTCCGCAAGACATTTTGCCGGACATATGCCGTGCCGATCGCGTTGAGAATGGCGCTGATCTTCTTCGGGTCGGTGCCTTCCAGCGCAACGCCGATCACGTCCGAGTCCTTGCCCTTCTCCACAATCAGCAAGCCCGATTGCACATCCTGGATCGCGGAAAGCTCGGAAGTCCGGACCAGTTCGAAACGTACGCCCGGCTTTCCGACAACCTGGTCGACGAGAAGAGCGATCGGCCCGTACTCCGTGTCTGCGTGCATCAGCTCGCCGACGCGCCCGGACAAATCGATATCTTTGTACTTGAGCGAATAGTTGCCGTTCTTCTGCAGCGTCAGGACGAATTTCTCGCCTTGCAGCGCGTCGGGCACATCGAATTTTGAAACGCCGATCCGCTCGTCACCCCATGCATAGCCGCCCAGGCCCGAGTGGGACAGGTCATTCAGATGGTTGGCAATCCACCGGCCGACCACCGGAAAATAGCGCGGCACCGCGCTGAGGTTCAGTTGCGCAGCGGTCACGGCTCCTGCGATCACCAGCCGCGAACGCAAAACCTCGATCTCGGCCGAAGCGGCCGTCTTGACGGCGAACATCGACTTCACGTCGCCCAGGGCGTCCTTGGCGGCGGTCGGATTCTCCTCGACCTGGATCAGAATGTCGGCCTGATACACGGGCGCTGCAAGCAGTGCATAAGCCGCACCCACAAAGAGAAAGCACGCGGTGATCAGGAAGATCAAGCCGCGGTTCTGATACAGGACGTCTATATAGCTACCAAGGTGGTCGCCCTGCGGGGGGCCTACATCTATCGTGTCCATCGACGTGTCACGGTATTTCATGCGCCCCCTCCCCATTCCCACGCGCTCCGGCGGCGGCTGCTCCAGCGCGCCACCGGATGCCTTACCACCGGGCCTAACAAATAGTTGACTCATCAGTAACCAACGGCCCGGCTAGCGGCCGCCGCCTCCGTGCTAGGCACAATCAGGCCCATCACGCGGCTCCACCTGACCAGTGCAGACGCATCGACGAACACGACGTCATTCGGCTTCAACGGGAAGCCATCCGCGGTCGCCATCGCCGCCGGAGACCCGGCGTTCAGGTGATAGACCACCGGCTTGCCCGCATCGCGTCCACGCACGACGAAGACCTGCGACGCATCCCCCGAAGTCTGGCTGATGCCGCCGGCGTCGCCGAGCGCTTCGTTCAGGCTCATCCGGCCGTTGTTGAATGTCAGGCTGCCGGGGCGGTTCACTTCGCCGAACACGTACACTTTCGTGTCGGTCTGCGCGAAGACGCGCACCAGATCGCCCCTGCGCAATTCGATGTTGTCCGGATTCACACCCTTGGCGATCATGTCGGGAATGTTGACAACCACGGTCTTGTTGCCTCGCGTAATCGCGACCTTCGAGCGGTCCGCGACCGGCGTAAATCCGCCGGCACGATTGATGGCTTCGGGCAAGGTCATCGGCATGTCGTTAAGCGCCAGCACACCGGGGGTCTTGACTGCACCATCCATGTAGACGCGCTTGCTGCGATAGGCTTCGATCCGCAACGTGAGCTGAGGCTGCCGCACATAACGGCTGAGCTTTTGGGCTAGTGCGTCGCGCGCTTCCATTTCGGTGAGCCCTGCAACCTTGAAGGGACCGATATAGGCATACTGGATCATGCCGCCCGAGTCCACCGTATAGCCGGAGGTCATCGAATCGGTGCCGGTCGCCTCCGGTCCATTGGTCGCGGAGGCGCCGGGCATATTCAGCTCGGGGTGATCCCAGACGACGATACTCAGGATGTCGCCCGGCCCCAAGGTGTACGGCTCGGGCTTCGCGAACAGTTGCGTGACGTCGTCGGGCACCGTATTCGAGCGTGCAGCGCGATCCTTCTCTACCAGATCGTCGGTAATTTCGATCAGCTGGCCTGCCGGCGGCGCGTCCGCCCCCTTACCGGGGTGAGCGTTGGACGCCGCGAGGTTGCTGGTATCCGCAGGGGTCTGATTAGACATGCCCGATGGGGCGCTGTATGACATCCCCGGCGACCACGCACAGCCGGCGAGGCATGCCGCCAGCACTACGCCGGCGATTGCGAGCCCAACCCGTCGCGGATGGCATCCGGCATCAGATCGAGTCAATGGATCGGGCACTTCGGCCGTTTGCGCTTGAACCAGCACGTTTGACTTTGATGCGTTCGTGGTCCTTTCCGAACCCAACTTGTTGCATGACATCATCGCTACTCCCTTCCGTCGCGCGCCCAAGCCACTGCCCCCGCTGAGACGCACACACCGCTATGTAGATTTTTTTATGCTCTAGTCCGGGACGGCTACCGCCTTCATCGCCGACGATACCCGGCCCCCCAAAATCAACCCGCCATATCACCTTCAACCAACCCGGCCCGCTGTTTCAGTACGCCCCACTACCTTTGAAGACAACCTTGAAAGTCTTGAACAGAATCGAGACATCGCGCAGCAACGACCAGTTCTTTACGTACGCGACGTCTAGTGACACCCGCGTCGCGTAGTCCGTGGTGCTGCGCCCGCTCACCTGCCACAAGCCGGTCATGCCAGGCTTGGCCATCAGGTAGTACCTGACGTTTGCGCCATAGCGCTCCAGCTCCTGATCGATGACGGGCCGTGGTCCGACGAGACTCATGTCGCCGCGAACCACGTTCCACAGCTGTGGCAATTCGTCGAGACTCGTGCGGCGCAGAAACCGCCCAATCCGCGTGATGCGCACATCGTTCTTCAGTTTGAAATCGCGTTCCCACTCTGCACGCACCTGTGGGTCGCTTTCGATCAAGGCCTTGAGCACCTGATCGGCGTTCAGAACCATCGAACGGAATTTCAGGCAACGAAAGTTCTTGCCGTTACGTCCTACGCGAACGTGTCCGAACGTCGCGGGACCACCGTCGCTCATCACCAGAACCGCAAGCAGCGCGAACACTGGCAGCAGCGAGACAATCAGCAAGGTGCCGAACACGACGTCAAAGCCTCGCTTGACCACTTGTCGCGCTGCTCCTGCGCAGTCCAGACCTGTCTTGCCGGAGCTCGCCGCGCTAGCGGGTGCCGTGGATGTCGCGGAACTCGTATCGAACTGCGGTGCGTCGACCGTCGCGGTGCGGAACAGGCGCAGTCCTGCATTCCGGGCAAGGTTGAATTCAGCAAAGATCAACGTATGCGAGCCAAGCAGCGAGATGCCGGTCGTCAGCGTCCAGTACAGAAACCACGGCATGGACACCTGATTCTCGCGATGAATGGCGTACAGCAGGGCGAGACCGCAGAGCTGCACTGCCAGCCACGCGAACGCTGTACGGCTCGCCAGACTCACCACCGAGCGGGTGCGTCGCGATGGGTAGGTTCCACACGCAGGAAACACGGACAACGCAAGCGCGGCCACGAACGCGACCAGTGAAGGATCAAGCTGATGCGGATGACCTGCCTGCGGCAGATTCAGATGCAACGCGCCGACCGCACCCAGTACGATAAGTGCGATGTCGATCACTCGATGGACTAGTTCTGACATTTCGGTTACCCCAAACCTTAACGTTCTCCGCACCGAGCGTTTCGGCCTCGTCGCGACACATGGTTAATGCGCTTGCCATCCGGATGGCCATAGACCAGCGACGGAAAGCTCGCTTCCTGTATCGCTAGCGGCGAGACGCGCCCTATCGTCCACGCCGACGTATCCCATCGACCGCACCTTGTTGATCCCGAACGGCAGCTTGCCCCGGGGTTCGGCTCTTCCACGCCGTTCAGCGCGGAGCATGCACACTCGTTCACAGGTACTCCGTGCCGGTGCGCGTCACCGTTTTATCCACCGGTTAAGCACTCTTTCAGTCCACAGTAATAAGCTACGTCCTCGACCGGATACATTCCGTGCGGCATCACACCAACCGCACGGTTTCATCGACGACGACGGAAAATCGTCCAAAGAAGCAGCGATGAATTTTCAAAAGATTGTCAAGAAAACGTGTGGCCGACTTCTTCGTCTAGAGGCCGAAGAAGTTCGCGTTTTGGATGTGCGGCAGCGTGAAAAGCAGCGTGCGATTGAAATGCGAAACGCCAGGACAGAGGCCTCGCGCCCGTTTAATAATCAGACCCGGCGAATTAATTCGCACAATGCTGATTAATTAGGAAAACGAATTTTCAATTAGTCATGCATTGCTGAAACACGCCCGGTACTTTCGTGCGGGCGATTCAACGTCTTTGAGGCGGCGTCAGATAAAAACGCTGACGTCTGTTCGAAAGCGCACGGCCAGCGCCTTTGCCACGTTCTTGCTGATTGCCCGGCGTCCTGCGAGGATGTCGCTGACCACAGTGGGCGAGGCAATATCGGCCAGGTCCTTTTGCTTGAGACCGTGGGTTTCCAGCAGATGGCGCAGCACCTCACGCGGCTCCGCGCTGGGTACCACCACCTGGCGAGACTCCCAGCCGCCGATCAGAGCGGACAGAACGCCGAGCAGATCCGTTAGCGGATTGTCCGCGTCGCCGTGAAGGTGGTTCGTCAGCGCATTCGCGAGCTGCGTCAGCTGCTCGTATTCCTGCTCATTGCGAATAGGCTTGAGAGGCACCTTGCTCTGCAACGCAGCCCAAGCTTCAACGATATCGGGGACCTGGCCCGAAAGGCGATCGGCATTCATGTTGTTTGAATTTTCCTTGTCAGAAGATCGTATTCTTTAGGCGTTGGTCAATGCGGGCTGACAGCGAGCGCTGTTCTCTCACGACTCCCTCTCCCTGAATGACGGCAATTACCCATATCAATCTTTTCATTTTATTAAGGATGACGAATTGCTAACAGTTCGAAAGCATTTAATCGATCCGTACCGCCGGCGTGGTCGCGGGACGATGAGGCGAGCAGTGCCGCTCATCGCTTTCGCGACTTCACCTGGGCGTAACTGTCCAACGCCACGAGACCGAGTTTAAAAGGAGCGCCGTCCGCAGAGCGTGCGCCCGACCACACTCCGCAATCGAGAGACAGTAAAATGTGAGGGTTTGTCGACTAGCCGAAAGCAGAACGCCGACTGTGGGGCAACGGCAAACGCGATCGGAGCAGGCTGGCGCAGAGGAGAGAGGACGTGAGCCGTCAACCGGGAGAGGATGACGGCGAGGCGGGTCGCCTGGGAGATGCGCATTCGCGCCACCGTCACCGCGTCGCGCCTGACGCGGTGCGGTGCCTTGAACGCGCAGCTTTATTTAGCGCGTGTAGCGGATGGTTTCTACGCCGGTGTCGGTGCCAAGCAGCGACAGGGTCGCTCCGCGTTCTGCGAAGAGACCTACAGTGACGACGCCTGGCCACGCATTGATCTGTGCTTCGAGCGCGCGAGGATCGGCAATCTTCAGCCCTTTGATGTCGATGATCTCATTGCCGTTGTCGGTAATAAACGGCGTGCCTTCCTTCGTCACGCGCACCACCGGCACGCCGCCCAACGCGATCACGCGGCGGCCGATTGCGGTGCGTGCCATCGGCACCACTTCGACCGGCAACGGAAACTGGCCGAGCACATCGACGCGTTTCGATGAGTCCACGATGCAGACGAACACTTCCGACACCGACGCCACGATCTTCTCGCGCGTCAGCGCACCGCCGCCGCCTTTGATCATCGCACCGCTGGCGTCGATCTCGTCCGCGCCGTCGACATAGACCGGCAGCGATTCGATTTCATTCAGATCGAGCACCTTGAAGCCGTGCGACTGCAGGCGCGCGGTGCTCGCCAGCGAGCTGGACACGGCGCCGCGATAACGGTGCTTCGTGGCGGCCAGCGCATCGATAAAGCAGTTGGCGGTCGAGCCGGTGCCGACGCCGATCACGACGCCTTCGGGTACGTTGGCGTTCACGTAGTCGGCGGCGGCCTGACCGACCAGTTGCTTGAGTTCGTCTTGAGTCATGGGAGTTGCTGGCTAGAGGCGGAAAACCGCAAGTTTACCGGACTAGCATGCGCCGCTCGAACTTATCCGGCAAGTGGGCACAATCGGGACCGGAAGACCCGGCGCGGCACGACGGTCATCGTGCATGCCGCGTCCTGAATCAGGTCTTGACCTTCACCGAGCGTTGGCGCACGGCTTCGAACAGGCACACGCCGCTCGCGACCGACACGTTCAGGCTTTCCACACTGCCGGCCATGGGAATCTGCATGACTTCGTCGCAAGTATCGCGCGTCAGGCGGCGCATGCCCTCGCCTTCCGCACCCATCACGAGCGCGACCGGACCGTCGAGCCTGGTCTCATACAGGCTTTTGCTCGCCTCGCCCGCCGTGCCCACCACCCATACGCCGGCGTCCTTCAGTTCGCGCAGAGCGCGCGCCAGATTCGTCACCGTGATGTAAGGCACCGTATCGGCTGCGCCGCTCGCCACTTTCGCGGCCGTCGCGTTCAGGCCGACGGCACGATCGCGTGGCACGATCACCGCATGCGCGCCAGCCGCATCGGCGACCCGCAGACACGCGCCGAGGTTGTGCGGATCGGTCACGCCATCGAGCACCAGAATCAGCGGCGAACCGTTGATGCCATCCAGCAGCTCCGCGAGATTCTGCGCCAGCGGCATGTCCCCTGCCCGCGCCACCACGCCCTGGTGACGCTCCGTGTGCGCGAGGCCCCACAGGCGCGTTTCGTCGGCAGCAATCAGACGCACGCCCGCTTCCTTAGCCGTGTGCAGGAACTCCGTCATGCGGCGGTCTTTGCGCGTCGCGTCGTAATAGACCTCTTCGACCGTGGACGCATCGTGACGCAGACGGGCGGTCACCGCGTGGAAACCGTATAGAACCTTGAGACGTGACATGACTGAACAACCTTTGATTGAGCGCGCCGCGACGCGGCTGCGCTACTGGGATAAAGACAAACCGAAATGCAGACCGCGCGCAACCGGCACATGAACCTGTACCGGTTGCGCGCGGCGAACCCGCTGCAGCGAGCCTGCTGGTGCCGACTCGCCTCGCGATTTGCGTGTGAGCTCAGCGCTTCTTGCGTGTCTGTGCCTTCGAAGAAGAAGCAGACTTGGCCGAGGCGCCGTGTTTCCTGGCGGCGCTGCGTGCCGCGCGCGCCTCCTTGACCGCGAGCGTCGGCGCCGGTGCGGCCTTCTTGCGGCGTGCCCCTGCGCCGGCTTCGGCCGGCGCCAGAGAGCGTACACGCGCACCGCCGCTTTCAACGGCAGCCTTGTCGGCGAGCGCGGGACGCGCACCCGGCGACTTGATCGGCGTATCGCGCACCAGCCGGAAGTCGATCTTGCGTGCGTCGAGATCGACGCGGCTCACCTGCACGCGCACCCGGTCCGACAGGCGGTAGCGGATGCCCGTGCGTTCGCCGCGTAGCTCGTTCTTGATCTCGTCGTACTGGAAGTAATCGGAGCCCAGTTCGGTGACATGCACGAGGCCTTCGATAAACAGCGCATCGAGCTGCACGAAAATGCCGAATGAAGTCACGCCGCTCACCATGCCGCCGTACTCTTCACCGAGCTTGTCGCGCATGAAGTAGCACTTGAGCCAGGCTTCGACGTCGCGCGAGGCTTCGTCCGCCCGACGCTCGTTGGCCGAGCAGTGCAAGCCGAGCTCTTCCCAGATCGCCACGTTGTTCGAACGCGTACGGCCGCGCTTTTCGTCGTCGGCCTGCTGCATCGCGCGGGCGCGCGGCGACAGCGCCGTATTCAGATCGACGCCATGCGGCGCTTCCGGCGTGTACTTGCGCCCCTGCAGGACCGCGTAGATCGCACGGTGCGTCAGCAGATCGGGGTAGCGCCGGATCGGACTCGTGAAGTGCGCGTACGCCTCATACGCGAGACCGAAGTGGCCGATATTGTCCGGACTGTAGACAGCCTGTTGCATCGAGCGCAGCAACATGGTCTGCAACATCTGCGCGTCGGGCCGGTCGCGGATGTGCGCCATCAACGCGGCGTAGTCGCTCGCGTGCGGCGAGTCGCCGCCGCCCAGCGTCAGGCCCATGCCACGCAGGAAAGTGCGCAGGTTCTCGAGCTTTTCGGCGGTCGGTCCGGCGTGCACGCGGTACAGGCCCGGGTGCTTGTTGCGTTTCATGAAGTCGGCCGCGCAGACGTTCGCGGCCAGCATGCATTCTTCGATCAGCTTGTGCGCGTCGTTGCGCGTGCGCGGGATGATCTGTTCGATCTTGCCCTGCGCATTGCAGACGATGTAGGTCTCGGTGGTGTCGAAGTCGATCGCGCCACGTTTTTGCCGGGCGGCGAACAGCGACTTGTACACGCCATACAGATTCTGCAGTTGCGGCAATAGCGCCGCGCGGCGCGTTGCTTCCGGGCCCTTGGTGTTCTTCAGCACCGCGGCGACTTCGGTATAGGTCAGGCGCGCCGACGAGTGCATCACACCCGGATAGAACTGGTAAGCCTTGATCTCGCCACGCGCGGTGATCACCATGTCGCACACCAGCACGCAACGGTCGACGTGCGGGTTTAACGAACACAGGCCGTTCGACAACTTCTCCGGCAGCATGGGAATGACGCGGCGCGGGAAGTAGACCGAGGTGCTGCGTTCGATCGCGTCCACATCGAGACCGCTCTTCGGATGCACATAGTGCGAGACATCGGCGATCGCCACGATCAGGCGAAAGCCCTCGCCCTTGCCGACCGCGATTGGCTCGCAGTACACCGCATCGTCGAAGTCGCGGGCGTCTTCACCGTCGATCGTAACGAGCGGCACATCGCGCAGATCGACGCGATGGCGAATATCCACGGGACGGACTTCGTCCGGCAGCCTTGCGGCGTCGTCGAGCGCGGCCTGACTGAACTCGTGTGGCACGCCGTACTTGCGCACGGCGATTTCGATTTCCATGCCGGGATCGTCGATATCCCCCAGCACTTCCACCACGCGGCCGAGCGGCTGCGAATGGCGACTCGGGAAATCCGTCAGCTCGACCACCACCACCTGGCCGACCTTGGCCTTCTTGGTGTTCTGCGTGATCAGGATGTCGTGGCCGATGCGCTTGTCTTCAGGTGCGACGATCAGCGCACCGTTCTCGTTCAGCAGGCGCCCGATCACGCGCTTGTTGGCGCGGTCCGTGACTTCGACGATGTGGCCTTCGGGCCGTCCGCGCCGGTCATAACCGACGATCCGCGCCAGCACGCGGTCGTTGTGCATGACCTTCTGCATCTCGCCAGTGGGCAGGAACAGATCGTCCTGACCGTCGTCGCGCACGAGGAAACCGTAGCCGTCGCGATGGCCCTGCACTCGGCCGCCGACAAAATTGGACGGATGCGTAAGCTGGTAATGGTTGCGCTGATCGAGCCGGATCTGGCCGTCGCGCTCCATGGCCGCGAGACGCTTGAAAAATCCTTCGCGCTCCTGGCGCTTGATCGACAACGCTTCGGCAATGTCATTCGCTGCAAGCGGCGCTTCACTCGTGCGGAGCACGCCGAGGATTTCCTCGCGGCTCGGAATCGGGTACGGATATTTGCTCAAGGGCTTGTCGATGATTTTTTCTCGTTGCATGGACGTCGGTCGGCGTTATGACGCGGCTCTGTTGCACCTGCGATTGACTGCTCGGGTCTGGCTCATTCAAAGCTGAGTCCGACGGGCCTGGGCACCGTGCCAACGAACTACTGCGAGGCATTCTAACACCCGTATTGCGCGCCAAGCGGCGCGTCAATACTTGCTGCAGTACTTGCCGTGAACCGCAATCCGGCGCCATGCGGAGGCTTTCTCGAAATGCTTGACAGCTTTGAAGCTGTCGCTATAATAGCGGTCTCTGCTGTACAGACACCTGCCCAGGTGGCGAAATTGGTAGACGCACTAGGTTCAGGTCCTAGCGGTGGCAACACTGTGGAGGTTCGAGTCCTCTCTTGGGCACCAGATTCAAAAGCAAAGCCGCTTCCGAGCGGCTTTGCTTTTTGTGTGAGGCTCTGCGGTTCGTTTGAACTTGTTCGAATGAACAACAGCGTATCGGCAGTGCGGAAATCAGTATCGAACGTGATTCAATACCTGAAAGTCCGGACGGTGCAATGAAGCGGTTGTTGAAGTCCCCATTGACACGCTGAGTCGTCCCGTTAAAATAACGGTTTAGCTTGAAAATGTGCCCAGGTGGCGGAATTGGTAGACGCACTAGGTTCAGGTCCTAGCGGTGGCAACACCGTGGAGGTTCGAGTCCTCTCCTGGGCACCATCGGTTGTTCCGGCATAAGCCGGCGAAGTTCGAGAAACCCCGTAAGATCAACGTCTTACGGGGTTTTTTGTTGCCTGCGTTCTTGTCTGCGCAAGCCAGCAACGCCATCGTATGTCGACAAATGCAGTTGGGCTCCGAATGAGCGTCGCTGCGTCTCACCCCAGTTCGCCCGCTTCGCTTCGAAGATCCCCGGCGATGAAATCGACAAACGCGCGAATCCGCGTGGACATCTGGTGCCGTTGCGAATAAACGGCGAAGATATCCGCGTTCGGCGTGTCGTGATCGGGCAATACGAGGACCAGCGAACCATCGGCCAGATATTGCTTGATGTCCCACTCGGCCCGCATCAGGATGCCGTGTCCTTCCAGCGCCCACTTCACCGCGATTTCGCCATCGTTCGTCGTCAGCGTCCCGTTAATGCGCACGGCCTCCGTTTTGCGTGACGCACCCCTGCCCGAAGTCAGACGCCACACGCCGTAAGCCTCGTCACCCTGGCGGATGCCGATGCAGTTGTGCCGCGTCAGGTCATGCGCGGTCACCGGCATCCCGCGTGCGGCGATGTACGAAGGCGCCGCACACAGCAAGCGCCGGTTCGTCGCCAGGCGACGCGCGACCACCCGCGTATCGGGTGGCTCGCCGAAGCGGATGCAGACATCGAACGTATCGTCCGTCAGCGGAGGCGGCGTGACCGATAGCTGAAGCTGAACCGATACTTGCGGGTGCTTCGCGACAAAGCGCGAAATCGCAGGGGCGACATGGCTGCGTCCAAAGCCAAGCGTCGCGTTCACGCGCAGCAATCCCTTCGGACTTTTCTTCGCGGTACCCAGCAATTCGGCCAGTTCGTCGATCTCGTCGAGAATCCGGCGCGCGTGCTCGAGGTACAACTCGCCCTCCGGCGTCAGCATCATCCGCCGCGTCGTCCGGTTGATCAGTCCCACGCCCGCGCGGCTTTCCATCTGCGTCAAATGCTTGCTGACCGCCGCTGCCGTCAGTCCCAGTTCCCGCGCGGCGGCGCTCAGGCTGCCGGACGCCGCAAGCGTCGAGAAAAAGCTCAAATCCGACGGATCGACCGTATCTCGCATGGCTTTCACTTGTGAATTAAAGTTAAAGATGCTTTGAGTCTAGCACCGGTTTTTGCGCCCGGAGATAGGTAGAGTTCATTCATTCGTACAACACCTGAAGGACGGAGACATGAAAACCTATCGCATCGCGACCATCCCCGGCGACGGCATCGGCAAGGAGGTCGTACCGGCCGGCGCGCAGGTGCTCGAAGCCCTGGCAAAGACGACGAAGTCGTTCGCATTCGAATTCGAGAACTTCGACTGGGGCGCAGACTACTACCGCGAGCACGGCGTCATGATGCCCGCCGACGGGCTCGACGCGATCCGCAACAAGGACGCGATCCTGTTCGGCTCGGCGGGCGACCCGGACATTCCCGATCACATCACGTTGTGGGGCCTTCGCCTCAAGATCTGCCAGGGCTTCGACCAGTACGCCAACGTGCGTCCGACCCGCATCCTGCCGGGTATCGACGGACCGCTCAAGCGCTGCGGGCCGGAGGACCTGAACTGGGTCATCGTCCGTGAAAACTCGGAAGGCGAATATGCCGGCGTAGGCGGACGCGTCCACCAGGGACACCCGATCGAAGCCGCGACGGATGTGTCGATGATGACGCGCGCCGGTGTCGAGCGGATCATGCGTTTTGCGTTCCGTCTCGCGCAATCCCGTCCGCGCAAACTGCTGACCGTCATTACGAAGAGCAACGCGCAACGTCACGCCATGGTGATGTGGGACGAGATTGCGCTGCAGATTTCGAAGGAATTCCCGGACGTCAAATGGGACAAGGAACTGGTGGACGCGTCGACCGCCCGCATGATCAACCGCCCCGCCTCGCTCGATACGATCGTCGCCACCAATCTGCACGCCGACATCCTCAGCGACCTCGCCGCGGCACTCGCCGGCAGCCTCGGCATTGCACCGACAGGCAACATCGATCCGGAGCGCCGCTATCCGTCGATGTTCGAACCCATCCACGGCTCGGCGTTCGACATCATGGGCAAAGGTCTCGCCAACCCGGTGGGCACCTTCTGGTCGGTTGTGATGCTGCTCGAACATCTGGGCGAATTCGACGCGGCAAAACGCGTGATGCAAGCCGTCGAAGCGGTGACTGCCGATACATCGCTGCACACCCGCGACCTTGGCGGCACGGCAACGACCGCGCAGGTGACCGCGGCCGTCTGCTCTTTCATTGAAACAGCCGCAGTGCCCTCGGCCAACGCAGCTTAACTCTCCATCAGCGGCTCCCCAGGGGCCTGGAACGCACGGCCGTCATCCGGCGGCCGTGGCCCCGCTCGCCCCGAGCGTGGCGATACGAGGGTTTGACCGGCAAGCGCGCCGAAAAAAACAGGAGAGCCGCACCGGACGGCCACGACGCGCTTTGTAACTCAACTCCGTTTCTGAATAGAGCACTGCTCAAGCCTCCACGGAGGAGACAATGATTTCCGAACTCGAAAGCCGGGTTTCGCGCAAGCTCATGCTGCGCATTATCCCGTTCGTGATGCTGCTGTATTTCGTGAGTTTTCTGGATCGCGTCAACGTGGGGTTTGCGGCGCTGTCGATGAACAAGGCTATCGGTCTGTCGCCGACGGCGTTCGGTCTCGGCGGTGGACTGTTTTTCATCGGCTATTTTCTGTGCGAAGTGCCGTCGAACCTGATTCTTCACAAGGTCGGCGCGCGCCGCTGGATTGCCCGCGTGATGGTGTCATGGGGGATCGTGTCGGCGGCCTCCGCGTTCGTGATCGGCCCGAACAGCTTCTACGCGCTGCGCTTCCTGCTGGGCGTCGCCGAAGCGGGCTTCTTTCCCGGCATCATTCTGTATCTCAGTCTGTGGTTCCCATTGCGTCAACGCGCAGTCGCTGCAGCATGGTTCATGGCCGCCGCGCCGATCTCCACCGCGATCGGCTCGCCGATTTCCGGCGCGATCATGAAACTGCCTCCGCTCGCCGGACTTGCCGACTGGCAGATGCTCTACATTCTCGAAGCGGTGCCGGCGATCATCCTCGGCTTCGGCGTGCTGAAGTACCTCACGGATACACCGGCGAAAGCGGAGTGGCTGCAGCCGGAAGAGCGCGAATGGCTGATCGCAAAACTGAACACGGAAGCAGCAGCGAAGCAGTCACATGCCGGCCACACCGCCGGTGCACTCACCGCCTTGCGCGATCCACGGGTTCTGGCGCTGGCGCTGATCTACTTCGGCACGTCGGCAGGGCTTTATACGCTTGGACTGTGGGCACCGCTGATTATTCGCCAGTATGGCTTCGGATCGTTCGAAACGGGCCTGCTGGCAGGCCTGCCGAGCATTCTCGCGGTCATTGCGATGATCTGGTGGGCGAAGCATTCGGACCGCACGGAAGAGCGCACGTGGCACGTTGTCATCCCGTGTATCCTGGCATGCCTCGGATTCATCTTTGCCGGTAGCGCGACTACAGCGCTAATGATCATCCTGGCGCTCGTAATCGTGAACATCGGCATCAGTGCAGCCAAGGCGCCGTTGTGGGCGATGCCCAGCATGTTCCTGTCAGGCGCCGGCGCGGCTGCGGGGATCGCGATGATCAATTCAGTGGGCAACCTGGGCGGCTTCGTCGGCCCGTTCGCGATCGGATGGCTCAAGAACGTAACGGGCGGCTATGCAGCAGGCTTGTACGCAGTTGGCGCGACGTTGGCTGTGTCGGCTGTCGTTACCGTGATGCTGAGCCGGCAGTCGAAGCAGCCACCCTCGCCTGTTGCCGAACGGCACAGCCACTGAGCGGGGATTCTGCCCCGCTCTCCCGTCACAGCACCTTGCCGGGATTCAGAATGCCGAGCGGATCGAGCGCGGCGTCGATCTGATTGTCTGGCATCGCATCGTCGTCCGGCGTTACTTTGTCGAGATGTCGATATCGCCGAAGTATTTCGCGCCGAGCGACTTCACGCTGCCGTCCGCCTTGAGTTTCGCGATCGCCTCGTTCAGCTTCGCCTTCAGCGCGTCGTCGCCCTTGCGCACGCCGAACGCGATCCCGCTGCCGAGGATCTTGTCGTCGTGCACCGGTTGCCCGACGAACGAGAAGTCCTTGCCGTCCGGACGCTGCAGGAACGGCTGGCCCGCCGGCGCGAGCAGCAGCGTGCCGTCGAGGCGGCCCGACGTCAGATCCGCGAACACCTGGTTCTGATCCTGGTACGGCACCACGATGACGCCGGCCGGTTCCCAGTGCACCTTCATGAACGTCTCCTGGATCGAACCCTGCAGCACGCCGATGCGCTTGCCTTTCAGCGATTCCGTCGTCGTCACCAAACCGCTGCCGGTGCGCGCGATCAGTTCGGTGGGCACGCGGTAGATCGGGGTCGTGAAGTCAATCGCCTCGCGCCGCTTGTCGGTCGCATTCATCGCCGAATTGATCGCGTCGAACTTGCGGCCGTTCAGCGCCGGAATCAGGCCGTCGAACGACGTCTCGGACCACGCGCACGTCATTTTCGTGGCCTTGCACACCGCATTGCCGACATCGATGTCCATCCCTTGCAACTCACCGTTCGGCGCCTTCGATTCGAACGGCGGATATTGCGCCTCGAGGCCGAAGCGCAGCGTCTGCGCATCGGCGAGCGCCGCACAGGAACCGAACGCGCAGGCGAGCGCAAGCCAGATTTTCAGGTGCTTCATCGTGATGTCCTTCTATTGGAATCGTGAATAGTCGGGCGGGTGGCTGCCGTACGTCGACGGCCTCAGATATTGCTCAGACGGCGCGCGCCTTCAACCAGCGTCGCGTCGTCCTTCGAAAAGCTGAGCCGGATCACGCCGGGGTCGGTGCCATCCGTGTAGAACGCGGACAGCGGAATCGTCGCAACGCGCGCGTCGCGGATCAGGCGCAACACGAAATCGCTATCGCGCTCGTCGGAGAAATGCCGGAAGCGCGCGAGCATGAAGAACGAGCCTTCGCTCGGTAACAGCTCAAAGCGCGAACCCGCGAGCTCGCGCGCAAGCAGGTCGCGCTTTGCTTGATAGAACGCGGACAGCCCCAGATAGCTGTCGGCCTGTGCGAGGTGCTCGACGAACGCGAACTGCATCGGCGTGTCGGCCGAGAACACCATGAACTGATGGATCTTGCGGATCTCGTCCATCAATGCGGCAGGTGCGAAGCAGTAGCCGACGCGCCAGCCGGTCACGTGAAACGACTTGCCGAACGACGACACGATAACGCTGCGCTCCGCGAGCTCGCGATGCCGCGCCATGCTCTCGTGGCGCACACCGTCGAACACGATGTGCTCGTAGACCTCGTCGGACAGGATCACAATGTCGGTCTGCCGCGTGAGCCTGGCGAGCTGCTCGATGTCATGAGCCGAGAACACGGTCGCGGTCGGGTTGTGCGGCGTGTTGACGATGATCATCCGCGTGCGCGGGGTGATCGCGGCGGCGACCGCGTCCCAGTCGACGCGGAAGTCCGGCGCCGCGAGCTTGATGGCGACCGGCGTCGCGCCCTGCATCCGCACGATCGGCGCGTAGCTGTCGAACGACGGCTCGAAATAGATCACCTCGTCGCCAGGATGCACGAGCGCGCTGATCGCGGCATACAGCCCCTCACTCGCACTCGCGATCACGGTGACTTCAGTCTGCGGATCGTAGCGCGCGCCGTACAGGCGCTCGGTCTTGTCGGCGAGCGTTTCGCGCAGCGCCCCGATGCCGGCCATCGGCGCGTACTGGTTGTGTCCGTTGCGCATCGCACGCGCCACGCCTTCGACAAGCGCCGGATCCGGCGCGAAGTTCGGCGCGCCCTGTGACAGGTTGAGCGCGTCGTGCTCGGACGCGAGCTGACCGATCACGGTAAAGATCGTGGTGCCGACGTCGGGCAGCTTCGAACGGGGCGCGCTGGCGCTTCGCATGGGTCCTCCTCGGGGATCGGGTCCGGATGAACGCTTCCGTGCATCCGGGGTGTGCGGAGGAATTTAGCCCGAGCCGATATCAGCGGCCAATCGAAAGTTTGTCATGGCGTCCATGAGCGGATGTCATGGACTCAAAGCTCAAAGCGCCGGGGTAAGACACGGCGCATCGCCTGCTCACTCATTTGCACCGATTGGCGGCGGATAGTGATCTTCGTCGGCTTGCGATTCGCGGTTCTCGCGATCGATCTGTGCGTCCGGCTGCAGCTGTTTCTTTTGTTGTTTCCGGAATACCCAGGCAGTCAGAATCGGCGTAAGCACGGCCGTCACGATCACCGATGCCGCCACCTGGATGGTTGCAGCCGGCGCGATCGCCGCATAGGAGTGGTCCGCCAGCGCGATCGCCTGCGGCGTGCCGGTTGCATTGCCTGCCGTGCTCGACGCGGCGGCGCCCGCCACGCCGGAGCCGCCCAGCAACCGGTCCGCGAAGATGCAGACGATGCCCGTGACGACAAATACGGCCACGCCCAGCAGGATGCCTGGCACACCTGCCGTAAATACCGCTTTGAGATTGATCCCCTGTCCCAGCGTGAAGGCCATGAACGGCACGATCAGCGGTTCATGCCTGCCAAAGAAATCACGCAGTTCGCTGTCGAGATTACCAAGAATCGCGCCGGCGAAAATCGGCGCGATAACCGATAGCATGGTCAGCCACGGGATATTGGCGAGGCCGGCGCCGACAAGGACGATCATCGTCACGAACGGACCCGTCTCGATGCTTTGCGCGACATACGTGCCGGAATCTTCCTTGCTGCCAAAGGTGCTTGTCAGCGCGAGGAACATACCGCCATTGGTGTCGTTCATGGCGGCCAGCACCGCGAGCGTGCTGAGTCCCAGAAAATTACCGTGAAAGAAATGCGAAATGGCGAGTGCAATCAGAACCGCGATACCCACCTTCGAAAGCAGAATGCCGAAACCGCGTTTGAGCATGCCGGGGGCCGCTCGCAAGGTCATCTTGGTGCCGACCGTGAACAGATACATCGCAAGGACAGTTGGATATCCCTGATTAGTCAGCGCCTGAGTAAAGCCGCCGATTTTTAAAGCGTTCGGACAGAATGTATTGATCAGCATGCCGATAAACAGCGGAACCACCATTAGCCCGCCCGGCACCTTGTTGATGAACTGGTAAATACGCATGCTTACCGTCTCCTGGGTACACCGCGTTGTCCCTGACTACATGATCGTTATCCGTGGCATTTTGAATTCAATATTTTGAATATATTAGGTGAATAAACTGGCGCTGCGGTATCACGTAAACCCTGCGCGTACCCGTGAAAATCAGAGCAAAGCGATGAGCGCGCACCGTACTATTGGCGGTCGCCATGATTCGCAAAGGGGAATGCCGCCGCGATGAGGATCGGGCGGCTCCATGAAGCAGGCGGTGGCGGTGACTTACGCACGGGAATTTCAAAGTCCCGCGAAATCCGGACTCAGAATTTCTCCCAGTCCGCAGCACTGGTATCCGCCACGATGGCCGTCGGCCTGTCTGCAGCGGCGGCGGGTGACGGCTTTGCCTTCGTTGTACGGGCTGGCGGCGTGCGAACTGCCAACGCAGGCCGGCGTGATGCGCTTTGCGAGGCAATTTGCGGAGCCACGGCTCGCGACACCGTCGAAGTGCCCGTCTCGGCGACCCTGAACACCGCTACTGCGTCGCTGAGTGTGCGAGCCTGTCCAGCCATCGATTGCGCAGCGGCCGACGCTTCTTCGACCAATGCCGCGTTCTGCTGGGTCACCTCGTCCATCTGCGCGACGGCGAGGTTGACCTGATCGATGCCCACGCTCTGCTCGGCCGAAGCCGCCGCGATCTCGTTCATGATCGAACTCACGCGTGCGATCGACTGGACGATCTCGGTAATCGTCGTGCCTGACTGGTCGACCAGCTCGGAGCCCGACTGCACCCGGGAGGTCGACTCGGCGATCAATCCTTTGATCTCCTTGGCGGCGCCGGCGCTGCGCTGCGCGAGCGCACGCACCTCGCTCGCGACCACCGCGAAGCCACGTCCCTGCTCGCCCGCGCGGGCGGCCTCCACCGCTGCGTTCAACGCCAGAATATTGGTCTGAAAGGCGATGCCTTCGATCACCCCGACGATGTCGGCGATCTTGTGCGAATCACCGACGATGTTCTGCATCGTGCCCACCACCTGCTGCGTCAGCTCACCGCCTTTTACGGCCAGCCCGGATGCGCTCTGCGCGAGCTGGCTCGCCTGCCTGGCGTTCTCTGCGGTCTGCTTGACCGTCGAGGTCAGTTCTTCGATGCTCGCCGCCGTTTGCTCGAGCGATGCCGCCTGCTCTTCCGTGCGTTGCGACAGGTCGGCGTTGCCCGCGGCAATTTCGTTCACCTCAACATTGATCGATTCGGTGCCACCCCGCACGGAGGTGATCGCTGCACGCAGCGAATCCTGCATCTTCTGCAACGCGGCCGTGAGCTTGCTCATCTCGTTGGCGCCCGTGGCGACGATCCGGCCCGTCAGGTCGCCCTCGGCGATACGGTTGAAATACCCGATCGCCGCGTTGACCGGATCGACGATCGCACGCATCAGCATCATGCGGCCGCCCAAGGCGAGCAGCAGTGCGGCTACGAGACCGGCGGCGACCGCCACGCTGACCATGTGGAAGCGGTTTTCCGCATCCTGGTAGCGACGCGCACCGCGATCGAGTTGCGCATTGATGAGCGCCGCCATCGCCGTCGAATACACGTTGAACAGTTTTGGCATGACGTGCGCCTGAAGTTGCACGAAGGCTTGCGTGTCGCCGGATTTGATCGCAGCGAGAGCTGGCTCTAGGCCCTGATGCAGGAACGCGGCACGCTTGTCCTGCATGTCCTTGACGAGGGCCTGCTCCTCATCGCCATGGCCTGCGTGGCTCAAATAGTGCGACAGGTAATCGTTGGAGGCCTGCAGGTAGGTGCCCAAGCGGCCGAGCACGGCGTCCTGGCCCGCCTGATCCTTCAGTTCGGCAAGCGACGCGTAGGTCGCAAGCGCGAGCCGTGCGTTCAGCAACTTGACGGAATCGCCCTCGAGGTCAGCCACGGCAGGCGTATCGACCGTGTACATCTGGCGCAAGGATTCATTGCCATCACGCATTGATAAAAGCCCGACCGCAGCCCCTACCGCCAGCAGGATCCCGAACAACGCGATCATCAGGTTAAGGCTGGCGCGAATCGACAGGTTTTTCAACATGCTTTTTGTCCCCCGGCAGATGTGGTCTCTATCTACTTGTCCTATGTATATCGGGTTGAAATGGCCGAACTTTAATCGAAATGGCCCCACAGCCGATGTTCAATCGTTTTCTTTTTCTCGTTCGTATTTTATGAACATCGAATAGAGCTGAACAAACACAAGCTTCGGATATGGAGCGCGCTTGCCACTTCGCTGGAGCCGTCGGGGCGGACAGGTTGCGATGGCGTGAAGAATCCGGGCAGCTGCAAAGAACGGGGAGCTAAAGCCCGCTACAGGGCGCCGTACACGGCTGACTGTGCGCCAACCAACAGTTCACGTGTTAGCGGCTGGTTAGGATCAGTTGCAAAGCCGTTTTGTCCATCACAACGATGGCGACTTTGGTCGTGCAGTAGATGCAATTGCCATCCCGCGGTCAACCCGCAGGCATTCTTCTCCGCTCCAAAGGATCGACAGCATGACGGCCACCCAACCCGCCAGCATCCTCTCTGAAAGCAACACCGAAGGCGAAAAATCACGGAGCAAAATATTAGGTCTCGAATGCATACGATTTGTATCTGCACTCGCGATTCTTGTCTGGCATTACAAACACTTTTCATATCTTGGCAGCGAGCCCGTTGAATTTTCGCCGTCGACCCAACCGCTCTATTCTTTATTGCTCCCGATATATCGATACGGATACCTTGGGGTCCAGATATTCTGGTGCATAAGCGGCTATATTTTCTTCTGGAAATACGGTGAGGCGATAGCAACGGGATCGATTTCAGGATGGAATTTCTTTGTCTACAGACTATCCCGGCTCTATCCTCTTCATTTCGTCACGCTTCTGGCTGTAGCGCTTCTGCAGTACGCTTACTTCCGGAAAAGCGGCGTTTATTTTGTTTATCAGAACAATAATTTTAGGGAATTCTTTCTCCAGATATTCATGGCGAGCAGCTGGATCGGTACGGCTCCAGTTGGATTTAACGGTCCGATCTGGTCGATTTCGGTGGAAATCTTGATATATTTTATATTCTATGCATTTTTGCGAATTTTTTTAAATAACATCTTTCTCTCTGGAATGGTGGTGGTTGCAACTGCCGTTGCAATGGGCTTCGGCGTGTCAAGCCCAGTACTTCAGTGCCTGGCCCTGTTCTATGCCGGCGGGGTCCTGACGATGGCGGGTCCGTTTATGCGGAGACACCGAACGGCGGCGGGGGCTTCTTTTTTTGTGGTCATTGCAATGGTAGCCGGTTGGCATTTCCTTAACAGCAGACCCGAACTTGAAATTCAGCCAAAATTTTTCCTGATGGCGGCAACCCTATCCTGCGTATATTTTATGTCGGAATATTTCAATCCTCCGGCGAGGATTCGCGGCGCTATTGAAACAGCGGGGAATATGACATATTCCAGTTATCTGCTTCACTTCCCTATCCAGCTATGCATTATGCTGGTCTGTCGCGAAACTGGCGTAGCTGTGCCCTATAGAAGCGTCTGGTTCTTTCTCGGGTTTATTGCCGTAACCCTGGTGTCTTCAAAATATGCTTTCTCGATGATTGAAAGACCTGCCCAGGCATTCATACGAAGACGGCTAGCGAGTCACCATAGAATTAAACTGATGCAAGCCGAAGATGCACCAATATGAGCTGAGCGGTATCTCCCCCCTTAACCCTCGCCCGCCGACCTCGCCATCACCGCGCCCGCCGGCTTCGCCGACGCCGCGGCCGGCACGTTGCGCGCCGCCCATACGGTCGCCAGCAGCTTGAAGGTCGACACGGAGCCAGCCACCGCCAGCAGGATGGGCACAAGAAAGTCATGGCTCACGCGGGTGAACTCGAGAATCAGCACGACCGCCGTCAACGGCATCTGCATCGATGCGGCAAGAAACGCCCCCGCGCCGACAATCGCAAAAGCGCCCGAAGACGTGCCCGGCCAGATCATGTTCCATATCCCGCCAAGCACGATCGCGAGCAATGCGCCGTTCGCGAGCCCCGGCGTCAGCAGACCGCCTTCGGCACCGGCACGCAGACTGCCGGCCGTGATCGCAACCTTGAGGATCAGCAGTACCGCCGCCAGCCCGATCGTCAGTTCGCTATTGAACGACAGACCTGCCGGGCCCTTGCCATTGCCGAGCAATTGCGGAAACTCAATGGCCAGCACACCGATGATGGCAAAGTTGATGAGCGCCAGAACCGGCAATCGCCAGTCCTTCGGCGCATGAGCGCGGGCGCGCGTGGTCAGTTGCGTGAAGCCCCACGCCGCCAGCCCGAAAATGGGACCGCACAGCGCCGACCAGACGACCAGAGGCGTGCTTAACAGCAGCTGCGGAACCGAATACTGATGCTCATCGCCCAGACCGATCCACGCGACCACGGCGCCAATGGCAGATGTCGCCACCGCCGGCACCAACGCGGCCCAGCCGAACGTGCCCAGCAACACTTCGAGCACGAACACCGCGCCGCCTAACGGTACGTTATAGACGGCAGCCAGCCCGGCCCCGGCCCCGCACGCCACCATGATGCGGCTTTCGGCAACCGTCAGCCCCGCGCGATGCGACAGCCAGCCGGCCCACACCGAGCCGATCTCGCGTGGCGCCACCTCGCGGCCAAGCGGCGAGCCCAGCGCGACGGTCACGATCTGCAGCACGGCATGAATCACCGTGCTGACGACCGGCATGCGCGGATCTTCCGATTTGACCGCCTTCTTGATGCTGACGAGCGGACGCCCGTAGCGATACAGCGCCCACCAGCCGAGACCGGCGACAAGGCCGCAGACGACCATCACCAGCACTCGCCGTTCGGGCGCCGCGCCGCTCACGCCGCTCAGGAAGCTCTCGTTGCTGATGACGTGCTCGAGGCTGTAGCCAAACGCAACGTGCTGGATCCAGTGCAGCAACAGCGCCAGCGACATGCCGCCGAGACCTGCGCCGACGCCGGTGAGCAAGGTCACGCTGACAAGCACGGCGAACGGGCTTCGATGATCAGCCGCAGGCTCGGAGGGGATCGGTCTGGTGGACATGGTGAGAGCAATGATAGGAGCTATTTTCGGATGCCGTCATCGTATGCCGCACCACAGCATGAGGCAAATTTATTTTTATAATTTATTGATTCATTTTATGAATATATCTATAGCCAGCACGCGCTCGGGGACGTGCAGACATTAGGGACATCTACTGAGAAACCGCATTTCAAGCATGCAGACGCTTAACCGTCGGCGTACACTCCCTGCGAGCCCGCTGCACGGGGCGCGCGGGTCGCCTTGCGATCCGCCGTAAGGCACGGGTTGTTCGGAGACTTGGAGAAAAAACACATGAGTTGGACTCGGGAACAGAAAAACGTCACTATCGCCGCCTACCTCGGGTGGACGCTCGATGCATTCGATTTCTTTCTGATGGTGTTCATCCTGAAAGATATCGCGAGCGAATTCGGGACGGACGTCAAAACCGTAGCCTTTGGCATCACGTTGAGTCTCATGATGCGCCCAGTCGGCGCACTCATCTTTGGCTGGCTCGCCGATAAATTCGGCCGCCGCCCCACGCTGATGGTCAACATCGCGTGCTATTCGTTGCTTGAACTGCTGTCCGGCTTCTCCCCCAACCTCACCACACTGCTCGTGCTGCGCGCGCTGTTCGGCATCGCCATGGGCGGCGAATGGGGCGTGGGCGGCGCACTGACCATGGAAACCGTGCCGGCCAAATCGCGCGGCATCGTCTCCGGTCTGCTGCAGGCCGGTTATCCCAGCGGCTATCTGCTTGCCTCGGTCGTGTTCGGCGTGCTGTATCAATACATCGGCTGGCGCGGCATGTTCATGGTCGGCGTGCTGCCTGCACTGCTGGTGCTTTATGTGCGCGCGCACGTGCCTGAGTCGCCGGCCTTCAAAACGCTGGAAAAGCGCGCAAGGCCAGGGCTGCTTGCAACGCTGAAGAAGAACGTCGCGTTGTCGATCTACTCGATCATCCTGATGACCGCGTTCAATTTCTTCTCGCACGGCTCACAGGATCTGTACCCAACCTTCCTGCGCGAACAGCATCATTTCGATGCGCATACGGTCTCGCTGATCTCCATCGTGCTGAATATCGGCGCAATCTGCGGGGGCCTCTTCTTCGGCTTCTTCTCCGAGAAAATCGGCCGCAAGCGCGCGATCTTTATCGCAGCACTGATCGCACTGCCGGTTCTGCCGTTGTGGGCGTTCTCGACCACGCCGGTGCTACTGGCGGTCGGCGCGTTCCTGATGCAGATTTCGGTGCAGGGCGCCTGGGGTGTGATCCCGGTCCACCTGAATGAAATCTCGCCGGATGAAATCCGCGCTACCTTCCCGGGCCTCGTGTACCAGCTCGGCAACCTGCTCGCTTCGGTCAACGCGCCGCTGCAGGCAGGCCTCGCCGAGAAGCACGGCAACAACTATGCGCTAGTCATGGCCGTGGTGATCGGTATCGTCGCCGTGGTAATTGCGGTACTGATTCCGTTTAGTCGTGAACGTCGAGGCATAGATATGACACAATCTGCCAAAGAGGTTGCAGCGGTTTAGTATCAGCAGCACCGAAAGACGCGAAACACACTTATAGGCGGCCCCAGGCCGCCACGCCAGGCAGTACCCGCGAGGCCGTTCCGATTGCTATCGGAACGGCCTTTTTTATTCGGCAACCGGAACAGCAACCGTGCGGTGTCCGAAGCATTTGATGCACCGCAGCGGTGCTTTTTTAGAGGAGTCCGTCCATAGAGAGCCCTTGCCCGATGATCCATAACCTTCTTATCCTGAAAAAAACGCGCGTTTCAAATGCGCATTTGAATCGCTTGTTTGCGGCCGGGTAACCGGTAATTGGGAGACGCAACATGGCAGTTCGTACGACAGGCCGGCACACCGGCGACACGAAGTCTCGCATCCTCGATGCCGCAGAAACGCTGTTCATTGAATGCGGTTACGAGGCCATGTCGCTGCGTCAGATTACCTCGCGCGCCGAGGTCAATCTCGCAGCGGTCAACTATCACTTCGGCAGCAAGGAAGCGCTGATTCACGCGATGCTCTCGCGTCGCCTCGACCGCCTCAACCAGGAACGGGTCAAGCTGCTCGAGCGTTTCGACAACATGCTCGGACCTCGGCTTACGTGCGAGCACGTGCTGGGCGCGATGTTCATTCCGGCGTTGCGGCTGTCGCGCGATCCGCGGGTGGGCGGTAAGGCGTTCCTGCGTCTGCTCGGACGCGCGTACACCGATCCGTCGTCGTTCATTCGCGACTTTCTGAATGGACACTACGCCCTGGTGGCGGAGCGTTTCTTTGCAGCGTTCCAGCGCGCGCTGCCGCATCTGCCACGCGACGAACTCGGCTGGCGGCTGCACTTTGCGATCGGCGCGCTCTCCGGCGTACTGGCGGGCACCGATACTGACAGCCTGATCACGGAGTTCTCGCAAGGCAAGTCGATGAACGATCTGCAACTGATCGCACGCCTCGCCTCGCTGATGGTCGCCGCGCTCAAGGCGCCGCTACCCGATGCGACCCAGCTGGCCGCCTTCGCGGCCGTACTGGGCGATGCCACCGACGGTACGGGCGACGGTCAGGACAGTGGCAGCGGCTGCAACGCAGCGGCTGCGCTGGGCGCCGCCGAACCCGAGGCGCTGTCACGTGAACCGGAACGCCTGGGCGGTGGACTGAGTGGCGGCCTGAGCGGTTCGTTGCGGCACGTCGCGCACGGCGCAGCCTGAGCAGGTCACGTCCGGGCTGGCCCGGATGTGACCGCCCTGTCTCCCACCGGCGCCGCGGTGCACCTGGCACCGCATGTGCTGTCAAACAAACAATGCGAACCTTCCGCATCCTGCGGACGCGTCCGCGCGCACCATCAAATCAGGAGGAAACGCCATGTCATGGTTCTTCTTAGTGCTGGTTCTCGCCGCTGCGGCACTCGTCTATGTGCAGGCCCGCGCCTCGTGGTGGCTCGCCTTCCTGATCGTATGGGTCGCCGCCGCGCATCTGAGCGGCGCGGCGGGGCCGGTTGCTACGGCTATCCTCGCCATCGTGTTCGTGCTGCCCGCGCTTGTTCTCACGCTCAAGCCGTTGCGGCGTGCCTGGATATCGAAGCCGGTGCTCGAGATCTTTCGCAAGATCCTGCCGGAGATGTCGCCGACCGAGCGCGATGCCATCGAAGCAGGCACGGTCTGGTGGGACGCTGCACTGTTCTCCGGACGCCCGCATTGGGACACCCTGCTTGGGCACGGCCCCGCGAAACTCACTGCTGAAGAGCAGTCGTTTCTCGACGTCGAATGCCAGCATCTTTGCGATCTCGCCAACGACTGGGAAACCACCGCTGTCTGGCAAGACCTGTCGCCGCAAACCTGGCAATACATCAAGGAGCGCGGCTTCCTCGGCATGATCATTCCGAAGCAGTACGGCGGCAAGCAGTTCTCCGCTTACGCGCATTCGCAGGTCATCATGAAGCTTGCCACGCGTTGCTCGGCCGCCGCCGTTTCGGTGATGGTGCCGAATTCGCTCGGGCCGGCCGAACTGCTGATGCACTACGGCACGGAAGAGCAGAAGAACCACTATCTGCCGCGTCTCGCGCGCGGCATCGAAATCCCCTGCTTCGCGTTGACGAGTCCGTACGCGGGTTCGGATGCCGCGGCAATTCCCGATGTGGGCATCGTCTGCAAAGGCACCTTTGAAGGCCGCGAGACGCTCGGCTTTCGCGTCACCTGGGACAAGCGCTACATCACGCTCGGACCGATTGCGACCGTGCTGGGCCTCGCGTTCCGTGCGCTCGACCCCGATCATCTGCTCGGTTCTACTGATGAACCCGGCATCACCTGCGCGCTGATTCCGACCAGTCATCCAGGCGTCAACATCGGCCGCCGTCACTGGCCGCTCAACGCCGTGTTCCAGAATGGTCCGAACTCGGGCAAGGATGTCTTCATACCGATCGACTGGGTGATCGGCGGACGCGATCAGGTCGGCAACGGCTGGCGCATGTTGATGGAATGCCTCGCCGCGGGCCGCGCGATCTCGCTGCCGTCGTCGAATGTCGGCATGGCGAAGATCGCCGTGCGCGGTACCGGTGCCTACGCCGCCGTGCGCCGCCAGTTCCGCACCGCGGTCGGCAAGTTCGAAGGAGTACAGGAAGCGCTCGGCCGGATGGGCGGCAACCTGTACGTCATGGACGCGGCACGGCGACTCTCCGCGCACGCAGTCGATCTCGGCGAAAAACCTTCGGTGATCTCGGCGATCGCGAAATATCACGTCACCGAGCGCGCCCGCAAGGTCATCAACGACGGCATGGACATCACCGCCGGCAAGGGCATCTGCATGGGACCGTCGAACTTTCTCGCGCGTGCCTACCAACAGGTGCCGGTGTCGATCACCGTCGAAGGGGCGAACATTCTCACGCGCTGCCTGATCATCTTCGGCCAGGGCGCCATCCGCTGCCACCCGTATGTGCTCAAGGAAATGGCTGCGACGCGTGAAGCCGACCGCGGCAAAGCGCTGCGCGATTTCGATGAAGCGTTCTTCGGGCATGTCAGCTTTACGCTGTCGAACGTCGTGCGCAGCTTCATCTATGGCATCACGGCCGGCGCATTCATCAGGAGACCGCAGCGTGCGTATGCGCCGCTGGTCCCCTACTATCGCGCAGCCACGCGGATCTCCACGGTGTTCGCGCTGCTCGCCGACGTATCGATGTTCGTGCTGGGCGGCGATCTGAAGCGGCGCGAACGGATTTCCGGCCGGCTGGGCGACGTGCTGTCGCAGCTCTATCTGATCTCGGCGACACTCAAGCGCTTTGAGGACGAAGGCCGTCAGGAAAGCGACCTGCCGCTCGTGCGCTGGGGCGTCGAGGATGCATTGCATCAGGCGCAGGAGGCTATCGACGGCGTGCTGGTTAACTATCCGAACCGTCTCGCCGCGGGTCTCGTGCGTCTGCTGGCGTTTCCGTTCGGCCTGCCACATCGTGCGCCTTCCGACACGCTCGGAACGGCAATCGCCGAACTGATGCAAACGCCGGGCGCAGCGCGTGAACGGCTGGTATCCGACTCCTATGTGCCGCATCCTGACGTCGACCCGCTCGGGTACGGCGAACTGCTGTTCGCGCTGAGTCCGAGTATCGACGCCATCGATCGCAAGCTGCGCGATGCGGTCAAGCAGGGCCTGCTCGCGCCGATGCCGCAGAGCCTCGCCCATCTCGCGGAGTGGACCGCCAACGCCCAACAGCAGGGTGTGCTCGACACCGACGAGCGGCGAGTGCTCGACGACTATGCCCGCTATGGCGCCGAGGTCATCAAGGTGGACGACTTCGAACCGGACTTCGGCATGCTCGAAGCGCTGCAGCGGCGCAAGGAGGCACTGGAAAAAGCGATGCAGCTTGCAGCCTGAGCGTTGCGCCGTGCACACTGATGCGTCACGTAATCCAAACCTGAAACCCAGGCATACGAAAGCAACCCCGACTGGCCAGCGGAGCAACAGAAGATGAACGACACCTACCTGAACTTCGTGAACTCGCCGTTCGGCGCGCGCCTCGCGCGCTCGATCGGCTTGCCGAAGCCCGAGGTATTGCGCCGCTATCGCGCGGACCAGCCTGAGTTCGATGGACTCGTGGCGATCGGCGCGGGGCGCGAGCCGCGTCTGCTCAATGCGCTGGCGGGTGTGATCGCGCGCACCGGTTTCACCAGCGTCGCGCATCAAAGCGCCGGATTATGGGTATCGCTCGCGGCGCGTCATGGTCTGATGACGGGCCGCTTCGAGCCCGCCGAAGCCGGACCGCATGGACGGGTTGCCGCGCTGATTTTCGACGCGAGCGGTATCGAAGACAGCGGCCAGCTCGATACGCTGTTCGCGTTCTTCCACGACACGCTGCGCTCGCTCGGCAAATGCGGCCGCATCGTTGTGCTTGGGCGGCCGCCCGAAGCGTGCGCGGGTTCGCGGCAATGGACTGCGCAACGTGCGCTCGAAGGACTCACGCGTTCGCTCGGCAAGGAGGCGCGGCGCGGCGTCACGGCTAATCTGGTCTACGTTGCAGAAGGCGCTGAACATGAGGCCGAGGCGACGCTGCGCTTTTTTCTGTCGCCACGCTCGGCGTATGTTTCGGGTCAGGTGGTGCGCGTTGCTGCGAACGGCACCTCTCACGCAACCACGTTCGACTGGGCTCAACCTCTCGCCGGCAAACGCGCGATCGTAACCGGTGCGGCACGCGGAATCGGCGCGGCGATCGCCAGTGCCCTGTCAGCCGAAGGCGCGCACGTCATCGGCATCGATATCCCCTCGGCCAAAGACGCGCTCGACGCCACCATCCGGCCACTCGGCGGTACCGCCCTCGCCTTCGATATCGCCGCCGCCGAGACACCCGCGCAGATCGCCGCGGCGCTCGATGAACTCGGTGTGGACATCGTCGTGCACAACGCCGGCATCACGAAGGACAAAACCATCGCCCGCATGACAGAAGCCGCATGGCACAGCGTGATCGACATCAACCTGTCCGCGCAGGAACGCCTCGACGACGCCCTGCTCGCGGCCGGGACGCTGCGCGACGGCGGCCGCATCGTGTGCGTGTCGTCGATCAGCGGCATCGCCGGCAACATGGGTCAGACCAATTACGCAACCTCGAAAGCGGGCGTGATCGGCCGCGTGCAAAGCATGGCTATCCCGTTAGGCAAACGAAACATCACGATCAACGCCGTGGCCCCCGGTTTCATCGAAACGCAGATGACCGCAAAAATTCCGCTGGCCATCCGCGAAGCCGGACGCCGGATGAATTCGATGAGTCAGGGCGGCCAACCTGTGGACGTGGCCCAGACTATTGCGTGGCTCGCGCATCCTGGATCGGCAGGCGTCACCGGCCAGGTGGTGCGCGTCTGCGGTCAAAGCTTGATCGGAGCATGAGCATGCACGAGCCCTCCGGCATCGGCCAGGCTTACGGCGCGGTGCGTCCGAAGACGGTGGTCATCGAGGCGTTACCCGCGCCGGCGAAACTGTATGCGCGCGCGCTGTCCGGCCTGATCAAACGCGGCCGCCCCTCCCAGTTGCCGGCGCTGCGGCTCGTGCGTCCGGCGGCGCCGCTCGAGCCGGCAGCGATCGAACGCTATGCGCGAGTCTGTGGTTTTATCCCCGAGCACGGCGTGCCCTTGACCTTCCCGCATCTGCTCGCCTTCCCGCTGCATCTGCTGATGCTGACCGATCCGGCCTTCCCATGGCCCGCGCTCGGGCTCGTGCATCTCGCCAATCACGTGCGGCTGCGCAGACCGCTCGCGTACAACGAGGCGTTGCGGGTCGAGGTCGAATTCGGTGCCTTGCTGCGTCACGACAAGGGTCAGGCGTTCGTACTGCATACGCGCCTGTACCGGCGCGGCGAAGCGGTGTGGGACGGCGACAGCGTCTATCTGAAGCGCGGTGCAGCCCCAATGGGCGATCCCCTGGCCGCACTCGAGATCGAACGCGACACGTTGCACCGAGTGGCACGCTGGCAGCTTCCTGCGCAACTCGGGCGGGACTACGCACATGCGTCCGGCGACTACAACCCGATTCATCTGACCACGCTGACGGCCAAGGCATTTGGTTTCCCACGCGCCATCGCACACGGCATGTGGACGCTCGCGCGCAGCGCCGCCGCACTGCAGCCGCCCAAGCCGCTCGCCGAAGCGGTCATCAGCGCGGAATTCAAGCTGCCGATGCTGCTGCCCGGCGACGCCTCGTTATGGACCAGCTCACCCTCGCCCAGCACACGCGAACTGGAAGTGCGCGACGCGGCTGGTGACAAACCGCATTTGCGCGGCCGCTTTCAATGGACATCTCTATGAACCGGCCACCGTCATGACCCATCGTTCGCCCTTTTGAGCTCGCGGTGCGCCATACCCGCAAAGCTGCAAACGGCCCATCCACGCAGCAGTCGTGGCCACCGCTCAACCCGATCAACCCGCTTCACCCTGCAAGGAGTCACGCATGTCCCACCCGCTTCCCGCTGTGCGACGCGTCGCCATCATCGGCGGCAACAGGATTCCGTTTGCGCGTTCGAACACCGCCTACGCGAGCGCCTCGAACCAGGACATGCTGACCTTCACGCTGCAAGGGCTGGTTGACCGCTTCAACCTGCACGGCGAGCGCCTCGGCGAAGTGGCAGCGGGCGCGGTCATCAAGCATTCGCGCGACTTCAACCTCACGCGCGAGTCGGTCCTCTCAACAACCCTCGCGAAAGAAACCCCAGCCTACGACGTGCAACAGGCCTGCGGCACCGGCCTGGAAGCCGCCATCCTCGTTGCCAACAAGATCGCGTTGGGACAGATTCAAGTGGGCGTTGCAGGCGGCGTCGACACCACCTCGGACGCGCCGATTGGCGTCAACGAGCGGATGCGCAAGATCCTGCTCGAAGCGAATCGCGGCAAGACGCCGGGCCAACGGGTCGGCGCACTGACCAAACTAAGGCCCGGCATGTTCTTCAAACCGCTCCTGCCGCGCAATGGCGAACCGCGCACCGGCCTCTCGATGGGCGAGCACTGCGAGCTGATGGCCAAGCGCTGGAGCATTGCGCGCGAGGCGCAGGACGAACTGGCCTACGAGAGCCATCGCAAGCTCGCCGACGCCTACACACGTGGCTTTCTCAACGATCTGATGACGCCCTACAAAGGCCTCGCGCGCGATAACAACCTGCGCGCCGATCTGACGCTGGAAAAACTGGCCGGCCTGAAACCCGTGTTCGACCGCGATGCCGGCACACTAACTGCCGGCAATTCGACGCCGCTCACCGACGGCGCCTCCGCGGTGCTGCTCGCCAGCGAAGCGTGGGCTGCAGAACACGGCCTGCCGGTGCTCGCCTATCTGAGCTGGTCGGAGACCGCTGCGGTCGACTACTTCGACAAAAAAGAGGGCCTGCTGATGGCGCCCGCCTACGCCGTGCCACGCATGCTGGCCCGCGCCGGACTCAGCCTGCAGGACTTCGACCTGTACGAGATTCACGAAGCTTTTGCGGCCCAGGTGCTATGCACGCTTACAGCGTGGCAGGATGATGAGTACTGCCGCACACAACTGGGCTTATCCGGAACGCTCGGTGCGATCGACCGTGCGAAACTGAACGTCAACGGCAGCTCTCTCGCCACCGGTCATCCATTCGCCGCAACCGGTGGACGAATTGTCGCCGGCCTCGCGAAGATGCTTGCGCAGCTCGACAAACCGGCTGGCACGGCGCGCGGTCTCATTTCGATTTGCGCAGCGGGCGGCCAGGGCGTTGTTGCGATTCTCGAACGCTAGCTCCCGCCATGCATTTGCACCGTACATCGCCAGCCATAGGCATACATAACAGACACAGATGAAGCGTTTCGCTTCAGGAGACAAAAGATGAACCAACCTATCCAGTCGGCACCGACTCCGCCTCTCGATGCCAAACCGGCACCGCGCGCACCGAATACCGACGGCATCTGGTATGCGTCGTACCCAGCGGATGTGCCACACGAAATCGACGTGCGGCAGTACGAATCGATCGTGCAGTTCTTCGACGAATGCACCACGCAGTTCCGCGAACGGGTTGCGTATGTGAGTGTCGGCGCCAATCTGACCTATGGAGAACTGGCGCGCAAGGCCACGGCTTTCGCAGCATGGCTGCAGGACATCGGCGTCAAACCGGGCGAACGGGTCGCTATCATGCTGCCCAACACCTTCCAGTATCCGGTCGCATTGTTCGGCATCCTGAAGGCTGGTGCGGTGGTGGTCAACGTCAATCCGCTCTACACGGTGCGTGAACTGGCGCATCAACTGAAAGACAGCGGCGCGCAGACCATCATCGTGTTCGAGAACTTCGCGAAGACCGTCGAACAGGCGCTGCCCGGCACGCGCGTGCAGAACGTGGTGGTCACCGGTCTCGGCGACCTGCTCGCCGACGGCCTGAATCTCAAGGGACGGCTACTCAATTTCATGCTGCGGCACGTGAAAAAGATGGTGCCGAAGTATTACCTGCCAAAGGCGGTGCGTCTGCTCGACGTGCTCGCCATCGGTTATACGAAACCACTGACGCCAGTGCGTCTCACGCAGGGCGATCTGGCGTTCCTGCAATACACGGGCGGCACGACCGGCGTCGCCAAGGGGGCGATGCTCACGCATCAGAACATCATCGCCAACCTGCTGCAGGCGAAGGTCTGGTCGCAGGGGCAATTGAGCGGCGAGATCGAGACCGTGCTCACCCCGCTGCCGCTTTATCACATCTATTCGCTGACCGTGAATGCGATGATCTTCATGGGACTCGGCGGGCGCAACATCCTGATCGCCAATCCGCGCGACACCAAACGCGTGATGATGATCATCCGCAACGAGAAATTCACCGGCATCACCGCCGTCAATACGCTCTACAGCGCGTTCCTCGAAAACGAGGAGTTCAGGAAGCGCGACTTCTCGAACCTGAAACTCGCCATGGCCGGCGGCATGGCGACCCAAAAGGCTGTCGCCGAGCGCTTCAAGGCGGTGACAGGCAAGCCGATCATCGAAGGCTATGGCCTCACCGAATGCTCGCCGATCGTCTCGATGAACCCGGTGGACCTGAAGAACCTGCGCGATTGCGAAGGCTCGATCGGCCTGCCGGCGCCCTCCACCCAGGTGCGCTTCAAGAAAGACGACGGTGCCTGGGCCAATATCGGCGAAGCGGGTGAACTGTGCGTCAAGGGTCCGCAGGTGATGAAAGGCTACTGGAACCGGCCCGACGAAACCGCCAAGGTCTTCGACGAAGATGGCTGGCTCGCTACCGGCGACATCGGTGTGATGGATTCACGCGGTTTCATGCGCCTGATCGACCGCAAGAAAGACATGATTCTCGTCTCCGGCTTCAACGTCTATCCGAACGAAATCGAGGATGTGATCGCCATGCACCCCGATGTACGCGAAGTGGCGGCTATCGGTATTCCCGACCCCGCGCAGGGAGAACGCGTCAAGGTGTTCATCGTTTCGCGCAATCCCGCGCTGACCGCTGAGAAGGTCATCGAGCACTGCCGCAAGAATCTGACCGGCTACAAGGTGCCGAAGGCCGTCGAGTTCCGCAGCGAACTCCCGCAGACCAATGTCGGCAAAATCTTGCGGCGGGCGCTACGCGACGAGGAACTCGCGAAAGAAAAGCGTGCCTGAGAGGAAGCACGCCTCGAACGGCATGACCGAGCGCGATTCCGCCAACACTGGATCTGGAGGGAGATGAATGAAGCACTGCCGCTCGTGCAGCCTGGATCACCGTCTGGATTACCTTCCCCCCCTTGACGATGGGTGTAGCTTACATCCATCGCTCAAGCCTGCTCCGGCCGCATCAGCACCGGCGCTCAGGCGCACCGCGCACCTGCTGCGGCGCGCACTGGCCTCCTCGTTGCTCGCCGGCGCGGCGCTGGGTTTGGCGCCTGCTGCGGCATTCGCGCAATCGGCCCCGCAACCCGCCAGCGCACCGGCCTCGGCGGACGCCGGCGCTGCCAGCACCGCGCAGGCGCCCTCCACGCCGCCATCGCAGGCCGGCAAGCTGACCCTCGACCAACAGGTGCACTGGTTGCGGCAGGCGCAGGAAAGCGGCGAACTGGAAAAGCTCGACGATGCGCAACTCACGTCGTTGTTCCAGTCGCTCGATCCGCTCACGCTGCCGCGTTTAATCAAGGACGGGCCGAACGGCTACCCATCGTACGAATTCACGATGCTGCGCTGGGAGCGTCTCAAGGGCGAGTGGCCGGACAAGCCCGATCACATGCTGGTGCGCATCGCTCACGACCCGCTGCGAATCTACGCGAAATGGTTGCCGGATGGCGCGCATGCAGGCCAGGAGATCATCTACGACGAGTCCAAACGGGCCGATGAAATGTATGGGCACCTGGGCGGCATACTGGGCGTGATGCCGTTGTGGACTTCGACGACAGGCGCATTGGCTCGCTCGCAATCGAACCACCAGGTGCGCGATCTCGGCACCGAATACATCGCCGGCCAGTATCTGGATGAAGGGAAAAAATACGTCGAGGCAGGCGTGCCGCGCTCTACCCACATCAGTGTGCAAACTATCGAAGAGGTACGGGTCGTTACCTTCACATACGAAACGCCCATCGGTCAGCCGCAGTTCTATGCGAAGAAAGAAACGCTCGGGCTCGATTTGCGGCATCCGTATTTCCGCACGGCCGAGTCCTACGCGAACGACGGGAAGATCTTCGAGAAGATCGTCTTCGAGAGCATTACGCCGAAGACCTTCGACGATGCGACGTTCGATCCGAAAAACCCGGCCTATAAGTTCTGAGCGATAACGGCGGTGCTGCCACTGCGCCGCCGGCCACCGCTTCAGCTTTCGCGCGGGCCCATCAGGAATGCAATCGCGGCGCTGCCTCTCGCGTACTGATGACGGGAGTGTTCGACCATCCGGCCCGAACGCAACGCAAGTTGTTCAAGCACGAAATGATCGGATGCGCGCGTGACGCCGACCAGCAAGCCTGGCGTCGCAGCGAGCCGCGGTGCAAGTGTCGTGTACCAGAGCATGCCGATGTCGTCGCCGGTTTCGAAAACCGGCAGCGCGCCGCGGCCCCCATCGACTGAGAACGTTTTCGCGTCCACGAGGCTGGCATCCACTACCGCGACTGTGGTGGGCGCGCTAGCGGCGCGAGCCATCCACGGCCAGGCAGAACCTGTCGTAGAGAGCCACGCGCCGGTCATCAAAAATGTACGCCTGTCCATCGTTCGTACCTGCGTGATTCACTCAGACGTAAGCCTTCATCGCATCCGCCGTTGCGCCTTTGCGCCGACATCTGTACATCACTCACGTATATCCACGCCGGTCACGCCACGCCGCCGGCCATACACCCTGTTTCCCAGGCGAAAGAATCCCGGCTGGATCCAGCGCGTCCTTGATCGTTTCCGACAAACGCAGCAAGGCGCCGTCGTTAAAGTTGTACTGCGCCGCTGCAAAATCCATATACGCAAGATGCGTTCGATACTCGCCATATCCGGCCGCGCGCGCGTCGCTGATCAGCACGCGCAGCAGATCGCCCGCGAGGTCCGCCTGCTGCGCGTCGTCGCGATCGAAAATCGCGGCAAAAATATGGTGCAAATGGCGCGTGCCCACCGTGAAGCCACCGTAGTAATCGAAGCCGTACTCGGTCGCGCGCGCCTTCGCCATCGTGTATTGACGCATCGCATCGCGCCCGGTCGCGGGACATATCGGCGAGAAGTCCACATGCGCACCCGCGCCGCCGCGCCAGTCGAGCATGCGGAACGCGGTCATCGCGGGAATGCCGGACATGTTGCGGTCACCGCCACCGGACGGCTGCGCATCCCCGCTATAGCGGCTCGCCAGAAAGCGGGCCTGCGGCACCTGTGCGAAGGCACGCTTCACAAGCGCGTACTGCGCGTCGATCACCTCCGGTGTGCCGTACAGCGCGAAGTGCAGATTCCACCGGCCGACCTTCAGGTGCTCGAGCATCGCCGCAAGCGCGCTTTCCGGCATCGCGCCCGGGCCGTCATACCACTGCGTCCGCGACGTGATACCCGCCGCGCGGCGCAGGCCGCCTTCGATCACCGCGTTATTGCGAATCGTCTCAGCGAGGCGCAGCGGCCGCAATATCTCGACAATCGCTTCGAGGTCCTGCTCATGTTGAAACTGGATTTCACCGAGCAGATAAGCGGGCGGCGCGGGCATCAACCACACGCCCATTTTCGTGACCACACCGTAGTTGGACTGCATGAACATCGCGTCAAACGATGGTCCGTAGCCCGGCTGATAGGTCTGCCAGGAGGTGCCGATGTCGATCCCTCCCATTCCTGTGCGCACGACATCGCCGTTAGCCAGCACGATCTCCATGCCGCACTGGGTGGCAGCGTGATCGCCGTACGACGTGTAGCCGAAGCCGCGTTCCAGCGTGTTGCCGATCACGCTGCCCCAGCCGGCCGCCGGCGGATCGACCCACAGCCGGTAGCCCTTGCTGCGTAGCCAGGCGTACAGATCGAAGTAGCTGACGCCGGGCTCGACGAGCGCGTAAGCCAGCGTTTCGTTAACCTCAATAATGCGGTTCATCCGCTGCAGATCGAGCACCACTGAGCCCGTCAGCCGCGGCGCGGCGCCGCCATAGGCAAAGTTGCGGCCGGTGGACACAGTCCATAGCGGAATACGGTAGTGCGTCGCGATGCGCAGAATGGCCTGGATCGCTTCGACCGAATCCGGCCGCAGCGCGGCAGATGCAGAGAACGCCGCAGCCTGACCGGGCGCGAACGGATCGCGATACGACGCGAGGTCGATCCCGGAGGACACGACGTTCTCCTCGCCGACAATCGCCGTCCATTCGGCAAGCGCCCGGTCGAACTGGGCTTCCGCGATATTCGGCGGCAAGATGCGTGTCAAAACGTCTCCTTCACTGTCACTACCGGCGCATCCCACCTCCGCCGCCCCAACCGCCATGCATGCCACCGCCACCGTGCCAGCCGCCGCCGTGCCAACCCCCGGCCGGCCTGCCGCCACGGAATCCCACCCGGCTGAAGTGAATATGATCCAGCGCATAGCGGTGATGAAACCGGTCGACGAAAATAAACGGCCCACCGAATCCGACGGTCACGACGCCGCTCCAATACCACGGATCGTAGTACGGATAGAGTCCCGCTGGATACAGCGCCACGGCATTGTCGTCGCCCTGCACGATCTGCCAGGTGCCGTCCGGTTGCTGGCACGCGAGTCCGGTGATCTGCTGCATGGAGCCATTGATTTCGGCCTGACCCGCGACCGTCTGGCATGGCGGCCCGTCCTCACTGGATTGCGCTGCTACCGGCCCCGCACACGCGACACACAAGGCTAATACTGCCCAACGTCCTTTGATATAACGCATGATTCCGTCCTGTCCCGACGCTTCGGTGTTGCGCCCGCACTCGCGGCCGTCGCCGTAAAGACCACGTCGTTTCGCCTCGCATCCGCCCATGCGGCTGTCTGCTTAAAACCGCGCAAGCGGCGCAAGCAGAAGCCGCATTAGCATGGGCTTGCAACGAGTAAACGAAATGCCGGACAACGCTATTCCGATGATGCGCCGGACGCGCGGCCCGGTTGCGTTACATCATGTTTCAGCAGGCGTTGCCGCCAGGTGTCGGGCGGCGCGCCAGCCGCGCCGGTCTATTCTTTCCACGACGACGGTTTGCCACCCAGCGAGCCGCATACGTCAATGGCGATTTCGCGTAGCTTGCCCTCCGAGATCGGCCCCGACAACGCGTAGCCCATGTGGCTGTTCACCCAGTAAAAGGTGCGCCGGTTGCCTTCGCGAAACAGGCGAAACGCAGTTTCATCGTCTGGAATCCCGGTCACATAAAGCGTGAGCCGCGCGCCGTCCGAATTCTCGTACATGAACTGCGCCGCCGGCCCCGCTTCGCCCGGCAGCAGGCGGCCGCCCACCAGCGAATAACCATACTCCTGCAGCGACGGCACCGAGAGCGGCCGGTTCAGCCGTTTCGAGAGCCAGCTGATCAGATGTTGTTCTTCGCTAGCCGCGACCTCGACCGGATGGCGCTGCTCGGGCGTATAGACCGCATAGGCGACGTCCGCGCGTCGGGCGAAGCTCAGCGGCTGCGCGCCGATCCAACCGCTCGGCAAGCGCGACGCGAGCGGTCCCGCTGCGAGCGCGAGGCCCGCGCCCACAGCCAGCCAGCACGCCGCGAGACTGACGCGGCGCCACCACGGCGGCGGCACGCGCACGACTACGAACGACGGCGCGCCATCGCTCGCATCGCGCTGGGATACACCGCCGCACAAGGCCTGCAAGGCAGATTTCTGCGCCCGCCACGCTTCCACCCGCGCGGCCGCCTCCGGATCGTCGGCGAGATGTTCGAGAACGGCCGCGCGCGTGCCTTGCGGCAACTCACCGTCGATGAACGCCGAGAGCGCGCGCAAATCCGCCGGTTTCAGCGAATCGGGAAGAGCGGAGTCGTGGTCGTCTTGGCTCATCACGGCGTTCTCACTACTTTCAACGGCGTGGGGATGCGCGCCGGCCCTTCGGTCAGCAGCACACGCATGTGCTCGCGGGCACGGGACAAGCGCGACATCACCGTGCCAATCGGCACGCCGAGCGCAATCGACGCCTCCTGATAAGTCAATTCCTCGACGCACACGAGCAGCAGCACTTCGCGCTGCTCGATCGGCAGACAATACAGTGCCCGTTGCAAATCGCGCAATACCAGCCCGTCCACTTCGCCGGGCGGCGCTGCGAGATCGCGCCACGGCGCGGTTTCCTCATCGACCGTGACCTCGCGGCGCACCCGCAACTGATCGATGTAGAGATGCCGCAGGATCGTCAACAGCCATGCGCGCAGATTGCTGTTCGGCCGGAACGCCGCCCAGCGTGCAAGCGCGCGCTCGGCGGTGTCCTGCACCAGATCGTCTGCCCATGCGGTATCGCCCGTCAGTGCGCGCGCATAGCGGCGCAACTGCGGGAGCCATGAAATCACTTCCGCTTCGAACTTCACGCAGCGAACGGCGCGCGCGGGCTGTTAATAACCGCCAGTGCTGCTCGTGCTTCCGCCGCCGGACGAATCCGCTGTCGTGCAAGCCGTGGTGCCGAAGGCTGTTAGCGCGAGCGCCACGATGACGCACGCGGTTGAAACCAGTTGGGACAATTTCATATGCAGTCTCCTGACGACACCCGCTTTGGGGCCCGCGCCGGTTTGCGACCGGATGCCGGGATGTTGCGGTGTGTCATGCGTTGAATTGCCACGCGACGGGCGCAGCGGACCGTGACCGCCGGCGCGTCGAGACTGGCCCGCCTGCAGGGCCGTCCGGACGCGGGCTAAGTCGAAGCAGGGCGCCGCCGAACACGCCGCCCATGCAACGTTAACGCCGCGACAGCAGGTTTATTCCGCCCTCTTGCAGATAAAGCGCGGCAAGGCGGAGCAGCGGCAATGCCGGGAGCCGGGCCAGCCTTCCTCCGCCAGAGTCCTGCCAGATTGGTAACTCAACGTTACGAGGGTCAGTTATCAGATGCTTCTATCCGCGCAAGCCGTTATAGTGGACGCAGAGAACGCTCCCCCCGCGCGCTTTTCCCTGAAAAGGGTAGAATCGCGGCGAGCAACTGTCCTTCTTACCTGACTTGTCCATGGCATCCGCAGAATCGCATCCGCAAAACGACTTCATGAACGCAGCGCGCAAAGAAAGAAAGCGCGTCGAGATCTATCTTGTCAACGGCATTCGCCTGACGGGGTGTATTGAGTCGTTCGATCAGTATCTGGTGATGCTGCGCACGCCGGTCGGCCTGCAAGGCATCTACAAGCGCGCCATTTCGACCATCCAGCTCGACACCGGCACGCGTCCCGCGCCGCGGGCCGGGCGGCCGTCGCACGGCGAGCACACCACGCGCGGCCCGCATGGCTCGCGCGAGCCGCGGGAACACCGCGAACCGCGTGAGCCGCGCGAATCGTATGGCGCCCAGCCGCCTGCCGAGCGCACGCCGTCTTCTGACCGGGCGCCTTCGGACGGCCCGGTAGTGGTCACGCGCCGCCGGCGCCTGTTCGGCACGGGCAATGGCGACGGTAACGGCAACAACAACGGTCAGGAATAGGTCGTGTTGCAGAGGCGGGCCGGCTGGTCCGCCTTGCTTGATCCGCTTGACTGGCCAGCTTCGCTGGCCTGAGTGGCTCGCCCGGTTACCCCACCGCTCAGCCGGCCGATTGCGCCGCATTCCCCAGACGCTGCAAGATCTGCTCGAGACGCACCCCCTGCTGGTGCGTCAGTTCATACCCGGCTTTGACCGCGAGCACACGCCGGCGCCAATAGCCGGCGTTCAGGATGCGCTGCATGGGTTGCTGTGTGGCCCAGTCGAGGTGCTCCAGTTCCGCTTCCACGACATGCAGTGCGTTTAAGCGTTGCGCCTGCCGCGATCCGTTCGATTCCATAGCTGCGCCACCTCGTCTTTGAGCCGCCCGGATGCGACCGATGCCGGCCGTCTCTCGCGACACACCCAAGACGAGTCACAAGGCCCAAATTTCAAGCATTTTTGTGACGTTTTGTGGCTTCGTGCGGCGCATCGGTCCACAGAAAAGCCGTGGAACGCGGCGCCGGGTTTGCGCTATCCTGACTATTCGACACTCTTTGCGGAGCACGACATGTCCAAGCCGAAGCCACACGCGCCGCCGCCCGCCCAAACGGCCGAAGACCGTCTCGATGAGGCTCTCGACGAAACCTTCCCCGCGAGCGACCCGATCGCTGTCGATCCCACCGAGCGGCCGCATCCCACGCCTGTGCCTCCAGCAACCCATCACCCCGACAAAGCAAAGAAACACCACTAGACACCGCGTCTGCGCGGTAAGCTGCCGCACGCCGCGCCTGTCTTTGACTTACTGCGCCCTACAGCTGCCCGCGCAATAGCACGCAGCATGAACGCCACCGAACCACCCTGCCCGCTCCCGCAAGAAGGAACGACAGCATGTCCAGCGACACCGCCCGCGGGCTCACCCGCGCCCCCGCGCGTTTCCTGCGCGAACGCGACGGGCAAGAGGCCCACGTTACCAACGTCGAACTGTTTTTCGACCTGATCTACGCGTTTGCCGTCACGCAACTCTCGCATCGGCTGATGCATAACCTGAGCGCGTTCGGCGCGCTCGAAACGCTGGTCCTGTGGTTCGCGGTATGGCTCGGCTGGCAGTACACCTGCTGGGTCACCAACTGGTTCGATCCCGAGCGCATCCAGGTCCGTCTGCTGCTGTTCGCGGTGATGGTGATCGGCATGGTCATGGCCGCGAGCCTGCCGCTCGCCTACGGCGAACGCGGCCTCGTCTTCGCGATCAGTTACGTGGTGATCCAGGTGGGCCGTAGTCTGGTCGTGCTGGCGTTTCTGGGCCGCGACCATGCGCTCACCGCGAACTTCCGGCGCATCTGCGGATGGCTCGCGATTTCAGGCGTCGCATGGATCGCGGGAGGTCTGCTCGACGGCATGCCGCGCTTCGCCTGCTGGAGCGTAGCGGTGCTATGCGAGTACCTCTCGCCGATGTTCGGCTTCCCACTACCGGTGCTTGGCCGCTCGACCAGCGCGGACTGGCGAACCACCGAAGGCGGCCACATCGCCGAGCGCTGCCAGGCATTTGTGATTCTCGCGCTTGGCGAGTCGGTGGTGGTGACGGGCGGCACGCTGTCGGATCTGGCCACATGGACCGCGCCTTCGATCATCGCGTTTCTGGTGTGCTTTGCCGGCAGCGTCGCCATGTGGTGGGTCTACTTCGACACCAGCAGCAGCGCCGGCAGCCGCGCCATCGCAAGCTCGCGCGAGCCTGGCCTGATGGCAGCCTATTTCCACTACGTGCACGTGATCCTGATAGCCGGCGTGATCGTGTCGGCCGCCGCCGACGACCTCATCATCCTGCATCCGCCCGAGCGTATCGACTGGCCGACGGCGTGGCTGCTGCTCGGCGGTCCGGCCATCTACGTGGCGGGCAACGGGTTGTACAAACGCGTCGTCTATGGCCTGTTTCCGCTATCGCACGTGGTGGGGCTGGTGCTGCTCGCGCTTCTCGCGCCATTCGCATTTCACACCGATCTGCTCATGACGGGCGGCTTCACGACTGTCGTGATGATCGTGGTAGCCGCCTGGGAGAGCGTATCGCGCCGCGGCTCGACGCAGGCTGAGGAGCCTGCTAGCGCGGAGTAACCGCGCGCGTTGCTCCCGACTGGCGGCTACCCTGCGGCAGATAGTCGAACGGCCGACGCGTGCACGCGGCGAACGGCGCCGCAAAAGCAACAAAACCCCGCACGGCGAACCGGGCGAGGTCATGTTTTACCGCGACGGCGATGAGCCTGGCGTTACGCTCAGTGCTGCGTCCCGGTCGTCGGCAAGCCGCTATCCAGTTGACGCTGCAGTTCCTGCACCTGACGCTGCGCATCGCGCAACTGGGCCTGGGCGGCGCTCTTCTGCTGCGCAAGCGCCGTGGCTTCGGCACGCGTCTGCTGCTGCTGATTGTCGACGATGTTCTGTTGCTGACGCGCGACAGTAAGGTCGGCCTGCAGACGGTTGGCGCGGTCTTGTGACAACGCGATCATCCGGTCGGTGAAGGCCTTTTGCGCCTCCAGCCGGGTGCGGCGGATCTCGATGTCTGACAGCTGCACGGTCTGACGGGCGAAGTCCTTGTAGATCATCTCGGCGCGCGTTTCGTCCCCGGTCTTGATGACTCGCCAGAAGGTTTTCTGCTGGAACAGCGCGACGTAGTACGTCATTTCCTGCGGGTAGAACAGCATGCTCGCGCCGTAGCTACCGTTGTACGTCGTGCGCAATTCCTTCAGATCCGAACCCCGGATCATCTGCTGCAATTCCGCGACGTTGCCGGCAGCGGATTGCTTTGCCTCGTCCGCTGTCAGCGCTGCGCTCTGCCCTTGCTGGTCCTGGGTCGTGGCGGGCAACGGAGCTGTCGTACCCGGCTGGGAAACGACCGCGGCGCTTGCTCCGCTATCCGGCAGAGACTGCGCATAGATGCCCTGCACAGTCCCGAGCGTTATCAGAGCGCCCAAGGCAATCTGTCGAAGTTTCGACTTGTGGTCCATGTAATTCCTGCTTGAACAGTTTTTGTTTTGTTACATCTTGTCTCATTATTACTCACTTTCGCGGGTTTCGGGCTCCTCGTCGAAAATTTGATACTTACGCATTTTCTCCCAAAGCACCTTGCGGCTGATCCCCAATGTGCCGGCCGTATCTTGCCTGCGCCAACCGTTTGCTTCAAGCGCCGCGAGCACGCGGTTGCGTTCGGCCATGTCCCATTTGCTGCGGTCCACCAGCACCTCTGCCGCGCTCTCCGCCGGCACCGGCTGGCTACTGCGCGCAAGCGCCAGCAGCCGATGCAGCCTGGCCGCATCCCACGCGCCGATCTGGCGCACGGTCACACCGATCCGCTCGGCGAGGTTGCGCAGTTCGCGCACATTACCGGGGAAATAAGTATCGGCTACTGCGTCGGCCAGCCAGTAAGGAATATCCGGCAGCGTGGCGAGCCGTTCGGCTCCCACTACCGAGGCGATAAACGCCTTGAAGATCGCGATCTTGTCGACCGCCCCGCGCTCTTCGAGCGAGGGGATTTTCAGTTCGATCACCGCAAGCCGGTAGTAAAGATCGGCGCGGAAGGTGCCGTCCTTGACGAGCTGCGGCAGGTGCTTGTTGGTGGCGGCGACGAGCCGGAAGTCAAGCTTGATGGGCGTAGCCGAACCGATTCGCGTGACCGCGCTGTCCTCGAGCACGCGCAGCAGCTTGACCTGTTGATAGAGCGGCAGGTCGCCGATTTCGTCGAGAAACAGGGTGCCGCCGTCGGCCTGCTCGAAGTAGCCTTTGTGGGCCACCACCGCGCCGGTAAACGAGCCTTTCGAATGTCCGAAGAAAAGCGATTCGAAGAGACCATCAGGAATCGCGCCACAGTTCACCGGCACGAACGGGCCCTGTCCGTAGCGGCGATGCTTTTCGTGCAGAAGCTGCGCGATGCGCTCCTTGCCGACGCCGGTCTCGCCATGCACGAGCACACTGGTGTCGCAGTCGGCGAACGTGTCGACTTCGTGCAGCAAGGCCTGCATGCATTCCGAGTTGGCGACCAGCGCGCTCGACTCGAGCGTCTGCGCGGTATGGGCGCGCAATTGCAGCACGAGCTTGGTGACCATGCCGCGCAATTCGGCGCAAGTGAAGTCGAGCGGCAGGATGTGCGAATACTCGGACGGGTACATCGCGGGATCGTGATCGCGCGGCGCCGCGCCGACCCACACCACCGGCATGCCATGGGCGGCTTGCCAGTCGCGCAGGATCAGCGCGCCGCTGTCGATCACCGACACGCTGATGATGGCGAGCGACGGGCGCAGTGCAGTGCGTTCGGGGGAGATCGCGATATCGTCGGCGCGGATCACTTCGACATCGAAGCTCGCCATGCAGCGTGCGACCCGGTCGACGATGTCGGCCTTGCCTTCCCAGACGTAGATATCGAGTTCGTCGATTTTGGCGGTGGTTCTCATTGGCGAAGAATCAGTAAACCAGTTGGGCCTGGCCGCAGGCGAGTCCGAGGTCGTGGACCGTGCTTACGCCGATCTGGACACCCAGCAGTTGCAATAAGGGGACGAGGAGCGCGTCGAGCGAGGTCAGGATCGGATTGAGCACGGAGACAAGTGCACTAAGCAAAGGCGCTGCCGCCGCGCTGACGTCGCCCCCAAGCAGCGTTGCATGAATCGAAGTGGCCATCTGCGCTGCAAGTTGAGTCAGCAAGCCGGCAGCGGCCGAGCCGACCGCGTTGGTATTAGTGGACTGATATGCGGTGCTGCTGTTCGGCACGCCATTGAAGGTGAGCGTGGTCTGTGCCGGCTGCAAGGTGAGATTCAGGCCCGATGCCGGCGAGGACGATCCAACCGATACGGTGACAGCTGACATCCCCAGCGCGTTCACGGACGTGATCGTCGCCGGCTGGTTGCACTGCATCGCAGTGGTCGTATTCGTGAAGTTATTCAGCGCGTCCCCGCCGATGCATAGACCCGCGATGCCAGTGTTCGCGACAATGGTGCTTTGGCTCGTGGCCTGTTGAGTAGTACACATCGTATTTGTCAAAGTGGCGGTTCCATACCCCGCCTCGATGTAAATCGGCAGGTTCAAGGCACTCACGCTAACGAGATCCGGCAGTCCCAGAAAGGTCAAGCCTAAGCTCAAATTCAGCAGGTTGACGTTCAGATAGACCTGCACTTCCGCCGAACGCGCACTCGCGCGTGGGGTGCCGTTCGCATACGTCCCGGCTTCGCCCACTGCAATGACCGGTGGCTGGATGATCTTCGCCTGCGCCGAAATGTTCGCTAACGGACCTAGATTAAGCGCGGTGTTGAGGTTGATGGCCGAGTTGCCGTGGGCAATCTCGGCGGCCGCCATCAATACGTCGAGCGCATTCACGGTAGCGCTGACCGCCGCTTGCGGATCGTCGAGCGCTACGGCTAACAAACCGTTGGTGCCTGGCGTGTTGCCGAGCGCGACTTGCAGTCCGCCCGGAATGGCAGCCTGAATCGTACCCAGATCGGTAATAGCCGTCGCGCCCACCAACGTGCTCTTGCTCGCGGCCGTGACCATCGCTGAGACCAGGTTCGGAAGCGATATGTTGGTGTTGAGCAATTGAGTCATCGAACCGACACCGATCGCCGCAGCCAGGTCACCCAGCTTGATCTGAGTAGTAGCCAGTCCCTGATAAGACGCCACGCTCAGATTCAGGTTAGTGCCGAGCAGGCTGTTCAACAGGCCATTCACGAGTCCACCCGAGAGGGTCGCCACGGCGGAGGTGATCGAAAACGAACGAATGTTGGTCGCTTCCGCCGTGCTGACGGCCTGGACGTTGCGCGCCGGTCCCAGGAAAAAGTACGGCACGTTCTCGCTGACCGTGACCTGCACCGCATTCATCGGCGAACCGGAGGTCGAAAAATAGGATTGACCGGCATTGGCCGACGGATCCCAGCGGCCGCACACTACAGTCACGGTGGCACTCGTCGACAAATTGTTGCCCTTCACCGCATTGTTCTGCGCCGAAGTGGTGGCCGAGGCACATGCCCCACCGTTGCTGACGGTCTGCGCACCAGCCGTCGCCGCCATATCCGCGGTCCGCTGCATCTCCCGCCGCGCAAAGTAGAGGTTGCCGATATCGATCGCTCCCGCCGCTACCACCACCAAGCCGAGGCAAAGCGCGGCCACCAGCATTGTCACGCCGCGTTGGCGCCGCATCGACGCATAGCCCGCGCGGCGCCGGTGCGCAAAGCGCACACGCCGGACGAAACGGAGAGATGGTTCGGAGGCCGACATATCAGTTCTGCGGCAGCGTGCCGCCCTGTGAACCGCCTGCGCCCGCCTGACTGACTGAGGAACCGAAGAAATCGGGAATCTTCGAATTGAACGACTCGAGATACCGCTTGTAGGCAAGGTTAGCTTCCGCCCCGAGCATTGGACGTACGGGTGCAGCCGCTGTATTGCTACGCTGAAGCGCGAGCCACTCGTTGGTCGAATGATCGATTTCGCTAGCTCGCGGGGATTGCTGTGGCGCATCGCTTTGTGCACAGACGAAATCTGTACCGCCGGCCGCCGCCAGCGCGACTATGGCCAACGCCGCCGTCAGCGCGAAACTCGTCGTGCGTGGCCTGCCTGCTCGTTTGCCCTTGTTTGTCATGTTTGCTCCCCTTCTGCCACCTGTTATTGTGAGAACCGCTGCAGCAAGCGCGGCGCGGGCTCGATGCCCTGCGCACCCGCAACTGGCGCAGCCCGCGCCATCTGCTGCGCTTGCACCGCGCTTTCTTGCGCCCGTGCCGCCGTTGCCACCTTCGCCGCCTCACGGCGAATCGCCATGCGCACATCCGGTGAGAACTTCTCCTGGTCCATCAAGGCTGCAGCCTGCGTGTCGTTGCCATCCGCCAGCAAAAACAGCACGACGTTGCTGACGATTTTCGGATTGGCGTGATCGAGTTCCGCCGCTTTCATCAGCGGTACACGAGCGCCGTTGACATCCCCCTCGCGCAGCCTTGCGTAACCGAGATCCGAGAGTGTCGGGGCATCGGTCGGCGCGAGCCGGACCGCTTCCTGCAACTGTTGCGCGGCGCGGCCAAAGTCTCCCGACGCGCCAGCGATCAATCCAAGCCCGCGGTAGCCGCGCGCGGCAAGCGGCGTCTGCAGCAGTTTGGTGTAAGCGTCCGCCGCTGCCTGAGGTTGCTCGGTCATGCGTAGCGCGTCGGCGCGCATCAAGGTCGTCTCCGGCTTCACGCCATACTGCTTTTCGAACGCGTCGATGTGCGCGAGCGAGGCGTAGTAAAGCCCTTGTGTCTGCATGCGTTCGATCAGATTGAGGTACGTGCTCGCCGCGTCAGGTGCGGGATCGCGAGTCGCCTGGTCGATATCGGCCTGGCGTTCTGCTTGCGGCCCGACCCCGTAACCAGACAGCTTCGACGCGCAAGCGCTGAGCAAGGCAAGCGTGAGCAGACAGGCAGTGTGCCGGGCCCAACGCCCGAACTGCCGGCTGTGTACATTGCGCCCGTTGTCCCCGGTTCGAGAAACATCTCCATGCGGCGCCGCACGGGCCGTGTCGACAAAGCGCTTTGATGTCAAATCGTGAGTCATGGTCATTCCCTACCGTTGCATCGACTTGAGCGAATGCGTGACCGCGAGCACGCCCGGGCCAGCGGTCACAATCAGGAGCGCCGGCAACAGCGTCACGATCATCACGCCAGTCATCTTCACTGCGAGACGTCCGATCCGTTCGCGCAACATCGCGCGACGGGTCTCTCGCAAGCGTTCGCCGAACTGCTTCAGGGGTTCCTGTACCGCGCCGCCGTGACGATCGACCTGTATCAGCAGGCGTACGATCGCGCGTAAATCCTCATTGCCGTAGCTCGAAGCAAGTCGTTGCAGCGATTGTTCACGCGTACGGCCCGTCGCGAACTGGCGCTGGGCGATTTCCAGTTCGCTCGACAGCACCGGCAGCACTCCGCGGAAATCGCCAACCATCACCTGCAGACTTTGATCGATCGACAAGCCGACCCCTTGAAGCAGACGCAGCAGGTCGACCAGCATCGGCAGCTCGTCTATCACACTACGCCGGCGAGCGGACGCGCGTCGCTGAATAAAGAGCTTTGGCACCATGAAACCGACGATCAACGCGCAGACCACGGCGGCCACATAACGCTGGCGGTCGAGATGGCCGCTTGCCAGCGTGCCGCAAAGAAGCGGCAAAACGATCGCGCCGCCGACCCGTGCAATGAGGAACAGTCCACGCGCACGCGTATCGACAAAGCCGCATTGCTCGAGCATGCGCCGGTCTTCGTCGGCGACCAGCTGACGTCCGAATGGCGTATCGAGCCATCGGATACCGGTATGCGCAAACTGCTCCAAAAGGGCTTTCAATCCAGTGGGGCGAGTCGCCGTCGATGCCTTGCCGGCCGTATTCGATAACGCATCACCAGAGCGCGCTGCGGTGCCCGCGGCGGCGAGCGCGGCACTTTGCTGCGCTCGCTGATCGAGCGCGTGCGCCAGGTTCCGCTGACTGCGCCGCGCGGCCGCGAGCCTCGCCAGGATTAGCCCCGCGATCAATAGCAGTGCAAAGGCGCATAGGGCCAGCGCAAGTGCGGCGACAAGATTAGCTCGCATCACGCCCTCTGCAACCGCGTCATGCGGTAGAGCAAATAGCCGCCGATCAGCTGCAGCCCGAACGCCAGGTATACCAACTGGCGTCCGCTCGGGTCGAACCACATCGCGCCAAAATAATGGGGGTTGGTCAGGATCAGAAAGCCAGCGATTCCGACCGGCAGCAGCGCGAGAATCCAGGCTGACAGGCGCGTTTCGGCAGACATCGCCGCCAGTTCGCGTTCGGCCTGCTCAAGATCGCGCATGAACGAGGCCATGCGATCCAGCATCACGTCCGCCCGGCCACCGTATTTCACCGAGAGTCGCAACACGGCGCCGACCAGATCGAGTTCGCGCGCGCCATACAGCGCCGCGGCCTGCGAAAGTGCACGGTCAATTTCAACGCCGGTACGCAACATGCGTGAAACGTGATCGAGGCATTCGCGCAACGGCGTTTCGGTGGTTTGCATCGCACCCTGAAACGCCGCCGGTACGCTATTGCCCAGGATGATGAGACGCACGATGCCGTCCAGAAACGAGGGCACTTGCCGCACGATTTTCATCCGGCGCTTTTGCGTTCGCATCGACACGAGAAACGAGACGAAACACAGGCACGCGAGCAGCGTCACGCCTGCGGCCAGTGCACCGCCCTCACGGCCCGCCCAGAAACAAAGCCACAGCGAGATCAGGGCAATGACGATGGCTGGCGTGCGGGCATGCGAAATGCCCGCACGGTTCATTGCGTTGTCGACGAGAAAGCGTAGCCGCGCCTTCAGATAAGCCAGTTGCTCGCGCGTGCCTGAACCTGCCTCGGGCGCATGCGGCATCACGCCGCCATGTACCGTCGACGCGTGGCGCACGGACGCCACTCGCGGACGCTGGACATTCACGGGCGACGTCGGCGCCATCCGGCTGTCGATAAAGCGCTCGGTGCTGACCTGCTCATCGCGTCGTGCCCCACGCTGCCACAACAGCAGCGCACCGGCCGCGCATAACAGCGCGATCGCCGCGAAGAGCATGGTGGCGCTAGACATTGAAGCCCCCGCCAAAACCACCGCCACTGCCGCCAAAACCGCTGAATCGGCCAGATGGTTCAGGCGAGCCGCCCAGCGCCTGCCTGAAGCGCACCAGCTTCGGCGAATGCGGATGGATGCCGAGCGAAGTCCAGTTATCGATCTCTTCGCCATCCTGAGCGGTTATCGGCTCGTAGCGATACAGCTCCTGAGTGGCGATGATGTTGTCGGACAGACCCGTTACTTCGGTAACCGAAAGAATCCGCCGACGCCCGTTCGAGAGGCGGCCGATCTGCACGATAAAGTCGATCGCATTGGCGATCTGCCGGCGCAGGCTCGACTCAGTGCCCTGAAAGCCCGCAAAACCCGCCAGCATTTCGAGCCGGTACAGACACTCGCGAGGCGAGCTCGCGTGCACCGTGCCCATCGAGCCGTCGTGGCCCGTGTTCATCGCCTGCAGCATTTCGAGCACCTCGCCGCCGCGCACTTCGCCGACGATGATGCGGTCCGGACGCATCCGCAAGGTGTTACGCAGCAGGTCGCGAATCGACACCACGCCGGCGCCATCGAAGCCTCCCGGGCGGCTTTCGAGCCGCACCACATGCGGATGGTTCAGCGAGAGCTCTGCCGTGTCTTCGATCGTCACCACGCGCTCGGCTTCGGGAATGTGGAAGGCGAGCGCGTTGAGCAGCGAAGTCTTGCCCGAGCTCGTGCCGCCCGACACCAGCACATTGCAGCGCGCGGCCACGGCCGCTTCGAGCAGCGCACCGATTTCCGGACTGTATGTGCCGTTGCCGAGCAGATCGTCGGGACGCAGCGGGTCCTTGCGGAATTTGCGGATCGAGACGATCGGCCCGTCGATCGAAAGCGGTTCGATCACGACGTTCACGCGCCCGCCGTTGGGCAGGCGCGCGTCGACCATCGGATTCGATTCGTCGAGACGCCGCCCGATCGGCGCAAGAATGCGCCGCACGATGCGCAGCAGATGGGCGTTGTCGGCAAAGCGCACCGGGATTTTCGTTAGAATGCCGTGGCGCGACACATACACGTCGTTGTAGCCGTTGATCAGGATGTCTTCGACCGCTGCGTCGTTGAGCAGGTCCTCGATCGGGCCGAAGCCCGCGAGTTCCTTGGTCAGCGCTTCGGCAATCAGCCGCACCTCGCTCTCGTTGATCGGAATCCGGCGCAGCCGTACGAAGCTGTCCATTTCCAGATCGACGAACTGGTTGATCGCATTGCGCGACCAACGGCCGAACTCCGCGCCGAGTTCCTCGATACGCGTAAGCAGATGTTCGTGCGCCGCGTTCTTGATGTCCTGGAACTGCTGGCTATGCGCAAATGAAGGCGCGTCGTCGGCAAATTCGATGTCTTTAGCCATCGTCTATGACCGCTTGTTTGAGGTTGGAATGAAGCGCTTGAGCGCACCGAGTGCCGACTTGCCACGTGCCTGCGCTGCCGCTTTCGCCTCACCGCCGAGCCGCTCGACGAGCGGTTCGAGCGCGCGCACATACGGGTCGCGGGCGGATGCGTCGACTAGCAGATGTCCCTGATTGACCGACTGCCCGAGCGCCACGCGGCGCTCCGGCAAGGTACCGAGCAAGGGGATGTCGAGACGTTGTGCGATCTGCGTAGCCGAGAGGCCGAGATCCGGATCGAACTTGTTGACAAGCAGGTGCACCTGACTGACGTCCACGCCTTCTTCGCGCAACGCGTCGAGTACACCGACCGCCGAGACGATCGACGCCACGCCTTGATCGCAGAGCAGCCAGGTTTCATCCGCGGCCTGCACGACGTGTGCGATGAACTCGCTGTTGGTGAAGCCGCCCAGATCGATGATCTGCTGGTCGAAGAACGCGCGCAGGCGGTTCAGAAGACTGATTGAGCTCGAGTACGACACTTCGCGCATGTCGGCCAGGTTCGGCGGCAGCGACGTGAGTGCAAGACCGCTCGGATGATGCGATAGCGCCGTGTGGACGAAGGTCTGATCGAAGCGGCGCAGATTGCGCACGGCATCGACGAAATTGAATTCGCTGCGCGTGTTGAGCAGGAGCGAGCCGTCGCCGGCTGGCAGGCCGAGGTCGAATAACGCGGTCTGCCGCCCCTGCGCGGCGTCGCGCCGGTGCAACAAGGCCGAGAGGTTGGCTGCGAGCGTGCTGACGCCCATGCCAACTCGCGCGCCGAGCAGGACCGTCACATGGCCATGCCGGCTGACCGGCTCGACCAGGTTGTCGAGCACCTGGCGCGTAATGCGCAACGCGTCTTCCGCGGGTGCCGACAGATCGATGAAATCGCGCACGCCCACGCGCAGCGCAGCGAGCGCACCCTCAGGTTCGCCAAGCGAGCCCACGGCGACAATCTGCAGCCCCGGATAGGCCGCCCGCGCCGCACTGGTCGCGGCGCTTGCGGCGGCAGCGCGGCCGCCCGAAAAATCGACAAAAACCACCGACGGATTGAGCGTCGCGATGCGTTGCGTGAGCATCGACGGGTCGAGCGACACCCGTTCGACCGCACCCGCCGCCACGAGGGTATCGGTCAACCATTGGACGTGCTCGTCGGCCAGCGATGCGAACACGAAATAATCGGTGATCACCCGTTCAGTCAATGAATGCGTTCTCGCGTTCATGTTGGACATCCTTTTACGGCATCGGCCAGACAGCGGCCGATTCGTACTGCGCACTGCCACGGTTGAACGGCAACGATGTACCGCCCTGCCCGTCCTTCCGGTTCGTCACATCGCACGGCACGCACCGCGCGACGCTTCGAACCACGTTCACTTCGAGAACCCCGGCGCCGCGTCCGGCGACGCCACACCGCCGAGCAACGCACGCCAGACCGGCCCGTCGCGCTGCTCCGACAGCTCGCCAGGCGTCGATGGGAGTGCTGCTCCTTTCGCGATCGGCGAGACCAGATGCGGGGTCACGATGATTACCAGTTCCTCGTCGTTCTGCGAGTAGCTCATGTTCTTGAAGAACGCGCCGATGATCGGCAGATCGCCGAGCAACGGCACTTTCGACACATTCGAGACCGTCTGGCGATCGATCAGGCCACCGATCACAAAGCTCTCACCGTCCCCCAGTTCCACCGTGGTATCCGCGCGCCGCGTCGTGATGGCCGGCACCGAGACGCTGTCGATCGTGATCGCGTTCGTAAAGTCCAGCGCACTCGCTTCCGGGGCCACCTTCAATGCGATCCGGTCCGGGCTCAGGACAGTCGGCGTCAACGTCAGGCCGACGCCATACGGCTTGTATTCGATCGACACGGTCCCAAGTCCTTGCGGCACCGGAACGGGAATCTCGCCGCCCGCAAGAAAGCTCGCGCTCTGGCCTGACAAGGCGACGAGCGTCGGCTCCGCAAGCACGCGCGCAAGGTTGTTGCTCTCCATCAGGCTCAGGTCGGCGCCGATACCGTGCGTGACCGAGTTGAACACCAGATTGAAGGCCGATGAGATCGGCGTGGTCGAGTTAAACGAAGGTGACGAGCCGAACGTTGCCGATGTCAGCGACGACGGAGCAAACGAGCCAAACGTGAAGCCGTTGTTCTGCTTCAGGATGTTCAGACCGATCTCCTTGAGCACAGAACGGCTGAATTCGACCACCCGTACATCGACCTGCACGACCGAGCGTGTCGCTACCGTCGAAGCGTCTACCACGTTCGCACCACCTCCGCCCGCTGCGCCGGCAGCAGATCCACCGCTCCTGCCGTAGCTGCCGCCCTTACCTCCCGCGCCCGCGTCGGCCCCGCCGTTCAGGCCACTGCCAAGAGACGCAGCACGAGCGCGCGCTTCGGCTTCAGCGACCGCAACCGCGCGCTGATGTTGTTCCATCGACGCAGCCGAGCCGGAAATCACCGCCGTATCGCCCGACGTCTTCACGTTCGGCGAGCCGGGCCCCAACAGTGCGCCCGAGGCCGTCGTGCTCACGTTGACCGTATAGGTCATTGGCGCGTCCTGGTTGCGCTCCCACAACATTACGTTGGTGGTGCCTGGAGACTTGCCGATCAGCAGCACGCCCCCGCGCTTGTCGCCTTTGATGATCAGCACATCCGCCACGCTAGGGTCGCCGATCGCGATCCTCTGCAAACTGTGGCCAAGCGCCAGCGACTGCTGCGAGCCCACTGTGATATCGACTGTCCGCGCGCCGTTCTCCGCATGACCAGCCGGCGATATGACAAGCGACGCCGCGCAGAGCCACGCCGCGATCCCACCTGCAAAAATCCGTTTTTTCATATTCTTATGGACGCGACTGGCCGCCCGCTCCCTGAAACCTTTATCGGGCGACCGTTTCGGCACGCCCACCCCGAATGACCTCAATATTGTCGACTGGCGCGGCGGCGACCCGCGTAACCGGGCGGGCAATGTGCGGCGCAGCTTGTGGTTGCGCTGCTACGTTGCCCCCAGCGCCGGACAATTCATCGAGCGCCACGCCCGCTGCAGCGCGCGTGGAATCCTGTGTCGCATCCCCGGCTGGCGCATTGGCGGAGATTTTCACCACGCCTGTGGGCGACGCAAAAGCATTCGGATCGACTACTTCGTCATCCTTCGGATTGCGTAGTGCGAAGATGAGACGTCCGGAGGTTTCGGCCAGCGAAAGTTTGTCGATATCGGCGACCGGTACCGCAAGTACTGCGGTGCGCACCATGCCGTTCGCGTCACCCGGGTTGTCGGCTCCCGGCGTCGCGTTGCCGAATGCGAGCACACGCACCTTCGACATCAGGAGTCGTGCCTGGCTCCGGTCGATTTCAGCACCACTACCATTGCCGTTACCCGCATTGCTGTCACGTTTCAGCGTGAAGAACACGTCGACGAAATTGCCTGGTCGCAGGCGGTTGCCAACTGCGTTGCTTTCATCGACGCGCACCGCTACCGCGCGCTGCCCCGGGTCGATCCGCTCGGCAAGTCCCGACGACAGCTGAGCTTCGAGTACCGGCGACTCAGGACCGATATCCGACGTCGGCACACGTCCGGCCAGCATCGACGGATCGACGAACGCTCCATTCGGATTGATCGGCAGCGACTGGACGCGCAACGCATCGACGGTGATTGGCTTGCCAGCGGGCAGCACACGCGTAGCCACCACGACTGGGAACGTCGCTTGTGCGGTCTGCGCAACCGGATGCGATACAGGCCGGCGTGACAGGGTCCACGCAAAAATGCCGAGCAGCAGTGCGAGCGCAATCAGGACACCTGCCAGGATTCGAGTCAGATTCGGCATGAGGAGCTGCCTGATTGTTCGGGTTCGAACCCGCCTGAGCGCAGCTCAGGCAGCCGAGACGACGCCGGAAAGAAAAGAGCAAGCGCGTACATCACAGTATGTTTTCCGGGTTGAGTTGCACCATCGCACTGCTTACCAATGAAGCAGGCAACACAAAGCCTGTCAGCGGCAGGTTCGGCACCAGTGGACTGCTCGCGTAGTTGTAGGTGAGCGTCACGTTGACGCAATCCATCGTTGCGTCGTAACTACACGTCGCCCAGGTCGACACACACGTTGCCGTGCTGATCAATGACGCAACCATATTGCTCGCCGCGGTGCACGCCGCGGCCGTACGCGCCGCCAGCGCGTTGCCGGTACTGGTCGCCGTCTGGTAGTTCAGCGCGGCACGCGCGCCCTCTTCCGCGGCCAATGTCAGGTTCTGTTGCGCAACGAAAATCAGGCTGAAAGTGACGATGCCGTAAAGAATCACGAAGAACAGCGGGAAAATCATTGCGAATTCCACTGCTGCGGTGCCGCGTTGACGGCGTGGACGCAGCGGTGCCGATCGCGCAGCGAGGTACGAAGCCGATTTATAAGTAATCCTTTTCATTTGACACCCACAGCGAACACCTGCAAGCCCATCCAGGCCATCGCCGGCACCGTCAGGCAGGCTGCATACGGCGTAGCGCGTTTACCGCCCAACTCGAAAGTCGGCTCACCCGAGCGGCCTATCGCGGCGAGCCGAGTGCGGGTCGAGACTAGCAACCAGACTGCATGACAGCCTGCTATGAGGCTCGCGGCAATCCACAGTCCAGGCAGCGCATGCATTCCGCACCAGGCGCCGAGCACGGCGAAGACCTTCACGTCGGCCGCGCCCATCACACCGAGCGCGAAGAACGGCATCAGCGCACATAGGCCGACGAGTGCACCCAGCGAGGCTTGAGAAAGGGTAATGCCGAATGGACCGTGCCTTAATGAGGCGCACGCCAACGCCGCTGCCAGTCCGGCAACGACAAGTGCATTCGAGACGCGTCGACTACGGCAATCGCATATAGCAACGACCGAGGCCCACACAACGAATAACCAATGACTGAGCGTATTCATATCGGACTCGACGGGCGAAACAAACCGATGCGGGCTGCTTTCGCAACCCGCATCCGGCTCTGTTCTTAAGACGCGTGAAATCAGCGGCCACGCGGGCCGATACCTACAGAGGTTGCGCCTACAAGAACTGCCACCGTCAAAACTTCCGAACTACAGAGCAGCACCTATCTTGACGAACACGCCTGCCAGCGTCCCCTCAAAGGTGGTCAGAGTGCCTGCAAGGGCAACTGCGATCAAAGAGGCGATGAGTGCATACTCAATCGCCGTAACCCCGTTGTTTTCTCTCAGGAATTTCGTTGTGAACTTTTTCATTTCCGCCCTCGGAACTTCAGTATTTCGTTTGTATTCACGCTGCACGTGATGAAGGTCCGGTCAGTGCCGTGGCCGATGATTCTCTCGTTCATCGACACCGGGTCTTTTGCACTGCCACACCATTTTCATCGCAGCCGGCTTCAAAGGATCAGGTTTCGTTTGGCCGTCTGTTCGATATCGCACCTCCCTCGTCAAACTTCGATGCTCCTGGCTTTTATAGCGTACCAATCGTATTAAAGCAATTGTCCGTTGCGCGCTTGGTACTATTTTGTTTTAAGCCGGGTGTCCATCTAGATTAACGGCACTTCGTGCGTTGCAGCACATAGGACTAACCATAGGTTAGATTCGCTGCACTAAATATCTGTTTGAACAGGTCGTTTCAAGCAACGTCACTGCTCTCACGTTACGCATCCCACCGTAACGTCGAATCCGGATCGTTACGTTACGCGAGTTCCGAAACCGATTTACTAAAGCGCGCATCCCGCGTCATTTCGATTCGACAAACACTCCATCAACCACAAGCAAGCCCGCGCTGCGCCTTGCTCGCAGCGATTAAAACAAAATCCCCCACGCATTGTGCAATTGAAATGGCACGGCTGTTGCAGAGGTAGGCACGCAGCACTACCCAACAACACATGCGATCCGAGGGCGACATGAACATTCAAACGAACAACATCACGGTACGGGCAACATTAATCGCGGCAACGGTGGCAGCCATGCTGTCACTGAGCGCCTGCGGGGGCTCGGGAACCTTGAGTACGGGGACGGGGAGCAGCGGTAGCGGCAGTGCCGGGGGCACACTGTCGACGACCAGCGGCAGCGGTTCAACAGGGGCAAACGGTTCAGGTTCGGACACAGGCGCAGCCGGCGGTTCGGGGTCGGCCAGCACGGGAACAGGAACGACCGGTACGGGCAGTGGCTCGAGCACCACGACCGCACAGGCGAACGCACTCGGGACGGTGGCCGGCAACGCGGGCAACGTCGTCAGCAGCGTGGGCTCCACGGTCTCGGGCATCGGCTCGGTGATCGGTTCGCAATCGCTCCCGGGCGTCAGCTCGTCGACGACGCAATCGGCCGGCGGCATCGTCGAGAACGTGGGTGCAGCCGTCTCGACACTCGGCAACGGTGTCACCAATGGGCTTGGTCAACTCGGCACCGGCGGCAACGCGGTTGGCACCACCGTATCGAGCCTGGGCGGTGTGGTAGGCAATGTCGGCGGTGCGGTCACTAGCACCGGCAATCTCGTGACGAGCCTGGGCAGCGGCCCGCTCGCTCCGCTCGCAGCCGTTACGTCACCGCTCGGCGGTGTGATCGATACCCTTGGCGGCGCTGTCACCAACGGCGGCAGCACGCTGACAACGGCGCTCTCGACGGGTCCGGTCGAGCAGGTCACGCAAACGCTCAGCACGGCAATCACACCGATCACCACGATGGTTGCGTCCACAACCCAAACGGTCGGCACGGCAACCGGTCTCGGCGCGCCGCTCAATGGCCTGCTGTCGACGATCGGCGGCGGACTCGGCAAGGCCGGCACGCTGCTCGCCGCGACCGGCGGCAACCCGATCACCACGGGCCTCGGCAACGTCGTGACCAGCACCGGCACTACGGTCTCTTCGGTAGGCGGTCTATTGACGGGTGGCACCACGAATCCGCTGGCACCGCTCACCGGTTTGCTCGGTGGGCTGGGTTCAGCCGCCGGCGGCACGACCGGCAGCGGTCCGCTCGCTCCGTTGACGGGCTTGCTCGGCGGTCTGGGTTCAACCGCAGGTGGCACCACCGGCAGCGGTCCGCTCGCCCCCATCACCGGCCTGCTTGGCAACATCACCGGCGCCGCAGGCGGCACGTCGGGCAGCAACCCGCTCGCACCGGTCACGACGCTCGTCTCGAGCCTCACGGGTTCCTTGAGCAGCGCGACCGGCGGCAGCAGCAGCCCGCTTGCGCCGGTCACGGGTCTGCTGACGACTGTCACCAGCACGCTCACCACCGCCACCACGACCGCCACTACGGCGGCCAACAGCACGACCAAGAGCGTTACCACCACCGCATCGAACAGCCCGATCGGCGGCCTGAGCTCGACGACCGGCAGTGGCACGACGGGCAACCTGCTGTCGCCTGTGACGTCGCTCGTCGGCAGCCTGCTCGGCGGCGTGACCAAGAAGTAATCGATAACCCGGTACGCAGGTGGTCGCAAAAGCGCGGACACCTGCTTCGACTGAGCTGAGCGGCGCCGCTCGGAAATAGTTGCACAGGCGCGCGGAGACCATCCAGCAGGACCCTAAAGAGATCGAGGAGCACCCCATGTCCACAGCACGTTTTTTTGTTTCCGATGCGGCCCGCGTGAGATTGTCGATGCTGCGCGTACCGCTCACCGCAGTCGCGGTCGCGTGCCTGCTCGCCGCTTGCGGCGGCAGCGACGTCACCGCCCCGCCAACCTCCAGCAACGGTGGCGGTAGCGGCGCAGGCGGCACGACGACAACCACCGGTTCGGGTGGCGGCAGCACCAGCACGGGCGGCGGCACGACGACCACGACCGGTTCGACCGGCACTGCAGGGACCGTGACGACCGCAGCCAAAACCGTCAACGACCTCGGCAATACGATCTCGTCGCAGTCGATTCCCGGTGTGAGCTCGCAGGTGACGCAGGGCCTGGGCAACACCGTGTCGGCCGTGAGCAATCCGCTGACGGCACTTGCCAACGCGGTCAGCACCGGCGTCGGCCAGACCAGCTCGATTGCGAATCCGGTCGGCACCACGGTTGCCGGACTCGGGTCGGTGGTCTCCTCGACGAGCGGAGTCGTGCAGGGCTTGAGCACGACGGTCGGCGGCCTCGGTACCGGCACGCTCGCACCGCTAGCGCCAGTCACGACGCCACTTGCCAGCACACTGACCACCGTCGCCAACGCGCTCAATGCAGGCGGCACGACGCTCGGCAACACGCTGTCGTCAGCACCTGTGCAACAGATCACGCAACCGGTCAGCACCGCGATCACACCGCTCGTGCAGACCGCGGGCATCCTGACGCAGACTGTAGGCACGACGACCGGTCTGGGCGTGCCTGTGTCGGGCGTGCTGGCGCAAGTTGGCGGTGCGCTCGGCACGGCCGGTTCGAAGGTCGCCTCGACGACACAGAATCCGCTTGGCACCGACGTGGGTAACCTGGTCGGCTCGCTCGGCAATACCGTCACCAATGCGGGTGGTCTTGTCAATCCGAATGGCCCGAATGGCGCAGCGCCGATTCCCGGTCTGATCACGAGCCTCGTCGGCAGCACCACGGTGGTCGTGGCGAATGGGCCGCCGACCGGCGCCGCCGCCAACGGTCTGCTCGGACCGTTGAACGCGACGCTGACCAGCCTCGGGCTCGGCACGAGTCCGCTCAGCTCGGTGACGTCGCTGCTCGGCAACACGCCGCTATCCGCGCTCTCAGGCGCGACTGCCGGCACACCGCTGGCATCGGTCACCGGCTTGCTCGGCAATCTGCCGCTGAATTCGGTCACATCGGCACTGGGCGGCGCAACGAGCAGCTCCAACCCGCTCGGAGCAGTCACCGGTGTGCTGGGGACCGCCACCAGCGCTACCAGCACGACGCCGGCCGGCTCGCTGTTGGCGCCGGTCACGGGCCTGCTCACAACAGTAACCGGCGCACTCGGTTCGGCGACAGGCGCTGCGAGCAGCTCGACGGGCGGCACTACTTCGCTGCTGAGCGGATTGCTCCCCGCGCAACATAAGTAGTCCGCAGCACCGATGACACGCCCGCCTCTCGCGGTCGCACCATGCAATGGAAATAGCACTTCGTACAGGCAGTTCGCATGAGTCACGTGCTCCGCATCGCACGGAGCACGTGGCATAACACGCGCAGGCATGGCAGTATGCGCGAAGCAACACACAGGCGTCCACGATCAGCCAGGCCAGGCAGTGGGTTCGCTCAATAAGAAAGACATACGAGGGAAGATCCGATGAAACTCGGGTACAGCAGATGGACACTCCTGCTCGCGGTCATGGCCGCGAGCGCGGTGCAGGCGCAATCACGCCCGGCAGTCGGCAGCAACCCCGTGGGGGGTAATCCGATGGAGTCGATACCGCAAATCAACGCGCCCGACAAAGGGCCCAACGTCACGTTGCAGGTGCAACAGCAGGCGCCGCAATTGCAGGCGTTGCTCGCAACCCGCCTGACGCCCACCAAGTTTCAGGTCGAAGGCGTGAAATCGATTTCGTTCGACGAAGTCGCGCAACGCTTCACTCCGCTCGTCGGCAAGGACATCACCATCGGCGATCTGATCCAGGTTGCCGACGGCGTCACCAAGCTGTATCAGGCGCGCGGCTACGCGTTGTCGTTCGCTTTCGTGCCGGCGCAGACTTTCGAAAACGGCGTGGTGCGCGTGACGGTCGTGGAAGGTTATGTGTCGGAGGTGAAGATCACCGGCAATCCTGGCAACGAGGAAGACAAGATCCGCGCGATCGCGGAACACATCCGCGCCGACCGGCCTTTGCGGCACGCCACGTTCGAGCGCTACATCAATGTGCTGGGCCTGCTGCCGGGCATCAAGGTCGCCGCCAACGTACCGGCCCCGCAGAATACCGACGGCGCCACCACGCTCGAGCTGAAAGTCGAGCACCACCCGGTCAACGTCAGTACCGGCATCGCCACCACTCAACCCGGCGTACAGGGGCTGCTGACTGCGACCGAGAACGGCCTGACCTCGCTTGGCGAGCAATTGAGCGTCTCGGCGCTGCTGCCCAAAGGCCCCAACAATGTGACTTACCTCGCCGCTCATCTTGCGGTGCCGATCGGCAGCGACGGCCTGACGGGGAAGATCGATGCAACGCATTACCGCGGCAATCCGACGGACAATCCCGGCCTGCCCGGCTACGTGCAGCGCACCGTGATCAACGACAAGATCGGCGGCTCGCTCTCCTATCCGCTGCTGCTGAGCAACAGTCAGAGCTTGATGGGCACCGTATCGACGTACGCGTCGCACGACGAAGACGACTATCACAACACGATCAACGGCGCGCAGATCGGGCTGCGCTCGCAAATCCGCGTACTGCAGTTGCAGGCCGACTACACAAGCGTGGCGACAGGCCAGGTGCGCAAGGCGAGCGTCAATGTCGGGCAGGCGTTCAACATCCTGGGCGCCTCGAAGGCTGGTGACTCGAACATACCGGGGCTGGTGGAAACCAATCCCGTGTCGCTGACCTTTACGCGCTTCGGCGCGAGCTTCTCGCAAACCAATGAATGGCCGCTCAAGATCGGTACGGCGGTGGCGATGACAAGCCAGTACAGTCCCGACTCGCTGCCCACGTCGGAACAGATCTCGTTTGGCGCGCAGCATTTCGCGCAAGGCTACGAGCCGGGTGAAGCATCGGGAGATTCAGGCTGGGGAGCATCGGTCGAGATCAATCGTGGCTTCACGCCAGGCTTCACCTATCTGCAGTCGTTCACGCCGTATATATCGTTCGACATGGCGCGTGTGTATCTGCATTCGGGCACGCCGTCGCCGTCGAAGCTCTCGTCGGTCTCGTTCGGCTTCCGCATCTCCGATTCAAAGTACTACACGCTCGACCTCTCGGTGGGCAAGGCGCTCGGCGATGCTCCAGTGGAAAGCCCGTCGCGCAGCCCGCGTATCAACGCCACGTTCTCGTATTCGCTGAATTGAGCGATGCGGCGATTCAGGGTTTAGCGGGTGCACTTGGCGGGCCTGAGCCGCCGTTTTAATTAGAGGGTCCACTATCAAACGGCGGGCGCACTTTCACGTATTCTGCGCTGACCAGGACCGAAGCAATCAGCAGGCATCTTGCCGCCTGCCCTGTCAATAACGCCGCGCGACCACGATCGCGCCGACTTTTATCAAGGAGGAAGACAATGACGCTATTCACCCAACGCACTCGCACCATCGTGACGCGCACCGCCAGACACGCAGCCCTCGCCGGCGTGCTGCTCGCCAGCGCCGTCACCGCAATGGCGCAAGCCGACAGTCCGATCGGCACGTGGCAAACCATCGACGATCACACGGGCCAGCCTAAAGCGCTCGTACAGATCACCCAGGAAAGCGACGGTGCGCTGGATGGCAAAGTCATCAAGGGACTCGGCCCGAACGATCAGCCCGATCGCCGCTGCACAGCGTGCACGGATGATCGCAAAGACCAGTTGATTCTCGGCATGACGATCATCCACGACATGAAGAAAGTTGATGACGGCTGGGACGGCGGTCAGATTCTCGACCCCGAAAACGGCAAGGTCTACAAGTGCAAGATGCACCTGGAAGACGGTGGACAGAAACTGGTGGTGCGGGGATATATTGGCGTGTCGCTGCTGGGCCGCTCGCAAACCTGGATTCGCCAGCAATAAGGCTTATCAGGTCACTGCAAGCGAGGCAAGCGAACGCGCCACACCGCCATGCACTCAAACTTCGCAGTCCAATGAAAAAACCGGCCGACGATCTTTTCGTGCGGCCGGTTTTTTTGATTAAGCAGATTCAATTGGTTGGACTCGTCATGCAGCGCGCTTGTAGGATCCTGCGATACCGAATACCGAAGGCAGCGCCGGTTGAGAGCCTGCCTGACCGTAGAGCGCGGGGCGTGCCGGCACCATAGGTACCGCTTCGGCACGTGCAGCCTTTTCTTCGGGGCTCACGTGGATACGCATCCGCGTCTCCATCATGCTGCACAACTCACCGGCCGCTTCGCCGAACAACTCGTCCATCACACGCTTGAGGACGCCTGATTCATGCCAGGCCTTAAAACGGCGGTGGCACGTTTGATACGACGGGTATTTGCGCGGCATGGCGGACCAGGTGGCGCCGCTGTACATCACCCACAACACGCCATTCAGCACGGAGCGCGTGTTGGCGAGCGGGCGGCCACGCAGTTCGGAGCGCGGGCGCAGTTCGGGAAGCAACGGTGTCACACGTTGCCATTCTTCATCGTTGATATCGCGGTAGGGTGTCATGGATCTCTCCTTCGTCAAAATCTATGACTAAGAAGATATCCGCTCGCCTCTGGACGGAATATAAGACCAATCCGAATCTTGAAAATACGACTCGGGGCCGCCGGGGAAGTCGGCCGGCAGAGCACGCTCTATCGGAAATACAGCGCGCGTCTGTAGGAACCGGCGCCGAATCTTAAGAATCGCTGGGGTGTGTTCAGGTATCGCTCAGGTCAGCGATGTATCGACAATCCGGCGCGGCGCATCGAGATATTCCTTCGACTGCATCTCGACGATACGAGAGACCGTGCGGGCAAATTCGTTAGCCATCGGGCCATCCGTGTACAACTGCTCGGGCGCTACCGCGGCGGACATCAGCAGCTTGACCTTGTGGTCGTAGAACACGTCGATCAGCCACGTGAAGCGCCGCGCTTCCGAGGCCATGCGCGCGCTCATCTGCGGTACGCCCGAGAGGATTACCGCGTGAAAGCGGCTCGCCAGTTCCAGATAGTCGTTCTGTGAACGCGGACCGCCGCAGAGCGTTGCAAAGTCGAACCAGACCACACCATCTGCACGTCGCAACGCTTTGAGCTCGCGCTTTTCGATGCGCAGAATCGGGCTTTCGTCGGGCACGGCGGCCAGACGCGCGAAAGCGTCGCGCAGCGCCTTGTCCGAGGCCGCGCCTAGCGGCGTGTGATACACCTCGACCTGGGCCAGGGTACGCTGCCGGTAGTCGACGCCCGCGTCGACGTTGATCACATCGAGCTTGGCTTTAATCAGTTCGATCGCGGGCAGCATGCGGTCTCGATGCAAGCCGTCCGGATACAGCAGATCTGGGTCGTAGTTGGACGTCATCACGAACTGCACGCGGTTCTCGAACAGCTTGTCGAGCAGACGGTACAGGATCATCGCGTCAGCGATGTCGGAGACGTGGAATTCGTCGAAACAGATCAGGCGGTAGCGCTTGCCGATGCGGCGCGCCAGTTCGTCGAGCGGATCGGCCTGGCCTTTCAGCTCCTCGAGTTCACGGTGCACTTCGCGCATGAACTCGTGAAAGTGCAAACGCGTCTTGCGCTGCACCGGCACGACCGTAAAAAAGCTGTCCATCAGGAAGCTCTTGCCGCGCCCCACCCCGCCCCACATATAGACGCCGCGCGGCAGATCAGGGTGAATCAGCAGTTTCGTGAAAGCGTTCGAGCGGCGTGACTTGTACTCGACCCACTCTTCGTAGCACCGCTGCAGACGGTCCACGGCCGCGCGTTGCGCCGGGTCCGATTGATAACCCCGGGTCTGCAGTTCTTTTTCGTAGTATTCGGTGACGTTCATTTTCTGGCTGCAAAAAAGAAGGCGGGAGGGATTGAACCCGCCCGCCTTCGTCGTGATGCAAAGGTGCTGCGATCAGTCAGGCGTGCGCGTGATTACATGTTCAGCGCGCGCTTGTCGACGGCCAATGCCGCTTCGCGCATTACTTCGGACAACGACGGGTGCGGATGGCAAATGCGGCCGATGTCTTCCGACGCCGCCTTGAATTCCATCGCCACCACGGCTTCCGCGATCAGGTCCGATGCGTTGGCCGAGATGATGTGCACGCCGAGCAGTTCGTCGGTCTTCGCGTCGGCGATCATCTTGACGAAACCATCCGCCTTGTTGATGCCAAGCGCGCGGCCGTTGGCCATGAACGGGAACTGGCCGGTCTTGATCTCGCGGCCTTCCGCCTTCAGCGCCTGTTCCGTCTTGCCGACCCACGCGATTTCCGGTTCGGTGTAGATCACCCACGGAATGCAGTTGTAGTCGATATGCGGCTTCTGACCGTCGATAATCTCGGCCACCAGCACACCTTCGTCTTCAGCCTTGTGCGCGAGCATCGGGCCACGCACCACGTCGCCGATCGCGTAGACGTTCGGCACTGCGGTTGCGCAGTGATCGTCCACGTCGATGAAACCACGTTCGTTGGCCTTCAGGCCGATCGCTTCGAGACCGAGGTTGTCGGTGTTCGGCACGCGGCCGATCGACACGATCAGGCGGTCCGCTTCCAGCTTCTGCGCGTTGCCGTCCTTGTCCGTGTAGTTCAGCGTGACGCTGTTATCAGTCGTCGTGACTTCGCCGACCTTCACGCCCACGTGAATATCCAGACCTTGCTTCTTGAACTGCTTGGCCGCTTCCTTCGCGAGTGCCTGGTCAGCCGCGCCGAGGAATTCCGGCAGCGCTTCGAGCACCGTTACGTCAGAACCCAGACGACGCCACACCGAACCCAATTCCAGACCGATCACGCCGGCGCCGATTACGGCCAGCTTCTTCGGCACGGAGTCGAAGCTCAACGCGCCTTCATTGTCGGCGACGATCTTGTTGTCGACCGGGATGTTCGGCAGATGACGCGCCTTCGAACCCGTAGCGATGATCACGTTCTTGGCCGTGACCGTTTCCGTCTCGCCTTCGCCGCTCACTTCGATCTGCACGCCAGCGTCCGTCTTGCCGGTGAACTTGCCATGGCCCTTCAGCCAGGTGATCTTGTTCTTGCGGAACAGGAATTCGATGCCCTTGGTCATCTTCTCGACGATGCCTTCCTTGCGGGCCAGCATCTTCGTGATATCGACCGAGACGTTTTCCACGCTGATACCGTGGTCCGCGAGGTGATGCGATGCGTTTTCAAACTCTTCCGACGACGCGAGCAGCGCCTTCGACGGAATACAACCCACGTTCAGGCACGTGCCGCCGAGCTTCAGCGCGCCGGCCGGGTTCTTCCACTTCTCGATACAGGCCACGCTCTTGCCGAGCTGCGCAGCGCGGATAGCTGCGATATAGCCGCCGGGACCGGCACCGATCACGACGACGTCAAATTCTTTGGACATGACAATCCTTTTGATGACGGGACGACGCGCTGCCACGCTTCGAGGCGCGCGCGTTCCAGTACTGCGGAATGCTAAAGACGTGCTGCTTGCGCTTTACTTATATGGCGCCGGCTTGCGCGATCACAAGCCGGCGCCCAGGCCGTCGCGCTGCTTACAGGTCGAGCAGCAGGCGCGCCGGGTCTTCCAGCGCATCCTTCATGGCGACCAGTGACAGCACTGCTTCGCGGCCGTCGATGATGCGGTGGTCGTACGACAGCGCCAGGTAGTTCATCGGGCGGATCACGATCTGGCCGTTTTCGACCACAGCGCGTTCCTTGGTGGCGTGCACGCCCAGAATTGCTGACTGCGGCGGATTGATAATCGGCGTCGAGAGCATCGAGCCGAACACACCGCCGTTCGAGATCGAGAACGTACCACCGGTCATTTCTTCGATCGACAGCTTGCCGTCCTTCGCCTTCTGGCCGAATTCCGCAATCTTCTTTTCGATGTCGGCGAGGCTCAGCTGATCTGCGTTGCGCAGGATCGGCACCACCAGGCCGCGCGGCGAACCGACCGCGATACCGATGTCGAAGTAGCCGTGATAGACGATGTCGTTACCGTCGATCGACGCGTTCACCAGCGGGAACTTCTTCAGCGCGTGAACCGCCGCCTTCACGAAGAACGACATGAAGCCGAGCTTCACGCCATGTTCCTTCTCGAAGCGGTCCTTGTACTTGTTGCGCAGGTCCATCACCGGCGCCATGTTCACTTCGTTGAACGTCGTGAGGATGGCGTTGGTTTGCTGCGACTCGAGCAGACGCTCGGCGATACGCGCACGCAGACGCGACATCGGCACGCGCTGTTCCGGGCGATCCTTGAGCCATGCTTCGGCGGAGGCCGGAGCCTTCACATCCGGCAGCGACGGCTTGGCAGCCTTCGGTGCAGCGGCCGGAGCCGGTGCCGGGGCGGCCTTGGCAGCCGGAGCGCCAGCGGTCAGGACATCCCCCTTGGTGATGCGGCCGTCGCGGCCCGTGCCCGACACGTCGCCTGCGCCAAGACCCTTCTCTGCCATCAGCTTGCCGGCGGCCGGCGATGCTGCGGTGTTTGCACCCGTTGCGGATGCAGCTTGAGCGGCCGGAGCGGGCGCTGCGGCGGGAGCCGGTGCGGCTTGCGGAGCCGGCTTCACTTCTGCTTCGACGGCAGCGGCGCCAGCCTTGCCTTCCGTGTCGATCTTCGCGATCACCTGATCCGCGGTGACGGTATCGCCGTCGTTGGCGATGACCTGTGCGAGCACGCCAGCCGAGGGGGCCGGCACTTCCAGCACGACCTTGTCGGTCTCGATTTCGATGAGGATCTCGTCTTGCGCGACAGCCTCGCCGGGTTTCTTCTTCCACTGCAGCATGGTGGCTTCCGAAACCGACTCCGAAAGCTGGGGAACTTTGACTTCTACAATAGCCATTATGATTTTCCTGAATACGTATCTGGTGACAACGAACCGTCTGCGAACCCTGTTCTGCGGCGTATCAGCCGTCAGATGCGGCGCGGGAAAGCGCACTGCGCTTCCCCGGTTCGGTTCAATAAGTTATTTAGCGATCGACGCGCTCTTCAGACGGCCGAATGCACCTTCGACCAGCGCCTTCTGCTGCTCGTAATGCTTCGCGTAGTACCCAACTGCAGGCGATGCCGAAGCCGGACGGCCGCTGTACGCCAGCTTCTGTCCGTCCTTCATGCCTTCCTTCAGGTGATGCTCGATGTAGAACCACGGGCCTTGATTCTGCGGCTCGTCCTGCACCCAGACCACTTCGGTCGCATTGTCGTACTTCTTCATTTCCGCTTCGAACTGCTTGTGCGCGAACGGATAGAGCTGTTCGATACGGATGATCGCGACGTCGTTTGCCTTCGCTTCGCGGCGATGAGCGAGCAGGTCGTAGTACACGCGGCCCGAGCAGACCACGACGCGCTTGACCTTCTTCGCTTCGATGGCTTCGTCGATTTCGCCGAGGATCGGCTGGAACGCACCCTTCGCCAGTTCGGACAGGTCCGACACGGCTTCCTTGTGACGCAGCAGCGACTTCGGCGTAGCGACGATCAGCGGCTTGCGGAACAGGCGGATCATCTGACGGCGCAGCAGGTGGAAAATCTGCGCCGGCGTGGTCGGCTGAACGACCTGCATGTTGTGGTCTGCGCACAGTTGCAGGAAACGTTCGATACGGGTCGACGAGTGCTCCGGACCCTGGCCTTCGTAGCCGTGCGGCAGCAGCATCGTGAGACCGGAAACACGGCCCCACTTCACTTCGCCCGACGAGATGAACTGGTCGATCACGACTTGCGCGCCGTTCACGAAGTCGCCGAACTGCGCTTCCCATGCGACGAAAGTGTTCGGTTCAGCGGTCGAATAACCGTATTCGAAGCCGAGCACCGCTTCTTCCGACAGCACCGAGTCGATCACCGTGAACTTCGCCTGACCTTCGGCGATGTTCTGCAGCGGCACGTACGTGCCGTCGTTCCAGCGTTCGCGATTCTGATCGTGCAGCACCGCATGACGGTGCGTGAACGTGCCGCGGCCCGAGTCCTGACCGGTCAGGCGCACGGCATAGCCCGATGCGACCAGCGACGCGAAGGCCAGGTGTTCGCCCATGCCCCAGTCGAGCTTCGCTTCGCCACGGCCCATCGCGCGACGGTCGTTGATGACGCGTTCGACGAGCGGGTGAACCTTGAAGTTTTCCGGCACCGTGGTGATGCGCTCAGCGAGGCGCTTCAGTTCAGCCAGCGGCACTGCGGTATCCGCTGCGTCGGTCCACTTGCGATTCAGGAACGGCACCCAGTCCACCGCGTACTTGCTCTTGTAGTTCGAGAGCACCGGGTCGACCGTGTGATGACCTTCGTCCATCGCCTTGCGGTAGGCCTTGACGAATTCGTCGGCTTCTTCCGCGGTGATCACGCCTTGCTGCACGAGCTTTTCAGCGTACAGCGCGCGCGTGCCCGGGTGCTTCGCAATCGTCTTGTACATCAGCGGCTGGGTGACGGCCGGCGTGTCCTGCTCGTTGTGGCCCAGCTTGCGGAAGCAGACGATGTCGACCACGACGTCTTTATGGAACTGCATCCGGAAGTCGATGGCGATCTGCGTAGCCAGAACCACCGCTTCGGGATCGTCACCGTTCACGTGCAGCACCGGTGCTTCGATCATCTTGACGACGTCCGAGCAGTAGAGCGTCGAGCGCGAGTCGCGCGGATCCGACGTGGTGAAGCCGATCTGGTTGTTGATGACGATGTGCAGCGTGCCGTGCGTGCCGTAACCACGCGTTTGCGCGAGGTTCAGCGTTTCCATCACGACGCCCTGACCTGCGAAAGCCGCGTCGCCGTGAATCTGCACCGGCAGCACTTGCAGGCCGCTGTCGTCGCCGCGACGGTCCATCCGGGCCTTGGCCGAGCCTTCGACCACCGGGTTGACGATTTCAAGGTGCGACGGGTTGAACGCGAGCGAGAGGTGAACCGGGCCGCCTTCGGTCGAAACGTCCGACGAGAAGCCCTTGTGGTACTTGACGTCGCCGGCCGGCAGATCGTCGACGTGCTTGCCTTCGAACTCGGCAAACAGGTCAGCCGGCATCTTGCCGAGCGTATTGACCAGCACGTTCAGACGGCCGCGGTGGGCCATGCCGATGACGATTTCCTGCACGCCGCGGGCACCGCCGTGACGCACGACTTCGTCCATCGAGGCGATAAAGCTTTCGCCGCCTTCGAGCGAGAAACGCTTCTGGCCGACGTACTTGGTGTGCAGGAAGCGCTCGAGGCCTTCAGAGGCGGTCAAGCGATTCAGAATGTGTTTCTTCTTCTCATTGGAGAAGTTCGGCGTCGAACGGATCGATTCGAGCTTTTCTTTCCACCAGCGCTTCTGTTCCGGATCGCTGAGGTACATGTACTCGGCGCCGATCGTGCCGCAGTACGTATCGCGCAATGCCTTGACGATCTCACGCAGCGACGCGCGTTCAAACCCGAAGTACAGGTTAGTTGCGCTGAACTCCTGGTCCATGTCGGCTTCAGTGAAGTCGTAGAACGCGGGTTCAAGTTCGGGGATCGCGGGACGTTCGCGGCGCTTCAGCGGGTCGAGGTTGGCCCATTGCGTGCCGAGGAAGCGGTATGCGCCGATGAGGGACTGCACGTAGACTTGCTTGCGCGCGGTAGCGAGGTCTTCGCCGCCAGTTGCGGTGCGCGGGATGAAGGCGTTCGCCTTGGCCCGTTGTGCAAATGATTCGACGATCGGGCCATGGGCCACGTCGTTGGCATTGCTGCCATCCGATGCAGGAACGTTCTGCAACGCGTCGAAATACACACGCCAGTTCTCGGGCACTGACGCCGGATTATCGAGATACGCTTCGTACATTTCTTCTACGTACGGAGCATTGCCGCCGAACAGATAGGAGTTCGACTGGAATTGCTTCATCATTTTTACGCTCACCTTTCTTCGAGTTTCTCGAGAAATAGCGGGTTACCGAAACCTTCCGCGACACGGCCTGACCGTTTGGCGGATTGCGCGAATCAAGTCTTGCTTGGAAGGACCTTAACTTGCATCCGCGGAAGCATATCACATAACAGATACTGCAGATAGCAGACGCACTGGCGCAGAACCCTTTCCTGACGGGCTTTTGCGGACATTTTCGGGATACACAACAGTGTCCTGCAATTTGGCGTAACCACAAACAACACTTGATCGCGCCATAAACGGCAAAAGCCACCCGAGGGTGGCTTTTGCATTGCATCAATTGACCGACTATTGATCTGCTATTGGCCGGCATTAGCCGGCATTGACCCGCTATTGCCAGGCCAACACGGGCCGTCGGCCCTTCTGCTTTAGTCCACTGCGCCCTTACGGCTGGCGCTGCGGCGCTCGTGTTCCTTCAGGTAACGCTTGCGCAGACGAATGGATTGCGGCGTGACTTCGACCAGTTCGTCGTCGTCGATGAATTCCACCGCGTATTCCAGCGACATCTGGATCGGCGGCACGAGGCGCACGGCTTCGTCGGTGCCCGACGAACGCACGTTGGTCAACTGCTTGCCCTTGATCGGGTTGACGACCAGGTCGTTGTCGCGGCTGTGAATGCCGATGATCATGCCTTCATACAGCGGCTCACCCGGCGACACGAACATGCGGCCGCGATCCTGCAGCTTCCACAGTGCGTAAGCAACCGCAGCACCGTCGTCCTGCGAAATCAGCACGCCATTGCGACGCTCGCCGACACCGCCTTCCTTGACCGGCTGATACGAATCGAACGTATGGCTCATCAGGCCCGTGCCGCGCGTAAGTGTCAGGAATTCGCCCTGGAAGCCAATCAGACCACGCGCCGAAATGCGGTACTCGAGACGCGTACGGCCACGGCCGTCCGACGCCATGTCGAGCATTTCGCCCTTGCGGCGGCCCAGTTCTTCCATCACGCCACCCTGGTGGGCATCTTCCATGTCGACGGTCAGGTTTTCGTACGGCTCGTGCTTCACGCCGTCCACTTCCGTCATAACCACGCGCGGACGCGACACGGCGAGTTCGTAACCTTCACGACGCATGTTTTCCACGAGAATGGTCAGGTGCAGTTCGCCGCGACCCATCACTTCGAACGTTGTTTCGTCGCCGGTTTCATTCACGCGCAACGCCACGTTGTGGTTCAGTTCCTTGAACAGACGATCGCGAATCTGACGGCTCGTCACAAACTTGCCTTCACGGCCAGCCAGCGGCGACGAATTGACGAGGAAGTTCATCGTCAGCGTCGGCTCGTCGACCGTGATCATCGGCAGCGCTTCCGGTTGTTCCGGCGAGCAGATGGTCACGCCAATGCCGATTTCTTCGATACCGTTGATCAGCACGATGTCGCCGGCTTCAGCCGACTCCACCTGCACGCGCTCAAGACCCTTGAACGACAGCACCTGGTTGATCTTGCGGTTCAGGATCGCGCCGTCCGGACCCGAGCGCACGGCAACCTGCATACCCGGCTTGATACGGCCACGCGTGATGCGGCCCACACCGATACGGCCCACGTACGACGAATAGTCGAGCGACGTGATCTGCAGTTGCAGCGGACCTTCCGGATCGGCCGGGCGAACCGGAACGTGTTCCAGCACGGCATCGAACAGCGGGCGCATGTCGCCCGAACGCACGTCCGGGGTCAAACCGGCATAACCATTGAGACCCGACGCATAGACGATCGGGAAATCGAGCTGCTCATCTGTTGCGCCAAGCTTGTCGAACAGATCGAACGTCTGGTTGATCACCCAGTCGATCCGCGCGCCCGGACGGTCAACCTTGTTGACCACCACGATCGGCTTGAGGCCGAGCGCCAGCGCCTTCTTCGTGACGAAGCGCGTTTGCGGCATCGGACCTTCCACGGCATCGACCAGCAGCAGCACCGAGTCGACCATCGACAGCACGCGCTCCACTTCACCGCCGAAGTCGGCGTGGCCCGGCGTGTCGACGATGTTGATGTGGGTGCCTTCGTACTCGACCGCGCAGTTCTTCGAGAGGATCGTGATGCCACGTTCCTTTTCGATGTCGTTCGAGTCCATCACACGCTCGACCATCTGCTGGTTGTCGCGGAAAGTGGCGGTCTGACGGAGGAGCTGGTCGACGAGCGTAGTCTTGCCGTGGTCGACGTGGGCAATAATGGCGATGTTGCGTAGGGCGCGGGTCATAGGAACCTGGGGACAGTTGAGTGCGCCAGCAGCAGCATTGTGTACAAAGCCAACAAAGCCCAAAGCGCACTTTTGGGAACCCAAAATTATAGCACGCGCAAGTTAAGGTTTTCTGGTATTCCCTTAGTTGCAACGCGCGCATGCGCCGTCCGACTTCCATGCCGCCGACGGCCGGCCTCATATTTCCTTACATCGCATTTCGCGAATCGCGCAGCCGCAACGCCTTGCTCGACGGCCCTCGCGCGCAAGATTCTCCTCCACTACCGCCGATCTTTAAAGCGCTTGAGACGCCAGAGATCGTTGCCTAAGCTGTAATAACGCTTGCCGGGTCAATTAACGACAATTTATAATCCTGCATAGTCAACCATTGCAGTCGCATGAGAATCATGACCGATCAGATCCCCACGCCGCCGCCGGAAATCAGTTCCTATCAGCTCGGCGAAAGCGTCGGCTACCTGATTTCCCGCGTGAGATCGACCATGTCGAACGAGATCACGCAACGCACGATGGCCGAACTCGGCATCACCAGCCAGCAAGGCAGCATCCTGTTCATGGTGGCCAGCGGCAAGTGTCTGCTGGCGGCGGAACTGGCCCGCGAATACGGCATCGATGCAAGCGCAGTCACGCGTCTGGTCGACCGGCTCGAAAAACGTGGCCTGCTCACCCGGGTTCGCAGCAGTGAAGACCGGCGCGTCGTGCGGCTCGCGCTAACACCGGAAGGCCAAAGCGTGGCCGCCCGCATGCCGGCGATTTTCAACAGCGTCGTGGATGGCTTTCTGGCTGGCTTTACGGCCGAGGAAGTCGGTTTCCTGAAGAGCATGCTGCGCCGCGTGCTGATCAATAGCGGTTGTGATCTAACGGGCATAACCCGTGACGTAGCAAGCAATTCTGACGTCAAATCGTCATAAGCTGCTTGCACTGTCCATCATTACAATTCACTGACCATGAGTGCAGCGATGAAATCCCTTTCCCTGTTCGCGCCCGCCGTCTCGTGCCGGGCCGCTGTCGCCGCTGCGGTGACGGCGCTGGCCCTCGCGGGGTGCGCGAACTACAGCGGTATCAAGAGCGACAAGCAGATCGCGCCGGCGACGCAGTACGAGTCGAGTCAGAGCCTGCCGGCGCAGGGCGGCCAGTGGCCGTCGCTCGACTGGGCCAATCAGTTCGGCGACCCGCAACTGCCGCAGTTGATCGCGGAGGCCCTGGAAGGCAGCCCGTCGATCGCCCAGGCTCAGGCGCGGCTCGCGAAGGCTTCGTCGTATATCGAAAGCACGCGCTCGGCGCTCTATCCGAAGGTCAACGGCAGCTACTCGTGGAACCGCGAGATTTTCTCGGCCAACTCGATCTATCCGCCGCCCTACGGCGGCACCTGGTATAGCGAAAACAATGCGCTGGCGAGCGCCTCGTGGGATCTGGACCTGTGGGGTAAGAACCGTCAGCGCCTTGGCCAGGCGGTCTCGCAGGAGAAAGCGGCGGAAGCCGACGTGCAGCAGGCGCGTGTGACGCTCGCCGCGTCGGTAGCGAGTACGTATAACCAGCTTGCCCAGCTGTACGCGCTGCGCGATATCGCCGCGCGCGAAATCGCCAATCGTCAGGATATTGGCCGCATCACCCACGGCCGCGTTGTCGCTGGTCTCGACACCAACGTCGAGCAGCAGACCGCCAACGGCAACATCGCGACGAGCCAGACCAACCTGAGCGATCTCGATGGCCAGATCGCCAACGTGCGCTATCAGCTGGGTGCGCTGCTTGGCAAGGGACCGGATCGCGGCTTGCAGATCGCCAAGCCGGTCCTGACGGTGGGCAACCCCGTCATCCTGCCGGATAACGTGCCTGCCGATCTGGTCTCGCGCCGCCCCGATATCGTCGCCGCACGCTGGCAGGTCGAAGCCGAGATGCACGACGTGAAGGAAGCGAAAGCAGAGTTCTTCCCGGACATCAATCTGTCCGCCGCTGCGGGCTTCGATGCGTTCGGATGGGGCAAATTCCTGACCTCGTCGAGCCGCAACATGCAGTTCGGGCCGGCCATCCACCTGCCGATCTTCGACGCCGGCGCCTTGCGCTCGCAGTTGAAAGGCCGCTACGCCGACTTCGACCTGGACGTCGCCAACTACAACCAGACGCTGATCAGCGCGCTGTCGGATGTCGCCACACAGATCACAACGATCCGTTCGATCGATCAGCAATCGGGTGACGCACAGCGCGCGCTCGACGCCTCGACCAAGGCATACCAGCTGGCCGTGATCCGCTACAAGGCGGGTCTGTCGGAACAACTGCAGGTGCTGACCGCCGACCAGAACCGCCTCGCCGCCGAACAGACGGTGACGAATCTGAAGATGCGCCGCCGCGACATGCAGATCGGTCTCATCAAGGCGCTCGGCGGCGGTTTCGACGCGACCCAGACTGGTCTCGTGGTACCGGCCGATGCACCGGACGGCGCGTCCCCCTCACCCGCCGCACAAGCGGCCCCGGCAGCGCAGACGACACCGGCCACGCCACCTGCTCAAGCGACCAGCACGGCACAAACAGCAGCAACGGCAGCGAACTGAATCCGAATGCCCACCCGAATAAACGACGCAGATTGAGAGAATACGGAGCATATCAATGAGCACCCCCCAGCAACCTGCTGCCAACGCACAACCGGCGAACAACAGCAAACGCAAGCGCATGATGGCGTTGCTCGTCATCGTGATCCTGATTGCCGCGATCGCCTACGGGTTTTACTACTTCCTCGTCGCGCGCTTCCACGAGTCGACTGACGACGCGTATGTGAACGGCAACGTCGTGCAGATCACGCCGCAAGTGACCGGTACGGTCATCGCGGTGAACGCCGACGATACGCAGACCGTCAAGGCCGGCGACCCGGTCGTCGTGCTGGACCCGGCGGATGCACGCGTCGCGCTGGAACAGTCCGAGGCCAATCTCGGCCAGGTGGTACGCCAGGTGCGCGGCCTGTTCGCCGACGACAACCAGTACCAGGCCCAGGTGGAAGTCCGTGAAGCGGATCTCTCACGCGCCCAGGACGACCTGCGCCGCCGCATGCTGGTCGCCCAGACCGGCGCTGTGTCGCAGGAAGAAATCTCGCACGCCCGTGATGCCGTGAAGAGCGCCCAGGCCGCACTCGACGCCGCAAAGCAACAGCTCGCCTCGAACCGCGCACTGACCGCCAACACGACGATTGCCGACCACCCGAACGTGGAAGCTGCAGCTGCCAAGGTGCGCGACGCCTATCTGGCGAGCGCCCGCAACACGCTGCCGGCGCCGGTCACCGGCTACGTCGCGAAGCGCTCGGTGCAGGTCGGCCAGCGCGTCTCGCCGGGCAATCCGCTGATGGCGATCGTGCCGCTGAACGGCGTGTGGGTCGACGCGAACTTCAAGGAAGTTCAGCTGAAGCATATGCGCATCGGCCAGCCGGTCGAACTGACGGCCGACGTGTACGGCTCGTCGGTGGTGTTCCACGGCAAGGTGGTCGGCTTCTCGGCTGGCACGGGCTCGGCGTTCTCGCTGCTGCCGGCACAGAACGCCACGGGTAACTGGATCAAGGTGGTGCAGCGTCTGCCGGTGCGGATCGCGCTCGACCCGCAGGAACTCGAAAAGCATCCGCTGCGTATCGGCCTGTCGATGGACGCCGACGTCAGCATCAAGGACGAAAACGGCGGTCAGCTAGGCGAAGCACCGAACACGATCTATCAGACCAACGTGTTCGACAAGTACGGCGATCAGGCCGACGCCGAAATCGCCCGCATCATTGCTGAAAACGCGGGTCAAGGCGGCGGTGGACAGAAGTCGGCTGCCCGCGATACCAACGCACCCGCCAAGGCAATGTAACGCTGCGCCACATTAAAACAAGGTTTCTGATACATGGCTCAGTCTCAAGCGCCCATTCCTCATCCGCCGTTAGAGGGGGCGCAGTTGGTGATCGGCACCATCGCGGTGTCGCTCGCCGTCTTCATGAACGTGCTCGACACCTCGATTGCAAACGTGTCGATCCCGTCCATCTCCGGGGATCTCGGCGTCTCGTCCGATCAAGGCACGTGGGTGATCACGTCGTTCGCGGTGGCGAACGCGATCTCCGTGCCCTTGACCGGCTGGCTCACCGAGCGCATCGGCCAGGTGCGCCTGTTCATGGCGTCGATCATCCTGTTCGTGATCTCATCGTGGATGTGCGGTCTTGCGCCGACGCTGCCCTTCCTGCTCGCCTCGCGCGTGCTGCAAGGCGCGGTCGCCGGGCCGATGATTCCGCTGTCTCAAACACTTTTGCTGGCCAGCTATCCACGCGCGAAGGCGCCCATGGCGCTTTCCATGTGGGCCATGACCACACTGATTGCACCGGTGGCCGGCCCGATTCTGGGCGGCTGGATCTCGGACAACATCTCATGGCCGTGGATCTTCTACGTCAACATTCCGGTCGGCACAATTGCCGCCATCGCCACGTGGACGATCTTCCGCAATCGCGATTCGGCAATCCGCAAGGCGCCGATCGACGGCGTGGGACTCGCCTTGCTGATCATCTGGGTCGGCTCGCTGCAGGTGATGCTCGACAAGGGTAAAGACCTCGACTGGTTCGCCTCCACCACGGTCGTGGTGCTAGCGCTGACCGCGGTGATCGCGCTCGCGTTCTTCATTGTCTGGGAACTGACGGCGGAACATCCTGTGGTCGACCTGTCGCTGTTCAGCAAGCGCAATTTCACCGGCGGCACGGTGGCGCTATCGATCGGCTATGGGCTCTACTTCGGCAACCTCGTGTTGTTGCCGCTGTGGTTGCAAACCGATCTCGGCTACACCGCTACCAACGCCGGTCTCGTCATGGCGCCGGTCGGCTTCTTCGCGGTGCTGCTCTCGCCCATCACCGGCAAGATTTTGCCGCGTACCGATCCGCGCTACATCGCCACGGCGTCGTTCCTGGTGTTCGCGCTGTGTTTCTGGATGCGTTCGCGCTATACCACCGGCGTCGACACGTTTTCGCTGCTGGTTCCCACGCTGATTCAGGGCATCGGCATGGCGGGGTTCTTTATTCCGCTGGTGTCGATCACGTTGTCAGGTCTGCCAGGCAACCGGATTCCGGCGGCATCGGGATTGTCGAACTTCGTGCGGATCATGTGCGGCGGTATCGGCACGTCGATTTTCCAGACTGCCTGGGATCACCGCACGATCCTGCATCACGCACGCCTGAGTGCCCAGGCCAACCTGTATAACCCGGTGTTCGATCAGTCGATACGTCAGATGGGTGCGGCCGGCTTCAGTCAGCCGCAGGCGTACGGTCTCTTCAACAATATGGTGACGCAGCAGGCGGCGCAGTTGGGGGTGAACGATCTGTTCTACGTCTCGGCAGGGATCTTCGTCGCGCTGATTGCGCTGATCTGGATCACGAAGCCTGAGCGAGCAGGTGGCGATGCCGGTGCAGCGGCGGCAGCGGCGCATTGACGGTTGATGTGGCTTCGAAGGCGGGACTTGAGCAGGTTTGGCTCAGCGTGATTGACTCAACGTCTTCGAAGCAAGCGCAGCAATGAAAAAGGCGGTACCGCAATGACGGGGCCGCCTTTTTTGTTTTTTGCGAATCGCGCCTTAGCTTGCCGCGTTCACCACGAGTCGCTCCGGCGCCAGCACGCCCTCGCCTAGCTTCGCGACGCCAAGCAGCTTGCTTTCCGCAGCGTAGACGCGCACACGCTCCGCAGCAGCCGCCTCTTTGGTCAACGTGAGATCGGCCAGACGCAGGCGCTGACCGTGCAGAAAGCGGCGTGCGCCTTCTTCATCGAGCTGCACTGCCGGGAAAGTCGAAAGCAGAGCGTCGACCGGCTGCAGCCACTTATCGCGCTCGGCTTCGGCCGCGTCGGACAACGCATCGAGCGTCACCGAATGTTCCAGCGTCAACGCGCCGACGCCCGTGCGCCGCAATGCAACCAGATGCGCGCCACAGCCAAGCGCCTCGCCGATATCCTCGGCCAGCGTGCGCACGTACGTTCCCTTGCTGCAAGTCACGCGGAACGTCACGTCAGGCAGCGAGCAAGCCAGCATCTCAAGCGCATGAATCGTCACCGGACGCCCTTCCCGCTCCACCACCTGACCCGCCCGTGCGTATTCGTACAGCGGTTTGCCGTCGCGCTTGAGCGCCGAATACATCGGCGGCACCTGCACGATGTCGCCGCGAAAGCGCTCCATCGCAGCAACGACCGCCGGCTGATCGCAGGCCACTTCGCGCGTTTCGATCGCCTCGCCTTCCGCGTCGCCGGTAGCCGTGCGGACACCGAGGCGCATGGTGGCCTCGTAGGTCTTGTCGGCTTCGAGCAGATCCTGCGAGAACTTGGTCGCCTCGCCAAAACACAGCGGCAGCAAACCGGTGGCGAGGGGATCGAGCGTGCCGGTATGGCCAGCCTTCTTCGCCAGGTAAAGGCGCTTCACCCGGATCAGCGCGTCGTTGCTCGACAGGCCAATGGGCTTGTCGAGCAATAACACACCATCGAGCGCGCGACGCGGCACACGGGGTCGTTGAGGTGCGGTCATATCAAAACGATGAGGACGAACGGGAAGTCAGCATGGGCAATATGCGGTCAACGGTGAGCATCGAGGAAGCTGCAACACCGCGCGCAATCACTCGTCTTTCGCGCGGCTAGCGTTCGCCTCGTCGATCAGACGCGACATTTCCACGGCACGTTCGATGGTTTTGTCGTAGTGGAAATGCAGCGTCGGCACCGTGTGGATATGCAGGCGCTTGAACAACTGATTGTGCAGATGACCAGCCGCATGAATCAGGCCTTGCAGCGTCTGTTGCGGGTCGCCGGTCAGCGTCGTGAAGTAGACCTTCGCGTGCGCGTAGTCCGGCGTCAGTTCGACGCTTTGAATCGTGACCATACCGATGCGCGGGTCTTTGATCTCGCGCAGCAGCTCGGACAGGTCGCGCTGGATCTGATCGGCGATCTGCACGTTGCGATTGGGAGAAGTACGTTTCTTAGGCATGGTGAATCCGTGATCCGCTCTGGCGGATAGCAATGGGGCTCGCGTCCCCCTGGCGGGGCCGCGAACGCACGCGAGCACAAAATGCACGCGCACAAAAACAAGGGGCGGAGGGGCGCAAGCGCCCGCCCCGCCCCTTCAGCGTTGCGCCTGAATTACAGCGAACGCGCGACTTCAGTGACTTCGAAGACTTCGAACTGGTCGCCTTCGATAATGTCGTTGAAGTTCTTGATCGACATACCGCACTCGAAGCCTTGACGCACTTCCTTGACGTCGTCCTTGAAGCGCTTGAGCGAATCGAGCTCGCCCGTATGAATCACGACGTTGTTGCGCAGCACGCGCACCGACGACGAGCGCTTGACGAAGCCGTCCGTGACCATACAACCGGCCACCGCGCCGACCTTCGGCACCTTGAAGACCTGACGAACTTCGACCATACCGGTGACGACTTCGCGCTTCTCCGGTGCCAGCATGCCCGACATCGCAGCCTTCACTTCATCCACAGCGTCATAGATGATGTTGTAGTAGCGAATGTCGATACCGTTGGACTCCGCCAGCTTGCGCGCCTGTGCATCCGCACGGGTGTTGAAGCCGATGATGACCGCCTTCGAAGCCGTTGCCAGGTTGACGTCGTTTTCGCTGATGCCGCCCACCGCGCCGTGCACAATCTGCACGCGCACTTCGTCGGTAGAGAGCTTTTGCAGCGATTGCACCAGCGCTTCCTGCGAACCCTGCACGTCGGCCTTGACGATAAGCGGCAGGTACTGCACTTCGCCTTCGCCCATCTGTTCCAGCATGTTCTCGAGCTTCGCGGCCTGTTGCTTGGCCAGCTTGACGTCGCGGAACTTGCCTTGACGGAACAGTGCGACTTCACGCGCCTTGCGGTCGTCCGGCATGACGATAACTTCTTCGCCAGCCTGCGGCACTTCCGACAAACCTTGAATCTCAACCGGGATCGACGGACCAGCCGACTTGGTCGGCTTGCCGGTCTCGTCGAGCATGGCGCGCACGCGGCCATAGGCGCTGCCTGCCAGCACGACGTCACCACGGTTCAACGTACCCGACTGAACCAGGATCGTTGCAACCGGACCCTTACCCTTATCGAGCTTCGCTTCGATGACCAGACCCTTGGCCGGCGCTTCGACCGGTGCCTTCAATTCCAGCACTTCGGCCTGCAGCAGCACGTTTTCGAGCAGGTCGTCGATGCCTGCGCCGGTCTTGGCCGACACCGACACGAACGGCGAATCGCCACCGTATTCTTCCGGCACGACGCCTTCCGCGACGAGTTCCTGCTTCACGCGCTCCGGATTCGCATCCGGCTTGTCGATCTTGTTGATCGCGACGACGAGCGGCACGCCGCCTGCCTTCGCGTGGGCAATCGCTTCCTTCGTCTGCGGCATCACGCCGTCGTCGGCTGCAACCACCAGAATCACGATGTCCGTTGCCTTCGCACCGCGAGCACGCATGGCCGTGAAGGCCTCGTGACCCGGCGTGTCGAGGAACGTGATCACGCCGCGCGGCGTTTCCACGTGGTACGCGCCAATGTGCTGTGTAATCCCGCCCGCTTCACCCGCTGCCACCTTGGCGCGGCGGATGTAGTCGAGCAGCGACGTCTTGCCGTGGTCGACGTGACCCATGACCGTGACGACCGGCGGACGCGGCAGCGATTCTGCATCGGAGCTGACTTCGCCTTCGACCAGCATCGCTTCCGGATCGTCCAGCTTGGCCGCAACCGCGTGATGGCCCAGTTCTTCGACGATGATCATCGCCGTTTCCTGGTCCAGCATCTGGTTGATCGTGACCATCTGGCCGAGCTTCATCATCGACTTGATGACTTCGGACGCCTTCACGGCCATCTTGTGGGCCAGATCGGCCACCGTAATCGTTTCCGGCACATGCACTTCGCGCACGATCGGTTCGGTCGGCGCCTGGAACGTGGTGTTCTGATCCTGATGCTTGCCGCGACCCTTCGGGCCACCGCGCCAGCCGCGATCGACACCGCCGCTCGTATCGCCACGCGTCTTGATGCCGCGGCGCTTCGCTGCGTCGTCCTGCCAGCCGCCCTTGCCTGCGCCCGGCTTCTTCTTGTCGCCAGCCGACGGTGCGGGAGTCGCAGACGGCGTTGCCGCCACCGGCTTCTTGGCAGCCGGACGCGCCGGCGCTTCGCCTGCCGGACGAGCCGGCTTGTGCAACGTGCCCTTGGCTTCCGCAGCCTTCGGCGCTTCAGCGGGCTTGGCCGCCGCAGCCGGAGCAGCAGCAGGCTCAGGCGCCTTGGGCTGGGCTGCCTTGCGCGGCGTGCTCATCATTTCGCGAATCGCACGCGCTTCGGCTTCTGCCTTCGCACGGCGCTTGCTGATTTCTTCCTGCTCGGCGCGCGTCTTCTCCGCAGCCAGACGCGCTGCGTCTTCTGCCTTCTTCGCGGCTTCGCGTTGCGCCGCGCGTTCCGCTGCGGCGCGTTCGTCGTCCTGTTCGGTCGCCGCAGCCGGTGCTGCTGCTTCGGGCTGCGCAGCTTGCACAACCTGCTCGACCTTCTTCTGCGTGGCAGTTTCGGCGGCGGCAGCAGCGCGCTTCTTCGCCGCTTCCTCTTCCGCACGACGCCGCTCGGCTTCGGCGGCCTGCTCACGCGCCTGACGCTCGGCTTCTTCGCGTTCGAGCTGTTCCTGACGCGCCTTCAGCTCCTGAGCCTGCTTTTCGAGCAGCTCGGCTTCGTGACGCGCTTCTTCCTCGCGACGCTGAAGTTCGAGGTCATCCGTATCGACGTCGGCCTCAGCCACATGATTCGATGCATCGCCGCCTTCGCCACCCGCTTCGTCGCGGCGGACGAACGTGCGCTTCTTGCGCACTTCGACCTGAATGGTACGAGCCTTACCCGTCGAATCAGACTGCTTGATTTCCGACGTATGCCGTTTCGTCAGCGTGATCTTGCGCTTGTCCGCATCAGTCGAGCCGTGAGACTTGCGCAAGTGGTCGAGCAGACGCGCCTTGTCCGTTTCGGACAGGGTGTCGTCTTCGCTCGCTTTAGTGACGCCTGCTGCCTGCAGCTGCTCAAGCAGCACGCCTGCAGGCATTTTCAGTTCCGCGGCAAATTGGGCTACGTTGTTACTCGCCATTCATTCCTCTTAATGCAAGGACCGATTCCTTGCGGTTAGCATCGTGTCATGCGGCCTGGGGCCGCTTCAATTTAGTGCGCCATGGTCATTTCTCACTGGAACCAATGTTCACGTGCTTTCATGATCAACGCCTTAGCGGCATCCTCTTCCATCGCGGTCATCTCGACCAATTCATCTACAGCCAGCTCGGCCAGATCGTCACGTGTGTGAATCTGATGTTCGGCCAGCTTCGCGAGCAGGTCGGCGTCGATGCCGTCCAGGCTCTTCAGGTCGAGTGCAACATTTTCGACCTTTTCTTCATTTGCGATTGCCATCGTCAGCAACGCATCGCGTGAGCGATTGCGCAGCTCGTGCACAGTGTCTTCGTCGAACGCTTCGATCTCGAGCATCTCGTTGAGCGGCACATAGGCGATCTCTTCGAGGCTGGTAAAGCCTTCGTCGATCAGGATGTCAGCCACTTCCTCGTCGACATCGAGACGCGCCATGAACAGGTCACGCAGAACACCGCGTTCCTGATTCTGCTTTTGCGCAGATTCGTCCGGCGTCATGATATTGATCTGCCAGCCGGTGAGTTCGCTGGCAAGACGCACGTTCTGGCCGCTACGGCCGATTGCGACCGCCAGTTCGTTCTCGTCGACGACGACGTCCATCGAATGCTTTTCTTCATCGACGACGATCGACTGCACGGCTGCCGGCGCGAGAGCGCCGATCACAAACTGGGCGGGATCTTCCGACCATAGCACGATGTCGACGTTTTCGCCACCGAGCTCGTTGCGCACAGCCTGCACGCGCGAACCGCGGATGCCGACACAGGTGCCGATCGGATCGATCCGCTTGTCGTAAGCGATCACGCCGATCTTGGCGCGCACGCCAGGGTCGCGCGCCGCTGCCTTGATCTCGAGCAGGCCCTGCTCGATTTCCGGCACTTCCATTTCGAACAGCTTCATCAGGAACTCGGGCGCCGTACGCGAGAGTTCAATCTGCGGACCGCGAGCGGTGCGATCGACCTTGGCGATGTAGGCGCGCACGCGGTCGCCCACGCGCAGGTTTTCCTTCGGAATCAGCTGGTCGCGGCGCAGCAGCGCTTCGACACGGCCCGATTCGACGATGAAATTGCCCTTGTCGAGGCGCTTGACCGTACCGGTCATGATGTTCTCGCCGCGTTCCAGGAAGTCGTTCAGGATCTGCTCGCGCTCGGCGTCGCGCACCTTCTGCAGGATCACCTGCTTGGCGGCCTGCGCGCCGATACGGCCGAATTCGATAGACGGCACCGGTTCTTCGATGAACTCGTCGAGCTGCGCATCGGCCTTCTGCTCACGTGCTTCGAACAGCAGGATCTCCTGGTCCGGCTCCTGCAGACCGGCTTCGTCCGGCACCACGCGCCAGCGGCGATACGTTTCGTGCTCGCCGCTTTCACGGTCGATATGGACGCGGATGTCCGCATCTTCTTCGAAGAGTTTTTTGGAGGCCGAAGCGAGAGCCGCTTCAAGCGCGGCAAATACCACGTCTTTGTCGACGTTCTTCTCGCGTGCCAGCGCATCCACCAGCATCAACACTTCGCGACTCATTGTTTGCGGCTCCTAAAGTCAAACTTTGGAACGAGGCGTGCTTTATCGATGTCCGCGAGCGTGAAATCGAGCATCGCGGCGCCTTCCTTCCCTTCAAATTCCAGACCGATCGTCTCGCCTTGCGGAGCATGCAGGATGCCCCGGTACGATTTCCGTCCGTCCAATGGCTTTTTCAATGTAATTGCCACTTCGCTGCCTGCGAAGCGTTCGAAATCCGCCAGTTTCTTCAGCGGGCGGTCGAGACCCGGCGACGATACTTCAAGCCGCTCATAATCGATATTTTCGACCGTCAGAACGTGCTGGAGCTGACGCGTGACCTTTTCGCAATCTTCGATTGCGATGCCGGCCGGCTGGTCAATGAAAATACACAGCATGCCGCGCCCGGTGCGCTCCAGATCGACGAGCTCGTAGCCGAGACCCACGACCGTGGTTTCAATCAGTTCCGTCAGTTGCACAGTGCCCTCTAAGATGTTCGCGCGGCAAGCCTGCCGGTTTTACCTGCAAACAACCTGCGGGCCGCGCGCCAAGCTGGCGCACGTTCGTGCTACCCGAGATGCCGAACCACAAACTAAAGCGGCAAAAAAAAATGGGCGAAACGCCCATCATCTTATTGCCGGTGGTCGCACCTGAGCCGCACATGAAAAGCCGCACGCCCAGCGACTCTGCGATTGTAGCCATTTTTCAGGACAAACGCAAACCGGCGCAGTGCATGAAACACGCATTTCCGCTTGATTTCACTGCGATCTTGGCTCAGATGGGGGCGAAAAGCGCATTGCGCAAGGTGTTCGGCGCAGCTTGCGGGGTTAGATCGCCAGTGGATCTCGCCCCGAATTTTGCATTCTGATTTTGCGGCCCGAATTTACGTTTTGTGGCGTGCTCGTTTTTTGCACGACGCAGGCGTGCCCGACACGCCTGTCGAAACCCTTGCGCGGGCCGTATCCAGCCCTGCTGTCCTAGCGACCGCGCGAGCGTCCGCGAGGACCGCCGCCGCGATTCGCTCCGGCGTTCGGATTGCCGCCGCCCGAGCGGTTCGCATTGCCGCCGCGGTTGCCCGGGCCTGCACCCGGTCCGCGACCGCCGCCGTTGCCCGGGTTGCCACCCGCAGCGCCAGCGCGCTTGCCGCCGCCCGCAGCACGATTGCCGTTGCCCGACGGCGCACGGTTGCCATCGACTTCGCGGCCACCGCGCGGCGCATTCGCCCCGCCACCGCTGCTCATCGGACCGGTGAAACCACCGCCGCTCGCACCACGTCCCGCACCGCGACCGTAACCGCCGCCAAAGCCGGAACCGGCGCCACCGCCGAAACTACCACCTGCCGCACCGCGACGCTGACCACCGCCACGCGGCGGTTGCTGATCGAAACGGCCATGCGACATCAGCACCGGCTCGCGATTAATGAAGCCCATCGAGGTTTGCATCGGATCCGGCTGCTTGCGCTCAGGCGCCGCGCTGCGGCCACCCTTTTCTTCGCTGGTGGCCTTCAGCCCCACCGATGCCATCAGGCTGCGCACCTGGTTGTCTTCGAGTTCTTCCCAACGGCCGCGCTTCAGACCCTTCGGCAGCGAGATCGGGCCGTGGCGGGTACGGATCAGGCGGCTGACCATCAGGCCGGCTGCTTCGAACATGCGGCGCACCTCGCGATTGCGGCCTTCGGCCAGCGCGACGTGATACCAGTGATTGGTGCCTTCGCCGCCGCCATCGCGGATACGCAGGAAGTTCGCCGGGCCGTCTTCGAGTTCGACGCCGTGCAACAGTTTCTGACGCATCCCTTCGGCCAGCTCACCGACCACGCGTACCGCGTACTCGCGCTCGACGCTGTAACGCGGATGCATGAAGCGGTTTGCCAGATCGCCCGAGGTGGTCAGCATCAGCAGACCTTCGGTGTTGAAGTCGAGACGGCCGACCGCCAGCCACTTGGCGGTTTTCATCGGCGGCAGCTTGTCGAACACCGACGGACGGCCTTCCGGATCGGCGTGACTGACAATTTCGCCAGTCGGCTTGTGGTACAGCAGCACGCGCGGCGGCTTGTTTTGCAGCTTGCGCTTGACCGGCTTGCCGTTAATGCGAACCTGATCGGTCGGCATGATGCGTTGACCGATGTGAGCCGGCTCGCCGTTGACCGAAACGCGGCCGGCGATGATCAGCTCTTCCATATCGCGGCGCGAACCCATGCCCGCTTCGGCGAGCACCTTGTGCAGCTTCGGTGCGTCGTCGTCCGGGGACAGCACTCGCTTCGGCGCAGCCGGCTTGCCACGACGCAGCATCGGGGCGCGCACGCCGCCGGTGGTGCTGTTGTCCGCGTCGAACGCGGGCGAGGTCACGTAAGAAAACAGATCGTCCGGGTTCGCGTCCGACGCGGCCGCGGCCACGACCGGCGCTTCGCCGCCACGGCGATTCTGACGCGGGCGGCCGCCTTCGCGAGGACCGCCTTCACGGGGTTGGCCGCCTTCGCGCGGACCACCCTCACGGTTCGCCGCGCCTTCGCGCTTGCCACCTGCATTGCGGCGCGGACCCTGCCCCTTGGAGCCCGGTTCCTTGCGCGGCATGCGAACCTGCGCGACTACTTCGCCGTCCGGCGGCGCTTCCGTCACGACCGGTTCGGCCGCACCTTCCGCAGTCTTGTTCTTCGCCCCCGCGCGACGTCGCGCGATCAGGCTACGCGGCCCGCGGCGCAATCCGCGGCGCGGACGTTCTTCGCCCTCGGCGCCTTCGGCGTTCGCCGGGCGATCGGACTCGCCTCCCGGTGCCTGCGAAGTACGCGTTTCGCCGGCGCGCGTGGCATGCACAGCGTGCTCGGATTCGGACGAATCGGTATCGTGGGTATCTGTCAAAACAACCTCAAAATGTCAGGTCGCGCGCGCCCGTTGCGGGCGCGGCAAAAAGTTCGGTTACGTCAGGCGCTGCGCGACTCGTTTTCGTCGTCGGTCAGTACGCCCGCGTCCTGTGCGACATCGTGGCGATCTTCTGGATCGCCATGCGCCACACGTGTCGGGTTCGACTCGACGACGTGCTCCGTACCGCGGAGTTCGCCCGAGTCGTGCGCGGGTGTTGCGGGACCGGCCTGGGAGACCGGATCCTGATCTTGTGCAACCGGAGCGGCGCTTGCGGCGGCATCGGCTTGCGGTTCAGCATGTTCTTCAGCAGCAGTGCCGTGGTCCGGCTCTGCAAGGCCAGCTATTTCCGTTCCTGCCGGCGCCGCCTCGGCGTCTTGAGCAAGCGCATCTTCTTGAGCCGGGGCATCTTCATGTTCGGCAAAAGTGGGCTCGACACTATCGTGGGCACTGTTCAGCGCCGCAGCCACGGGCTGCTCTACGGCAACCGGTGCGTCAGCGGCCACGTCTTCCCCCGACACCGTCGCATCGGCCGATGCCTCGGCGTCTATCTCTTCGTTCCCCTGCGCTACAGCGTCAGGAAATTCGATCGCATGCTGGCCCAGCAGATCGGCGTTCAGCTGCGCAGACGGATCGTCCAGCGGCGGCAATTCGTCGAGTGCCCGCAAACCGAGGTCGTCGAGAAACTGCCGGGTGGTCGCGTACAGCGCAGGCCTGCCGGGCACGTCACGATGGCCGATTACTTCGATCCAGCCTCTATCCTCGAGTTGCTTCACCACCTGCGTGTTCACCGTCACGCCACGAATCTCTTCGATATCGCCGCGTGTGACCGGTTGCCGATACGCAATAATCGCGAGCGTCTCGAGAACGGCGCGCGAGTATTTCGGCGGTTTCTCGGGATGCAGCCGATCCAGATACGAACGCATCGCGGGCTTGCTTTGAAACCGCCAGCCCGACGCAAGCCCAACCAGCTCTACGCCGCGCCCGGACCAATCGTGTTTCAGGTCTTCGAGCAACGTGCGAACCGTATCTGCCGACACGCCGTCGGCAAAGAGCTTGCGCAGCTCAGCGAGCTTTAAAGGCTCCTGCGCGCAGATCAAGGCAGTCTCGAGGACGATCTTCGCCTCTTGGGTATTCATGCAGCTAGGTCAGACCCTGTGGTCAAAGAACCGGATCAAACAGACGATTTGGAACTGAAGACGCGCTCGCCCGATTCTGATCGGTCATATTGATGGGAGCACGCACCGGGGGGAGGCGAAACAGGCAATCGAGCCAAACCCAGCCGGACGGAGCAGCGATATTCCTGCAAGGAATCGCGTGACTGAGCGCCATATTACGCAAAAACATTCAATGCGTAAAGACGAAATCCCGGCGACTCCCGCATTTCATGTGCATTTTCCGTACGCGCTTTTCAGCCCTGCATTTCGTTCCTGTGGACGCTTTAACGGCCAACTGCTTCAAAACGGTGTCGCAAGACGGACTCACCTGAGCCCAATACCGCTCTGCCGCGGCCACGGAAGCCACGCGTTCAGCTCGCAGCGTGCTGCGCGAGGAACTGCCGAAGCCGAGCGACGCCGGCGTCGAGGCGGGCCGGGTCGCAGGCGTAGCACCAGCGCACGAACCCCTCGCCCTCCTGACCGAAGGCGCTGCCGGGCGCGAGGCCCAGGCCCACCTCGCGCACAAGCGCCTTGCACAGGGCAAGACTCTGCGCCGCGCCCGGCAGCGAGAAGAACAGATACATCGCACCCAGCGGGGCCTTCACGTCGACCCCTGGCAGCGCGGAGAGCGCCTCGACCAGGTGATCGCGGGAAGTCTGCAGGTCGGCCACCAGTTGCCGCGTGAGCTGCTCGCCCTGCTGAACGGCGGCCACCCCTGCCAGTTGCACGAAGGCCGGCGCACACGACGTGTTGTACTCGACCAGCTTGCCCAGATCGTCCATCAAGGCCGCCGGCGCGACAATCCAGCCGAGCCGCCAGCCGGTCATCAGCCATGCCTTCGAGAACGAGTTGACGCAGATCACGCGCTCGTCGCGTCCGGCCAGATCCAGAAAAGACGGCGCGCTGCGGGCCGCGTCGCCAGCATAGTAAAGCCGCTCGTAGACCTCGTCGGCGACGATCCAGATGCCATGCCGCCGGCAATGCTCGAGCACGATGCGTTGCTGGTCCGCACTCATCACCCAGCCGGTCGGATTATTCGGCGAGTTAATCAGCAAGAGCTTCGTGTCCGGCGTAAGGGCAGCAAGCAGGCGCTCCAGATCAAGCGTCCAGCCTTGTGCGCCATAACCGAGCGCGACGGTCTCGACATGGGCGCCGAGGATCTTCGGAATCTCGACCAGATTCGGCCAGAGCGGCGTGACCGCCACCACCCGGTCGCTGGCGCCTACCACCAGCTGTGCAGCCAGCATCAAGGCATTGACCCCGGCACTCGTGACCGCGATGTGGTTATCCGAGGTCGCGCCGTGCAGACGCGTCACGTAGCCGGCAAGCGTTTCGCGCAGTGGCGCAATGCCGAGGTTGTGGGTGTAGAAGGTGGCGCCCTGGGCGAGTGCATCGCTCGCCGCCGTCCGGATGAACTCCGGCGTCACGCGATCGGACTCGCCGAACCAGAACGGCAGCACGTTCTCCACACCAAACCCGGCGTTGGCCACTTCACGAATCTGGGAGGGGCGCAGCGCACGGACGGCGTCACGCGCGTTCGACAGGAAAGGGGCGGACAGATCGGATTCGCTCATCAAGGCATCCAGGCAGGTCGGTTCAGGTTATGGAACATGTGGCATACAGGCCGATAGTTTAGCCAACTCGCCCCGTTCTACCGCAGATCCTCCGCCCGCGCCGGCAATTGCCGGATCAAGCCCCACACCGCCTCCGCAGCCGGCGACAGCGACCGGTCGCGCCGCCGCACCAGTTCGACCGTGCGCTCGGCGCGCGGCACCAGCGGCCGCGCTACCAGCGAGGTATCCGCGGGCAGCGGCAAAGCCAGCCACGGCAGCACGCTGACGCCCACGCCCGCCTCCACCAGCCCGAACACGGTGGCCGAATGCCCCAGTTCCTGCACCACCGTGGCGCTGACGCCATGCTCGCTCATGACGGCGTCGATGATCGGCCGGCTACCGGACGCGTAATCGAGCATCACGAGCCGCTGGCCTTCCAGGTCCGACCACGCTACCCGCGTCTTCGCCGCCAGCGGGTGATCGGCGCGCGAGACGAGACAGAACGAATCGGTCATCAGCGGCTCGCTCAGCAGATCGTCCGCGGAAAACGGCCCAATGACGACCCCGAAATCGACCTCGCCCGACTTGACCTTGCGCACCACATCGCTTTGCACGTCGTCGCGCAGCCCCAGTGTGATGAAGGGAAACTGCTTTCCACAACCCGCCACCACCTGTGGCATCAACCGGCAGGCGACCGTCGGGCTCGCCGCCACCACCACCCGCCCGCGCCGCTGCTCGCCGATCTCGCGTATCTCACGCAGCGTGTCGTCGAGATCGGCTAACAGACGCGAGACGCTCGATACCAGGTTGCCGCCCACGTCGGTCAACTGAACCTCGCGGGTGGTCCGGTCAATCAGCTTGAGGCCGATTTCTGCCTCCAGTTCCCGCACGCAGCGGCTCACCGCGGACTGAGTCAGCCCGATCTCGTCGCCTGCGCGGCTAAAGCTCTGCAAGCGCGCGACCTCAATGAAAACCCTTAGCTGGCGCAGCGTGACATTCATCCTGCTTCCTCATCAATGACCTCATTTGATGAGCATTGTATTGTTTCTTTTCGTGCCTCACAGCCATTCGATCATTTCGCTGCGATGCAGCAATAAGGCGCAAACGCACGTTGCGCGGGCCTGATTGCACAAGATTGGTGATTGTCCCGATTTGCGGGACGGCTTTTTTGGATTCTTATACGCCCCTGACTAACGCCCGCGCTGGCCCGATGTTACGGGGCTTCGAGGTAGTTTTTAACAAGATGGCACGCTTCGTGCATTTGGATGCGCACTGGGTCGGCGCCATGGACCTGGTTGCATAACCAGAACCGTGGCTAGCCCGACCCCGCCTGGCACTCGCGATTGAGTGCATGGAGAGTGCGCGGCGCGGGGCAGCGCACCGGAGTTAGCTTCGCTGAGGTGAGACATGATGCTGTTCGACGATTTGAGAGACAACGAGTGGGCGCTGGTCGAGGCGTTGTTCTGTGCGGAGCCAGCACGGAGCGAACGACGCGGTCGGCCACGTGTGGAAGCGCGCGCGGTTGTCAATGCGGTTCTGTGGGTACTCTCGACGGGAGAAGGCTGGTCCAAGCTTCCCGGCCGTTACCCCTCGCCGCCGACCTGCCGCCGCCGTTTCGACGAGTGGCAAGCTGATGGTACGCTCGCCGAAATAGTCAAGCGACTCGGCACGAGCGGCCGGGAAATCTCGCTGCGTGGCCGGATTGGCGCGACGGCTGCCAAGCCGCCCGCACCGCCGAGCCGCGATCGCCTGCGCGGCGCCTTCTGGACCAATCCGGAATCGTGGCGCGCGCCGGTCAAGATGGCCTGAGACACCGTTGTTATGCCGCCGGGCGCCCTTGGGCGCCCGGCGCGTATCTGCCAGACTGAATCCAGCCTGGGCTGTGTCGGCGACGGCGCAGCCGCGAGAGTCGGCGACGGCGCAGCCGCGAGAGTCGCCGACGGCGCAGCCGCGAGAGTCGCCGACGTGCGCGGTACGCTGTTCATCAGCGCCGTGCCGCAATCCCGACTGCCGTGCTACAGACACGCAGTGAAACATCCATTTACGATTACTTACAGCGTGCTTTCGCTCCTGAGCATACCGTATGAGTATGCACAAAAACCCAAGCCAACGGGTTTGAATGGAGCCCAGCATGAAACCAATGTCACTGCTTCTGTGCGGCATTGTCGTTTCATTCATTGCCGCACCTACCTTCGCGCAGCAAAGGTCCCAGGGTTGGAACTGGCGGCCTGACCGTACTGCCTCGCTCGAGACGTGGCAACAGGGCGAGCGCCCTCGGGAATTCACTCCGCCCGCACCGCGCGGCGATTTGCGCGGCGACATCGCAAGTAACGTACGCACGCGGCCGGAGCCGCCGCGCGAGAGCGAGCAGCGCCGTCATTAAAACGACGCGTCAGCGGGCTCAGGACGAGCCCTGAATTCGATTGCGAAACAGACTGCCCTGACGCGGGTAAACCTTGCGGAGAATCGCAGGAATTCGCGAGCATTCGTGGGAACCAGCGGGACTCGAGCCAGTCTCATCTATGCCATCAGCACAGCGTGGCAGTAGTAATTCCGGTACGCCCGTATCCTTGCGATACGGGCTTTTTTTGTAGATTTGCGAAAGTGCGCAGCAATGCCAAAGCACCGGCGGCGACGCGCCGGCGCCTGTCCTCGAACAGCGCAGTTTGACCTACGGGCGAACTTCCAGATCCGCCGTACGTCTCTCCGCGGCAACGTAATCGTTCATCCTGCGCGCGGTCCAGTTCAGCGAACGCTCATCGCGCTCGAGGCGGGCAAATTCGGCCCGGCCCCGGTCGGTCAGCACAGCGATGTCGACCGGCGCATGAAAACCCGGAGCAGGTGCAACCGTGCGTTGCCGAACCGTCTCCATCAAGCCGAGCGCGCGAAGATATTCGAATACACCCGGGCGCCGGGCCCACGGGACCTGGCGATATTGCGCCCGCCGCAGCGCTTCAAGAACTGCTTCGTTGGAATACGTGGTCATCTCACTTCTTTCTTAAAGTGCAGCCCATGACACATCTTTGCGCAGCACATCACCGCGCCACCAGTGACGCGCGTAGCACCCACCCATGGCAGGGAGCGCATCGCAAGGGCGATGCCACCGTCTCCCGCCAGGCGCCACCTGTTATTCCATGTTTTGGGGTCCCCGATCGAACCTCGTGCTAGCGTCCTTTTCACGTGCCTATGATGCGACCGAGGTGGCGCGATAGCGGCAGGCGTGAATGTCCCCAAAAACCATACGTTACCCCATTTAAATTGATTCTATTCACTTTATTGGCGCTTTTTTTTGCAGCAATTCTGCTAACGAGGCGAGCGCGCGTCCCGCTCGCACTGGCCGTTATGGCCCTCTTCTGGCTGTTTGCGGCGGGCTGGCTAGCAGCGCCGCTGCTCGACTGGGCCCAACGCAATCCGCAACCCCTGACGCCCCCAAAGTACGGCGCACACACGGTGATTGTGATGCTAGGCAGCGGCACCTACTATGACGACGATCATAAACTGGTCCCGAAGCGTGACGCATTGGCGCGGATCGCGACGAGCGCCGAAATCTATTCGGCATGCAAACGAACCGGCGCACTCTGCGAAGTCATCATCAGCGGCGGCAACCCGCAGAGGCACGAAGCGTCGGAAGCCGATACCTACCTGCCCTACCTGCTGCAGAGGCAGGTACCGCGTGCAGACGTCACCCTCGAAAACCGCAGTCTCACGACCTACGAGAATGCTCGTGACGTGGCCGCGCTCCTGCAGGCGCAGCACTACGATTCGTTGATCCTGGTCACGTCCGCGTTTCAGATGCCGCGCGCGCTGCTCGATTTCCATCGCTTCGGACTCGCGCCTGAACCCGTCATCTCCAATACGCGCCATGTACGCGTCGGGCTGCTGCCGCGTTACGAGAATTTCGTCAACGCGGAGATTGCGTTGCATGAACTGGTCGGTATTGCGCAGTTTCATGTGTACCGGTGGCTCGGGTGGTTCTAAGTGCGACGGTCGTGCGCGTGGCGGCCGCCGCGCATCGGCGCTTCACGCTTTTAGTTAGTTATCCGTACTTATTTGTGAGCCGCCCGCCGCATACCCCCGAAAGCGGCGGCAAGCCGGCGGCGTCGAGACCGCGCAGCTTCTTCCGACACTGCCCAGGGGCGGGCTCGCCACGCGGCAATAACGCCCGTTGCATATCGCCTGTCATCCCGGAAATAGGCCGCAAACGTAAGCAAATGTAACTATCCGTCAAAACTGTTACAAAGCTTCTGTTGGAGCGGATATTGCTCGCTAGAATGCACTGTCCTTCCTGATCGGACAGGCAGTACCTAGCCACAACCACTCTACGGAGGTAACGATGAAGAAAGTGTCCCTGGCGATCCTGGTTTCCCTCTCGGCCCTGACGGGCGCAGCGTATGCACAGACCGACAACGGCGTCATGATGAGTACCGATCCGGCCAAGGCCGCCGACGTCGAACAACGTGCCCAAGATTTGCAAGCCCAGCAACAAGCTGCGGAAAGCCAGCATTCTTCCATGCCGGCCATGCATCACAAGATGGAACACAAGAAGGCGCCGCATCATATGAAAGCGGCAAAGCCTGACGCGGCCAGCCAATAATTGCACGTGGCCCGCACCTGACCGTTGGCTGCCCTGCGCAGCCGCTCCGCGAAGGTCGAAAAGCCGAAGCCGGTCATGCCAGCTTCGGCTTTTTGTTGTCTGACGCGCACAGGCGGTATGCTAAAGTCGCGCACCGAAGAACCACCCCCCAACCCGTGCGCACCCTGGTGCGGAGGACAGAATGAGCAACATCCAGCTTGACATCGAATGGACCGAAGCGGCATCCCGCAAGATCGAAAAACTGATGCCGCGCGGCGGTCAGGAAGCGTACCTTGCGCTGCCACCGGTTGAATGTTTGCCGATGGAGGGCGACGTGCTGTTCCTCGGCCCCGATGGCAAACAACAACCGTTTATTGTCGCGGAACGCCAGTATCACCACGATGGCGACGCGGACTGGACCATCATCCTGATTCTCGACGTACCCCAGTCGACGCACTAAGCATTGCAGACAGACGGCGGGCGAAACGGGCGAAACGTTTTTTGCCGCCCGGTTTCCCCGACTGAATTGCCATCTCCGCGCCTTCCGCCGTGCTGAGTTCCGTTTAGCAAAAGAGCAGGACATCTGCCGCCTCGTGAACGGCATGCGGGCATGCTTGCGTGCATCGCGTTGCCGCCGCAAACATCTGCACAAAGGCCCAAAAATCCGGCGTCGGAGAGAGACCCGACCTCGACTTTGGCGGGCAGCCTCCACACCCCCGTGCTACCGTTATTCCCATACGCAGACGGCTTTGCGCGTGTGTGATAACCCGTACATTCACGCGAAGTTCGAACTGCTAGACTGTTTTTCGACCTATTAGTCGGAGGCCAGCGTGGCTGGAATCGAGCTCCGTCTCTTCGGGCAGCGTCTTCGCCCTGCCAACGCCACGGCCCAGTTCCGGTGCGGCGCAGGACTTCGTTGTGCCGCATCGCACGCCTGAGACCACGCCACCATGCCCACCGTCGAAGAACTGACGCTGACCGGACTTCTGCCCCATCTGGTGCGCGACGAGAGCGGCTGGACCGCCACATGGCGGGCACTGACGCTGCATAGCGTGTTTCAGCCCGTACTCTCGATCACCCATCAACGCATCGTCGGTTATGAAGCGCTGTTGCGGGCCTTCGATCCCGTCGGGCTGCCCGTCACGCCCGATGTGCTGTTTTCGGGCACACGCTCGGCGAGCGAAGCACGCGAGCTTGACCGTATCTGCCGTTGCCTGCATGTGGCCAACTTCATGGAGCAGAACGTCCCGGTGGGCTGGCTGTTCCTCAACACGCGGCCGCAAGTGTTCGAAACCGGCTGGCCGCAACGCGCTTTTATCGACGAACTGTCTGCACACTTCGGACTGCCCCAGGAACGCATCGTCATCGAAGTGCTCGAGCAGCCGGCCGACGATGAATCGGCGGTGGCCAGCATGCTGAGCGCCTCTCAACCACGCGACTTCCTGATCGCCATCGACGACTTCGGCACCGGCTTTTCGAACTTCGACCGGGTGTGGCGCTTCCGCCCCGACATCGTCAAGCTCGACCGTTCGTTGGTGGCCCGCGCAGGCAAACGCCAGGGCGAGGAATCGCTGATCGGCCACCTGATCGCCATGCTGCATCAATCGGGGACGCTGGTGCTGGCCGAAGGCGTCGAGACCGACGATGAGCTGATGATCCTGATGCAGGCCGACGTGGACTTCGTCCAGGGGTTCTGGCTGGGCCAGCCGAAGGGTTCGGTACAGGCTGCCTGCGAGCGCGTACCCGCGCTGATCGACTCGATGTGGCGCAAGTTCGCCGACTACGAACGCAAGTACGCGCGTCACCAGCGACTTGGCTTCGAAGGATTCGCCGAAGCCGTCCTGGCGGCAGCGGGCAGCTTCGCGGCGAACGGCGATCTGGCGCAGGCTGCCCAGTTCGTCTTTTCGATTCCGGAGGCGCGCCGGGTGTTCGTCACGGATGCACAAGGCGAGCAAACCTCTCCGTCGATCTGTGCGCCTTCGGTACCTGCGCCGCCCGAGCGGCTCGCGCCGCTATTGGCGACGACGCGCAGCAACTGGTCGCGCCGGGCCTACTTCAAGCATGCGCTAGCCGCACCTGGCCGGGTTGCCATGATGGGCCCGCACTACTCGCTGATCGACGGCGAAGACTGCTACACCGCAGCCGTCACACTCGAGCGCAACGGCGAGACAACGATCCTGTGCGTCGATTTCATTCCCACGGCCCGCAACGCGCCCGTCACGCGCAAGCGTTGAGGTCCAGTCCGGTTCAATCGTCGATGCGCCCGCCGCGGCCGGACTTGATCTCGCTGCGATGCGCCTTGGTTTCGAGCCGGCGCCGGTTCGACGCCCGCGTGGGCCGCGTTGCGACACGTGGGGTGCGGGTGACGCTGACGCTCTGAATCAGTTCGTCGAGCCGCGCCAGTGCCGACGCACGATTCATCTCCTGGGTGCGATATTCCTGGGCCTTGATGATGACGACACCGTCACGCGTCAGCCGGCGATCCGACAGCGCAAGGAGCCGCATCTTCAGGACGTCGGGCAACGACGACGCGCGCACATCGAAACGCAGATGTATCGCGCTCGACACCTTGTTGACGTTTTGCCCACCGGCCCCTTGCGCGCGCACGGCGGTCAGTTCGATTTCATTGGGCGGGATCGGATAGCGAGATGTCATGGCATGGTATGGAGCAACGAACACGCAAGTGTACACATGCGCCCTGAGGGCGTCTTGCGCATCAAAACACGCACATCAAAACAAACCAAAGAGCTTGCGCATAGGGAGCCGATTCCACCCGGGCTCCGCCATAGGCAAGCCGGCCCAATGCAGAAAAACGGTTGCCGCCTGCCCCTGCCTCGCCGATACTCGCACCCATCGCTTACAACGTAAATCAGAATGAAACTGCGCCCCGCTTTCCTGCTCGAACTGGCGGTCAACCTGCTGCTGCCATGGCTCGCGTACCGGCTCGCGGCGCCCCATTGGGGCGAGACCGCCGGCCTGATCGCTTCGGCCGTGCCGCCGGTGATCTGGAGCCTCGTCGAACTGGCTCGCTTTCGGCGCGTCGACGCCCTCAGCGTGATCGTGCTGCTCGGCATTGTGCTGTCGATCGGCGCGATGGCGCTGGGCGGCAGCCCGCGCATGCTGCTGTTGCGCGAGTCGCTGGTGTCCGGCGCAGTCGGCGTGGCTTTCCTGCTCTCGCTGCCGATGCCCCGGCCGCTGATCTTCTACCTCGCACGTGCCACTGTGGCGCGCGAAGTGGCTGGCGGCGGCGCACGCATCGACGCGCTGTGGAACGAGCGCCCCGCTTTCGCCTCCTCCATGCGCATGATGACCGCCGTATGGGGCGTGGGCCTCACCGGCGAAACGGCAATACGTTCGTGGATGGCCTGGACCTGGCCGATCGAACGCTTCCTGGTAGTCTCTCCGTTCATCGGCTACGGCATCTACGGCGGCCTGCTGGCCTGGACGCTGTGGTATCGCAAGAAATTGCGCGACCGCGCCGGCAGCGACGTGCAGGCGAACAGCATGCCCGGCTAAGCAGCATGGGGCGGGCTAGCCCCGAACCTTGAGAGACAGCATAACAAACGCATCCACGCGACGAAACCTGGCCGAACGGACGAGGTCAGTTGGGCCCTAAAATCAGTTAGACTCATCATCGGTTTAGGGCTTCCCTGCAGCCTCATTTTTGTCGTGGTACGCAAACTCCAGGCAGTCGATGCGCTATTCGGTCGAGATCAAAAAATTCCTATATAGCCAGTACTTTTATGGCGGCCTGCGGATCGCGGTCGGCGTGTCGTTACCGGCCATCGTGTGCCTGCTTCTGTTTCATAACCAGGAGCTAGGCTTCACGATCGCGACCGGCGCGCTCGGCGCGTGCGTGGTCGACATGCCGGGCCCGCTCAAGTACAAGCACAACGAAATGCTGGCGTGCAGCGTGATCGGCTTTCTGTCCGCGCTCGCTACCGGCATCGCCACCGTCAACCCGGTGGCGCTGTGGTGCACCGTGGTGCCGCTGACCTTCGTGCTGTCGCTGATAGTCGTGTACGGCAACCGCTGGCCGCAGATCAGCTTCGCTACGCTCTTCATGATGATCATGACGCTTGAAGAGCACTTCACGCCGCTACAGGCGCTCGTCAATGCGGCGTGGATTCTGGCGGGCGGCCTCTGGTACACCTACTGGTCCACGTTCGTCAGCCGCTGGCAACTGCATCGTATCGAACAGCAGGCGCTCGCCGAAAGCGTGTTCGCCTGCGCGGACTACCTGCTCGCGCGCTCCGACTTCTACGACCTCGAGAACGACCTCGACGACTGCTACCGCAATCTGGTCGCCCGGCAAATCGCCGCGGTCGAACGTCAGGACGCGGCCCGCGATATCGTGTTGCGCAACCTGCCCAAGCTCAAGAGCGGCAAGCTCGAACCGCGCCGCGCCATGCTCTTCAACCTGTTCATCAATACGGTGGATCTCCACGAGCTATTCGTGGGCGCGCATACCGATTACCCCATGGTGCGCAACACGTTCGGCGGCTCGGACATGCTCACCTTCTATCGCGACCTGATCCGCAAGGCCGCCTCCGACCTGGAAGAAATCGGCCTTGCCGTCCTGCAGAATCACCCGCCGCGTAGCCGCATCAACGTGAAGGCCGAATTGCGCGCCATCGAGTTCGAGATCGAACTGATGCGCAAGCACGATATGCCGGCGAAAAATCCCGAGGCCTATTCGGCGGTCTCGGCTACGTTCAGGCGTCTGTGGAGCGCGACACGGCTGATCGACAAGATGCGCCAGAGCCTCTCCAGCGAGGCGCGCACCACGGAAACCGAACTTCGTCTGGACCAGGCGCTGTCGCGCTTCGTATCGAGCCGGCGCGTGCCATTCGGGCAGATCTTCTCGAACCTGACCATGGCTTCGCCGAGCTTTCGTCACGCGCTGCGCGTGACGATTGCGGTGGCTATCGGTTTCTGGCTCGGGCGGCTGTTGCCGCTCACCAATGCGTACTGGATCGTGATGACCACCGTCATCATCCTGAAGCCAGGCTATTCGCTGACCAAGCAGCGCAACGGACAGCGGATTATTGGCACGCTGATCGGCTGTGCGGCGAGTATCGCGCTGATGGTGTTCGTCAAGAGTCCGCACATTCTGCTCGTCGTGATGTTCGCCTCGATGGTGATGAGCTACAGCCTCCTGCTGTTCAACTACGCCGCGAGCGTCGTGTTCACCTCGGCGTATGTGCTGCTGATGTTCCACCTGCTCGCGCCGGGCAGCATGCGGATCATCGGCGAACGAGCTATCGATACCGTGATCGGCTGTGCCATCGCGATTGCCGCCAGTCATCTGTTCCCTTACTGGGAATACCGGCTGATGGGCAAGCTCGTCAACAGCATGATTGCCGCCACCCGGCAATATCTCGAAGCGAGCTGGTGGTGGAGCGGCAAGCCCACGACCGTCGCCACCGAGGTGGTGACGGAAGCCGGTGCGCGGGCGCCCGCTGCGGCGATGGCCGATCCGTCGGCGAGTCCCGTGGCTGCCAGCTTTGGTACAGCGGGATTCGGCGGCGCCAACTTTGGCACAGCGCAGCTTGCTGCGGTTGGGGCGAACGGCAACGGCGCAACCAGCACTGCGGCTGCGGCGGCTGCCGCGGCTCCAGCCGCCACGTCCGCCGCTTCAGCCGCAGCCGTCGCGCTCGAACGCGACTACCGCTACCGTCTCGCCCGCAAGAACGTGCACGTCGCGTTCGCCAATCTGGGACAGGCGTTCCAGCGCATGATGCTCGAGCCCAAGACAGCGCAAAAGTTCGTCCCTGAACTGAATGACCTGCTAGTGCGCAGTCACGTGCTGGCCTCGCAGATCACAGCAGCGGCGCCGTTGTTGCGCACCTCGGCGCAGCAGCCGGAAAGCGTCTCCCTGCAGCCGCTACAACGCGTACTGAGTGTCGTCCGGGACAATCTTACGGAAGCCGAGGCAGGCACCGCACCGCCCGCGAATCAGGCCGACTTGACCAAACAGCTTGCGCGCGATCTCGATGAGATGGTGATCGAGGCTGAGAAATCGGCAGACTATCCGGCGGAGGCCGTGCATGAGCTGAAACTGCTGTCGCATCAATGCAAGCAGATGCTCACGGCCGCGAATCTGATCCGTAGGGATGCCAGCGTGATTCGTCTGCCGGACGCATAGGTCGATAGGCCGCATCCGCCAGCGACCAAGGTGACACGCCGGTCGTGCTCTCACACAGCGAAACCGAAACGCAGGCGCCAACGAAAGCGCGATGGTGCCGCGCAGCGCTTCACTGCGATGCGCCGCTCGCACCGGCAGCCGCCGCCGCGGCCGAGGCGACGCTGGGCGCCACGGCGTTTTCCCGGTCGAATTCGCGCTTTCCACTGATCGCGTTGTACAACAGCGTGGCAATCACAACCAGGACTGCGATCACGATAAACACGGCGATGCCAAAGGTCGGGTTCTTCTTGCGCGGTTCGTTCATGAGGCAGCTCGACTCTCGTGTAAATGAATGACCAGGAAGCCTGGCATTCTACGCCCACCCGGCTTGCGCGGGGCTTGCGGAATACGCCCTTCTCTAGATGAGTCGCAGTTTCTGCGCGCCGGCTCGTTAGAGACCGTGGCCCCTATCATTGCCGTTCGCGCACACCAGTTCCCCTCTCGAATATCGGGCTCAGCACCGCTTCATGGGACACCGTCACCGTGTCGAGCGCCGCAAGAAAATCCCTCGCATCGAACAGTTCTCCAAGGCTTGCGACGCCACCCCGCAACACGCCCTTGCCGCTCAGCAAATGCTCAGTCGCCTCGACGACAATCGGTGCGCTCACCGCATAGATGTCACGCCCCGTCGCGGTGACACGGCGCGTCACTCCACCCTGCGCGATCACGATGTCCACAACGAATTGTTGAGCCGACCGCCCCTGCTCATCATGCGCGCGAGGTGCGGGTGTATTCGGATCGCGAATGTCACGCAGGGCCGAAACAGCGAGCCAGGACTCGACGGTGTCAACATCCAGATGACGCGAGACCGTGAGCACCTCCGTAAAGGGAAGCATCATGACCTCCATGTTGCCGAACGGCGATGGAAATGACCACACGCCTTCGGGTACAGGCTGCGGCACAGGCGCCAGTGTTCCCTGCCCCTGGATAAGCCGTGTCGCGCGATTGCGTGCGCCCGTGAGGCGTGTTCCAGGCGTCGGATGCCAACTGTCCAGACCGATGGCGATATCCACCCTGTCGAGCCGCTTGTCTTTGTCTGCGGTTGCCGTAACGAGCAGATCGGCGAGCCCGCCGTAAAACGCCGCTGCAGGGATAAGCGTCACGCCAGCAGCGCGTGCCCGCGTGTCGCGATGCTCGACCAACGCCTGGAGCGCGGCCTGTTCCGCCGTCACGTCGAGATAAGGGATCCCGGCGCGCAACGCAGCATCGACGACCGGCAACGCCGTATCGAGAAAAGGACCCGCGCAGTTGATGACGGCGTCCGTGCCGCGAAGCGCCGAGTCGAGTTGTTCAGGGTCATCGACTGCTGCCACTCGGAATGGAGTCGAGTCCCGCACGCTGCTTTGCGTCAAGCGCGCCGCGTTACGCCCTATCCGCACCACGCCAAAGCCACGCCGCATTAATTCCGCAACAACAAAGCTCCCCGTGTGGCCTGTGGCCCCGTAAACCGCAACAGTCATTCGATTATTCATGATGGACTTCACTCCTCGTCGGATTTGATAACGATACAGACCTGTCTGTTTTATAATACAGGTCGGTAGCGTCGTCAATACAGATCTGTAGCGCCAGCCACTACCGGCTGCTATGATCAAACCATGTTGCAGCAAAGAAACTCTTCGAGGTTGAGCCTGAATGAACAAGCGAGAACAAGCGCGCACGCTCGCACCTGACACGCGCGAGCGCATTCTGCGAACCGCCAGCGAGCTTTTCTATCGCGAGGGGACGCGCGCAGTGGGCGTCGACCTTATCGTGGAGCGTGCCGGCGTCGCCAAGACGAGCCTGTATCGTCACTTCGGAACGAAGGACGACCTGATCGAGGCCTTTCTTCTGCTCGAGGACGAAGACTTCTGGCAGCATTGGGACGCGGTTGCGGCGCAGCACAAAGGGGCGCCGCGCGAGGAACTGGACGCACAGCTCCAATGGATCGGCGAACGCATTGCGCGTCCGGGCTATCGCGGCTGCCCGCAGATCAACATTGCCGCGGAATATGCCGACGAGAACCATCCGGCACGCAAGGTCGCGGTGGCGCACAAGCGAGAATTGCGCCGGCGGCTCGGGGAGCTGGCGCACGCCTTACGCGTCGACGAGCCGGAGACTTTCGCTTTACGGCTGGGCACGATCATTGACGGCGCACTCAGCAGCGGACAGGCGCTGCACGCAGAGGGACCTGTCCGGTTCCTGCAGGAACTGGCACACCTTCTGATTCCGAAAAAAGGCAGGAAGTAACTCACCCGGCGTGTCGTACGAAACTAACGGTTTGCCGGGACGAGCGATGCATCCCTTTTGTTTCCCGGGCTCGATTTCGTATCGTGCGTGGCGGCGGACAACTATAACGATCCAGATCAATGGCGTATCCCATATGTCGTCCTCTTCAACATCTCTTTTTCCAAGGTTAGCTAACTAAAACTTCGCTTCCCGCCGCGCGCAGAATTTCGCGACTTTACTTACGGCGGATTACCAGAACCGCTATCGCTTCTGTCGCTCGGTAGAATGCTATTGCGCTGCTTCACTCCCTCGTAGCGGCGCGGTTTTTCTCAACATATGTGTTAAGGCCCGCTCCCAGCGGGCCTCTTTTTTTGTAACGGCACAAAGCCGCGAAGACTGTAGCACTGGCGTAGTCATTTCCTGACAGATTTATCAGGAACCTCTCGAACGATGTCGTGCTAACTTTGGCAAAAATGGCTGATTAAAAAATTATAAAAAGCACTCCGAATCGTAAATCGCACTTCTATTCGTGTGCAGGCCATTTAAACAGCTTCTTTATTCATACGTAACCGGCTTCATTCGACCCATAGATCGTTTGGACCGCCGGGCCTTAGCAGTTGAGTTAAATCGATTCGCTTGTGCGAGTCGGCTGATCGAAACGGAGGACATGTGGACAGGACCAACTTCTTCTACTCCTATCGTGGATATGTCGTGTGCTGCGCCGCTGTTCGAAAAGACTCAGGCGCCTTTCGCGCGATCACGGAGATCGGTCGCTTTCACTGCGACTCCCCGCTCATTGTCGAGCACTCACCCTACAACGTCCTGTTTCTGGAGAGCCGTCAGGCGATCTACTACATGCTCAGGTGGGCAGAAGACTTGATTGACGACGTGCTCGAGAACCGCCACAGCGCGGAGAGAGTCGCCTTTTCAAGGTGATTGAGAAGAGGTACCCGTTGAAACATTATCTGTCTCCCGGCGCGGCCGCATCTTCGGCCATCCTGCGCCAGCGACCGCGGCGTGCACGCCACCCTGTTCGCCCGCGCTGGCCCGCGCTGATTCATCGCTGGCGGAACGTGCCCGACTCTCAGCCGCTTGCCGTCTTTCGCCTGCTGATCACGCCAGACGGTCGAACCCAGTCGTCCGTTTTCCGCACAGATGATGCGTCCCGAGACGCACGCGCTTTTCCCACTGACTCAGCTCCGGATTTCACCAAACTCGACGTCGGTGTGCTTGTCCAGATATGCGATGCATCGGATGCACCAAACAGTGTTGGCGCGCTTGCAAACGGGAGCCGCGTCGCCGCTGAAAACGATGACGACAACGCGCAGTCCGAGTTGCCTGTTGCGAACGGTGCGGGACTGCCCTGACCAGGCGCCACGGCGTTCTCCGTTCGCGCGTTATTGGCTTGTTGCCGACGTGTAACCTCGGGAAAGTTAGATGATCAAACCGTCAGGTGTGTGAATTCATTCGCTGTGCTACGTTGTCACAGACGACATTCAGAGTCCCTCCATGTACCAGGCCACGACAAAGTGTTACTACCGCGGCTACGTGATTTATTGCGCAATCACTCGAGGAAAGTTCGGCGGTTATCTGGCGGCGGTTTCCATTGATCGGGGAGACGTCAGAAACCCGTCCTCGATCAGTTACGCGCCTCGCCATGTACTGTTTCAGAACGAGAATGAAGCGACCTATTTCGTGCTTCATTGGGCCGAACGTCGAATCGATAACCTGAGCGCAAGCGACCTTTATCAGTTAGGTAACCGAACAAAATCATCTGTTTCGCAAAGGAAGTAGAATTATCGGTCGCCGGACTTCGACCCATCTGCTTCCTTCTGCGAGAACACAATGAACGTCACGATCGCGTACATAGAAGAACCTCCGTTCGGCTGGACCGATTCGGCGCAAGCTGCGAGCGGCGCGGACATTGAACTCGCGGAAGCGGTTCTCACGGCGATCGGTGCCACGCATATCGACTACCACCTCACGACCTTCAACGAACTGCTACCCGGCGTCGAGGCGGGTCGCTGGGATATGAATGTCCCGCTCTTCGTTACACCTGAGCGTGCCGCGCACGTCGCATTCAGCTTGCCGGTCTGGGGCATCGGCGACGGATTTCTGGTCCGGGCGGGCAATCCGAAATCCCTCGATAGCTATGCCTCTGTGGCGGCAATGGATGATGCGCGCCTTGGGATCATCGCCGGACAGGTGCAGCACGAGTCGGCGAGAACGTCCGGCGTGCGAGAAGATCAATTCGTTATCTTCGAGGAGCAGCCTGAGGCGATCGACGCGCTGCGCTCGGGTGCAATCGATGCGTACGCGAGTACCGCGTTAGGGAACCGCATTTTGTCGGCCCGCATTGGCGGCGGGGAATTCGAGGCCGTGGCACACGTCCCCGCTGATGGCGACGGACAACGCTCTCCGGTCGGCGCGTTTTCCTTCAACAAGGGCAATGATCGGCTGCGCGACGCGGTCAACGAACAACTTCGCTCATACTTGGGCTCCGCCGATCATCGGACCCGTATGGCGAAATACGGTCTGACGGACAAGGAGATTGACCCGGCACTTGCCCTCATGCGTATCAACTAAAGAACCGGCTGGACCGGTGCGGCAACGCCGTAGGCAGCGTGACCATAAACCGACCGCTACCCCGTATACCTCACCGGCAGCGCCGTCGAATACTTGATCTGCTCCATCGCAAAGCTCGAGCTCACGTCATACAACGGCACAGCGCCAATCAACAGCTTGTATACCCGGTCGTAATCGTCGATATCCGACACCACTACCCGCAGCAGATAGTCGGTCTCGCCGCTCATCCGGTACACCTCGACCACCTCGGGAATCGCCTGCACGGCGCGCGTAAATGTGGCGGCCCATTCTTCCGTGTGCTGGTTGGTCCGCACCGCGACGAACACCGTCGTGCCCACCCCTAGCTTGCGCGCGTCGCATAGCGCGACCTGGGCACGGATCACACCCGCTTCCTTGAGCCGCTGAAGCCGCTTCCAGCACGGCGTCTGCGACAGGTTCACGCGCTGCGCCAGTTCGGCGATCGGCATGGTCGCGTCGACCTGGAGCAACTCGAGCAGCTTGCGATCGATGATATCCATTCCCATACACACCCCCATCTAGAAAATTATTCTACTTTTTCGATTTCAAGGGGAATTATATGAAAACTCTTTCTCCGCGCAAACCGGTATAAATATCCCGATCCGATAACCGAATTCAAGCGCCTGAACAGCCCTTTATGAGCCACGAGACCTACCTGTCGCCCGCCGACCACTCCCCGCGAACGCTCGAACGCCTGTGCAACGCGCTCGACGCCGCCTTCGCGCAGTCCGCCGATGCTGCCGACCCGTCGCAACGCGCGGCGTTTGCACGTAGCATCCGCACGGCGCTCGCCGAGGCCGCGGCAGATCCGACGCTGCTCGAGCCGGCTCAGCGTGAGGGATCTGCCGAGTCGTACCGGCGTCATCTGCTGGCGGCGGATCCGCACGGCCGTTATGCCATCGCCGCACTGGTCTGGATGCCCGGGCAGGCAAGCCCCGTTCATGCCCATCGGACGTGGTGCGGTTATGCCGTGCTCGACGGCGCCTTGTCGGAGACGGTGTACGAGTGGAACGAGTCACAGCAGCGAGCCAGCGAAACCCGCTCACTTCCGCGCGCGCGCGGTGCCGTGTCGTTTGTGCGGGCCGGATACAGTGGCATCCATCGGCTGGGCAATGCAAGCGACGCCCCGGCCGTCTCGCTGCATATCTACGGGGTCGAAGGATCGCAGATCGGCACCCACGTGAACGATCTGTTCGAGGCCGGCGATCCCGCACTACCCGTGGTGGAACCCGCGGTCGCCTGAGACGACCCTAAGCCCCTCAGAGCACTCCGCCCTCCCTAAGACGCCAAACGCACGTCTAACTTTTCCCTGCATCACCCGCGGTGGGAATCTGCGGTGCAACCGGCGCAGTGCCGGTTGACGGCGGCGCCGGCCGTGGTTCGTGAGAGACGTCCCTCGCCCCTGCCACCGCCAGCTCCGCTGGACGTCCGCCCTGCCCGCCGTGCACCGCATGAGCATGCTCCGTAGTTTGAACATGCACGGGTGCTTCATCCTCCGGCAACGGCTGCCCTTCGCTATCCTTCGACGACGTGAAAATCCGCATCTGCGGCACTGGAATCTCGATACCGGCTTCATCCATCTTGCGCTTCAACCGCAGGTTAAAAGCGCGTGCCACACTCCATTGCTGCAGCGGTCGCGTCTTGATCTGCCCTTTCACGACCATCCAGTTCGGGTCGAACCGGTCGAGCCCCCACACCTCGATCGGGCCGAGCATCTCACGCCGGTAACGAAAATCGGACATCAGGTCGGCACCCACTTCGCGAATCAGTTGGGTGACCTGATCGACGTCGGCCGAAAAACCCATCCGCACTTCGAACACCGCGTAGGCAAAATCGCGTGAGAGGTTCTTCACGATCTTGATCTGCGAGAATGGAATGGCATGGATTGCGCCCTGCCCGTCGCGCAACCGCACGGTGCGAATCGACAGATGCTCGACCGTACCCGCATGGCCGCCGTCGACATCGATCCAGTCGCCGACCGAGATGGTGTCCTCTATGATGATGAAGAGGCCCGTGATCAGGTCGGTCACGAGCGACTGCGCGCCGAAGCCGATTGCCAGACCGATCACGCCCGCGCCGGCAAGCAGCGGCGTCACGTTGATGCCGAGATTCGCTGCGGTGACAATGCCGGCGATCGTGACGATGGTCACGAACAGCGCATTGCGCACCAGCGGCAGCATGGTGCGGGCACGCGTGCTCGCGTTGCGCGATTTGTTGCGCGGACCGCTCGGACTGAGCGCTTCGGTAATCGCCGTATCGATCAGAATCCACAGCAGCCAAGCAATAAACAGCGTGGCGAAAATCGCCATGACGGCGTGCGCGATACCGCGCGCCGCGACGTTTTCCTCGATCACACTGGCGAGCGAGACGCCCCACAGTCGCGCCGCCAGCTCCAGAAATGCCAGCCAGATGAACAGCGTCACCAGCGTGCCCGCGAAGCGCAGCAGTCTCCTCAGATAAGGCGAGCGGCGATGCCTGCGAATATTGCGCGGCCGCGTTGCGCGCAACACGATGGCGGACATGAAGAACGCCAGCACCAGAAACAGCGCCGTCACCACCGAGATCTGCAGTACGTTCTCGTTCGAACCCGAGCCACCGATCGTCGCAACCACCGACGCACTTGCCAGCACCAGCACAGGCACATGCCAGAGCGAGGCGAGCACGTCGAACGCGTCGGTCGCGGCCTTGTGATCGTGCCGCGGCTCGTAAGCGCGATTGCGGATCAGGTGCGCCACCGGCCGGCGAAACGCCAGCGCGAAATACCCGGTCAGCACGGCGGCCGTCATGTTCGCCACGGTCGATACCAGCTCGGACAGATTCGATCCGAGTTGATGGGACACGTCGTAGTTCACCGCGGCATCGCCCAGTGCGCCGCACACCCCGATCACAAATAGCAGACGGCGCGCATGCTCGATCAGCACGCGCACGGCGACACGCCGGTGGCCCGAGCCGAACAGCGAAAACATGATGAGGCAGATCGCAGAAAATATCGCGCCTGCGACGATGCCGTAGGCCACCACCATCCCCAGCGTGCGGCCGAGTGCATCGGGCATGGCGCGCGCAAACACAAGCGCGGCAAGGAAGGCCACGATCCACGGACCGACCCGCCGCAGCGCGAAAACCAGCAGTTCGCCCGCGGACGGATTCGGCTTGAGCGTGGCATCCACGCCATAGCGCGTATGCAAGCGACGCTGCAGATAGATCAGGACCCAGGCGCAGGCACCCCATCCCGCCAGCATCGCCACCATGTCCAAAAGGATCTTGCCGAGACTCTGCGGCCCCTGGCTCGAGACGATTGTGTAGAGCTCGTTACCGGCCGCGTTAAAGCGCCCAGCCCAATAGCGCAACGGTGTACGGCCCTGATGCACGCCGGATTCGAACGAAGCGATCCCCGAGGCGATCGCACCCAGCAAACCCGGACTCGGTTGAGCGGGCGCGGCCGGTGCGACATTGCGAGTGACGTCGCGCAGCTTCTTCAACTGGGTGACGAGTGCGGTGCGCTGACGATCGTTGTCGAGCGTCGAGATCACGCTGTCGAGCGAATGGGCCAGTTCGGCCTGGCTCGCAGGCGACGGTGCAGATGCGGCTTCAGCGGCAGATGCCGCCGAAGCCGGATTGGCGGTCGCGCTATTGATCAGACTCTGCAAAGCCGGGATCACCGGCCCCGCAGCGGCCTGCGCGGCAGCAGGGGTCCACGCGAAACACGCAAAGCACGCCAGCACGCTGACCCACAGGCCTACCGGCCACGCGGCCAGCCACGCGCGCGCTGTCCGCACGGCACCGCGGGGGAAAGGGTCGGAATCCAGACGACGGAAAAAATAAGAGGCAGTGCGAAATGCCCGTTGCCCGCCGGTAGACGGCGCAGCCCCGGACTCACACCACTGTTGGCATGACTTCATGGCAATCCGTGACAAAACGGGAGACGCCAAGTGTAGCCCTAGTTGCCGCGGGAACGGATTTGCATGCGTAACGGAATGTTAGAACGCTTGCGCTGCGCTCAATACGCCGCCGTGGCGATCTTGCGGATGAAGCGCGCCAATTGCCACGACGCTCCGCGTCATTTGTCCATTTGCTTTTGCGCGTCGCTGCTGTCGGTGTCGCTCGATGCAGCGGAGGCCGACGAAGCCGCCGTCGTCTGATCCGACCACTGCTGCAGCTTGCGTCCCGCGCTTTGCAGGCCGGCGCCCGTCAACGATGCCGCCTGGTTGAGCTCGGCGCTCGCCGAACTGGCCGCGCCCTGCAGATTGGCCTGCGCGCCCGAGGCAAGAGCCGACGGATCGACGGTGATAGTCGGTGCCGAGGCGGACTCGATGTTCTGCTTCGCCGTATCGACCTGCTGACCGACGTAGCTCGCAGCCTGGTTAATCGCCTGGCCGGCTTGCTGCGTGGCGTCATCCATCTTGCCGGCAAGCTGCCCTGCCGAAGCGTTATTTTTCTGGCACGCAGCCAGCGCGCCCAGCAGGAGCAAGGCGGCGGCAGTGCGGCGCACAAGAGATCGGCGAGTGAAGAGTGTCATTGTGAGATTTGAACCGCGGTGAGCGGCTTCTGCATACGGAAACGGGCCCATGATACGCCCTCGCGCGGATTGCCCCGCACGTCGGGCACCTGAAAGCCAATACGCGCGAAGCGGCGCGCGCGGCAAGCGTACGCGCAGGCGCGCGTTGCACCGCCCGTCGCTGTACTGTCAAACACGTTGGAGTAGACTCGCTAAACGTTCGATGTGTTCCGCAGTTCAACTGGAGGCATACGATGGCAGCAAAGAAGATTCTGTTCCTGACAGGCGATTTCGCCGAGGATTACGAAACAATGGTGCCGTTTCAGGCATTGCAGGCCGTAGGCCACGTGGTCGACGCGGTATGCCCCGGCAAGTCGGCAGGCGATCGCATCAAGACGGCGATTCACGACTTCGAAGGCGACCAGACCTACACCGAAAAGCCTGGCCATCAGTTCACGTTGAACGCGACCTTCGACGATGTCGATCCCGGCCAATACGATGCACTGGCGATCGCGGGTGGCCGTGCGCCGGAATATCTGCGCCTGAACCAGAAGGTGATCGACATCGTGCGTCAGTTCGCAGAACAGCGTAAGCCGATCGCCGCGATCTGCCACGCGGCCCAGCTGCTGGCCGCCGCCGACGTCATTCGCGGCAAGCGGATTTCCGCCTATCCGGCCTGCGCGCCCGAAGTGAAGCTTGCCGGCGGCGACTACGCCGACATTCCAGTCGACGCGGCGATCACCGACGGCAACTTCGTCACCGCGCCCGCATGGCCGGCGCATCCCGAATGGCTGAGACAATTCCTCGTGGTGCTCGGCACACGCATCGAGCTATAAGACCGCTTTACACGTCGGGGGGACAATCGCGCCGCCTCGACGTATCCGTCCTCCGCCTCCAGCATCCCTGCCAAAGCATTCAGATACTTCCCACAGCACCAGACTCTCGTATTGGATACGCCAATGCGTTTGAGACTAGTCCGATAGTTCGCAACGAATGGCTTTCCTATAGTCGACGGTTGACTTTGGAGCCCCTTTCGATGGAACTGACCGACTGGATCGTCATTCTCGCAGTCGCCCTCTTTGCGATTGCCTTCTACTGCCGCCGCGCACCCGCGCGCTGGTCGCTCGAGAACCGGGCACGCCGCTTCACCGCGACACGCCTGCTCGTGCAAGCCGCGCTGTCATTGTGGGCTGCGGTGCTGATTCTGGTGCGCGGCCTGTTCGCACTGGATGGCCTGCTGGGCATGCGCCCGGCACCCCACACGATTATCGTGGGCGCGCTCGTGCTGATCGCGTTTGGCTGTTACTGGTCGATTCGCGGCAGCAAGCTACTGAAGCCGCGCCGCATCTTCACCACATACTGAGTCCCGACGCGACGGCCGTCAGCAACTCAGGCTCTTCGCGCGGCGCACGCAACTCCGCTTCCGGCAACGAAAGATAGAAAGTCGTGCCGACCCCTTCGGTCGACTCCGCCCATACGCGGCCCCCATGCCGCTCGACCACCCGGCGCACTAGCGCCAGCCCAATCCCCTCGCCGGTCGCGACGTTGCCGTGCAAGCGCTGAAAAGCGTTGAACAGGCGCGGTATCGCGACGGCCGGAATGCCAAGTCCGTTGTCTCTCACATAGAAAATGCGCAACGAATGCACGCCGGGCGGCGATGGCGTCGTACCGATTTCGACACGTCCTTCGCGCGCCGGATCGAGGTAGTTGATCGCGTTACCCACCAGATTCGCGAAGACCTGCTCAAGCGCGGTCGGATCGCCCCACACCGACGGCAGATCATGAACCAACACGCGCGCGCGCTTCGACCTGATCGACACCTGCATCGCGTCGATCACCCGCTGCACGATATCGCGCACCCGCACCTGCTGACGGCGGTACTCCACCCGTCCAACGCGCGAGAGCCGCAACAGCGCGTCGATGATATGCGAGGCCCGCAGCACCGCGGTTTGCAGGTAATGCAAAGCCTCACCGATGTCTTCGTCCACCAGCCGTTCGATATGCTGCCGCCGCTCAGGCGTGAGCGACGACTGCCGCACCGCAGCGCGCAGATCGTCGCACGCATGAATCAGTTCTTTCGAAAAGCCCTGGAGGTTGACGAGCGGCGCGCGCAGATCGTGCGACACGCTGTAGATGAACATCTCGTTTTCCTGGGTCTGCTGACGCAGCGTCTCGTTGATGGCCGCCAGTTCATTGGCGCGGCGCGCGAGGTCGGACTGGAAGCGCGCCTGGATGCGCTCCGCCTCGAGCAGGCGTCGGCTGGCTTCATGCAACGTCTGATCGAGACGGGCGACCTCGTCGGAGCCGGAGTCGACCGGCGCCAGCGGCTCGTTGCTGGCCAGCCGGCCCGCGTTGTCCGACAGCAGCGCGAGGCGCCCGCGCACGCCGCGCGTAAAGAGCCACACAGCTAGCGCGACAAACAGCAGCGAACCGAGCACGGCAACCAGTACCAGCACCTGTTGCCGTTCACGCGTCGCTTCGGCCTCCGTAGAACGCTGCACATCGAGGAGACGCTCTTCGTTCTGGAATGCCGCGACCTGGGCGCGGAAGCGATCGAGCACGTCGGTACTCGCCAGCTCGCTGAAACGCTCGACGACGTCACGCCGGCGCCCCGAGCGCAACAGGTCCTGAACCCGGTCCGACCACTGCCGGTAAGCCTGCACCGATTGGCGGATTTGCTCCGTGCGCTCGACCTGGGCCGGATTGTCGGCGACCAGATCGTTCAACTGGTCGATGCGCCTGTCGATATCCATCCACAGCGCCACGGGCGTCGTAACGTCGACGCTGTTGCTGAGAACAGCCCCGCGCAGCCGCACCGACTCAAGCAACACCGGCTCCAGAATCGCCGAGGTCTGGCGCAGGACGTCCTCGCTATGGGCTGCCCAGCGCTCTTCCTGGGTGGTGTCCACCTGTGCCTTCACCAGCGCCGAGAGCAGCGCAAGCTCGAACACGGCCGGAATCGCGATCAGCAACAGCCCTTTGGTTGTCAGTCTCATGCGTACGCGCAGTAGTTCGAGAGCCCGGCAGGCCGCGCTGGGGACGGTACATTATGTCGGCGTTTTGCGTAGTTGACAAAGGCCGTCAATACGACGAGCCACCAGGCAGCGTGGGGAGACCCGAAAGACGCGCGGGGCGTGACAAATCCATGCAAGTGGCATGAACGGCCAGGCGGAACCCGACGCCCCCACCTGTCCCCACATGAGCGCGGCAATGATAAAATTGCGCGCTGGAGATGGCATTCTCCCTTAACCGCCCACGTGGGGCTGATGATGCCTGTTTGCCCGGATGTCTGCGGACGCAGCCGCGTCTGCGCTCATTCCGGTTTTGTCGACATTCCGACTTTGCCAGGCGTCTTCCATGTATTGGTCCATTTTGGCTGTGGGTATCGGCGGTGCATTGGGTTCGTTGTTCCGCTGGTTCCTCGGTATTCGTCTGAACGCGGTATTTCCCCTTCTCCCTCTCGGCACCCTTGCCGCTAATGTGATTGCCGGATACGTGATCGGCGTGGCCGTGGCCTTCTTCGGCCGCTGGCCGGGGCTGGCGCCCGAGTGGCGCCTGTTCGTGATCACCGGATTGATGGGCGGCCTGTCCACCTTCTCCACCTTCTCCGCCGAGGTGGTGCAGCGCATGCAGGAGGGACGCTTCGGCTGGGCCGCCAGCGAGATCGCCATCCACGTCGCAGCCTCTCTGCTAATGACGATTCTCGGAATCGCGACGGTATCGCTCGTGTCACGCTAGGCCGCACTGGGTCAACGCAAGCACGGCCAAGCCTCCTCACCGCAATCGCGCGGTGGAATGCGTTGCGCATAACACCTCTTGCATACTGCAGAGCCGCGTCCCTAAGGGACGTCTACGGCCGCGTCTGGGCACACGCCAATCCTTACTGCGTGGATGAAAAAAAAGGCGCCACGTTGCCGTGGCGCCTTAAAAAGTTCTAGCCATTCCGAGGGCCGTGCTAGAACCTGAGAGAGGGGACTCGAAAGTGCCGCCGGCTGACGCCAGGCAGGTGTTCCATGCCGGAACCCCTTGCGGGCGCGGGCGTTGCTGTCACACCAGCGTGGCCCAACCGTCGTGCGCAAGCCATGCGCGCGCCTTCCTTTCGAAATGAGATTCCATTTTTTACGGTTATGCTGACTAAGTCAAGCAAAATCTTACTGATCGGCAATCTGTCAAGTGTGTCCTTCTATTACAATGAATTATCGGATGAAATGGGGTCAGCGTGCATCGTTATGGTGCGCGTTCGGTGCTGCCGCCCATGGTTCGGCAAGGCAGTACAAGTTCGCAAATTGAAATGATGTTTCATAAAAATGAGATGACGCACGAATCCAAGCCCCCACGCGGTACCGAGACCGCTAAAGAGAAAGATGGCTCAGGAGACGAAGTTACCGCGCTTGCCCGCGGCCTCACCGTGCTGCGTTGCATCGCGGCCGCGGACGCGCCGCTCAGCAACCGTGAACTGACCGAACTCACCGGTATTCCCAAGCCAACCGTTTCGCGCATCACTGCGACGCTTGTCAGCGCGGGTTTTCTGTTTCGCCTGCAGGACAGCGAACGCTTCGTCCTCACCTCTTCCGTGCTGGAGCTAAGCAACGGCTTTCTGCGCAACTTCGATATTCGCGCCCGCTCGCGGCCGTTCCTGATCGAACTCGCCGAGCGCACGTCGTTGTCCGTGCATCTGGCGGTGCGCGACCGGCTCGACATGGTCGTCATCGACGCCATCAAACCGCGTTCCGCGGTGCTGGTGTCGCGCCTCGAGGTCGGCTCGCGGATGAACCTGAGCCGCACCGCCGTGGGCCGCGCCTATCTCGCCGTGCTGACGGAACCCGAGCGCGAGAAACTGCTGCTGGGACTGCAGGCTGCCGAGGGCGACGACTGGGGGCATATTAGCAATCGCCTCCAGCAGGCGCTGCAGGAAACGGCGGCTCACGGTTTCGCGATTGCAACCGGTGAATGGCACGACGGATTGAATGCCATCGCAGCCGGCTTCATCGGCCCATCGGGCGAGCGTTACGCGGTCAATTGCGGTGGCTCTGCCCACCAGTGTCCGCGCGACTGGCTGATGACGCGCGCCGCCCCGCTGCTACTCGAATGCATTGCCAGAATCGCCCTCGAGATTGGCGGCACGCCAGGACGACGCCTCGATACCTGACGCGCTCCCGGGACCATCGTCCTGACGCCCCACCGGCGCGCTGCAGACCCGTATCACATGCAGCGACCCGAGGGGTGTAACGCACGTAACCAATCGAAAAATACACCACTAGACGGTAGCGAAGCCAGGGACGTAGGATCATGCTTTCGCGAAGCTTGCTGCGTGCGACCCGCGGCATCCAGACAAGGAGCAACGAGTTCAATACGGCAGGTTTCACCGCCCGCCTGACGATCGCATATCAGTCACGTGTCGATCTCGCAACGGTCCCAATCACGGTCACGTAACGGCTTTGCATCAAGATCCTTTTCCCGCGTTTCGCGTCGTCCCGCGCAGAACCTCTGCGTTGTATTTCGCACGCCTGCCTAACTCCACGCCAGCCACCTGATCGAATCGATGGACGAACAACAAAAGCATCCGGAAACTTCACGCACATCCGCCCCGGCTCAGCAGCCGTCTGGCGCGACCAGCCAGTCGGGAAGCCGTGGCAAACGGCATCGGGGACGCACGATCGGCCTGATCGTCGCCGCGCTCGTCGTCGTGGGCATCGTGGTGTGGCGCTGGCATCCGTGGGGCGGCGCCCCGGCCGGCGGTGCGAGCGCGCAAAGCGAAGGGGGCGGCCGTCACGGCCGTGGTGGTACTGGCGCGTTCGCCAACCAGCCGCAACCGGTGCACGTGGCAACGGCGACGCAAGGCGACATGCCTGTGGTGCTGACCGCGCTCGGCACGGTCACGCCGCTCGCTACCGTGACCGTACAGACCCAGTTGAGCGGTACGTTGCAAACGGTGGCGTTCCAGGAAGGCCAGATGGTCAAGAAGGACGACCTGCTCGCGCAGATCGACCCGCGTCCCTATCAGATCTCGCTTGAAAACGCCCAGGGCGCGCTGGCGCGCGACCAGGCGCTGCTGCAGACCGCGCGCCTCGACCTGAAACGCTATCAGACACTGCTTGCGCAGGATTCGATCGCAAGCCAGCAGGTCGACACGCAGGCGTCGCTGGTGCAGCAATACATCGGCACCGTCAAGTCGGATCAGGCCAACATTGACACCTACAAGCTCGACCTGATCTACGCGCGCATCACGGCGCCCGTGTCGGGTCGAGTGGGTCTGCGCCAGGTCGACCCGGGCAACTACGTCACGCCCAACCTGACCAACGGCCTTGTCGTGATCACGCAACTGCAGCCGATCAGCGTGATCTTCACCGTCTCCGAAGACAGCTTGCCGCAGATCATGAAGCAGGTGCAAGCGGGCGCCAAGCTGTCGGTGACAGCCTACGACCGCAGCAACACCACATCGCTCGCAACCGGCGCGCTGGAGACGCTCGACAACCAGATCGACACCACCACCGGCACGCTCAAACTGCGCGCCATGTTCAACAACCCGGACAACCTGCTGTTCCCCAACCAGTTCGTCAACGCACGCCTGCTGGTGAATACGATTCACGACGCCGTGATCGTGCCGACTTCGGCTGTGCTGAACGGTTCGATGGGCCAGTTCGTCTATGTCGTGCAGCCCGACAATACGGTGACGGTGCGCCAGGTCAAGACCGGCCCGGTCGACGGTGAACGCACCAGCATCGCCTCCGGCCTGCAAGCGGGCGAACGCATCGTGATCGACGGCTCCGACCGCCTCAAGGAAGGCGCGAAGATCACCATTCCGGCCGACCGTCCGCTCGGCGCCTCCGGTGGACGCGGCGCCTCGGGCGCGCACGGTGCGTCGGCCCCATGGGGTGCTTCTGGCGCGCACCAGCATCATCACAGACACGCGGCGCAAGCTTCGGAATAAAGGCTGACTGAACCCGCATGAATCCATCCCGCGCCTTTATTCTGCGCCCGGTCGGCACCGCCCTTCTGATGGCGGCGATCATGCTGGTCGGGCTCGTCGCGCTGCACTTCCTGCCGCTCTCGGCGTTGCCGGAAGTCGACTATCCGACCATCCAGGTGCAGACCTTCTATCCGGGCGCGAGTCCGGATGTGATGACATCCTCGGTCACGGCGCCGCTCGAGCGGCAGTTCGGACAGATGCCGTCGTTGAATCAGATGTCGTCGCAAAGCTCGGCGGGTTCGTCGATCATCACGCTGCAGTTCAGCCTCGACCTGCCGCTCGATATCGCCGAGCAGGAGGTTCAGGCCGCCATCAACGCAGCGGGCAACCTGCTGCCGTCCGACCTGCCCGCGCCGCCGATCTACGCCAAGGTCAACCCGGCCGACGCGCCGATCATCACGCTCGCGCTCACTTCGCCCACCATGCCCTTGACGCAGGTGCAGGACCTGGCCGACACGCGTCTTGCACAGAAGATCTCGCAGGTGGCGGGCGTAGGTCTCGTAAGCCTGTCCGGCGGCCAGCGCCCTGCTGTACGGATTCAGGCCAATCCGCGCGCGCTGGCTGCGTATGGCCTGAATCTGGACGATCTGCGCACCACCATTTCGAACCTGAACGTCAATACGCCGAAGGGCAATTTCGACGGTCCGACGCGCGCCTACACGATCAACGCTAACGACCAGCTGACTGATGCCGACGCCTACAAGAGCGCGGTGATCGCCTACAAGAACGGCCGGCCGGTGATGCTGACGGATGTCGCCAGCATCGTGCAGGGCGCGGAAAACACCAAGCTCGGCGCGTGGGTGGACTCGACGCCGGCCATCATCCTGAACGTGCAGCGCCAGCCGGGCGCGAACGTGATCCAGGTGGTCGACAGTATCAAGGCGCTGCTGCCTCAGTTGCAGGAGTCGTTGCCGGCTGCACTCAACGTGCGGATCGTCACTGACCGGACCACCACGATCCGCGCCTCGGTGCGCGACGTGCAGTTCGAACTGCTGATGTCGGTGGTGCTGGTGGTGCTGGTGATGTATCTGTTCCTCGCCAATGTCTACGCGACCATCATCCCGAGCCTGTCCGTGCCGCTCTCGCTGATCGGCACACTGGCGGTGATGTATCTGTGCGGTTTCTCGCTCGACAACCTCTCGCTGATGGCGCTCACCATCGCGACCGGCTTCGTGGTCGACGACGCCATCGTGATGATCGAGAACATTGCGCGCTACGTCGAAGAAGGCGAGACGGCGCTCGAAGCAGCGCTCAAGGGCTCGAAGCAGATCGGCTTCACGATCATTTCGCTGACGGTGTCGCTGATCGCCGTGCTGATTCCGCTGCTGTTCATGGGGGACGTGGTGGGACGTCTGTTCCACGAGTTCGCCATCACGCTGGCCGTGACCATCGTGATCTCGGCGGTCGTATCGCTCACGCTCGTGCCGATGATGTGCGCGAAGCTGCTGCGTCACACGCCGCCGAAGGAAGCGCACCGCTTCGAAACCAAAGCGCACGCCTTTATCGATTACGTCATCGCGCGCTATGCCGTCGCGCTGACGTGGGTGCTGAACCGCGAGGGCGCCACGCTGTTTGTCGCCGTGCTCACGCTGGTGCTGACGGCCGTGCTGTACGTCTTTATCCCGAAAGGCTTCTTCCCGGTTCAGGACACCGGCGTGATCCAGGCGATTACCCAGGCGCCGCAGTCGGTCTCATACGAATCGATGGCGCAGCGCCAGCAGGAGCTGGCCGCGCAGATCCTGAAGAATCCGGATGTGGAGAGCCTGACCTCGTTCATCGGCGTGGACGGCAACAACATCACGCTGAACAGCGGCCGCATGCTGATCAACCTGAAGCCGCGCGACGACCGCAGTCACACCGCGAGCGACGTGATCCGGCAACTGCAAAGGGACGTCGCGCACATTCCCGGCGCGTCGCTGTTCATGCAGCCGGTGCAGGACCTGACGATCGATGCGACGGTCAGCCCCACGCAGTATCAGTTCATGCTGACCGATCCGAACATCAACGAGTTTACGAGCTGGGTGCCCAAGCTGGTCGAGCGTCTGAAGCAGGCGCCGGAACTCGCGGACGTCGCCACTGACCTGCAGGCGAACGGTGAATCGGTCTTTGTGCAGATCGACCGCGCCACTGCCTCGCGCTACGGCATTACACCGGCCACCGTCGACAACGCGTTATACGACGCGTTCGGCCAGCGCATCGTCTCGACGATCTTCACGCAGTCGAACCAGTACCGCGTGATTCTCGAGGCGGAGCCTAAGGTCCAGCACTACGCCGATTCGCTGAACGCGATCTACCTGCCCTCCTCCACGTCGACGACCGGCCAGGTGCAGTTATCGTCAATCGCGAAGTTCATCGAGCAGCCCGCGCCGTTGCTCGTCACCCACCTGAGCCAATTCCCGGCCACCACCGTGTCGTTCAACCTCGCGCCGGGTGCGTCGCTGGGTGCGGCCGTCAAGGCGATCAATCAGGCAGAGAAGGACGTGGGCCTGCCGGCCTCGTTCCAGACCCGCTTCCAGGGCGCGGCGCTGGCGTTTCAGGCGTCGCTCGCGAACGAGCTGTTCCTGATCCTCGCGGCAATCGTCACGATGTATATCGTGCTGGGCGTGCTGTACGAGAGCTTCATCCATCCGATCACGATTCTTTCGACGCTGCCGTCGGCCGGCGTCGGTGCGTTGCTGGCGCTGTTGATCACCGGACATGACCTCGACATCATCGGCATCATCGGCATCGTGCTGCTGATCGGTATCGTGAAGAAGAACGCCATCATGATGATCGACTTCGCGCTCGAAGCGGAACGCGAACAGGGCAAGCCGCCGCGCGAGGCGATCTACCAGGCCTGTCTGCTACGTTTTCGCCCGATCCTGATGACGACCATGGCGGCACTGCTCGGTGCCCTGCCGCTGATGCTCGGCACCGGCGCGGGTTCGGAACTGCGTCGTCCGCTCGGGATTGCGATTGCCGGCGGCCTGATCGTGAGCCAGTTGCTGACGCTGTTCACGACACCGGTGATCTACCTCGGATTCGACTCGCTGGCGCGACGCGTGCGGGCCCGTTTCCACCATGACGATCCCGGCCACAACGCACCGCCGCCCGCCACGGATGCGGGGAACTGAGCGATGAATCTGTCGCGTCCGTTCATTGCCCGACCCGTCGCCACGACGCTGCTGGCGGTCGGCATCGCGCTCGCCGGGGCATTCGCCTTTACGAAGCTGCCAGTCGCGCCCCTGCCGCAAGTGGACTTCCCGACCATCTCGGTGCAGGCCTCACTGCCGGGCGCGAGTCCCGAAACGGTGGCGACCAGTGTGGCGAGCCCGCTCGAGCGGCATCTGGGCTCGATTGCCGACGTCACCGAGATGACTTCGCAGAGCTCGGTGGGCTCGTCGCGGATTACGCTGCAGTTCGGCCTGAACCGCGACATCGACGGCGCCGCGCGCGACGTGCAGGCCGCCATCAACGCCGCGCGCGCCGATTTGCCAGCGAGCCTGCGCAGCAATCCGACGTACCACAAGGTCAACCCGTCAGACGCGCCGATCCTGATTCTCGCGCTGACGTCCAATACGCTGACAGCCGGTCAGCTATACGACTCCGCCGCCACGGTGCTGCAGCAATCGCTCTCGCAGGTGGATGGGATCGGCGAAGTGGATGTGAGCGGATCGGCCAATCCGGCGGTGCGCGTCGAACTGGAACCGCAGATGCTGTTCCACTACGGCATCGGCCTCGAAGACGTGCGCGCGGCACTTGCCGCGGCGAATGCGAACAGCCCCAAAGGTTCGATCGAGTTCGGCGCGACCCACGTCCAGCTCTACACCAACGACCAGGCGAGCAAAGCCACGCAGTACAAGGACCTGATCATTGCCTATCGCAACGGTTCGGCCGTGCACCTCTCGGATGTCTCGGAGGTGGTGGACTCAGTGGAGGACCTGCGCAACCTGGGCCTGTACAACGGCAAGCGCTCGGTGCTGGTGCTGTTGTATCGCCAACCGGGCGCGAACATCATCGACACCGTGGACCGCGTCAAGGAAATGCTGCCGCAACTGAAGGCGTCGCTCCCCGCCGATGTCGACGTATTCCCGACGGTCGACCGCTCCACTACGATCCGCGCCTCGCTGAAGGATACCGAACACACCTTGATGATTGCGGTGGCGCTGGTCGTGATGGTGGTGTTCCTGTTCCTGCGCAACTGGCGCGCAACGCTGATTCCGAGCGTCGCGGTGCCGATCTCGATCATTGGCACGTTCGCCGCGATGTACCTGATGGGTTTTTCGATCGACAACCTGTCGCTGATGGCGTTGACCATCGCGACCGGCTTCGTGGTCGACGACGCAATCGTGGTGCTCGAAAACATCTCAAGGCATATCGAGGACGGCGTGCCGCGCATGAAGGCCGCGTTCCTGGGCGCACGCGAAGTCGGCTTCACGGTGGTGTCGATCAGCATCTCGCTGGTCGCCGTGTTCCTGCCGATCCTGCTGATGGGCGGCATTGTTGGGCGGCTGTTCCGCGAATTTGCGCTGACGCTGTCACTGGCGATCGGCGTCTCGCTGCTGGTCTCGCTGACGCTCACGCCGATGATGTGCTCCCGCCTGCTCAACGAGCCGCACGAACGAGAAGAAGAAGGACGCTTCGCGCGCTGGCTCGAACGCGGCTTCGCGGCGATGCAGCGTGGTTACGAGCGCACGCTCGGCTGGTCGCTGCGGCATCCGCTGCTGATCCTGCTGGTGCTGATCGCGACGATCGGGATCAACATCTGGCTCTACGTGATCATCCCGAAAGGCTTTTTTCCGCAGCAGGACACGGGCCGCCTCGTCGGCGGCATCCAGGCCGACCAGTCGACGTCCTTCCAGGCGATGAAAGGCAAGTTTTCCGAGATGATGAAGATCGTCGGTCAAAACCCTGCGGTGGACGGGGTAGTCGGCTTCACCGGCGGACGCCAGACCAATTCCGGCTTCATGTACGTGCAGTTGAAGGAGAAGCCAGGACGCCACCTCTCTGCAGACCAGGTGATCGCACAACTGCGCGGGCCGCTCTCCAACGTAGCGGGCGTGCGCACCTTCCTGCAGGCCGTGCAGGACATCCGCGTGGGCGGCCGGCAATCGAACGCGCAATACCAGTTCACGTTACTGGCCGATTCCACGACCGACCTCTATACGTGGGGCCCGAAACTGACAGAAGCGCTGCAGGCACGGCCCGAACTGGCGGACGTGAATTCCGACCAGCAGCAAGGCGGCCTGGAATCGATGGTGACGATCGACCGCGCGAGTGCCGCGCGCCTGAACATCGAGCCGGCGCAAATCGACAACACGCTGTACGACGCATTCGGGCAGCGCCAGGTGTCGACGATTTACAACCCGTTGAACCAGTACCACGTGGTGATGGAAGTCGCGCCGAAATACTGGCAAAGCCCGGACATGCTGAACCAGATTTACATCAGCACGTCGGGGGGCAGCGCGAGCGGCACGCAGAGCACCAACGCGACGGTGGGCACGGTAACGGCGACGGTGGCAAACACCAGCAGCACGAGCAGCACCAGCGCCTCGAGCGGCGGCACGGGTGGCACGACCTCCTCAAGCGCGGCGGCGATTGCATCGGACTCGGCGCGCAACCTGGCGATCAATTCGCTGGCGGCGAGCGGCAAGTCGAGTGCGTCATCGGGGTCGGCGGTATCGACGTCGAAGGAGACGATGATTCCGTTGTCGGCGATTGCGAGCTTCGGACCGGGGAACACGCCGCTATCGGTGAATCACCAGAGCCAGTTCGTGGCCTCGACGATCTCGTTTAACTTGCCGCCAGGCAAGTCCTTGTCGGATGCAACGAAAGCGATTTACGACACGATGGGCGAGATTGGCATGCCGGGGACGATCCACGGCAGCTTCCAGGGGACGGCGCAGGCGTTTCAGCAATCGTTATCCGATATGCCGTTGCTGATTCTGGCTGCGCTGGCAGCGGTGTATATCGTGCTGGGGATTTTGTACGAGAGCTATATCCATCCGTTGACGATTCTGTCGACGTTGCCTTCGGCGGGCGTGGGGGCATTGCTGGCGTTGATGCTGTTTCAGACGGAGTTCAGCATCATTGCGTTGATCGGGGTGATTCTGCTGATCGGGATCGTGAAGAAGAACGCGATCATGATGATCGATTTTGCGATTGAGGCCTCGCGGCAGGGGTTGTCGTCTTATGACGCGATTCACCAGGCGTGTCTGTTGAGGTTTCGGCCGATCATGATGACGACTTGTGCTGCGCTGCTTGGGGCGTTGCCGTTGGCGTTTGGGAATGGGGATGGGGCTGAGCTTCGGGCGCCTCTTGGCATTGCCATTGTTGGCGGGTTGATTGTTAGTCAGGTGCTTACGCTTTATACCACTCCGGTTGTTTATCTCTATATGGATCGGATTCGGGTTAGGTGGGAAGGGAGGGGGCGGCGGGGCCGGCGTGGGCGGCCGGCGGCACAGGTATAGGTTTGGGGTTTTTGCCTGCGCGGCGCTTGTCCGGGTTCTTATGGCGTTGGCCTTTCCTTGATGTCCCGGTGGTCTGTTTTTGCCTGCGGCGCCTTGGTTCGGTGGTGTTCCTGCGGTGTTGGCCTTTCCTTGCTTTGTTATCGGTCTATTAGCGATGCCCCTGTGCGGGGCGGCACTTACTTTCTTTGCCGCCGCAAAGAAAGTAAGCAAAGAAAGCGGGCTTCCAACCGCTAGCCGGTAGGTGTCCACCACTCATCTTGATAACGGAGTGGTCCGCGCACGAAATCTGCCCTCGCACCACACCAGTTAGTGACAAAGGACTCATTCATCCCGCCCGCGCACTGCGTGCGCGGCGGATGGGTCTGCCGGCGAAAAAACACCTGCTAGGGGTCCGGGCAGTCGCGACTGCTTAGCGACACAGAGAAGCACCTCAGATCTGCTGACCGCGCTGGTGCGATTCCATTTCGCGAAAGCCTGCGTCTGTTACACGGGGCAAGAACGATAGACACGACTCCAGCAAAGGAGTGCCTCCAAAAACGTTCGAATTCCTACATAACGTGCAGAAGGCGTTATGCCCGACGGCGGAGCGCGAAGCGCGACGCTGGAACGGATGACTGCCTTGTCACTACTGCGCAAGGTGCGACGGCACCTCGCGTGCGCGGACCACTCCGTGTTCACACAAGTGGTGGACACCTACGAGCTAGCGGTTGGAAGCCCGCTTTCTTTGCTTACTTTCTTTGCGGCGGCAAAGAAAGTAAGTGCCGCCCCGCACAGGGGCGAAGCTAATAAACCACTAACAAAGCAAGGAAAGGCCAACACCGCAGGAACACCACCGAGCCAAGGCGCCGCAGGCAAAACCTCAAAGCCTCTGCTCAACAGCCAATCCAAAAACCCTCTTCCACTGCTTAGCCTGCCGCTCATCCCGCATGGGCAACGTCCAGACAGGACACTTAGCATCCCGAACCTTAAGCGCAAGCTGAAATCCCTGCCCAGCAGCCTCAACATCAGCCCCCAGAAGATCGGCAAAAATATAATCCCCCTGAGCGCCATGCAAATCCACCCTGCACAACCGCTTTCCGGCCGCGAGCCGGACCCCACCCCATTCAGCCTTCAATTCATGCGTCCAATCGCCGTCATGAATATTCGGGGCGACCTCGCGCCGGCGCCGCAGCCAATAAACCACCGCCGCAGCCACCAGAGCAACAACCACCGCAGCAACCCCAACCGCCACGGCCAGCCCACAATGCGCCAGCACCGCATCGAACGACCACACCGCGCCATAAATCAGCGCGGCCAGTACCGCCAGACCCACAACAATAGGCATCTCGGATCACCCCGCTAACCAGACCGGCTATCAGCGTAGCACGGCATTGTCCGCGGGATCATCAGCCGTCACTCACTGCGACTTATGCGTCGCCGCCCACTGCTTCACTGCCTCCAGCGTGTTCTCGACATGCTTGTCCGGCGACAGGCTCGTGTATTCGTAAATGATCTTGCCGTCCGGCGCAATCACGTACGACACCCGGTTCGCCATCGAGTTGTGCATCGGCAGCCCCGCGTCGTACGCGCCAATCACCTTCGCGTCCGCATCGGCCGCCACCGGGAATTTGCTGCGGCATTCGCTGACCGAAAATTTCGTCAACGTGTCGATGTTGTCGTGCGAAACGCCAATCACCGTCGCGCCATATTTCTTGTACTCGTCAACAGCATCTGCAAACTCGTGCGCCTCGATCGTGCAACCCTTCGTGAAAGCCGCCGGGTAAAAGTACAGCACCACCGGCCCCTTCTTCAACTCGTCAGCCAGGTTGTAGGTGTAAGTCTTGCCGCCCAACGACGCCTGGGTCGTGAAATCCGGCGCGGCCTCGCCCGGCTTGAGCGTCGCCGACGCAGTCAGCGAATACAGCCCAAACGTTGCCGACAATACCGTTGCCAGTAATACCGGCATGAACTTTCGTTTCATCTCGAGCCCCTCCAGGCGTTGACGCACGTGGTCCGTGCGATGAATGAAGCCACGTCCTGCGTCGCGCCGTCGGGCGCGTCAAGCCATGACTCAGCCGCTATTGGATCACGTCCCGGGAAACCACGCTGAAAGACCCCGCAAGGCGCCGGCCGCCCCTCTACTCCAGGCCCGCATGCGCGCCGAACCACGCCGCCGCGGACAGGTTCAATTCCGCCAGTACCTCCGGCGTCAACGCCGCAAACGCCTCGGGCACGTCGGGTCCGGCGGCGGTCAATGCGCCGTCGGCGCTCAGGTCTGCGCCCTGGTCAGCGGCCTCGGCGATGCCCAGAAGTGCACCGAGCGCCCCGCTATGCTCGACGATCGCATCGCGGATCAGCGGCGCCAGGCCAAGTTTGTCGAGCGTCTCGGCAGGCGTCGTGCCGAGCACCACGTGCACCAGCGAAAAAATTCCCGTCATAAACGCGGCGTCTGCGAATTCCTCGTCCGACGGGCGCAGCCAGCGCGCCGCCAGTTCCATGAAGCGCGAACGCGTGCCGGCCAGTTGCACCAGCGGATCGGAGCGCCACGGCAGATCGCCGCCGTCGGCGTACAGCAGCAGTTGCGCCCAGCGGGCAATCTGCCGCGTGCCGGTCGCGATGATCGCCTCGCGCAACGAAGCGATATTGCGTCCAAGCCCAAACGCGCTCGAATTGACGAGGCGCAGCAACTGCACCACGACGTTCGGGTTGCGCTTGAGTTCGGCCTCGAGCTCGATAATGCCGGCGTCGCGTGCAAGCAACGCCAGCAGGCGCAACAGCGCCGGACGCGACGACCGGTTGCGCGGCGCGGTCAGCACCTGCGGGCGGGCGAAGAAATATCCCTGGAACAGATGGAAGCCGAGGTCGCGGGCAAGCGCGAAGTCTTCACGCGTTTCGACCTTCTCGGCAAGCAGCGTCTTGCCCTGCGCCAGCACGGCCCTGGCCAGTTTGGGCAGCGCCGCCCGGGGCGTGAGCAGAAAGTCGATCTTGACGATGTCGGTATACGGAAGCACGGCGAGCAAGCCTTCCGACAGCTCGCTCACGTCGTCGAGCGCCACCTGAAAGCCGGCGTTGCGCAGTTCGGCAAGGCGGCGCACCAGCTGGGCGTCGATGGCGACGGTCTCGAGAATTTCGAGCACGAAACGCTCTGGCGACATCAGGTGGACGATGTCGTCGAATAACAGGTCGCGGCCGATGTTGACGAAGCCGCGATGATGTCCGAGCACCGCCGATACCCCGATTCCGCCAATCGTGCGCGCCACCACCTGCGCGGTCGCCTGCGCGTCGTCGCTGACTTCGGCATAATTGTGTGCCCCGGCCCGGAACAGCAGCTCGTACGCGTACAGCGCGCCATCGCGATCGAGAATCGGCTGGCGGCCCAGATAGACAAAGGGCGCGTCGACCGCTGCCTCGGCCCCCTGGGCGGACTGTGCAGGCACCTCGACTTGCCCGGGCTTGGCCCCGGCAGGAAACGGTTCAGACATGGCTCATCGGTGCATGGGTTCGAAAACGCTGCGCAGTGGGGCCACTCCCGCGTCCGCTGCGAGCATGGGGCGTAACTCTAGATAACGGACGGTAAGCCGCTTCACTTTAACTGAATCCGCACCGGGCCGCCAAGGCGGCCGGCGGTGAATCGGCGTTGCAGCATTACCATCGCTTGTCTCGAGCGACGCACCGGTCGCCATCATCAATATTTACAGCAACCGCTAAAGATTTTCGCGTGGGGGTCGTTATCTCGTTCTGATGGGCGGCTTCATGCCTCTCGACCACCCGCGCTGAACCGGCGGGACCGAGCCGGGCCGCCCGCAGACGAAAACGGGTTGCCAGCGAGAAACATGGAAGCGAACAGGATCACCGCGCCCCGCCGGGGCTCCTTGCGTACGGTCATCGAGCGGGTCCGTGCGTTAGGGCGCCGCCCGGAAGGCTTACCCCAACCGAGCGCAAGCCGCTCCCCCCTCGAGCAGGCCGTCGGTGCGGTCGACCTGCTTGCTCACGTCGACCGGGAGCTGCGCTTCCTCTACGTGTCCGAGGCAAGCCTGAGATTCATAGGCTACCACCGGGAATACTTACAGACCATTACACTGCACGACATCGTCGCGCCCGCCGACGCCGAGCGCCTCGACGCGCTGCTGGCCCGCGCCTCGGCCACCGGCAGCATCGAGAAAGCGACGCTCAGCCTGATCAAGTCGCTGACCTATCCGGTCACGGTTGAATTGCGCGTCGTGCGCAACAGCCACGACGGTGTCGAGGGCTTTGCGATTGCCGGCTTCGACGTGTCGGCCTGGCGCGCCACCGAAGAGCGCCTCACGCATGCCTTGCACCACGATCGCCTGACGGGCCTCGCCAATCAGTCCGCGCTGGTGCCGGCGCTGCTCGACGCCCAGCAGCAAGCCGACGCGCACGGTACGCCGGCCGCCCTGCTGCTGCTCGACATCGACGATTACCAGCGCGTGAACCGTGCGCTCGGCTACGACGCCGGCGACGACATGCTGCGCGAAACCGCCCGACGCATCTCGAACACCACCTCCGTGAGCGACCAGATCGCCCGGGTGGCGAGCGACGAATTCGCCATCCTCATGCCGGTCGCAGCCAGCCGTACCTATGCCGTGGCGGCCGCTGAAGCGCTGGCGCGGCGTCTTCTGACCGCCATCCAGCAGCCATACGTGTTCAACGGCCAGCAGGTGCATCTGTCGGCGAGCATCGGCATTGCGCTCTATCCGGACGTGCGCCATGTCAACGACACCGCGGGCCGCGACAACAACCTGCTGCGTTGGGCCGACCACGCGCTGCTGCAGGCCAAGGCAGCGGGCGGCAACACCCTGGCGTTCTATGTGCCGGACGACGACCCCGCCGACGCCGAACGCCTGAAGCTCGAAGCCGATCTGTACGACGCCGTGCGCAACGGCGAATTCTCGTTGCACTTCCAGCCGATCACCAGCAGCCAGAGCCATGGCGTGGTGGGCGTGGAAGCGTTGATCCGGTGGCTACATCCGGTGCATGGCCTCGTACCGCCGTCGATGTTCATTCCGCTCGCCGAATCGGTCGGGCTCATCAATTACCTTGGCAACTGGGTCCTCAAGATCGCCTGCATGCAGTTGATCCAGTGGGACATGCGTGGCATCAGGATGCAGTACGTCGCGGTCAATGTGTCGCCGCAGCAGTTCCGCGACCCGCGTTTCAAGGACAGCGTGCGCGAGGCCATCGAACTCACCGGGATCGACCCGCGCCGTCTCGTGTTCGAGATCACCGAAAGCCTGCTGATGCACGACCCGGCGCACGCGAAGGGCCTGCTGGAAGAGCTTACCGCGATGGGCATCCGCTTCGCGGTCGACGACTTCGGCACCGGCTACTCGAGTCTTGCGTACCTGCAACGCTTTCCCTTAGCGAAACTTAAGATCGACCGGAGTTTCGTCGAGAATCTGCTAACCTCCCGTAATGATCAGGCCATCGTTAGCGCGGTCGTGGGACTTGCGCAAACGCTAGACCTGGAGCTGGTCGCAGAAGGCGTGGAAACCGAGGAACAACGCACCCTGCTGACTGAAATGGGATGTGATCATATTCAGGGCTGGCTCGTCTGCAAGGCGTTGCCGTCCGAGGAACTGGCGCAGCGTTTCGAAGCACACACGTTGCACCTGCATGCGTCTTCTCATGCGGGCCCGGCGGACCCGGAAGAACTGGCGCACCTGCATCGAACACCGGCATGACGCCGGTCTGCGACTCAATGGAATACGTATGGCTTTAGCGGGAATCACATGGTAAAGGCAGCGGTGCTCGACAGGCTCTGGTCTCGAATGAGCGAGCGCGGCGATTTCCCCATGCTGTCGCAATCGCTGCGCACAACCATGGCTGCAATGAACAACGACGACCTCGACTTCACAGGTCTCGTGCAGGTCGTGTTGTCCGATTTTGCGTTGACCCAGAAGGTGCTGCGCCTCGCCAACTCGGCGATGTACATGGCCTTCGGCGGAAATATCACCACCGTGTCGCGCGCCTTGATGGTGCTCGGGATGGACGCGGTCGGCCACCTCGTGGTCGGCCTGAAGATCGTCGATCACTTTCATCACAGCGTGCCGCGCCGCATCGACGCGAAACTCGAACTGAACCGCACCCTGCTGTCGGGCTGCGTCGCCCGTAAGCTAACCGAGCGCGGCGACCTGCGCGCCGGCGAAGAAGCCGTCGTCTGCACGCTGATGCGCCAGATCGGCAAGCTGCTCGTGGTGTTCTATCTCGACGCCGAGTGGGACCAGATCCGCCGCCTGGTCGACACCAATATCGAGGAAAGCGAAGCCTGCATCACCGTGCTGGGCGTCACGTTCGACGAGATCGGCGAGGAAGCCGCGGTGCGCTGGCGCCTGCCCGACATGATCCGCTCCGGCATGGGCGAGTTCGATCCGCACGACACCGAAGAGTCCCGCCAGGTGCAATGGCTGCGCGCCATCACCAACTACTCCACCGAAGTCGCCGCCGTGCTGACCACGCCGAACATGTCGGACTGGCAGCGCGAGGCACGCATCGCCGAGCTCGCACACCGTTACGGCCGCGCGCTGAACACCGACCCCGAAGTGCTGCTGGAAATGAGCGTGGCGCTCGCCCGCGAAGAAGACGGCGAAGGCGTGATGCGCGAGATCGTGGAGCTGCGCGCCAACGCCGACGCGATTGCCCGCGAAGCGCTCGATCCCGAGGCACGCATCGCCGCGGGCGTCGAAGATCTGCGGGCGCTAAAAGCAGGTAGCGCACTCGGCCCGGCGCTGGCCATGGCCACCGAAACGGTGCACGCCGGTCTCGGTTTCGCGCGTACCGTCATGTTCGTGCGCCACAGCAGCGGTACGTTCAAGGCGCGTATGGGATTCGGGCCAAAGATCGAGGCTGCCCTGCCCGGTCTGACGTTCAATACCGCGTTCGAGCCCGACGTGTTCCATCTCGCGATTGCGAACTCGGTGGGCATCTTCATAGAAAATGCGCGCGACCCGAAGATGGTGGCGCGGCTGCCCGAATGGTTCCGGCGCAGTTTCGCGGATACCCGCTCGTTCGTGCTGCTGCCGGTGATGGGCGAGAATCAGACGACGGTCGCGCTTCTGTACGGCGACTGGTGCCAGGCCGACGAGGCACGGCGGATCTCGCAGGGCGAGATGGCAGCGTTGAATGAACTGGCGCGGGAGTTAGGGCGTTTTTTTTCCCATGCGCCGATGCAGGAACTGGAGATGCTGTGAAGGAGTGAGCGGCCCGGCTCATTGCCAGGCTGCAGCGCCGCGGACCGAAGTCCGGACCCGGCAGCGCACTCCCCGATCGGGTTTAGTCCTCGATCCGCTCCAGACCTTTTGCCTCGGCGCTGCGATCCGCAACGCCTGCCCACGCCGCCGCGACGAGCCCCAGTTCGGCGACTTCGCGCACCGTCAACGGTGCCAGCTCCGCGCACACGCTTTCAATTTCTTTCCATTCACCGCGCTCGAGCGCATCGACCACCGACAGCAGCAGACCCAGCACGCCTTCGCGACGCAGGATCGCCGCCTGAATCGGCTTCGAGAGCGTCAGCACATTGAGCGTGTTCTCGATCGAGCCGCCGAACACCGCATCCACGAACGAAAACACGCCCGTCAAAAACGCTGCATCGGCCTCGTCGCGGCCGGCCTTCGGCAGACGCAGCACCGCCAGTTCCATGAAACGTGCGCGGGTGGCGGCGAGTTGCAGCAGCGGGTCGTCTTCCAGCGCGACCTTGCGGCCGTCCGCATACAACAGTAACTGGGTCCAGCGGGCAATCCGGTTGGTGCCGGTCGCATTGATCGCTTCGCGCAGCGTGGTCACCTTGTGGCCGACCGCAAGGCCGCTCGAATTCGCCAGCTTCATCAGATGCATCACCAGCACCGGATTGAGCTTCAGTTCGGCTTCGAGCTGCGCGACCGTCGGGTCGCCGGCTAGCAACTGCAGCAGGTTCAGCAATGCGTGGCGCGGCGCACTCACCTTGCGCAACGTCGCGGTCTGCGCGCGCGCGAAGTAATAGCCCTGAAATTTGTCGAAGCCGAGATTGAGGGCGGTTTCGAAATCCTCCTGTGCTTCGATGCCTTGGGCAATCAACAATTTGCCCGCCGATTTCAGCACGGTGGAAAGCTTTGGCAACAGCGCGCGGGAGATGTGCGGAAGATCGATTTTCACGCGCTCGGCATAGGGCAGCAGGCGCGCAAACGTGTCGCTCGGAACCACCACGGCATCAAGCACGAAGCGGTAGCGCCGCGCATGCAGCACAACGATGCGCGCAATCAGCTCGTCGTCCACTTCGATATCCGGCTGGAGCTCGAACAGGAAACGCTCGGCCGGCAGGAGTTCGAGCGCCTCGTCGAACAGCATTTCGCGGCTGACGTCCAGATGGGCAAGGTGGCCGGCCAACGCGCCGCGCACGCCCGATTGCATCAGCGCGGTGACGACGGACTGCGTGAAGGTAGGCTGCACGACAGCGCGCGGTTCGCCTTCGGCAGCGGCGGCCGTGGTTGCGTCATCGGGCACGGTATGCCCGGTGGCGCCAGTACTGGCTGCGGCGTCGCCTGCCGGCGCTTCGCTCACACAATGAAGCTTGAGTTCGTAGCCGCATAGCATGCCGTCGCGATCGAGGATCGGCTGGCGGGCGAAACAAGGCTTGACTGATGCGCCGTCAGCCCGACCGGGCTCACCGCCGGCCCGACTCGGATCGTCGACTTCGATGCTGGACATTCCATTCCCCCGATAAGCGCCCTGGCGCTTCCTGCTGTTTTTTGCTTCTCACATGGCGTGCGATCGGACCCGAAATCGGGCTGAGAGCGCCGCATGACGCCGCTTTGCGACGTTCTTCGATTTTAGCGCAGGCCGCTCGCCTCAGGCACGGCTATGCGCGATTTTCAAAAAATATTCAATTCCCGCAACGAGAATGCGAGCAAGTCGCGAATCGACGATACTCTTGTGCAGTGCAGAAGCGTTCCAACCCGCGATTAACCACCAAGGAAAACCATGGACGTCAAAAGCGTGCTAGACAATGCCTTCGCCATGCCGATTACGAGCCCAGCGTTCCCGATCGGCCCCTACCGGTTCATTAACCGGGAATTCCTGATCATCACGTACCGCACCGACCCGGCCAAGCTGCGCGCCGTCGTGCCCGAGCCGCTGGAAATCGGCGAGCCGCTGGTGCACTACGAGTTCATCCGCATGCCGGACTCGACCGGCTTCGGCGACTACACGGAAAGCGGACAGGTGATTCCGGTGTCCTATAACGGCGTTGCCGGCAGCTACACGCTGGCGATGTATCTCGACGACCATCCGCCGATCGCAGGTGGCCGCGAACTGTGGGGCTTCCCGAAGAAGCTCGCCAAGCCGGTACTCGAAGTGCATACCGACACGCTCGTGGGCACGCTTGACTACGGCCCTGTGCGCATCGCCACCGGCACGATGGGTTATAAGCATCGCCAGCTCGATCTCGTGCAGCAGAAGAAGCGCCTCGAAGCGCCGAACTTCCTGCTGAAGGTCATGCCGCACGTCGACGGTACGCCGCGTATCTGCGAACTGGTCCGTTATTACCTGCAGGATATCGACCTCAAGGGCGCATGGACCGGGCCGGCTGCGCTGCAGCTGTCGCCGCACGCGCTCGCGCCGGTTGCGGAATTGCCGGTGCTGGAGATTGTCGAAGCGCGCCATTTGCTGGCGGATCTGACACTCGGTCTCGGCGAAGTGGCGTTCGACTATCTGAAGTAGGCGAAGTCGCCGGATGGCGGATGGTGGTGCGTCAGAGGCAACGGCCGCGAATGCGGCCGTTGTGATTTTGCATCGCAACCGGTCGCGAGGGCGGACCGGCCGCGAGGGCGGGATTGTACAAGGTGTGGGGAATGCGGCGATGGGTCCATCGCCGCTACGTGGAGTACGGCGGATTGTTCAGGCAAGCGCCGCGAGCGTCTCCCCGGTCGTCTCGATCACCAGCAATCCGGCGCGCAAACCCGGCTTCACGGAGGGATTCGGAAACACGATGCGCTCTTCGGCATGACGCACCACATAACGATAATCGCCATCGCGCGCGAGCAGCGTGCCCTGCTCGAATGGCGTGAAGTTCGGCACATCCGCTGCGACGAGCAATTCGAACGCATCGCTTTGCTTCGTGATCTGATCGATCACCGTGAACACGCGCGGCAAAGGTTCGCTTGCGTTGTCTTCAACGCCAGCCAGCAGATCACGCAGTGCCCTATCCGCGCCGGCGAACCGCGCGAGGTCGTTCTGGCCGAACGGCCGCACCTTGCCGAGTTCCAGCGTGCAAGCTTCGGCACCACACACTTGCGCAGTGAAATGCGAGTACGTGTTGCCCTTCGTCGTGTGGAGCAGCACCGCCGAAATGGATGCATCGCGCAACCATTCGAACATCGCCCGCGAGAGCGGCGCACCGGTGTGCGGCAGCAGCGCAAACTGCTCGAAGACCGACGCGCGAATCGCCGTATGCATGTCGACGTGCCAGCGGGCGCCTGGTGCATCGGAGGCATCTGCGAAGAATTGTGTCGCTGCGCGTTCCAGTGCAATCGCACGCGGCGCCTCGCGACTATTCGGCACCTGAGCATGCCGACCGCTGAAGAGCCGATTCAGGTCGTCGTCAACGTAACGGCAGCCGGCGCGCATCGCGGCGACGTTGCCCAGTATCACCAGCAGACGGCACGTCAGCGCGGTCCGCCCTTCGGCGATATCGCGCACCACCCCCGACAGCAGTTCGATCGGTGCAGTCTCGTCGCCGTGCACACCGGCCGAGGCCAGCACGCTTCGCTTGCCCGAAGCCTCAGCAGGTTCGAATTGCAGGATGCCTTCGTCAAGCCACGTCCAGCGCACGCTATTTGCGCACACGCCCTTGGCTTCGCCCGCTGACGGCTGCGTGCCCGCTAACGTGTAGGCAAGAAAATCACTCAATAGCGCATTGCGCGGGTCGTGTGTCATGCCGTGCTCAGCGCTGGAAGTCATACAACGAACCCAGCCCGAGAATCTGCGTCAACTCATCCAGCGCCGTGCGCGATTCGAGCAGCAGGCTCGGATCGGTCAGATCGGTCGGCGCGAGGCGGTCGCGATAGTGCTTTTCGATCCACGCATCGAGCCGGCCAAACAGCGTGTCGGTGATCCACACGCCGGGCGTAACCGCCGCGCGTTCAGCCTCGCTCAACACCACCCGCAAACGCAGGCAAGCCGGGCCGCCGCCGTTCTTCATACTCTCGCGCAGGTCGAACACCAGCACATCGTCGATCGGGCCACCATGCGAGGTCAAGCCATCCAGATACTCGGCCACCCGTGGGTTTTCGCGGCATTCCTGCGGCACGACCAGCACCTGCTTGCCGTCGGGGCGCGTGAGCAACTGGCTGTTGAACAGATACGACGTCACGGCATCGCTCACACCCACCCGCGCGTCCGGGACCTCTATCACGTCGAACTTCGCATTGAGCTTGCCAAGCTTCGCTCGCAGCTCGTCGTACACCGCTTGCTGCTCGACAAACGCCAGTTCGTGACAGAACAGCGTGTTGCGATTGCCGACCGCAATCACGTCGTTGTGAAACACGCCAGCATCGATCACGTCGGGATTCTGCTGCGCATAGACAGTCGCCGCTTCCGCAAGCCCATGACGCTGCGCAACCGCGCGGCTCGCCTCGAAGGTTTGACGCGCCGGATAGCGCTTCGGCTCCGGTCCACGCCGATATTCGCTCCGGCCGTAGACGAAGAATTCGACACCACGTGTGCCATATTCCGCACAAAAGCGCGTGTGATTCGCCGCGCCTTCATCGCCGAGTGCCGGCGTGCCAGGCAGCGCTTCATGCACTTCGAACCGGTCGCGCTCCGCGAAGATCGCGCGCAGCGTGCGGCGCGTCGACTCGTGTTCGATTGCACGATGCAGTTTGCTACACAGATTGGCCGGCGTGAAATGGACGCGGCCGTCTTCGGTATCCGCCGATGGGCTCACCGTGGCAGCATTGGCTGTCCACATCGCCGATGCCGAACTGGCTGCGGCCAGCAACTCGGGCGCATCTTTCGCGACACGTGCAATCACTGTCGCGTCGTCGCCGGAAAAGCCGAGTTCGCGCAACAGGCGCATCGACGGCCGCTCTTGCGGCGGCAGCACGCCTTGATGGAAACCGAGTTCAGCAAGCTGCTTCATCTTGCGCAGGCCCTGCTTTGCAGCGGCCTTCGGATTGGCGACGGACTTCTCGTTGTTCTGCGACGCGACATTGCCGAACGACAACCCGGCGTAGTTGTGCGTCGGGCCGACGAGGCCGTCGAAATTGGCTTCAGTGGCTTGCATCGTCGATCCTCAGAAATGAAGGCCCGGCGACACACTCGCGGGCATTTGCAGTTGCGCGCTTTCGACGGAGGCCATCGGATAGGCGCAGTAGTCGGCAGCGTAATACGCGCTCGGACGGTTGTTGCCCGAGCGTCCCGTGCCACCGAACGGCGCCGCGGACGACGCACCATTGGTCGGCCGGTTCCAGTTGACGATACCGGCGCGGATCGTGCGCTGGAAGTGCGTCCACAGGGTTTCGTCGTCGGCAAGAAGGCCTGCGGACAAGCCGAAGGCCGTATCGTTGGCGCGCTCGATCGCGTCATTGAAATTCGCATAGCGAATGATTTGCGCAAGCGGGCCGAAGTGCTCTTCGTCGGGCAGGTCGTGCACGTTCGTCACATCGAGAATGGCCGGTGTGACGAAGCCGAGTTGCGGGTCGCGTTGCTCCATCGTCAACAGGGACCGGGCACCGGCTTCGAGCAGATGCGCCTGCGCGCCGACGAGGCGTGCGGCCGCCCGCGCCGAGATTACCGCGCCCATGAACGGCTGCGGCTCGGCGTTGTATTCGCCCACTGTGATACGTGAAGTCACATCGGCAAGACGCTCGATAAAGCGGTCGCCGAAGCTGTCATTCGGCACGAGGATACGACGTGCGCAAGTGCAGCGCTGCCCGGCCGACAGGAAAGCGGACTGAATCGTGTGATGCACTGCTGCGTCGATATCCTCAACCGGTCCAATCACGAGCGGATTGTTGCCGCCCATCTCCAGCGCCAGCACGATTTCCGGACGGCCGCCAAACTGCTTGTGCAGCAGCGTGCCCGTGTCCGAACTGCCGGTGAAGAACAGCCCGTCGATCTGCCGGTGATTCGCCAGCGCGATACCGGTATCTTTCTCGCCCTGCACGAGGTTCAGCACGCCCGCGGGCAAGCCGGCGTCGCGCCACACTTCCACAGTCGCGCGGGCGACACCCGGCGCGAGTTCGGACGGCTTGAACACCACCGCGTTACCAGCGATCAGCGCAGGTACGATATGCCCATTCGGCAAGTGCCCCGGGAAGTTATACGGCCCGAACACTGCCACCACACCATGCGGACGATGCCGCAGCACAGCAGTGCCGTCTGCCATCGCTGTGCGCTTTTCGCCGGTACGTTCGTTGTACGCCTGAATCGAAATCTCGACCTTGGCCGCCATCGACGCCACCTCGGTACGTGCTTCCCACAACGGCTTGCCAGTCTCACGCCCAATCGCTTCGGCCAGCGCTTCCTTGCGCTCGGTCAGCAGCGCAGCGAAACGGCGCACAATGCCGCAGCGATCTTCAAGACTCAACGTCGACCACGTTGCAAACGCATCGCGCGCGCTGCGCACTGCAAGGTCCACGTCTTCAGCAGATGCGCTGTGGCCTTCCCACACCGTCGCACCCGTGCCGGGGTTGCGCGAGGTGAATACGTGTCCTCTGCCGGCGGCCCATTCGCCGTCGATGAAAAGCTCAGTCATGATCATCCCTGTTTATGTTTCAGCGGCAGCACCCGTACCGGGTCGCCGGCCTTCACGTCGAGCGCCGCGGCTTCGTCGGCGGCAAGACGGAACACGCCGTCCTTCGGCACGCCTGCCGCAACGCCGACGCGGAAATCGCCGAGCGAAGTATTCGACACCAGCGACCTCGGCCCATCCTGCGGCGCGGGCGTTGCCCCCAGCGCGAAGATTTCGACCGGCACCACCACACTCTCGCGGACCGTTCGCAAGTCGGCGATATGGCATTCGAGCACCGGACCCGCGTCGAAAATATCGACGTGATTCTCGTAACGCAGCCCTTCGGATTCGAGCATCCGGCGCGCGGGAATCGTGTCGTTATGCGTGAGACCGACGCAGTCCTGCGCCTCCTGCGGCAACAGCTCGACGTACACCGGATAGCGCGGCATCAGCTCGGCGAGAAATGCCTTGCGGCCATGCGAGCTCAGATAGTCCGCGGCGTTGAAATCGATCTGGTAGAAATGCGAGCCCACCGCGCGCCAGAATGGCGAGGTGCCGTTCGCATCGAAATGGCCGCGCAATTCAGCGCACAGACGCTGTGGAAAGCGCTCACGGAACTGCGCGAGAAACATGAAGCGCGAGCGCGACAGCAAGCCACCCACGCCGCTCGTGCGGTAACGTGGGCTCAGGAACAACGAGCAGACTTCCGCGTAGCCGGTCAGGTCGTGCGAAATGTTGAGCGCATGCATGCGCGTCCAGATACCCAGATCCTGGCTCGCATGCACCACCGTGCTCACACGATAGTTGTAAAACGGCTGTTCCAGGCCGACCGAACTTTCGATGCCGCATACGCCAGCCACGTCGCCGGTGGCGGTGTCTTCCATCACGAAGAAGTAGCCGGCTTCATGCGGCGCGGCCTTGTCTTCCATCGTGCGGCGCGAACGCGCCACCCGCGCTTCGAGTGCATCGCGGTCAGGCTTGAACGTGGTGAGACCAGGGCCAGTCTCCTGAGCGAGCGCGACGAGCGCGTCCACATCGCCCGTCTGCACGACGCGAACGACGATCATTCTGCTTCTCCCGAAAGTTCGTAGGGATGCTCTTCGGCCGGCTGATGCAGCGCTACACAGCGCACCGGGTCGCCGTTCTGCACGCCAAGCGCGTCGCGCACCGCTAGCGGCAGCGGCGCGCCCATTGCCTTCTCGTCAGGTAAAGCGGCCAGCACGCAGCGGAAGTCGTCCGCGCGGTTGCTGGCGATCAGCCACGTGGTGCCACGCTCGCCGGCTGCCGCTCCGCGTACTGTCCTCATTTCATTGCGCCTGACACAGGCGCTGCGATCGATCTGAGCCGTCAACACCGGACCCGCATCGAAGATATCCACGAAGCGATCCGTTTCGAAGCCTTCCTCGAGGTGAATCTCATACGCGAGCAGCGCCTTTTCGTCCGGCTCGCCGAGCACACGCTGCGCCGATTCCGGCAACAGCGGCACATACACCGGATAGCTCGGCATCACTTCGGCGATAAAGGTACGGCTACGGCCACCGGATTCGATTTCGATGTCCGCGAAGTTACGGCCGAAAAATTTGCGCCCCACCGCTTCCCAGAATGGCGACACGCCGTCGTCATCCGTCACGCCCAGCAGCAGCGAAAACACCTCGGAGGTGAAGCGCTTGCGATTGGCGGCGATATACATCATCCGCGAGCGCGACATCAGATGCGCGGCGGCGTCGCCGCGCAGCGACGGGTCGATATAGAAGCCCGCCAGCCGGCTCTTGCCGGTGAGCTCATGCGACATCGTCAGCGCGTGAATCTTGCGATTCACATGCAGTTCACGCGACGCATGAATCAACGCGTCGTTGCGAAACGCGTAGAACGGCTCCGAGTAACCGGCGGCGGCAACGATGCTCGCCGTGCCCAGCAGCTTGCCGGTCTCGCTATCTTCGAGCACGAACAGGTAAAACTCCTCGCCCGGAAAATCGACTTCCGCACGGAACGAGTCTTCGGACAGCGCGACGCGTGCTTCGAGCGCACGGCGGTCATGCGGCAGCGAGTGCAGCACGGGTTGAGCCGTGCGCGCCATATGTTCGAGCGCATCGAGATCGGCGAGGCGGCCGGGGCGTACGAAGAGCATCGTCGTTCCGTTGGTTGAGTGTGACGCCAGATTAACGGGCCGGCGCTTCAGCTGTCGCGCCGATCACTGCTTCTATTGCCTTTGCCAGACGCGCAAAACCTTCGCTCATGTCGTCGAGCGGCACGATCAGCGACGGCGCGAAACGCAGTACATCGGGACCCGCCATCAGCATGATCACGCCATGCTGGCCCGCTGCCGTCACGAAGTCTTTGGCGCGGCCCTTGAAGGCATCGTTCAGTTCCGCGCCGATCAACAGTCCCTTGCCGCGCACTTCCTTGAAAATGCCGAAGCGTTCGTCGAGCTTCACCAGATGCCCCTTGAGCGTCTCGCTGCGCGAACGCACGCCGTCGAGCAGCTTCGGCTCGCTGATCAGTTCGACCACCTTGTCCGCAATCGCCGCACCGAGTGGATTGCCGCCGTACGTCGTGCCATGCACACCCACCTTGAAATGTGCGGCGAGTTCGTTGGTCGTCAGCATCGCGCCAATCGGGAAGCCATTGCCGAGCGACTTCGCCGTGGTCAGGATGTCCGGCGTCACGCCGGTGTCCTCGTACGCGTAGAAAGTGCCGCTGCGGCCCACACCCGTTTGTACCTCGTCAAAAATCAGCAGTGCGCCATACTGATCGCACGCCTCGCGCAACGCTTTCAGAAACGCCGGATCCGCCGGAATCACGCCGCCTTCGCCCTGGATCGGCTCGACGATCACCGCACAGGTTTTTGCGCCGATCGCCTCGCGTGCGGCTTCGATATCGTTGTACGGCAGATGACGGATACCTTGCGGCACGGGACCAAAGCCTTCCGAATACTTCGGCTGACCGCCGACGCTCACCGTAAAGAACGTGCGGCCATGGAATGACTGCGTGAACGAAATGATTTCGTCCTTCTCGATACCGTGACGGTCGAAAGCGACGCGACGCGCCAGCTTCAGCGCCGCTTCGTTCGCTTCGGCGCCGGAATTGGCGAAGAACGCGCGGTCGGCGAACGTCAGCGCTTCGAGACGTTTGGCGAGGCGTAGCACCGGTTCGTTCGTGTAACCGTTACCAATGTGCCAAAGCTTGCTGCCCTGCTCGCTCAGCACCTTCAGCAGTTCCGGATGCGCGTGGCCAAGCGCGGTGACGGCGATGCCGCCCGCGAAGTCGATATAGTCGCGGCCCTGCGTATCCCAGACGCGCGACCCGAGACCGCGGTCCGGCACGAAGGCGGCGGGAGAGAACACCGGCACCATCACTTCGTCGAAAGTCTGGCGTGTCACAGTCTGGTCGTTCATGGCAAATCCTCGTTACAGGTAGCGGGTAATAGCTTCAGTGTAGATAACCGCGTGTGAAACGTCTTGCTCATACGCGACGTGTTCTGTCGGGCTTGTTGCCGTCGCATGCTACATGGGTTGGCGGCATGGCCCATGACTAACGCGCCGTATCATCAGGACGTTCGATCAACGCGGCTGGCCGCGGTTCGCTCGTTGCCGTGCCGGTCGCACTTGTCTGCTTTTCGATCCAGTTGCGACGGTCCTCGCGCGGTGTCACGCCGAAACGCTCGCGATACGCGTTCGAAAAGTGCGCCGCCGACGAAAACCCGCACGCGAGACTGATCTGCACGACGGATTTGCTGGTGCGCTGCAATTGCGTACGCGCCTTCGACAGACGCAGCCCCAGGTAGTATTTGGACGGCATCGAGCCGAGGTATTGGCGAAACAGCCGCTCCAGTTGCCTGCGCGACACGCCGACGAGGCCCGCGATTTCATCGCTAGTCAACGGATCTTCGATATTCGCTTCCATCAGCAGCAGGGCATCGTTCAGACGCGGATGGCGTTCGCCCGGTGCCGTCACGTAGGGAATGCGTTGCCGCTCTTCACCGGCGCGCAACACGCCGACGCCGAGCGTATCGGCAATGCGGTCAGCGAGTTCGGGACCGTGGTCACGCGCGATCATCGCCAGCATGAAATCCACGGTTGCCTGGCCGCCCGCACAGGTGGCGCGGTCGCGGTCGATTTCGAAGATCTGCTGGGTGACGATCGAGCGTTCGAACTGCTCGGAGAACTGCTGATAGGTTTCCCAGTTGACGCTCACGCGATAACCGGACAACTGCCCCGCCATGGCAAGCCACCACACGCCATGATGGATGCCCGTGACGAGCGGCGTGCGTTGCCCGACGCGCGAGAGACTGGCGAGGAACAGACGGTAATCGGCAAACTGCTGAAACCGCTCGCTGACGAGGATCAGCCAGTCGCAGGAGATGGCATCGCCAAAGGCTGCATCCGCCGGCCATTGCGCGCCGCCCGCGAGCGGCACAGGACGGCCGTCCCACGAACACACCTGCCAGCGGTATAACGCGCGGCCATCGATCTCATTGGCGAGATTGAGAGCATCGACAATCGGCCCGACGCCCGACATCGACACCGGTGGCAATGCAACGATTGCCACTTGCGTGGTGCGGGTCGGACTGGACGGTCGAGCCATCGGCAAAGTGATGTATGACGCGCGGTGAAAGTTACTTGAGACTGCCGGAGAGGAACTGCTTCAGGCGTTCGCTGCGTGGCGCGCTGAGCACCTCGGCGGGCACGCCCTCTTCCTCCGTGCGTCCCTGGTGCAGAAACATCACGTGATTCGACACGTTGCGCGCAAAACCCATTTCGTGCGTGACCACGATCATCGTGCGACCTTCTTCGGCCAGCTTCTGCATGACCTTTAGCACCTCGCCGACCAGTTCCGGATCGAGCGCGGACGTCGGTTCGTCGAACAGCATCACATCGGGATTCATCGCCAGCGCGCGGGCAATCGCCACTCGCTGCTGCTGGCCACCGGACAGATGCGACGGATACTGCTTTTCCAGCCGCGGCGCGAGACCCACTTTCTCCAGATACTCGCGAGCGCGCTCCTCGGCTTCGCGACGCGACAGCCCAAGCACGTGAACCGGCGCTTCGATGATGTTCTCGATCACGTTCATGTGCGCCCACAAGTTGAAGTGCTGGAACACCATCGCGAGCTTCGTGCGGATGCGTTGCAACTGCTTGTGGTCGGCCACTTCCAGATTGCCACCGCGATCGGCCCTGGTACGCACCGTCTCGCCATCCACGACGATTTGCCCGGCGTTCGGCCGCTCCAGAAAGTTGATGCAGCGCAGGAACGTGCTCTTGCCCGACCCGCTCGCACCGATGATGCTGATCACGTCGCCCTTGTTGGCGTTCAGCGACACGCCCTTGAGCACTTCGTTATCGCCGTAGCGCTTGTGGATGTCCTGCACGGCAAGCTTGCAGGCTTCAGTCTGAGTCGTGTGGAGCAAGTCGCTCTCCCAAGGTGAATTCGAACCTGTCATGGAACACATATAACAGGGGTGACGCGGTGACCCGCGGCAAAATCATGCCGCTCAATGCGGCCGCACCGCCAGATACGCCAGCCAATGCCGCTCGGCGCGCCGGAACAGCGCCACCAGCGCGAACGATACCGCAAGATAGATCAGCGCCGCGATACCGAACGCGCTGAACGAATCGTAGGTGGCCGAATTGGCGTCGCGAGCCACCTTGAGGATGTCCGGCACGGTCGCGGTGAAGGCCACGGTCGTGGCATGCAGCATCAGGATCACTTCGTTACTGTACAACGGCAACGCACGGCGCAGCGCGGACGGCACGATGATGCGGCGGTACATGGTGAACCAGCTCATGCCGTAGGCGCGGGCCGCTTCCACTTCGCCGTGCGAGGTCGAACGGATCGCGCCGGCGAAAATCTCCGTCGTATAGGCACAGGTGTTCAACGCGAACGCGAGAATAGCGCAATGGAAACCGCTGCGGAAGAACGCGTCGAGCAGTTGATGCGAGCGCACGAACTCGAGGCTGTACATGCCCGTGTAGATCAGCAGCAACTGCACATACAAGGGCGTGCCGCGAAACACATAGGTGTAGACGCGCACCGGCGTAGACAGCCAGCGCTTTTTCGACACGCGCGCCACCGCCAGCGGGATTGAGCACACAAACCCAATACCGATCGACGCCACCAGCAGCCACAAGGTCACCGCAAGGCCGGAGAGACGCTGACCGTCCCAGTAAAGAAAAGCGCGGCCGAATTGGGAAAGGATTTCGATCATCGTGTCTTTTCTCTCAGAGCTCGGCGTGCCGCACGCCAATCGAATAACGCTTCTCCAGCCAGATCAGCACGAGATTCGACACCGTGGTGATGGCAAGGTAGATCAGCGCGGCGATCAGAATGAAGAAGAACATGTTGAAGGTGCTCTTGCCGGCGTCCTGGGCGGCCTTGACGACGTCCGCGAGACCGATGATCGATACCAGCGCGGTCGCCTTCACCAGCACCTGCCAGTTGTTGCCAATGCCTGGCAGCGCGAAACGCATCATCTGCGGAAACAGAATGCGCGTGAACACGCGCGCCCCGCTCATGCCGTAGGCCGCGCCCGCTTCGAGCTGGCCGCGCGGGACTGCGAGGAACGCGCCGCGGAAGGTTTCGGTGAAGTACGCGCCGTAGATGAAGCCCAGCGTGATGACGCCCGCCACGAACGGGTTGATGTCGAACTGCGGCAGATTCAATGCGTCGGTCAGGTCGTTGACCGCGATCTGGATGCTGTAGAACAGCAGCAACATCAGCACGAGATCGGGCACCGAACGGATCAGCGTCGTATAAGCCGTGCCGAGCGCACGCAGCGGCCGGTTGAACGAGAGTTTCGCCGCCGCACCGGCCAGCCCGAGCAGGACCGCCGCCGCGAGCGACAGGACCGACAGTTCGATCGTCTGGATCGTACCGGCGAGGAGCACCGGACCAAAGCCGTAAAGGAACACGTTTGTCTCCATCCAGATGTCGGGGGTTCAGGATTCAGGCATGGCGCGGATACTCGCAAGCGAAAAAGATTTGCTCAAACAGGCCGCCGCTGCCGTGTTGCGACGCAACATTGGACGATTCAGCGTGGTGACGGCGCAAAACGCCTGTTTTAGCGGGCGATAGGTGTTGGCAAGCACGTTGGACCACGGGTGCACGCGTGGCGATTTAGCAAGTTTCGGGTCGCTTTTTCGATAGACGGCGCGGCGCAGGCCTGGGCGCGACTTGCAGTCACGATCAGGGCAAACCCCGCTACACTGCGGTTGCCTGGGGTGTATATCCCCGCCCGCACAACTCCCCCGAGGACTTCGAGCATGACTGCCCGTTTCGACTCCACGACGCTCGATGCCTACACGAAGGACGCCGCCCGTTACAGCCAGGAATGGCTGGACCAGCCGCCTCCGAACGACCTCTACGCATTGCTGGAAACGCATCTGGTGCCGCAAGGCACGACCGCCGAGATCGGCTGCGGCAACGGCCGCGATGCGGGATGGCTGGCCGAGCACGGCTACGAGGTCACTGGCTTCGACGCATCGCCAGGCCTGCTTGCCGAAGCGCGCCGTCTGCATCCGGAGATCGAGTTTCGCGAGGCCACCCTGCCGGCGCTCGAGGAGATCGAGGAACGTTTCGACAATATCGTCTGCGAGACGGTGATCATGCATTTGCCGGCCGAATCGATTCCTCTCGCCGTGGATAATCTCAGGCGCCTCTTGCGACCGAACGGTGTGCTGTATCTGTCATGGCGCGTCACCGAAGGCGAGGACACACGTCAGCCCGACGGGCGGCTGTACGCCGCCTTCGAGCCCAAAGTGGTCGTGGACGCGCTCATCGACTGCGCGATTCTGCTATTCGAAGACGTGACGAGCGAAAGCTCGGGCAAGCGGATCTGCCGGGTCATTGCCTCGAAGAATCTCGGCGGCGTCTGATCACTCAATCCCCAGCCGGGCGCGAATCGCCGGCAGCATATGCTCGACCGCCGCGCGCCCTTCGGCAATTGCCGGCGCCGCGCGGTGAAAATCGAAAATGCCCATGCCGCCCAGGCGCGGCTGAATCAGGATGTCGGCGGGCTCTCCCGCCAGACGGCTGCGCGTGATCCGCACCTGCATGATGTCGATGCTCTGCGCGACCGAACTCAGCATCGACGGCACCCGGGCGCTCGGCTCGGGCGCGACGCGCACGTCGGCTGCCACCTCGTCCTCCGAAGGCGCGAGCCAGCGCGGCCACGGCTTGCCATTCTTGCGCAACGAACCGGGCGGCGGCGCGGTCGGATCGATCACCGGTGAGGCTGCAGCCGTGAGGCCGCCGAAGTCGCGGCCATTGAGAATGTCGTTGTTCAGATCCACCGCGATCACGCAATCGGCACGCATGCCCCGCGCCACCGACACCGGCACGGGATTGCTCAGTCCGCCATCCACGAGCCACACGCCGTTATGCCACACCGGCGTGAAAATACCCGGAATTGCGATCGACGCTCGCACTGCATCCACCACACTGCCGTCCTGCAACCATGTTTCGCGGCCCGAGTCGAGTTCAGTCGCCACCGCGGCAAAAGGCATCTGCAACTGGCTGATCTCACGTCCGTTGAACCGGTTGGCGAACACCTGGATCACCTTGCGTCCACCCAGCAGGCCACCGGAAATGCGCAGGTCGAGCAGGCGCAGCACCGTCTGCCAGGTCAGACGCGACACCCAATCCTCCAGCCAGTCGAGATCGCCGTTCGCATAAACCGCCGCGACCAGCGCGCCGATCGAGGTGCCGCACACGACGTCCGGCTTGATGCCCGCGTCATGCAGCGCGCGGATGGCGCCGATATGCGCCCAGCCCCGCGCAGCGCCACCGCCGAGCACGAGACCAATGCGCGAGTGAGCACGTCGCCGCAGCATGTTTTCTCCTTGTCGTCCTATCGTCCACGTATCACGTCGGAACGCGATGTCGTATAGACCTTGTGAAACGCATCGAAGTGCACGTTGAAGAAACCCTCTTCCGTCACGCCGCCCTCGCGCCACTTCCAGCTCCAGACGGTCTCGGGCTTGAGCGGAAACACCGCCACCTGGCCCGGTTTGCCGAGCAGACGGCGTACTTCGTCCTCGGTCATGCCGGGCTGGATCTTCGCGAAGTTGGCCGCGGTCAGCACCTGGGTAATGGCTTGCAGCTTGCCGTCACGGTCGATGTCGACCATATAGGTGTTGAGCCCCTGCGGGCCGCGCGGATATTCGAGGCGCTTCGAACCGTCGGTAAACGTGCGTTCGGTTTCCGGCTTGCCCATCTGGTTGCGAATTTCCGCCTCAGTCGTCACGCCGGGCGTGAGGCCCTTGAGCAACAGCGCGTCCGGCTTGATGGCGTTGAACAGTTCCTTGAGTTTTTGCACAGCACGTTGGCCCTGTTGGTCGTCGCAACCCGCCAGCGCGAGCGAAGCGGCCAGCACGGCGACGGTGAGCAATCGGTAGTTCGATGCCATCTGGGAAGTGGGGATACGGTCCGTTATGTGAAGGTTTAACGACAGGATAGCAAAAGCTCACCCGCGGACGCAGCGAGGCGGGCGAGCGGGCAGCCTCACCGGCAGGACAGCAGCGCGGTGACGATGCAGCGCAGCGCGTCGCGCCTGCTACCGGCGAGACTCAACGGAACAAGGGACGGGGAATGGATGGACCACTGAAAGTGCCACGCGGCGGAGCTTATCCACGCGCCACGAAGGCATGCACAAACGGAGGGAGACTCGCCGCGGGATGACCGGGCTACAGATGGGATGAAGAGAGACCCAAGACGACACGCAGCGGTCCGGCTGAACGAAGCAATCAGCCGCAGATGGCCGCTGACCCTACGCTTTCGCCCGTGACAGACCGCTGCACACGGCCGTCTGGTCCCTCGACTATTTTGCCCAGGTGGCGATAATTTAGACGCATTAAATTGATTGTGCGAGCCAGCGTTTACACTGAATCTTCTGATGAATAGACGCTGACTAGCCCACCGCAAATCCTGCCCGTCCGACACCCTGCAACACCGAGTCATTTTGCGGCGTGTGGATGCGTGCGCACAGCACATCGCGGTAGTGACGTTCGAGCGGATTATCACGGCTCAAGCCCGGATTGCCGCTCGCCTCCACGGCCAGTTGCACCGCTTCGATCGCCTGATTCGTCACCGTGTATTTGACGAGCGGTGCCTCGTCGAGCGCCACCCGCTCGATGTGCGCCGTCGCATCGAGCAGCACGCGGTTGCTGAACAGCAGCGCATCGATGCGGCCAAGCGTTTGCTGAAACGACGCGAGACTCGCGAGCGGCGCGCCGAGATTGGCGGGCGCGCGAGTCGTCGCCCAATGCACGAACCAGTCGCGCGCAGCACGCGCCACCCCGTCGTACACCGCCGACAGCAACACGCTCATCCACGCCATGCCAAGCGCGTCCAGTCCGGCACCCGGCGCGCCGGGCAACTGGACGTCGACGGCATGCTCCGCCGGCACGAAGACGTTGTCGAAGACGATTTCATGGCTACCCGTCGCGCGCATGCCGAGATGATTCCACAGCGCACCGACCCGCACGCCCGGCGTGTCGCGTCGCACGAGCCACACGCCGACACGCGGCGGTGTTTCGTCGCTGCGCGCCCACACCGCCAGCCACGTCAGGCCGGGGCTGCCGGTCGAATAGATCTTGCTGCCGTTGATAATCCAGCCCTCGCCGCTACGCGCAGCGAGCGTGCCGGGCAGACCGCCGCGAGCCGGCGTGCCGAGTTCGGGCTCGACCCGCAATGAATTGATCAGCGCGCCGTCGCGAACGGCTTCGCGGGCGACCTGCTGACGCAACTCACGCGGCCAGTTCTGGTTGCCCTGCAAGCGATGATGAAACAGATACTGCATGACCAGCACGAGCGCCGTGGATGGCTCGCCACGCGCCACCGCACGCACTACCTTCAGTGCTTGCGGCAGGCTGGCGCCCGCACCACCGAGATCGGCCGGCACCGTCAGCGACAGCAGATCGTGCTGATGCAGGCGCGCCAGATTGGCATGGGGAAAATCGCCGCTACGGTCGTAGTCTGCGGCGCTTGCCGCGAACTCGCCGGTCAATTGCTCAAGCAAGGCATCGAACACGTCGCTATCAAGCGGCGGATGGCGTCGCGCCGCGGCGTGCGCGGCGGTGGGTTCGAACTCGGGGGCGTTCATCGCAACTCCGGCGCGGCCGCGCTGTGGCGGCCGTGGTTATGTTCAGGCCTGCTGACGGCTCAAGGACACTTAAGGATACTTAAGGACTCGGGGGCGGCAGTTCACAAGTTTAAGGCACAGGAAAACTGCGGTCGAAGCTCGCTTTGACATCGAGGCGCGCGGGAATGACGCTGGCGGCTGTGTAGGTGTCGGCGGTACGCTGCTGCGCCGCGATCACACCGTCGTCAATCGCGACCGGATGCACCTGACCGCGTTGATAGACGGTTTTCAGCACGTCGGGCGGCAAGCCAGTCACGCGCGACTGCATCGCTGCGACCTCCTCGGGATGCGACAGCGCCCACTGCTGGCCAAGCGCCACGCGCCGCAAGAAGTCCGCTAGCACCGCACGTTTATCGGCGATGGCGCGTTCGGTCGCAACCTGGTAACTCAGCCCTTCCGACAGGCCGACGCCATTGACCAGAATACGGTCGTGATCGCGGGACTCGCTCAGCGCCGTGTATGGATCCCACACGGACCAGGCATCCACGCTGCCCGATGCAAGCGCCGCCTTTGCATCAGCTGGCGCGAGGAAGACCAGCGTGACATCGGAAAGCGGAATATTGGCCTTTTTCAGGGCCGCGAGCACGAGGAAGTGACCGATCGAGCCGCGCGTCGTGGCGATACGCTTGCCCTTCAGGCTCGTCACATCGGTGAGCGGCGAATGCGCGCCGACGACGATCGCGAGATCGACTGGATGCGAGCGCGTCGCGGCCACCGCGCGCACCTGGGCGCCCGCTGCAAGCGCGAACACCAGCGGCGCGTCGCCGAGGCCGCCCACATCCACGGCACCCGCGTTCAGTGCCTCACCGAGTGGCTGTGCAGCAGGAAAGTTGAACCATTCGATCTGGTACGGCAGATCCTTCAGTTGTCCCGACGCTTCGAGAATGCCGCGTGTTTGCAGCGACTGGTCGCCGACTTTCAGCACGGGCAGATCGGCGGCACACGCCATGTCAGGCCATGTGGTCAGACCCGCTGAGGTCAATGCCAACGCTGCCAGTACAAACGCTTTTGCAAATGCTGTTGCCACCGCGTCACGAAGACGCGGCGAGGCCATCTCCGCAACAAACGCAAGAGGCGTGAAAAACCCACGGGAGAGAAAACGTGTTGTCGTCATATCGTTCGCTACGGACTAGTCAGCAACGAAGATACGGCACGTACTTGTATAAGACAAACGCATTATTCTTCTAAGCAAATATGCGGATCTTGCTACGCGCGGCAGCGTGAACCGGCCTCATTGCAGGTATCATCGAACGCACGATTTGCTTGCTCTCTTACCTCATCGCTCAACATGAAGATCGACGATATCGACGCCTATGTCGCCGTCATCCGCGCCCAGTCGCTGCAGCAGGCCGCGCAGACACTCGGCCTCACGCAACCCGCCATCACGCGCCGGCTGCAAAACTTCGAGGAAGCGTTGGGCATCGAACTGCTCGATCGCAATACGCGTCCGCTGAAGGCCACTGCAACCGGACGCGTCGTCTACGAACAATGCCGCGTCATCCAGCGCGAACTGGACGTGTTGCGCGGGTTGGTCGCGAACGATTCGCCGCCGGTCGGCGCACTGCGCCTGGGTGTCGCGCAGACGATCGCCGATATCGCGTTGCCCGATGCCATGCGCGAACTACGCACGGCCTACCCCGAGTTACAGGCGCGTGCCTCGAGCGGCTGGGGGAGTCAGTTGCTGCAACGGGTGGAAGCCGGCGAACTCGATGCCGCGGCAATGTTGCTCCCGGCCAACAAGACGTTCGCCGAGTCGCTCGCCGCGCGCTCGCTGGGACGCGTCAAACTCGCCGTCGTGGCGCCGCATGGCACGCTGAAAAAACGCGCGCATACGCTGGCGGAATGTCAGGCGATCGGCTGGGTGCTGAATCCGGATGGCTGTGGGTTTCGCGAAGGTCTGCAGCGTGCCTTAACCGGTCTCGGTCTCACGCTGAAGCTGAACATGGAGACGCTCGGCACCGAACTGCAATTGCAGCTCGTCGCCGACGGCAACGGCTTGGGGCTCGTGCCGCTGCCCTTGCTACAGACGAGCCGTTACGCAGCCGCTCTGGACGTGGTGACCGTGAGCGACTTCAAGCCGCTGATCGATATCTGGCTCGTGCATCCGCGCGTGCTCGGCAAGCTGCAGCAGCCCGTGGAGCGTTTCGGCGCCGCCGTCGAGCGGCAATTCAAGGCGGCACGGCTGCAATCTCAGGCAGCCTGAGGACAAGACAAACCAACGCGCGCGCATGCCTGCTTCGGCATGCAGTGCGCGTTGGACCGGCTTGCGCGACCCTCAAAACAGCAAGGGCTACCGCTCAGATCACGTGAAACCCATGTGTGCCATCGCGCGCCAGTTGCGCGACCAGTCCGTACTCCCAGTCCAGATAGGCCTGCATCGCTTCGTGCGCGTTATCCGTGCCCTCGTAAGGACGACGATAACGATCGATGCGCGGTGACGCGAGATGCGTCTCGCCGCTCTCGAGCGGCAGACCCGCCGCGATCCACGCCGTCGTCCCACCCGTCAGCACCTGCACCGGCTTGCCCGTCAATTCGGCCAGTTCCGGCGCAGCGAAGCGTGCGAGCGCACTGGTCCCGCAGGTCGCCACATAGCGTTGCGCTTCCGGCAAGTTGGGCAGCGCATCCGCCAGTTGTCCGCGCAACGCAAACCACGCGCCGGGAATATGCCGCGCCACATAGTTCGCGCTCGCCGTGAAATCCAGCACGACGGTGCCGGGCGCACGCAGCAGTATCGCAAGGTCCGTCGGCGAAATCTCGTCGGCAACAGGTGGCGTCACCGCGTTGCGCGCGACCGGCGCTGCGCCCTCTTCCGTGAAATCGGCCGGCGTCAGACCATCGACCACGTACACCTCGACATTCATCTGCGCGAGCCACGAGGCCGTCATGTTTGCGCGCACGCCGTCGCTGTCCGCGAGAATCACGCGGGCACCGCGCACCGGCGCGAACATATCGGTCTCCTGCACAAGCTGCCCGCCAGGCGCGCTGCGAAATCCGGGCACATGGCTCGCCTGGTACTCCTGCGGCGAACGCACGTCGAAACGATAGATCGTGCGCACGGCTTCCTCTGCCCAGCGACGCGCTTCGTCGCGCGAAGTGCGGCCCACTTCAGCGCGATCGGCCACTGCGCGCGCCGAGGCCGCTGCAGCGACCCGCACCGAATCGACGGTGACCGGATCGAAGCGCTTCGTGCTGCCGTGTGCCAGCGTTTGCCCGGCGAGCGTCCAGCCGATCGTGCCGTTACGTAACGCCGCAATGGGATTGGGCACGCCCGCATTGATCAGCGATTGCGCACCAATGATGCTGCGCGTGCGTCCCGCGCAGTTGACAACGATCTGCGTCGACGGGTTCGGCGCGAGTTGCCGCGCGCGCAGCACCAGTTCGGCACCCGGCACGCTGATGCTGCCGGGAATGTTCATGGTCTGATACTCGTCGAAGCGGCGCGCGTCGAGCACGACCACGTCGGCGTCGCTGTCGAGCAGTTCCTGCAATTGCGGCGCTTCGAGCGACGGGGTATGCCGTTCGCTTTCCACCAGTTCGCCAAAGGCCTTGCTCGCCGAGTTGACGTCCTGGAACAGTTCGCCACCTGCGTCGGCCCAACCGCGCAAACCGCCGGCCAGCAATGTGACATCGGTGTAACCCAGTTCAACGAAACGGCGCGCCGCGCGCACCGCGAGCCCTTCGCCATCGTCGAACACCACGATTGGCACGCTGCGGCGTGGCAACCGCAACGGCGCGTCCAGTTCAAGTTTCGATAGCGGAAGATTGGCGGCGAACAGCGGATGGCTGCGTGCATGCGGATCTTCCTCGCGTACGTCGAGCAATGCGATTTCGCGGCGCTCGAGTAATGCGCGGCGCACGTCTTCGAATGAACGGCTACGGAATTCAGTCTCAATGGTCATGAGATTGCGATCTCCTTCGATACATTCCAGATATTCGGCAACACGTCGTTGGAATAACCGGAGATAAATGTCTTGCGGCCACCCTCCCCGGGGTAAACCGAGCGCGACACCGCCCCGATATTTGCACCATAAACGTGAATGCTGACCGACACGCGGTCGTCGTATGCATTGCTAACCCGATGAATGTCGCCAATGCGCGGCGAGACCGCATCGACGGCACCAGTTTCGAGCCACCTTGCCCCATCAGAAGCAATCACCGTGCCGCTTTCGTCGCGACAATATGGCTGCGCGATTTCCGCACCACGCAAGACACCAATCAGGCCCCAAACGGTGTGGTCGTGAACCGGCGTGGCCTGTCCTGGCCCCCAGACAAAACTCACCACAGAGAAGCGCTGACGAGCATCCGCGTGCAGAAGGAATTGCTGATAGCGCTCGGGGTTTGGACGCGCGTACGCGTCGGGCAACCAGTCGTCGTGCGCAACCAGTTCACGCAGCGCGGCGCCGCCCGCTTCCAGCAGACTGGCTTCGGGGAGAGCATCGTCGAGTAACGATGCGATCCGCTCGACAAATGTGCGCAAGCGGTCAAGCCGCAAGATCTGGCTCATGAGGTAATGGAAAAAATGAGGGTCGAGAAAAGGTGCGGCGGCGCTGGCGGCCTTCAGAGTCCGCGCGACGCTCTGTTCTGGTTCGAGATCGGGTTGACGACGACCTGGTCTAGTGTACGCACATCCGCAGCGGGATGGGGCCGCTGCGCCGCAGCGATACCGGCGGCGCAGACGGCATTGTCATCTTGAGCGGATTGTCCTCAGTCGAACACGTCCGGCTCATTGGCGACCACACCCTCCAGCAGGCTCTGGAACGCAAACAATGCGCCACCCGCTCGCCCCACCTGTTCGTGCGTCAATGTGGCAATGTCGTGTGGGATGGGTTGCGGCTTGCCGGCCGCCTCGGCGAGCAATTGCGCGTGACACGCATTGTCGAGTGCGATGTACCACCACGCCGCTGCCTCGACGGTCGGTCCCGCGGTCAGGATGCCGTGGTTCTTCAGAATTACCGCGCGATTCGTGCCGAGCGCCGTTGCAATGCGCGCCCCTTCTTCCGTATCGAGCACGACCCCACGAAAATCGTCAAACAGGGCGTGGTCCTGGTAGAACGAGCACGAGTCTTGCGTGAGCGGATCGAGCGTGCGTCCGAGCGTCGACCACGCCTTGCCATACAGCGAGTGCGTGTGCGCAGCGGCCACTACATCGGGCCGTGCTTCATGAATCGCAGCATGAATCGCGAAAGCCGCCTGATTGACGGGCCCCTCGCCCACCACGATCTCGCCTTGCGAATTCACCAGCAGCAGGTCGGAAACGCGAATCCGGCTGAAATGCTTGCCGAACGGATTGACCCAGAAGTGATCGGGCCATTCCGGATCGCGCGCCGTGATGTGACCCGCAAGGCCTTGATCGAAACCGTAGCGCGCGAAAATGCGAAATGCGACGGCGAGCCGCTCTTGCCGATAGCGGCGCTCCTCAGCGACGCTCGCGCGCGGCGGCACTTCATCGAACCAGAATTTGCGCAGCGGCGCATGACGTTGCAACGTCGACGTTTCTGTAGCGGGAACAGCAGGCAGAGATAGATCGGTCATTGTTCCTCCGTTCAGGCTGCCACGCGTTCGCTGCGAGCAATGCGCTCGCGCGTGGCGGGAATCAGCGCGCGGCCATAGTCGATCGCATCTTCAAGCGGGTCGAAGCCGCGGATCAGGAAGGTGGTCACACCCAACGCATAGTACTCCGCGAACGTGTCGGCCACCTGCTCCGGTGTGCCGACCAGAGCCGTCGAATTCGAACGGCCGCCGATTTCCTTGGCGATCGCGGTCCACAAGCGCTCGTCGACTCGATCCGCCTCGCCTGAAGCCGCCAGCAAGCGGCGGGCACCTTCGCTCTGCGCGGGGCCGCCTACGCCCAGGCCCTGGGCGGCACGCAACCGCTTGGTCTCTTCGAGAATATGCTCAGCGCGTTCCCATGCCGCGGCTTCGGTATCCGCGAGAATCGGCCGGAACGACACCGAGAAGCGCACCGTGCGGCCATGCTTCGCGGCTTCCGCGCGCACCCGCGTGACCTGCTCGCGCACCTGCGCCTTCGATTCGCCCCACAGCGCGTAGACGTCGGCATGCCGGCCGGCGATTTCAAGCGCGGGTGCCGAGGCCCCGCCGAAATACACCGGAATATGCGGTTGCTGCACCGGCTTCACTTCGGAGAAACCGCGCTCGAAGCGGTAGTACTTGCCCTCGTGATCGAACGGCGTATCCGAGGTCCAGATGCGGCGCAGGATCGACACGTACTCGTCGGTGCGTGCGTAGCGCTCGTCGTGCGACAGGTAATCGCCGTCGCGGCGTTGCTCGGCGTCGTCGCCGCCGGAGATGATGTGCACGGCAAGGCGGCCGCCCGAGTAATGATCGAGCGTCGCGAGCTGACGCGCGGCTAGCGTCGGCGCCACAAAACCGGGCCGGTGAGCGAGCATGAAATGCACGCGACTTGTCACGCTCGCGGCCTGCGCGACGGTCAGCAGCGCGTCGGGGCTGGTCGAGTGATGCGGAACGAGGATGCGGTCGAAGCCGGCGTTCTCGTGGGCCCGTGCGAACTGCTCCACGTAAGCGGTATCTATTGACGGGCCTTGCGGCGCGTGCGTTTCCGAGACCTTGCGAGTCTGGATCATGCCGATGAATTCGACTGCCACGATGCGTCTCCCCGATGATCGACAGAACGCCGGACGCGCTGAACGCGGGCCGGCGGCAACACCCCGGACGGGATGTCAGGCAAGCCTCAAAGGTAGCACCGCAACATGCGTTCGTTAAATATTGATAGCCGATAAAGATATCGCAATTGCATGTTTGTGACGGCTCGAAGCGGTTGCTAACCTCGCTCCGCGACAGCATGTTCCGGCCGTTCCGCGAACTGTCCCGGCCAATTCATGCTTGCCGCTTTTTCCGCGGCTTCCTTCCGCTTCCTGTTTGCGTTTTCCTCTTCGTGGAACTACACCGATGACCGCTTTTCGCTCCGACCGCCGCCGGATTCTGCACACCTTTGCCGCCTGTGGTCTCGCTCCCGCTGCGGCGTGGCTCGCTGCGACGGATGCGCTGGCTGCAGAGCCCACCCTGGTATTTGGCGATCAGGCCGGCGGACTGCGCGCGCTAGCCGAAGCGGCCCATGTGCTGGACGGCACGCCCTATGCGTTTCGCTGGGCCAACTTCCAGGGCGCTGCGCCGCTCTTCGAGGCGCAGCGCGCGAACGCGGTCGATCTCGCGCCCGCGGGCGATCTGCCCGTGCTTGCGGCGGCAATCGGCGATCCGTCGCTGAAGATTGTCGCGACCCGCGTCGGAACGCCGACCTCGCTCGGGATCGTCGTTCAGGCCGATTCGCCACTACGGCACGTAGCCGATCTGAAAGGCAAGACTGTGGTGGTGTCGTCGGCGCGCGGCAGCATTTCGCAATACCAGTTGTATGGCGCGCTGGCCGAAGCCGGACTCACGCGTGACGACGTGAACGTGCGCTTCGTGCTGCCCGTCGACGCCTTTGCGGCGTTCGAGGCGCGCCAGCTTGAAGTATGGGCGACCTTCGATCCGTATTTCGGCACCGCTGTGCAGCGCGGAGGCCGCGTATTACGCGACGGCTCCGGCATCAACACCGGACTTGCCTTCATCACCGCTTCGGGCGCAGCGGCCGCGGACCAGGCGAAGCGCCCGGCGTTGAGCGATGCGCTGCAACGCTTTCAGCGCGCCGGCGCGTGGGCTGTCGGACATCCTGAAGCGTACGCGCAGGTGTATGCGACGGTGACGCGCCTGCCGATCGGGACGGCGAGAGTCATCACCGCTCGCGCCGCCTTGCAGCAACGGCCCGTCAGCGACGCGGACATCGCAGCGCTGCAAAAGGTCGCCGACCGCGCGTTCGAGCAACAGATCCTGCCGACGAAGGTGGATGTGCGAGCGATCACGGCGCAAGGCATCGGTTAGAGATTTTTGAGCATGTTCGTGCCGCGGCCTCGCTGAGCCCTGTCTGATTGCGCCAATGGGCTCGGGTCGGGCGTATCTTGTCAACCGGGCAACTTGAACGACGCAGCGGATTTCGCCAGCGCTTGCGCCTGATCCTGCAGCGAACGGGCCGCGGCGGAAGATTCCTCGACGAGCGCGGCATTCTGCTGGGTCGCATGATCCATCGCGTTGACCGCTGTGCTGACCTGACTCAAACCGTGGCTCTGCTCCTGCGACGCCGCCAGAATTTCCGCCATGATCGCATGCACGCGGGCCACGGCTCCGATGATTTCGTTCATGGTGTCACCAGCTTCGTTCACCAGAGTCGAGCCGGCATCGATGCGTGCTGTCGAATTGGTAAGGAGTCCCTTGATCTCCTTGGCTGCAGCTGACGAGCGTTGAGCCAGCGTACGCACTTCGCTGGCCACGACGGCGAAGCCACGCCCCTGCTCGCCGGCGCGTGCGGCTTCGACCGCCGCGTTCAGCGCGAGAATATTGGTCTGAAAAGCGATGCTCTCGATCATGGTTGTAATTTCGGAGATCGCGGACGAGCTTTGGCTGATCTCCTGCATCGTGCTTACCGCTCTGGACATGACCTGATGCCCCTTTCGCGCAACCTCGGAAGCCGACGCGGACAGATCAGTCGCACGTTGCGCATTTTCGGCGTTCAGGCTCACCGTGCTGGACAATTGCTCGGTACTCGATGCGGTTTCCTGGAGCGATGCCGCCTGCGCCTCGGTCCGTGCCGACAGATCGGCGTTTCCGGCAGCAATTTCTCGCGTCGCAGTGGCGATCGCGTTACTTCCTTCGCGCAGCGACTTCACCACGTCGGTCAGACCTTGCTGCATATTCACGAGGCACTGGAGCATGTTCCCCATCTCGTCTCTGGAGCGCACCTCGATGTCGTGGCTAAGATCGCCTTGAGCGATCCGCTCAAAATGCACGACCGCTTCGTTCACTGGCCCGAGAATGGCACGGCGCAACATGTACCAGTTGCCGAAGGCAGCCAGCACGCCAACCAGGATTGCCACGATGCTGCCGATACGAAACAGCATGTACGTATGCCCCGCCCTTTCGTATTCGCTCCTGGCCTGGTTGAACTGATAGGCCTTCAATGCAGTGGCCGCAAGTTGCATGCGCGTGTAGATCGTCCCGACATTGATCATTACCTTGGGGATCGCTTCGCGGTCGCTGCGCATGGCGGCGTCCTGGAGTTTGTCCAGTTCGCGCTCGGTCGCCGCGCGCTCGCTTGCGACCTGCATGGCGAGACGGTCCTCGCCGGCATCGCGCGGCAATGCTATGTACTGGTTCCAGGCCTGATCGGCGGCGTGCCGGACGTCCTTTAACGTGACGTACATCTGCCTGGCGTCATCCGAGCCGGGATTCACCGCGGCACGATCCAGCGTGGTGCGTTGCCTGCCGACCATGATCGTCATCTCGCCAATGGCGATCGATTTCGGCAGTTGCTCCAAATACATTGTGCGATTCGCGCCGTTACTTTCACTCATTCCGGCGAGGCCGGCCAAACCGATGGCAATCAGCAGAAGACCAAGAAACGCCATCGAAAGACCGAGACGGCTGTTTATGGACAAGCGGGAAGACGGCATTTCGACTTCCTTACGATAAACGGGCGCCCGAAGGCGCCCAATCAAAGAGGGGGCTAGAGCGCCTCAGGCGCACATTCAATAACGGCAGGCACGGCGGCATCTTTAGCCGACGCGACTCCGTGCAATATTTTGTGAGCATCTGCCGCGGCGAAGGTGCCATAAGACGATGCTATTTCTCCAGAGGAAATCGGTCTTTGCGTGACGGATTCTGCCCGCTTAAGCTTTGTTCATACTAAAACCCTTCAGGAGTCTGGAGTGAGTTCATCGCGAATCGCGGCTCGTGTACAGCGCATCAAGCCCTCCCCAAGCAGCGCCGCTGCAGATCGCGCCGCTGAGTTGCGCAGGCAGGGTAAGACCATCATCAACCTGGTGGTCGGCGAGCCCGATTTCGATACTCCGGAACACATTCGGCGCGCCGCCTACGAGGCCATGGAGCGCGGCGAAACGCGTTACACGCAAACCGCAGGCACACTGGCACTGCGTACGGCGATTGCGTCTAAACTTCAGCGCGAAAACCGGCTTGCCTACGATGCTCGTCAGATCATCGTGACCTGCGGGGCCAAACACGCGATCTTCAATGCTCTGGCCGTCACCGTCGAAGCCGGTGACGAGGTGCTGATACCCGCCCCCTACTGGGTGTCGTACCCGGACATGACGCTGGCTTGCGACGGAATCCCGGTGGCGCTTGCCTGCTCCGAGTCCGATGGCTTCAAACTTACGGCCGCCACACTCGAAGCGGCGATCACATCGCGTTCGCGCTGGCTCATCCTCAACTCACCGAACAATCCCACCGGCGCCACTTACAGTACGGCGGAATTGCGGGCGCTTGCCGACGTGTTGTTACGCCATCCGTCCGTGATGGTGCTGATGGACGATATTTACGAGCATATTCGCTTCGACGATGCCGATAACGTTCATCTGCTGAACATCGAACCCAAACTCCGCTCACGCACGCTGGTAGTCAACGGCGTCTCAAAGACCTACGCGATGACCGGCTGGCGAATCGGTTATGCGGCAGGCCCGTTGGACATCATCGAAGCAATGGACACGTTGCAGTCGCAATCGACCAGCAATGCCAGTTCGGTCAGTCAGGCCGCTGCGCTGGCCGCGCTCACCGGCGACCAGACGTTCGTGACGGATTCAGGGCGTGTTTATCGCGAGCGACGCGAGTATGCAGTCAAAGCGCTCAACGCCATTCCCGGTATCAGTTGCCTTGCGCCAGACGGTTCGTTTTGTCTGTACGTCAACTGCAGTGGCCTGATCGGCCGTACCACACCGCGGGGAAGAGTTCTCAACGAAGATACGGAGGTTGTGCTGTATCTGCTTGAAGACGCGGGCGTGGCTGTCGTCTCCGGGTCCGCCTACGGTTTATCGCCATACTTCCGGATGTCGATCGCAGCCAACATTGAAATCATCGCTGAGGGCTGCCGCAAGATCGCCGAGGTCGTCGCCGCGCTGGCATGACGTCAGTGAACCTCAGGAACACCAACGAAAGCCGCGCCGCAAACGAAATAAACCGGCAACCCAGACGACCTTCAAACCCTGCCCTTGATAACGGAAGAAGGCCCGCCCAAACGGCGGAGAACCTCACCCCCCTGCCATGAGAGAAGCGCAGCACACCCAAACAAAACCTCGCGCATGCGCTTAACGAGAGCTAAAGAAAGCGCAACTTCCCGATCGACCCCAAACAATTGCGCAAGCAGTACAACCGCCGCGTCCTGCACCCCCACCCCAGCGGGAACAAAAAACGCAGCATGCCTGACAGCCTGAGTGAGGCCTTCAATAGCCAAAGCCCCGCTCAAAGAAACAGGATGCCCCAGTAACGCCAAAGCCCAATAAGTCTCAAGCGCGCCAAGCAGATACCCACTCAGTTGCCAGAGAAACGCCCTCAGTAAAAGCCCGCTGCGAGACAAAAGCGCATCGATATCTGCGTCAAGCTGCCGCCCATCGACCGCCGACAGAAGCGAACCCGTGGAGCCCAACAACCTCCCAGCCCACCGCTCGATGGCATAAAAAACCCCGCCCCGCCTAATGAGGACCACAGCGATAACAGGCAAAGGCAACGACAAAAGCAAAGCCATTCCAATCGTGCGCACGACCCCAGCCTGATGCGTAGCCGCCACGATCAACACCAACCCGAGCGCCGAATAAACATACTGCACGGCCAAGGTCACCATGACCTCGACGACAACTGAGGCACTGACTCCGCTCAGATCGTCCACACGCCAGGCGGCAAGCCGAATCCCGACAATCTCCCCGCCAATCCCCGCTGCGGGCAGCAAGCGGCTCACGGCTTCACGAACCGTCGCCACCCACCAAAGAAATATCAGCGATGCCCGCTTACCCAGCAACAGGTGCCACGCATACGCATCGAGCAACAACGGCAGTGCATGAAACGGCACAAGCCACAGCAACGCAAACCCGGCTTGCCCAATGATCTGAATCAGACCGCCGACACCCTCGTGCAGCACGAGCCCAATCAGGATCGCGATCCCGATCGGCAAACCGGCCCATTGCAGGCGCTTCATGACGCTTGCGCACCACGGCGATGCCACTCGCCGAACACGTCGGCAAAGCCGCCGCGCGTCGCCCCGGCCGCCTCGATAGCCGCCGCCACGCGCGGCGACAGCAACGCGGCCAGTTCGTCCGCATGCCGGTAGTCGCGCATGCCGGCGCTCAACGCGCCCTCACCGGCCGTGGCCGGATGGCAATAGATCTCGCCCACGCCGTCCGGCAAGCGCGCCAACGCATCGAGCAGGACGCCCTCAGTCATCTGCCCCGTCCTGGAGATGCCGACCACATAGTCGTTGTGCGCAATACCGGCATGATCGAGGCGGTCCCGCACCAGGCCAATCCACGGTTTAAGCCACAGCGGTTCGTTGGATTCGCACGGCAGACGCATCGCACGCATGCCGTAGTCCCGGCCAATTTCGAGGATCAGCCCGAGCACCGTCGGATGCAGATGGAAGTGCTTATGGGTATTGACGTGATCGAGCGGCAGCCCGGTCTTCGCGAATGCTTCGAACTGCGCACGGATTTCCAGTGCGAGCTGCTTGCGCACGTACGGTAGACAGAAAAATCGAAAGCCGTCGCGCACCATATCGTCGCCGAAACGGCCCTCCGGACCGACCAGCGCCGGAATCGCCTCGCGCGGCAGGAGCGCCGCGCCATCGGCCAGCACCAGATGCAGGCCGACCCGCAATTCCGGCAGCCGCCGCACGCGCGCGAGCGCATCGCGCGCGGCCGGCGCGGCGACCATCAGGCTCGCTGCCGTCAGCACACCGTACAGATGCGCGCGCTCGACTGCCTCGTTGACCCGCTCGTGCAAACCGAAATCGTCTGCCGTGAAGATCAGCGTGCGCTGCGAAAGCCGAGCCTCGTACGCCATCACGCTTCGTGAGCGCGCAGGAAGCGGAAAAACTCCACGCCTTCGCGCAGACGCCGCTTCATCATGTCCCAGCTCAGCAGCATCTCGCGCACGATCTCCCAGATCTTCGAGGGCCGGAAATAGAAACGCTTGTAGAAGCTCTCGACGTGGTGATAGATCTCTTCGCGCGACAGATGCGGATAACCGATCGCCGCGAGTTGCACCCCTTCCTTGCTCACCAGGTTGATCACCTTGTTCTCCTGCAGCCAGCCGTTTTCTACCGCCTGGTTGTAGAGCGTCGTGCCCGGATAAGGCGCCGCGAGCGACACCTGGATCGTGTGCGGGTTGATTTCCTTTGCGTACTCGATCGTCTTTTCGATCGTCTCCTGCGTTTCGCCCGGCAGCCCAAGGATGAAGGTGCCGTGGATCTTGATGTCCAGCTTGCGGCAGTCTTCGCTGAAGCGTCGTGCGATGTCGGTGCGCAAACCCTTCTTGATGTTCAGCAGGATCTGGTCATCGCCCGATTCATAGCCCACCAGCAGCAGACGCAGACCGTTTTCCTTCATGATCTTCAGCGTCGCATACGGCACGTTGGCCTTTGCATTGCAGGACCATGTCACGCCGAGCTTGCCCAGCCCGCGTGCGATCTCTTCGACGCGCGGCTTGAAGTCCGTGAAGGTGTCGTCGTCGAACATGATCTCCTTGACTTCGGGCATGTTGTCGCGGATCCACTTCACTTCTTCGAGCACGTTCTCTACCGAGCGCGTGCGGTAGCGGTGACCGCCCACCGTCTGCGGCCACAGACAGAACGTGCACTTCGAGCGGCAGCCGCGACCCGTGTAAATCGACACGTATGGATGCTTCAGATAACCGATGAAGTAATTTTCGATTTTCAGGTCGCGCTTGTAGACAGGTGCTACAAACGGCAGCTCATCCATGTTCTCGAGGATCGGGCGCGCCTCGTTGTGCTCGATCGAGCCGTCCGCAGCGCGATAGCTCAAACCCTGGATCTGCGCGAGCGGTTTGCCCGCCGCCACTTCCTGGCAGGTGAAATCGAATTCTTCACGGCAGACGAAATCGATCGCTTCGCTCGCGGTCAGCGAATTGTGCGGATCGACGGCGACCTTTGCGCCCACCATGCCGATCATCACCGACGCTTTGCGCTTCTTCAGATCCTCGGCGAACAGCGCGTCAGTAGGAAACGACGGCGTGCTCGTGTGAATGATGACGAGGTCATACTGCTGCGCGATATCGAGCGAAGCCTCCACCGAGAGACCATCCGCCGGCGCATCGAGCACGCGGCTATCCGGCACCAGCGCCGCGGGCTGCGCGAGCCATGTCGGATACCAGAACGAACGGATCTCACGCTTCGCCTGATAGCGCGACCCCGCGCCGCCATCGAAACCGTCATACGACGGGGCCTGCAAAAACAGCGTTTTCATATGTGCTCCGCTATCTGCCTTGATTCTGATTTCTGAAAAGTCGTTAAAACCGATGATACTGTTCTACCGCCGCAGCGCCACAATACCCCGACGTGACGCCGCACCAAGTGCCCAATCCGCAGACGTTTTCATCCACGATCGGAGAGTTCCACAATCGACGCACGCGTCTGCGCCACGCGATTGACGACCGACATCCGCGCGCCGCGCCAGACGACATGCGAGCCGAACACCGCGCCGAGCCATTGCAAGGCGAGCAGCGTGTCGCGCAGCGGCACGAGCGGCAGATCGCGCCAGAAGGTGCGCGAAATGCGGGCGCTGCGCGCATGCAACAGCACGCGCGCGAACAGGCCGGTTGCCGCACTGATCGACAGCGTCAGCGCCATCAATGGATGAGCGCCCGCTCCGCCGGTGGTTCCATCGATCAATCCATTACCCAGCCCGACCGCCAGCAGCGCGCTGACCAGCAGCCACGGCGTCGTAAACGTAATGATCAGCGAGGCGAACCCCGAGCGATTCACCGAGCGGATCGTGCGCAACCAGCGTAATTCGCGCAGCCACAAGGTGGTGAAAGTGGGCTCGATCACGTCAGTGGCGACCATCACCGACGAAAGCACCGTATTCAACCCAAGCGCGCGTGCATGTTCGGCGAGCCAGTAATCGTCGGCCAGGCAATCCTTGAGGGTCTCGAAGCCGCCGATGTCCTCGAGCGTCGTGCGTCGCAACGCCAGCGTCGCACCGAAGCCGAAACGGCGCGAGCCGCCCGCATGCGCGACCCGCACCGACGGCGCAAACCATTCGTTGATGAACAGCGCCCCCACCCTCGGCCAGAAGCCACCCACGCTCTGCGCCCGGTACAGGCAGGTGACGACGCCCGTGTCGGGGTCGGCGAGCGGCGCGGTGACGGTGTCGAGGTAGTCCGGTTCAACGGCGATGTCGCTATCGGCAAGCACAATGATGTCATGGCTCGCACGCTGCGCCATGTTGATGAGGTTGCTGACCTTCAGGTTGCTGCCGTGCACGCGCGAATCGATCACGAGTTCGATGTCGCAATGCGGATACGCCGCCTGCAGCCGCCGCACTACGCCGATGGCCGGGTCGACCGGCGACGAAACCCCGCATAGTAACTGAAAGCAAGGATGCGCCTGCTCGCAAAACGTCACCAGGTTTTCGTACAGACGCGGCTCGGTCCCGCACAGCGGTTTGAGCACGCTGACGGAACTCCAGCCTACATGACGCACAGCAGCACGCTTGCTAAAAAACGGCATCGCGACAGCGGCAACACCGGCATACACAGTGGCGGCACAGCACGTCAGAACCAGCAGCCACTCCAGACCAGATAGCGAATGCACCGTCATTGGCCACCTCTCCCGCTGCCGGTGGCACGCAACCCGGCGATAGCAGGACAAATCGACAAAAGATGCATGGATACGCTCGCTCGCAAGATCGGAACTCCTTCTGCCTGCGTCGGAACAATTGGCATCGGAATGAGCCGCATTGTCGAAGCAACGTGTGCGATTGCTTTACTGTAATTTCCCGTAATACTTGATCGGCTTTATGACAGATAATCGAAAGCGAATAGACAGAGATCTATCGGTCAATAATGACCGACCGCTCTGGTTGCGCTTCTGTCAGCGACCGCAGAGATCAAACCTACGGGCGTACAAAACCATGACCAGCAAGGCTGACAGCCCGGTGTCCGGCCTTTGAAAGGCAATCGCCTGCACGTTCATGGTCGGAAAAATTGTAGCAGTCCCCGTGAAAACTTGCTTCATTACCGCCGTTCGCTCTAAACCGCCTTTAACTGGGCTAGCAGGGATCTTTTACAGTTTTATAAAGCTGTGTTATTTGACTGACAATAATCGCGGCATTCTGAGGACACGCGTGGACCTTTCACATATTGATCTGTTCAATGAGGCGAATTGCACTGGCTTGCCTCATTCGACTGGTCTGAACAAATGGTGCGTGGCGCATGCGACCGACGGCAGGCCAGGGTCCGATGACCCGGCCGGTCCGCTGCGTCCGGAGGTACTTTGCGTAGCCGACCTACGCGTGACGCAACGAACCGGCTGGCATCACGATCGCCGCCTGCCGCAGCGCAGCACGGATGCGTGGTCCGGCGCACCGACGGTGCGCCGTGCATCTGCTGTGCAGCAGCCATCTCACGCTAGCCCCAGCCGGACCTGCGATCTGTGCGACGTCACACGCAGACACCGCACGATTCACCACAACGACACCCTCACCCTGTCGGCGGTGTGGACTTGTTCACCGCGTCAGCGGGAATCGAAGCGCTTTGGCACAATCGATCTTTGCCTTTGCTGTCGACGGACTTACAGGCGTGCGAGCACATCGCTCCGCGCGAGCCGCGCGACGCACGGCTTCGGACGAACTTGCCATGATCCCTTTCTCGGTCCTCGACCTCTCTCCTATCAACGCCGGCGCGAGCGCGGCGCAGGCCTTCGCCAACACGCTCGATCTCGCCCAGCACACGGAACAATGGGGATACCGGCGCTTCTGGCTCGCCGAGCATCACAATATGACCGGCATCGCCAGCGCCGCGACGTCGGTAGTGATCGGCCATGTGGCTGGTGGGACCAAAACGATACGCGTCGGCTCGGGCGGCGTGATGCTGCCCAACCATGCGCCGCTGGTAATCGCCGAACAGTTCGGCACACTCGCATCGCTCTACCCGGGGCGGATCGATCTGGGTCTGGGCCGCGCGCCCGGTACCGATCAGACCACCTCGCGGGCCTTGCGTCGCGAGTTGCACGGTAGCGCCGACACGTTCCCGGACGATGTGGTCGAACTGCAGCGCTACTTCGCGGATCCGGTGCCCGGTCAGCGCGTGCGAGCAGTACCAGGCGCGGGGCTGCATGTGCCGCTGTGGCTGCTCGGTTCGTCGCTTTTTAGCGCGCAACTGGCCGCGGCGCTCGGTCTGCCGTTTGCGTTCGCGTCGCACTTCGCGCCGGACCATATGCTGACCGCGCTGCGCTTGTATCGCGCGCAGTTCCGTCCCTCGGCGGCGCTCGACAAACCCTATGCGATGGTTGGCGTGAACCTGTTCGCGGCCGACACCGACGAAGCGGCCTATCGCCTGTTCACGTCGCTGCAGCAGCAGTTTGTAAATCTGCGCCGCGGCACGCCTGGGCAGTTGCAACCGCCGGTGGACCGGATCGAAGCGGCGGAGATGGAACTGAACAGTGTCGCGCAATCGCTCGCATGCTCGGTGATCGGCGATCCGGATACCGTTCGCGAAGGCCTGCTGTCGGTGATCGAGCAAACCGGCGCGGATGAGTTGATCCTGACCGCGCAGATTTACGATCACGCCGCGCGGTTGCACTCGTTCGAGATCGCCGCGCAGGTGCGCGATGAGATTGCCGGCGGTCAGTAAGTAAAGAGAGGCCGCGCGGTCGGCTCACCCCCTTACTGATTCGCCGGTACCGCCGCCAGCCCGTCGAGCAGCGCCTTATGAAACGCCTGCGGGTCCTGCATCTGCGGCGCGTGCCCCAGGTCCGCGAACTCGACGAGCGTGGCATGCGGAATCGTCCGCGCCGCGAGTCGGCCCAGTTCCGGATAATGACCGATCTGCGCCCGCACCTCCGGCGACGCAGCGTCCTTGCCAATGGCCGTCGTGTCCTTCTGGCCGATCATCAGCAACGTCGGCATCCGCAGTTCGCCCAGTTCATATACCACCGGCTGCGTATAGATCATGTCGTACAGCAGCGCTGAATTCCACGCGACGATCTGCTTGCCCGGCCCGCGGTACATGCCCGCCAGCATCTGCACCCACGGCTCGTAGTCGGCGCGCCAATGGCCGGCGTAATAGGTGGACTGTTCGTAGCGGCGAATGCCGTCGGCCGTCGTCTTCAGCTCACGCTCGTACCATTGATCGACGGAGAGCGAAGGCACCCCTTTCGCTTTCCAGTCCTCGAGGCCGATTGGATTGACGAGCACCAGTTGCTGCGTCTCTTGCGGATACATCAGCGCATAGCGGATCGCGAGCATGCCGCCGGTCGAATGGCCGATCATCGTGACGCGGCTCACGCCGAGCGCGTCGAGCAGCGCATGCGTATTGCGCGCCAGTTGCTGGAAACTGTACTGATAGTGCTCGGGCTTGCTGGACTTGCAGAAGCCGATCTGGTCCGGCGCAATCACCCGGTAGCCGGCATCGCTCAGACGCTGGATGGTCGGCTCCCAGGTGGCCGCGCAAAAGTTCTTGCCATGGAGCAACACCGCCGTACGGCCGTTGGGATGCACTGGCTTGATGTCCATATAAGCCATATGCAAGGCAACGCCTTGCGAAGTGAAATCGTATTGCTCGACTGGCGCCGGATAGTCGAAGCCCTGCAGTTCGGGGCCGTAGGCGGGACCGTCGTTGCCCGCGGCAGCGCTTGCTGTGGCAGGCCCGCTGGCGGCGCTATCGCCCTCGGCCCACGCTACGTGGGACGCGGCGCATACCGTCAGCACACAGGCGCTGAACAGGGCGAGCACAGAGGTTCGACTAACTTTCATACGCAATGGGTTCCGGCAGAATGGTTAAGCGAAATCAGCTTCGACGCGAACGCCCCCACAGCTCAACCCCTGGCGGCCTGCAATCGAGTTGCCGATTCTACGTTCCCCATCCGAATCCTGCTCCGGCGCCTGCATCGGCCATCCGAAACCCGGCGCCGCCCATATTGCGCCGCACCATTCGTACCGCTATGCGCCGTTCCGCACGGACGCCGCGAGCCTCGACTGCGATCTTGCGCAGGACACCGATAAGTTTGGCATCCACATAATCCAGACTATTCGCCGGCGGTAGATCAGTGCTAGAAATAGCAAACAATTGTCAATCGGAGGGCGACAGCAGCGCATATCTGGACCAGAATCAATAGAAAAACAAACCAGCAGATCCAACCGGGGTACAACATCAGCAACCACGTTGCATGGGACAGGTGTCAGCGCAAAAGCGCGAACGCCGCCCGAAACATGGAGACAAAAAATGGAAACTCCGGCAAGCCTCAACGATCTGCAACGCGCCACCCTGGCCATCGTCCTCGCAGGCGGACGCGGCACGCGGCTCGGGCCGCTCACCAACAAACGCGTCAAACCGGCCGTGCACTTCGGCGGCAAGTACCGGATCATCGACTTCGCGCTGTCCAATTGCCTGAATTCGGGCATTCGCCGCATCGCGGTCGTCACGCAGTACAAGGCGCACTCGCTGATCCGGCATGTGCAGCGCGGCTGGGGCTTCCTGCGCGGCGAGTTCAACGAGTTCATCGACCTGTGGCCCGCGCAGCAACGCGTCGAAGGTGGTCACTGGTACCGCGGCACGGCGGACGCCGTGTTCCAGAACCTCGACATCATCCGTTCGATCCGGCCGAAATACGTCGTCGTGCTGGCCGGCGATCACATCTACAAGATGGACTACACGCGCATGATCCGCGACCACGTCGAGAGCGGCGCGGACTGCACGGTGGGCTGTATCGAGGTGCCGCGCATGGACGCGGTGGCCTTCGGCGTGATGCACGTGGATGAGAACCGCCGCGTGACCGGCTTCGTCGAAAAGCCTGCCGATCCTCCCGCGATGCCGGGGCGCCCCGACATGGCACTGGCCAGCATGGGCATCTACGTGTTCAACGCGGACTACCTGTACACGCTGCTCGACGAGAACATCACCACCGAAGACACCGACCACGACTTCGGCAAGGACATCCTGCCGCGCGTCGTGACGCAAGGGCATGCGATCGCCCATCCATTCAGCATGTCGTGCGTCTCCTCGGATCCGAACGTCGAGCCGTACTGGCGCGATGTCGGCACGGTCGACGCTTATTGGTCCGCCAATCTCGACCTCGCCTCGACGATCCCGACGCTCGACCTGTACGATCCCGACTGGCCCATCTGGACGCAACAGCAGCAGTTGCCGCCGGCCAAGTTCGTGCGCGACATGAACGGGCTGCAGGGCTCGGCCACCAACCTGGTCGTGTGCGGCGGCTGCGTCATCTCCGGTTCGCAGATTTCGCGCTCGGTGCTGTCGTCGAATGTGGTTGTGAATTCTTTCTGTAACATCAATGAGGCAGTCTTGTTGCCGCAGGTCACGATTGGCAACAGTTGCCGGTTGCGCCGCGTGGTGATCGACCGCGGCTGTACGATTCCGGACGGCACGGTGATCGGTGAAGATCCGGTGCAGGACGCCGAGCGCTTCTACCGCACCGAAACCGGTATCGTGCTCGTGACGCCGGATGCGCTACGCGGCCAGAAGCCGGCGCAGTAGGATTGCGCGGAGGGCGACCCAGTCGTCGAACCGCGCAGCCGGGCCGGTAACCTGCAAACCCGAACCAACACGCGCCACAACCGGAAACCTGCCCATGACGATTCGCGCCCTGCACGTCGCAAGCGAGCTGTATCCCCTCCTGAAGACAGGCGGTCTTGCCGATGTGGCGGGCGCCCTTCCCTCGGCGCTGATCGAGCTCGGTGCCGATGCGAGGGTGCTGTTGCCGGGCTTTCCATCGGTGGTGGCGGGCCTCACCGATCTGCGCCCGGTGGCCCAACTGGGCCGCCGGTTCGACTCGCCGAACGTGACGCTGGAACAGGGCACGCTGCCGGCCAACGGCCTCGTGGTCTACGTGATCCGCGCCGACTCACTCTACAACCGTCCGGGCAACCCCTATCTCGACGCGGAACACGTGCCGTACGGCGACAACGCCCAGCGCTTCGCACTGCTCGGCTGGGTCGCCGCGCAACTGGCGCAGCATCTCGATCCGGAGTGGGCGCCACAGATCGTCCACGCACACGACTGGCATGCGGGCCTCGCCCCCGCTTACCTGCGAGCGGCCGAGCGTCAACACGGCCGGGCTTTCGCACGCAGCGTATTCACGGTGCATAACCTCGCCTATCAGGGCGTATTTCCGGCTCATCTGTTCGGCCAGCTGGGGTTGCCGGCCGACTTCTTCCATATGCAAGGCATCGAGTTCTACGGGCAGATGTCGTTTCTTAAAGCAGGCCTGTTCTATAGCAACCGCATCACCACCGTGAGCCCCACCTACGCGCGCGAAATCCAGACGCTCGCCCAGGGCGGCGGTCTCGACGGGCTGCTGCGCAACCGTTCGCACGATCTGTCCGGGATCCTCAACGGCGTCGACTACACGGTATGGAACCCGGCGACCGATACCCTGCTCCCCGAGCACTACACCTCGACGTTGCTGTCGGGCAAGCACGCCTGCAAGGCCGCGCTGCAAAAGCGTTTCGGTCTGGCCGGCAAAAGCGAAGCGCTGCTGTTCGGCGTGGTGAGCCGTCTGACTGAACAGAAGGGCCTCGATCTGCTGCTCGCCGCGCTGCCGGAGATCGTCAGGCGAGGCGGACAACTGGTCGTATTCGGCACCGGCGATGCCGCACTCGAGAAAGGCCTGCAGCGCGTGGCCCATTCCCATCCGGATTCGGTGGCGGTCGAACTCGGCTTCGACGAGTCGCTCGCGCACGCGATCATCGCCGGCAGCGACGTGGTAGCCGTGCCGTCGCGCTTCGAGCCGTGCGGCCTCACGCAGCTCTATGCGCTCGCTTATGGCTCACTGCCGCTCGTGCATCGCGTCGGTGGCCTCGCCGACACGGTGGTCGACGCATCGCTGGAAAATCTCGCCGACGATCTCGCCACCGGCTTCGTCTTCGAACGCTTCGAGCCGGACGCGCTTGGCGCCGCGATCCGCCGCGCCTTTGCGCTGCACGCGCGCTCCACGGAGTGGAGGGCGACCCAGCGGCGCGCCATGCGCCAGGACTTCGGTTGGGGCGCCTCGGCGCAACGCTACCTGGCGCTGTACCGCGAACTGGCGGTGCCCTGACCCGCTCCCCGCCCGTCCAATGATGGCTTGACGCAACACCACGGGGACGGATCATGCCGGCCCTGCGAAAACTCATGTATTGTTGATTGATCGGCGCACGGTGCGCCACTCGACACATCATGAAAAACGTCCTGAGCATCCAGTCGCATGTCGTTTTTGGGCACGCCGGCAACAGCGCGGCGGTATTTCCCATGCGCCGCCTCGGCGTGAATGTCTGGCCGCTCAACACCGTGCAGTTCTCGAATCACACGCAATACGGTCACTGGACCGGCAGCGCGATCGACGGCTCGCAGATGCAGGATCTGCTCGACGGCATCGGCGCGATTGGCGTGCTACCGCGCTGCGACGCGGTGCTATCCGGCTTTCTCGGCGCCCCCGATCAGGCCCAGGCGGTGATCGAAATCGTCAAGGCCGTGAAGGCGGCCAATCCGCGCGCCTGGTATTTCTGCGATCCGGTGATGGGCAACACGACCGGCTGCAAGGTCGAGCCTGGGATTCAGGAATTCCTCGTGCGCTCCATGCCCGAGGTGGCCGACGCCATGGCGCCGAACCACAGCGAATTGCAGCGTCTCGTGGGGCGGGAGATTGAGACCATGGAAGAGGCAGTCGAGGCGTGCCGCGAGATCATCCAGCGTGGCCCGAAGCTCGTGCTGGTCAAGCACCTGCTCGACCGCAACAGCCCCGCCGACCGTTTCAACATGCTGGTGGTCACGCCCACTGAGGCATGGATGGGGCAGCGGCCGCTCTACCCGTTTGCCCGTCAGCCTGTCGGTGTGGGCGACCTGACGAGCGCGGTGTTCGTCGCCCGCACGCTGCTCGGCGACCCGCTGCGGGTGGCCTTCGAACATACGCTCGCCGCCGTGAATGCGGTCGTCAAGGCCACCTGGCAGGCAGGCCGCTACGAACTGGAACTGGTCGCCGCGCAAAATGAAATCGCGCAACCACACGAGTGGTTCGATGCCTGGACGGTCGAAACGGTGTAACCCGCGCGACGAACCCGCCGTGCCTCAAGGTTTCGCGCAACGACTGCTGACCCGGCATTGTCAGCCGCTCGTCCTATAATGCGTGCCGCGTGGTGCACGCAACTCTTTTCAAGCACCCGCTACAGGCAAGCGAGGCACAGATGGACGGTCATATCCGCAGCGAGCGGGAAGAATATTTCGAGGAATTGTGCATTAGCGTCGACGCCGACGAAGCGCACGAACAGGAAGCGATCGAGTACTTCGAGAAGCAGTTCGACGAGGCCGATTTCGATCCGACGCAGTGGCTCGATATCGCGCTCTACTATTCGCCGGCGGTGGCACGCGGCATCATCGATCTGGTCGCGCCCGACGACAAGGCGCGCAGCAACATCGCCGAAGTGATCGCCGACAACCTCGATATCTCGTACGGCGAAGACGAGTGCCAGCAGTTTGCGGAGACGATCCAGTTCGCGCTCAACAACGGCGTGCCGATCGACCTCGATCTGATCCTCGACGGCTGCCAGCGCGCCATCGACGATCTCGAAACCTGGGCCGACGACGACACCAAAGAACCGTTGATGCGCCTGCGCGAAGAAGTGCTGCGCCTGCAGGGCGAGCAGTAACAACAAGCCCCTTCCCACCGGGCCGGCGCAGCCGCGCCGCCCGCCTCACGTGTGCCGGCATCCGCACGCATCAAACGCTTAAGACCTGCCCGCCGCCCGCCCCGTCCGGGGCCTGTGCTGAAATGCTCATTCCAGGCGCTGCGAACTGCCAAGACGACTGCAAATTGGCTTTCTATATTCGCGCCAAGCTGATGGAGACACGATGCACGTCCGGCTGCAAGCGTTCGGGGTCGGTCGCGCGTAGTCACGCTGCCTTCCGGGACGCTCACCAGGGCTTGCCCGCAATGCCGGTGTCACCGTGTTTTCCATCATTGTTTCTGGCGTAGGATCATCCCTACCCTGAAATACTTCGGACCCCTTGAAGGAGACCACGCCGCACGCATCGAACCACGCGAGTTTCATCGCACCGTTTGACCGCCCGCGTCCGCAAGTTTGCTGCGCGCGGCGCATTGCTTCAGCGTGACAGCCATACCCGGCCGTTTCTGGCCGGCTGCACCTTGCCCGATTTTCATACCGTGAACCTGTCGATGGAAGGAGAGACCATGAGTCTTCGCAAAACGCTGAAACCCCTCGTTGTGATGCTGGGCGCGCTCCTCGCAGTCGCGCCGCTGTCCGGCTTCGCGGACGACCTGCCGGTCAAGATCGGCTTCGCAGCCCCGCTGACGGGCGTGAATGCCGGCTACGGCAAAGACCTCGAAAACGGCGTGCGGCTCGCCATCGAGGAAGCCAACGCCCAGAAGATCAAGATCGGCAACCAGGTCGCCGACTTCCAGCTCGTCTCCGAGGACGATCAGGCCGACCCGCGCGTCGGCGTGCAGGCGGCGCAGAAGCTGGTGGACGCAGGCGTGTCGGTGGTGGTGGGCCACTTCAACTCCGGAACGACGATTCCCGCCTCGCAGCTCTATGAAACGGCCGGCATTCCGGTCATCGACCCGGCGGCCACCAACCCGATCATCACTGGCCGCGGCTTTGCTAACGCCTTCATGGTGATCTCCACGGATGCGCAGAACGCGGGCAACGCGGGCGTCTATGCAGTCGAGGTGACCAAGGCCAAGCGCATCGCGATCCTCGACGATCGCACCGCGTTCGGCCAGGGTGAGGCGGATGAGTTCGAGAAGGCCGTGAAGGCACACGGCGGCAATATCGTCGCGCACGAATACACCAACAACCAGGCGGTCGACTTCAGCACGCAGCTCACTGCGATCAAAGCCACCAATGCGGACCTGATCTTCTTCGGCGGTCTCGATACGCAGGCGGCAGGCGTCGCCAAACGGATGAAGCAGCTCGGCCTCACCGCGCAACTGGTTGGCGGCGGCGGCGTGATGGATGAGGATTTCATCAAGCTCGCAGGCGACGCGGCCGAAGGCGCGATGGCGTGGGAATATGGCCGGCCGCTCTCACAGTTGCCAGGCGGCAAGGACTTCTCGGCCAAGTTCAAGAAGCGCTTTAGCGTCGACATCCTGTCGTATGCGCCGTTCGGTTACGACGCGGCATGGGCGGCAATCAAGGCCATGCAGCAGGCCAAATCGAGCTCGCCGGCGGTGTATCGCCCAGTGCTGAAGGCGATCAGCTTCGACGGTGTGACCGGTCCGATTGCCTTCGAAGCCAACGGCTCGCTGAAGAACGCCGGCTCGACGCTGTATCAGGTCAAGAACGGCGCATGGGTGCCGATCGTCACCAAGGGCGGCGGCAATTGAGCTGAGCGGCGATTGAGGGGTTGAGGGGTTGAGGGGTTGAGGGGTTGAGGGGTTGAGGGGTTGAGGGGTTGAGGGGTTGAGGGGTTGAGGGGTTGAGGGGTTGAGCGGCCAGGCGCTCGCGCCACCGGCGCCGCACGCTACGAAGGACGCGTGTTTGACACGTTGTTCGGCGCAGGCGTGCGGCTGTACCGATTGGCGTTTGCGCCATCGATACGGCCGGGCTGCGCGAAACGATAATCCGGTGGCGTTGCACGCACAACCACTTGCGACGACGCATCGCGCTCGATCCTGACGAGCGAGGCCTGCGCTTCGTTGAAGGCATCGGCCGAGCACACCTGATGCACGAACTTCGTATGCAGGTGGCGGGTGATCTGCAGCACCCGCGTGCCTGGATCGAAGACGTAGTGCGACGTGTAATCGAAGTAACTGTCCTGCACGTTAGCATCCACCGGCAGATCGGTTACGCGAACCGTTGCGGGCAACGTGATCTGCGCGGTCTCGTCGAAGTCGCCCCCAACACAGACCCACGGCTGCGTGCGTTGCGGCTCGGCGAGCCACGACTGCACCTGGCTGGCAATGCCGCCCGAAAGACTCGACAGCGCAGGCAGCGCGGTCGTGCCATCAGTCCAGGTGAAGTGCTCGAGCGTGCCTTGCATGGTGGTCGTGAATGGTCCCTCGGTCGTCGCGACGTCGCTCGTGCTGAGCTTTGCCGTACCGTGCAGGTTTGTCTGCAACAGCCGGCCCGCGGCAATCTGCTGCGCCCGCTGATGAGTGGCGCGCCGGAACATGTTGCGTTCGAGCTCGGCCGTCGCGCCCGAGTCTTCCACGCGGTACGCGTACGACGCCGCCCCACTCTCGTTCACATCGATCTGCAAGCGCACGGCACGGCCCCGCGGCTGCACGGGTGGCGTGCGCGACATCACGCCATCGTCGACCAGCAGGGCCGGCCGGTCCATCACGACCAGCGGCAGATAGCCGAAGGCGATGCCGCCAGCGGTTGTATCGGCATAGAGGCCGAGTTGTGGAATCCAGACGATCGCATGATTGATCGCGCTGTCTCCATAGCCGGGTACATCCGGCAACGTGTAGTACGGGCCGAGGTTGAGCAGCACGGCTTCGCTGCGAATGCCGACCGCCGCCAGCAAGGCGCTGTACAGCGCGACGTGATCCTTGCAGTCGCCATAGCGATTGCGCAGGATATCGATCGCCTTGTGCGGCACCGCGGCAGTCTCGCCGAGAAAGAGCGCCACGTAGCGCACGTTCATGCGCACCCAGTCGTACAGGATGCGCGCCTTTTCACGTGGATCGGCGCTTGCCGCCGTCAGCGATTGCGCGAGCTGGACAATCGCCGGATCGCTCATGGTGGCGTCGACGGCCGGCGCCCTGTAGCGTGCCGCGAAGGTGGCATAGTCGGGCACCGTCGATACCATCAGCCGGTCACCCCACGTTTCGTAACCGACCGCGCCGGATTCGATGGGGGCATACGGCCCATGTTTGTAGTCGAACTCGTAGCGCGTGCGGCCGTTCTGCGTAACCGGAGGCACTTCCACGTAACCGCGCGTGTCCGCGTATAGCGGCACGTCGGCGGGCAGGTCGAAGATGAGGCGCTGCTGCTCGACCGGATCGCGCGTCGGTTCGACGAGGTAGGCGAACGTGCCGGCTTGCAGCGCCTTGCTGCGTGTCTTGCGAAACGCCAGGTGCACACGCGAGCCCGGCTCCACGCCAGGAAAAATCACGGTACGCAATACGCCGTCCTCGAAGGTCGGCGCGCCGGCGGAGCGCGGCTCCTGCACATCGCGGATGCCATCCGGTCCGACCTTGCGTACGGTGCCGTCCGGGTCGATGGTCTCGGCGGCGAGCAGTTGCACCTGCTCGATATCCTTGTTGAACCAGACATAGCGTTGCGCGATGTCGTCGACGCCGCTCGTTGTATTGGCGCGCATGATCGTGTCGTCGCGCTCTTCGACCGAGCCGTCTTTCTGGATCACAAAGTAATGGACGTCGCTCTCGACGGTGAAGGGCGCGAGGTCGTCGCTCGCCGCGCGACCGTCGGCCCACGCGGCGGACGCGCTGAGTGCGGTGCCTGTCAGCAGGCATGCCATGGCGGCGCACCCGCGCCGTGTAGGGCGCGTCATGCTTTACACGCCCTCACTGATACAAGCGACAGTCGCAGCGTTACGGCAATTTGCCCCAAGATGGCACCTCGTCCCGATCGGTAGTGTGTTTGTAGCACATCGGAGGTTCACTTGGCGCTACCGTAGCTCCGCCCCTTCGTCGTGGGAGAGCCTGGTAAAGAAGAACAACGAACTCAACGTCAACACGCCGATCACCACGAACGCGGGCGAAAAGTCGCGCGCCATCAGATGCGCGGCACTGCCGCCGTGCAGATGCGCCGTCAACGCCAGCAGCGAGGCCGCAAACGCCACCCCGATACTGATCGAAAGTTGTTGCGCCATGCTCGAGAGAGCCGTTGCCCGGCTCATCATCGGCTTGGGCATATCCGAGTAGCCGAGCGTGTTGAGCGTCACCATGCCGAGCGAGTTGAACAAGCCGCCGAACAGCAGCACGACAAAGATCAGCAGATGCGGCGTGCTCGGCCGGAACAGTCCATAGCAGGCATAGAAGCATCCAGTGAGCGAAGTCGCGCCGATCAGCAGCGTGCGAAAGCCGATCCGCCGGATAGCCTGCTGCATCACCGCGCGCACGCTGAGCGAACCGACCGCCGTCGCCACGCTAAGCGAGCCGGACTGCAGCGGCGACAAGCCGAAGCCGAGCTGCAACATCAACGGCATCAGAAACGGCGAGGCGCCGATCGCGACACGCAACGGCATACCACCGACCACCGCGGTCCGGTACGCCTTATAACGCAGCAGGTTGGGATCGATGATCGCGTCATCGTGGCGGCGGCTATAGGCCCAGTACGCGAGGATCGACAGCGCACCGAGCCCTGCGAGCGCAAAGGTGACTTCCTGCGGCACCAGTCCACGGCCGGCCGTATCGAGACCGCCGACCAGGCCGACCAGCCCGCTCGAAAGCAGAATGAAACCGGCGAGATCGAAGCGCTGAAAAACGGGTTCGTGGGTATCGTCGATGAAGCTCATCGCCATCAGCACGCCCAGCACGCCGAACGGGATGTTGAGCAGAAAGATCCAGCGCCATGAGGTAATCGTGACCACCAGGCCGCCGAGCAGCGGTCCGGCGAGCCGCCCGATCGCGCCGGGCACGGTGAACCACACCATGGCCGCGACCATCCGCGCGGGAGGGATGCTGCGTAACAGGATCAGCCGCCCGACCGGCACCATCATCGCCCCGCCCATGCCCTGCAGGACGCGGAACAGAACCAGTTGCGGCATCGATTGCGCCAGCCCGCATAAGGCCGAGCCGAGCGAGAACAGCGCGATGGCGGAGCAGAACACGCGGCGCGCGCCGAAGCGGTCCGCGAGCCAGCCGCTCGCCGGTAGAAACACCGCAAGGCTTAGCAGATAGGAGGTGATCGCGAGGTTCAGATGCAGCGTCTGAACCTGCAGCGAGCGGGCGATCGACGGCAACGCCGTCGCCATGATCGACGTGTCGAGGTTTTGCAGGAACAGCGGACAGGCGACGATAAGGGGAATCAGTCGGGAGCGATCAGTCATGCGCTCCCTTTTACAACAAAAGCGTGACGGCCGCAAAAAGCGTGGGCCGAACGCCCCGCCGTCAGCGCTCTTCCAGCGCCCGCCGCAGCGACAGCGCAATCCCCACCGCCGCCAGCCGTACTTCATCGAGTGACGGGAAGGTGGGCGCGATCCGCAGATGCCGGTCGTCCGGATCCCGTCCATACGGATAAGCGGCGCCCGCCGGCGTCAACACGAGGCCGGCCTCCGCGGCAAGCGCCACGGTGCGCTTCGCGAACCCGGGCGGCGTGTAGAGGCTGATGAAGTAGCCGCCCGCCGGCGCATTCCACCTCACATTCTCCAGGCCGCCGAGATGCTCGTCGAACGCCGCCGCGATCGCCGCGAATTTCGGCTCCACCAGCGCGCGGTGACGCTCCATCAGCCGCTCGAGACCAGCGCGGTCGCGCAGGAAACGCACATGGCGCAACTGGTTCAGCTTGTCCGGGCCGATCGTTCGTACCGATACGCGCTGCTGCCACCAGTCCACATTGCGCTTCGATGCGGCAAAAAACGCCATCGCCCCGCCGCCGAACGTCACTTTCGAAAGCGACGCGAATATCAGCGCGCGATCCTCGTGTCCGGCTGCCGCGCAGGCGTCGAGCACGTTGAGGGTGCTGTGCTTCCGATCAGTCAGATGATGGAAGCGGTAAGCGTCGTCCCACAACAAGCGGAAATCCGGCGCGGCAGCCGGCATGGCTGCGAGACGCCGCACCACATTGTCCGAGTAGATCGCGCCGCTCGGGTTGCTATAGAGCGGCACGCACCAGATGGCCTTGATGGATGCGTCGCTCGCCACCTGGGCTTCGACGAAATCCATATCCGGGCCGTCGTCGTTCATCGGCACGTTGATCATGCGGATGCCGAGCGCCTCGCAGATCGCAAAGTGCCGGTCATAACCGGGCACCGGACATAGCACGGCAATATCGCCTTGCTTGCGCCAGGGCTCGCCGCCCGGCACACCGAACAGCATCGCAAACGCCAGCACATCGTGCATCAACTCGAGGCTCGAATTGCCGCCCGCCACCACCTGCGCCGCCGGCACCTCGAGCAACGCCGCCCCCAACTCGCGGGCTTCCGGCAGGCCGAGCAGATGTCCGTAGTTGCGGCAGTCGATGCCGTCGCGCGACAGAAAGCCCGTCGTGCCCGCCTCCTCCAGCAAGGCACGCGAAAGCTCGAGCTGCTCGGGCGCGGGCTTGCCGCGCGACATGTCGAGGCGCATGCCCAGTTGCTTGAAGTCATCGTAGGTCATCGGCATCGTGGTGGTCTCCGGTTTCAGTGCAGTGTTGCATAGCTTCAGAAAGGTCGCAGGAGCAAGCGAACCTCGCCCGTCGCCCGTGACCAGCCGCAGTATGCCGGTCACCCTGTGTTCAGACAAACGCGTTATATTGAACCTTTCGATCAGCTTTTCTGATACCTATGAAAGCCCTGGATCTCGACGTGCTCGCGATGGTAGTCGCCATCGCCGATGCCGGCAGCTTCGTGCGCGGCGCCGCGCTCGTGCATCGCTCGCAGTCCGCGCTCAGCATGCAGATTCGCACGCTGGAGAACGCGCTCGGCAAGCCGTTGTTCGTACGTGGAGCGCGCAGCGTCACGCCGACTGCCGACGGTCAGGTGCTGCTCGCCTACGCCCGCCGGATGCTGGCCCTGCGTGACGAAGCGTGGGCGTCGATGGTGCATCCGGAGGTAAAGGGCCGTGTCGCGATCGGCGTGCCGGACGACTACGCGGCATCGTTGCTGCCTGCGGTGCTGCGCAAGTTTTCGGCGAGCTACCCGAAGGTCGAGATTCAGGTGATCGGTCTGCCGAGTCATGCGCTCGCGCCACTCGTCAAGGACAACAAGGTCGACCTCGCCTGCGTGACGCGCCTGAAGAATCTGAACGGCGAGTTCATCCGCTTCGAACCGATGACGTGGGCAGGCGCGTCAACCAGCGGACGCGAGATCTGGAAAGAGCGGCCATTGCCGGTTGCGCTGTTCGGTGCGGGCAGTGTCGCGCGGGCGAACGCGATCCACGCGCTCGAGCGTGCAAAGATCGCCTATCGCACCTCGTATGAGAGCCCGAGTCTGATGGGTCTCTTCAGCATGGTCGAAGCGGGGCTCGCAATCGCGCCGCTTGCGCGCTGCGCGGTGCCTGGCCACTTCGTGCAACTCGGGCGCCCACACGGCCTGCCTGCTCTGCCAGAACTGGAAATCGTGCTGGCACGCAGCGCCCGCTCCAACCGTCCTCCATGTGACTTCCTCGCTGAACAGATTCTGACTGAACTCAGGCTGTAAGCAGGTGCATCGGCGGCCCGGACCTCTGTAAAATGTTGCGCCGTGCGCTTACCGATTATGGCGCAACAGAATCCCCTCTCGCGCACCGCGCAAAACACCCACGAACTGAAGGCCCGTCGCTATGCAAACCAACCCGCTCAAGATTGCCGTGCTGTTCGGCGGCACCAGCGAGGAACGAGAAGTGTCGATCGCCAGCGGCGCACAGATCGTGCGCGCGTTGCGCGAATCGGGACACGAGGTACTGGCCATCGACACGTCGCGCGGCCTGCTGACCGGCGAAGACGAAGTGCGTTTTCTCAACTCACGCGTCAACGAAGCACCGCCCGCCTGCGAGGAACTGGCGCTGATGCGCGCCGGGCAAACGAGCGCGCTGCAGGCGGCGACGCTCGCCGGCGTCGACGTGGTGTTCGTCGCCTTGCACGGCGGCAGCGGCGAGGACGGCACCATGCAGGCCATGCTCGATCTCGCGGAGTTGCCGTACACCGGCAGCGGGCATCTGGGCAGCGCGCTCGCAATGGACAAGGACATGGCCAAGCGGCTCTTCGTGAGCGCGGGCATTCCCACCCCTCGCTGGCTGATGGCGCCGGTCGACGCCGCCACCGCCGGCGCGGAACTGGGTTACCCGCTCGTCGTGAAGCCGAACAGCCAAGGATCGACCGTCGGTCTGTCGGTCGTGCGCTCCGCGGAACAATTCGAGCCGGCCATCGCGCTGGCCGCTGCGTACGACAGCGAAGTCATGCTGGAGCAGTTCGTCGCGGGCCGCGAAATCACGGTGGGCATACTCGGCGACGAAGCGTTGACGGTCGGAGAAATCGTCATCGACCCAGATGCGGTGTTCGATTACAAGGCCAAATACCAGCCCGGCGCCGTGCGCGAAATCTTTCCGGCCGACTTGCCGGAAGATATCGCCGAAAACGCTCGCGCCCTGGCGCTGCTCGCGCATCGTACGTTGAAGCTGGACGGCTACAGCCGCTCCGACTTCCGGCTCGATAGCCACGGCGTGCTGTGGTGCCTCGAAGTCAACACGCTGCCCGGCATGACGGCGACCAGCCTGCTGCCCCAATCGGCGCAGGCACGCGGCATCGCGTTCGGCGAACTCTGCGACAGAATCTGCCGGCTGGCGATTGAACGGCATCGCACGCGCAAGTGAGCGGTTCAGGCGAGCCCGTCAGCTACGCGCCCGCCTCACTCGCTTTCACCTAGCCTGACAAGCAGCGCCTGAAGTTTCTCCACATGCCGCATCAGCAGATTGCGATGCTTTTCGATCTGCTCGAGCCGGCCCGTCAGATCGGCGTGATCGGTGTCCTCCAGTTCGGTGGCGGCGATCACGTCCTCCACCTTGGCGCGCAACGCGGCCAGTTCGACAGGCGGACTCGCCAGATGCCGCTCGAAGCGGCGCACGTCCTGCACCGCCAGATCGCGCACCTTGCGAAACAGCACGTGACGCCGGTGCGCCTCGGCGTCGAACATCTCCTCCTCCGCGCGCCGCGCGGGCGCCGGTTGACCGAAGATCGGCTCGGGCGGACGCAGCACCGTTTTCTTGCGCACCGGATGCGCCGTGCCGCGAAAGCGCGCCAGCGGCATCTCGTTGTCGATCGCTTCGCGGGCGTTCGCGGGAATCTCGCCCGCCTCATGCGGCGTGTTCATCCAGCCGGCGGGCAAGCCCGTCACCGCCTCGACACCGCGCACGAACTCCTCGCTGAATTCGCGTTGGCCGGACAACATCAGTTTCAGATAGCTTGCGGAGAACGTCATCATCCGCGCGAGGCGGGTTGCCGCGCCGACCTCCTGGGTCAGCACCACCAGATTTGCTCGCCAGATCGAAAGCAGGAACTCGTCGGAATCTTCCATTGCTGGGTCTTCCATCTTTTCTCGCCCGATTAGTGTACGACGCGCCGGCGGGCTTCAGCCCGCGCGCGCCGTTTTTGTCAAAGGGTAGTCGCTTCGCCGTGCGGCACGCAACCGGTATGTCCCGTAAGGGTGCGGCGTGGCGTATCTGACGACCGGAACAGGGGGGGCGTGGATACGCCCTCGCGCATACGTCCTTTCTGTTGACATGCCCTGAGCGGGTGCGTTCCGCAGACGGGATAGCATCTCGCGCGGGATTGGTCAGACGTATGCGGCACGTATTGTGCTGATATCAGGTTTCCGTTCCCCCACCTGAGAAGGGTAATTCGATGAAGAAGATCATACTTGCCTTGAGCACAGCACTCGTTACTCTCGGCGCCATTGCGCCCGCGCACGCCGACGACCACCATCGCGTGTGTCATAAGGTCCACGTCCATGGACACTGGGAGAGACACTGCCATTGATGCCGGCGGCTAGCCCCGCTACAAGGCAAAACGGTCCCCGCCCGTCGTGACAGACAGGCGGGGACCGTTGCATTCAGCGGTGTTTCAAGCGTTTCGGCGTCTGGCACGTACGACCGGAAAAGCAGTTTGTACCGATCGACGCGCCGTTCTTACGCGGCGGCGACGCGCTCGAGCGCCGTTTGCACCAGCGTCTTCAGAAGCGGTTCGACCTGCGCGGCGAGCGTTTCGTCATACGCGTACGGCATCTGCTCTTCCATGTACGTAATCTGCGTGAGTTCGAGCTGCACCGCATGAATGCCCTCGGACGGCTGACCGTACTGGCGTGTGATATAGCCACCCTTGAAGCGGCCATTCGCAACTGCCGAGTAGCCGCCGTGGCGTTCGACCACCTCCACCAGCGCTTCAGCCAGTCCCGCCACGGCGCTCGCGCCGTTTGAGGTGCCGAAGTTGAAGTCCGTCAGCCGCCCCGGGAAGAAACGCGGTACGTGCGAGCGGATCGAGTGCGCCTCCCATAGCAGTACCTTGCCGTGCTTTGCCTTCAACGCCGCCAGATGCGCTGACAGCGCCTCGTGATACGGCTTCCAGTAGAGTTCGCGGCGGCGTGCGACCTCGGCATCGTCGGGCAAATGTCCGTCGAGATACAGGGGCTCCTTGTCGAACGTGTCGACAGGCAGAAGGCCTGTCGTGTCCTGACCCGGATAGAGATTCGCACCGTCGGGCGGACGGTTCAGGTCGATCACGTAGCGCGCGTTGCTCGGCATCAGAAACGAGGCGCCGAGTTCGCGCGCAAACGCGTACAGGCGGTCGAGATGCCAGTCGCAATCTTCGGTGCGCTGGGCGATGGGTGTCATCGTCGCGGCAATGTCGGCGGGAATGTTCGTGCCCACGTGGGGAATCGAAATCAGCAGGGGCGCACTTCCCTCGTGCAGCGAAAAAACCGGTGGAGTGTTCGAAGCAGTCATGTCAGTCCAGAATCAGTGGGATCGGGGCGTCATCTGACAGCTTACCCGAGTCGCCCGTTGACGTTGTTTCAAACCGGCATCACCTGAGCAGCTCGGCGAGCGCGATCCGATATTGCGCGTACGCACGTTCTTCATCGCGATGTCTGCGATTCTCGACAACCTTTTCGCCGCCGGTATAGACATCGCGAATCGGCGTCTCGCCATGCTCGCAGAAAACCACGCCCGAGAGCCATGCTTGCGACGTGTGTTCGGCAATGCCGGAATGATCAGCGTCGAGCACCAGCCAGTCGGCCCGCTGCCCTACCCTCAACGCGCCCACGGCACGACCGGTGGCGTGCGCACCGCCGTCGAGCGCGGCGGCGAACAGGCGGTCGGCGACAAACGGCGCGTCAGTCGAGGCGAGCACGTTGCGCTGACGGCGCGAGAGGCGCTGACCGTACTCCAGCAGCCGCAGTTCGGCACGCCAGTCGACGCCGATATGGCTATCCGATCCGATACCAAAACGTCCCTGCGCGTCGAGATAGGTGTGCGCCGGAAAAATACCGTCGCCGAGGTTGGCTTCGGTCGTCAGGCACAGCCCCGCCACCGCGCCGCTCCTGGCAAGCGCGAGCGTTTCGTTGGCATCGACGTGGGTCGCATGCACGAGACACCAGCGCGAATCGACATGGAATCGCTCGAGCAACCACTGCACCGGGCGGGCGCCTTCGGTCTCGAGACAGGCATCGACTTCCGCGGTCTGTTCGGCGATATGAATGTGCACCGGTGCACCCGGCAGGTCCGTATCGAGCCCGTCGAGCAGCGTGCGCAGCGATTGTTCCGAGACCGCACGTAACGAATGCGGCGCCACACCGTAGCGCAGGGCCGAGCTTTCGGGGCGTGCGTCACGCAGTTTGCCGAGCAGATCGAGCAGGCTTTCAGGCGTATTGATGAAGCGCTGCTGATCGGCCCGCGGCGCGCGCGCGCCGAAGCCGCCGTACTGGTAGAGCACCGGCAGCATCGTCATGCCGATGCCGCTCGTCTGGGCCGCATCCACGACGCGTTCGGCCAGTTCGGCCGTGTTGACGTAACGGCTGCCGTCCGGCGTGTGATGCACGTAGTGAAACTCGCACACCGACGTATAGCCCGCCTTCAGCATCTCGATGTAGAGCCACTGCGCGACAGCGGCGAGTCCTTGCGGCGTGATCTTCGCGGCAAAGCGGTACATCAGGTCGCGCCAGCTCCAGAAGTTGTCCGTGGCGTTCGCACGATATTCGGTCAGACCCGCCATCGCGCGCTGGAAGGCGTGCGAATGCAGGTTCGGCATGCCGGGCAGGATGGGGCCCGCTGCGCGGCTCACGCCCACCGGCGGCGCGGACGTATCCGGGCTCACGTGCGTCAGCGTGCCAGTGGCATCCCACGTCAGCAGCACGTTGCGGCGCCAGCCATCGGGCAGATACGCGTGGTCTGCAAACAATGCGTGGGGCGACGTTCGAGTGGGTTCAGTCATCTTCGGACCTTGATGGATTCAATCAACTGGCGGAGTCGCGCCGCGTATAGACCGTCTCGCCCGCGCGTACCACGCGCGCGCAGAGCGGACGACCGATCCAGTAAGCCAGTTCGGCCAGCGTCTCGACCTGCCAGACCGCGAAATCCGCCGCGCGGCCCACTGCCAGCGAACCATGACGACCCACCTGACCCAGCGCGCGCGCCGCATGCTGCGTGACGCCTTGCAGCACCTCGGGGACGGTCATGCGAAACAGCGTGGTCGCCATGTTCATCATCAACAGGAGCGAGGTGGTGGGCGACGTGCCGGGGTTGCTGTCGGTGGAAATGGCGATGGGCACTTCGTAGCGGCGCAGCAGATCGAGCGGCGGCAACTGCGTCTCGCGGATGAAGTAGTACGCACCGGGCAGCAGCACGGCGACCGTGCCGCTCTCCTTCATGGCGGCCACGCCGGCTTCGTCGAGAAACTCGAGATGATCCGCGGACAACGCATGATGACGCGCGGCAAGCGCCGTACCGCCGCAGTTGGACAACTGCTCGGCATGCATCTTCACCGGCAGCTTGTAGCGCTCGGCCGCGGCGAAGACGCGCTCGCTTTGTGCGAGCGAAAAGCCGATGCGCTCGCAGAAAACATCGACTGCATCCACGAGACCTTCGTCGGCCAGCGTGGGCAGCATGCGCTCGCAGACTTCGCTGATGTAGTCGTCGGCACGACCGGCAAACTCAGGCGGCAACGCGTGCGCACCGAGAAACGTCGTATAAACCGACACCGGATACTGTTCGCCGAGACGGCGCGCGACGCGCAGCATCTTGCGCTCGCTGGCGAGGTCGAGCCCATAACCGGATTTGATTTCGATGGCAGTCACGCCTTCGGCAAGCAGCGGTTCGAGGCGAGCAGCCGACTGGCGCAACAAGCTCTCTTCGTCGGCGGCGCGGGTCGCGCGTACCGTCGAGACAATGCCGCCGCCCTGGCGCGCAATCTCTTCGTAACTGACACCGGCGAGGCGCTGGGCAAACTCGTCGGCGCGCTGGCCGCCGTACACGAGATGAGTATGACAATCGACGAGGCCAGGTGTGACCCATGCACCACCGAGGTCTTCGCGCGGCCATGCGGCATAGTCGGGCGGCAGTTCGCTGGCTGCACCGAGCCAGACGATGTAGCCGTCGCGCACGGCGATCGCGGCATCGTCCAGCGTGTTGCGCGGATCGCCCTGCGGGCAAAGCTTCAGGTGATGCCAGACGGTTTGCTTCATCGCGTGCTCGTTGCAGCTTGTTGCGGTCTGTGGATGCGAGGGCCGATCGGTTTCAGCTCACGCGTAATGCAAGCGGATGGCGAGCAGTGCGCCTTCGCCGCTCACCTTGCACGCCAGGCCATCGGGCGACTGGATATGCAGCGTGTCGTCTATTGCGAGGGTCACTGGAGTGGCATCGCCGAGTGTCACGTCAATCGAACCGGCCGCGCAAAACAGCAGTACGGCATCGGCCGACAAATGACGTATTGACGCAGAACCCATAGCACCCGCGGCGCCCTCGGTCTGGACTTGCCATACCTCGGCCTCGCCCGTCGCCGCACCCCGCCGCACCATCAGGTTGAAATCGCGCGTCGCGCCATCGACTAGCCGCGCGTCGATCGCGGTCTCACCTGCGAAGCGCGCCATCTCTAGCGGTTGCTTGAGAGCATGTGTCGGACCGTTCGCTTCATCAAGCAGCATACCCGCGCCCGACAGCAACACCAGCGTCCGGTCGATCCCGTCAAAGCGCGAGAACGGCCCCGGCTGCGCGACGTCTGCAATGCTCACACGCCACACGAAACCATCGAGCTTCGCGCCTTGAGGAAAAGCCGCCACCTCGCGCGTGACGCCGCCGCCGTTCTTCCACGGCGTCGCCACGAGATCGGCACCGCGGATCAATGTCGTGCCGCTATCCGGCGTCACGATCAACGGCCCAGCATCGGCAGATTAAGCCCCACCTCACGGGCCGCTTCCTGCGCGAGTTCATAGCCGGCGTCCGCGTGACGCATCACGCCCGTGGCCGGATCGTTGAACAGCACGCGGCCGAGACGCTCGCGGGCGGCATCCGTACCGTCCGCGACAATCACCACGCCGGAGTGCTGGCTAAAGCCCATGCCCACCCCGCCGCCGTGATGCAGCGATACCCACGTCGCGCCGCCCGCTGTGTTAAGCAGCGCGTTGAGCAACGGCCAGTCGCTGACGGCGTCAGAGCCATCCTTCATCGATTCGGTTTCGCGGTTCGGGCTCGCCACCGAACCCGTATCGAGGTGATCGCGCCCAATCACGACCGGCGCCTTCAATTCGCCATTCCTGACCATCTCGTTGAACGCCTGGCCGAGGCGATACCGATCCTTCACACCCACCCAGCAGATCCGCGCCGGCAGACCCTGGAACGCAATCCGTTCGCGCGCCATGTCGAGCCAGTTGTGCAGGTGTGCGTCGTCGGGAATCAGCTCCTTGACCTTCGCATCGGTCTTGTAGATATCCTCAGGATCGCCCGACAGCGCAACCCAACGGAACGGGCCCTTGCCTTCGCAGAACAGCGGACGGATATACGCCGGCACGAAGCCCGGGAAATCGAACGCGTTTTCGACGCCCATTTCCAGCGCCATCTGGCGGATGTTGTTGCCGTAGTCGAGCGTCGCGGCGCCACGTTCCTGCAGCGTCAGCATGGCCTGCACCTGCTTGGCCATCGACTGCTTGGCGGGCCTGGTGATGCTGTCCGGCGCCGTCTTCTGGCGTTCGCGCCAGTCTTCGACGCTCCAGCCTTGCGGCAGGTAGCCATGAATCGGATCGTGGGCGCTCGTTTGATCTGTCACGCAGTCCGGCGTGATGCCGCGCTCGACGCATTCGGCAAACACGTCGGCCGCATTGCCGAGCAGACCGACCGACACGGGCTTGCCCGTCTTCTTTGCCTCTTCGACAATCGCAAGCGCTTCGTCGAGCGTCTTCGCTTTGCGATCGACGTAACGGGTCTTCAGACGGAAGTCGATACGCGTCTCATCGCACTCGACAGCGATCATCGAGAAGCCGGCCATGGTGGCAGCGAGCGGCTGCGCGCCGCCCATGCCGCCGAGACCACCTGTGAGAATCCAGCGGCCCTTCGGGTCGCCGTTGAAATGCTGGTTCGCCACCGAGAAGAAAGTCTCGTAGGTGCCCTGAACAATCCCCTGACTGCCGATGTAAATCCAGCTCCCCGCCGTCATCTGGCCGTACATCATCAGGCCCTTGCGGTCGAGTTCGTGGAAGTGTTCCCACGTTGCCCAGTGCGGTACGAGGTTCGAGTTCGCCAGCAGCACGCGCGGCGCATCGGCATGCGTCCTGAACACGCCAACCGGCTTGCCCGACTGGATCAGCAGCGTCTCGTCGTCGTTGAGATCTTTCAGCGTGGCGAGAATCTGGTCGAAGCAATCCCAGTTGCGCGCAGCGCGGCCGATGCCGCCGTACACCACGAGCGCATGCGGATGCTCGGCGACTTCCGCGTCCAGGTTGTTCTGGATCATGCGATAGGCGGCTTCCGTGAGCCAGCTCTTGCAGGTCTTTTCGGCGCCACGCGGGGCGCGAATCGTACGGGTCGGGTCGAGACGCGGATCGATGTGCTTGGGGTTGTTCATGGTGGCCCTCGGAGGCGGAAAAGTACTCAAAAAATCACGTCAAATGCGCAGGTTAAAAGCGCAGCTCAGGAAGCAAGATCAAAAGTGTCCGGTGAAGCGGTAACGACTGCCGGGATGCCACAGATTCGCTACCGATGCGACCAGACTCTGCGACCACGTGCGTCGATGCAGCACGAGGCAGGGCTCGAGTTCGTCCATCGTCAGCAATCGACGCGTATCGGCATCCGCCAAAGCCGCCTCGATGCGGTACTCGACGCGCTGCAGCGGCGCGACGCGCACCAGATACTGGTTCGGCGTGGTGCTGGTGAAGTCCTGCAACGCATAATCGGGGGCGACCGCCGGGTTGACCCAGCGTTCTTCGAGTTGCACCGGCTCGTCGTTTTCGAAATGCAGCACGCGCGAATGAAACACCGGACTGCCGGCACTCACCTGCATCTCGTCGGCAAGCGCTTCGTCGGCAATCGCCGCGCCGATGTGCAACACCTTCGCCTGATAGCGATGACCGCGCGCCACGATCTCGTCGGAGATACTGCGGATCGCCACCAGGGTCGATTCGTATTTCGGCCGCGCAACGAACGTGCCGGAGCCCTGCACGCGTGTGAGCACCTGCTCGGAGGTAAGTTCGCGCAGCGCACGGTTGACCGTCATGCGCGCCACGTTGAACTCGCGGGCAAGCTCGTTTTCCGAGGGAACCTGGTCGCCCTCACCCCATTCGCCCGCGTGAATGCGGGAGAGGATGAAGTCCTTGATTCCCTGATAGGCCGGTGCGTTCATGCCGGGTTTGCCGTTAATGGTGTCACGTGCTTACTGCTCGGACGGAAACGTCAGCGGGCTGTGTGCAGCGATCGTGCCGTTCTGCACGAGATGCGTGACCGCCTCGATGTCCGGCGCGAAGTAGTGATCGAGTTCGTAGTGTGCGACTTCATGGCGTACCGTGTTCATCACGTGCTGCAATTTCGGGCTGGTTTTATGCGGTGCGCGCAGATCGACACCTTGCGCGGCGGCCAGCAGTTCGATCGAAAGAATATTGGCGGTGTTCTCGGCGATATCGCCGAGCTTGCGCGCCGCGAAGGTCGCCATCGACACATGGTCTTCCTGGTTCGCCGAGGTAGGCAGCGAATCGACCGAGGCCGGATGCGCGAGCGTCTTGTTCTCCGAAGCGAGCGCGGCGGCTGTGACGTGGGCGATCATGAAGCCGGAGTTCACACCGCCATCGCGGACGAGGAACGGCGGCAGACCCGAGAGCGTCGAATCGATCAGCAGTGCGATGCGACGTTCGGCAAGCGCACCGATTTCGGCTGCGGCCAACGCCAGATTGTCGGCCGCAAAGGCGACCGGCTCCGCGTGGAAATTGCCGCCCGAGAGCACTTCGCCCGTGTCCGGGAAAATCAGCGGATTGTCCGAGACAGCGTTCGCTTCGATCAGCAGCACGTCTGCAGCGTGGCGCATCTGGTCCAGACACGCGCCCATTACCTGCGGCTGGCAGCGCAAACTGTACGGATCCTGTACCTTGCCGCAATCGCGGTGCGACAGATTGATGCCCGAGCCTTCGAGGAGCGCACGGTAAGCCGCTGCGGCGTCGATCTGCCCCTGGTGGCCGCGCAGCTCATGAATGCGATGGTCGAACGGCGCCACCGAACCAGCCGCCGCGTCCACCGACAACGCGCCCGCCACCAGCGCGGTGCGGTACAGGTCTTCGATCGCGAACATGTTGTAGAGCGCGAGCGCGGTCGATGCCTGGGTGCCGTTCAACAGCGCCAGACCTTCCTTCGCCTGCAGCGTGAGCGGCTTGAGGCCGGCGAGGCGCAAGCCTTCGGTTGCGGCCATGCGCTCGCCCTTGGCGAGCACGTCGCCGACGCCCAGCAGCGCCGCCGACATATGCGCGAGCGGCGCGAGATCGCCCGAGGCGCCAACCGAACCCTTGACGGGAATCACCGGCAGCACGTCGGCATTGAACAGCGTGATCAGCGCGTCCATCACTTCGCGGCGGATGCCGGAATGACCGCGGCCGAGGCTCGACAGCTTGAGCGCCATCAACAGACGCACGACCGGACGCGACATCGGCTCGCCCACGCCAACCGCGTGCGAGAGCACCAGATTGCGTTGCAACAGTTCGAGCTGGTCGTGCGGGATATGGGTGCTGGCGAGGCGGCCAAAACCGGTGTTGATGCCGTAAGCGGGCTCACCCTTCGCGGCGATATCGGCCACGGCCTGGGCGCAGGCGTCGATCGCAGCGAAGCTGGCGGGATCGAGCTGCAGCGTGACCTGTTCGCGGGCGATCTGGCGCAGTTGCTGGAGAGTCAGGTGACCGGGCTTGAGAATCATCATGGAAGAGTCCTGTCTATACAATTTGAGAGAAGTCTAGCGTCGACGGCTTGTATATACAACTTGTTTTTAATGATCTGATGTCAGGGATTTCCATTAAATCCCGAATCATGACTGGCATGGTTTTCGCAGGCATTCACAAGCGCGGTGCGGGTTCCTGCGTCAGATGCGGGCACGGGCCAGCGCTGTCACTTCGCAATGACTTGTATATACACGTTGGACGGGTTGAGTGGCAAGTGGACAAAATGAGATGTGGTCTCGCGGGCAGCGGGGCGACGCGAGGCAGGAAGGCAAACTGAATGGCGTCGGGACGCGCCTAAAGCTGCAAGCGCGTCCCGATAAAATCCAGAAACGCCTGCACCCTCCCCGCGAGCGCCGCGCTCTGATAAAACACCGCGCTAACCGGCTGCCGTTCGTCGACAAGCGCGTCGGCGAGAATCGGCACCAGCCGCCCGCTGCGCACATCGGCGAGCGTCATGAAATCCGCAAGGCAGGCGATGCCGCTATCCGCCAACGAGAGCTGCCGGATCGTCTCGCCGCTCGACGCCGTCATGACCGGCGCGATCTTCAACCATGCACGCGCGCCGTCCCGCAACGGCCAGCGGTTCAGATGCTCCGGCGCGGTAAAACCGATCAGGCGATGCGTGCGTAACGCCTCGACAGAATCCGGTTCGCCGCACTCGCCAAGATAGCCAGGGCTCGCCACGATACGCAGCTTGCTGCTGCCGAGCGAACGCGCATGCAGCGTCGAATCCTGCAATGCGCCAATTCGAATCGCGATGTCCACTTTCTGCTCGAGCAGATCGACGATCCGCTCGTTGCTCGTCAACTCGAGCCGGATCTCCGGATACAGCGCCGAAAACGCTTTCATGTGCGGGGCGATGCAATGGAGCATGAACGGCGACGCCGCGTCGACCCGCAAACGTCCGCTTGGGCGCTCGCGCCGGCGCGCCACCGATTGCTCGGCCTCCTCCATCGCATCCAGAATCGCCCGCGCCCGGTCGAGGTACAGCACGCCCTCTTCCGTGAGCTGCAAGCGCCGCGTCGTCCGGCGAATCAACGCTGTATCCAGCTTTTTCTCCAGCCGCGTCAACGCACGGCTCACGCCGGAGACGGTCTGCTGCAGCTTTTCGGCGGCGGCCGTAATCGAGCCGCTGTCGATCACGGTTACGAATACCAGCAGTTCGTCGGTGGATGTCTTCATTGTTGATTTCAAATCAAGATTGATTTGAGACTAACACGCTTTTTGCCAGAATCAAGACGGCGGATACTCACGGTATGCCATCGCCGATCCGATGATCGGCCGATGCCAATCAATGCAGTTGTTCCAGCAAGCAAGGAGAACATCTTGAAGATTTTCGTTACCGGTGCCAGCGGTTTTATCGGCGGCTCGATCGCCGCGGGACTCGTGCGCGCCGGACATCGCGTGCGCGGCCTGATCCGCAATCCTGAACACGCCGCCGAACTCGAGCGCCTCGGCATCGAACCGGTGATCGGCACACTCGACGACCGCGCGTTGCTTGTCGCGCAAGCGCAGGCTGCCGACGCCGTCATCAACGCCGCCAGCAGCGATCACCGCACGGCAGTCGAAGCACTGATCGAAGGGCTCGCCGGCTCCGGCAAGCCGTTTCTGCATACGAGCGGCTCGAGCATCGTCGGCGATGCGTCGGGCGGCGAAGCCGGCGCGGCCAGAATTTATAGCGAAGACGCGCTGCCCGAACCGACTGCGGATAAAGCGGCGCGTGTCGCAATCGACCGTCTGGTGCTCGAAGCAGCGCAGAAAAATATCCGCTCAGCAGTGCTATGCAACACGCTGATCTACGGTCATGGCGCCGTTGCCGGCAGCGCCAGCGTGCAGTTGCCGCGCCTCGTGCGCCAGGCGCAGAAAAGCGGTGTGGTCCGGCACGTGGGGAGTGGCGGCAACACCTGGTCCAACGTGCATATCGACGACGTGGTCGAGTTATATCGCCTCGCGCTGGAGAAGACGCCAGCCGGCACTTTCTACTTCGTCGAAAGCGGCGAGGCGTCGTTTCGCGACATGACCGCTGCCATCGCCCGCGCGATGAAACTAGGTCCTGCGCAAGACTGGCCGCTCAAGGACGCCGAACAGGAATGGGGTTATGAAATGGCGAACTACGGGCTTGGTTCGAACAGCCGGGTACGTGGCGAACGCGCTCGCAAACTGCTGGGTTGGCAGCCGCAGCGCACGTCGGTGATCGAGTGGATTGAGCGGGAGATGATGTAGCGTCAAAGGTTACTCCAGGGCGTCCACCGAAGGGCGCCCTGGAGAGCAAGTAATCTCTGTAAGCGAAGCTGTTGCGAATCCGTAAGATCAACTCGTTAGAATGCCGCCCAATTGATGGGCCGATTCGACAAAGCGAGTGGCCCCCTGAGCCCGGATTCTTCGATGAGCATCGCGCTAAATTTCGATTGGCTGACCAACCTTCTCGCGATTCTCTTCATCGTGGCTTGCCTCTATGACGCGCGCTACGACGAATACGGCACGCTCACCCTGGCCGCGGCGGCGATGGGACTGGTGGTCATGGCCATCGAACTGTTCCTCAGGCCTGCTTTCGAAATGTCCTTATAGCGAGCGGCGCGGATGCTGTCCGCTCAACCGCACGCTGCCCGCTCCACCGCCCTATCCCCTCATCACGAACCGCATGCCGGACAACCGCGCGGCGCGTCCTCGTAGCGATCATGGTGCTTGACCCACTCGCCGAGATTCCTGACTTCGTTACGCCCCTTCGGCGCGATATCCAGATGCGTGTACGTGCCGATAAACGGCTCGCCACCGCGCGCGTAGCTTGAATAAGTGTGGAAAATATTGCCGGCCTCGTCCTTGTAGAAAACGCTGTGGCCGGGTGCCTCGTCACCGGAAATCTCCTGCTCTTCGAAGTTGTAGAAGCCTTTGCCGCTTGCGACCTGCTCTGGCGTAAACGACACGTGATAGTCGAAGTTGAAATCGCTCTCATGCGACGAGACCCAGCGAAAGCGCCAGCCCATGCGCTTTTTGAACGCTTCGATCTTCTCGAGCGGTGCGCGCGAAACGGCCATGTACGAAACGTCGTGATGCTCGAGATGCGGCAACACGCCATCGACACTGTCCGAGAGGAACGAGCACCCGGGGCAGCCCTCTTTCCATTCCGGGCCCAGCATGAAGTGATAGACGATCAGCTGGCTGCGCCCGTCGAACAGCTCCGCGAGCGTCTTGCGACCCTGCGGCGTATCGAAGGTATAGGTCTTGTCGACCTTGACCCATGGGAGCGCCAGACGCTTGCGGTTGAGCTCGTCGCGTGCGCGTGTGAATGCCTTTTCTTCAGCCAGCAGCGCGCGGCGCGCAGCCAGCCATTCTTCTCTTGAGACAGTGCTATGCGGTTCCATCTGCATCTCCTTCCTCAGTGGTCAGGCAAGGTAACGCTCGAGTCCATCCAGCGTGGACGTCCAGCCCTCTGCGTGCTGGTCGCGCGTCTGTTCGTCAAGGAACTGGGCATGCGTCAAGGTAAGCAGCGTGCCGTCACCGTCGGGGCGCAACGCCACCGTCACGAGCGACTCGCTCTCCGGCGCCGAGCGCCAGCTCCACGTGAAAACCAGCTTCGCGTCCGCCACGACTTCCAGATAGCGGCCACTGGCTTCGTGTTCCGCGCCGTCCGTGCCGCGCATCACGAGCCGGAAACTGCCGCCCTCCCGCGCATCGACTTCAGCGTGAATCATCTCGTTGCCGCTCGGGTGCATCCACTTCAGGATTTGCGCCGGCTGCGTCCAGGCCCGGAAGACTTTGCCGGGCGACGCGTTGAGACGGCGCCGGAGCGTGAGACTGGGACGGGTGGACATGCCTCCTCCTGTTCGACAAAAGCGGCGAGACGATCGAGCTGCTCGCTCCAGAAGCGTTCATAGCGGTTCAACCACAGCATGGCCTGCTCCATGGGCCCCGCGGACAACCGGCACGCCACCGTGCGGCCGGTTTTCGTGCGCGTGACGAGGCCGGCCTCGGACAGTACGTCGAGATGCTTCATCACCGCCGGCAACGACATCTCGAACGGCTGCGCGAGTTCGCTTACCGACAGGTCGTGATGGGTGGAAAGGCGCGCGAGCAACGCCCGCCGCGTGGGGTCGGAAAGCGCGGCAAACGTGCGGTCGAGAAGATCTTCTGAAAACTTAACCATGAGGTTAAGTGTAGTCGCGCGATTGTGGATGTCAAGGAGACAGTGCCTGAGGTGCGGGAAAAGATGCGGGAGATGCGCGCGGACCCGTGAGGGTAGCGTGGAGGAAAAAAGACACGCGGCGCATTACAGCCCAATAGATTGCAACACGCCGCGTCAAGGGTGGAGATTAAAGCGACTACTCACGCAAGCAGGGCTGCCCAGACCACCCTGCTCGCGAGTCAAAACAAGGACTACCAGGGACCGCGGCAAGAGCCGCGATCAGATCGCCCAGCCACCAAGATAGAACGCGGCCAGAACAACTGCGATCGCTACCGTGCCGACGTTAAGCTTGCGATACTCGCCGCTCACGACACGGCCGATCACCAGCGTGCTGAAGCCGAGCATGATGCCGGTCACGATGTTGGCGGTCAGCACGATGAAAACCGCGCACACCAGACCCGACATGGAATCGACCATGTCGTCCATATTCAGCTTGCTCACGCTCGACAGCATCAGCAGACCGACGTACATCAGCGCAGGAGCCGTCGCATACGAAGGCACCAGACCGGCGAGCGGCGAGAAGAACATCACGACGAGGAACAGCAGACCGACGATAGCCGCGGCCATCCCCGTCTTCGCGCCCGCTGCGACGCCGACGGTCGATTCAATGTAGGCCGCAGCCGGCGCGCCGCCGAGGAAGCCCGAGAAGATCGAGCTGAGTGAGTCCGCCGTCAGCGCACGGCCACCGTTGATGATGCGGCCGTTGGCATCGAGTTGCCCGGCCTGCCCTGCGACAGCGCGGATCGTGCCGGTCGCATCGAACACGGCTGTCATCACCAGCGCCAGCACACTAGGCAGTACTGCCAACGATAAGGCACCCTTGATGTCCATCGCACCGATCAGCGAAGCATGACCCGGCGCGCTCAGCGACGGCAGCGCAAACACGCCGTGATACGTCACCGCCGGATCGATCAGCAGACCAAGCGCGGAGATCGCGACGATCACGATCAGGATCGAGCCCGGCACGCGACGGCGCACCAGCCCGAAGATCGCAGCCAACCCCGCCACCGACATCAGCGCCGGCAGCGCGGTGATATTGCCGAGCGAAACCGGCAGCCCCGCACCCGGGTTCTTGACCACGAGCCCAACGTCGTTGGCCGCAATCAGCAGCAGAAACAACCCGATGCCGATGCCCGTGCCGTGCGCCACGCCCGAGGGCAGGTTGCGCAGGATCCACGAACGCACGCCCGTCACCGAAATGCCGGTGAAGACGATCCCCATCAGGAACACGGCGCCGAGCGCCACGGTCGGATGCAGGCCCTTGCCGAGCACGAGACCGAAGGCGGTGAAGGCGGTCAGCGAGATCGCGCAGCCAATGGCGATCGGCAGCCTGGCCCAGATGCCCATCAGCAGCGAGCCGAATGCCGTCGTCAAGCACACGGCCACGAATACCGCGCTGGTGTCGAAGCCCGCCTTGCCGAACATGCCCGGCACGACGAACACCGAATAGACCATCGCCAGAAAAGTGGTGACGCCGGCAATGATTTCCTGGCGCTGCGAACTGCCGCGCGAGGAGATTTCAAAGTACCGGTCGAGAAAGCCCTTGGAGTCGAAGCTTTCGACGCCGACATCGGAAATCGGCTGGGCGTGGGGTTCCATCATGATGAGTGCCTCCTTTATCAGCATGCTGAAACAGCCGGGGCACCGGCTGTCATCAGGTTCGTCTCGTTGCGTTTATGTAATGTGGTGGGCAAGGTTTTGAACGTTCGTCGCGGCGGATAGTCTGTGTTTCAGGCCGGCCCGCTTTGATCCGAAGATTCCCGACATCCCTTACAATCGGCCATCTGCTCATCGCGTTAAACCGGCAAAGTCAAACCCGCGTTAGCACCGTTCGTCATTTGCTGTCCCGAAATGTAGGCGAATACCAATATGTCTCCCATCGCATGAATGGCATGCCGGTCATGTCGCGATGCTTATATCGTTTAAGGCACGGCGGCACGCGGCCTCGGTCCGCGTGTTTACACCTACGGTCTGTAACGCACGTGTCGTATGCCTGTGGTCCCGCTTTGCGCGGACCGCAGACCGGGAGATGTCCCGTCGACGTCGCCGGCCGGCTGCTTTGCAGTGGCCTTGTGCCGGAACGCAGCGTGCAGCGGGTTAAACTCTGAGCCATTCGCCGTTTCAATTGCAGCGGTGGAGAGTGCGGCAAGCCAATCGCACCCTTCGCTCGCGCCCATGGAGTCTTTCTTGATGAGTGGCGGTTTTCGACGTCCAGCTTTCCGTTACCCGATCCTTCTCGTCCTCGCGGCTGTCGCCCTGTCGGGTTGCAGTCTGCTGCGCGGACCGCAGCAGGCGCCGATCACCGAGGCCGTCCCGGATCTCGTCGAACCCGCCAGTTCCACCCTCGTAGCCGGACCGCCTGAGACGACGGTGCAGACGGAAACCAGCAAGCCCGAAACGCCGGCCAAACCCAAGCGGCCGCCTGCGCCGCCGCCGAAGAAGGAGGAACCGCCTCCGCCGCCGGTCGCCACGCCCGCCCCGCCGCCGCCCGCGCCTGCGCCGCTGATCGTGACGCGGGTGATCGATCGCAACCAGGCGCACGGACTGCTCGACAGCGAAGTGCAGAAGCCCGACGGCAAGGTCGTGGGACGCGCCGTCGATCTCGTCACCGACCCGAGCGGCAAGCCGATCGAGATGATCGTCAATCTGCAGGGCTTCCTCGGGGTCGGCGACCGCAAGGTCAATTTCCCATGGAACGTATTCCGCTTCACGCCGGGCGCGAAGACCGCGCCCATCACGCTGAATCTCGCTCCGGGTCAGGCGCCGCCGGCCGACCGCGCAAAGGCCGCCGCGGCAGCGGCCGGCACCGCAACCGCCACACGTTTGCCGTTGCTCGACGCCACGGTTGAGCGCCCTAACGGCGCGAAAGTCGGCCGCGTGATCGACGTGCTGATCGACGCCAATGCCCAGCCGCAAGCAGTCGTGCTCGATGTGAGCGGCATGGTGAGCGCCGACCGCCGCACGATTGCGGCGAACTGGTCGGCGCTGCGATTTGCGGTAAAAGACAAGACGCTCTATCCGCTGATGGACCTGAGCGATGCAGCGATCGCCGCGTCGCCGCCGTATGCGTCGGATCAACCGATCCGCGCCGTTTCGCCTGCCCCACCCGCGCCGCCGGCCACGCCCGCGCCTGCGCCCGCCGCCGCTGCATCATCTACCGCGACTGCATCTACCGCACGGGCGGCCCGATGACAGGCCGGCTTATGGTGACAACACGCAGCCTGCGCGCGCTCGACTGGATGAATTTCTTCGTCGCGAACGTGCAGACCGGCTTTGGTCCGTTCATCGCGTCCTACCTCGCCTCGCACAAGTGGACCCAGGGCGAGATCGGCATGGCGCTGTCGGTGGGTACGATCAGCGCGATGGTGAGCCAGGTGCCGGCAGGCGCCGCTGTCGACGCAATGAAGAACAAGAAAGGCGCTGCCGCCTGGGCGATCTTCGCGATTATCTTCTCCGCGGTGCTGCTCGCCAGCAGTCCAACCGTGCTGCCCGTGATCGCCGCAGAAGTCTTCCACGGCTTCGCGAGCTGCATGCTGGTGCCGGCCATGGCCGCGATCTCGTTCGCTTTGGTCGGACGCCAGAACCTTGGCGACCGGCTCGGGCGCAATGCGCGCTGGGCGTCTATCGGCAGTGCGATTGCGGCCGGGTTGATGGGGTTATTCGGCGAGTACTTCTCGTCGCGCGCGGTGTTCTGGTTGACCGCTGCGCTCGCCATGCCCGCGCTGATTGCGCTGAGCATGGTGCAGAACACCGGCACCGTCGACGCCATGCCCCAGGCCAAGCCAGTTCCGGACGCGGATGAAAAGCGCGAGAGCCTGCGCGAACTGCTGCGCGACAAGCGCATGCTGATCTTCGCGGCCTGCATCGTGCTGTTCCACCTGTCGAATGCGGCGATGCTCAACCTCGCGGCCGGTGAAGTGACTGCCGGCATGGGCGACAACGTGCAGCTCGTGATTGCGGCCTGCATCATCGTGCCGCAGGCGATTGTGGCGATGATGTCGCCGTGGGTAGGACGTTCGGCACAACGCTGGGGTCGCAGGCCGATCCTGCTGTTCGGCTTCGCTGCGCTGCCGGTTCGCGCGCTGCTGTTTGCCGGAATCAGCAGCCCTTATCTGCTGGTGCCGGTGCAGATGCTCGATGGTTTGAGTGCCGCCGTCTTCGGGGTGATGCTGCCGCTGATCGCTGCAGACGTCGCCGGCGGCAAGGGTCGCTATAACCTGTGTATCGGGCTGTTCGGTCTGGCGGCCGGGATCGGCGCGACGTTGAGCACGGCAGCGGCGGGTTTCATTGCGGACCGGTTCAGCAATACGGTCAGCTTCTTTGGGCTCGCCGCGGCTGGGGCGCTGGCGGTGCTGCTCGTGTGGGCGGCCATGCCGGAGACGCGTGAGAGCGAGACTGTGCCGGAGGCGGAAGGGGTGCCGGAGGCGCGGTAATTACAGTGGGGCTGTTGCGCAGAAAGGCCAGTGTCGCGCGAGCGATACCGGCCTTTTTTGTTTGCATCAACCAGCCGGTTCAATCCAGTAACTCCGCTGCCCGCTTGCGCAACTCCGTGCCGAAATCGTCCAGCCATCCGATCGACAGCCGCCAGCTCTGCCAGTACAGATCCACATCGACGGGCTTACCGGGCGCCATATCCACGAGTTCGCCGCTCTCGAGATGCGAGGCGATCATCCGCTCCGGACACAGGCCCCACCCCATTCCCGTGGCGCACGCTCTGAGAAAGCCCGCAACGTGAGGAATCCAGTGCAACGGCGGATCGACCTCCGCGCGGGTAATCCGGCGCATAAAGCGCTTCTGCAGCTGATCTTTCGGATTGAAGTCGATGCAAGGCGTGCGCCGCAGCGAATCGCGCGTGACCCCATCGGCGAAGTAGCGCTCGAAGAAATCCGGCGCACACACGGCCAGATAACGCATCCGTCCAAGCCGGACTGACCGGCAACCCTGCACCGGTTCGGCCTGCGTGGTCACCGCGCCCTGCACGCTGCCGTCGCGAATCCGCTGCGCCGTATGATCCTGATCGTCGATGACGAGATCGAGCAGCATCTCCCGCTCCACACAGAACCCCGCCACCGCATCGATAAACCACGTGCCGACGCTGTCATCGTTGACCGCCACGCGCAAGGTCGGCCAGGACTCGACTAACGCTCCAGGCAGCGCAGGTAATCGCCCCGTCAGTTCCGATTCGAGCAACTGCACCCGCTCCGTATGGCGGCACAGCAGCGCGCCCGAAGTCGTCGCCACACACGGCTGGCCGCGTTTGACGAGCACGCTGCCCACCCGCTCCTCCAGCAATTTCACACGCTGCGACACCGCCGACGGCGTCACGTTCAGCTCGCTCGCCGCGCGGTCGAACGATCCATGGCGCACCACAGCAGCCAGCGCATCCAGCAAAGCATAGTCGAGCATTAGCGTTCCTTAATCGGCATTAACTGAATTAGCTTCTCTTACGAACTGGAAAACCGCAGACTAGCGCCAATTCGTCTCATCCGTCTACTGGATCTCTCATGGATTGGCTTGCTTTCTCCCACGGAGCGGCGCTGTGCGCGTCGCTGATCGTCACCATCGGCGCCCAGAACGCCTTCGTGCTGCGCCAGGGCATCATGCGCTCGCACGTCGGCAAGATCGTGCTGCTGTGCGCGGTATCGGACTTCATCCTGATCGGTGCGGGGGTGGGCGGCGCATCGGCGCTGGTCGAGCGCTATCCGGTGTTCGTCCATGCCATGCTGTACGTCGGGCTCGCCTACCTTGCCTGGTTCGGCATCAACGCGTTGCGTCGCGCGTTGCGTCCCGGCCATGCCGTGCTCGACGTCAGCGCGTCCGGTGACCCGGCCAACGCGCCGGCAACCACAGCGACATCCGCACAACGCGCCATGCCGATCATCCTGATGACGCTCGCTTTCACGTGGCTCAACCCGCATGTGTATCTCGACACCTTCCTGCTGATCGGCACCGCCGGCGCCCGCGAAGCACAAACCGGCCGGGTGGCCTTCGCGCTCGGTGCGATGGCGGTCAGCGGCGTGTGGTTCGTCGGCCTCGGCTACGGCGCGCGAGCACTCGCTCCCCTGTTTCGCCGTGCGACGGCCTGGCGCGTACTCGACGGCGCAATCGGCAGCATGGTTCTGCTGCTTGCCGTCACGCAACTTCGCTAGGCCAACGCCAGGCAGAGCGAAGCACTCGGCAAACACGAGGACCTCTACAGGGCAAACAAAGGACAATCAGCGGGACAGGAAGCCGTAGAATCGTGCTTCCTGTCCCGCTTTTTTGCCTGTTCGCCGCCCTCATGGTCAATCCGACGCACTTCGATCTGCATTCCCTGCGCGTGTTTCTGACGGTCGCCGAAACCGGCAGCCTGACCCGCGCGGCCGAACGCAGCCACATGACGCTCTCCGCTATCAGCAAGCGCATGGCCGATCTCGAACGGGCCACCGACTGCGCCCTCCTCGTGCGCCATCCGCGCGGTGTCGAACTCACGCCGGCGGGCCACGGGCTGCTGAATCACGCGCTTCAGGTGCTCGACCAGGTCAACCGCATGGCGAGCGAAATGAGCGACTTTGCCGTCGGCGTACGCGGTCATGTACGGATCTGGGCCAACACATCGGCCATCGTGCAGTTCCTTCCCACCGATCTGCAGCGCTTTCTCGCCGACAACCCGAGCGTCAAGGTCACGCTCGAAGAACGCCTGAGCGGCGAGGTGATCGAAGCGCTCGGCGCGGGCCGCACCGATCTGGGCGTATTCGCGGACAACGTCCCCGCGCCGATGGTGGACAAGCGCGTCTACCGGCGCGATCGGTTGATCATACTGGTCCCCGCGGACCACGCGCTGGCGGGCGCCAAAGAGATCTCCTTTGCCGACACGCTCGAGTACGACTACGTCGCCCTGAACGCCGGCAGCTCGTTGCTGCTGCGCATGATGGACGCCGCGCTCGCCGCCGAAAAGCCGCTGCGGCTGCGCATCCAGATGCGCAGTTTCGACGGCATCTGCCGGATGATTGAAGCCGGCCTCGGCATCGGCATGCTGCCCGCCGCGGCAGTGCGCCCGGAAATCCTCGCAGCGGGCCTGCGCGCCGTGCAATTGACCGACACCTGGTCCGAACGCACGCTGTGGATCGGTGCGAAGGACGCCAAGGCGCTCACACCGGAGGCAGCCAGGCTGTTCGATTTCATGGCGGCCATGCCGGCGGCGGCAGGCTGAGCGGAGCCTGGCCGGCAGGCGCCGCTGCGCCCTTTCCACCCGGGAAAGGGTCCGTGAAGAATCCGACATTCCCAGCGCCGCCGCGCTGCGTCACTATCCTGTTCAACGGAACACACACGATGGAGACGCAGCATGGCTGGACCGCTCGACGGGATCCGCATCCTTGAACTCGGACAACTGATTGCAGGCCCGTTCGCGAGCCGGATGCTCGCCGAATTCGGCGCCGACGTCATCAAGATCGAAACGCCCGTGACGGGCGACCCGCTGCGCAAATGGCGCATGCTGCATGAAGGCACCTCCGTATGGTGGGCAGCGCAATCGCGCAATAAACGTTCGGTGACGCTGAACCTGAGAGACCCTGAAGGCCAGGACATTGCACGACGCCTCGCCGCCGAGGCCGACGTCGTCATCGAAAACTTCCGCCCCGGCGCACTCGAAGGCTGGGGCCTCGGCTGGGACACACTGCATGCACTGAACCCCAGGCTCGTGATGCTGCGCGTCTCCGGCTACGGCCAGACTGGCCCGTATCGCGACCTGCCTGGCTTCGGCGTGATCGGCGAAGCAATGGGCGGCCTGCGTCACCTGAGCGGCGAACCGGGCCGCACGCCGGTGCGCGTCGGCGTGTCGATCGGCGATTCGCTCGCCGCCCTGCATGGCGTGATCGGCATCCTGCTGGCGTTGCGTCATCGGGACCAGAACGGCGGCGAAGGCCAGATGGTCGACGTCGCCCTGTACGAATCGGTCTTCAACATGATGGAGAGCCTGCTGCCCGAATACTCGGTGTTCGGCGCGGTCCGCCAGGCGGCGGGCAGCAGCCTGCCAGGCATTGCGCCGAGCAATGCCTACCGCTGCCGCGACGGCAAATTCGCGCTGATTGCCGGCAACGGTGACAGCATCTTCCGGCGTCTGATGGAAGTGATCGAGCGCCCCGACCTCGGTGACGATCCGGCGCTCGCGCAAAACGATGGCCGGGTCGCGAACGTCGAACGGATCGATGCAGCCATAAGCGACTGGACGGAACAGCGTTCGCTCGGCGAAGTGCTGGCGCATCTGAACGAAGCGCGCATTCCGGCCGGCAAGATCTACGATGTCGCCGACATTGCTGCCGATCCGCACTACCGCGCCCGCGAAATGATCGTGGATAGCACGCTTGCCGACGGCACACCGGTGCAAGTCCCCGGCGTTTTGCCGAAACTGAACGCCACTCCGGGCACGATCCGCACACTCGCGCCCGAACTCGGCCAGCATACCGATGAGGTGCTCGCCACCCTCGGCCTGGACGACGCCAAACGCGCCGCGCTGCGCGAACGCGGCATCATCTGAACAAGCATTCAGGAGACCTTCGATGAGCGCCACCCGCCCTCGCCTGTACATCCAGGAAGTCGCCACCCGCGACGGCTTCCAGAACGAAGCCCGCTTCATTGAAACCGACGACAAGGTTGCCTTGATCGATCGACTGAGTGCCTGCGGTTTCGCCAAAATCGAAGTGACTTCGTTCACCTCGCCGCGCGCCATTCCGGCGCTGCGCGATGCCGAAGCGGTAATGCATCGTATCGAGCGCCGCGCCGGTGTGGTCTATACCGTACTGGTGCCGAACGTGCGAGGTGCCGAACGCGCGTTGTCATGCGATGTCGACGAAGTCAATCTGGTGATGTCGGTCAGCGAAAGCCACAATCGGGCAAATCTGCGCATGAGCCGGGAAGAATCGTTCGCACAACTGCGCGATGTGATCGAAGTAGTGAGCCGCACGCGAGTAGCGATCAACGTGTCGCTGTCGACCGCGTTTGGCTGCCCCATGGAGGGCGACGTTGCGGAAGACGAAGTGCTGAGCTGGGTTGCGCGCTTCGCCACGCTCGGCGTGCACGGGGTCACGCTGTGCGACACGACCGGCATGGCGTATCCCAACCAGGTCCGACAACTGGCACAACGCACGCGCGATGAATTCGCCGGACTGGAAACCACGCTGCACTTTCACAACACGCGGGGGATGGCGCTCGCCAACACGCTGGCTGCATTGGACGCGGGCATCGACCGCTTCGACGCCTCGCTGGGCGGCCTGGGCGGTTGTCCCTACGCACCGGGCGCGACGGGGAACGTGTGCACCGAGGAACTCGTGCATATGCTGGAACTGAACGGCTACGATACCGGTGTCGATCTGGGCCAGGTGTTGCAGGCTGCTGCACATTTGCCCGGGTTGATCGGCCACGACGTGCCGAGCCAGTTGCTCAAGGCCGGCCGGCGGCTCGATCTGCATCCGGCTCCGGATGCGGGTGAGCAGCGTCCTTCCGCGGCCTGAACGGCGGCGTTCCGCTCGTCAGGGCTGCGCGCCCGGTATCTCGTCAGGGCAGATTCCCGCACGTCCGACTCCAACGGTCTGCAGCGCGCCGTCTGCCACATACGGCACCAAACCGTCCTTGCAGATTTTCAGCACGGTGTCGCGCGTGCATTGTTCGTCGCCGGGAGCACAGTAGTCGATTGCGATCACCGGCAACTCATATTTTTCGCTCACGACCCTCGCCTGCCCCAGCAGCCAGTCGCGGTCTGCCTGTGACACCGTCGTATAACGCTGGTTCGGCTGATCCCAGCCGCTGTAGAGCGATTCGAAGGCCACCGCGTACACGAGATCGTGCACCTGCGGCAGGATCTCGAAGCCGCGGTTAAACATCAATCTGGCTCGTGGATAGCGCTTCTTGATCGCGCGGATCACCTCCACCAGTCCTGCTTGCTGGCGGGCGCGGTCCGCATCGGTTTTGGCGATCAGTTGATACGAATCGAGCGTATCCAGAAAGAAGCCGCGATAGCCTTTACGCCAGAGCGGCGCAATCACCTGCTTCACATAGAACGCTGGCCAGCCGGGTGCGTCCTGATCGACGACCTTCGACGCCCACGCGGGGTTATTGCCAGCCAGCCAGTCCTGCGGCATCGCCGCGTAGTAGTCGCGTTGCGGCGTGACTTCGCCGACGCTGACGTACGCGAACCAGGCGATATGGCGATTATGCTGGATTGCAGGATCGAGGTTGCTATCCGGCTCGACCACCACCACATCGAATCCGGACAGTGCCTCGACAGGTACCTTGTCGCCGTAAAAGAACGCCACTGAGGGCTGCATGGAAGCATTCGCCGCCGTGGCGGAGTGACTCCCCGCGCTGGCGGCGCTCTGGGCTTGCGCGAGAGGTCCCAGTCCGGCGGCCGTGCCGAAGCAGGCCACCCAGGCAGCGAAGCGGCACAGCGCGCGCACCATAAACATTCGCATCCCGCACTATCAGTTATGCAGCATGTAGGTTTCGTATTCGAGTTTGGCGAACTTGCGATCCAGCGTCAGCACCGCGCCGACTACCAGAATCAGCAGCGCCAAAGCAAAACCATACCCATACGTATTGGGACTCATCTGCAACGTGATCCACGTCAGCGCGCCGTTGAGCACCACAAAAGCCACACACAGCTTCAACACCGTACGTCGTGCATCCAGATAGAAGAACACGTTCAGGAGACCCAACAGCACCACCTGCAGACTGGCCGCAATCACGTCGACGGTGAGAAGCGGCATGTACAGCGGCGAAATATTCAGCGCCGCGAGCACGTTCGACCCGAAAGCGAAAATCAGCAGCAGCACGACAACCTGAATCTTGATGATCTCATACAGACCTGCACGCACGCTGCCCACCATCATGTCGCGCATATCGTTGATGTGGCGCAGCGTCGCGCCGCTGCGCACGGCATCGTAAAACGCGTCGTAATACTCGACGAAGTCCGCCTCGATACGCACCAGGAAGGTCGCCATGCCAGGCATCACGCACACATAGGCGATGAACACCGGGATATCGTAGATCACCGAAGCATGCAGCGGCCCGATGACCGGCGCGCCCGTGCCTGGCGAATACCAGAACATGAACTTGTCGAGCCACACGCCGAGATTGAAGAACAGCCCCACCAGCGCGAGCGTCGGATAAGCGAAGCGCTTGTCGAACACCTCGAAGGAAATCAGCCGGCCGCTGCGGTAGTTACGGTAGATCAATCCGGACAGACCGCCCAGCAACACCAGGTGGCCCGCGACAAAGCCGCCGAGCAGCCCCGACAGGCCGTGCCGGTTGAGCATCAGCGCGAACGCGACGGTGCAGCCGTAGCCGATCAGAAACACAAACAGGATCTGCCGGTACTGCTTGACGCTGGAGAGAAAAATCACGGCGATCCAGATGTTGCTGATCACCACGAAACCCGCCACCATCAGCACGCGATAGGCCAGCGGCTCGCTCTTGAACCCCACCAGCATTGCCACCACGCCCACCAGCCCGGAAGCGATCGTGCTCACCAGCACGACGCCGTTGTAGTTCGACAGCACCAGATCGTCGCGCTTTTCGAACAGGCGGTCGGAGATGAAACGCGTAAACGACAGTTGCAGCGGACCCGTCAAAATCAGGCTCAGCGCAATCAGATACGTCACCGATATCTGAAACTGCACGATCGCGTATTTCGGTATCACGAACGCGAGGCTCATCACCCCGATGATCAGGATACCGAAGATCGACAGAATCAACGGCCCCGAGCTGATCAGGCCCGCGTAGGCGTAAGCCCGCGCGACACCGAACAGCGTGTCGTGCTTGAGGATCTTGCGCAGTTCGAAACCAATCCCGGCCATTAGCGTGTCTCCCCGGCTTGAGCGGTGCGCGGGCTCGTCTGCGCGCCATGGTGCACCGGGCAGCCGCCCGCGGCTGCGTTGCGCGAGCCGCGCGGAACATCCGGGGCCGCTGCGAGCTTCTCGTACAGGGTCCGGTAGCTGTCGGTCATCTGCGCCTTCGTGTAATAGCGGCGCACCCGTGCGAGGCCAGCCTGCTGCGCGGCGTGCCAGCGGGCGTCGTCGTTCAGCAGCGCCACCACGGCCTGCGCGAAGGCGGCCGGATTGGCGATCTGCACCACCGCGCCCGCACTGCCGAGCGCGCGGTCTTCCGCATCGAGTCCTTCGATCATCTGGCGGCATGCGCCGACATCGGTCGTGATGGACGGAATACCGGCTGCAAACCCTTCCAGCACGACCAGTGGCAACGCTTCGCTGATCGACGTGAGGGCGATGACGTCGATTTTCGGCAGCACATCGTCGATGCGCTGAAAGCCGAGGAACTTCACGTTTGCGGCCAGCCCCAGACTCTCCACCAGCGCACGGCATTCGAGCGCGTAAGCCGGATCTTCTTCTTCCGGCCCGATGATCCAGCCTTCGATCTCGGGCATGCTGCGCGAAGCCACGAACATGGCGCGAATAAACGTCTTGATGTCCTTGATCGGCACCACCCGGCCGATCAGCGCGACCACCTTGTGCGGCCCTGCCTTGCGCTGCTCGACAAGCGGTGCAAGGCCGTCGACGTCCACGCCATTCGGAATGCTGCGGGTGCGCTCGGCAACCGCGCCGTCTGCGACCTGGCGCAAGCGGTTCGTTTCGTACAGGGCGACGATGTCGTCGGCGGCGTCGTACGCGAGCTTGCCGATCGCCTCGAAAAAGCGCACCCAGAGTTCGCGGAAATAGCTGATACGCGAGATGTCACGCTCGAATGCGCCGCGATTGTCGCGAATCCACTGACTCTGCAACAGATCGATCTTGCGCTCTTTCGTGTAGATACCGTGCTCGGAAATCAGCAGCGGCCGCCCCGTGCGGTAGTGCAGCAGCGCACCGAGAAAGCCTGCGTATCCCGTCGAAATCGTGTGATAGACCTTCGCCGGTATCAGCTTCTCAGCGACGTTCGCGAGTAACCACAACGGCTTGTGCATGATCCGCACGGTCCAGAAGTAGTCGGTAAACGACGGGTCGGTGCAGTGCTTTTCGTACTGCTCGACGATGAACTCCCACGACTGGCGGCTCGCCAGAAACTGCGCTTCGTTGAGCGCGCCGTGTTCGCCGAGCGTCGGCACCATCTCGGCCATCAGCTTGCCCACATCCGCACCGCGCACGTCGCGCAATGCCGCGTGCAGCTCGGCCGACTTCGCAAACGCCGCGGCGTCGCCTTCAATCTCGCGCGGCCGGCTGGCGTCTACGGAAGCCGTCTCATACAGGTAATGGGTCTCGAAGTGCACGACGTTGTCGGGCAACTTGTAGGCCGCACCGTGATAGTCCTGCTCGCGGCTGCCGATAAAGACAATCGCAAAGCGCGTCTGCGGGTACGCGCGCAGCATTTCGTTGACCCAGCTCGACACCCCGCCCCGCACAAACGGGAAGGTGCCTTCCAGCAGCAGGCAGACATCGGCATCGGCGGCACGCCGCATCAAGGACTCTTTCATGATGACCAGTAAGTCACAGCAGGTTTGAGCGTCGGCAGCGCTGCGGCATTGCCGAGCGTCGCGAGCCATTGACTGGTTTGAGCGTAGTCGCCGCGCAGGAACGCCACTTCGGCGAGCCAGGGCGTCAGGCGTTCACGCGGAAAGCCCAGTTCGAGGGCGCGTTCCATGTACTGTCCCGCTTCATCGGGGCGGCCCTCGGCAAGCGCGAGGCGGCCGCGAATCAGCCACAGCGCCGCGTCCTTGTCGTCGGTAGCGAGCGCGTCGCGTGCGTAGCGGTCGGCCTGCTCGAGCGTATGGCGATACACCGCGCCCTGCACGAGGTTCTGATAGACCAGCTCGAAATACAGTTCGGCGAGGCGCCGGTTGATCGCATGGCGCTCGCTGTCGTCCTTCGCCTGTTCCAGGGCTTTAGCGGTCGTGAAGATCTTCTGCATGATCTCGTTCTCGGCCTGGTCCAGCGTGCCGTAAGCAATCAGACGCACGTCCTCGATCGGATCGGCCAGCAGATCGCGCAACAGTGTGCCCGTGGTGCGGGTGGGCATGCTCTGGATTGCGACGAGTGCGGTAAGCCGGTCGGTCGAAGAGACCTGCGTGTTGATCAGGCGCGCCTGCAGCCGGGCTCCGCCACCGTGCGAAACGCGCGAGACGAGGTAGCTGACGAATTCGGGGCGCGGCACATCGGTCAGTTGATCGCTGTCTCTCGTGCCGGGGAACCACGCAGCCCAGATACAGCTCGCCAGCAGGACGAAGCCGGCGCCGAGCGGCACGAACGTGCACAGCACCCACAGCAGCAGGAGCGTCCAGAAGCGCGGCTCGCGGTAGCGCGACGGCAGCATCACGCGCAGCAGCAGCGCCTGCACGAGCGCAACCAGCGCCTGCGCGACAAAGCCGGCCAGCAGCGGATCGACGCCCGCAGGTGCGCGCAGGAAGCTCAGGTACGCGAAGTATTCCACCAGCACATAGCCGGCGAACGACAGCACGTTGACGAGGGCGGAAATGAGCTTAGACATCGAGGCCGCTACGCTTGAGAAGGCGCTGCAGCGCCGGACCGGGATCCATGGTGCCCAGATGCAGCGTATGCACGCCGACGCGGGCGCTCTCCAGATTCAGGTTGAACTGGGCCGAGAGGCTGCCTTCGATACGGGCGAGATAACCGTCGATGCCGGTCGTGTCCGTTGCAGGCATGAGGTTGACCAGCACCGACTGCGACGCCGTTTGCACCGGCCACATCAGGTCGAGCGCACGACGGCGGCGAATCACGTGTTCGAACAGCGAGTCGCCCGCTTCGTCGCGCGGGAACGCCAACGCGACCATCGACGAAGCGATTCCGGCGTCGCGCTGCAGACGCGTCAGGCGTCCAAGGTCGAGCGCGAAATCGTACGGACAGCCAGGCACAGCGGCAAGGATGCCCTGCACGAGGCCCGAGTGCTCCACACCGTCCGCGTAGTAGCCGAGCAGCACCAGCAGCAGTTGCAGGTTATCGAAGTTCAGCGACAGGAACGGCATGCGCTTGATCACCAGCACCGCCAGCAACTGGCCGTCGGCGCTGACCAGCGGCGCGCACACCAGGTATTGCGACTGGGCGACGGGGATATCCTCGCTTTTCAGATGCGCGACGCTCATCGTGCTGATAGCGTGCGTGACAAGCTCGTCGTCCGGCGCGAGCGCGAAGTCATCGCCCACGCGGGCAGCAGCCTCGCGGCCGACCTGGCCGTTGCGCACCGGGAACAGCGCCGCGACTTCGATCTGGCATACCTGGGCGACAAATTCGAGCAGACCATGCGCGCCCGGCAACGCGCGCAACGAAGCAGGAGGTGTGACGGTGTCCTGAGCACCGCTCTCTCCCTGCACCGACAGGCGTCGCAACTCGGTAATCGAATCGCGCAGCGTGGTGGGCCGGGACAGCAGATCTTTTTCGAGCCGCTCGTGCGACAGGCGCATCAGATAGTGGCTGTTGGTGATCGCCACGAGACGGTCGTTCAGGTAATCATTGATGGTCGAAGCACGCGCGGCGCGATGGCCCCACGTATCGCCGAAGTGACCCGCGACGATGGTCTGCAGCAGCCCGCCGGTGAAGAACATCAGGGGCCACGGCTGGCCGTGGCTGCCGCCCAGCAGATACCATGCGCCCACCGTCATCGCGCTCGCCAGCAGTCCGAGCAACGTGCCGTAGCGCAGCGCGATCACGAACGGCGCAAACCACAACCACGGGAAACCCGAATTTAGCAAAAGCGGATCCGTACGGTCGAACGCCCAGCACAGCCCGAACACCACGAGCATGAAGATGATCGTTTCGACAATGGCGAAGGGCCGTGTAACAGCGGGCGCGACCAGCCGACGCACGGCGCCAAGGTTGCCGAACGGATTCGAGTGGCGCGGTTTCGACGCGGCGGCGCCGGTTTGCGCGGTAGCGGTAGCTGTATTCACGGCGTGTTCCTCATGACGGAGCGAATTGCGGATGACGGCGTGCCGTCACTCACGAATGCGCGTGCAGCGGTGCAAGCAGGCCACCGATCAGCGTCGTGGCGACACTCGAGAGACTCGAGCGGCTCCAGCCACTGCGCGTGCCCGTAGCACTCCAGACAACCTGGCCCGACGTCACGTCGATCAGCTGGAACGTAAGACCAGCCACCGGTTCGCCGTCGACACCGACCTTGTAGCGCCACTCTTCGACCGCACCGGTCAGCACGTACTTGATGTGCTGATCGCGCGCCCAGCCGAGTTGCTTCTCGCCCGTGTCGCGCTGCGCGGTGTCGAACATGGCGGTATTCGCGCCGTCGACCGGTGCAAGGCGCACGTCCGCGAAACCGTTCGCGCGCAGCACGTTCGCAGCGATCGCAGCTGCGCTGCCACCGGCGGCCGGCGTTTCGGTGAAGTTAGCCATCGACACCACCGCAACCGAATCCTGCGACGTCAAAGCCGGCATGCCGGTCTGCCGGATCGAGCTGCATGCGCCGAGCAACAGCGCGCATGTCGCCAGCGCGGCGGACCAGCCGGCCATACGGGACCATCCTTTAGTCTTGCTCATCGAACCACTCCTCAGTTTATGTCGTCTTTCTTGCCGAATTCGTAGCTTGTGTCTACGTTATCTACGTTACATAAGCGTTGCGGCAACCCCGCCGCCCGCCCCCGACCTCGCCCGGATCAATAAAACCAGTTGTAGCGCATACCCACCACCGTCTGCGGCGTACCCAGCCGCGACACGGACTGATGCTCGAAATACAGCGCGAGGTGATCGCCGCCGAACACCGAACCCGCGAGTCCAACGCTGACGTCAGGCCCCCACCCCTGGATCGAGTTGTGCACGATGCCCACGTCGAGAAACGGCCGCCATGCATGCGTGTACTGATTGAGCAGGTCGTTGCCGAAGCCGAAGTACAGGCCATACTGCGTATAGCTCTGCGGTATGAAGTCGCTGGCGAGCGCCGGCTGCAAGGCCGCCGGCTCGAGCTGCGAAATCAGGCTGTCGGCCGAACCACTCGCACCGTAACCGCCGTGTTCGCCAACCAGACGGAACGTGTAATCGGGGTAGCCCGTGCGGATCCGGTAGCTGATTTCACCGGTTTCTAGCAGCCCGCTGCCGATGTAATCGCGCGCCTGGCTGTAGAAGCGGTCGCCTTCGACGCTACCGGTCATCGTGATTTGCTGGGTTGCGCGCCACGTGAAGTCGCCGACCAGGTTGTCCTTCATGCCGCCAATCTGGAGGAACTGGTCCTCGTCTGCGAGCTGATTGCGGCCAGCGTGCACGCCGAACTGCAGATCCGAGTTGCGGCCCGTTTCCGCTGCGAGTTGCACCGTGTAGAAACTGTCGAGCGCCTCGCGGCGGCCGATCGTCACGCTCGCCGTTGAATCCACCGTCTGCCGCTGCAGGAAAAAGCTGAGCGAGCGATCGACGGACGGAACATTGACGAGCTGGGTAATGTCCGTCGAGCGCTGGAAGTTCTGCACTTCCGTCGCGCCGATCAGGTAGTGGTCGGCGATTTTCTTGCTGCCGGCGAGCGTCTGCGCGACGTAGTCGAGCGGATGCTCGACATAGTTCACGACGCTCGCGTCGATCGACTGCGGCCAGTCGAGCGCTGTTTCGGTCAGGCGTGTATGCACGTCGTTGTTGTCGGGAGCGCCGTCGAGTCCGTCGAACGCGAGCTGCTCTGCCCGGCCCTGCCGGTCGGTTGCCACCTCGGCGTCGATGCGATCGTCCAGCGGCAGGCGCGAGCGCTCCTGCGCGAGCAGTTGTTCCATCGCGCCGGTATCGTTTTCCGCGAGTGCGATCGTGAGACGCGCATCGGCTGGCTGAGCAAGGCGCGCCGCGTATTGCTGGGCCAGCCAGCGCTTCGCGAGCGGATTGCTCTCGTGCGACACACCCCAGGCGATCGCTACGTCCTTGGCGACTGCATCGCGCAGGCGGTTATTCTGCGCGGTATCGATACCGGCTTCGGGCGCCGCGCCGGGCAAACCCTTGGCAGTACCGAGCAGCGAACGGCGCGCAAGCTTCACGCTCTCGGTCGACTGGGTGCCGGAGAGCAGATCGTTCAGCATGGCGGCCGAGTCGTCGCCGGTCTGGAAATCCGTTGAGAGCGTCACGCGCCGGCCACGAATGTCCGCGAGCGTTTCAGCGTCCTGGCCGGAACGGCCCCGCTGCGCGGCACGTGCCGCGCCGTGCAGTTTGGCCAATGCCGCTTCATCCTGCTGCAGTTGCTGCCAGACCTTATGACGGATCGACCAGGCGAGATCGGGGCGGCCTGCCATTTCCTGGGCGTCGGCATACGTCATCAGCCACAGCGGATCCCGCGACAACGAAGCGGATTCGCGCCGCAGATAGTCGAGCGCGCGCACCGGACGGTTCAGGCGCATCTCGGCGGCCGCGTACGGTTCCCATAACGCAGCACTCCTGTCTTCCGTGCCACGCCAGCGTTTCAAGGTCGCATCCAGCTGCGCGTCGGTGCCATAGTCGACCAGGGTCCACAAATAGGCCGCGCGCAGGTCCGAAGTCGCACCCGGCAGATTGACCGCGTGCTTCAGATCGTCGAGCGCCTTCTCGGGCTGGTCGGTCAGGCGATAGTATTCGGCGCGCACGCCGAGTACGCCGGGCGACTGCAGCGCTTCGTTGCGCTCCTGCTCCGTGAGGCTCGCCAGCAGCGCGGCCACACGGTCGAGCGCCTGTGCGTCGGTGTAGTAATAGATCGCGTTTTGCAGCGCACGCGGCGAATGATCGCGGCGGTACTGCAACTCGGCAACCCGTGCTGCATCGATCGGATACGGATCGAAGAAGTACGTCATGTCACCAAGGTCTTCCGGCGTGCTGTCACCGCCCGCGAGCAGATGACGGTACGCTTCGCTTGCCTCGGCGTCACGCTGCAACAGGCGCGCGAGTTCGGCGTAGTTGCGCCAGTAGTCGGTATCGCTGTCTTTCGCGTTGCCGCGTGCGCTTTGCAGTGCTGCGAACGAGGCCTCGTAATTACCCTCGCGATACAGCACGCTCGCCGTACGCAGCGCCGCGCCCGCGTTGCCGGGATCGCGCGACTGCACGGCGCGGTACGCCACGAGCGCCTGATCGTCGTGGCCCGCGCGTTCGGCGAGCGCGCCGATGCGCTGATCGATTGCATCGGCGTTGTGTCCGCGCGGCAAGCCTCGCAAAAACGCGAGGCCGTCGTCCGGCCGGCCGAGCCGCTCGTAAGTCGCGATCACGTTGTCGACCAGCTTCAGATCGTCGGGCGACGCCTGGGACGCGTGAACGAGGGCCGCAAGATACGCGTTGTCGTCGTCGAGCATCGGTGCGATGCGCAGGACGTTTTGCCAACCTACAGGGTCGTTCGACAGTCTTGCATAGTCGAGCCAGGCATTCAGCGCGAGCGACGGATTGCGGTCCCACTCGGCGGTCTGCGCGAGACGCTTCGTCCACAGGACCGAGCGCGGATCCCGCTGGACCTGCTGCTGGGCGATTTTCTCGGCATTTGCGAGGTCACCCGATTCGACGAACGACTGGAATACGAGGTCGGCTACCTTCGGATCCTTGCCGCCGCCCGGCGCGGTGCCGTCGGAGGCCGGTGCGGGCGCCGCGGCGGGTGCCGGGTCGGCTGGCGCAACGGGCTTGGGACTGGCCGGCGCGGCGGGTGCCGGGCTGGGTGTCGCGGCGGCTGCCAGCGTAGCCGTAACGGCGGGCGCTGGGCTCGGCGCCGCAACGGGCTTCGTGCCCGGCGCCGGCGTGGGCACCGGGTTTGCACCCGTGCTCGCGGCAACCCGGATCACGCCCCACCACTCCGTCGCCTTGCGCATGCTCACCGAGGCGAAACCATGGTGCGTCGGCAGCGGGCCATCCATATAGGCATACGCCGACTGCGGCGTGTCTTGCGACACGTCTCGCTCCCCACCCTGCGGAGCGTCCGATGCGATTGCAGCCGTACCATCCTGTGCCAGAGCCGTGCCAGGCCCAGATGGCTGCGCCTGCGCGTAGCGCGCGAGCATCTTCGCGTAGTAATCGACGCGATCGGGCCGGTTGGCGGCGCGCGCGAGATTGAGCAACACCACGAGGGTCGCCGGATCGGTATCGAGCGCGCCGAGATGTTGATCGGCAGCCGTCAGCGCCTCGTTCAACAGATTACCTGACTGCAGCGTGCGGATCGCCGCAATGAAACAGCGCCGCTGTTCTTCGCGCGTCTTCGCCGCGGCCTGCTGGCGGAACCAGGCGTCGGCCCCGGCGCGGTAGTCGCCCGTCTGAATGGCGTAGCGCGTGATCTGCGTATCCCAGCCGTTGCGGCCACCCGGGTCACCCGCCGAAAGGCGCGTGTAGAGTTGCAACGCCAGATCGGGCAAACCAACCGCGGCGCAACGCTGCGCCAGCCATTCGAGATCCTTCGGCGCCCACGGCAAGCGCGCGGCCTGCGTCAACTGCGCGCGCAGATTCGCAAGCGCGGCTTCGCGGCGGGGGTCGTCCTCGGGAATCGCGAACGTACGCTGTTCGGCGATCGACAGCCGCAGCATCATCGCGGCAAGCCGCATGTGAGTCGAACCGAGCGCCTCCATCCGCCGGGCTACCCGGGCGGCGTCGTCCATCCGCCCGAGCGACGTGTACTGCGCACCCAGCAGCGAGAGGAATTCCTCGTTGTTCGGCTGGACCTTCGACCAGGCTTCGAGGTAGGCAGCACTCAGATCGCTCGGCGCGCCTACTGATGCCAGCCGTTGCTGCAGGCCACCGCGCGGCGACGACGCGATCATCGTCAGCGGCACCACTGCAGCAAGCAGCAGGACGAGCTTGGTCGGAGCGATACGCGGACGCTCAGCGCGCACAGTTGACCTCGACCGGTTGATAGTTCATCTGCAGATCCGCGCTCGCGGACGTGTCGAAACGCAGGGACGAGCCGTTGCGTTGTACAGCCACGGACCGGCCGGCAACCTCGACACTGCAGGTGCCAGCATTGGCCAGTTGTACGAACGGCTGGTAATAGCCACCAAACTCGAATGCCATCCCGCGCGCCGTACGTTTGAACTGACGGACGTAACCGTTGGCGACGGCGATGTAGGGCAGTTGTGCATTCGCCGTCTGCGCCGCATCGGCCTGGGTGATCGCAAATGACGCGGCGCCATCCGCGAAGTGAATGTATGTGCCGTCGGCGCCCACGTCGTAACCGGTGACTCCGGCCGACGCGCGCAGATCCGGCACGCTGCCTGGAGGCGCACGCAGTTCGCGCACTTCGCCGTCGCCACGCACGATCCAGTTCGAATCAGGGCTGCGTGCGGCGCCCGCCGGCGCAATCGCACGCGCAACCGCGAAGTTATGCCAGTCGAGCACCTTGTGCGTGTAATCCGTGATCCTGACCGGCAGCACCGGCTCTTTGAGCACCGTCGAGAAAATCTGGTCGAGCGCGCGCAGCGATGCGACCTTGGTACCGCTATACATGTGGTAGTAAATGTCGATCGGCTTGAAGCGCAGCGGTTTGTCGGTCAGGTCGAAGGTCTCGAGTACCCGCGTAAAACCGTAGAACGGGCCGAGCCAGTCATTGGTGTAAACGTTCTCATCCTGATTCGGTGCGTACACCTGATACGCGCCCGGCCCTTTGTCGACACCGATCGGCGCGATATTGGTCCAGCTGTTCGCACTCTTCGTGATGACCGTGTCCCCGCCATTGATGTTCTGGACGCCCGCCGCGTAGGTTTTGCGCACGACGATCGCGGGCGGCTCGCAGTTGCCGGGCCACTGCAGGATGACCGTCTTCTTGCCCGGCGGCGCGAGGCGCGTATTGATGTAGTCGATCGAGCCAGTAATCTCGCGATCGATATTGAACTTGTAGTTCGGGATGTTCAGCGAGAACGCCGTATCGCCACCGCCGCGATCGATCCGCTCACCCGTCGTCGCATCGACGTCCTCCCACTCGAACGGGTGAGAATAGGTGTGCGTACCAATCTCGACGTACGGCAGTGCGAACATTTTGCGAGCGATCTCTTCGAGACGCGGCGAGATCTGCGGATACAGGCCCTTCGGCCCCACTTCGCCTTCGATGACCGACAGGGTCATCGGGATCTTGTAGCGGCTGAATACCTGTTCATAGAGCGCTTCGCCTGAGTAATCGGCCCCGGGGAATTCGACGCGTGACGCGAAGCCGTCGCCGTCCACGTGCGTCATGAAGAGCCGCCGGCCGTTTTCCGTCGTCACGTTGGGCGCCGGCATCTGCCGCAGGCGCAACGCTGCGGTGAGAAACGAAATGGGCTGGATCGCCCAGCGTTCCTGACCGATACCGTTGAGCGATACGATCGTGTACGGGTTCATCGCGTAGCCGCCCCACGGCGTGACCGCGACTTCGTCGAGCGTGGCGTTGCCCGAGCGCACGCGCAGCAGCGAATGGCTCGCGGCGCCTACCTGAATACCGACGAGGTCGCGCGGCCCCGGTTTCGGGTCGATCTCGAAGCCGATCATCGGATCTCGCGAAACGATTTCCAGCGGATCATTGAAGGGACCGGCAACGGCCAGCAGATCGAGCGCCGCGCCGTCGTCCTGCTCGGCGTCAAAACCGAACTGGCCAAGAAATGCGACCGGGACGTGCGCCGCCATGCGCGCCTCTACCCACGTGCGCCATGCACTGGTGTCACGCAGATCGTCACCCTGGAACCACGCGACGACACCCGCGTACCGGTCCGGGGTGATGTCGCTGGGCAACTGGCCATTGGCGTCGGCGTATTCGACGTCATAGCCGAGATAGTTGAGCGGCGTCGCGAGATCGCGCACGCCCGGAGTTTCGTCCAGCGGCAGACCCGCAGCCGGATCTTGCACCACCAGGATCTTGCGCGGCAGCACTTCGATCGCTCCCACACCGACCACATCGGCGGCAGCGTCCGTCACATACGGCGCCACGCCCGTCGCCAGCACCGTGGCCGCCGTCGCGCGGGCGCACACGCGGTCGGCAGGCGGGCAATATTCGAGCGAAATGACCGGCACGCCGGTCTGCTGCGTGAAGGCGCGGTCAGCGGCGACACGGCTCGCGCGCGTGGCGTCCGGCACGTCGAGCAGCTGTGCACCGCCGTTGCCCAGCCCACGCACCAGCGAATCGCCAATCACCGCGTACAAGGCTTTGGCATGCGTTTGCGCCGCTTGCAGCGCGTCCGGGCCGGCGACGACGAGGCGTGCATCCGGATGGGTGGTACGAATAGCCTCGGCGGCCGCGATCGCCGCTGGCGTGTCGAGCAGGAAGCCGCGATAGCCCCGCTGCCACAGCGGCGCGAGGGATTGTGCAAAAGCGTTGGGTGTGACGCCCGGATCCGACGGGTGCGTGCGGGCAATCCACACGGTATGCGCCAGCGGGTGCGCTGCGGGATCAAAACCACGCGTGGGATCGACCACCACGGCGTCGAATGCCTGCAGCAGATCGACCGGGACGTTCGAACCGAAGAAAAGCGCCAGGTTCGGCTGTGCCGGATGGCCGGAGACGCCGGCAAGCGCCTCGCCGGCATGGGCCGGCGACGCTGCCTGCGCGTACGCAGCCTGGTTCGGCGCGAGGCTAGTTGCCAGAACGATGAGTGTAGCGGCGCAGCAACGCACCGCTCTCGTCGCCAGCGTACTCAGCTGTAGTCGTTTGATGAGCGCCACCACCCCCGGGGCCCCCACTTGCGCGCCGAATCTCGGCGCAATCCTCGTTCGCATCTGATTTCTTATGATCGCTTTGAATGTTTTATTGGCGACCGGCGATACACGGCCCAGCTATTCAGGCCAAATCTACCGATTCGACTTCATAATGCTGACCACACTACCCCGCGGCATCCCCTCCCCGGGACAAAACAGGTAACCGGATTCATGCTGCTACAGACAGGATCGATCGACGCGCAAAAGGCATCGTTTGATACGATGATTCGGCGCGCATTTTAGCGCGTTCGCCGAATAAAGTAAGTATTATTTTTGAGACAAGTGATAACGCCAATGCCAATTAGATCAACAGGTTGGCCGGCAATTATGAGATGAAGCCCCCGCCAATAGGCGCCCGCAAACGTTTCCGCCAAGGTTAATAACCACCCAATCTCCGTTGTTAAAATTTAACGATCGTTGACTATTGAATGGCAACGTACGCCAGCGAACGGTCGCACTATTTAATTGATGATACGAATAGGCCGCAAACGTTATCGTCCGCATTCGCAAAGCGCTGACTTATTTTCTATGCCGGAATAAGCGGTGCGCGAATTGTGCTCTTTCTGATGTCATTCCGGACCCCATTCTCAATCGTCATTCGACCTCAGTGTCGTGGCGATCCTGGGCGCGCGTCAATTCCCAAATATTCGGCCATCCCATCCTTCCTTACGGGTACAAGCGTCGCCCAAACGCCACACCAGTCGATAGAATGCCCGTGGGACACAAGCCACGCCCTGCTTTCATACGTCTTTCAATATTCTTTCGCAGTCCAACTCATCACTTCACTCTAGCGTCGCATGAAGAGCAGCATCATGAGCCTGCCGGCCAGCCGGCGTCATCGCCTTGCGGCGTATGCCGTAGCGGGCCTTATTCTGAGCGTGGTTCTGGCCGTGCTGCCGGTGGCAAATGTCCGCGAGCCGAATGTCACGGCCTTCCTGCCGCTGTTCGCGATGGCCGTGTTCGTTACCGAGGGCCTCACCGCCTATCTGTTGTGGACGCAGTTCATGATCACACGTGGGCCGTTTCTCGCTGCATTGAGCGGCGCCTACGCGTACACGTCCGTCACGGTCGCGATCCAGTTGATGGTCTTCCCCGGCGTGTTCTCGCCGCAAGGGCTGCTCGGCGCCGGGCCACAGAGCGCGCTATGGATCTGGGCTTTCTGGCATAGCGGCTCGCCACTGCTGATCCTCGCCGCGCTGTTCGTGCGCCGCCGCTTCCAGGCTCCAGTGCCGCATGCGAAGACGCGTCTTGTCGGCCTGCTTTCGTTAGGTGTCCCGGTTTGTTTGTCGCTGCTGCTTTGCCTCATCGCGATCCGCGGGGATGCCTGGTTGCCCCAACTGGTCGACCCCCGGTCGTACCAACGGCTGCCGAACAGCCCCTCGGGCGTAAACATCGCCATCTTCACCGCCGGGACATTTCTCTACCTGGTCTACAGCACCCGCCTGCAGACCTTGCTCGAACTCTGGCTGGGCGTGGCCCTCTTTGCCGGACTTGGCGACGTGCTGGTGACGATTGCGGCGAACTCGCGCTATAGCATCGGCTGGTACGTGGCCCGGCTGGAATCGGTGCTGGCTTCGAGCATGGTGCTCGGCGTGCTGATCTGGGAAATCAGTCACCTGTATCGCGAGTTGCACGCGGCCAATGCAAGGCTGAGCGAATTCGCGTCGCGCGACGGCCTGACCGGCATCTTCAATCGCCGCTACTTCGACGAGCGCTACCCCATGGCGTTGGGCCATGCCCAAACGGCGCGACGTGCATTGTCGATCCTGATGGTTGACATCGATCATTTCAAGCGCTTTAACGACACGCTCGGGCATCTGCGCGGCGATGAATGCCTGGTCGCCGTTGCCGGTGCGCTGCAGGCCAGTCTGCGGCGCAGCGGCGATTTTGTAGCGCGCTTCGGTGGCGAAGAGTTCGTCGTCGTGCTGCCGGACTGCGACCACGAGATGGCCACGAAGCTTGCCGAAAACGTGCACGCGGCAGTCGCGCGCCTCGCCGTCGCGGCCCCGTTCACCGACGCGGGCTGCGTGAGCGTCTCGGTGGGTGTCGCGACTTCGCAGCCCGAGGCGGCCATACCGGCCGCCGAGCTTCTTGCCCAGGCCGACGCCGCGTTGTATCGCGCCAAGGAAGCCGGCCGCAACCGCGTCACGGCCTGGCAAGCAACGCCGCTCGGCCTTGCCTCGATTCAGGCCCGTTCGCTGTGACGGGCACAGGAGTTGCTGCCAGACGCTCAGTGGCGCGCGCGTGCTGAGCCGTTGAGGCGCAGCGCAGACCGACGTCCGCCGCTTCGACCATTCCAGTCATCCAACGAGGAGACGCCCATGCTTCGCTACGCTGCAATTTTCTTCATCATTGCCATCATCGCTGCAGTGTTCGGTTTCGGTGGCATCGCCGCCGGCGCCGCTGAGATCGCCAAGGTCCTGTTCTTTATCTTTATCGTGATCTTCCTCGTGACCTTGCTGATGGGCGTGGTGCGACGCTGACGGCTAGCGAGGGCCAAAGGAACACCGGACTGGGCCGTCGCGCATTGCAATTGTTGCGCCTCCAGATTGCAATAGTTGCGGCCCGGTTTGCGACTGCCCCTTGATGAGATCAGAGCGCCGCAGCCGCAGGATTAAGCTCGATATGCAGCACAACCAGCCAGCGCCGCGGACAATCGGCCGCGATGCGCGGCCCCGGTTGACCGTCGCGCGCGGCGGCGACAAAACCCTTCTCTTTGGCAAAGCTGAACGCGCGGCGCGCGTCGGCCTGCAGCCACATCGAAACGAGTCCGCAGGTCACGAAACCGAACACGGAAACAATCTGCGGCGAGATGCCCGCGTCGATCTGCCGTGCAAGCACCGTGAACGCAGTAGTCAGGATCTGGCTTGCCGCAATCGCGATCAACACGACCTTGAGCATGCCCCGGAACATCATCCCCGGTCTTGGGCGCACCATCTCTTTCTTCGGTCCTTCTGCTGGTTTGTTTAGGGGGTCTCGCATGGCAGCCTATGCCGCGCGGGCAATCTGGCGGCGCGGCAGTTCGAGCCGCTGCGACCACGTGGCGAGGGTTCGCGCCGCCACTGCGGGTTTGCTGAGAATCGCGCTGTCGTAGCGTTTGCCGTCAAAGCGCATGAAGTCGACGATGCGAAAGCCGTGGCCGCGATAAAACGCAACCAGATGTGCAGCGGGCTGCGGGGTATCCAGAGCGAGTTCCGCATAGCCGCGGGTGGCCGCCCAGTGATCGGCGAAGGCCAGCAGCAGCGTACCGATGCCGCGCGCCTGCCAGGCCGGTTCGACGCCGAACTGGCGCAGGCTCGCGATATCGTCGCGGCGGTACAGTTCGCAAGGCGACTCGCGATCGGGCGCATACAAGGTCATGGTGCCCACGATGCGGCCATCGCATACAGCCACGTAGCAATCGCCGCGTGAAGCCCGCGAACGCGTCACCGCGACGCTCTGATCGACGCAGCTACAGTTCAGGCCCATCGTGCCGAGCCGCTCAAACGCGCGATGCAGCATGGTTGTGAGCGCATCGAACGAATCGCGCGCCGGATCGAAGCGCCGCAGTTCGATACGGCCAAGGCCGCGCCGGACATACTCGATCCGCTGGGGCTGCTGCAGGGCTGCGCGCTGATTCATACTCACCTTGACCATCCACATTCATCATCAGGTGATTGAAGTGTAGATTTGGCCTGTGAGCACCCGCAAGAAAAAATGTCGTAAAAACTGCATACATCGCCGGGCGACCGGGTGGCCGCCGCCAAGGCTTGCAGCAGGAAAGCGGGCGTGTATCAAACGAAGTGACCACACTCGCGGACAATTTCGCCCGTGCTGCCGACGATCGCCGCGGCCGCGATTTCATCCATGCTCGCGCTCCACCTGTCACGCACGACCTTGTCGTGAGCTTGCGCCCCCTCCATGATTTCGCTTCGTTCGAAGTGAGCTTCTGCATGCTTTATATAGTCGCCGTAAGCGGCACCTTGCGGCACCAGCACGCCGAAGTGCCCGAAATTCTCCCTGAAGGTTGCGCGGTCAGGAACGACCGGACGGCAGCCACACAGCGCCGCTTCGAGAACCGGCATGCAAAAGCCCTCGAGGTCCGAGGTCGAAATGACCGTACCGGAACGACGATAAATACTCGAGAGTTCGTCATCGCTCAGGCCCGTGAATACCTTGATTCTCTTGGCGAGCCCTAGCGCCTCGACCTCTTGCGTCAGAACCGGCACCGCCTCGCGCGGCACGACCATTGCGACAGTCCCCGTGCCCTCGACGTCTTCCTTGACGTAACCCAGCACACGCTGATAGTTCTTGTGCTCAGCCAACGTCCCCACCCACACCGCTTCGTAGCGTTCACCGGCAGGCGCCTCGCCAGCGGAGGACAGAAACTGCCTGTCTATCGGAACGCCGCAGATGTGGTATGGCAACTTTCCGTAGACCTGATTGATCATGCGTCCAGTCGCATGGGTCACGCTGTAAATAAAGCCCATTTTTCTGGAAGCCCATGGCAGGTAGTAGCGATAAAACAGAAGCGACTTTCTGTTGCGCGGATAGAAGTACTGGATGATGTCGTGATAGATCGGAATCTGCTTTGAAAATGCGAACGGAACCACGTATTCCTGGGATGTCACGACAATCAACGGATAACCCGCCGAGCGCCACGCATCGAACACGAAAGCCCAATAAATCACGAGCCAGGGAACGTGCAACCTGCCGAGGATTCTCAATACGGCATGATTCCGCTGCGCGTCTTCCAGCTCCTTCGCCCCCAGCACGATGACTTCGCAACCGTGCGACCTGAGCGCCCCGGTCATGTGCGTCAGAAAGCGTGCCATGCTCCCCGGCCCACCCACATTGGCTCCTGGCCCGCATACCAAAACTGATTTCACCTGGCCTCCGCGCAATCGATAAACGTGCGATGAATTAATGGTCCACTGAGCTATACGCGCTCGCCCGCCAACATAGCGGCGTTCGCAGACAGGCCGTAGACGATCAACCTGACGAGTGTGCGCCACCGATCCGTGCGGCGCCGCCGAAAATTAGTCGTTTGACGCCGCGCGTCCGAATGGCGGGGTACCCACTGTTATATTCAGAAAAAAAGGGGGATACGGTCATGGCAAATACCATCTGCCGGGGCGATCCATGTGGAACAAGAGAGAGCCCGTGATGCGTAATTTCTTCACTTCGTTCTGGCTATGGATCTTCCTGTTGCCGCTCGCGCTGGACTACAAGGCGGCCGACGACGCGCGCAGCCATCTCGCGCAGATCCTGCTCGTCATACCGGTGCTAGGCGCCGGCTTCGTCCTCGAACTGATTGCACCACGCTTTGCACGCAAGGCCAAGCTTCGTTCGATCGTCAGCGTTGCGGTGATGGTGACTGTCCTCGGCAGCATCGTGCCGCAACTGCTGGAAGGTAACGATTTCGGCAACTACCTGCGCGTTCTGCTGCCATTTCTGCTGTTCCTGCTTGGCTACCGGGTGATGTGCCATCCCTGGCACGAACAACGCATCGGGCAGATCGAGAAGGCCCTGTTCTGGGCAAATGTCCTGTGTCTGCTGTTCACGCTGGTGTACGGCATGAAAACCACGGCCACCGGTCTCGACGACGTCCGCTACCGCATCGTTTCCCCCACCTTCCTGGTCCTTCAGGCTGCCCTGCTCCACGAATTCGTCATTGCGAAGCGCTTTACCAAGTTCTCTATCTTCATCTTCATGATCACCGTGGTGATCGAACTGCTAAGCGTTACGCGAAGCCTGATGCTGGGCACGCTGCTCCTGCTCATGCTGGCGACCTGGCTGGGTGCGCCGTCGATCCATCGTCTGATGCGCGCAGTGCTGCGCGCGGCGCTCGTCGCCGTCATCTGCGGTGCGGTGATCGCAGGCGGCGCCTCATTCTTCCCGACCGTCGCCGAACACTGGACTATCCGCATGTCCGCATCGAAGGCGACCGAGTCGGGCAGAGACCCCACCACGATAACGCGTCTGGCTGAAATGAAGGATCAGTATGACCAGATCACGTCTTCGCCCGATTCGCTGCTGTTCGGCAAGGGCTATGGACACTATTACCGCTACTCTCCGTCGTATTTACCGGATCTGGCCGGACAGATCAGTGCCAAGGACTTCTACGCAATCCACGAGTGGTTCGCGGGGCACAACTTCTGGGTCTACCAGCTGTTCGCAGGCGGCATCGTATTCGGTCTTGCGCTACCGTTAGCGCTGCTCTACTCGCTCTACCGCTGCTGCATCGCTTACAGAAAGTGGCGGGCAGTCGCACCCAATTCACTGTACCTGCCGGTAATGGGACGCGCCATTCTGATGGTGGCGGCCTTGCCGGCGACGTCGATAGGTGGCAATCCGCTCGGCCCACGCTTTGCGGGGCTGGTGTTCGGTGTCGCCCTGGGCCTGATGATTTCGATGCACGCGCACCTGCATCGGATGCACGTAGCACGGACTCGCCGCGCGATGCCGATCAACGTTGCGCGCGCCAGGCTGAACGCCGGCGTCACGGGTGTGAAGGGCATGCCGCACCTGCCTGGTGTGCCCGGGGTGACTCGTGTGCCGGGCTCGTCCGGAATGCCGGGCATGCAATAGCGCAGTCTGGCGACGAGACAGAAGCAGAAGCGACTACGCGTAATGCCTGCCTACGCGTAGAACTCGCTCTCGTACAGCCGCTTGCCGGCTTCGTCCTTGGGCGCGAGGATGGGCGCAAACTCGATCGGCCAGTCGATGCCAATATCCGGGTCGCTCCACAGGATGCTGCGCTCGTGTTCGGGATACCAGTAGTCGGTTGCCCTGCACAGGCACTCGGCCATATCCGACATCACCACGAAGCCATGCGCGAATCCGGGCGGCACCCACATTTGCCGACGGTTGGCAGCGCTCAGATGCACGCCGATCCATTTTCCGAAGGTATGCGAACTAAGGCGGACATCCACAGCCACATCGAAGACGTCTCCCACTACTACACGCATGAGCTTGCCCTGCGGGCGGTGAATCTGATAATGCAGACCACGCAACACGCCGCACTTCGAGCGTGAATGATCGTCCTGTACGAATTCGACGCCACCGGCCACCGACTCGGCGAATTCGTCGGCGTTGAATGTTTCGAACGAGCTGCCCGCCTCGTCGCAGAACAGGTCTGTTTCGACGATCTTGACTTCCGGAAGCGCCGTTCGTGTCACCTTGATGCTCATGCCGCTCTTCCCGTGAAGAGGTGCTGCCGTCCCGCCATGAGGACCGGCGCGTCGACTGGCTAACCGTTCGTAACCGCTGCACACACTGCGCGTGACGCCCTGCTTCGCAGCATGTGAAAAATGTGCGCTCATGCGATCACTCCTTCGATCCCGCGGGCGATCGCCAGGTACCGCTTCGCCAGAGATCCTGCGCCCCGTCGACGACACGTGGGCACTCAAAAACCTGCATCACGTCCTCTTCACACTCCGGTAAAACATCCAGCCGGCGCTGCCGACAAGACCCACTGTCATGGACCACGCCACACCCGTGACGCCCCAGAAGTGCGTCGCCGGCGGCACGGTGATGACGAGCGTGATGATCTGCAGAACCGCAGCCTGGGTCGCTACCTTCGGCAACCCGATTGCACGCACGTAGGCAACCAGCACGGCGATGAGCGAGCCGATCGCCATGTTGATGACAAAGATCCTGAAGAGCGGTACCGCAGACATCCAGGCCGGTCCGAGCACGAACATGAACAGCGGCCCGGCGACGGCGCGCAACACGAGCACCAGAAGCACCAACCCAACCGTAGCGATGGCAAAGTAGCGCACAAACAGCTTTTGCGCCGAGCCGTCCTCGCGCCGATGATGGGCGGAAAAGGTCGGAAACAGGTACTGCTGCATGGCGATGGCCGCGTCCGCGAGCAACATCTGCGCAAACTTCGACGACATCTGATAAGCGCCGAGCGCCGCCGGCCCAAGCAGTTTGCCGACCAGCACCTTGTCGAACTGGTTGAGCAGCAGATTGACGATACTGCCCGCCCAGATCCAGCGGCTGAAGTTCACGTAATGACCAATGCCGTGCCACGACAGACGAACCGGCGGCCGGGGCGACATCGTGGTCCACGTCAGCGTCGTCTTCAGCGTCTCGCCGGCGATCATGCCGATCAGCATGGCGTAAGCACCTGTACCCGCCCAGGCACACGCGAGTCCGAGCGCGCAATCGGTAAACGCCGCTGAGGTTTCGACGCCAGCCAGCTGCTGAAAACTCCGCTCGCGCTGAAGCATGAAATATGCTGGCGAGGCGAGGCCACGGATCAGCGGCAACGCCGCGGCCAGTTGCAACAGCAACAGCGAACCGCCCAGATGGAATTGCGAATTCATGAGCGGTGCAAGCGCGATCAACAGCAGCGCAATCATGGCGCCACGTGTGGTCAGCGTCGTCCACACCGCACCGAGTTCCGTGCGAGTGGGCGTGCTCTTCGCCTGCACCACGGCCTGGGCGAGGCCGGTATCGCTCAGGGACTCGGCAATCGCCACCGCGAGCAACGCGACACTGACGCTACCGATTGCAGACGGTCCGAGCAGACGTCCAATCGCGAGAAATTTGATCGCCACGAGGCCACGTACGACAATCTGCTGGATCAGGACCCAGGTCGCCGCACTGCTATTGAAAGCAGGCCTCATCGAGACAAGCGGAACCCTGATCGATCTCACAGCGGACCTCCCCTTTAGTATTTGCTACAGCATGCCTGACACGGTAACGCGGCTGTTTATGCGGGGACCGCCATCTCCTAGCCGATATCGGCCCCGCGCAGGCCTGTGACAATGTTTTTCGCTACCTTCGGGGTATGACAAAAGACACTATCCTCGTGATCGAACCCGACTTCTCCGGACACCGTTGGCGCTATGCCGAGTGGGCCGGACAAGCGTGTGTCGAAGCCGGCTACCAGTGCGTCATCGTGACCGCCTCGGCGAACGCGACGCATCCGCTTGCGCAACGCCTTGCCGCCGGTAACCGCAACGACAACGGCACCGGCAGCAACGCGGACCTGCAGATCACCTTCGTCGACCCGCCTGCCGAAGCGAGCCGCGCGAGCCTCAGCTCAGTGAGCTACGTGCGCTACTTCCGCCATTTCCAGCACATCTATCGCACCGTCAGCCGCGAGTACCGCGTGGTGCTGGCAGTCGTACCGTATGTGGACTACTTCTTTTATGCGTTGCCATTTCTCGGCTCACCGTTCGGCAACACACCGTGGATCGGCATCACGATGCGTGCGGCCTTCCATCATCACGAGGCTGGCGTGCGCGCACCGCGCCGTCCGCTGGTCAATGCCATCAAGGAGCAGCTATTTCGCCGCGCAGTGCGGACAAGCGGCCTGAAAACCTTGCTGACCATCGACCCGACGCTCTCCGACTGGTGCGCGAGCCATCCTGAACCCGGCGCTGCGCCGGTGCAGTATCTCGCCGACCCCTCCCCTGATGCCGTGCCAGGCGACCCTTGGCTCGCCCGCGAGCGGCTCGGTCTGCCAGGCTATGGGCAGTATGTGCTGGTGTACGGCTCGATCGGCGAACGCAAGGGCATCTTCGAGCTCATCGAGGCGCTGGCTGCGCGAGAGGACGCACCGACGCTGGTGATCGCCGGCGCCCAGGAGAAGGACGCACGAGCGCCTCTGCGCGACGCGCTCGCGCAACTGAGCCCCGAGCCCGTGGTACTTGACCGCTTCATCGACAGCGACGCCGAACAGGATCTCTTCTCGGCCTGCGACATCATCTGGCTCGGCTATAAAGGACACTACGGCATGAGCGGCGTGCTGGTGCAGGCGTATCGCGCAGGGCGGCCGGTCATCGCCACAGCGGACGGACTGATTGGCTGGTTTTGCCGGGACGGCGAACTGGGCCCGGTGATCGACGATCTCACGCCAGACTCGATCAATCAGGCTCTCGACACCCTGCTGGATTCCATCTGGGTGAGGCCGGGCGCATCGAACGGCCATCTGCTCGAGCGCAATACCCTGGCTCACTTCAAGCAGACGCTGCAGTCCGCGATTCAGGTGTCGTCGGCGCGCCAGACTCGCGGCGCGGCCACACTGCCAACTCAAGCGGCAGTGCCACGCCCATAAGTGGCTCCTTGAGCAGTTCCCTGAGCAGGGATTTGAGCGAAGAACCCCTAAGCAATGCCTGCCATCGGGGTCCCTCTGTTACGAGACCTGTCCGCCGACCGCCGGCACTTCCAGTTCCTCCGGCATGCCCTCGCCCTTCGCGCCCTTGCGGCGAGCCGGGAAAATCGCATCGCGGATACGCAGGAACGGGAACTCGATGGCGCGCGTCGTCACATAGCCGATCACGATCGCAATCGCAAACTGCGCGATCAGCACCGGCGCCCATGCGGCGATGGCCGGCACATGCAATGCCGCGAACTTGCGGATCAACATGTCGCCGGGTGCAAGCGCCAGCGAGTGCCACAGGTAGATACCGTACGAGTAGACGCCGATCCACGCCACCGCGCGGAACAGCCATGCTTCGCGCAGCTTCTGCGAGTACTCGATGGTCAGCACGATCAACGCGCAAAAGCCGAGCGCCTGGATCGTGTAACCGATGCTCTCGTCGAGCGGAATGTTCTTCGTGGCGAGCACGAGCCATGCAACAAGCGCCAGCACCAGTGCTATCAGGGTTTTCTTGTGCGCGGCCAGGCGGCGATAAAGCTCCGGCTTCATCCAGTACACCGCCGCCAGAATCACGCCGAACAGCAGGCTGTCGATGCGGTATTGCGTGTAGAAGAACGCGGCATCCAGATTGCCGTTCGCGACCACCGCGCAGCGCGCCGCCAGCACGATCACACAGATGGTCAGCAGCGTGGCGATGACCGCATTCGCCCGCAGTCTGAGCGCCGCGACGATCATCAGGAGTGCTGGCAGAAACAGATAGAAGTGCTCTTCGACCGCCAGACTCCACGTCTGACTAATCGAGGAGCCCAGATAGTTCTGCATATGCGTGAGGTTCTGAACCAGGAAAGTGCTGGTCGGATGGCGTCCCGAGAGCACGTGGAACAGGATCAGCACATAGTAGGCGGGCCAGATCTTGAAGATCCGCCGGATGATGAAGCGTCGCGCATCGATGTGGCCCACCTTGGCATACTGCTTGAGCAGCAGCCCACCCACGAGGAAGCCGCTCAGCGTGAAGAACAGGTTGACCCCTTCACGGCCGAAACTCTTCAGCGGATACTCGATGGACGCGATAATCGCACTGCCCGTTTGTACGCTGTGGAAATGAAAACCCATCACCGCAATGATCGCAATGCCCCGAATGAAATCGAGCTCGATCGAGCGTTGGGGCCCTTTGCTATTTTCTGTCCCAAACCAGCGCATGATTTTTCCCCCTGACACGGAATTGACGTGTTCAAAACGTGTTTCCGCGATCCGTCCTCTTATCTTCTTGTGACGGATACGGTTTGATCCGCCAACATCACGGCTTTCACGGCCATTGTGTGTACTGTTGGCGAACTCCAACACCCGTGTGCGAAGACGTACCAAGGCAGCAGTCGATTCACGCCGAAGGCTAGCCGCCTTGCGCCTCGCGAGGCGGTTACGCGAATGTGCACTGCTATATTCGAAACCATAATTGGGGGAATACGGTGCCATGAAGATTCTGCATTTGCTGTCGACGCTCGACCCGCGCGCAGGTGGTCCCACGGAAGGCGTGCGGCAAAGCGGCGTGAACATGACAGCGCTCGGCCATCGGATTGAAGTCGCGACTGTCGACGACCCGTCTGCGCCATGGCTCGAATCGTTCCCACTCCCCGTTCATGCACTCGGCCCCGCCAGAGGCTCGTACGGCCTCACGCCGAAGCTGGTGCCGTGGCTCAAGGCGCACGCTGCCTCATTCGATGCCGTGATCGTCAACGGTCTATGGCAGTACCACGGCTACGCCGCCTGGAAAGCACTGCGGCATCTCGACGTGCCGTATTACGTGTTTCCGCACGGCATGCTGGATCCATGGTTCAAGCGCACCTACCCGCTCAAGCATCTCAAGAAGTCCCTGTATTGGCCGTGGGCCGAGTACCGGGTCTTGCGCGATGCGACGCGTGTGATGTTTACCGCCCAGGAAGAATGTCGCCTCGCGCGCGAATCGTTCCGCCTCTACCGGGTCAATGAAGAGGTCGTCGCGTTCGGCACCAACCGGCCGCCCGCCGACGCGGGAAGTTTGCGCGAAGCGTTTTACGCGACCTATCCAGCCCTGCGCGGCAAACGGTTGATCCTGTTCCTCGGCCGTATCCATCCAAAGAAGGGTTGTGACCTGCTGTTGCAGGCGTTTGCCGCGGCGCGCGATCTCGATCCAGCGGCACATCTCGTGATGGCCGGCCCGGACGGCGGCCAGTGGAACGCGACGTTGAGGACGTTGAGTGCCAAACTCGCGATCGACAGCCGCGTCACATGGACTGGCATGCTGCAGGACGATCGAAAGTGGGGGGCGTTCTACGCCGCTGATGCGTTCGTCCTGCCGTCACACCAGGAGAACTTCGGCATCGCTGTGGCGGAAGCGCTCGCCTGCGGCCTGCCTGCGCTGATCTCCGACAAGGTGAATATCTGGCGCGAAGTCGAAGCAGATGGTGCGGGCTTCGTGGCGCCTGATACCGTTGCAGGCACACTCGCCAACCTCACCCGCTGGCTGCAACTCGACGCAATCGATGCGCAGAAGATGCGCAAGCAGGCCTTGCACTGCTTCGAGCAGCACTTCACGGTGGATGCAATGTCGGCCGATCTGCTGCGCGTGCTGCAGCAGGGCCGCCGCAAGCAAGGCGCAGCGGAGCGTTCGCCGCTGGCGCTGGGGCAAGGTTAGGTTTACTCAGGTTACCGAAGCATAGTCGCCAAAGCCCAGAGCCCCACGCGCGCCCCAACTCCGGGCGCCCGCGCTTTTTCTCACTTCTTCGCCAGAAACAGCAGGTCCTCGCCCAACGGCCGCACCTCGGCTGCGAACGGCAATTTCTCACCCACCAGTTCCCCACCTGCTGCCGGCGCTTGCGTCAGCGTAGCGAGGTTCGCCTGCAGCCCGGGCTCGCGGCCCTTGAGCGCGTGCGCCACGTGTTCGGCGAGCCGCAACGTCAGGGCCACAATCGTGATGGTCGGGAAATTTGCGCCCACGGTCGGAAACACCGAACTGCCGGCTACGTACAGATTGGCAATGCCATGCACCTTGCAATCGCGATCCACTACACCCTGGCGCGGCGAATCGTGCATACGGGTGGTCCCCATGTGGTGCCATGTGCCTTCAATCTGTTCCGGCCATGGCCGCCCTTCGAGCGGCGCATCGAGCGAGACGCTCGCCACCCCGCCCAGTTGCATCTCCTGTGCGAGCAATGCGTTGGTGCGGTCGAAGGTGCGCTTCACCAGTTCCGTCAACTGCCAGTCCACTTTCACACGCTGCATGCCGAGACGATCGCGCTGCGTCGACAAGGTCACGCGGCTATCGCGATTCGGTTCTGCCTCCACGATGGTCTGGAACTTCACGTCGGTGATCAGCGCGCGCGGCTGAAACAGGCGCGCCGCGCCAAAGCAGCCAGCCTCGACCGGATGCAACGCCATCGTGGCGATATCGCGGCGCAGGCTCCAGCCCGGCTGGTCCTTTTTCAGCAAGGCCTGCTTGCAGCGGATCAGCGCTTCAGCACCATCGGTGTTCTCACCATAGAACATCGAATAGAACCACACGCGCGCGTTGAGCAGCTTCTCGCGTTCGAGCACCTCCTGGGTCAGCGCGAACTGCGACGAGATATGCTGGCCGTGAGCCTTCACCGCGTCGTTCTGGTAGTGATACTTGATGTCGTAGAGCTTGTTGCGCGCCCACGCCGGATTGAAGCGAATGCTGCCCGACATGATACGCGGATGGTCCATGAAATAGCGGCCCACCAGATCGTGACCGTTGCCGAGGCCCGCCGCCTGCACCTTGTTGGCCGCCAGCAGCAGGCGCGCATTCTCGATGCCGCCCGTAGCCAGAATGAAGATCTTTGCAGTCACCACGAAGTGGCGCCCGCTCAGCGTGACGACCTGCACGCGCGAAACGTTCTGCGCCTGGGTATCCGTGTCGATGTCGAGCACGTTGGCGTTAAGGAAGACGCGCACATGGTGCGACTTCTGCAATTCGCCGCGGTACAGTTTGCCGAAGCGCACCGGCGGGCTGAATTGCGAGATCGTGTCGCGTACGTTGCCGCTCGGCAGCGGATGCCGGCGCACATCGGAACGGTTGATCGAGCTCTCCCAAAACGCCGGATCGAAATTCTGCGGCCCGAGCTTGAGCAAGCCATGCGTCGCCGCGTAATAGGGTTTCAGTTCCTCGAGCCCGAACGGCCAGCCGCTGTCTTTGACCCAATCACGCTTTTCGAAGTCCCAGGGATCGAGCGGGCGGCACCAGCCACCCCAGCAATTGCTGCTGCCGCCGAGAAAGCGGCTGCGGCTGCCATCCGCGAACGTATAGGGAATGCCGACGTTCTCGCCGCGATACAGGTCGCGTGTTTCGTCGTCGGCCTTGTAACCGCCGCTCTCGAGCAGGCATGTGTCGATGCCGAGCTTGCTCATTTCGAGCGCGAACGTAATACCGGCTACGCCTGCTCCGATTATGCAAACGGTGGTCCTAATGACCGACCGCTCTTCCACACCCCGGCTGTCGATGAACATCCCCGCTCCCGTGATTCTTGTGCAGCCGCCGTACCGGCACTCCACGCCGTGCCACCCAATGTTCCTGAGCACTGCCGAGGACCTTTGCGGTACACGCACTTGCCATGCCGCCACCTGGCCCGCGGCGACATTCAGTGGTACGTGTTCAGGCACCTCTGCACTGCTGTCGACATGCCGCTCGATACGGTCTGCTGTCGCCCGGGATGAACGGTCCCGAATACGCCAAGTACTGCCATCTATCTTTCATGCGGATTGCGAACAACGGTGTGCGCTATCACGCATTACTGCACGCGTTGTGGCGCAAACCGCTGCTTGATAAATCGCGCCGGATTGCCTCCATAGACACCGTTGGCCGCCAGCGATCGATGCACCACCGAAAGCGGCGTCACGAGCGCAGAACGGCCGATCGTCACGCCCATCTGCACGACGCATTTAGACGCTATCCACGCGCCGTCTTCAATCACGATCGGCGCCACGCGCAGATCCATGTTGGTGGCGTAATCGTGTGAACCGGCGGTGAGAAAAACGCCCTGCGAGATGCACACGTTCGAGCCGATGCGGATCAGTGCCTGGTTATAGATCCACGCATCGACGCCGAACCACGAGTTCGCACCGACCTCGAGATTCCAAGGCGCCTTGATGCGTAGTGGATGCACGAAGCGGCAGTTGGGGCCGATCTTCGCGCCGAACCAGCGCAACAGTGTGACGCGCAACGCCGAGAACGGCACCAGCTTGTTGTTGATGACGCACGCTTCCACCACGAACCACAACGCTTCGGTCAGGCGGCTCACCTGCCGCACATAATTGCCCTTGCCCGCGAGGCTGAGATCGATGACCGGGCAAAGCGCCGGCGTCGCCTTTGCGGCATCCGCCTGCCATTCCCTCGCTGCATCGAGTTCGTTGAGTTCGTCGCGTTTCATCTGAGTATTGCGCTCCACTTGCATGCTGCTACCTCGATGTGGACCTTCGTCCATCGTCGCTGCCAGACACTATTTCGCCTTGTAGCATTACGTAATAAATTGGCACAGTCCTCGCAAGGTTTCGTTCTTGCTAGCGACGATTGGCTTGATGCGCACAGGCTTTGTCGGCTTTGGACTGGCATCTTATTAGGGACGTTGCGCGGTTGACACTACCATTAGCATGACGCAGCGCGATAGCGCGTGCCGCCAACCTGTAGTACCCCGGACGCCTTGCCATGAAACCTCGTGCCCTGCGCATCACGCTCTCCTTCTCCCTCGCACTGGCCAGCACTGCAACCTGCGTTGCGAGCTATGGCCAGTCGCTTGCAACCTACGGCAACGCCCCTGCTGCCGAAGCAGCAGGCGCAGCTGCCGCTGCGAATCGCGCTGGCGACCGGGCCGCGTTTGCACCTGGCACTAACGATGCCTCGCTGCTGGGCGGCCCGACTGCGTATGGCGAGGTCTACCGCGCCCAGACGCTTGACGACGACCAGCAGCAAAACGTTCCTGCTACGGCGGCCAATCCGCAAGGCCGTGGCGTCACGCCGGTCGAACATATGCTCGCCACCCCCGGCACGCCTCAGCCCGGCGGTGTTGCCCTGCGCACCGCAAACGCCGGCAACCCAGGACTCAAGGCTGGCGGCAATGCTGCCACTGCGGGCCGTGGCGTCGCCACAGGCGTGTTGAGCGAGGATCCGAATATCGCCGCACAGCAGCTCTACGGCAGCAGCAAGGCGACACAACAGCTCTATGGCGGCCGTGCAGCAGCCGGTGCCGGTCAACGCGAAATCTACAAGTCGCCCTGGTAAAAGCCGCGCGTCCAGCGCGGCGATCACGCTCAGTCGACCTGGGTCGGCTCCAGCGGTGCAGCCGCCAACTTCTCCTGTACCAGACCGTTGCCCGTGTTCGGGCCTCGCACGACACCGCCAGGACCAGCGCCCTCAGCGCCGCCTGCCACCGCGCTATCCCGTCCACACAACTCCAGTAGTTTCCTGTTCAACGCACCGAACACGCTTGTGCTCGACAATGCGCGTTCGGCATATTCGCGTCCCGCTGCACCGAGCGCTGCACGACGTGCCGGATCGGCGGCCAGCGTCACGATTGCTTCAACCAGCGCGCCGACGTTCTCGGGCGGCACAACCACTCCGCGCGGCGCCACGACGTCATGGAGCTCGGTACCTGGGCATGCCATCGCGACAATCGCGCGGCCGCTCGCCAGCATGCCGTTGAGCTTCGATGGCATCACCAGATCCGCAGCGCCGCCGCGTTGCGGCAGCACGTGAATGTCGGCGAGATTGAGCAACTGGTTCAACTGACGCGCAGGCTGCAAAGCCATAAAACTGCAGTTCGGCAGGTCCGTGCAACGCGCTTCGAGCATCGCTCGCGCCGGCCCGTTGCCGCAAAACACGAAACTGATGTCCGTGCGCTCCGCAAGTTGAACCGCAGCTTCGGCCAGCACTTCAAGCCCTTGCTTCGATCCCATGTTGCCGGCATACAGAATCACCGTCTGCGGCAAACTGCGCTTCTCGAGTCCGAGCAGCTCGCGGTAATAGCGGGCGTGCACGAGGGGAACGATGGCGCGGGTATCGACCCAGTTCGGCAAACAGTACGCGTTGAGCGGATCGACTCCCTTGAGGACGGCGCGCTCAACCATCCTGGTGGAGAGACTCGACACGACGTCGAAGCGCGTCAACAGCCAGCGCTCGATTGCAAGCGCGACACGCCGGGCACGCGAGCCCTGAATGAGTCCGAGATCGAACGCCGCGTCTACCTCGTAGTCCTGAATGTGAAGCCACGCGCGCGCGCCGCTCAAACGTGCCACGAGCCAGGCGGCAGGCGCGCTCATGAGACTCGGCGCAATGCTCATCACAACCTCGGGACGCCACACGAGCTGCGCCGCTAGCACCGGCAGCGACGTCAGCGAATAGCTTGCCAGATGCAGGAGACGCGCAACGCCGGTGGGCCTTGCCGGCACCCACAGCGGTACCCGCTGCACCCGCACCCCGTTGCGCATTTCGCGGCGATAGCGCCAGGCGCTGAAGCTTTCGGCGACGCGCCACTGCGGGTAGTACGGCGGCCCGCAGACGACCCGCACCTCATGACCTTCGGAGACCAGCGCTTCCGCCATCTCGGCGGTATATTTGCCGACTCCGGTGAGCTCTGGCGCGTAGTTGAGCCCAACAATCAGTATTTTCATACCCATCCCCATTCGGCACATCACGCGGCGCGCGCCGGCGCCTGCGTGTCAATTTTTTCAACCACGGCCTCGTCAAGCTAGCTTGCGAGCATCACCGCGCAGCCTCGTGCAATGTTCGATGCCGCATTCGGTGGATCGAAGCGCTGGATGACGTCCATGCAGGCGCGCGCGGTTTTCTCCGTATCCGCAAACGCCTCGAGGGCCTTCAGCATCGTGCGATGCAGCGACGCGCCGTCGCCGGAGCGGAACGCGTACCCCGTCACGGCGTCGATCACGAGTTCGGGCACGCAGCCGCAGTTGTCGCTGACCACCACCGGACAGCCATGACTGAGCGCTTCATTCACGACAAGACCCCACGGCTCGCTGAAGCTCGGCAGCACCAGGCACGATGCGCCGAAATATTCGCGCGACAACCCTTCGTCCTGCAGACTACCGACGAAGCACACGGCCTCGCCGAGTCCGCTTTCGTTCACCCGATTCTGCAACTGCTCGCCCTGCGGGCCGGTGCCGACGATGCGTAACTTTGCTTGCGGAATGCGCTGGCGAATCGCGGCAAACGCATCGAGCAATGCGTCGACGCCCTTCTCCTGCGAAAGCCGGCCAACGAACAGGAACACCGGGTCCTGATTGCGGCGCGCATGCAGACGCTCGTCGAGCGCGCGCTCGGGCACGAAGGACCACGGTAACGCCGCCGCCTGACACGGCACGAAGATACGTTCACGTTTCGCGCCGAGTGACATCAGATATTCGCGGCTGCGCTCGCCAAAACCGAAATAGCCGTCGCACAAGGAGAAAAACACTCGCTTCGGGATCGACGTCAGCAGGCGGCGCGGCCGATCTCGCCCGGTGGAGTCGCAGAACACGGCGCGGCGCTTGCCGGTCGCAATGCAGGCGAGCAGCATCGCCCAGTACTCGGGCCGATGGTAGCCGGGCAGCACCACGAGATCGGCCGGCGTGCGCAGGACTTCCATCGTGAGACGGTACATCATGCGCCACGTCGGCACGTCCTCGTAGCAGCCGTTGAACAGCGTGCGCATCGGATAGCGGTGGTATGAATAATCGACCTCGGAAAAGCCGAGCCGGAAGTGTTCGGTCTCGGAAATCTGAACGATCGAATACTTGATCGGGCTTGCCGCCGAGATCGTATGCAGTGCCGAGAAAACGACAGCCTTGTGGCGCGACCAGACCACGTTATGAAAGATCGTGACCGAACCCGTTGCCATGTCACACCGTCCCTTCGGAAAGCGTGGCCGCGCCGAAGCGCGTAACGAAGTCCCGATAGGTCGCCTCGATTCCTTCATGCAAGCCAATGCTCGCCCGCCAGCCCATACGTGCAAGACGTGACACATCGAGCAGTTTGCGCGGCGTGCCGTCGGGTTTCGAGGTGTCGAAAACAATCTCGCCGTCGAAGCCGACCGTCTCGGCCACCTGCTGCGCCACCTCGCGGATCGACAGGTCATCGCCCATGCCGACGTTCAACAATCCGTCGGCCACTTCGCGATCGAGCACGAACTCGGTGGCTGCCGCCAGGTCGTCGACATGCAGAAACTCGCGACGGGGCGTCCCGGTACCCCACACGGTCAGCACGCTGTCGCCGTGCAGTTTTGCTTCGTGTGCCTTACGGATCAGAGCCGGCAGAACGTGACTGCTGCGCAGGTCGTAGTTGTCGTTCGGGCCGTACAGATTGGTCGGCATCAGCGCGACGAACTTCGTGCCGTACTGGCGGTTGTACGCCTCGCACAGCTTGAGGCCGGCGATCTTGGCAATCGCATAAGGCTCATTGGTCGCTTCGAGCGGTGAGCTCAGCAGATATTCTTCTTCGATCGGTTGCGGGCAGTTCTTCGGATAGATGCAAGACGAACCGAAGAATACGAGCCGCGTCACGCCTGCCTGATAGGCGGCGTGAATCACGTTGGTTTCGATGGCGAGATTCTGATAGATGAAGTCAGCCGGCTGCGTGGCGTTCGCAAGAATGCCGCCCACGCGCGCTGCCGCCAGCAGGACGACATCCACGTGTTCAGCGGCGAAAAAGCGCTGCACCGCCTTCTGATCGAGCAGATCCAGCTCGGTGTGCGTTCTCGTCAAAATGTCCGTGTAGCCGTCTTCCTGCAGACGGCGTACCAGTGCCGAGCCGACCATACCCCGATGGCCGGCCACGAAGATGCGTGCGCTCTTGTCCATAACCGTCACTCTCGATGTTATTCGTGATGTTCGAGGGCCTTGAAACCGGCCAGCGTCACCAGCGCGTCGCGACGCGCAATCTGGAAGTCCGATCGCACCATTTCCTTGACGAGTGTCAGGAAGGGCGTGGTCGGTCTCCAACCCATTTTGGCGTGCGCCTTCGACGGATCGCCGAGCAGCGTCTGCACTTCGGTCGGACGGAAGTAGCGCGGATCGACCCGCACCAGCACGTGACCTGGCGAAAGGCGTGTTTCTTTGCCCTCCACTCTGTCCACGATGCCGACTTCATCCACGCCCTGGCCTTCGAAGCGCACCATCACGCCCAACTCGGCGGCTGCGGCCTGGACGAACTCGCGCACGCTGTACTGCTGGCCGGTGGCGATCACGAAGTCTTCGGGTTCCTCCTGCTGCAGCATCAGCCATTGCATCTCGACGTAGTCGCGCGCATGGCCCCAGTCGCGCATGGCGGACAGGTTGCCGAGGTACATGTCGTCCTGCAGGCCCACCGCGACCCGTGCGAGCGCACGAGTGATCTTGCGCGTCACGAAGGTTTCGCCGCGCACCGGTGACTCGTGGTTGAACAGGATGCCGTTGCAGGCATACATGCCATACGCTTCGCGATAGTTGACGGTGATCCAGTACGCGTACAGCTTTGCCACGGCGTACGGGCTGCGTGGATAGAACGGCGTGGTCTCTTTCTGCGGCGTTTCCCGCACGAGCCCGTACAGTTCCGAGGTAGACGCCTGATAGAAGCGGGTCTTTTTCTCGAGTCCGAGAATGCGCATCGCCTCCAGAATCCGCAACGTGCCGAGGCCGTCCGCATTGGCGGTGTACTCCGGTTCCTCGAACGACACCGCAACGTGGCTCTGCGCGGCGAGGTTGTAGATTTCGTCGGGCTGCACACGCTGGATGATGCGGACCATACTCGACGAATCGGTCAGATCGCCGTGATGCAAAAAGAAATGCCGGTCGGCCACGTGCGGATCGCACATCAGGTGATCGATCCGATCGGTATTGAACAGCGACGTGCGCCGCTTGATACCGTGCACATCGTAGCCTTTGGCGAGCAGCAGATCGGCAAGATACGAGCCGTCCTGGCCTGTTACGCCGGTTATCAAAGCGACCTTACGATCCATTGTGTTCCCCTCGTCGAAACGTTTGACTACAGTGCTGCACGTGCGGCGGCCCACCGCGCGCGCGTAGAAATCGTCTAGCCTGACCGCACGATCTGTGACGCCCGCGCAGCGTCAATCCGCGCGGCTTTCGTATCCGTAATAGCCGGTGTAGCCACCCAGGTTGAGCTTCGGCGGCGGCACATCGGTCAACAGCACGCCGTGCAGGTTGACGCCTGCATTGACAAGGCGTTTAAGCGCTTCGGAGATTTCCGTCGGCGGATGGCGGCCGTGGCGCACCACCATCAGCGTCGTGCCCGCGTGCTTGCCGATCAGCGCGGCGTCGGTCACGGCCAGCACCGGCGGCGTATCGACGATCACCAGGTCGTAGACCCGCCCGAAATGTTCGAGCAGAGTCCGGAAGCGGTCGCTCATCAGCAGCTCGGATGGATTGCCCGGCAAACCGCCCTTGGTGAGGACGTCAAGGCCGGGCAGCACGTCGCGCAGCACGCACTCCTGAATATCTGCGCCATTCAGTACGTCCGCGAGACCCGGGGTATGCGGCAAGCCAAAATGCTTGTGGATATCGCCCCGCCGCATATCGCCGTCGATCAGCAGCACCCGCTTGTGTGCCGAAGCCACCAGCGCAGACAGGTTGACCGACATGAACGATTTGCCGGCATCCGGCCGCGAGCCGGTCAGCATGACGACGTTATTGCGTGCCGAGGTTAGCGCGTACTGCAACGTGGTGCGCAGGCTGCGCACGCCTTCCACGGCGACGTCGTCCGGCGCCTGGGCGGCGAGCACGTGCACACCGGCGCGACGCAAGCCGACATTGCGCTGCACGCGAATCTGCAGGTTGCTGCGCGGCACTACCGCGCACACCGGCACGCCGAGCAGCGATTCGATTTCCGTGGTGTTCTGCACGCCGCCATACAGCGTCTTGCGCGTGAATGCCGCGAGGATGCCGAGGACGAGGCCCAGGCCGGTGCTGATCAGGATCAGCAAGGCGCGTTGCGGGCGCACTGGATCGTCAGCAGGCTCCGCATAGTCGACTACGCGCACGTTGCCCACCTGGCCTGCCTTGACGATACGCAACTGCTGCGCGCTGTTAAGCAGGTTGGTGTACAGCTCGGTGTCGACGCGGACGTCGCGCAACATCCGCAGCGCGGTTTGCTCTGTGTCCGGCAGCGTCGACACGTTATGCGTCAAGCCGCCCTGCACGCTTTGCAACTGGGCGATCTGCGCGTCGAGCGCGGCCACCGCGGGGTGCGCTGCGGTAAAGCGCGTGGCCAGTTCGGCGCGCTGTTGCTGCAGGTCCACGAGCTTGGTCTTGTTCTCGACGATCTGTTGCAGCAGCAGCCGGCTTTCCTCGCTCAGATCGACCGTACCCTCCTTGTTGCGGAAGGTGTTGTAGCGCTGTTCGGCCTGATCGAGTTCGGTGCGCAACTGCGGCAACTGCTGGTCGAGAAACGCCAGCGTATGCTCGGCCTCGGCCGACTTGCGGTCGATGTCCTGCTGCACGTACTGGCGAGCGATGTTATTGACGATCGCCGCCGTCAGTTCGCTATCGGCGCCTTCGAGCGTCACCGCGATGATGCCCGACTGCACGGTCGTCTCTATGACGTTGAGCTCTTTCTGCAGTTTGTTGACCGTATCGAGCGTCGACGCGCGGCTCAGACTGAATTGCGTGCCGGGACGTGCGATCAACTGGTCGATCTGCAGCCGCACAGGGCCGCGCGAAGTGGTGCCGACCGCGAGCTGTCCGGTCCGCGCACGCAACACTTCGGCGCCGCTTTCGTCGGTCACCACATACGAGTCGTCCGGCAGTACGGTCAGCGCAAACGGCTTGTCGTACATGTCCTTAGGCGTGTCGAACAACGAGACCGTGATCTGCTCGCCGCCCCATCCGTACTGCGGCATGCCGAACAGCGGCGGAGCAAGGCCGTCGCTGCTGCGCCAGCGCGCCAACATCTTGCCGATCACGGGGAAATGATGCGGCGCCGCGGTGATGTCGAGATGGAGCTTGCGCACCGTCTCGTCGATCACGAGCCGCGAGCGGAGCAACTCGATCTGTGCCGAGGTCACCGCCTTGGTGTCGAAGATCGACGCCATGGTCTGCAATGCGTCCTTGTTGCCGTTGGCATTGCCGCCGTTGCCGTCGTTCGCGGTGTCCACCTGGATCATTGCGTCCGCGCGGTACACCGGCGTCTGCACGAACGCCACCGTGGTGCCGATCAGCAGCGCCGATAGCGTCACCACGAGGATCATCCGCCAGTGCTGCGAAATGACGGTCAGATAGTCAGACAGACGCAGCTCGTCGGCGGTCTGGACATCGACATATCGGTTTTCAAAATTGGTAGCCATAGTGTCATCAATCCCGCACAACAATTACGTTGAATCGGCGTGCCGCGCCGGGTACGTTCTTGCCCCAACGTGCCCGGCTACGGCTTACTTCGTCACGATTGCCGCGGTCAGTCCTGCGTTGACCAACGGCAACAACAGGTTCAGCACACGGTTAAAGCGCACCAGCCCGCCCGCGTCCACATACACTACGTCTTTCGGCTCCAGATCGAACTGGTTCGCGAGCAGCATCGAGACCGGCGAAGTAGCGTCGAGATGCCAGACCTGCGGCTTGATTCCGGGGCCGCCGCGAATCACGTAGAGTTCCTTCGCGGCCGCGGTGGTGGAATTCAGGCTGCCTGCCTGCGAGATCGCCTCGCCGAGCGAGAGCTTGCCGTTCTTCATCGGCAACACCGTTGCGGGCTTGTTGACTTCGCCCATCACGTAGACGCCGTAGTCTTCACGCGCCTCGACCCGCAGCAGATCGCCGTTCTGCAGCACGATCTTCGAGGGGTTCTGGTTGTTGTGCAGCATCTGCGAGACATTGATGTAGTAGGTCTTGTCATCGCGCACGATCACCACATGGCCCTGGTCGGCGGTCGGCGCAAAGCCGCCCGCGCGGCTGATCGCTTCGGTCAACGTCATCGGAATGTCGTTGATGGTTTGCGAGCCGGGCGCGCGCACCTCGCCGTCGATGTAGACCTGCGACGCGCGGAACGATGCAATGCGCACCGTGACCTGAGGCTTGACCATTACCTTGCCAAGGTCGGTAGTAATCCTGCGTTGCACCTGCTCCGCGCTTTGGCCGGCTACATGCAGCGTGCCGACATACGGAAACTGCAGGTTGCCTTCGTGATCGACCAGAAAGCCCAGCGCGGCATCCGAGGGACGCGAGGGTGCGACCGGCTGACCGAGCGCGGCCGCCAGTTCCGGGTGATCCCAGACGGTAATCTGCAACACGTCGCCGGGGCCGATCTTGTAGGGTCCGACGGTACCTAACAGCGGCGTCAGATCATTGCCGTCGCCGCTCACCATAGCCTGATGCTCCTGCTGGATGGTTGCGAGCGTGATATCGGTGATCGGAATCTCTTGTGAACCAGTGGCTTTGCCATCGTCAGTATTGCTAACCGGCAGGCTTGGTGGCTGCACCATGCGCTGGCCGGGTACAACCGAGCACGCTGCCAGCATCGCAACGGCCGCCATGATGCCGAACAGACGCGCACGCTCAATTGCCGTGTGCCTGACACCAACCCTATACGTCGCGCTTTTTATTTGACTCATTTCAGTCTCCCTCACCGCGTCAATATGCATTGTTATGTACCAGGCCTTTGACGATCGTTGCCGCGATGATGCGCATGTCCAACCCAAAGGACCAGTTACCGAGGTAGTACAGGTCATGCTCCACACGCCGCTCCATTTTTTCGATCCGATCGGTCTCGCCGCGATAGCCATTGATCTGCGCCCATCCCGTGATGCCCGGCTTGATCCGGTAACGCTGGATGTAGCCGGCCACCACCTTCTGATACAGATCGTCATGCTCAAGGGCGTGCGGGCGCGGTCCGACGACCGACATATCGCCGCGTAGCACGTTGAAGAATTGCGGCAGCTCGTCGAGACTGGTGCGGCGCAGGAACGCGCCCACCCGGGTGATGCGCTCGTCGTGACGGGTCGCCTGACGCAGCGCTCCGGGCTTTTCCGTGTGCAGCCGCATGGAGCGGAACTTGTAGATCGTGAAGACGCGGCCGTCGGCGCCCTTGCGTTTCTGCCTGAACAGAACGGGGCCACGCGAGGACAGCTTGACCGCGATCGCAATGCCAAGCAGCAGCGGCGCGAGCGAAATCAGCGCGACGGCGGCGAACACGCGATCGAACATCTCCTTTTGCAGTTCGGAGGTCTGCGAGAGCGGCGAGGCGACCAGGTTGATGGCCGGCACGCCGAGCAGATCGATCATCGAACTCTCGAACATCGCGACGCTGCGCAGATCGGGCATGAAGCGGATGTTGACGAGGTCTTCACGCAGCTCCTTCACACACTCGTAGATCGTGTGTTCTTCGGATAGCGGCAAGGCCAGCCACAACTCATGGACGTCCTGCGCGCGGATATAGTCGGTGAAGGTGTGCAGATCGTCGAAGGCGGGCACCGTCGGAATCACGTTGCTGAGCGCCGGGCCATCGTGCAACACGTCGAGCACCGCCGCGGTACGAAAGCCCGCTGCCGTGCAGCCGTCGATCTTGCGCACCAGTTCCGCCGCATGCGAGCCGCGCCCCACCACCGCCACCTTGCGCAGATTCAGGCCGGCCACGCGCATACGCGCCAGCACGCGGTGCACGACGATTCGCGAGGCGATCATCAGGGCGCCGGTCATGGCGGTCCAGTAAGCAAACCACAGACGTGAGACGAAGTCGCTACGGTGCAGGGTGAACATCAACACGAGCGCGCAGGTTTGTACGGTCAGCCAAGCGAGCGACACCTGCCCGGCCAGCCCCATCTTCGAGCGGCCGCGCCATGACTCGTAGACGCCGAAGGCGGGGAAAAGCGCGAGGGCGAACGCAGCCGCGAACGCGACGAAGGCGTAATAGAAGCTGCGCTGCCCAATGTCATCAAAGCGTATCTGGGACGCGAAATAGGCGCCCGAAACGACCAGCACGACATCCAGCACGCGCGCGGCCAACGCTACAGGCTTGATCATTTTTCTCTCCCCACCACCTGCATTGAAACGGTTTCGCCAACTACGCAGACTCAATTGCAGCGGCCGTACGTATCGTCGAACCGCACGATATCGTCTTCGCCGAGATACGATCCTGATTGGACTTCGATGATTTCGAGCGGCACCTTGCCGGGGTTTTCAAGCCTGTGACGTACGCCGAGCGGAATGTAGGTCGACTCGTTTTCGCTCAGTAGAAAGCGCTCCTCGCCGCGCGTGACCATCGCCGTGCCGCGCACGACGACCCAGTGTTCCGCGCGATGGTGATGCAGTTGCAGCGAGAGCCGCGAGCCCGGCTCGACCACAATGCGCTTCACCTGGAAGCGGTCGCCCTGGTCGATGGAATCGTAAAAGCCCCACGGGCGCCGCACCTTGCGGTGTGCGTCGGCTTCGGGTGAACGGTCGGCCTTGATGCGTGCGACCAGCCCCTTGACCTCCTGCACGTGCGAACGGTCGGCGACCAGCACGGCGTCCGCCGTTTCGACCACGACGATATTGCTGATGCCTACGCAGGCCACCAGACGCCCTTCCGAATGCGCGTACGACGAGGAGCTGCCTTCGAATACCACGCGGCCACGGCCGACGTTGCCGGCGTCATCCTTGTCGAGCGCATCCCATACCGCGTCCCACGATCCCAGATCGGACCAGCCCGCCACCAGCGGCACGACGACACCCTCGAAGGGCTGGCCTTCGGGTCCTGCTGTATTGAGCCGCTCCATCACGGCGTAATCGATCGAATCCGACGGCGCCTTGGCAAACGCCTCCGCCTGCGGGCGGAAGAACGTGCCATCCGTCTTGCCGCCGGCAACCGCGGCGAGGCAAGCCTCGGCCATGGCAGGTTGCAGGCGTTCGACCAGTTCGAGCCATACCGAAGCGCGCACGACGAAGATGCCGCTGTTCCACCAGTACGCACCCGAGGCGACGTATTGCGTGGCCAGTTCGAGCGCGGGTTTTTCGACGAAACGGTCGATGCGGAAGGTGTCCGGTTCGATCTCGGCGCCGAGGCGGATATAGCCGAATGCCGTGTCGGGCCGCGTCGGCGGCACGCCGAGCGTGGCGATTGCGCCGCGCTGCGCATGCTCGGCGGCGCGTGCGAGGGCCTGCTGGAACGACGCGGTGTCGAGCACGGCGTGATCGGCCGGCATCGCGACCAGAATCACGTCTTCGCCGTCGGCTATCGCCAGTGCGGCAGCGAGCGTCAACGCCGGCGCCGTGTCGCGGCGCGCCGGCTCGACGATGAGCTGTGCCTCGACGCCGTTCTCGCGCAACTGCTCGGCCGTCACGAAGCGATGCTCTTCGCCGCAGATGATGATCGGCGCAGACCTGACCGTCCATTGCGCGGAAAAGCCTTGCATGCGCGAGACGGTGTCCTGCAGCAGCGATTGCGTGCCGATTACGTCGATCAACTGTTTGGGGTGGTTCTCGCGCGACAGCGGCCAAAGGCGGGTTCCCGAGCCGCCAGCAAGAATCACCGGGGCAATGCTCAAACCGCTCGACGGCTGTTCGGTAAATGTCAGCTTGCCCGCGCCATCGCCGGTGCTGCCGTCCTGGTCGGCGTTATCCCGGTACGCATTTTCCATTTTTAGTACTCCTACACCTAAATAGGGCGTTCTTTTCGTTGACAGGCCGAGGTGCGCGAACACGCGCATCCAACCCACGCTCACGGGCGGCCTGCCCCGTTCGCACCCCCAGATCTCAGGCGGCGATGCCGCTCGCCATTCCCGGATCCGTCGTGTTTAGTCCTGCGTAACAGTACGGCTGCGAGCGCGGTATTCCGTCGGTGAGAGCGCCATGCGTTTGCGGAAGATTTTCGCCAGCCGGTCGCCATTGCCGGTGCCGCTGCGCCGTGCAATCTTGTCCACGGGCAACTCCGTTTCCGTAAGGAAGTTGCATGCGATGCGCAAGCGAACCTGCAACAGGTAATCGGACGGCGTAACGTGCATCTCATGCTTGAAGCGGCGCAGGAAATTACGCTCGCTCATGGCCGCCACATGCGCGGCATCGGCTACCGACACCGGTCGATCGCAGTTAGCCTCCATCCAGCGTGCCGCCGCGCGGATCTTTTCGCCGACGCTCATCGTGCCGCCCTCGGCGAGCCGCGGCATCAAGGCAGCGCCCATGCCGGGCATGACGCGATCGGCGACATTGCGGGCCACGTCGAGACCCAGATCGCGCTTGATGGACATCAGCGCGCTCTTGCTCGAGTCATGATGGTCGTTCGCTTCGCTGAGCGTGCTGTCGTTCGCGACGTGCGTCAGATATGGACTCGTATGTCTGATGTCGTCGTGTTCGGCGAGACCCGCAGCGGCCAGGATCAGACGGCCCTCGGCGATTGGTTCGATGGTGCGGGTGCGCGAGCGCACCGAGCGCAGCCAGCCGAGCAGGCGTTCGTCGCGAGCCGCCAGGTTGGCGCCATAGCCGCCTGCTACGAACAGCACATCGAAGCCGGTGTTGTAGCGTGCATCGACGCCATCCGTCCACATCCGCGCGGACGACGAGCTGGCAATGCTGCCGCCTTCCATCGAGAGAAATTGCACTTCGTAAGGTGGGTCGTCGCCGCCATGCGCGGTGGCGATTTCGTTGGCCGTATGGAACATCTCGGCCACGATGCCCGCGCCCAGCAAGCCGAATCGTTCGAACAACAGGATGCCTACGCGGCGCGCTGCACATCGCACATTCACGTTAGGCGTATGCAGCCAGGTAATCCTCGCGGTATCAACGGACATATGCGGCATGATCTTCCCCTACCATGTCATGCGTTGCGGGCCGAATCTTCTGATTTTCTAACTTTTTAATAACATTGCACTGCATCATATCCACGCCGAAAATCGCCGTTGATGACAGTGACCGAAATGCGCGCGATGTTGGCGGATTGCGTCGCTATATATAAATTCGCAAAATAGAAATCGATGCGAACGTACAACAGCTTGGCTAATCGCGACATTTGACTCATTGATATCCTTGTGCCGCATTTTAGCGGAACGTATAAAACATCAGATGAATCAAAACGGTCTACTGGACGAGCGCAAGCCGGTACGGCAGGCGAAATTGCCGGTGAAACGGCAATGTTGCTCTGCATGTGAAAGGAGTCCGCGGAGGAATCCTCGTACGATGGCCTGTTTTGAACTTTATGATGCATCGCACCAAGCACGTCGCGTACCAGCCTGATGTGGCGGGGGATTGCGGGGAGCAGCACCTCGCCGTGCTGTCCCGGACGGCGAAAAACGTTTCAAAGGTGAAATTGATTGAAGGAGCCAGATCGGCTTTAAGCAATTGGAACGAAGAAGTGAGGTCTTTATTATTTTATGAAATCGCCGGCAATACCCTATTTACAGCCCACAACCGGATTTGTTTCAAAACCGTACAGAGTTCGGAGGTGTCGAAAATGTTTCAATATTGAAACGCCATGCAAATTCAATAAGTCTGATCTATTCGTCCGACCGGATTTCGAATCGGCGCCGCATAAGCGGCCAGTTATGACGAGAGCGTTTCATCCGGGTAACTATTTCGCTCGTCAGACGATTTATTCCGACGAGCGCAAGCATCTATTACTGATTAAAAAACCGGCGCGATCACAGCATTGCATATTTTGTCTGTAAGCTCGCGCGGATTGCACAACGCGCGACGTTTATTGCTCCGATGACCTGGAGTTTGTCGTGGCGTACCAGGTACGCGTCCCCTATGCTGAGATTTGACACCACAAGCGGGCGTACGTCGGCGATGAGGGTGCTAACGCTGCACCACGTTGAAGAATCGCTGCACCGCGCGTGGCACGGCCGAAGACAATACGCGAGCTGCGTGGTGTAGCGCACTGGACGGGGTTTTATCGTGTGCCTGAATGATGTGAGTATTGCTTCCGCCATGTTCACGGCGCTACTCGCGCGCCGCTGCGTCGTTCTTCGGACCACCATGAGACACACACCGTCCTCGCAGCACGAGCTTGCGCCATCTGTGTCCCTCTTTCGGCGTGGCGGATTTTCACTGACGACGCTCGCGCTTCGTCTGATGGTGGCGCTCACCATCGCCGCCTGCAGCCAGCACGATGTCGCTGTGAACGCGGCCACGGAAAACGACCCGCAAGCCCCACAGGCGTCATCGGCGCAGACGGCCAGCCCGGCGACGCTGTGCGCAGCAGAGCGCGGGTTTTGCCGCTTCTCCGGCACCGAACAGGTTCGCTACGGCACCTCGAACCGCTACGTCGTGCTCACGCTCACCGGCGGCAAGCCTTGCAATAACAGCGTATTCGGCGACCCGGCACCGGGCTCGCAAAAGAGTTGCTGGATCGTGCGCACCTCGGCGACGAACGCCGCGGCGCCACCGAACCCAGCCGCAACGCTTGTCGCAGACGGAACCGATGCCCGCTCTCAGGATCCGCCACCGGCCGCCACCGCCGCGCCCCACCGTGCCGCTATCACCTGGACCGCGTGCGCCAGCGAGCGCGGCACGTGTGCTTTCTCAGGTACGCACGACGTCAAGTACGGCAGCGATTCAAAATATGTCATCCTGACCTTTACCGGCGGCACGGCGTGCGACAACACCGTGTTCGGCGATCCGGCGCCCGGCGCGCAAAAACGCTGCTGGTACGACAGCGGCGTGGCGCCGGCACCCACGCCGACATCGATCATCGCGACGCCTGGCAAGAGTGCGCTGACCTGTGGCGCACCGTCCGAACCGGCCAACGCGGCGGCCGACGGCCCCGCCATCGAAGCGGATACACCCGGCGGCGACGGTACGCGCATGTTCGCCAACGGTCGCCCCTTCGCGGTGGAACTCACCACGCGCGCCAGGCAGCGCGACACACTCGACTGGCAGATTCTCGATACCTGGAGCAACGTGCGCGCATCCGGGCAATTCCAGGTCGCGAGCGGCCCGCAGGTCGTCACGCTCAATTGCGTATCGACGCTCGCCGGTTACTTTGCCATCTCCGCGAGCCTGAGTTCGGCCGGCGCAGACCTGCCGGCTCGCGGCACGCGGCCGGTCGGCATGGCGAGCTTCGGCGTTCTGCCCGATCTGTCTGGCGTCATCACTCCCCCCACCTACGCGCGTGAGGACCTGCACCGGTTCGGCGGCCAGGGCTCGGCCTATGTGACGCCCGGCCAGCACTGCTGCTCGGGCGACGGCTACCGGCCGCTCTACCCCGATCTGGGACTGCGGTGGGTCAACGATAACCGCAACTGGTACATGATGGAGCCGAACGGCCCGAACACCTTCAACGCCGCGTCCTATCCGCTCGCACCGTTCCTCAAGGGCGGCGATCTGCTGCGCCTGATCCAGCTGGACGGGATTCCCGCATGGGCGAGCCCCACGCACGTTGCCACCCACAGCTATCTGCCAGTCTCGGTGCCGGCGTATCAGGCCTTCATGACCAAGGTCGGCCAGGAGTCGAACCAGGTGCGCACCCAGCACTTTCCGCGGCAATCGCGCAACTACTATCAGGTGACGTGGGAGCCCGATTACAACAGCGGCTTACCCTGGAAGGACACGGACGCCAATCTGGTCGCGCTGTATCAGGCCACCTGGCAGGCCATTCACGCAAGCGACCCCAATGCCGTGATCATGGGCACCACCAACGCCTCGGTCGCCACCAATACCGAATGGCTGCAGCGGCTCCAGCCGCTCGGCATCGCGAAGTACCTCGACGGCGTGTCGATTCATGGCTACTACGACGTCGGCACCACGCCGTCGCATCCACCCGAGCGGCTCGTGGGCGACAGCGATCCCGCCAAGGCGGCCCAGTCGCTGCCTGCGACCATGCGTGCGCTGCGCCAGCAGATTGCCTCGACGCTCAAACCCGGCGCGCGTCTGTTTGTCACCGAAACCGGCATCAGCTACGACATCGGCTCGAAATATGGCCCGAACTATCCGACGCCGAACGTGCTGTACGCCCAGGGCGCGCTGGTCGCGCGCACGCATCTGATCCTGCTCGGCGAGGGTGCCGATGTGACCTATCTGTTCTATGCGACCGACTTTCCGGACCAGGCTGGTTATGGACTGTTCTTCGATCTCGCCGATCCGCAAGGTGGCTACGGGCCGTCCGCCATCAGTCCGAAGCCCGCGGCCATGGTCACCGCTGCGATGACCCGCCTTATCGACGGCACCAACACGCTCGGCCCGCTCAACAATCTGCCGGCCGGTGTCTATGCGTATGCGTTCCAGCAGTTGAATAACGGCGCGGTGGTCACGGCCCTATGGACCCATAACAATGCAGACTGGAACGCGAGCAAGGGCTTCAGCGCAACCTATCAGGTGCCCTACAGCCTGCAGGTCGACGCGCCGGGCAGCTCCGGCCAGGTGACGGTGCTCGACATGATGGGCAATCCGTCGAGCCTGCCCTACAGCAACGGCGTGGCTGCGCTCACGCTGTCTGAGGCGCCCATCTACGTGATTTCGACCAACGCAGGCGTCGCTCGCGCCAACGTCACGACGCCGGCCGGTTACGTCGCGCAGTGAGCTTGTCCTGATGCGCAGAGAGTTCGGCGCATTTGGCAGGGATGCCGCTGGCGGATGCGCCGGCACGAAACGCTAGACTGAGATCTGCTCGCGCAGACGACTGAGGAGATCGACGCTACCATGCTTGCCCGCCCCGAATTCCTCGACGTCGTTCGCCTGACGCCGCTCATCTCGATCGACCTCATCGTCGTCGACGACCAGGGACGGGTGCTGCTCGGACGGCGCGTCAACCGCCCCGCGCTGGGCGCGTGGTTCGTGCCCGGCGGAAGGATCCACAAGGACGAATCGCTAAGCGGCGCATTCAGCCGGATCGCACGCGAGGAACTCGGGCTGGAGAATCAGTCGCAGAATGCGGCCTGCTTTCGCGGCGTATTCGAACATCACTACGACGAAAACTTCGCCGGCGCGGCCGATATCTCAACTCACTACATCGTGCTCGGCTATATGTTGGTGCTGCGCGAAACTGCGCGTATCGGTCGCTTCGAACAGCACAGCGACTACGTCTGGATGACGCCGTCGGAACTGCTGGCCTGCAGCGACGTGCATGAGAACACCAAGGCGTATTTCCGCTAAGAAAACTTAGAAGCGCTTAATACACAAGCACACAAGCGCGGCTGCAGGTTTCTCAGCCGCGCATTGTCACACCCGGCTCATTCGGCCATCTCCAGGCTATCTGCCGCGAGTTTTGCATTCAGATAAGCTTCAAAGCCCGCTTTCACCTCGGGATGCCTGAGCGCGAACTCAACCGTCGCCTTCAGATAACCGAGCTTGCTGCCGCAGTCGAAACGCTTGCCGTGGTAGCGGTAGGCGAGCACCTGTTCGTCGGCGAGCAGCGACTGGATCGCATCGGTCAACTGGATCTCGCCGCCGGCGCCCGGCTGCGTCTTGCGCAGATGCCCGAAAATCCCCGGCGTCAGCACATAACGCCCCACGACACCTAGATTCGACGGCGCCCGCGCCGGTTCGGGTTTTTCCACCACGCCCGACATGCGGAACACGCGGTCGTCCCACGCCTTGCCCTCTATCACGCCGTAGGATCGCGTTTCCTGCGGCTCGATCTCTTCCACGCCGATCACCGAACAGTGGTAATGGTCGAAGACGCCGATCATCTGCGTCAGCACGGGTGGGCGGCCGTCGATCAGATCGTCGGCCAGCATCACGGCAAACGGCTCGTCGCCGATCAGCTTCTCAGCGCACAGAACCGCATGGCCGAGGCCGCGCGGCTCCGACTGCCGCACATAAAAGCAATCGACGTGGCTCGGCTTGATGCCGCGCACCAGAGCAAGCAGATCCTGCTTGCCACGGGCCATCAGTTCGGCCTCGATCTCGTATGACTTGTCGAAGTGATCTTCGATTGCGCGCTTGCCGCGCCCCGTGACGAAGATCATTTCGGTAATGCCGGCGGCGATCGCTTCTTCGACCGCATACTGGATCAAGGGCTTGTCGACGATCGGCAGCATCTCTTTGGGGCTGGCCTTGGTGGCGGGCAGAAATCGCGTTCCCAGTCCGCCAACGGGAAAAACCGCTTTATGAACGTTGCGCATTTTCTTCACTCCCCTTTCGTGTCGTTGTTTCCGGTTTCCCGCTATGTGAATCCGAGCCTATTCCGCAGCTGTCGAAATTACCTGCCAACTGTTCGCCGTTTCCCGCCGCCGGTGGCGAAGCCAGCCTATACCCGGTCACGCGTTACTTAAATTAAGTTTCATCAAACGATTGCCCTGTTTCAGCCAACGCGCGCGGCCGCCGATCCATAATTTCCTCAACGTGATACGTATTGAGGAGCCGGACATGCCGATGAGCATCGAGATGATCAACGAGTACGGTGACAATGCAGTACGGGTTGCCGTCGACGACAATTCTGTGCTGCTGGCGGCGAGCGAAGTCGACGCGGTCATCGAGCGCCTGAGCCTGCTGCGCGCCGCGATGCGGCCTGAAGTGCCGAAAGAGCCGTCGCGCACGCACCAGTATGTAATCGAAATGGATCCTTGCTGGCACACGGAGAAACATCCGCTCTATGACGGCGCCGTGCTGTTCATGCGACACACCGGTCTCGGCTGGGCCGGCTTTGCGCTGCCCACGGCAAGCCTCGCCAAACTTAACGACGCCTTGTCGAAGCATCTCAAGCAGCTGGAAGTGGAAGAGGCGCACGCGCTGATGAATTAGGGCGTTGCAACGATTTGTTCCGCTTTGTGCAGCAATGTATTTCAAAGTTCGTCTCCACTGCGCACATGCGACACCCTATACTGACCTTTCCGCATCACTGCGGTCTTTTTCAAGATCTCCTTACAGCGCGGCTTGTCCGCGCTTTTTTTTGCCCGTCGCTTTTGCAAGGCGACCCGCGCACCGCGCCTCCGACGCGCGCAATGTATCCACGCAGTTCATGAACATTGCACAAAATTAAAAAAGACTTAATCAAGCTGGCAGTGCCATGTTATCTGCGGGCGCCCATGATGCACGCATCGTCCTTTCCTAGTGTACGAACATGAACCAGCTACAAGCGATGCGTGTCTTCACACGCGTAGTCGATCTCGCCAGCTTCAACCTGGCCGCGAGACAACTGGGCATGTCGGCTGCCGCCGTCACGCGCAGTGTCAGTATGCTCGAGGCGCATCTGAACATGCGCCTGCTCAACCGCACGACGCGCAGCCTGTCGCTCACGGAAGTGGGCAAGGAGTATCTGGACGGCTGCCGCACGATCATCGAAAAGCTCGATGAAATGGAATCGAACCTCGTGCAGACCACCCGCGACCCGCGCGGCACCTTGCGCATCGCCACACCCATGACCTTCGCGACCTCAGGGCTCGGCAACCTGCTCGCCTCCTATCGAACGCTGCATCCGCGGGTCGATTTCGACATCACCACCTTCGACACGCATATCGACATGGTGGAAGGCGGCTACGACGTATGCTTCTCCGACGACCGCCGCCTCGCCAGCTCCACACTGGTGAGCCGCACACTCACGAGCATCGAGGAAGTCACGGTCGCTTCGCCGTCGTATCTGGCTCGCCACGGCACGCCGCGCGACCCGGCCGCACTGAATCGTCATGGCTTGCTGACGGTCTCCGACGGCACCTCGCGGACCTGGGAATTCGCGGATGCCGACGGCGTCTACCGCGTCAACACCGGTAGCGCATTGACGGCGACCAGCAGCGCGATGGTGCGGGTGGCCGCTCTCAACCACATGGGCATCGCGTTGCTGCCGCTGCCGTTCGTTGACGAAGACCTCGCTCACGGCACGCTCGTGCCGGTGCTCGAAGAGTACCAGGTGAATGGCGGTCCGCGTCATGTGTCGATCCTGTACTCGGGCCGCAACTATCTGTCGATGAAGGTGCGCAGCTTTATCGACTTTGCTGTGAGCCAGTATCGCGCACCCGACAAGCAGGTCGCGCTGCGGGTCGTCGCCTGATGGCCCTGAAGAAATACGCTAGCGAACCATGCCGAAGATACTGACGATCGAAGACGATGAACTGATCGCGGACGATATCGTGCGCACGCTCACATCGAGCGGTTTCTCGGTCGACGTGGCCCGCACCGGCCGCGAAGGCATGGCCAAGGTCATGGCAGGCGAATACGACGTCGTCACGCTCGACCGTATGCTGCCGGATCTCGACGGTCTGACGATCGTCGCCACCATGCGCGGTGTGGGCATGGAAACGCCGGTGCTGGTGATGAGCGCGATGTCCGATGTCGATCATCGCATACAGGGGCTGCGCGCCGGCGGCGACGACTATCTGACCAAGCCGTTCTCGGCCGACGAGATGTTTGCACGCGTGGAAGTACTGCTGCGGCGGCGTCCGCGTAATGCCAAGGCCGAGACCTTGCTGCGTACCGGTGCGCTTGAGCTCGACCTGGTGCGCCGACGCGTCACCCACGGCAGGCGCGAACTCGAACTGCAGCCGACCGAATTCCGCGTCCTCGAATTCATGATGCGTCATGCAGGCCAGGTGCTGACGCGCACGATGATTTTCGAAGCGGTGTGGGGTTGCCGCTTCGATCCGGGCACCAACCTCATCGACGTACACGTGGGGCGTCTGCGCAAGAAGGTGGACGTGCCGGGCGAGCGTCCACTGATCCGCACCATTCGCGGCTCCGGCTACCTGTTCGGTTGACGCGCAAACGCGTCGCCTCCCTCTCCCCTCTCATCGAACACAGCGTGCCCCATGCGGCGCGCTGTGTGTCTTTGCACATGATCGCGCTGCCGCACGGCTAACGCATCGTCACCGCACCGTGAATTTCGTCATGCCTGGCAACTAAAACTTGTTTCATTTTTTTAGTCGCAGGGTGTTAGGGCCTGCTCTACAGAATACCGACATCGGGTAATCCACCAGTGGGATTTGCCCTAACCGACTGACGCCGCCGAGTCATCGCGCCATTCTGAACGGAGCAGCTTTCGATGTTAAAAATAGTCCGGCTAGCGCTAACGCGGCCTTACACGTTCATCGTGCTTGCGCTGCTGATCGTCCTGATCGGCCCGCTGTCCGCGTTGCGCACGCCAACCGATATCTTCCCCGACATCCGTATTCCGGTGATCAGCGTGGTGTGGAACTACGCGGGCCTGCAACCGGACGACATGGCCGGGCGCATCGTCACGTATTACGAGCGCACGCTCGGCACCACGGTCAACGATGTTCAGCACATCGAATCGCAATCGTTTCGCGGCTACGGCATCGTCAAGATATTCTTCCAGCCGAACGTCGATATTCGCACGGCCACGGCGCAGGTCACCTCGGTTTCGCAGACCGTACTGAAGCAGATGCCGCCTGGCACGACGCCGCCGCAGATCCTCAACTACAACGCCTCGACCGTGCCGGTTCTGCAACTGGCGCTCACCAGCAACACACTCGACGAACAGAAGCTCGCCGACTACGCGACCAACTTCATCCGTCCGCAACTACTGAGCGTGCCCGGCGTGGCGATTCCGACCGCCTATGGTGGCAAGACCCGCGAAGTGCAGATCGACCTCGACCCACAAGCGCTGCAGGCGAAGAAACTCTCCGCGCAGGATGTCGCCGACGCATTGGCCCAGCAGAACCAGATCATCCCGGCGGGCACCGAGAAGATCGGTAGCTTCGAATACAACATCAAGCTGAACAACAGCCCGCTGTCGCTGCAGGAACTGAACAACCTGCCGATCAAGACCGTGGACGGCGCAACCATCTATATTCGCGACGTCGCCCACGTGCGGGACGGCTATCCGCCGCAGACCAACATCGTACGCGTGGACGGACACCGCGCGGTACTGATGAGTATCCTGAAGAACGGCTCGGCCTCCACGCTCGACATCATCGCGGGTGTCAAGGCGCAACTGCCGCGCATCGAGGAGACGCTGCCACCCGGGCTCAAGCTCGTTACGATGGGCGATCAATCCACCTTCGTGAAGGGCGCCGTGAGCGGTGTGGCGCGCGAAGGCATCATCGCCGCGGCGCTGACGTCGCTGATGATTCTGCTGTTCCTCGGCAGCTGGCGCTCGACGCTGATCATCGCGGCGTCGATTCCTCTCGCCGTGCTGGCAGCGATTGCCGGCCTCTCGGCGATGGGCGAAACGCTCAACGTGATGACGCTAGGCGGTCTTGCGCTTGCGGTCGGGATTCTGGTGGACGACGCCACCGTCACGATCGAAAACATTAACTGGCACCTCGAGCAAGGCAAGGATGTCAGAAGCGCGATCATGGATGGCGCCGCGCAGATCGTCGGGCCGGCGTTCGTCTCGTTGCTGTGTATCTGTATCGTGTTCGTGCCGATGCTGCTGCTGAACGGCATCGCCCGCTTCCTGTTCGTGCCGATGGCCGAAGCGGTGATCTTTGCGATGGTGGCGTCGTTTGTGCTGTCGCGCACCTTCGTGCCGATGCTCGCGCAGTATCTGCTGAAGCCGCATGCGTCGGGCGGTCACGCCTCCGGCGAACTGGCGGCGGCGATGGAACCGCATGGCGGCCACCACCACCCACCCGCATCGCGCAATCCGCTGGTGCGCTTTCAGCGGGGCTTCGAGCATCGCTTCGAACGCGTGCGCGCGGTGTATCGCATCGTGCTTGGCCTCGCGCTGACCAACCGCAAGCGCTTCGTGGTTGGCTTTCTGATCGTGGTCGGCGCGTCGTTCCTGCTTGCGCCATGGCTGGGGCGCAATTTCTTTCCCGACATCGATTCGGGCGAAATCTCGCTTCATGTCCGCGCGCCGGTCGGCACGCGCATCGAAGATACCGCCGCCGAGTTCGATCACATCGAGAACGCCGTGCGCAGTGTAGTGCCGCCCAATCAACTCGGCAGCATCATCGACAACGTCGGGCTGCCGAACAGCGGTATCAACCTGACCTACAACAATAGCGGCACTACGGGGCCGAACGACGGCGACATCATGATTTCGCTGAACGAAAATCATGCACCTACCGCCGGCTATGTGAAAACACTGCGCAAGATCCTGCCGCGCGAATTCCCCGGCACGACCTTCTCGTTTCTGCCGGCCGATATCGTCAGCCAGATTCTGAATTTCGGCTCACCGGCGCCGATCGACCTACAGGTAGCCGGGCCGAACCAGGATGCCAACCATCGTTACGCCAACGAAGTGATGCGTCGCATGCGCCTGATTCCGGGCATTGCCGATACGCGCATCCAGCAGGCGTCGACTTACCCGCAGTTCACCGTGGCGGTCGACCGGTCGCGCGCAGACGAACTGGGCATCACCGAACAGGACGTGACCAATTCCGTGGTAGCGAGCCTCTCTGGCACGAGCCAGGTGTCGCCCACCTATTGGCTGAATCCGCATAACGGTGTGTCGTATCCGATCGTCGCACAGACGCCGCAATACCGCATGGAGTCGCTCTCGGCGCTGAACAATTTGCCAATCACTGGCAAGAACGGCCAGTCGCAGATTCTGGGTGGCATTGCGACGATCGAGCGCGGCGTCGGCGATGCCGTCGTCTCGCACTACAACATCGAGCCGCTCTACGACGTATTTGCAACCACCCAGGGGCGCGATCTGGGCGCAGTCGCAACGGACATCCAGCACATCCTGCATGCCACGGCGAAAGACGTGCCGAAGGGCTCGACGGTCACCTTGCGCGGCCAGGTCGAGACGATGAACAGTGCCTTCCTCGGACTTTCGCTTGGCCTCGTCGGCGCGATCGCATTGATCTACATGCTGATTGTCGTCAACTTCCATTCGTGGTCCGATGCATTCGTCATCGTCACCGCGTTGCCTGCTGCGCTCGCCGGGATTGTCTGGATGCTGTTCACCACGCATACGCCGCTCTCAGTGCCGGCGTTGACCGGCGCCATTCTCTGCATGGGCGTGGCCACGGCCAACAGCATTCTGGTGGTGAGCTTCGCACGCGAACGCCTCGCGGTCACGGGCAACGCGCTGGTCGCAGCAATGGAAGCCGGCTTCACACGCTTTCGCCCGGTGCTGATGACCGCGCTCGCGATGATCATCGGCATGGCGCCGATGGCGCTCGGTCTTGGCGACGGCGGCGAACAGAACGCGCCGCTTGGACGCGCGGTGATCGGCGGCCTGATCTGCGCGACCTTCGCCACGTTGCTGTTCGTCCCGGTTGTGTTCAGCCTGGTGCACCGTCGCGATGCGGCGAAGCACCCTCCTGTCAAAGACAAAAATCATCCTACTTCCGAAACCGGAGCCCTCCATGTCCACTGAGATCGAGATCAATTCGCCCAAGCGGCTACGTCATCTGAAGCTGGTTGGCATCGTCGTGCTGCTCGCTGCTGCGGGGATCGTGACAACCGGCATCTTTACCCGCGTGCACGCCAAACAGGAAATGACCGCGTGGTCTGCCGCGCAGGCCATTCCGACCGTCGCCGCGCATACGCCGGGTCGACAGGGCGCAACGCAATCCCTGGTTCTGCCAGGTCATCTGTCCGCCTTCGTCGACGCACCCATCTATGCGCGGGTGCCGGGCTATCTGCATGCGTGGTACGCGGATATCGGCACGCATGTGAAGGCCGGGCAACTGCTCGGCCTGATCGATACGCCCGATCTCGACCAGCAATTGCTGCAGGCCAAAGCCGACTTGCAGGACGCGCAGGCGAACGAAAAGCTCGCGGCATCCACCGCCAAACGCTGGACCGAAATGCTCAAGCAGGATTCCGTCTCGCAGCAGGACACCGATGAGAAGACCGGCGACCTGGCTGCCAAGCAGGCGATCGTGGCAAGCGCCCAGGCGAATGTGAACCGTCTCGAAGCACTTGAATCGTTCAAGCGGATCACCGCGCCGTTCGATGGCGTCGTCACCGCGCGCAAGACCGATATCGGCGACCTGATCAACGCAGGCGGCGGTGACGGTCACGAACTGTTTACGGTCTCCGACGCGCGTCAGTTGCGGGTGTATGTCAGCGTGCCGCAAAGCGACGCTGCAGCCATCAAGCCGGGCATGACGGCAACGCTGACCATGCCCGAGCGTCCCGGGATGACATTCGAAGCGAAGCTGCTCGACACCGACGATTCGATCACACAGTCTTCGGGCACGCTGCTCGTGCAACTCGAGGTGGATAACCAGAACGGCCTCCTGATTCCGGGCGAATACACCGAAGTCCACTTCGCAATGCCCACCGACCCTCATGCGCTGCTGGTTCCAGCCAGCGCGTTGATCTTCCGGCAAAGCGGCTTGCAGGTGGCGGTGGTCGGCAAGGACGATCACGCGATACTCAAGCCCGTCACCATCGCCACGGATCTCGGCACCCAGGTCGAAATCGGCTCGGGCCTCGACGCCAGCGACCGCGTGATCGACAACCCGCCCGACTCGATCGCCACAGGTGACGCGGTGCGAATCGCGGCGGCGCATGCCGCCAACCCATCTTCCACGTCGCTCGCCGACCATGGCGACGCGGAGCGCGCCCATGGCTAGGCTCAAGTTAAAGCGCAGCCTGTGCGTAGCGCTGGCCGTCAGCGCACTGTTTAGCGGCTGCTCGTTCGCACCGGTCTATCAGGTGCCGCCCACGGCCATTCCGACGGCCTTCAAGGAAAGCGGTGCCTGGCAACTGGCCAAACCCGCCGATCAGGTGCCGCGCGATGGCTGGTGGCAGGTATATCGCGACCCGGTGCTCGACAAGCTCGAAGTGCAGGTGGCGGCGGCCAATCCGGACGTCGCTGCTGCAGTGGCGCGCCATGACGAAGCCGTCGACTATCTGGCGCAGGCACGCTCGGGCCTGTTCCCGACCATCGGCGCGCAGGCCAATGTCTCGAGCAACCGGCAATCGGAGAACCGGCCGTTGCGCGGCTCCGGCGAACCTTCGGTGTATGGCTCGAACACGGTCGACGTCGGCATCAACTACGACCTCGATCTGTGGGGCAAGGTGCGCAACGAAGTAGCCGCAGGCCAGGCGGCCGCCCAGGCAAGCGACGCGGATCTCGCCTCCGTGCGTCTGAGCTTGCAGGCGAGCCTTGCGGACGCCTACTTCAATCTGCGCGGACTCGACGAGCAGCAACAACTGCTGGCGGACACGATTACCACCTATGAACGCGCCTTGCAGCTCACGATGAGCCGTCACGCCGGCGGCATTGCTTCGGACCTCGATGTATCGCGCGCGCAGACGCAACTCGCTTCGGCGCGTGCCGCTGCCGAGGACGTCAAGGCTCAACGCGCACTGTACGAACACGCCATTGCATCGCTGACCGGCGTGCCGGCGTCGTCGTTCTCGCTCACAGCATCGACCGGCCTCGCCTATCTGCCGTCCATTCCAACCGGCCTGCCCTCGGCGCTGCTGCAGCGGCGTCCCGATATCGCCGCTGCCGAGCGGCGCGCGGCTGAGGCGAACGCAAAGATCGGCATCGCCAAGGCGGCGTTCTTCCCGGACGTTTCGCTGGGACTCGACGGTGGCTTCCAGAGCGACACGCTTTCGCCGTGGATCATGGCGCCCAACGAAATCTGGTCGATCGGTCCGAGTCTCGTGATGACCCTGTTCGACGGCGGCCGCCGCGAAGCCATGACGCAGGAAGCGCGTGCAAAGCTGGCGGAAAACGGCGCGAAATACAAGGCAGCGGTGCTGCTCGCGTTCCAGCAGGTCGAAGACAATCTGGCCCAGCTGCATCATCTTGGCGATGAGGCGACGCAGCAAGACGAAGCGCTCACCGACGCGCAACGCACCTTGAATCTCTCGATGTCGCGCTATCGCGATGGAACGGTCAGCTATCTGGATGTGGTGACCGCGCAGACCACTGAACTGAATACGCAGATCCTCGCGTTGAACGTGAATACGCGGCGCTTACTGGCTTCGGTGGGACTGATCGACGCGCTGGGCGGCGGATGGTCGGCGGATCAGACTGCGGTGGCAGCCGCGCCGGCTACGCCGGTTCAGGCAAAGGCGTTATCCGCTGCACGTGGATAAATTTCTTTTCACGTTTAGATCGTCGAACCGCTATCCCCCGGCGACTATCCTTCTAATCAACCGGGCAGCGAATTCTTTACTTCGCTTTTAACTTCGCGCCGCGGTCAAGCAACCCGATATAGACCGACCACTAATTCGTAAGGACAACCAACATGAAATACCTGATGATCGCTATCGCTTTTGTGGGCGCCACGGCTACCGCTTCCGCTTTCGCGCAAACCAGCGCATCGACCACGCAGCAACCGGCCGCTTCGGCACAACTGGCACAGAACTCGAACTCCACCGTCGAGCAGGCCGGCCAATGGGTTCCGCCGTATGGCGAGGAACAGGCCCCCAAGACACGTGCGCAGGTCTACCAGGAACTGGTGCATGCTGAACAGGATGGCCAGATGCAGTATCTCAACTCGACGATCTACGAACACTAAGGCTAGCGGAATAGACGCCGCTGCGCGCGCTGTCCATACCGCTTCACGCCGGATCAAAGCCATGAAAGCCCGTACCGTACTCAAGCGCGCCGTAATTTACGCGCTCGCCGCCGCCACCGCCGGACTGCTGCTATCCGGCTGCGCGGCGCCTGGCCCCGACGCCGCCAACGGCTGTGTCGGACCGCCCGGCTTCTGCACACCGTATTTCGGTTCATGAGCGTCAGCATGAACGACACGAGCGCGCTCCCCAAACGGGTTAGCGCGTTCGTTTCATTGCGGCTTCGTCTTAAGATTTGAGGCGTATCACCCTGAGGAAAGGGGTGCGCGGCGTCCCTCAGTGCGATCCAGTACTGATCTGGTAGCCGTAACGGCTGACGGTCTCGATGTGCACTTCCGGCAAATATTGTGCGAGCTTGCGCCGCAAACGCGAGACCACCAGATTGACGCTCGACGGGTCGACATCGTCCTTCTCGGGCCACGCATAGCGAATCAGTTGCTCGCGCGGGACCGGCGCGTTGAACTGGCGCATCAGGCATTCGATCAGCAGATACTCGCGCCGCGTCACCACCAGCCGCCGTTCGCCGTCGACCAGTTCATGCGTCAGCGGATCCAGTGAGAGCGTGGCGCTCGCCTCACCGGGAGCGGTCGCCATCGCCGGCGGCAAATCGTGTGCAGCGCGCGAGGCCGCCGTGCGCCGCAACGCCTGCAGACGCTCGTGCAGTTCGATGAAGGAGTACGGTTGCCCGAAACAGGCGTCGGCGCCCGCACGCAGCACCCGGCTGCGGTCCTGGGCGTTCGAGTGGCCAAGCACGGCGATGATCGCCGCGCCCGCACCGGCCGTGACGAATTGCGGCAGCGTCTCCAGCAGGCTTGCATAGGACGAGGCGTCGAGGGCCATCACAACAATCGCGTCGAACGGCTCCTGCGTGGTCAGAAACGCGCCGTCGCGCACGTCCTCGGCGCGTTGCAGACTGTGTGCGCTCTCCTGCAGCGCTTTATAGAGCCAGGCAGATTCGGGATGGGACGCGGCGACGAACAGGATACGCATTCAACCTCCCGTGCAGAAGGGAAAGAGAGCGGGACGGCTCACGCGAGCGTCCTCGACCAGCATTCGATGCTCACCCGCGCGCCAGGCTCCGCATTACCGATGCGGATCGTAAAGTCATGCACACGCATCACGGCAGAGACGATCGAAAGCCCCAGACCCGAGCCCGCCAGATGGCGAGTACCCTCGCCGCGATAAAAGCGTTGCAGCACCGCGTCGCGCTCATCGAGCGGAATGCCAGGCCCGTTGTCGACGATCTCGACCAGCGGCCCTGCGGGCGTTTGGCGCAACGACATGCGCACCACGCCGCCGGCAGGTGTGAACTTGAAGGCATTGTCGAGCAGATTGCTGAACGCTTCGAACAGCAGCGCACGATCGCCGTGGATCGGCTCGACGGCTTCGGATTCGACAACAAACTGCAGCGAGCGAAGCTCCGCCAGCGGTTCGTACAGTTCGCCGACTTCCTCGATGAGCGCCTGCAGTTCCACGGTCGCAAAGCCGCCGCGCCGCTGCAGCGTGCCGATCTCCGAAATGCGCAGCATGGCGCGGAACCGGTCGAGCAACGCGTCGGTCTCGTCACGGGCACGCGCGACCAGCGCCGACACGGCAACGTCATCGAGGATATCGGAGCGTTCCGCGATGTGCCCGAGCAACGTCCGCACGTGTGCGAGCGGCGTGCGCAGATCATGGGCGATACCGTCGCACGCGCCCTTGACCTCGTTCATGAGGCGCTCCACTTCCTCGAGCATGTGATTGACGAGGTGCCCAAGCATATCGATCTCATCGCGCCCGCCGATCGGCAAACGCTGACCGAGATCGCCCTGGGCGATGCGCAGCGTGACGCGGCGAATCGCCTTCAGGCGGCGCATTTGCCGCACGCTCAGCGCAAGGCCGCCCACCACGCCGGCAACGAGACACAACAGCCCGCCGCCGATCAGCGCGTTGATGATGGTCTGGCGAATCCGCAGGATATGGGTGAGGTCGCGCGCCAACACGAGGGTCTCGCCGTCGCGGCGGCGTTCGGCCATTGCGCGAACCACGGGCGATGGCTCCCCGCTCAACGTCTGCAGGCTGTTGCGGGCGAGTGTCACGCCGCCCCGGTCAGGTGCCAGTCCCGGCGGCAGCGCAAGCACGTCACCCGCGACATAGTGGCCGTCAGGCGAAAACAGACCGTAGTAATTGGCATGCATGCGCTCGTGCTCGAGCCGGCGATGGATCGCATCGGCCAGCGCGCTATGCGGCATCGAATCGAAGTAGATGAGCTGCCACTGCATCACGACGTCGGTCTCGTGCTCCATGTCGCCGGTCACCGCGGCGCCGATGAAGCCCAGCAGCGACATGACGGAAATGGAGAAGATCACGGCGTATACCGCGATCAGACGAAACGTCGTGGAATGCCAACGGCGCCCCAGTGCGGATTGCGCGGGGAAAGAGTTGTCCGTCAAGGTTATCTGCTCACGCGAGGATGTAGCCCGAGCCCCGCACGGTCTGGATCATCTGTTTCACGCCGGGCGGATCGATCTTCTTGCGCAGACGTCCCATGTGCACGTCGATCAGGTTAGTGCCCGGGTCGAAGTGGTAACCCCACACCGCTTCGAACAGCATGGTGCGGGTAATGGTCTGGCCGGCGTGGCGCATCATGAATTCGAGCACGCGGTATTCGGTCGGCAGCAGCACGATCTCCTCGCCGTCGCGCTGGACCTTGCGCGAGATCAGATCGAGTTCGAGCGGGCCGACGCGTAGCGTAGTTTCGAACTGCGTGGCCGGCGTTTGACTGCGACGCAGCAGGACTTCGAGGCGCGCAGTCATTTCTTCGGGGTCGAACGGCTTGGTCAGATAGTCGTCGCCACCCGCGCGCAGGCCGCGCACGCGTTCGTCCACGTCGCCGAGCGCGCTCAGCATCAGAACCGGCGTCTGGATACCGATGCTGCGCATGGTGGTGAGGATGGTCAGGCCGTCGACGCCCGGCAGCATGCGGTCGAGCGTGATGACGTCGTATTCGTCGCTGACGGCGCGCGCCATGCCATCACGGCCGTTCGCCACCCAGTCCACGGTGAAGCCGCGGCTTTTCAGCTCGCCGACTATTTCGTTGGCGGTGATCTCGTCATCTTCGATCGTCAGCACTCGCGACATGATGATTTCACGCGCGACAGCGAACTCAGCCGACCTGAGCGGCGTGCGCGACTGGTTATCAGTAGAAGTACATGATGCCATATTCGGCTTGCAGGTTTGAGTTCGGAAGCGGACGGCGCGCCGGGCGCCGCAACGTGGACAACAGATGGCCACAGGCTACGCGCGAGGCCGTAACGCTCACATATCGGTTTCATTAAAAAATATTTAAGCAAGGAAAAGGCGCCCAGAACTCACGGGGATCCGCGCGCAGCGCACGCTTTGACGCCCTCCCCGGCGGCGGCGCAAAGATGAACGATCTTTCATCGTTAAGAGGGCGAAACGGTATGGGCCCTCCACTAGCCTGTTTGCATCCGGTAGCCACTTTTTCTTGGCTGCCTTTGTACGAAGTACTCCACCAAGGGATGCAAACATGAAACTCGCGACACGCACCGTTTTGATGGCCCTGTTGCTCGCCGGCAGCGCTTCTGCAATGGCCGCTCCCGGTCTCACGCCAAAGCAATGCAACAGTTATCCGTTCACGAAGCTCAAGGGCGAAGTCACGCACAAGCAGTTGATGCGCGAACTCGGCGAACTGGAGGCCATGGGCTACAACCCCGCCACGGACGAAAACGTCTACCCTGCCGACCTCGAGGCGGCCGAAGCGAAGCTGCAGGCCGAATACCGCGCCGACTGCATGCCGCCCGCTTCAGCGACCGATGCGCACCCCGATAACACCGCGGCACCGGCAACGACCGGCGCAGTCAACCCGGCGAGCTGACCGTGCATCGGGCAAGCGCTCGCGTGCCTCTGAAATCCGCCGCACAGACCGTCGAAACCAGGCGTCTAGGCGAATACCCTGCAAGCGCGCTTCTCGCGCTTGCAGTCCTCATCCCGCTCTCATCATTTGCAGGCGCCGCCCTTGTCACGCGCGAACTTCGCGGACATTGCACGATGCGCGTGGCTATCCATTTCGCACGCCCCGCGGTACGTTTTTTTCGCGTGCAGCCGACCGGCGACCTGCTTTAGAATCGTGTCGCGTAGCGCAAGGCGTTGACGCTGTTTTTTATCGGGTCGTAAATCAGTATTAACGTCAGCCTTCACAACCTTACAAAAGCATTTGGCATAACGTTGAAGTTAAACGACTTTTTCGCCCAAACCATTCACTCTTGTAAGCTGGCCGGCGAAATGCGCTCCACATGATTAGAGCGCATCCTCTAAACACAGTATGCCCCCATCAAAAAAAGTTTGACGCGAGATTTTGAACTGATATCGTTCCGTCGCAGGAATTACAGCCGCAGCTAATGACGGTCTGTGAAATACGTGTGACGTTCGAGCATCTTTTCGTCCGTCACGGCCTGCGCCAAAGCGAAGGGGATGTATCAAATACCGTCTATTAGTACTTCTACGCAGATAGATTACTGGCTGTTTCCGCTCATCCCCGCGGACCGCTCAGAATCTGTCCGACGCGGGCATGCGCCTTGCACACAGACGGCCTATAGCCGTTGCAACCCGGGATCTGAACCCAAGGCGCAAGCCTTTAGGCTCGAGTCGAGTGCTACGGCCCGCCCATCTGGAGTCCAAAAAGAATGTTGCGCGCCCTCGTTGGGGCTGAAGGAAACAATGTTTCGACGTAGCAAGAACGCTGCAGTCACGGAAATGGGCGGTTCACGCCGGGAGGAACGAAGGTGGTTATGAAAGTTGAAGGGCAGTTTCCGGCGGGCACGACCGCAGTTCACAGAACTGGGCGCCCGCGCGAATTCGGGAAAAAGCAGCAGAACCCCGTGCGCCGCTTTGGCGGTATTGCCGCCGTTCTTCTCCTCCATATAGTGCTGATCTATGCACTGCTCAATGGCCTCGCCACCAAGGTGGTGCAGGTCATTCAACATCCGATTGAAACCAAGATCATCGAGCCGGTGAAGCCGCCGCCTCCGCCGCCGTTGCCGACCGTGCAGTTGCCGCCGCCGAAGTTTGCGCCGCCGCCGCCGCCGTTCGTGCCGCCGCCGGAAGTCAACGTGCCGACTCCGCCGCAGCCCACCATTACGCACCAGGCCGCTCCGGTCGTGGCGCAGCCGGCACCGCCGCCTGCCCCGCCCGCTCCGCCGGCCCCGTCGAAGCCGGTGAGCGCCCAGGTCGACGTGGCGTGCCCGAACTCCGACCAGATCCGCTCAACCGTGGTGTATCCGAAGGAAGCTCAGGAAAACAACGTCACGGGTGACGTACTCATCGAATTCGTAGTCGATCCGCAGGGCCATATTACGGATGAGCATGTCGCGAAATCGTCGGATGACTCTTCCCTCGATCGCGCGGCGTTCAATGCGGTAAAGAAGTTTAGTTGCGTTTCCCAAGGCCAACCTGTCCGTGTCCAGGTTCCGTTCTCGTTCAACCTGAACTGAACTGAACCCACGAACCGAGCGGTACCGGTAGCGATTTATTAGTCACGTTGTACAAGTTCAACGCATGAACTGGAGCAGACATGAAGAAGCGTTCTCTCGCCGCAGTGGCGGCAAGCATGGTGTTGACCGTAACCACGGCAACGACCTTTGTCGCACCGCAAATTGCCTACGCGCAAGCTAGCGACGCAACCGTAGCAGCATCGGCAACCGACGCCGCACCGACGGCCGCACCCGCAGCAGCACCGGCGGACCAGGCTGTGCCGCCGCCGGCACCCGCCACCTCCGAAACCGTCAACAACCCGTACGGTCTTGGCGCCCTGTGGAAAAACGGTGACTTCGTTGCCCGCTTCGTGCTGATCCTGCTGGTGATCATGTCGATGGGCAGCTGGTACATCATGATCACGAAGTTCTTCGAACAGTTCCGTGCGAACCGCCGCTTCAAGAGCGCGGACGAACAGCTGTGGACCGCGCCTTCGCTCGCCGAAGGCGCGAAGATGCTGGACGAAGGTTCGCCGTTCCGCTTCATCGCCGAAACCGCGATCGATGCCGGTGAACACCATGACGAAGCGCTCCTCGAAGCCGTCGACCGCAACACCTGGATCGACGTGTCGGTCGAGCGCGCGATCACCAACGTGTCGAACCGCCTGCAGGACGGCCTCGCCTTCCTGGGTACGGTCGGCTCCACGGCCCCGTTCGTCGGCCTGTTCGGTACGGTCTGGGGTATCTATCATGCACTGACGGCTATCGGTATCGCCGGCCAGGCTTCGATCGACAAGGTGGCAGGTCCGGTCGGTGAAGCGCTGATCATGACGGCAATCGGTCTGGCAGTGGCAGTTCCGGCGGTGCTCGGCTACAACTTCCTGGTTCGCCGCAACAAGTCGGTGATGGAACGCGTCCGCGGCTTCGGCGCACAACTGCACACCGTCCTGCTGGCCGGCAGCGGCCGCGCAAAGCGCCCGGCTGCAGCCCAGAAGGCTACGTTGGTCGAACACGCGGGGTAAGCCATGGCTATGAGCGTCGGGCAAGAGGGGGATGAGGACGAAGTCATCTCCGCCATCAACACCACGCCGCTAGTCGATGTGATGCTGGTTTTGCTGATCATCTTCCTGATCACGATTCCTGTTGTTACGCACACGGTGCCGGTGAAGTTGCCGAATGAGGCAGTCCAGCCGCTGCAGACCACGCCCAAAAGTATCGTGATCGCGGTCAACCGCGATGGCGATTTCTTCTGGAACGAGAAGCACGTGGATGCAGCGACGCTGCTCACGCAGTTGAAGACCGTGTCGGTGATGCAACCGCAGCCGGAGGTCAACGTGCGTGGCGACCAGAACACGCGTTATGAGTTTATCGGCCGCGTGATCACCGCCTGCGAGCGTGCTGGCATCGCCAAGGTGTCATTTATCACTGAGCCGCCGCCGCGCGGGGGCTGAGGAAGGGAATCGATTATGGGAATGAACGTCTCTTCAGGTAAAAGCGGCGAACCGGATGTGATGGTCGACATCAACACCACGCCGCTGATCGACGTGATGCTGGTGTTGCTGATCATGCTGATCATCACGATTCCGATCCAGACGCACGCCATCAAGATGAACCTGCCAGTCGGCAACCCACCTCCTCCGGCGGTCCAGCCGGAAGTGGTGCAGATCGATATCGACTTCGACGGCACGATGATGTGGAACGGTACGGTTATTCCGGACCAGGCCACCCTCAACTCGAAACTGTCTCAGGTTGCTGCCGAGCCGGTGCAGGCTGAGATTCATCTGCTGCCGAACAAGCTGGTGCCGTACAAGGATGTCGCTGCCGTGCTGGCTGCCGCACAACGTATTGGCGCCACCAAGATCGGGTTGATCGGCAACGAGCAGTACATGCAATAAGGATGTGAGAGTGCTAATGATCCATCAACGGTTCAAGCGTGCCGTGATCGCGGCCGCTTTCGGGGGGTTGTCTGCCCTCGTCGTGCTGCCGACCGTGTCGCATGCTGCCGACACCCTGCGTCCCGAAGTGGCCAAGCCGCTGAACGCGGCGCAGGATTCGTACCGGGCTCACAAGTATCAGGACGCGCTGGCGAAGATCGCGCAGGCCGACGCAGTCCCGAACAAGACGCCCTACGAAAACTACATGATCGAAGAGATGCGCGGCGCGGCTGCCGCTGCGGCCGGCGACTCCGGTACCGCAGCGAAGGCCTACGAAACGCTGCTCGCTTCGGGCAAGCTGACGGGCGCCGACGAGCAACGCACCACCGCTGCTCTCGCTGGCATCTACTTCGAGGGTAAGAACTATCCTCTGGCGATCAAGACCGCGCAGCGTTACATGAAGGCCGGCGGCACGGATCCGGACATGCGGACCCTGCTGATCCAGTCGTACTACCTGTCGAACGACTGCGGCAACGTGGTGAGCCTGCTCAAGCCTACGGTGGATGCACAGGCGCGTGCCGGTCATGCTCCGGACGAATCGCAGCTGCAGTTGCTGGGCACGTGCGCGCAGCGCTCCAACGACTCGGCCACCTATCGCGGTGCGCTCGAAAAGCTGGTGGCGTACCACCCGAAGCAGTCGTACTGGGATGATCTGTTCTCGGCGATCCGCAGCAAGCCGGGTTACGCGTCGAATCTGGATATCGATACCTACCGTTTGCGCCGTGCTACCGGTTCGCTGACGACGGCTGACGACTATATGCAGATGACGCAGTTGTCGATCCTTGCCGGCACTCCGGTTGAAGGCAAGCAGGTGGTCGATCAGGGCTTCTCGTCAGGCGTGCTCGGCAAGGACGCCGGCGCGGACCGCGAAAAGCGTCTGCAGGCGCTGGCGACCAAGCGTGCGACGAGCACGGTCGACAGCAACGGTGTGCCGATTCCGCCGTTCGATCTGGCGTTCAACCAGGTCTTCGCGGGCCAGGCGCCGCAAGGTCTGGCGACGATGGAAGGGCTGATTGCCAAGGGTGGTCTGCCGCATCCGGATCAGGCGCAGCTGCATCTGGGCGAAGCGTATTACTTCGCTGGGCAGAAACAGAAGGCGATTCAGGCGTTCAAGGCGGTCAAGGGCGACGACGGCTCGGCTGACCTGGCGCGGTTGTGGATTCTGGTGGCGTCGAAGTAAGCGCTCCTCCTTCGCTGTACACGCTGTACCTCGCGCCGCAAGCTGGACTCTCGAAGTCCCGGTTTGCGGCGCGATTCTTTTTGCTCCCCTCCCCTCGTTTCGTCTCCCCGCTGACGCCCGCTTAGATCAATCTTGGATCATTCTTAGATCAATTTATGGGTCATGAATCATTCTTAGATCAATCTTGGTTCATTCTTGGTTCATTTTCCGTCCGTTTTGAGCTAAGATTGATTCAAGAATCAATCTTGAATCAATTTTGCAGGTTTCTAGCGAGAAAATGGCGAAGCGCGGACTGTACGACACCGTTCTGAGGTTTCTGGCCAGGCAGCGCGATCTGGGACACCACGAGTTGTCCCGGTCGGACATCGCGGCGGCACTGGGTGAGCCGCCGGCGACTGTACTCCGCTACCTGAACCGGCTCAAAGCGGACGGAAAAGTAGTCCAGTCGGGAAGTACCTCGGCCTCCCGTTACAGCCTTGCCAGTTTCGAGGATGCGGCGCAAACACCCGCGCCTTCCTCCGTCACACGTCCCGGCGCAGTAATTCCAACGGGATCCCCGTCGTGGTCTCCGTCTTCAAGCGATCTCCTCGCTGCTCTCGAGGTGCCTCTCGGCGCCCGTCAGCCGGTAACTTATCAGCGCAAGTTCGTCGACGATTACGAACCCAATCAGACGTTCCTGCTGCCTGAGTCGCTCGCAAACGATCTCTATCGAGAAGGACGGATGCAAGGACAACAGCCCGCCGGCACGTACGCGCGCAATGTCATCGAGCCACTGCTGATCGACCTGTCTTTTTCGTCGTCCCGGCTCGAAGGCAACCGCTACACCCGGCTCGATACCGAGGTCCTGTTCCGGTCGGGGCACGCCAACCCGCAGGACAAGGACGCGATCATGCTGCTCAACCACAAGCGCGCGATCGAGTTTCTGATCGACGAGGTGCCGCTCTATGGGCTCACCGTGATGGTGATCCGGAACATCCATACCTTGTTGATGCAGGGCCTGCTGCACGACGAAGATTCGCTCGGGGCGATTCGCCAGAAGGTCGTCAACATCAGCAACACGGCGTATGTGCCGGCACATATGCCTTCGCTGCTCGAGGAGATGCTCGGCATCATCGTTGCGAAGGCACGTGATATCAAGAATCCCGTAGAAGCCGCTTTCTTCCTCTGGGTGAACCTGGCCTACCTCCAACCGTTCGAGGACGGTAACAAGCGAACCAGCCGGCTTAGCGCAAATATCCCGCTTCTGATGTACAACTGCGCGCCGCTCAGTTTTCTCGATGTGACGGACGACGACTATAGTCGCGCGAGGATCGGCGTGTATGAGAAGCTGGATGTCAGCATCGCTGCGGATCTGTTCGCGTGGACCTACCGCCGCTCGATCGGGAAATATGCCGTGCAGATTCAGGCGGCTGGCCTGCCCGACCTGTTTCGCGCGACGCATCGCGATGCCATCAACGAACTGGTGAGCCGCGTTGTGCGAGAAGGCCATCCGCTCGGGACGGCCGTCGCCGAATTTGACCTCCCTGCGCAGGATGCTGAGAAGCTCGCCGAGATCGTCAAAGGAGATATCGTCCGGCTCGGCGAGCACAACTTCGCCCGTTACCGCCTGACGCTACGCGAGTTGATGCGTTGGGTCGATGCAGGACGCCCTGTCACCGAGTAGCGAAGAAAGGCGCGCCGTCGGCTCACATGGCATGAGCCGACGCCATCGCTTTACCTACTGCGACTCCATCTCCCGGTCCGAGCGCGCCGGGCTCACCGGCCCATCCGGCCTACGCTCGTCCGCCGCGACATGCCCCGCGTCAGCCAGACGCCGGCGCTTGCCCTGCGTCAGCGACGCAACCGCGTGGAACGCCACCGGCGCGAACACCAGGCCAAGGAGCGTGGCCGCCAGCACCCCGCCGAATACGCCGGTACCGATCGACTGACGGCTCTCGGCCCCTGCCCCGCCCGATATCACCAGCGGCGCCACGCCCAGCAGGAACGCCGCTGAAGTCATCACGATCGGCCTGAAGCGCGCGGCCGAGGCATCGATCACCGCACGCGTCAACGGCAGGCCGCGCGCGTGCAGATCGCGGGCGAACTGCACGATCAGAATCGCGTTCTTCGCCGACAACCCGATCACGGTGATCATCCCCACCTTGAAGTACACGTCGTTAGGCATGCCACGCATCAACACCGCCGACACCGCGCCGATCACGCCAAGCGGCACCACCATCAGCACCGCGAACGGAATCGTCCAGCTTTCGTACAACGCGGCGAGCGCCATGAACACGGCGAGCAGCGACAAACCGATCAGCAGCGGCGTCTGCTTCTCCGCCAGCGTTTCCTCGCGCGCGGCATCCACCCAGTCGTACGCCACGCCTACCGGCAACGCTGAGGCGAGCCGCTCCATCTCCTTCATCGCCGCGCCCGAGCTGTAGCCGCGCGCCGCACGGCCACTCACGTCGAGCGACGGGTAGCCGTTGTAGCGGCTCAATGCCACCGGCCCGACCGTCCACTTGCGCGTCGCGATGGCCGACAGCGGTACCATGGCCCCCTGCGAATTCATCACGGAGAGCGCCATCAGATCGTCGTCGGTCATGCGAGTCGACGCGTCACCCTCCACCACCACGCGCCGCATCTGACCCGAAGCCGGGAAGTCGTCGACATAGGTCGAACCGAAGGTGCTGCCCAGCAGGTCGGAAAGCTTGTCGAACGACACACCCAGCGCATAGGCCTTGGCCCGGTCGATCGTCAGCTCGACACGCGGCGCGTCGGGCAGGTCTTCGGAATGCACATCGGCAAGAACCGGATCGGCTTTGGCCTTCGCGAACAGGTCCTCGCGCGCCGCCTTAAGCGCGTCCAGACCGACGCCGCCGCGATCCTCCATGCGGAACACAAAGCCGTCCGAGCGCCCCACCCCCGGTACCGACGGCGGCAACTGCGCGTCTACCCTGCCATCGAGAATGCTCGCGAATTCGCTATTCAACTGGTCCTGCAACTGGATTGCGCTGACTGTGCGCTTGTCCCAGTCCTTCAGTTCGACGAAGGCCATGCCGACGTTCTGGCCACTGCCCTGGAAGCTCCAGCCAATCAGGCTCGTCACGTGCGCGATCTCGGCGTGGCGATTCAGGATCTGCTCGACCCGCTTGATCACCCCCAGCGTGCGCGCCTGGGTCGAACCGGCCGGCAACTGAACCATCACCTGCAGTTGTCCCTGATCTTCCGTCGGCAGAAAACCGCCCGGCATCTTCCAGTAGAGCAAGCCGCAGACGCCGACCAGCACCGCATAGATGGCGAGCATGCGCCCGATACGCTGCGAGGTGCGCGTGGTAAGCCAGCGGTAGCCATGCGAAGCCCCGTCGAAACCCTCGGCGAACTTCGAGGCGGCGCGCGCGAACAGGCCGCGCAGACCGCGGCGCGCTTCGCGCTGGTGCGGCGTCGAGCCGGTCGGTTTCAGCAGGTTGGCGCAAAGCGCCGGCGTGAGCGAAAGCGCCATGAACGACGACACCAGCATCGAGGCGATCATCGCCACCGAAAACTGGCGGTAGATGCCGCCGACGCTGCCCGGAAAGAACGCCATCGGCACGAACACCGCCGTCAGTACCGCGGTCACACCCACGATCGCACTGCCAATCTGCGACATCGCCTTGCGGGTCGCCTCTCGCGGCGGCAAGCCCTCCTCTTCCATCACGCGGTGCACGCTCTCGACCACCACGATCGCATCGTCGACTAGAATCCCGATCGCCAGCACGAGGCCGAACATCGTGAACACGTTGATCGACAGGCCGAACGCCCACATCGCGAGGAACGCGCCCATCAGCGTGACCGGGATCACCACCGTCGGCACCAGCGTATAACGCAGGTCACGCAGGAACAGCCACATCACGAAGAACACCAGCACCACAGCTTCGATCAGCGTGTAGACCACCTCCCGAATCGCGATCTGCACAAAGTGCGCACTGTCGAAAGGGATCTGCATCTGTATGCCGGGCGGCAAGCTCTTCGACAGTTCGGCGAGGCGCGCTCGAATCGCGTTCGAGGTTTCCAGGGCATTACCACGCGGTCCTAACTGAATCCCGACGGTCGCGGACGAGCGGCCGTTCAGGCGCGACCAGAACGAGTAATCGTCGCGGCCGAGCTCGACGCGTGCCACATCGCGCAGGCGCACGGCCGATCCGTCCGGCTTCGCCTTCAGCACAATCTGGCCGAATTCCTCCGGCGATACCAGTTGCCCCTTGACGTCCACCGAGGCCACCAGCTCCTGCCCCGGCACCGAGGGCGCGTCGCCGAGCGTGCCGGCCGTCACCGTGGCGTTCTGGGCCGTGATCGCGGCGTTGACGTCGCCGGCGGCAAGTCCGTATTCGCGCAGCTTCATCGGATCGAGCCAGATCCGCAGAGCCTGATCGGAGTCCCACAGTTGCGCCGAACCCACTCCGGGCGCGCGTTTCAGCTCGCGTATCACGTAGCGGTTCATGTAACTGCCAAGGTCGGACGAATCGCGCGTGCCGTCGGTGGACGTCAGCGCGACCAGCATCAGGAACGTATTCGAGGCCTTGAAGACGCTGATGCCGTTCTGCACCACCTGCTGCGGCAAACGCGGCTCGACCTGCTTGAGCCGGTTCTGCACATCGACCATCGCGATGTCGGGATTGGTGGCGGGCGAGAAGGTCGCGTCGATTTCCAGATTGCCCTGACCGTCGCTGCTGGTTTCGTAGTACAGCATCCCATCGGCGCCATCGAGACTCTCCTCGATGATGCTGCCCACGTCGCCGTCCACCACCTCGGTGGCTGCGCCCGGGTAGCTCGCGACGATCACGATGCGCGGCGGCGAGAGACGCGGATATTGGGCGACGGGAAGCTGCGGAATGGCGATCGCGCCTGCCACCATGATGGCAAGCGCGACAATCCATGCGAAGACCGGCCGGTCGATAAAAAATGAGGGCACTCAGGTTCCTGTCAGTGCTGCACGAAGGACGGCGCGTCGACGAGACGGGCCATGTGCAAGACATCGGCCAACTGGCCGTCGCGCATGGCATAGCCACGCGAACGTCCCTCTTCGACGAAACCAAAGCGGCGATAGAGCGCAATGGCCGCCACATTGTCCGCAAACACGGTCAGTTCGAGGCGGCGCAAACCGAGTGAGCCATCCGCGCATTCGACCAGCGCGGCGAGCAGCGCGGCACCCACACCACGCCCCTGGAAGGCGTCGTGCACGGAGATGCCGATGGCGCCGATATGCGCACGGCGCGGCGTTTTCGCCAGCAGGCCGGCATGTCCGACCACGCGGCCGTCAAGCTCCGCGCACACATTGATGCTGCCGGCGGGCAGTTTGGCGAGCCACTCCCGCAAGCCTTCCGCGGTGCGATAGCCGATCGTCAGCGTGCCACGCCGGACACCCGGTTGACACATGACGTCGGCGATCGCCTCCATGTCGGACGCTTCGCACGCGCGCACGACCAGGCGCGGTGTCACCTGTGCTTCTCTCTCAAACCTCACGCTGCTCGTGTTCATTATTGTGGTCCGTTGCGAATGGCATCGGCTCACGCAACCGCGCCATGAAGTAGCAATCGATCAGTACACCGTCACGTAAAGACGCTCCACGGTGTAGTGCTTCTACTTCGAAACCGTATTTCCGGTAGAGCGCGATGGCCGGACCATTGTCCGTGAACACATAGAGTTCGACGCGCCGCAGACCGAGCCAGTTATCGGCCAGGTCGAGCATTTCGGCGACCAGCGCATTGCCGACGCCGCGGCCATGCCACGCTTCATGCACGCCGAGGCCGATCATGCCCGCATGAGCCCGACGCAGCTTGCCGGGGACCAATCGTCCGAAGCCGACCAGTATATCGCCGACCATCGCGGCAATGGCTACCTCGGGTAAAGCAATTTTCTCGATGCCCTCACGAGTCTTTTCGAGGGTCGGATACGGTGGATGCGGATGGCCGCGCAACATGGCGGGCTGCAGCTCCAGTGCATGGAACTGCGCCGCATCCGCGACGCGCAAGGCGCGCAGCGTGAACGCTTCAGGCAGTGATTTTGCTGGCGCGTTCTTATCCATCCACTTAAAGCGTCAACTCGAACGAACGCGTGAGCACCCCAGGCAGGTGCATCCCGCCGGTCGCGCGTTCTCCGTAGGTGGAATCGTTCAACAGCAGTTCCGGTTGCGCGCCCAGCCGTTCCAGCTGATCGCCGAGCAGCCTGTACATGCTGTCGTCAAAGCGCATCGCGTCGACCGGCGCGACGATCTTGCCGTTCTCCACCCAGAACGTCGCGAAGCGCGTCATGCCGGTCAGGCGGCAATTCATCCGGTCCGAGAAATTCACGTACCAGAGGTTGCCGATGTAGAGGCCGGTGTCGAGCTGCGTCAGCACGTCGTCCTCGGCGAGGTCGCCGCCCTCCATCGACAGCGCAACAGGCGATTCGGAGTCCAGTGCGCCGTTGGGCTGCAGGCCGTATTCGCGGGCGCTGCGGGCATTGGTCAGACGCTCCAGGCTGCGACCGTCCTGAATCAGCGGCACGCTGGCGCGCAGATAACCGTCTTCGTTGAATCCCGGTGTGATGCCGATGCTCAGGTCTTCAGTCAACGTCACGCGTGGATCGAGCGCCGCTTCGCCGGTATGCAGCTTGTATAGCGAGCTGCGCGACGTAGCCTGCGCGCGGGCCGAGAAGCCACTCCACGAGGTCACGCCCAATAGTTCTTCGAGCGCAGCGGGCGCAAGATACGACCGGTAGCGCCCCGGCGCCAACGCCCGCGGCGTCAGCGCGAGGATCGGCAGGCGGGCTGCCGCCTGCTCGACCTTGCGGGCGAACGTGGCGTCGCTCCAGTGGTCGCCGGCGTAGCTCGTCTTGATAGCGCGGCCGCTCGGGTCGTACAGCGACCAGCTGAAGTTGAAGTTGCTGACTTCGTACCAGCCACGGCTGCCTTTGGTCGATGCGAAACCGCGCACAATCGTGCCACCCGCATAAAAGCCCACGAAATCGAGCCCCTTCGCGCATTCGTCTACGGTACGTACCAGCGCTTGCGGCTCCGGCACCTTGCCGTCGCGGCGCGTCGAGCGTTCCCACTGCGACGTATCGAACAGCAGATGAGGATCGTCCGGTGCATCGCGCAGTCCGTCGCGCAGCGTGGCGAGCGCACGGCTCACGTCCTGCAGGTCGCTCTCGGTTTCGCCGCAGACAGTCAGCGTGGAATACGCCTGACGTGCCCCGTCGATCAGGCGCAGCGTCAGCTTGCCTTGCGAGACACTGCCGATCTGCCGCACCTTGGCCGCGTTGAAGCGGATGAAATCGGATTGCTCAGCCGAGAACGAAATCAGCGTGATTTCGGCACCCCGCTGCGCATGCTCGACGGCATCGGCGAGCAGCAGGAAATGACGATACCAGTCCACCGTCGACGCATTTTGCAACATCATGGAGCCGCTCATCATGCGCCTCCAAAGACATCGATATTGCTGAACACGCAGGCAGGCGACGCATGGCCGACCCGGATCGCCTGGGCCGGCTCACCTTTGCCGCACATCGGCGTGCCGAACAGCTGGCGGGTGCTCGCATTGCCGACCGCGGAAAGGCTGCGCCAGAAATTCGCGGAGATGCCCCGATAGTTGGGCTGCTTGACGACTTGGGTGAGCTTGCCGTTTTCGATCAACTGACCGAACTCGCAGCCAAACTGAAACTTGTTGCGATGGTCGTCGATCGACCACGACGTATTGCTGCGCATCAGAATTCCGTGTTCGATATTGGCGATCATCTCGTCGAGCGACTGGTCACCCGGCTCGATATTCAGATTCGCCATCCGGTCGATCGGCGGCCGGTTCCAGTTCGACGCGCGCGAATTCGCGACACCCGGCAGATGCGCACGCTGTTGCGATAGCGCGCCACCCAGAGGCCGCTCGAGCAGACCGCCGCGAATCAGATAGTGTTTGTGCGCCGCGCTGCCGTCGTCGTCGAAGGCGTAGGCCGCCGCTTCTTCGCGCAGTTCCGGATCGAACGTAACGTTCAGCAGTTCGGAGCCATATTGATAGTGGCCGAACATCTCCGCCTTCACGAAACTCCAGCCGGCGTAGTTGCGCTCGTCGCCGAGAATACGGTCGAGCTCGAGCGGATGGCCGATCGACTCGTGAATCTGCAGCATCATCTGATCGGGCATCAGCAGCAGATCGCGCTTGCCGGACGGGCAATTCGGCGCGTTGAGCAGTTGCAGCGCCTCGTGGGCGATGCGCGCGCCGGCGCCGTCGAAACCATAGCGCGCCAGCACTTCGAGGCCGCCCTGCGCGAGCGTGCCGTAGTTACCGCCCAGCGTGCGCACTTGCGTGTCGCCATTGGCATGCGCGGCGACACTCAACTGCGGCATCACAAAACGAAAATGCTGGTCGATCCGCACGCCGTCGCCGGTCATGTAAAGCTGATCGGTGTGCGTCACCTGCACGCTCGCCGCGCGCTCGACGATGCGCGGGTCGATATTGGCGGCCGCGCACTCGCGCGAGAGCCGGTCAAGCCAGTCGCGCCGGCTCGGCAATGCGTGCCCCGTGTTCGGCGACACGTAGTGGCCGCTCGTGGCCGGACGCGCGATCTCGCGATGATCGATCAGCGACAGCTCGCTGCTCGCTCTCGCGCGTGCGGTTGCGATATCCAATGCAGCCTGCAAACCAGCTGCCGAGAGATTGGCGGTGGCCGCATAACCGGCACCGGCGCCGGCATAGGCGATCAGCATGGCGCCGCGGTCACGCACGGTGCGCAGCGGCTGGGCGACATCGTCGCGGACTTCGTGATCGTCGATCGTTTCGTCGACGACGCGCAGCGACCAGAAATCCGCGTCGCTTTTCAGCGTGCGGGCAGCTTGCGCCCACCTTTCGTCAATCATGCAATTTTCTCTTGGATATCGGACACGGGCGCGATCATCGACGACGCCAGCAACGACTGGGTATACGGGTGCGACGGCGCGTGCAGCACGTGCATCGTATCGCCCGCTTCGACGATGCGGCCCGACTTCATCACGATCACGCGATGCGCCATGGCTTTCATCACCGCCAGATCGTGCGTGATGAACAGGTAGCTAAGCTTGTACTTTTTCTGCAGATTTGTCAGCAGATTCAGGACCTGCTTCTGGATCGACACGTCGAGTGCGCTGGTCGGCTCATCGAGCACCAGCAGTTCGGGTTCGACGGCCAGCGCGCGCGCGATGGCAATGCGCTGACGTTGGCCGCCGGAAAACTCGTGCGGGTAACGCAGCATCGATTCAACCGGCATACCCACTTCTTCGAGCAACGCGCCGACGCGATCGCGCCGCACCCTTGCGTCGATGTCGGGCCGATGCACAGCCAGGCCTTCGCCGATAATCTGCTCGACCGTCATACGTGGCGACAGCGAGCCGAACGGGTCCTGAAACACCACCTGCATGCGCGCGTACAGCGCCCGCTTCGCCTTGGCGTTTTTCAGCGACGAGAGCGCCAGCCCGTCGATATCGATCGTCCCGGCGGCCGGGTGCTGCAGGCCGAGGACGGTCGCAGCGAGCGTCGACTTGCCCGAGCCCGATTCGCCGACGATGCCGAGCGTCTCGCCGCGGCGCAACGTCAGGTCCACGTCGTGCACCGCGCGGAAGGTCGACTTGCCGAAGATCGAACGCAAGCCTTTCGCCGATACGTGATAGTCGACGGCCAGACCCTTTACATCGAGAATCTGCCGCGCGTCCGCTTCGACCGCGTCGATGTTCCGTTGCGGTTCGCTATCGAGCAGGCGCTTTGTATAGGGATGCTGAGGATTCGCAAACAGGGCCTCGGTAGTGTTGGTTTCGACCAGCACGCCCTTTTCCATTACCGCGACGCGCTGCGCGAAGCGCTTCACCAGATTCAGGTCGTGCGTGATCAGTAGCACCGCCATGCCGCGCTCGGCGGCTTCCTGTTCCTGCAACTCGATCAGCAGATCGACGATCTGCTGTCGCACGGTGACGTCGAGTGCGGTGGTCGGTTCGTCGGCCAGCAACAGACGCGGCCGGCACGCGAGCGCCATGGCGATCATCGCGCGCTGACGCTGGCCGCCCGACAACTGGTGCGGGAAACTGTCGATGCGACGTTCCGGCTCGGGAATCCCGGTACGGCGCAGCAGTTCGATGCCGCGCTCGCGCGCCGCATTCGGGCGCATGCCTTCGTGCAGGCGCAGGCTTTCGGCAATCTGCTTGCCGACCGTGTAAAGCGGATTCAAGGCCGTCATCGGCTCCTGAAACACCATCGCGACATCCGCGCCGCGAATTCCGCGCATCTGCTGTTCGGTCTTTTGCAGCAGATCTTCGCCGTCGAGCAACATGCGCCCGCTCAGATCCGCCTGGTCCACGAGCCGCAGGATCGACAAGGCGGTCACGCTCTTGCCCGAGCCCGATTCGCCGACCAGCGCGACGCGTTCGCCGCGAGCAATCGACAGGCTCAGTTCCTGCACCGCGACTTTTTCGCCGAAGCGCACCGAGAAGCGGTCGATTTCCAGCAAGGGCCTGTTCAAAGGTTTGTTCATTACTTGCCACCCCCGAACGCCGAAGCGCGCATGCGCGTATCGAGCGCGTTGCGCAAGGCGTCGCCCATGAAGGTCAGCAACAGCAGCGTGATCACCAGCGCGGAGAACGCAGAGATCGAAATCCACCATGCATCCAGATTGTTCTTGCCTTCGGCGAGCAACTCGCCGAGGCTCGGCGTCGGCGGCGGCACACCCAGGCCGAGGAAGTCGAGACTGGTCAGCGACAGGATGGCCGCGCTCATGCGGAACGGCAGAAACGTGATCACCGGCGTCAGGCTGTTAGGCAGCACGTGTTTCCACATGATCTGCCAGTTCGAGAGGCCCATCGTGCGGGCAGCCTTCACGTAATCGAGCGAGCGGTTGCGCAGGAATTCGGCGCGCACGTAGTCCGACAGCACCAGCCAGCCGAACATCGACAGCAGGATAAAGAGCAGCCATAGCGTCGGTTCGAAGATCGAAGCGAAGATGATCAGCAGGTACAGGTCCGGCATCGAGCTCCAGATTTCGATCAGACGCTGGCCGATCAGGTCGGTGCGTCCGCCATAGAAGCCCTGAATGGCGCCCGTGAGCACGCCGATCACCACGCCCGAAATCGTCAACGCGAACGCCATCAATACCGACAAACGGAAGCCGTACAGCAGCCGCGACAGCACATCGCGGCCGAACTGGTCGGTGCCGAGCCAATTGCTCGCCGACGGCGGCGCCGGATACGGATGCGCCGCGAAGTAGTCGATCGTGTCGTAGTGGTAATGGTTTGGCGGGTACACAGCGAAGTTGCCGTTGCCCTGAATGCGCGAACGGATATACGGATCGAGGTAATTGGTCCTGGCCGGGAAGTCGCCGCCGAACAGCGCCTCCGGATAGTCCTTCACGATCGGAAAATAGTAGTGGCCGTCGTAACGCACGATGAGCGGACGGTCGTTGGCCAGCACTTCGCCGAACAGGCTGATCACGAACAGCGCGCCGAAAATCAGCAGGCTCCAGTAACCGAGACGCTGGCTCTTGAAACGCTGCCACGTGCGCCGCCACGGCGACACAGAGGCGACGAGCGTGACTGCCGACGGGTCAGCGGCCCAGGCGGTTGAATTGGATGCGGGGGTCGACGAGGACATAGCAGACGTCAGCAATAAGTTTGGTTACAAGACCGATCAGCGTGAACAGGAAGAGCGAACCGAGCACGACGGGGTAATCGCGGCGGATCACGGAGTCGTAGGACAGTTGGCCCATACCGTCGAGCGAGAACAGGGTTTCGATCAGCAGGTTGCCGTTCAGGAAGGCGCCCACGAAAGCGGCGGGCAGACCTGTCAGCAGCGGAATCGCAGCGTTGCGCAGCACGTGCTTCCACAGCACGTCGCGCTCCGGCGCCCCTTTGGCTCTTGCGGTCAGCACGTATTGCCGGCCAATCTCCTCAAGGAAGGTGTTCTTCGTCAGGATCGTGACGATAGCGAAGTTGCCGACCACCGATGCGGTGACAGGCAGCACGATGTGCCACAGGTAGTCCAGCAGCTTGCCGAACAGGCTCAGGTCCTGGAAGTTATCCGAGGTGAGACCGCGCATCGGAAACACCTGCCAGAAGGTACCGCCGCCGAACAGCATCAGCAGGAGGACGCCCAGCACGAAGCCCGGGATTGCATAACCTGCCAGCACCATAACGCTGGTGACCGTGTCGAACCGTGAGCCGTTGCGCACCGCTTTCGCGATGCCCAACGGCACCGATATCAGGTAGGTCAGTATCACCGTCCATAAGCCGAGCGTGATCGACACCGGCAGCTTGGACTTGATCACGTCCCACACGCTGTCGTGCTGATAGTAGGACTGCCCGAGATTGAAGGTCGCGTAGTTCTTCATCATCAGGAAGTAACGCGTGAGCGGCGGCTTGTCGAAGCCAAACTGCTTCTTGATCTGCTCGATCTGCTGCGGATCGACGCCCTGGCTGCCGTGATAGCCGCCGCCACCCGCCCCCGCCTCTCCGCCACGGCCTTTGCCGTGGCGGAGTTGCGTCATCACCTGTTCGACCGGCCCACCCGGCACGAACTGCGTGACGACAAAGGTTAGGGTCACGACGCCGATCAAGGTCGGCACCATCAACAACAGACGTCTAAGAATGTAAGCAAGCATGGTGAACCTCAGTTTGCTGCGGATGGAGCAGAAACCGGCGTGGCCGCGGAAAGCGCCGCCTGCGGTTTCTTGTACCAGTAGTCGATGATCCAGTCTTCCGCCTGGTACGTGACCGGCACGATCTTCGGATACGCCATTGTCGTCTTGTAGCCGATGCGGGAGTTCGCGTTGTAGTACTGCGGCACGAGGTAGTACTCGTTGATCAGCACACGGTCGAGCGCGCGGGTGGCCGCTTCCAGGTCGTCCAGGTTGTTCGCGGAGAGCGCTGCATGAACCAGCGCGTCCACCGCTTTCGACTGGATGCCCGGGTAGTTTTCCGAGCCCACCTGCGTCGCCGCCTCGCTGCCAAACCGGCGCTCCAGCTCCGCGCCCGGAATCGTGACCGGCGGGTAGATGAAGGTGGTCATGTCGTATTCGAAGTTGTCGAGACGCTTCTGATATAGCGCGCTGTCGATTTCGCGCATGTGTGCCTGAATCCCGAGCGTACTGAGAGCCTGCATGTACGGCAGGATCAAACGGTCCATGCCGGGTTCGTCGTCCATGACCTCGATCGTCATCGGATTGCCGTTGGCGTCACGCAGAGCGCCGTCACGGTAGTGCCAGCCGGCTTGCGCGAGCAGATCGCGAGCTTCGACGAGGTTGCCGCGCAGCGAGTTCGGCGGCAACGTGTTGGCCTGCTTCACTGCCGGGCCGAACACTTCAGGCGGCAGGTCCGCGCGGAACGGCTCGAGCAACGCGAGTTCCTTCTGGCTCGGCATACCCGTCGCGCCAAACGGGCTGGCGTCGAAATAGCTGTTCAGACGCGTGTACTGGCCGTAGAACATCATCCGGTTCATCCAGTCGTAGTCGAACGCAAGCGCCAGTGCGTGGCGCACGCGGACGTCCTTGAACATCGGCCGGCGCAGATTGATCAGGAAACCTTGCATTTGCGCCGGGCCGTCCGGCACATCGACCTGCTTGAGCAGACCGTTCTTGAAGTTCTTGCCGACATACTTGCGCGCCCATTGAGTGGCGCTGTATTCGACCCGGACGTCCGAATCGCCGGCCTTGAAGGACTCCAGCATCGTGTACTGGTCCAGATACAGCTTGAAACGGATGCGGTCGAAGCGGAACATGCCGCGCCGCGTCGGCAGATTCGCCGCCCAATAGTTCGGATTACGGACGTATTCGATGTCCTTGTCGTTCTTGCGCTGGGCGATCAGGTACGGGCCGCTTGCGATCGGCGGCGTTACTGCGATCTGGTCGAACGGCGGACGTTTGCCGTCAGCCGTCATACCCCACTTTGGCGAAAATACCGGCAGGTCACCGGCAATCAGGGGCGCATCGCGCTCGGCTCGCTTGAAATCGAAGCGGATCGTCATCCTGTCGACGACCGTCGCGCTTTTGATGATCGAGAACTGCGCGTTGAACAGTGGCGAGGCCTGCGGGCTCGTCAGCGTATCGAAGGAATATTTGACGTCGGCGGCCGTGATCGGGTCGCCATTCGAAAAGCGCGCGGCGGGATTGATGTGGAACGTCGCGGAAGTCAGGTCCGGCGCCACATCCACATTGTCCGCAATCAGGGCGTATTCGGAAGCGAGTTCATCCCAACTGCGCTGCATCAGCGTATCGAACATCAGGTTCTGGATGTCCGGCGCGGGCGCGCCGCGAACCAGAAACGGATTGAGCGAATCGTAGCTCTGCAGTTCGTTGTAGTTCTCGAAATTCAGCGTGCCCGTGTTCGGCGCGTCAGGGTCCGCATAGTCGAAATGCGTGAAATTGGCGGGGTATTTGGGCTGGTCGTATTGGGCGATCGCGGAGGCGGCATGGGCCGGCGTCACCGCCAGACTCATTGCACCAAGCAGTGCGGCAACCAGCGCCGGAGCAACGCGCGTGGCAGCTTGCCGGGTCGCCAGAGCGCAAGAGATCGTCCATGCGGCGCGCGGCAACCGAAACTTCACAAGTCTCATCATCAGTATGCGTAGGTCGCGCGCTGGCTTGTGGCCGACACGCGGTTCGTCGGATCGACCTGGGCAATGCCAACCGCCATCGCCCGGATCACTTAAGGCGTCGCATGGCGCCTTGGGTTACGGGTAGCGTCGCACGACAAGTCCCGAACAGCAAGACCACATCGCTTACGCAATCCCTGCGTTCCTCTCGCGCTGGCCGGTCCGGCATGACATGCCCGTCACGGCGACGTACGGAGAAGCTCACAGTGTGCTACTTACGAAAAAAAGTCGCTCCGGCGGCACAAAGAATGCCGGAGCGACAATCGTCAACAGGCTTACAACTTGTTAGAACTTATACGTTGCACCCACTTGCAGGTAACGGCCCATGTACGTGTACAGGGACTGGTCGTAACCGGTCAGGTCGGTTGCATTGACCCACAGCGGATCGTACGGAGGCGCACGATTGAAGATGTTGTTCATGCCGCCGTAGATCGTCCAGTGCTTGAAGCCCGTGTACGCCACGTTCAGGTTGAACACGCTATACGAACCGGTCGTGTAGTTCAGACCCAGCGCGTCGGAGTACGGCCCCGTGTATTGCCATTCCAGATCGGCATTCCACTGGTGGAAGTTCCACGACAGGTCCGTGTTGCCCTTCCAGCGCGGGAACGAACCACCGAACGGCTGCGCGAGCGTCAGGTCGTTACCTGCGCCGTCAACCTGGGAGGCAAGGCCACCCACGCCGTTCATGTAGAAGTGCCACACATAGGCCCAGTCAGCCGTCAGCTTGAACGTACCGATCGGGGTCGGCAGCGCCTGCGAGAACGTCGTTTCGAAGCCGTCCGTGTCGAACGAGCCGAGGTTCTCGTACTCGTTCACCATGTACGCAATCGAACCATCCGCGTTGAAGACGGTGGCCGCCGGATCGGTCTGCGTGCCGATCGCCTTGTCGACGTGAATCTTGTACCAGTCGAAGCCGATGTCGGTGTTACGCGTCGGCGACAGCTCGAAGCCGATGTTGTAGTTCTTCGTGCGTTCCGGTTGCAGCGCCGGGTTGCCCTTCGTCACGACGTTTTCGTCCTGACCGTTCGGACCGATCGGCTGAATGCCCAGGTTCGACGAGTTCGTATTTTCGAGGAATTCCGGTGCGCGGAAGCCACGGTTATACGAAGCGTAAGCCGTGAACTGCTGGATCGGCTGGAAGCGCAGGGCGAAACGCGGCGAGAACGCACCGCCGAAGTCGCTGTAGTGGTCGTAACGACCCGACTGGCTGAACGTCAGCATCTTGTCGATCAACGGCACATCGACCTGGTAATACACAGCCGCCACGTTGCGGTCACCGGCCACTTCCTGCGTGTTCGGGTTCAGCGTGTTGGGGCTCAGGTAAGCGCCGCCTTCTTCGATCAGTTCGCTTTCGTGCAGGAACTGGGCACCGAGGCCGAGGCCGACGTCGCCGGTCGGCAGATGGAACAGGTTCGGCGTGCCAGCCGTTGCGTCGAGCGCGTCGAGCTTGGAAATACCGAGGTTGTTCGCCGTCGTCAGGATGTTGCTCAGTGCGCCCGGCGTAGCCGACGGATTCACGTAGTTAAACGTGCCGTTGGCCAGCTCGTTGGTCAGCGCGACCGGGTTGACGATGCTGCCGTAAGTATTGCTGACCGTGCTCATGGAATGGGTGTAACCCACGTTCCAGTCCCAGTCTTCCTTACCCAACTCGTAGCTGCCCTTCACGCCCATTGCTGCGCGCCAGTAGTTCGCGTCCGTGGTCGAGCTGTACGTGGTCGGCAGGACGCCAAAAATTTCCTGGGCGACGCCGGTCGTGTTGTACGGATTGTTCGCTGCGGCAATAAACGAAATCGGGTTGACCGAGTGCGTGGCCGGGTTGTACTGAAGACCGTTGCCGTAACCTGCATAACCATCGTTGACGGTGGTCGTGTTATTGCTTTCCCACAGGTCAGCGTACGCCGTCGTCGTATCGTTGATCTTGAAGTCGGCGTGAACCTTGGCGTTCAGACGCTCGGTCATCGGCTCGATCGAGTAATCTTCAGCCGTGTTGCGCTCGCAAACGGTACCGCCGGTGATCGCGCCTGCGCCGGCATTCGTCGCGATGATGTTGCTGCCCACCGGCACTTGCGCACCCGGTGCACAGCCAAAGCCTGTGGTGACGCCCGTGTTCGGATTCAGGTAATACGACGGGCCTTTAATGGAGCCGCCATAAGGCTGGTTGCTGAAGTCCTGGTTCTGGGTCGTATCGCGATCGGCCAGCGTGTAGCCGTTCGACTTGTAGTAGCTGGCCGCCGCCGTGACGTTGAAACCGTCTTCCGTCAGATTGCCGAAGCCGCCGAGGATGCCGAACTTGGTCGTGCCGCCGCCGCCTTGTGTGGCGCCGCCGTAGCTACCGTCGAGCTGCAGGCCCTGGAAGTTGTGCTTGGTGATGATGTTGACCACACCACCAATTGCGTCCGAACCGTACTGCGACACCGCGCCCGTCTTCACGACTTCGATGCGGTCGACCACGTCCAGCGGAATCGTGTTCAGGTCGAAGAACTGGTCCGAGCTGTTCACAGCAAATGCGTACGGTGCAACACGTTGACCGTCGACGAGCACCAGCGTGTACTTTTCGCTCAGGCCGCGCAGGGCGATACCGGAACCGCCGGCCGCAAAGCTGTCGGAAGTCGATTCAGCCCAGCTGTTGGCCGAGTTGGCCGAAATCTGGCGCATGTAATCGGATACGTCCTTCGCACCGGAATCCTGGATCTGCTTCGCGGTAACGACCTGGACCTGCTGGAAGCCCACTTTGTCCGACTGGCGGATCAGCGAACCCGTCACCTGGAACGTCTGCAGTTGCTTGACGTTCTTGCCGCCCGTCGCTGTAGCGCCCGATGCTGCCGCCGGAGCGGCCGCCGCTGCTGTGCCCGAAGCCGCCGCGGCAGGTGCCGGCGTCTCCGTGGTAGCCGGCTGACTTTGCGCGAACGCCGGAACGGCGATTGCGGTCGTCAATGCCAGTTCGGCCCAGATTATTCGTCTGATGGCCAACGCCAATGCCCGTTGTTTCATTTTTCCCCTTCTCACTCGTCAGTAAGGCCACACACCTGTTTGTGCGAAGAGAGGTCTTTTGAACCTCTCTACTCGTTTGCGGCGACGTTCGCCGCGCGCCGTCAAAGTTGCCCTGCGGTCGTATAACTTGAAGAAACACGACCGGTTTCCAATCCATTGCAGCGAGATAGAAAGGGCACTTCGACTTATTAATTTCTAACTACAAAAACATTACAATTTAGTTGTATTAACTTTCATTTTCATTTCAATCATTCGGCGAACATCAGCTTATGACCGAGCCGTTCGCCAGTCGATTGGCACTGCAAATTCACGTTACGGGTTAACCTGTAGGACTACTTAGGGATGTATTCAGACCGCCCCAGTACAAACACAATTGACCGTTACTAAAATAATCTTGGTGTGCCTACCCAGACGAGCACCGTCTCTTCGCCCGCGGTGTTAGCCCATGCGTGCGGGACTGTTGACTCGTAGTGCGCGGTGTCACCGGCCTGCAACACGAACGTCGTACCTTCGAGCGTCAGAGCAATCTGTCCGCTCATCACATACAAAAACTCTTCTCCTGCGTGCGTCGTCACTTCCGACGGTTGCTGGCCGGCTGGCATCTTCACCAGAATCGCTTCCAGCTTCCGGTCGACCGACAGGTTCGTCAGCCTGCCGAACAGGTTCGCCGAATCGGCAAACCCAAAAAATTTCAGTTCATCTCCGCGGCACACCGACTTCGCTTCGGTCGGCGTTTCCACGAAGTACTGCACCGTGACGCCGAGTGCCTGAGCAATGCCGACTAGCGACGTGAGAGACGGCGTGGCCTGCCCTCGTTCCACTTGCGACAGGAACGGCTTCGAGATACCAGCCGCTTTTGCCGTTTCATCTAACGTGCGCTTAAGCCGTTGTCGCAACGCGCGAATCTTGCTGCCCATTGCGAGTGCGGCTGCGGCCTTCTTATCGAGTGGCGGAACCATAGCAAGACAGAATCCAGTAGTCAAAATTTGTTTGATCTAGGCAAATTAAGTTACATCGAGTGAGCGATGTCGGGCGCAAAGTCAGTTGAGAAATTGGGTTAGTGATCGCCCCGGGCGATAACCGGACGAAACCGGTCACCTGGGCGAGGATCGAATTCATCCAGTGCCATGAGATGGTTGAATGCACAACTAAAGTGCGAGCGCATTCCCTTCCCAGCCTGGAATCGTTGAATTGGAATAGAAAACCTTGTGCGCGAAACCGGCGAAAATCTGGCCGGCAGGCGCAAGCGCGTTGACGCGCCTGATGGAGAGTGACGATATCAAGACAAAATCGTCCGTCAAACTTTTTTTGATGGGAACAGATAGTGTTTAGAGTCTTTCCTCCAATTACAGGGTGAACTTGTGGCGCCAGACGGGTTGCAAACGCTGTTTTAGGATTGATAGTGACGTCTGCCGCAAGCCGGGAAAACCCTCGTCGCAAATACGCTACAAGGGCCTCCCGTCAGGCTCAGTTGAGAGGCTCTTTGAGAAAGCCCCCTCCTGATTGGCTACTTCAACCGTGGGTGCCTTCGCCGGCCTCGACCGGTACGGCCGCCTCGCGTTTGACGCCACGCGCCAACACCGGACGCAGCGCTGCCCCGGTGTGGCTTTCTCGAACGCGCACAAGCCCCTCCGGATCCGTCGCCGCGACAATCGAGCCGCCGCCGACTCCCCCTTCCGGGCCGAGGTCGATGATCCAGTCGGCCTCGGCGATCACGTCCAGGTCGTGCTCGATGACGACGACACTATGACCGCCGTCCACCAACCGGTGCAACACGCGAATCAGCCGTGCCACGTCCGCCATATGCAGCCCAACCGTGGGTTCGTCCAGCACATAGAGTGTGTGCGGCGCCTTCTGGCCGCGCCGTGTGATGTCGTCGCGCACCTTGCTCAACTCGGTGACGAGTTTGATGCGCTGCGCTTCGCCGCCCGAGAGCGTCGGCGATGGCTGGCCTAGCGTCAGATAGCCGAGGCCGACATCCTTCATCAACTGCAACGGATGCGCGATATTCGTGATGGGCGCGAAGAATTCGACGGCCTCGTCGATCTCCATGGTCAGCACGTCACCGATGTTTTTGCCGCGCCACGTGACCGCCAGCGTCTCCGGATTGAAGCGCTGACCATGACAGACGTCGCACGGCACCTTCACGTCCGGCAGGAAGCTCATGCCAATGGTGCGCACGCCTTGGCCTTCACAGGCCGGGCAGCGGCCTTCGCCTGTATTGAACGAGAAGCGCGAGGCCGTATAGCCACGAGCGCGGGCTTCCAGCGTGCCGGCGAACAGCTTACGGATGGCATCCCATACGCCTATATAAGTAGCGGGACAGGAGCGCGGCGTTTTGCCGATTGGCGTCTGGTCGACTTCTAGCACGCGGTCGATGCTCTCCCACCCGGTGACCGCGTCGCAACCCTGCCACGCATGCGTGACGTTCAGTTGCGTCCGCGGTGCGCTGCGGGCCAGCACGCTCGAGCGCCGGTTGGCGGCCGGTTCGTCTTGCGCCGCCTTGCGGGCACGACGGGTAGCCGGCGACGACAGCACGGAGCGCCCCACGGCATCCAGCAGGTTCGCCATCAGCACGTCGCGCGCGAGCGTCGACTTGCCCGAGCCGCTCACCCCCGTCACCGCCACGAGGCGCGCCAACGGCAACCCCACGGTTACATTGCGCAGGTTGTACAGCTTGCCGCCATGCACCGTCAGCCACTGCTCCGGCACCGCCGCTGCGCTTTTGACCTTCGGCTTCACCGTGCGGCGCGGCTGCAACGGATGCACGATCGGGTTTGCAAGGAATTGCCCCGTCAACGAGTCTGATTGCGCCGACAGATCGGCCACGCTGCCCTGCGCGACCAGCGTGCCACCGCGCTTGCCCGCACCGGGGCCAATATCGATGATGTGGTCGGCACGCCGGATAGTGTCCTCGTCATGCTCGACGACGACCAGCGTATTACCCTTCTCGCCGAGCTTGCGCAGCGCGTTCAGCAGAATCTGGTTGTCGCGCGGATGGAGACCGATGGTCGGTTCGTCGAGTACGTAGCAGACCCCTTGCAGGTTGCTGCCCAGTTGCGCCGCCAGCCGGATGCGTTGCGCCTCGCCGCCCGACAGGCTCGGTGCCGCGCGGTCGAGGCTCAGATAGCCAAGCCCCACTTCCTCGAGGAACTGCAGCCGGCTGCCGATCTCGCTTACGACGTCGCGGGCAATGTCCGCGTCGCGGCCCGTCAGGTCCAGCGCGTCTACCCAACGGCGCGTGTCGCTCACCGTCCATTGCGCAACGTCGACGATCGCCTGGGCCTCGAAGGTCACCGCCCGGGCGGTCGGATTCAGGCGCGTGCCGTGGCAATCCGGACACGGTTCGTCGACTACGCCTTCCGGTTCCTGCTCTTCCGAGGGCAAGCTCTGCTCCCGGCCGCGGCCGTCTTCGGCGACCACCGTATCGTCGTAGGCCGCGCGTTGCTCGCGCGTGAGTGCGAGGCCTGTGCCGACGCAGGTTGTACACCAGCCATGCTTGCTGTTGTACGAAAACATCCGCGGGTCCAGTTCCGGATAGCTCGTGCCGCACACCGGACAGGCGCGCTTGGTGGACAGCACCTTCACCGTCCCGAGCCTTGCGGTGGCGCTGCCGCTCTTCAACGCGTTCTGCAGGCCGTCGAGCGGCGCGAGCAAATGCATTACGCCTTTGCCGATTTCGAGCGTTTCGTCGAGCAGGCGGCGCAACTCCGCTTCGTTGTCAGCGGACACGACGACGTCGGCCACCGGCAACTCAATCGTGTGCTCGCGGAAACGGTCGAGCTTGGGCCACGGGTCGACCGGCAGGAACTCGCCGTCCACTCGCAGATGGGAATTGCCACGCGCCTTCGCCCATTTGGCGAGATCGGTATAGACGCCTTTGCGGTTCACCACCAGCGGTGCGAGGAAGCCAACGTGTTGCCCCTTGTGGTCACGTAGCAACTGCGCTGCGATCGATTCCACGCTCTGTGCCGTGACTGGTGTGCCGTCGTGGATGCAATGTTGCAGTCCGAGCTTGACGTACAGCAGCCGCAAGAAATGCCAGACTTCCGAGGTGGTCGCCACAGTACTCTTGCGGCCGCCGCGCGAAAGGCGCTGCTCGATGGCCACGGTCGGCGGAATGCCATACACCGCGTCGACTTCGGGACGCCCTGCCGGCTGCACGATCGAACGCGCATAGGCGTTGAGCGACTCCAGGTAACGGCGCTGCCCCTCATGGAACAGGATGTCGAACGCGAGCGTCGACTTGCCCGAACCGGACACGCCTGTGATTACGTTGAACTTGCCATGCGGGATATCGACGTCGAGCGATTTCAGGTTGTGCTCGCGCGCGTTGACGATGCGCACCACGTCCTCGCCTTCCACGGCACGACGCGCGCGCGCCGCGGTCAATGCCTTTTGCAGCGGCATGCCTTGCGCGGCAGGATCTGCCGCTGCATCCATGGCCGCGTCGTACTGAAGCAGCGCCTGGCCGGTGTACGACTCGGCGCAGCGCTTAACCTGTTCCGGCGTGCCCGCGCACAGCACCCGGCCGCCGCCGTCGCCGCCTTCCGGCCCGAGATCGATCAGCCAGTCGGCCGCACGGATCACGTCGAGGTTATGCTCGATCACGATCAAGGAATGGCCGCCCGCCAGCAGTTTGCCGAACGCCTGCATCAGCTTGGCGATGTCGTCGAAATGCAGCCCCGTGGTCGGCTCGTCGAACATGAAGAGCCGCACTGCGGTTGCCTGCTTCGCGCTGCGCGCGGTCTTTGCCTGCGCCGCCTCGGCGAGGAAGCCGGCCAGCTTGAGCCGCTGCGCTTCGCCGCCCGACAAGGTAGGCACCGGCTGGCCCAGTTTCACATATTCAAGACCCACGTCGACGATCGGCTTCAGCACGCGCAGCACTTCCGCATCCCCGGCGAAGTACGCGGTTGCCTCGCTGACGGTCAACTCAAGCACGTCGGCGATGCTCAACGCACGCGCCGGCGTACCGCGCTCGATCTTCACTTCGAGCAGTTCGGCGCGATAACGGCGACCATCGCAATCCGGGCAACGCAGATAGACGTCGCTCAGGAACTGCATCTCGATGTGCTCGAAGCCCGAGCCGCCGCAAGTCGGGCAGCGGCCGTCGCCCGAGTTGAAGCTGAACATGCCCGGACCGTAGCCGCGTTGTTGTGCGAGCGGCACCTTGGCAAACAGCTTGCGGATCTCGTCGAACGCGCCCACATAACTCGCCGGGTTCGAGCGCGCCGTCTTGCCGATCGGCGACTGGTCGACGAACACGACCTCGTTCACCTGATCGGCGCCGAGCAGACGCCGGAACGCCCCGGGCGATTCCGTCGCGACGCCGAGATGACGCGCTAGCGCCGGATACAGCACGTCCTGAATCAGTGTCGATTTGCCGGAGCCTGAAACGCCGGTAACGCACACGAGGCGCTGCAACGGAATTTCGACGGTTACGTCCTGCAGATTGTGCTGGCTCGCGCCTTCCAGCACGATGCGCGGCGTCTCCTTCGTGACCGGCCGGCTCGACCAGTGCGAGACGTCGGCCACGTGGCGGTGTCCGCCGAGATATTCGCCCGTTAGCGTGCCCGACGAGCGGATGTCTTCTGGGACGCCGTCGAAAATAATCGTGCCGCCGCGCTCACCCGGACCGGGGCCCATGTCGATCAGCCGGTCCGCCGCCAGCATCACCGACGGATCGTGCTCGACCACCACCAGCGTGTTGCCCGCATCACGCAAACGGTGCATCGCTTCCACGATGCGGTTCAGATCGCGCGGATGCAGCCCGATGCTCGGCTCGTCGAGCACGAACAGCGTTTTGGTGAGCGACGTGCCGAGCGCCGTCGTAAGGTTGATACGCTGCACCTCGCCGCCCGACAACGTGCGGCTCTGGCGATCCAGCGTCAGGTAGCCGAGCCCGACATCGCACAGATACTTCAGGCGCGTGCGTACTTCGGCGAGCAGCAGCTTTAGAGCATCGTCGAGCAGCGCGCTCGGAAGGTTGAGGTTGTCGAAGAACCGCCGGATACGCTCGATGGGCAGCAGCATCAGATCGTGCACCGTCAGACCTGGCAGCGCTTCGAGTTGCGCGCGATTCCAGTCCACGCCACGTGGCAGGAAGCGCTGCACCGGTTCCAGCACGGCGTCCGCATTGACCTTCGTGCCGAGACGCCACAGCAGTGATTCGGTCTTCAGACGCGCACCGCCGCAGACCTCGCACGGCGTGTAGCTGCGGTACTTCGACAGCAGCACGCGGATGTGCATCTTGTACGCTTTCGATTCGAGGTATTCGAAGAAGCGCTTCACACCGTACCAGTGACTCTGCCACTTGCCGTTCCAGTCGGGCGAGCCGTTGATGACCCAATCGCGCTGCGGCTGGGTCAAAGCGGACCAGGCCGTGTCACGCGGGATGCCAGCCTTGGCCGCATAGCGCATGAGGTCATCCTGACACTCCTTCCAGGCCGGCGTTTGCATAGGCTTGATCGCGCCGCCGCGCAAGGTCTTGCGCTCGTCGGGAATCACCAGGCCCAGATCGACGCCGATCACGCGGCCAAAGCCGCGGCAGGTTTCGCACGCACCATAGGCGGAGTTGAACGAAAACAGCGCGGGCTGCGGATCGGCGTAGCGCAGGTCGCTGTCCGGGTTGTGCAAGCCGGTGGAAAAACGCCAGATCTGCGGCTCGGCTTCGGCGGACTCTTCTGACCCTTGCGGCAACACATAGACGTTCACACGTCCGCCGCCGCGCTTCAGCGACGCTTCAATGGCTTCGACGGCACGGCCCTTCTCGACGGCGCTCAGACGGAAGCGGTCGGCCACGACGTCGAGCAGCTTGCGCGGGCCAGTGGGCGACTGCACCTCGCGCTGCGCCTGCACGCGCGTATAGCCGCTCGCGGAGAGCCATTGCGCGACCTCTTCTTCGGTAGCGGACTCAGGCAATTCGACCGGGAACGTCACTACAAGGCGCGGATCGTCCGCCGCCGTGCGCGCGGCCAGATCGCCATAGATCGTCTCAGGCGAATCGTGCCGCACGGGCTGAGCCGTCTTGCGATCGAACAGTTCGGCCGCGCGCGCATACAGCAGCTTCAGATGATCGTTGAGCTCGGTCATCGTGCCGACTGTGGAGCGCGAACTGCGCACGGGATTGGTCTGGTCGATCGCGATGGCCGGCGGCACGCCGTCGACACGGTCTACCTGCGGCCGGTCCATGCGGTCGAGGAACTGCCGCGCATACGCGCTGAACGTTTCGACATAGCGTCGCTGCCCTTCCGCGTACAGCGTGTCGAACACGAGGCTCGATTTGCCGGACCCCGAAGGCCCCGTTACGACCGTCATCTCGCCTGTCTGCAGGTCGAGATCGAGGTTCTTGAGGTTGTGCTGACGCGCTCCGCGAATGCGGATTTTTCCTGTAGATGACAATTTGCCCGACCGTCTGAATGAGTTGGCCACATCTTACGGCCGCTTTGCGACCGTAATGATTCACCGCGCCCGACCATATGGATCAATCGCCGCAGGGCGGATTTGAAGGGAACACTATACTGTATATTTATACAGTTTTCCATCGATGGTGCGGCCATGCGGTGTGGGTCTCGTTGCAAGCGTTGGGCCTGCTATGCCCGGCCGCGGTCAATGCCACAAAAACTCCGTAAGGCGCCGATAGTTTCAGAAAGACCCATAAAGACAACTAGTTGCTACGATGCGCGCGTACTCACGGGGAATTCAAAAAATGAGTCGCATAATCAAGGTGCTAATACTGGCGGGCGTGCTCAATCTGCAGGGTTGTGCGTCGTCGGTCGAGACGTTTGCTACAGGGGTCGTGGTCGGCGCAGTGGCCGGTGTGACGGCGGTGACCTGTGCGGTCGTGTGTCACTAACGCGGATGACCAGGCGGGCATCGCCAGGCGGTCGCCACCGCCACCTCACTCAAAGCGGATCGTCGAGATGCGCGCCATCCTCTTGCGGCGCCTCTGAACCCATCGCCGCCCGCTTGCGCCGCACGTGATACGCGCTCAGCAGACCATGCGCCACCATGTCGAGTGCCGGTTTCACGAGCCCGTTCTTGTCAGTCCAGACCTTCGGCGTCAGCGCACCGCTCAAGGCCACGCTATCCGCATCGTTAAGCGCTAACAACCCGGTCTGCACCTCGTCGTCGAACGCAATCACGTTGACGAACAGCGTATCGCCGTCACCGGTGGTCGCACGCACCTTGCACGTCACAAAACGCTTGCCGTTCTGTCCAGTGCGGATCTGGGCTTCTCCATAGAGCCGCCCGCCTACCAGTCCATCGATCATCTCATCCGCTCCTGTTTCCTGTGGCTCGCGAGGCGTGAGCGCCTTGCGCGAGCCGTATGATCCCACGAGCGGAGCCGATCTCCGCGTTAAAACGCGCTCTTCACCACGCCGCCGTCGACGCGCAATGCAGCGCCGGTCGTCGCCGATGCCAGCGGACTCGCAACATACGCCACCAGCGAAGCAACTTCCTCGGTCGAAGCAAAGCGCTTGATCAGCGAAGTCGGCCGCACGTGTTCGAAGAACTCCTTCTCGATCTGCCCGGACGTTTTGCCGTCGGCCTTGGCAAGACCGTCGACGAAGTCGCCCACACCGCGCGATTTGGTCGGACCCGGCAGCACGGTATTGACAGTGATGCCGGTGCCCGCGACAGATTCCGCAATGCCGCGCGCCACCGCAATCTGCGCCGTCTTGGTTACACCATAGTGGACCATTTCGACGGGAATCTGCAGTCCGCTCTCGCTCGAGATGAAAATGATGCGCCCCCAGTTGGCCCGCTTCATCGACGGCAGGTAGAGCCGAGCAAGACGCACTCCGCTCAGCACGTTGACATCGAAAAAGCGCTGCCAGTCCTCGTCCGGGATCTCTTCGAATGGCTTCGGCTCGAAAATGCCGAGATTGTTGACGAGAATCTCCACATCCGGATAGCGCCGCGCGAGTTCGTTAGCCACGTCGGCCTTGCTGAGATCGCCGGCAAAACCCAGCACGTCCCCGCCTGTGCTCGATTTCAGTTGCGCGACCACTGCATCCACCGCTTCCTGCTTGCGTCCGTTGACGATCACGCGCGCGCCTTCCTGCGCCAAAGCGCTGGCAATGGCGAGACCAATGCCAGCCGTGCTGCCGCTCACCAGCGCCAGTTTGCCTTTCAGTTGCAGATCCATTCTGTTTCCTCTCTCGGTAAGTCGGGTAGGTCGCATAAATCGAAAAGCCGCCGGTCGAAACCGCGGAAAGGCGCCGCATGCGCCCAAAGCGCGGCGCAATCCCTCTGTACTCAATCTACCGCAGAACGCTGGCCGAGCGCGCCGACGACGCGATCAAACCATTCTGGCGATACGCCGCCCATTTGATAATTGGCGTAGCATTTGAATAACTTTCAAATCCAGGCAGGCAATGGCAACCGATCGACTCGGCGATATGCAGCTATTCGTTGAAGCAGCAGCAGCCGGCAGCCTGTCGGCGGCCGGCCGCAAACTGGGCCTCTCGCCGGCTGCCGCCAGCGCGAGGCTTCTCAAGCTCGAGGCGGCATTGCACGCGCGCCTTTTCGAGCGCACCACGCGCCAGTTGCGCGTGACCGATGAAGGGCGGCTCTATCTGCAACACTGCCGTATCGCGCTGCAAGCCATCGAAGATGCCGAAGCCGCGCTGCAGGCGGGACAAAACCAGGTGCGCGGCAAGCTGCGGATTTCGGCCACCTCCGATTTCGGTCGCAATCTGCTGTATCACTGGCTCCACGAATTCAGCTCGCTGCACCCGGAGGTGAGCTATGCACTCAGCTTGTCGGATTCGGTCTCGAACCTGCTGCAGGAAGACATCGATCTGGCGATCCGTTTCGGCCTGCCGCTCGACAGCTCGCTGGTGGCACGCCGCCTCGCACCGAACCGGCGCGTGTTGTGCGCGTCGCCGGACTACGTGGCGCGGCATGGCGAACCGAAAACACCGGCTGACCTCGCCAATCACCGCTTCATCGTGCTGGTGACAGCGGCCGGACCGCTGAACGAATTCCGCTTCGCACAGGACGACGAGTGCGTGACCTACACGGTGCCCATCGAACGGTCCTGGGAAACCAACGACGGCGCGCTTGCGCGAGCGTGGGCGCTGGCAGGTCACGGCATCGTCCACAAGTCGATCTGGGATATCGCGGCGGACGTGCGCGCCGGCACGCTGACCATCCTGCTGCCGGACTGGTGCACCAACGAGGCGGGCGTCCACGCGCTATTCCACGGCAACCGCTATATGGCGCCGCGCGTGCGTGCGCTGCTGGACTTCCTGGTCGCGCGTTTTGAGCAGGCCGCTGACGAACTGCTCGGCGATCTCGCGCAGTTGCCGGAGCGCCTGCAAAAAGACCTGTCCCGCAAGCGCTGAAGATGCGCCGCAGTGTGCCTGCAGCATTAAGCTAAAGGCACAGAAAAAACATGGCTACACACTAGCCGCCTCGAAGATATCGCGCAGCCACTGCGCAAACACTCGCACCCGCGACGACAACTGCCGGCTCTGCGGATACAGCACGGAAACCGGCATCGGCGGTGGCGGAAAGTCCTGCAGAATGATCTTCAGTCGTCCCGTCTTCAGCTCCTCCGCCACGCGGTAGCGCGGCACCTGCACGATCCCCAGTCCTGCCACGGCGCTACCGGTATAAAGATCCGCGCCCGCCACCGACACCACCGAGCCGAGATTCACCGCGCTCACCTGCCCGTCGATCGTAAATTCAAGCGGCAGCGCCTTTCCGGTTGCACTCGAGACGTAATTGACCGCACGATGCGCCGACAACGCCGCCGGATCGCCCGGCTCCCCATACTTCGCCAGATACGCGGGGCTCGCCACGGTGACCTGCGAAAGCTGCGCGACGCGCCGCCCCACCATCGACGAATCCTGCAGGCTCCCAACCCGCAGCACGCAATCGACGCCCTCGCGCACGAGGTCGACCAGCCGGTCGTCCTCGCCGAGGTGCAGTTCGATCTGCGGATACTGCGCAAGAAACGCCGGCAGCGCGGGCACGACAAAAGTGCGCGCAAGCGTGCCCTGCAGATTGGCCCGTAACAGACCCTTGGGCGCGGTGTTCCTGAACGACTCCTCCGCCTCTTCCAGATCGGCAATCAGGCGCACGCAACGGCGGTAATGGGCCTCGCCATCGTGCGTCAGACGCACCGTCCGGGTGGTGCGCTCGAGCAGCCGCGTGCCGAGCCGCTGCTCCATGCGCTTGAGCAGATTGGTGACGGTGGCGCGCGGAATCTGCAGATCGTCCGACGCGTGGGTAAAGCTCTGGCGCTCGGCGATGCGTACGAACACCCGCATTTCCTCGAAGCGGTCCATGGGCGGCGCTCCCGGTGATTATTAAAGTGAATGGAACGATGATACCAAGCTACGCCAGATTATCTTCAAAACGGAATGATCCATGATTCATCTCACGGACCCGCCGCGCTCAAGAGACGCACCCAAGAGACCGAGCAAGGACAACCGGGTCGCCCCGAACCACCCACCCTGAGGAAACGAATCATGAACACCGCAAACAACCCGTCCAAAGTCGCTCTCGTCACCGGCGCTTCGCGCGGCATCGGCGCAGCTGTCGCCCGCCGTCTCGCCAGCGATGGTTTCTCCGTAGTCGTCAACTACGCATCCAGCTCGAACGAAGCCGACGCGCTGGTCGCCGAACTGAAAGCCGCAGGCGCGCAAGCGATCGCCGTGAAAGCCGACGTCGCCAAGGCCGACGAGGTACGCCACATGTTCGAGATCAGCGAACAGCAGCTCGGCAAGGTGGACGTGCTCGTGAACAACGCCGGCGTGCTGAAGACCGTGCCGCTCGCCGACACCTCGGACGCCCTGTTCGACCAGACGCTCAACATCAACCTGCGCGGCACCTTCAACACGCTGCGCGAAGCGGCGGCACGCATGAGCGACGGCGGCCGCATCGTCAACTTCTCGAGCACGACGCTCGCGCTGAACATGCCCGGCTACGCGGTCTACAACGCAACCAAAGCGGCCGTCGAAGCATTCACGCATGTGTTCGCCAAGGAACTGCGCGGCCGCAACATCACGGTGAACGCCGTGGCGCCAGGGCCGATCGCCACCTCGCTGTTCCTCGACGGTAAAACCGACGAGCAGATCCAGACCTTCGCGAAGATGCCGCCGCTGCAACGCCTCGGTCAGCCGGACGATATCGCGTCGGTCGTGTCGTTCCTCGCTGGTCCCGACGCGGGTTGGGTCAACGGTCAGATCCTGCGCGCCAACGGCGGAGTCGCTTAAGCGCGACCGGCTACCAACCTCATAACCAAACAACAAACCTTCCGGAGAAAAATCATGCACAACGTCATTCTGGTTACGGGCGCCGGCACAGGCATCGGCAAACTCACGGCCCAGGCACTCGCCGAGGCTGGTCATATCGTCTACGCGACGATGCGCGACGTCGAAGGCCGCAACAAGCCGCGCGCCGACGAATTGCGCGCGCTCGCCAAAGAACGCGGCATCGCCTTGCATCCGCTCGAACTCGACGTGCTGTCGCAAGACTCCTCCGATGCAGCTGCCGCAACGATCATGCGCGAGCAGGGACGCATCGACGTGGTGATGCAAAACGCCGGGCATCTGGTAGTCGGTCCCGCTGAAGCCTTCACGCCCGAAGAGATGGCAAAGGTCTTCGACACCAACCTGTTCGGTGCGCAACGCGTGAACCGCGCTGTGCTGCCCTATCTGCGCCAGCAGGAGACCGGGCTGATGCTGTGGATCAGCAGCACCACGACCAAGGGCGGCTTTCCGCCGTTCATGGGCCCGTACGGTGCAGCGAAGGCTGCGATGGATTCGCTCGCCGTCACCCTCGCGTACGAAATTGCACGCTTTGGCATCGAGACTTCGATCGTCGTGCCGGGCGCTTTCACGCAAGGCACTGACCACTTTCCGAGCGCAGGCAAACCGGCTGACACCGGTATCGCCGCAGCGTACAGCCGGTATGACGGCGTGATGGATCAGATCGGCGCGCGTCTCTCGTCGCTCACGCCGGCTGACGCCGATCCGCAAGCGGTCGCCGATGAAATCGTGCGGATCGTCGGCTTGCCGAAGGGCACCCGGCCGATGCGCTCGGTGATCGACTTCGTCGGCGATGGCGCACGCGAAGTGCTCGAAGTATCGGAGCGTGTGCGGATCGACTTCGCGAAACGGATCGGTATGGGCGATCTGCTCGAAGCCAGGGTCGCGCGCTAAACTGCTCGCGAACGCGAGGCTCCCGTGCCATGATGGGATATGAACCCGCAGCGGCGTCAGCCGTCTGCTGAACCCCATCGAGGCACTGGAGTTGTCAATGACCGATCGCGAGACGCTGCATCCGTTGCGCCCCTTGCTGAAGAACTACGTGTGGGAGCATGGCAAGATCGGCACGCGCTATCTCGACTGCAGCAACGGCAAGATCAAGTTCGACGACGGCAAGAAGTCGCGCTTTGCCGCTGAAAAATACATCTACGTGCCGCTCGGCAAAGACGCCGTCGACGACCCGCAGATCGACGGTCCCTCGATCCAGGAAGCAGCGCTCGCGCGCTTCCTGCGCGCCGCCCAGCTGGGCAAACCGGAAGAAGCCGGCTCGCCGGCAGATGTGCAGCGCGCAGCGCAAGACTGCATGGAACTGGCCGTGTTCAGCGCCTATCAACGCGAGGCACACGAAGCCCAGGCGCGCTACGCCGAGGAAGCGATGTTCGACGACGAAATCCGCGCGGCGGTGGTGAGCGATATCCGTCGTCTGTACGCGGGCATGCGCGAGCATCTCGCACTCTACGACTTCACGGTGCTGCTCGGTTTGCCTGCACCGCTGCTCTTTAGCGACATGCCCTTCATCGACTGGCGGGTGCGCGTCAAACCCGCGCTACCGCTCGTCTCGTTGCCGCTTGGACCTTACTCGCTGCTGGTGGGAACGCCCTCGGGCCGCACCAGCAAAGTGGCGCCGGTGATGTGGAAGACAGCAGCCTCCATGGGCGTATTGAAGGACCACAACCGCCTGATGGTGGAAGGCGCACACCAGTGGCTGGTGGCCACCTCGGACGACCAGCTCGTCGCGTTGCAGGAGCGCTTTCGTCCCGCAGAACCGGACGCAACGCCCAATGCAGCGCAACCGTAACAGCAGCATGCCGCTCTGCCGCGCGCCTGACCCGGGCGCGGCTTTCAGGCGCTCCACAGACTGCCCAGATGAACCAGGCGCAAAAGCGAGGCACGGTACACTAAGCCGAACATTCCGGGAACCGCTCAATTGGCAAAAGTCTCAACGATCCGCGACGTCGCCGAATTGGCCAACGTGTCCAAGGCCACTGTCTCGCGCTACCTGAACGGTACGCTCTCGCTGCCGCCGGAAACAAAGAAACGCGTCGACGATGCCGTTATCGCACTCAACTATCGGCAAAACAGTCTCGCGCGCCGCCTGAGCCTCGGCAGCAGCGAAACGATCGGCCTCGCCATGCCCGACGTCGCCAATCCGTTCTTCGCAGAGCTCGCCGACGCCGTCGAGGAAGCCGCCTCGGAAGGCGGCTTCGGCCTCTCGTTGTGCATCACACGCAATCGCCTCGAACGCGAAGCGCTCTATCTGAGCTGGCTCGACACTCGCCATCTCGACGGCCTGATCTTCGCAACCAACCGTCCCGACGACGGCTCGCTCAGGCAACTGATCGGCGAGCGCGGCAACATCGTGCTGATCGATGAAGACGTGCCGGGTGTCGATGTGCCAAAGGTATTCGTCGACAACAGCGAGGGGGGCTATCTGGCCACGAGGCATCTGATCGACGCGGGCCATACGCGGATTGCCCACGTCACCGGGCCGGAGCCGCTCCTCACCGTGCGCGAGCGCTACGAAGGCTATCGTCGCGCGCTCGACGAAGCCGGCATCCCGCTTGACCCTTCCCTCGTACTGTTCGGCGCCTATGACCGCAGCTTCGGCGAGGCAGCCGCGGCTGAGCTGGCCTCGCGCGAATTCCCGCCAACCGCCGTATTCGCCTCCAGCGATTACCTCGCGGTCGGCATGCTCGAAACGCTGCGCGACAGAGGTCTGGATGTGCCGGGAGACATGTCGATCGTCGGCTTCGACGACATGGAGTTCGCCAGTCTGCTGATGCCGCCGATTACCACCCTGCGGCAGTCCGCACGCGAACTCGGCCGCGCCGGCGTGGCCATCCTGCTCGCCATGCTGGCCGGCGACAGCGACGCCCCGTCCCTTTCGCCCGACGCCACGCCCGGCAAACCGGTCCACCGTCTGCCGGTGCGCCTGATCGAACGCGCCTCGGTGGCGCCTCCACGCAAACGGTAGCCGCGCACCGCAGACCGCCAGGCATAGGCCGTCAAGCGAGTCCTCCATGCAAACCAAGGCGCTCCTAAGTAGTTTCCCTTGGTCTTTATTGAAAACATTGACACCGAAATACTCGCCACTTACTTTTGATAAACCGGTTTACAAGAAGGCGGACGCGATGTCGGTTGCGTCCTTGAAAGTCTTTTCCACTCCCCGGGGCAGTCGCTTTGCGCGTGCTGTCCCGACCACCCAGAAAAGGAATTTCGATGAACGCAGCTATAGCTTTGCGCCGTCTCGCCGTCACTGTGCTCGCGCTCTCGACGCTCGGCGCCAGCGGCCTCGCCTGTGCCGCAGGCAAAAAGATCGCCCTCGTGCAGATCAACCAGGAAGCGCTCTTCTTCACCCAGATGGATGAAGGCGCGCAGAACGCGGCGAAGGCGGCCGGCGTCAACCTCGAGATCTACAACTCGAACAACGACCCGAACGCGCAGAACAACGCGATCGAGACGTACATCCAGCAGAAAGTGGACGCCATCCTGGTGGTGGCAATCGACGTCAACGGCATCAAACCGGCCATCACCGAAGCGAAAAAAGCCGGTATTCCGGTGGTCACCATCGACGCCATCGTGAACGGCGACAACTCGGTCCAGGTCGGCGTGGACAACAAGAAAGTCGGCGTGGACATCGGCAAATTTACGGCTAACCTGATCAATAAGTCGCTTGGCGGCAAGGCGCAGATCGGCGTGGTCGGGGCGTTGAATTCGTTCATCCAGAACGTCCGGCTCGACGGCTTCAAGGAAGGCGTCGCCAGCGCACCTGGGGCGAAGATCGTCGCCACCGTCGACGGCCAGAACGTTCAGGATCAGGCGCAAACTGCAGCAGAGAATCTGATTTCGGGCAATCCGACTCTACAGGTCGTCTATGCGACCGGCGAGCCGGCCCTGATCGGTCTGGTGGCCGCGGCGCTTTCGCAAAACGCGACCGATCATCTGAAAATCGTCGGCTGGGATCTGAGCGCGCAGGCCATCAAGGGTATCGACTCGGGCTTCGTTGCCGCTGTCGTCCAGCAGGATCCGGAAGGCGAAGGCAAGGCGGCGGTCGGCGCTGCGCTCAAACTGATCAACAAGCAGCCGGTCGAAAAGAATATCTCGGTGCCGGTCACGATCGTCACGAAGGCGAACGTCGACAAGTACCGCGCGATTTTCAAGTAAGCCGGCAGAGGACACGCACATGAACAGCGACGCCATCCCTCCACGCGTACGCATGGAGAACATCACCAAAAGCTACGGCGCGGTGCAGTCGCTGCGCGGTGTGAATCTGGAAGTGGCGCCCGGCGAGGTGCTGGGTCTCGTCGGCGATAACGGCGCGGGCAAGTCGACGGTCTCCAAGGTGCTGTCCGGCGCGGTGATTCCCGATAGCGGCACGATCGAGATCGACGGCAAGCCGGTCCGTTTTGCGGATCCCGGCGACGCCCGCGCGCATCGCATCGAAATGGTCTATCAGGACCTGTCGCTGTGCGACACCGTGGATGTCGCCGGCAACCTGTTTCTGGGCCGCGAACCGATGCGGCGTCTGCTCGGCGTGCCGATGCTCGATCACGCCAAGATGCACCACAATGCGCGCGAGATGCTCAACGGCCTGGGCATCCGCATTCCGGACACGCGCCTCGATGTCGAGAATCTCTCGGGTGGTCAACGGCAGGCCATTGCGATTTCACGCGCGGCGTCGTTCGATCCGAAGGTGCTGATCATGGACGAACCGACCGCGGCACTGGCCGTAGCGGAAGTCGAAGCCGTGCTCGAACTGGTGCAGACCATCAGCAAACGTGGTGTGAGTGTGATTCTCATCAGCCATCGTCTGCAGGACATGTTTCTGGTTTGCGACCGGATCAGCGTGATGTACGAAGGCCAGAACATCGCGGAGCGCAAGATTGCCGACACCAATCTGGAAGAGATCGTCGACCTGATCGTCGGACGCAAATTCAAGGCACGCTCGGCGCGGGCTCTTGCGGAGAACGAATGATGGAAATCGCCATGCATAAGGAGAAGGATCAGCAGGAACAGAAGGCGTCGCGGCGCTCGTTCAGAAACCGGCTTGGCGGTAATGCCGGGGTTGCCAGCATCGCGGTGTTCTTCCTGTGCTGCGCGGTAGCCTTCAGTTTCGCGACCGATACCTTTCTCACCACGGGCAATCTGCTGAACGTGTTGCGCCAGAGCGCCCCGCTGCTGATCGTGGCAACCGCGATGACGCTCGTGATTACCACCGGCGGCATCGATCTGTCGATCGGCTCGACCCTCGCGCTGGTCGGCGCGCTGGCCGCTATCGCGCTGCATGCGGGCGCACCGGACAGCGTGGTGCTGATTGGCGGCATCCTGCTCGGTGCGTTTATTGGTGCTATCAACGGCTATTTCATCGCATGGGCCGGTATGCCGGCGTTTATCGTGACGCTCGGGACGCTCTCAGTGGTGCGTGGTCTCGCGCTGCTGATCACGCAGGGCTATTCGGTACCGATCGAAAACGACGGCTGGTTCGTGCAACTCGGGCGTGGACATCTGCTCGGCGTGCCGATGCCTGCGGCAATCTCGATCGTGATTCTGCTCGCCGGATGGTTCGCACTGCGTCACATGCGTTTCGGGCGATACGTGGTCGGTATAGGCACGAACGCCGAAGGGGTGCGGCGTGCAGGTGTCAACGTACGCGTCGTTACTTTGAAGGTCTACATTCTGAGCGGCGCGGCCGCCGGGCTGGCTGGTCTCATCACCACCGCGCGCCTGGGCAGCGGCTCATCAAATCAGGGCGTCGGTTTCGAACTCGCGGTCATCGCCGCCGTCGTGCTCGGCAGTACGAACCTGTTCGGTGGACGCGGCACGATTCTCGGCACCCTGCTCGGTGCACTGACCATCGCCGTATTGGGCAACGGCCTGATCCTGATCCACGTGTCGCCGTTCTACACGCAGATCATCCAAGGCGCCATCATGCTGCTCGCTATCTGGATGAACACGCGCATTTTCACGCCGCAACGCGGCCGCAAGGGTTGAGTCATGACGTCGATCTTTCGCCCGGTTGATCCGCTGCCGGTCGGCGTAGATAGCGGCCACGTAATGACCGTGCTCGGACCGCTGCCAGTCGCACAGATGGGCGTGACGCTGATGCACGAGCACATTCTGCTGGATGCGTCGGGCAAGTGGGTACCGCCGACCTGCTGCGGCGAGCGCGAGATCGGCGAGCAGAAGGTGCATATCGGCATTCTCGGCGCGTTGCGGATGAACCCGCTGATGAACCGCGACAACTGCCAGTTGTTCGACGTCGAAGCCGCGATCGATGAACTGATGCGCTTTCGCGAACTCGGCGGCAATACGGTGGTGGATCCGACCAACCTCGGCATCGGCCGCGATCCGGCTGCCTTGCAGAAAATCGCGCGGCGTACGGGCCTGAACATCGTCATGTCCACCGGTTTCTACCTGGAGCCGACGCATCCGCGCTACGTCAGCGAGCGCTCCATCGACGATCTGGCCGCGCAACTGATTTTCGAAGTCGGCGGTGCAGACGAGAAGCCCGAAGTGGTGGCCGGCCTGATTGGCGAAATCGGCGTGTCCGCGGCTTTCACCGCGCACGAAGAGAAATCGTTGCGGGCAGCCGCGCGCGCCAGCGCGGCGACCCACGTGCCGTTGTCGATCCACCTGCCCGGTTGGGTGCGGCACGGCCACCGTGTGCTCGATATCGTCGAACAGGAAGGCGCAGACCTGAATCACACGGTGCTGTGCCACATGAATCCGAGCCACATGGATACGGAATACCAGCACGCGCTCGCGCGTCGCGGCGCGTGGCTCGAATACGACATGATCGGTATGGACTACTACTATCCCGAGGAAGACGCGCAGTCGCCGTCGGACGAAGAGAATGCGCGGGCAATCAGGGCGCTGATCGACGCGGGCTTCATCGACCGTTTGCTGATGTCGCAGGACGTGTTTCTCAAGACCATGCTGACGCGCTATGGCGGCCATGGTTATGGCTACATCCTCAGGCATTTCGTGCCGCGGCTACGACGCCACGGTGTGACGGCCCCGCAAATCGAAACGCTGATGATCGCCAACCCGGTCAAGGTCTTTTCACGGCAACGCGAGGCAGGCAGATAGACAGATGCACAGGCAGACCGCTTTCGACGCGTGTCTGCCCGCTCAACAGTAAACCGGTTTTACGCAGCGCATGCCGCCGCCGACACGGCCGCCCGCGCGCCCAACAGGAGATTCGCATGACCCGATCCGTATTGCTGGCCGGAGAGAGCTGGACCAGCACGTCGACACACATCAAGGGATTCGATCAGTTTCCGACGGTGACGTATCACAACGGCGCGACGCTGTTTCTCGACGCATTGAAAGACAGCCGCTATGCGATCACGCATATGCCGAGCCATGAAGCACAAGAAGAATTTCCGACCACGCTCGAAGGCCTGCTAGCGTATGACGCGATCATCCTGTCCGACATCGGCGCCAATACGCTGCTGCTGCATCCGGACACGTGGGCGAAGAGCCAGCGCACGCCGAATCGCCTCAAACTGCTGCGCGAGTATGTGGCGGCCGGCCGCGGGCTGATGATGATCGGCGGTTATCTGAGCTTTCAGGGCATCAACGGCAGTGCGCGGTTTCGTGGGACGCCCGTTGAGGATGTGCTGCCGGTTACTTGCCTGCCCTATGACGACCGGGTCGAGGTGCCCGAAGGATTTACGCCGCAGGTGGTGGCTTCGCATCCGCTAGTTGAAGGCCTCGGCACTGCGTGGCCGCATCTGCTCGGTTACAACGAAGTGCAGGTCAAGCCTGGGGCGACTGTCATTGCCACCGTGCCGGAGACTGGCCATCCACTGCTGGTTGCGGGTACCTTTGGTCAGGGCCGTTCGCTGGCATGGACGAGCGACATGTCGCATCACTGGCTACCGCCGGAGTTCTCCGCGTGGGATGGCAATGCGCGGCTGTGGCTGAACTGCCTCGACTGGCTTACGTCGACAGCGGCGCACTAGGCTCTCGCTGTCATGCGCGCAGATATCCCGTTGGCTCACACGACGTTCGACGCACTCAACCCGGCGCCGCGTGTCTGCGTAGTCGGCAATGCGGCGCTCGATCTGAGCCTGCGCGTCGAACGCCTGCCGGTGGCGGGCGAGACTTCGCTCGCCGTCGAAACGCTCTACGATCTGGGTGGCAAGGGCGCCAATCAGGCCGTGGTCGCGGCACGCGCAGGCACACCGACACAGTTGTTCGCAGCGGTCGGTCAGGATGCCGAAGGGGATCGCATCGTTGCACAGTTGAGTGCAGAAGGTATCGACACCCGCCACATGATGCGTGCGCCCTACCCGACCGATCTGTCCATCATCACCGTGGATGGGCGCGGCGAGAACACCATCGTCACGCGTAACGAAGCCGCCGCCCGTTACGGTCCCGAGGCAAGCAGCATCGTCGATGCGACCCGCGCCGGCGACTGGATCGCCTTGCAGGGCAACCTGAGCGCGGACTTCACGGCGCAGATGCTGAGCGCCGCTCGGCTCGGTGCGCGCCGCACGCTGCTCAATCCCGGACCGGTGTGTTTCGATTGCGTGCCGATGCTTGGCGATGTCGACGTGCTGGTAGTCAACCGCGTCGAGGCGACAACGCTCAGCGCCCACGAAGATCCGGTGCGCGCTGCCGCGGCGCTGCTGCATGCAGGTGCCCGCGAGGTTTGTGTCACGCTCGGCGCGCAAGGCGTGTTGTGGTGCAACGAGCGCGGCACGCAGCATCTGCCCGCCATGCCAACGACCGCGATCGATACCGTAGGCGCTGGCGATGCTTTTTGCGGCACGCTACTCGCTGCGTTCGGCCACGGCCTGGCGATGCCATTGGCGTTGCGCTGGGCTCAGGCCGTTGCCGCCGTCGTCGTCACACGGCGCGGTGCGCAAGCCAGCTTTCCCGACCGCGCAACGATGCGCGATCTGCTTCTTTCCGTCCCACCCTTGGCCTCTCCCACTCAGGTAAGTTGAATCGATATGGACACTTCTTCTGGCGTCGGACGCGGGCAGACCGACTGCATCAAGCGGATCTTCGGACGCGCCCGTGGCGTGGTAATTGGCGTGATCCACTGTCCGGCCTTCCCTGGCTCGCCGCGATATCAAGGGGCATCGAGTCAGGCGCTATACGACGGAGCGCTTGCCGATGCGCTTGCGTATCGCAACGGTGGCGTCGATGGTCTGATCATCGAGAATCACGGTGATGTGCCGTTCTCCAAGCCCGAAGACATCGGGCACGAAACCTCGGCATTCATGGCGGTGACGGCCGATCGCATCGCGCGCGAAACCGGCCTGCCCATCGGCATCAACGTTCTGGCGAATGCGGCGATTCCTGCGCTGGCTATTGCCGCCGCGAGCCAGGCGGCGTTCGTGCGCGTCAATCAGTGGGCCAATGCGTACATTGCGAACGAAGGCTTTATCGAGGGCGCGGCCGCCAGCGCCTTGCGTTACCGGGCGCGCCTGCGCGCGGACGGCATTAGCGTGTTCGCCGATGCGCATGTCAAACACGGTGCGCACGCCATTGTCGCGGACCGCGCGCTGGAGGAACTGGTGCGCGACGTCGAATTCTTCGATGCGGATGCCATCATCGCCACCGGGCAGCGCACGGGAGACGCCGCGAGCGCTGATTATCTGCGGCAAATCCGGGCGGCGACGAAACTGCCGCTGCTGGTGGGGAGCGGCTGCACTGAAGGCAATGTCGCGGAGATTCTTTCTATCGTGGACGCGGTGATTGTCGCGAGTTCGTTGAAGGTGGGGGGCGTGTGGTGGAATCCGGTTGATGAGGCCAAGGTACGCGCATTTATGCAGGCGGCGCGTTAGATGCAATGCACCGCGTCACGACTCCGGCTCGCGACTTACGGCTCACGCAACTACGACTGCGGCCGGATAACCAGTTCCGCAAAGCCCGAACCCGCATCGTGCTCGCGTGAAAAACGATGCTCGGGCAGCAGCGCCAGCAATATTTCCGCCGTAGTTCGAACGATGCAGCCGCGCGTCACATGTCCGCCCAACACCTGTCCATGCGCGTCGGAAACGGACATGTGCAGATGCGCACCATCGGGTGAGATCGATCCGGCCAGCGTGAGAATCTCCATGTCGCCTCGCAACTCGGTGGGCTGATCCACGCCAGCGAAGCGCAACTGCGCGACGCTCAGACTGCCGATGCCCTGCAGCACAAAGGCCGCTTGCACACCGAACCCGCGCAGCGCGTCTTCAAGCGCGCCGCGCAGGTCATCTCCCGGAGACAAGCGCATCGGATGCGTTTGCATAGCTCGTACTCCCTCAACTACCCACTACTTCCCATTCGTCTCGCGCATATGTTGCGCGACTGCCTTGTAATCATAGGTCGGATAAAACTCCGTGCGGTAGCCGCCCCATGCGGTCTCCTCGATCGCCCGGTTGACTTCGCGTAGACGGTTTGCCGGTACACGCAACGTCACGACCTGGCCAATGCCCATCATCACATACCACGACACCACCTCGATCCCCGGCGGCGGAAAAGCCTTATAGAAACCCTGTGCACGCAGTTCGTCGTTGATTTTCGGCAACGGCCTGGATTCGTCGTGCCGCAGAAAAATAGTCAGCAGGAAGGTATCGTCACCGGCGGGCACAGGGGCCGCGGTCTCGACACCAGGTGCTCCGGGCACGCCATTGACAGCAGTCGGAGCAGCGCCAGGCGCAGCCGGGTCTGCGCTCCACGCCGGCCCGGAGATCCCGGTAGTTGCGGCAACAACCAGTACGGAACACAGCACAGTACGGCAAGTTAGCGTAATCGACATCGAGTGCCTCCATGGTCTGTATGGACACGCAGTATCGTGCCCCGGCCCTGCACGCAAAGCAATATTTGCTCCCAGCAACTGTTTCGCCTCATCCGCAGCGAGGACTTTCGCCGCCATCTAATTTTGTTAAGGTAATCTCGCGCGATTGCGAATCGCCTCGACGGCGCAGGGGCTATGGCAACGGCACGGAAGCACAGCAAGGCGTGGCGGCTTCCGCGTTCACATTTCAACAAGAACCTCACTATGAGACGACGCAGTTTCTTCGCTTCAATCGGTCTGCTGGCCTCCGCTATCACCACAAGGAATGCATCCGCCCTGCCCCCGGCCCTCGCACACGGGCACGGTGAAAACGCCCCCGATCCGTCCAGCGCCGCACAGACCGCCCGCCACTATCTGGACCGGATTGCCCGGCTCGACCGGCGCGGCCCGGAATTGCGCAGCATCATCGAACTCAATCCGGACGCACTGCAAATGGCCGCTGCGCTCGATGCCGAGCGCGCGGCCGGCACGCTGCGTGGCCCGTTGCATGGCATGCCGGTCGTGATCAAGGACAACATCGCGACGGGCGACCGCATGTCGACGACCGCGGGTTCGCTGGCGCTCGACGGCGTGCACGCCACCCGCGACGCGCATCTGGTCGAGCGCTTGCGCGCGGCCGGCGGTGTGATCCTCGGCAAGACCAACCTGAGCGAATGGGCCAACATCCGCTCAGGACGCTCGACCAGCGGCTGGAGCGGGCGCGGTGGACTCTCGCGCAACCCGTATGCCCTGGACCGCTCCACGAGCGGCTCCAGTTCCGGCTCGGCGGCGGCCGTTGCGGCGAACCTCACACGCATGGCGATCGGCACCGAGACCGACGGCTCGATCGTCTCGCCGTCGTCGATCATGGGTGTGGTCGGGCTCAAGCCCACGGTAGGACGTATCAGCCGCGACGGCATCATCCCGATCTCACACACACAGGACACACCTGGCCCGATCGCCCGCACTGTGAGCGATGCCGCGTTGCTGCTGACAGCGCTGGCCGGACCCGACCCGCGCGATCCTGCAACGCTCGGCGCGCCCGCGCCTGCCGACTATCTCGGCGCACTCGACAAAAACGCGCTGCGTGGCGCGCGCATCGGCGTGGCCCGCGAGTTCTTCAGCGGCCACGACGAAGTCGACGAAAGGATCGACTATGCGATTGCGCGGCTAGCCATGCTGGGAGCCGAGGTGATCGACCCGATCAACCTGCCGAAGGTGAACTACGACACCGAAGAACAGTCCGTGCTGCTGCACGAATTCAAGCACGATCTACCGTTGTGGCTCGCGAGCTTCGCCCCGCACGCGCAGATTCGTACGCTAGCCGATGTGATCGCCTTCAACAATGCGAACCACGAGACCGAGATGCCGTACTTCGGCCAGGAGCTGCTGATCCAGGCTGAGGCGCTGGGCGACCTCGACAGTGAGGTCTACATAAAAGCGCTGGCCGCCTGCCGCAAGGGCTCGCGTGACGAAGGCATCGACCGCGCGATCCGCGAACACAAGCTGGATGCGATTGTCGCCCCGACCGGCGGCACCGCGTGGCTGACCGATTTCATCAACGGCGACAGCAGCGGCGACGGTTTCTCCACGCCGGCCGCAGTAGCCGGCTATCCGCATCTGACAGTGCCGGCCGGGCTCGTGCGTGGCCTGCCGGTCGGTTTGTCGTTCGTCGGTCCGGCATGGAGCGAAGCGCGACTGCTGGCGCTCGGTTATGCGTTCGAACAGGCGACGCAGTGGCGCGAGGAGCCGCAGTACATCCAGCACTCGAGTATTCCGCCGGTCAGGGTTTGATCAGAGCTGGCCGTCGAGCAGCGCCGCGAGCCGCTCGACGAGCTTCTCCTTGAGCGGGCGGCGCAACCAGTCATCCAGCGTCACCCGCTCCGACTTCGCCAGGTCGTCGGCAAAAATCGCTGCCTGACGCTGCGCGAAATCGCGGTCATAGATGTTCAGGTTCGCTTCGTCGTTCAGCTTGAACGAGCGGCTATCGAAGTTGGTCGAGCCTACCGATACGAGATATTCGTCCACCACCAGCAGCTTGCAGTGAAACATGGTGGGCTGGTACTCGTACATCTCGACACCCGCCTTCAACAGATCGCCCCAGCACGCGCGCGACGCCTCGCGCACGGTATGCGTGTCGATCCGCTGACCCGGCGTGAGCACCTGCACCCTGACGCCGCGCCGCGCGGCTTCGACGAGCGCGTTGATGGTCAGCTTGTCCGGCACGAAGTACGCGCTCGCCAGATGGATCGAGTGGGTCGCCGCCGTGATCGCCATCAGATACATCAACTGCATGTCGTCGCTGCCGCCCGATGGCGAGCTGCTGAACATATGCGCGACACCGTCGCCGCAGGGTGCGATCTCCGGAAAATAGTCGGGCCCGTGCAGCACATTGCCGCTCGCCTTGACCCAGTTGTCCATGAAGACCGCCTGCATGTGCCCGACTACCGGGCCGGCGACGCGAAAGTGCGTATCGCGCCAGTGCTGCGGATCCTGCGCATGGCCGGTCCATTCGGGCGCAATGCCGACGCCACCGGTGAAACCGGTGTGCCCGTCAATCACCAGCAGCTTGCGGTGGGTCCGGTCGTTCATGCGACCGAGTCCGGTCCAGTGTGGCTTGTGATAGCGGAACACTTCGGCGCCGCTGTCATTCAGTATCTGCAGATAGCGCCGGTCCATCTTCGACGAGCCCATCCAGTCCAGCAGCACATGCACCGCCAGGCCCTCGCGCGCTTTCTCGGCGAGCGCCTGCGCAAACTGCTCGCCGATCTCGCCGGACCAGTAAATAAACGTCTCGAACGTAATGGATTTCTGCGCCGTGCGGATTGCGGCGAGCATCGATGGAAAAATCGCATCGCCGTTCACTAGCACCTCGAAGCGGTTGCCTCCGACGACGGGCGGCCCGAGCAGCAGGCCCATCGAGCGCAAAAATTGCGGATCGTCGCTGGCGTAGAGCCGCTCGATGTTGTGCTCGATCTTTTTCTCGCCGCTCGACAGGTTGGCGATCACCAGCACCACGACGAGCGTTACAAAGGCGGTCAGCAGAATCGTCAGCATGCGCGGATCCGGTTTGGCCCGCCAAGGCGAGCCGCGTGGGCAACATCAGTCTGCCAGCACGGTTTGTGCCGCACTCCGGTTGAGCATCTTCCGCGCCCTCCGCCTAGTCCGCACACGCCCCCTCGTCCTGCACCGCACAAGCGTTCGAAAACCGCATTGCGCGTTCATGTAGGGAACACTTCAGAGCAATTGTGCGCGTTCCAATGCCATAATCGCGACTTCGTAGTCCCTCTGCAGACCGTCGCACTCATGACACTTGTCCAGAAAGCGCTTCTTGCCCCGCTCATCGTCGCGTGCGCGATGTTCATGGAAAGCGTCGATGCAAATGTGATCGTGACCGCCCTACCCTCGATGGCACGCGACTTCGGCCGCGATCCGGTCACCCTCAAGATCGCCGTGACGAGTTACGTGCTCGGCCTCGGCGTGTTCATCCCCGTGTGCGGCTGGCTCGCCGACCGCTTCGGCGCTCGCACCGTGTTTCGCACCGCCATCGGCATTTTCGTGGGCGGCTCGCTGCTCTGCGCGGCCTCCAGTTCGCTCGGCACCTTCACGGTGGCCCGCTTTATCCAGGGCGTAGGCGGCGCGATGATGGTGCCGGTCGGGCGCATCATCATCTTCCGCGTGGTGCCCAAATCCGAGTTCATTCGCGCGATGAACTATCTGAGCGTGCCCGCCATGCTTGGGCCCGCGGCTGGACCGCTGCTGGGTGGCTTTATCACCACGTATCTGCATTGGCGGCTGATTTTCTTCATCAACGTGCCGGTCGGCATACTCGGCATCTATCTGACCAACCGTCATATCGTCAACACGCGTGAACCGCATCCGGGGCCGCTCGACTGGATCGGCTTCGTGCTCTCGGCAGGCGGCGCGGCTCTGTTTCTGCTGGGGCTTTCGCTGCTGGGCGGAGAAATGACGTCGAATAGCAATGCGGTTGGCATGTGCGTGTGCGGCGCATTTTTGCTTGCCATTTACGTACCCTATGCGCTGAAGGTTAAATTGCCGCTGCTCGATCTGCGGTTCTTCCGCATCCCGACCTTCCAGGCGAGCGTCGCGGGCGGTTCGCTATTCCGGATCGGGCTCGGCGCTTTGCCGTTCCTGTTGCCATTGCTGTTGCAAGAGGGACTCGGCAGGAGCGCATTCGAATCCGGCCTGATTACCTGTGCCTCGGCCTTCGGCGGCATGTTCATGCGCACCATGGCATCGACGGTCTTGCGGCGCTACGGGTTTCGTCAAGTGCTGGTCGTCAATGCTGCGTTTTCCGGCATCGCGATCGCCATTTGCGGCGCGTTCTTTCCGGGGACACCTACCTGGCTCATCTGGTTTGTGGTGCTGCTCGGCGGTTTCTTTCCGGCGCTGCAGTTCACCAGCCTGAACTCGCTGACCTACGCGGAAATCGCAAGCCGCGATGTCGGCCGCGCGACGAGCCTCGGCAGCGTCGTGCAGCAGATGTCGCTCGGCCTCGGCGTGACGATCGGCGGGATCGTCCTGCAGATCACGCGTGCGATGCACGGTCATTCGCATATTGCGTGGACGGATTTCTGGCCCGCATTTCTCGTAGTCGGACTCTGCTCGTTTGCTTCCATTCCGGTGACGCTGCGTCTGCCGCCTCATGCGGGCGAAGAGATCTCGCGGGGCAGCCGCGGGTGACGCGGATAACGCGCTACGTTTGACAATGCCATTTAACGTTTTGGCGTTTTTCGCCCCGTAACTCTGGCGGAAAACGTCGAGCGCTTCGATTACGTTATCCCTACATTTGCGTCGTTAACCTGAATGACGCCAATCTCGGCGTGCTGTTCGCCGTTTAGTTGCGGACACACGCACCCCGTTGCATCGCAGCATTCGTCTTCCATCGATCCCGCGCTGATCCCTTAGCACTCCCGCAGAGATGGGGTTTCCCCTGGCGAGCGCCCTGCCGTGGAGCCTGTCATCCGCACGACACCCGCGCGCGGCACCATGCACGTTGGCATCGCAATTCCGTGCGAGGGTAGCGCTCCGCTCATCGAACTGCACTCCAACGCGAGCGCATTAGCAACACACCACAAGGAGAGTGATATGCATGATGTGGCAGACACCGACAGCGTGCAGCGCGCCGCCGTGAAGTCGGTTCAGCAGTACATCGACGAGCGTCCGATGTGGCCAGACGGCACACGTCTTCCTTCCGTCCCGATGACCGGCATGCAATGGCGCATCTGGGCGCTCGCAGCAGCCGGCAAATTCTTCGAAGGCTTCGTGGTCTTCATGACCGGTGTGGCGTTGCCGCTGATCTCGCGCGAATTCGGCATCGGTGCTGCGCAGAACGGTCTGATCAGCGCGGCGAGCCTGATGGGGATTCTGGTGGGCGCCGTGGGTCTGGGCGGTATGTCCGATTACTTCGGGCGCAAGCGGATGTTCATCGTCGAAATGATCATCTTCGTAGCGTTCCTCGTGCTGCTGGTCGTCTGCACCAACTTCCTCTCGCTCGTGATCTGCCTGTTCGGTCTCGGTGTTGCGCTCGGCTGCGATTACCCGACTGCGCACATGATCATTTCCGAAAGCATCCCGAGTACCAGTCGCGGCAAGCTGGTGCTGGCCGCGTTCGGCTTCCAGGCGCTGGGCGCACTCGGCGGCACCGCTGTGGGCTTCCTCGTGCTGTCGACTGTCCCGAACCTCGATGCATGGCGCTGGATGTATGGCACCGCGATCATCCCGGCGCTGGCAGTGACCATCGGCCGCTTTTACATCACCGAGAGCCCGGGCTGGCTGCATATCCGCGGCGCAGTCGACCGTGCGGAAGCCGCTGCTACACGCCTGCTCGTGCGCACGCCGCAATATCCGACCAGTATCGCGCTGTCGCGCGAAATCGATAATGCCGCCACCGGTCACGGTCACGGCAGCTTTATGGCGTTGTTCGCCAAGCGCAATCTGCGCGCGACGATTCTCGCCTCGGTGCCGTGGTTCCTGCAGGATCTGGGCACGTACGGGATCGGCATCTTCACGCCGACGATCCTGGGCGCCGCGTTCGGCGCCAAGCAGGACCACGTGCGCAGCATCACCGACCTGATCCTCAACGACATCCTCGCTGCCAAGGGCGCTGCGCTGATCACGATGCTGCTGATCGTCGGCATCATCTTCGCGGTCATTCTGGCGGACAAGGTTGGCCGGATCTGGTTGCAGGTGGTCGGGTTCGTCGGCTGCGCAGCCGGATTGCTGCTTGCTTCGTTCTCCGATGGATTCGAAGGCTCGACCAAGACCGCGGTCATCTTCGCCGGCTTCATGCTGTTCAACTTCATGACCAACCTGGGACCGAACGCGCAGACCTATCTGCTGGCGGGCGAAGTATTCCCGACGGCGATTCGCGGCACAGGCGCAGGCTTCGCAGCGGCGGTCGGCAAGATCGGCGCAGTGGCGACTGCGTTCCTGTTCCCGATTCTGCTGACGGGCATCGGCACTGGGCCGCTGCTTTACATCCTCGTGGCCACATCGATTCTCGGCGCCGTGGTGACCTGGCTATTCCGCATCGAAACGAATGGTGTGAGCCTGGACGAGATTGGCCAATAGACGCGTCTTTGTACCGCCTTTGTTGCTCCACATAAACGATGGCTTCCCAGCAATGCGACGGAGAGATGCATGAATCACGATGTTAAAAAACCTGCACTACGCCTGCGCTGGCAGCGTTTCGCTGCCGCGCCGCTATGCGTGGCGGCGCTCACGGTGATGACGGGCGCGTTGGCCAATGCACAAGACCTCACGCTGAACGAGACCGGCTCGACGCTGCTGTACCCGCTCTTCACGACCTGGGTGGACGCGTACACGAAGACGCATCCCGGCGTTCACATCACCGTTGCCGGCACGGGTTCCGAAGCCGGCATCCAGCAGGTGCTGGCGGGCAAGGTGCATATCGGAGCGTCCGATGCGTATATGTCCGATGCCGAGATGCGGCAACATCCGCAGATCATCAACGTGCCGCTGGCAATCGCTGCGCAGACCGTCAACTACAACGTGCCCGGTCTCAACGCAACGCATCTGAAGCTGGATGGGCCGGTGCTGGCTGGCATCTACAGCGGGACGATCCGTAACTGGGATGCGCCGCAGATCGCCGCGCTCAATCCGGGCGTAACGTTGCCGAATCACGCTATCGTGCCGATCCGCCGGGCCGAAGGTTCAGGGGATACGTTCGTGTTTACCCAGTTTCTGTCGTTCGCAACGGATAGCTGGGAAAACGCCAACGGCTACGGCACGACAATTTCGTGGCCGAACGTACCGGGCAGCCTGACGGCGACGGGCAATGCAGGGATGGTGCAGACACTGCAGAGCACGCCCTTTTCGATTGGTTACGTGGGTGTCAGCTTTGGCGACAAACTGGCAGCCGCGCAACTCGGCACCGCTGCGCTCAAGAATGGCGCAGGGGAATTCGTGCTGCCCACCAAGGAGACGATCACGGCGGGCGCCGCTTCGCTGGGTCCGCGCACGCCGGCCGACGAACGGCTCAGTCTGGTGTATGCGCCGGCCTCGGGGTCCTACCCGCTCGTCAACTACGAGTATGCGGTGGTCTCGACAAAACAGCCCGATCCGACGACGGCTGCGGCGGTGCGCCGCTTCCTGCTGTGGTCGATCGTGCCGTCCGAAACCAATGAGGCGTACCTCGACACCGTGCATTTCATTCCGCTGCCGCCGCATACGTGGGAGCTGAGCCAGGCGCAGATCCAGTCGATCAAATAAGGGTCCGCACAACAGAACGGCGCACCCGGTTCGAGGGTGCGCCGTTTGTCTTTTAGCAGCGGCTAAATCGATTAATGGCCGCTATGCAGATGCGCCGCCTTCTTGGCCGCATGCTCGGCGTGCTCGCCAGCGTGCAGCCCGTGACCATGGGCGAGATGCGCATGGTGGCTTGCTGCCTCGTGATCGCCTGCCTCAGCATGCTTCGCTGCTTCGCGATGATGCTTGGCCGCTGAATCGAGATGCTTGGCTGCTTCGTGGTGATGGTGATGAACTTCGTGTTGATCGCTCATGGAAGTCTCCGGTATGTGCAACGGCTCACTCCACGATAGGAGTGAGCCTCTTCACGATAGTGAAGTGCAGTGTCACTTGCGTGACCCCGGAAGCGGTATACGGGATTGCCGCCGGCGAACGATACGATCAGGACGAGCGCGAAGTTCTTTGCGTCTTTTCCTCTGTGCCCATTTGCCTATTTGCCGATACGACCCTGCGTTACGACTTCAAATTACGATTTTGCAGGGCGACCGGTTTTGACAGTTTCGACCGCCGAAATCGCAGCCAGCAGGCGTTGCGAGGTTGCGCCTTCGAGCAGCAGCAGACCGGCGCGCAGCACTTCGCTTTTCTTCACCGAAATGCCGACTTCGAGGCACTTTTGTTTCAGGACGGCGATCTTTGCATAGTCGGACTTGGGCATCGTGAAGCTGTCGCGGACGACTTTTTCTTTCTTGGCGACTTCTTTCTTCGCCACTTCTTTTTTCGCTACGTCCGTCTTCGCGACCGCTTTCTTCGCGGTTTCCTTCTTGGCTTGCTTCGGCTTTTCAGCTGCAACTACCCCGGCGTCGGCAGCCTTCTCTTTCGGTGCGGATTTTTGCTTCGGTGCGGCCTTGGACTTCGGTGCAGCTTTTTCTTTTGCTACGGCTTCGGCCTTCGGAGCGGCTTTTTCTTTCACTGCGGCCTCGGTCTTCGAGGCGGCAGCGGCCTTTTCAACGGACTTGCGACGCGATGCCTTCGGTGCTGCAGTTCCCTTCGTCTTCTCGGGTTTCGCGGTTACTTCCACCACTGCGTCGGTTTGACTGGCATCGGCCGTTACGCCTTCCGTAGCGCTCTTCGGAAAGTGGAAGGTCTTTTTGGTCGGTTTTTTCAGGCTAGGTTCGTTCATTTTCATCTCCATGTCATAATCAATATAAACAGTATATACCGTTTATATTGATTGGCGCAGGTTTGGGGATGAGGCGCGCAGGAACGCCGGGGTACGAGTTGTCCACACATTCCGTTCATAAGGATGTGGATAAATCACGCCCTGCGATAAACAGCCCCGCTATATAAGCCTTTCCGGTCGGCGTGCGGGGCAAACTTCTTTCCCCTCCCGCCCTCAAACATCCATTCCCCCGCGTTCCCCCCACGGCACGCCAGCACTGCGCCGTAGCCTACACTCCGGCTGTGACGCGGGAACATGCAATGCAGCCGCGATCTATTCGAGTTTCTGAAGGGCAAGATAGCCAAGTCGATCCTGGTAATCCCATCGAAAAGCCATCCGATAACCGTCTGGCAGGACGGACATCGTCCGCACCGGTGTGAACACGCCAGTGGGCGTAGGCGGATAATTTTCGCCATTGGGAAGTTCCTTCAACGAAACGTAAGGGTAGTCGCCCAAGACGAGCGCACTTTTTCCACAAGAAAGTTCGTCGGATGCCAGTGTGCACGATCGTGGACTGAAGCCACCGAGCAGCTTTCCGCTCTTGTCATAGAGCTTAAAAAGAGGTTTGTTCTTGTCGCTCGCATAAATCTCTACACGGCCAATTCTGTTCTGGAAATTGCTCGCATCCGTCACCTTGTAGTTACCGTACAGTCTTGGCATCTCCTCTAGATTTCCCGACATTTTCGTATCGAGTATGGGAAATTTCGAATAGTCAATCGCGCACGCCGACAACGAGACGCACAACGCTGCAATCGCAAATTTACTTAGCATGGTTGGCTCGCAAAAAAGCATAGTTAAAAATTGGGTCCCACTCAGAACTGAGCCATGGCCTGCACTCCCACCGTCACGCGCGAGGTCGGGAAACCGCTGGGTTTGTAGACCGGCGTCGCGGCGAACAGGTCGTAGGAGAGACCGACAAAGCGCGAAGGCAGACCACCGCGTATGCCGATCACCGCACCCGCCAGTTGTGTTCCGGCCAGAAACGCCGTGTTCGGCCCGAACACGCGACCGTAGTCGATCCCCGCGTACAGCGCCTGTCCCGTCTGGCCAATGGGCCATTGCAACTCATTGCGCCAATAGAAACCTTTTTCTGCCGCCAGCATAGTTTCGCCGTCGAAGCCCCGCACCGTGTAACGGCTGCCGATGGTCAGGTCGTCCAGATAGAACAGCGTGTCGTTGGTGAACTGCGCGTGAACGGTCGTCACGTAGCGCAAGCTGTGTTGCGCGACCGCGAACGGCACTGACAGGTTCGCATCCAGCACCGCCATGTGGTAACGGTAAGTGGGACCGTCGGGGTACGGATCAGGCGTCGCGCCCAGCCCGCCAATCCCCTGACGGTACGCAAGCGTGCCGTCGAACTGCGACGCGCCAAAGTAGTGCCGGTCGGTCAGGCCCGCTTCGATGAACGTGTTGTTGCGCCGCTGCTGCGGTATGTCCTTGTCATCAATGAAGCTCTCACCGAAACGCTTCGATAGCTGGAACTCCACGCCGAATACATCGCTCTGGCTGCGGCTTAGTACGCGCGCGAGCCTCAGTGCGGCTGTCTGCGAGTTACCGCTGGACACGAACGTCTGGTTCACGCCCGCAATGTTCTGGTAGTAGGTGTTCGTGTTGCCAGACAGCGTTGCCGTCCAGTATCCCCACGGCAGCGAGTACGAACCGTTGAAGCCGTGCGAGCCGAGCGCCTTGTTGCCGAACGACAGGTCCTGATTTGCGCCGACCGTGAAAATGTCGTTGAGTCCCAGCGGATTGTCGATGCCAAGGCTCACGTTGCCCTGCCACTTGCCGGTCGCATCCGTACCCGAGTTATCAACCGATGCGACCAAGCTCCACGGTTTCGCGCGCTTCACGCTCACCACGACATCGCTTTCGCCGGGAGTATTGGTCGGCTCGATCTTCATGTCCACGTCCTGCGACGCGACGCGCTTCATCTGCTCCAGGCCCTGCTCAAGGTCGCGCAGGTCCAACAGGTCGCCGTCGCGGGCGGGGAATGCAGATTTAAGGGTGCCCCGTGTCTCAGCGTCCGCAAGACGGAGCTGGTGGACGACGCCAGGAACGAGCGCAAGGGCCAGCGTGCCGCTGGATAGGTCCTGCTGCGGGACAAGCACGCGCGTCGTGACATAGCCACGGCTCAGGATGGCCTGCTGCAGCCCCTTCGTCAGTGTGTCAATGCCGGACCTGCCGATGCATTGGCCCCTGTAGTGATCGAGCCATTCGCGCGCAAAGGCGAACAGGTCCAGTGATAGGGCCGACGCTCCCCTGCTGCGCACGGCAGCGGGCAGCGTTGTCGGGACATCGAGCGCGAATTTGCCTATGCGGAAGCATGGTGTCTCGACCGGCAGCAGCGGATAGCCCTCGAATGTGGGAAGGGTCGAACGCACGGCAGGTGCCTGCACGGTTGCGTCACGCTGCTGTGCGTCGAGCTGTTGCTGGACCTGCTGGTTCTGCTCGGCGTTGGCCCGGGCGGCGGCGGCTTCATCGGCCGGCGTCGGCGCATGCTGCGCGTTCGACGCGAGCGACACCAGGGCTGTGAGCGGCAGCACCGCCAGCCTCTTTCGGATTTTCATCGGTGTTTCATTCCGTGATTCGATACGACACGCAACAGCGGGCATCGTTAGCCTGCTGCTGTCTCAGCAGCTCATTTGCCGCTCCCGTCATCTTTCGACTTGTAGCTATCGCGCGCTTTCTTGTAGCTATTATCGAAGGGCTTGATATTAAGCAATTTAGCTCGACTGGTCATTCCGCCCACGAGCACTGAGAAAAAGCCAACTAACAAAAAAGCTCTCGCCCAAAAAACCGGGAGTTCACATCCAAGCGCGACCGCGGCAAGCCCTATTCCGATAACGATTAGCGTCAAACGAAGCCATGCGGCCAAGTTGCCGTTGTCGATGAATTTGACCTTCATTTTTTCACCTTGGAACTTTGAGGTCCAAAAATGGCATTTATCTTGTCTTGCATGTTCGTAGCCGCGCCACTTCCGTTTACTTGATTCACCAACTCATTCACAGCAGGGGTTAGCACGGGCGATGCCGCTGATATGTAGTTCGATGCAATAGACGTTGATCCGTTAAAAAGGTACTGCCCGGTATTCGGTCTAGCCAATTGCCCAACCGCATCTGCAGCGATACCTATGACTGTTCCAGTGTATGCGACACCTTCACAAACCAATGAGCAAGGCGTTAATGCCGCACCCGCTGCTGCAAGGGCCGACACACGTCCAGCGTTAGTCGAGACCATCCCCGACGCATCTGCCGTAGTGTTACGCATAAAGTCCGCGTCGCTCTTGTCGAACTTGGTAAACGGTCCCGTTATAGTTGATGACTTCGAGCCGGACAACGGGCTGTATGAAACTGTGCCCGGCACGTCGGTCGCATAGTTCGACAGAATATATGACTGCAACTCCGGATTCGCCAGTGCCGTTATCTGTGTCGGGACCGGCTTGCCGTCGGCGGTTGTTCCTGCCGACATCCACTGTGCACCAGAGTCCGTGGGTGCCTGACCAATTAAGGTCGTCGGTGCGCCCGACTCGTTGGTCCCGTTCGAGGTTGCACCCATGATGCGCATCTGGTCTTCAATCTGCGCCTCTGTGTATTTGCCGCCGCTCTTATCCGCGAGTGCTTGGCGACTGTTTTTTCTTCGGGGTGCAGTTGCCGGTTGAATCGAACACCACACCCCGACACGCCCGCCGTTGTCGATACAGGTTTTCTCCTGACGCGACAGGAACTTGCAAACCGGTTTTCCATGATGCGCGTTTCCATCCGCAATTTTTTGCCCCGACACGGGTTCTGGCCAGAAGGCGCGAGTTTGCCAGAGGACGCATTGCACCCATCTCAATTACATCGCATACCATGCTCGAACACGCTGGCTTCCTGCCAGGGAACCAGGTCCTGTTCAGCATCGGTTACCGGTACCGGCACATCACCATCACACCCGACTATGACTACCTGGTCGCCGGCAGGTATATGAGCGCGCCAGAAGCCGAAGCCACGCGGCAACGACTCAGCAGACGCAAATGAACAACTCACAAACAACAAACCCGGCCAGCGCCGGGTTTGTTGCTAATGATCTTCAATGCTCGGAGATTCTTCCGCCTCACGCTCCTCATACTTCAGCGCACGAAGCTCCTTGGTAAATTGATAGGTAACTGCACCGACGAATGTCACATATGCTGGCAAGCCTATGAGCACCGGACGCCAACCGGCACCTTTTACCAAGGACACAAGCAGGATGAAGAATGGTAATGCACAAGCGGCAGCATAGGCTATAGCCGCTCGGCGATATATATTGCGCCGCTGTTCCGCCTGCGTCATTTGCCACCCTTCTTATCAACTGTTTTGGTGATTGCGTTCTGCGTCGGTCCGGATAGGATTTGATTGATCTGGTTTAAGAAGTTGCCCATTGGGCCAGGCATCATCGTCGTCATTACCGTTCCAAGCACAGCGGAACCTGCTCCTATACCACCAGATAAATCCGCATTCCCGGAATTCGTTATAGCTGTTGCCCCGAACGCTCCTGCCCCGCCTGCCGCAGCGTTGTATCCCCCAACAACAACCTTGCTAGCCATACCCGTGCCTAGAACATCGAGCGGCAACAGAAGAGGTGTCATCGCCCCAGTTATCCCGCCGACCGTGAACGACTTCGTAACGTTCGGCGTATCGGATGATAGTCCCATCGCGTGACTGATCGCATCGCCCACAAAGTCGTATGTTGTACCCAGCCCCCAAGCCGTAGCAACCGCTGGAGCAACAGCACCAAGTGCGACCAAGCCAACGCCCGCGCCTGCCGCCACGCCGATCCGTGGATGCGCGTCGTGGCCTGGCAATGCATTCTGTTCCGGTGTCAGCGAACCGTTCTTGTTGCCATACAGGAACGGACTGTTGTACTCCGCTGGCGTCGCTGTGAACAGGCCGTTGCTGTTCTGGCTAATAAACGCCACCGCAGTCGCGTCGCCACCAGGCCCCTTGCTTGCTGCTGCATCGACCAGACGGTAACCGTTCGCCAGCAACATGTTCTGCGCCTGATCCGCCGTGATCGACTGGCCAGTCTTCTCCTCGTAGAACTGGGCAAACTGTTTGGCGTTATCTTTCGCCCACTGTCGCTCGTCGGGATGCAACTGCCAGTTGAACCGTACTGCTACAGCCGATTTCTTACCCTGAGATATTGCACGACTGCAAACACACAGAAGACTGAACCTAATAAAAAACCCTTAACAAACACATCTTCAGCATCATGCCAGCCCCATAGGTGACTGCCACCATAAAACAACTTCGCCATGTAAGCAATCGTGACCTTCATGGCCGCCACACCAAGCAGCGAGATAGCGAAGGCATAAACAAAGAGAACTAGCAACCGAATCATCTCTTGCCATCCACGTGATTTTTGATGCTGTTGATTTCAGCATTGCCGAACTCCGACCCGAAGCCTCCGCCAACAGAAGAGCCGATAGTTGGTAGATTGTTCGGTATAAGGAAGTTCAACCCCGACGGCCCAGCCCATTTTCCGACATCCGCCCAGCCCGAACTGTTGATCGTTGGCCGCAGGATGGAGTTGATCCCTGTCTCCATGCCTTTGCCAACACCATAACCGAAGGCCGCGCCAGCGCCGCTCACTGCGCCGCCAAATATGACGCTGTCGCTCTTACCATATACGGCGTTATTGATCGCCGTGCCTGTCGCACCACCCACGCCATTCACGAACACGTTCCATCCCAGCCCGCCGGATGCGCCAACGCCTCCCGATATCGCAGCAATGGCCACGTCAATGGGATTGACCGTCCCATTCTGGTAATACTGCGAGCCTGCATTGATCCCCGCGCTAATCGCGCCGGTCCCCACCGCCGAAGTCCATGCAGTCGAACCCAATGCCCCGTCAATCCCGAAGATCGGCGCACCCGGTATTGCTGCCAGTGCAGGAAGGACCGCTGGTGCGGCCAAGGCTCCCGCAATTGCGAGGCCGAGTTTAGGGTTAGCTACAGCTCCCGGTAAAGCCCGTTGCTCCGGCGTCAACGAACCATCCTTGTTTCCATAGAGGAAAGGACTGTTGTACTCGGCTGAAGTAGCGGTGAACATGCCGCCTGCGTTCTGACTGATAAACGCCACCGCAGTTGCATCGCCACCAGGCCCCTTGCTTGCTGCTGCATCGACCAGACGGTAACCGTTCGCCAGCAACATGTTCTGCGCCTGATCCGCCGTGATCGACTGGCCAGTCTTCTCCTCGTAGAACTGGGCAAACTGTTTGGCGTTATCTTTCGCCCACTGTCGCTCGTCGGGATGCAACTGCCGGTTGAACCGGTCAACGTTATAGCCTTCGAATGCACCTGCATTGCCGCCGACTGCCGCACCCGCGCCCGTAGCAATGGCGTTCGCCACGATGTTGCCGAGCGCGGTGTCGATGTCGGCGTTACCGGTCGGGTTCAATCCTGCAATTGCGCCGCTTAGTTTGTTCAGCTCGCCCCCTGCAATCGACGCGATACCCGCTCCTGCCGCACCACCGAGCGCGTTTCCACCTGCAAGGCCGGTCACGAGTGCCGCGCCTGCGGCCTGCATTTCTGCCCGATATGCACCGCCTTCTGCCCATGCCGGATCGCCCGTTGCCTTGGCCTGTGCGTCTGCGTAGTCACCAATGCGCCGCGACACCGCTTCACCCGCAGCGCTTGCCGCCGCCATCATGTCCGCCTGACGGTCCAGCAGGTTGTTCACGTCCGGCAGTTTGGCGACCGTGCCGTTCATGTTCGACGTGTCACGGTTCAGGCTCGCGATGTCCTGCGTCTGGCTGGCTGCGTCGGTGACGCCGATCGTGCCCGCACTGATGCCGCTACGCGTGGTCGCGCTGTCACTGCCGCTGTCGTTCTGGCTCAACATCGGCGCACCGCCGCCTGCATTGGGCCCGTTCGCCGTTGAACCCGGGCCGTGGGTGCTGTAGTTCGCGCCACCGTCACCCGTTGTCACGCCTGCACTGAAGCCACCCGAGTGCGCGTCGTAGCTGGACTGATTCTGGATATCGCTGAAGGTCAACGTGCCCGTCGAGAGATTGTTCTTCGACGCGTCCGCATCACTTGCAATCACCGCGCCCTTGAGGTCGGTATTGCCCTTGACGCTGATATTGAACCCGCCGTCAGCCGTCTGGATGCCAGCCTGTTCATTCACGCCCGCGTAACTACCGTTCGCATTCGCGTTGGTATGGCTGAAGCTCGCGCTGCCGCCTCCCTGGCTGATCGCAAAGCCACCGCCCGTGCTCTCCTGATGCGCGGCGCTCGACATCGTGTCCTGCACGCTCGCGATGTTCAGGTTGCCGCCGACATCAGCGTTCACCTGGCGACCGTTGACGTTCGATCCGATGATGTTTGTATCGCCCCCCGAAATGATCGTTGCAGTGTTGGCCGCCGTCACATGCGTGTTGTTCTGCATGGCGGCATCGCTGTTGCCGTTGCCGTGCGCCTTCGACATCGATGCATCGACTCCCCAGCCCTGCGTGCCATAGGAGATACCCACGCTCGCACTGCTGGACTCATTGCTGCTGCGCGTCGAGTCACTATCGGTCGTGTTCACGAGATTGACCTGATTCTTTGCCGCCAGGATCACGTCATTCGCGTTCACGTTCGAACCCGCAATCGTCACATTGCCACTTCCAGGTGTGCCGTCTCCGGTCGCCACGAACGCGGCCGTGCCGCCCGCCGTGACACTTGAGCCGCGATTGGTCGTGCTGTCCTCGGTGTACCTGCTCTTGCTGTGGCTGCTGCCATAACTGAGTTCGACCTTCGCAGATGGCGTCTGTCCGTTGGCAAGTTGGCCCAGCGCACCGCCAGCCGCACCAACCGAATCGATTGCACCGCTCGCCGCCGCCATGCCGTGCAATGCCGCAGCACGGTCATCCTGACTGTGGCTCGCCGCATGTGCCTGGTCAACCGTGTTGGACACCGCGTCAATCACCGGGGCCTTGATCGCGAGCGTAAAGCCGCTCTGTTTGACCTCGTGCGTCTCGTCGTGATGCATCGTATCGACGGCAGAGTCAATCGTGACGTTAGCGCCGGTGCCGGTGACATTCTGCGCGGCAACCAGCTCGCTGCCAGTAACGTGCAGGTCGTTGCCTGCGGTGATGTTCAGACTGCCATTCAGTGACCCGACCGTGCTGCCCGTATTCGTTACCTGAGTGGTGTTGGCCGTGTCGGTCTGCGTCCTGCTGCCCACCGAAATACCGATCCCGCCACTCGTGCCAAAGCCGGACTCATGCTTCTGGTAATAGCTCGATGTACTCTGCGTGTCCTGCGAGGTCGTGATGTTCACGTTGCCCGCCGCCGCCAGGTCCACGTCGTTCGTGCCTGCGATGGTCGAGCCTTTGACGCCCAGGTCCTTGCCTGCGCTAACCGTGACCGTGTCGCCGGACACGGTGCTGCCCACGCCGATGTTCGCCTGCGTATTCTGCATTGTGTCGGTGGTCGAGCCGTGGAAACTGCTGCCACGCTTCGATTCGGTCGCCGAGTAAGAATCGTGTTCCTCGCGGCCTTCGTTGATAGTCACGTCACCCGTGGCCGCAATGGTTGCCGCGCCGCTACCCGCTGCCAGCGACGAACCGGTGAGCGTGACATTGCCCTTCGCCGGATCGGCGCTCAGGGCCGCGAGCGTCGCGCTGCCGCCCGCGGCCAGGCTCGTCCCGACCGCCTGCTCGTCGTAGCTGCGGTCGGCCTGCTTGCGGGTTTTGTCGTCCGTTGCCACGTTGTTGTAGGTCGCGGTATTCGTGACGGTCGTCGCCGTCAGGTTGCCACCCGCGACCACCGCCATATCGCCACCCGCGCTGATCGTCGCGCCCTTGAGCGTCGTATCGTTGCCGCTCTGCATCGCGAGACTGCCGCCTGCCGTGATCGCGCCAGTCTGGTTGATCGTGCTGCTGGCTTCCCAATGATGGTCCGCATTCTTCGTCACCGACTGCGACGTGTCCGACTGCACGGTATCCACCGTCATATCGTGACCCGCTGCGATCTGCGCATTACCACCTGCTGCGATGCTCGCGCCATGAACCGAAAGGTCATTGCCCGCCACCACCAGCAGGTCCCCGGTCGATGCAATCGTGCCCTGTGCGCCGAGCAGGCTCTGGCTGACCTTGCTGTTGCCCACTGTCGAGCTGACGCCAACCGTATCCACCAGCGTCGTGTTCACAATGTCATGACCGGCGAGCACGGCAACCCGGTTGCCGGTGATGCGTCCTGACGCGTTGACGACATCGTTCGTCGCGGACACCACGGTCGTGCCGTTGTCCGTGCTGCTGCCGATAGAGCCGCCCCGGTTCAGGATGTTGGTCGCGGCGACGACGGTCTGCGTACCGCCCTTGATAACGCCTGAGTTGGTCGCGCTACCGGTGGCGTGAATCTCGACGTCATCGGCGGCGATCAGGGCGCCGGTCGGCTGCAGGTCGTTCGCATGGGCGTGCGCCAGATAGACGACCGGCGCCAGCACCGTTTGCGTCGTACCATCCGGCAGCGTGACGCTCTGGCTGACCAGCCAGACGATATCGCTCGTCAGCGCGTCCATCTGCGCAGCGGTTAGCGCCAGCCCCGGTTCAAGGTTGAACTCCTTCGCGACGTTCACGCCGTTATTCATCAGCGCGCGGTACTCGTCCTCGTTGCTCGTGTAGCCCTGCAGGTAGACGTGGCCTGTGAGCTGCGTGATCTGGTTGCGCACCATCTGCTCTTCGTAGACGCCATCGCCCAGCCGCTTGATGAGCTTCGACGGATCGAGGCCGAGCGCTCCCAGCATGTAGTCGCTCGAAATGAAACTCGCGTAACTCGTCAGGCGCGGATCGGTAACGACGAGATATGACGCGCCCGGGGCCGCGTTGAACGTGTACGGGCCACTCGACGGCAGCGTGATACTGAGTGCGCCGTCCGGTCCGGCAATCGACTGCGGCGCGTTGATGGTCTGCGTCTGGCCGGTGGCGAGGTTGACGGTCTGCGCCCCTGTGCCGGTGATGCCGCCCACGGTTCCATTCGCCCCGAGTGTGCCGCCCGTCGCGCCGGTTGCCGAGTTGGCCGCCGCCACGTTGGTGTTGTTGATGTCGGTTGCGTCGATCTGCACCGAGTTGTTCGCGATGATCGTGCCACCCGTTCCGCCAATGGCAACCGGGGACAGGACTATCGACGGCTCAACCACGGTGCCGACATCGCGCGAAATGTTCTCGTTCCATGCGTAGGTCGAAACGATGTCCTGCGTCTGGTACTGGTAGAGCGTCTGGCCGATGTTGTTCACCAGCGTGCCGCCATAGTTGCCGCTCGCCACATCGCCGGCTGCGTCGGCGCTGCCAATCTGGATCGAGCCGCCCGCGCCGATGGCGCTATACGCGTTGTTCAGCGTGCCAACGTTGGCGAGCACCATGTTGCCGCCCGCCATGATCTGCGCCTGCTGCGCCTGCGGGCCGGTTACCTGGTCCTGCTGCGTGGTGGTGGTCGTGTCGCGTGCGATCTCGACGCGCTGGTAACCCTTGTGGGCGTCGTTGCGCGAAGCGTATTCGGTGCCGGGATCGTAATTGACGTTCGGATCGTAGCCGTCCCAGTAGCTGACGGTGATCGTGCCGTCGGTGTTGGTCGTCAGCGTGTTGTAGTAGATCGTCTGCGGCTGGCCGTTGACGTTCACCACCGGCACCTTGTCCGTCGCGTTTGGGCCGGTGGTCTGCGACACGACGTCTGAACTGGAGAAGGTCGCGTTGATCGGCGCGATGTAGCCGTCGTCCCACATGGCCTGCGTGCAGTAGCTCTTGTCGGCGTTTTCTGTCGTACAGGCCATGTACTTGCTTCGCTTGGTCTGGTGGACGGTATCGACATCGGTTGTCACCGTTTCCACCGTCGGCGCGGGGCGCGCGTTGGTGAGCGTCTGTGCGGCAATCTCGATGTTGCCCTGCGCCTCGATGGTGGACTGGTCGTTGGTGACGGAATTGCTGCGGTTGGCGAGCAGTCCGTTGGCATCGCGCGTGCCATCCGCCGCGATATTGATGTCGCCGAGGCTGAAGAGGTTCGCGCCGCCCGTGTTCGAAATGTCGCCGGGCGAATAGAGATTCAGTTGCGAAGCTGCGGCCATTACGGCGGCAGCGCCCGTGTTGGCGATCAGACCGGCATTGAGCGTAACCGTATTGCCGACAATCGTTGCGGTGTTGGTCAGCGACGCGCTATGTGTCGTCACATTGTCACCTTCGATGCGGCCTTCGTTGGTGATCCCATTCGCCGCATTGACCGTCGTAGCCGACGAATTCAGGTCCGCGCCCGCCTGGTTGTCCACGTTCGCCGCGTTCACCGTCAGCGCGTTCACCGCGCCGAGCGTGCCCTGGTTCGTGAAAGCGCCCCCCGTGGTAAAGATCAGGTTGTTGTTGGCCTGGATCTGGTTGCCGCCGGTGAGCGTGTAATCGCCGTTGACCGTGACCGTACCGTCGTTACCGGCGATGATCCTGCCATCGCCCGTGAGCTGGCTGGTTGTGACGCTCAGGTTCTGGTCGCTGCCGATTGCGCCGTCCTGGTTCGCGAGCGTACCGGCATTGACGGATATCGAACCGCCGCTTCCGGTATCGTTGCCGATCCGGCCCGAGGTATTGTCGAGCGAGGCCGTGTTCAGCGCAATCGCACCGTTGCCGTGGATCGAACCGCCCACATTGATGACCCCTGCGTTGGGGCCGTTCAGCGTGACGTTATTTGTACCCGACAGCGTGGCGCTCGTGTTGTCCGCGAGCTGCGCGATGTTCAGCGTCAGGTCGTGACCCGACACGAGCTGCGCGCCGTTCGTGTTCGACAGCGTGGCCGCATTCACGGTCAGGTCGCCGTTGCCGCCAATGGTGCCCGCGCCAGCGACACCGCCCGTATTGCTGTTCGCGATGGTGGCCGCGCTGATGGTCGTCGCGCCCGATCCGGTGTTGGCGATGCGGCCGTTCGTGTTGTCGAGCGACGCGCCTGTGACCGCGAGCGTGGCCGCCGTGCCGCCTGCCTCGATCTGCCCGCCGGTATTGTCGATAGCGCCCAGAGCCGACACCGACACGATGTCCGTGCCCTGGATCAGGCCAGCCCGGTTATCGAGCATGCTGCCGGACTGCACCGTGGCCGCGCCACCCGCTGTGACGGTGCCGCCCGCATTGCCGACGCTGCCGCCCGACACCGACACGTCGCCATTGCCACCAATCAGGCCGTTGGCCGTGTTCGTGACCGAGCCGCTTGCCGCAACCGTCGTCGCACCGGTGCCGCCGTTCGCGATGGAGCCGCCATCGTTGGCGACCGACTGCGCGGAGACCGACAGCGCATCGTTCGCCTGGATCGTGCCGCCTGCGTTGTTCAGTGCGCCCGAGTCTGTGAGCGAAACGGTCTGCGCGCCGAGGTAGCCGCCCGCGCTGTTGTCCAGTGAAGCGACGTGCAAAGTCGCATCTGTCTGCGCGGCCAGCGTGCCACCCCGGTTCGAAGCCGCACCCGAGTGGACATCGAGCGCGCCATTCGTCGCGATCGTGCCACCATTGTTCGACAGTGTTCCGGTATTGATCGACAGCGTGCCGGTGCCGGAGCTGGCAATTGTGCCGTTGTCATTCACAAGCACAGCAGGACCAAGCGCGAGGCCGTCGCTGTTGGTCTGCAGCGTGCCGCCCGAGTTTTCAAGCGTGCCCGTTACATCAATGGTCGTCGCGCCGTTGCCGGTTTGCGTGATAGTGCCGCCATGATTGACGAGGTTCGCCGCATGCAGTGCGATCTGGTCCGCACCGAGGCTGCCGTGGCTGTTGTCGAACGATGCCGCAGTGAGCGTGGCCAGATGGCCCGCCGCGATGGTATTCGCGTTGGTCAGCGTCGAGCCTGCGGACACGGTCACGTTATCGTTCGCCGCGAGTGTCCCGTTGTTGAACAGCGTCTGCACGGCACTGGCAATCAGCGACTGCACCGCCGTGATCGAGCCCGCGTTCGCGATCTGTCCGGCCTGCACGTTCACGTTACCGTTGCCGCCGATGGTCCCGCCCGCGCCATTGTTCAGCAGACCAACCGCCGTCAGCGTGAGGCCGTCCGCGCCCAGCGCAGCAACATGACCGCCTGTGTTGTTGAGCGAGCCGGCGCTAACCGAAAGTGCGCCGGCTGCCTGCAATGTGCCGCCCTGGTTCTGCAAGTCACTTGTTGCCGCGACGTTAAGCGTGCTGCCCGAGACAATCTGCCCGTTGCGGTTGGACAGCGCGCCCGCCGTGACGCTCTGTGCGCCGCCCGAGGACAGGACACCGCCATCATTCGTGAGCGTCCCAGAGGCGCGCGCGTCCAGCGCGGCGCCCGCCGTCAGGGTCGCGCCCGACAGGTTCAGGTCGCCGCCGCTGGCTGCAAGTTGGAGTGACCCATTGGCCGAGGTACTGCTGCCGGCGAGATTGACCGCCGCGCCGTTCAGCGACGCATTGCCGCCTGCCGCATTGCGTCCGGTCGCGGTCAATGTGCCGCCCGCCGTCACGGACAGATCGCCCGTCTGCGCAAGGCTGCCGTCGCCGTTCACGCCCGCGCCGAGCGTGCCGGTCGATGCCACGCTGCCCGCGTTGACCGTCGTGTTCTGCTGCGCCGCGAGCACACCGCTGTTCGTCAGCGCGCCAGACGTGTTGACGCTCACGCCCTGCTGCGCATACGTCGTCCCGCTATTGTCGATGCCGCCCGCCGCCGCGAGCGCCATGTTGCCGCTTGCATTGGTCTGCCCGGCCAGCGTCAGCAGCCCATTGGCGCTCAATACCAGATCACCCGCCTGCGCCGCCAGCACGCCTTTATTCGACACACCGACGCCATTCTCCGTGCCCACAAGCACGATCCGGTTCGCGTACATCCCGCCAAGCTGGCTCACGTCGATGGAGACACCCGGCGCCGGACCGTCGCCCGCAATCGGCGTTGCATTGAGCGTGTCATGGCTAATGCTGTTCGCACCGGTCACGACATTCAGGTTCTTCGCGTAGATCGCGGCATTCGCCTGCACGGCGCGCGACAGCAGGTCGACCTGATCGGTGTCGCCCGCATTCAGTCCCGCGCCCTGGATGCTGATGTTGCCGCCCGTCACGTTAAAGCCCGCGAGCGAGCCGTCCGGCGCGAAATTCGGCGTGCCGGTGGTCAGGATGGCCCGCGACGTGTTGATGAAGCCGCCACCGTTCACGGAAATCCCGCTTCCGTTAGCAATGACCACCTCTGCGCGCTGGCCCGCAACTTCAAGATGCCCGTTGATCTGGCTCGCCGCGCTGCTATTGACCTGATTGACGATGACGCGCGCCGACTGGCCGGGGCCGAAGTTCGGATTGCCGTTAATCATGCCCGCCTGCTGCGTCTGCACGATCACCGGTGAGTTGTTCAGGATCGCACCTTTCGACTGCACGTCGAACTGACCATAGGTGTTCATCGAGACACCCGCACCCGAGGGCCGGTTGACGTTGACCTGCGGCAAACCGTTCTGTGTCTGGATGACGGATGGAGCGTTAGCGCCACCCGGAACGATCTGCGCACCCGACCAGGAAGGCAGCGTGCCAAGCAGGGCAAGCGCGGCAAACGCGACCTGTCGCAGCGTAAAAATCACGCCCTGTGATTCTTCACTGCGTGCCGTGGTCTGCCCAGTTTCCTTTCCCGATGCCGCAGCGGTTTCCTCGACAGCCACGAGCATTCCGCGCAGGCGGTTATACACAAGTCGAAAGTTTTTCTTGTTCATCAGGTCTATTCCGCACGCCGCTTTTAACGACCGCGTAATCTAGCGCCAGATGAAACAACCCGGGTCAAACGGGCCGCCGTTCTTGAGCCGAAAACAACGAATCACATCAAATCGGAGTTGTCCTATAGGACGTTGACGGGGGATGAAGTAGCCCGGATCAAACGCTTGCGGGACCGGTGCGCTGCGCGACAAAGTTCTCCACAGAAACCGTTCATAAGGATGTGGACAACTACCGGGCAAACTTCGCAAGCCGTTGATGTGGTGGAGGATTTATGAGGCGCGTGGAGGTTGCGCAGGTGCCGCGCGCACGGGCACCTCCCGTCATGGGCGGCCGTTTCGTGAGAGCATCAGGTATGGCGTCGCGCAACTTACCGTGCGAACGACGCCCGGACGCAAGGAGGCAGGCGTGACCCCAGCACGAACGACCCCACACCCAACCCGCCGCACCCTGCTGCGCCTCGCCGCAGGCACCATCCTGACCGCGCCGCTTAGCACCCTGCTCAAAGCGCAACCCACCCCATCCATGCATACACGCCCAATCCCCAGCACCGGCGAACCACTCCCCGTCGTCGGCTGCGGCACATGGCGCACCTTCGACGTCGGCGACGACCTCACCGCCCAGGCACGGCTAGCCGAAGTGCTCCGCATACTGTTCGCCGCCGGCGGCTCCGTCATCGATTCATCGCCCATGTACGGCACCTCCGAGGCGGTAACCGGCACCTTGCTGACCCAACTCGCCGCCCACCAGAAAGCGTTCGTCGCCACCAAGGTATGGACGCAAGGCCGCGAAGCAGGCATTGCGCAAATGGAAGAGTCGATGCGGCGCCTGCAGCAGCCGCATATAGACCTGATGCAGATTCACAACCTGCTCGACTGGCGCACGCAACTGGCAACGCTGCGCGACTGGAAAGCCAGCGGACGGATCCGTTATCTCGGCATCACACACTACACCTCAGGTGCGTTCGACGAAGTCGAGGCCATCATGCGCAGCGAGAAACTCGATTTCGTGCAAATCGATTATTCGGCAGACGATCGCGCCGCTGAAGAACGCATCCTGCCGTTGGCAGCCGAGCGAGGCATAGGTGTGGTGATCAATCAGCCGTTCGGCGGCGGCAGCCTGCTCGCGCAACTGCACGGGCGCCCATTGCCGGGATGGGCCGCGCAAATCGGCTGCACCTCATGGGCCCAGGTTCTGCTCAAGTTCGTGCTGGCGCATCCGGCGGTGACCTGCGTGATCCCCGGCACTGGACGCCCCGAATACATGATTGACAACGTGCACGCCGGTATCGGTGACTATCCCGACCAGGCGCTGCGCAGACAGATCGTCGCCGCGCTCATCTCGTGAGCACGTAACCACGCAGCCGCAGCCAACGGCGCCTACTCCGCAGGCAACGTCAACTGCGCAACCTCGCAGTTTGGCAAACCGCGCAACACCGCTGGCGGCAACAACAGCTTGGCCACGCGCACACCGGCGCCCATCACGACCTGCTCACGCTCCATCACCGCAGCATCGACGAGAATGCGCCAGTCGTCAGGCACTCCAAACGCCGTGATGCCGCCGAATTCCATGCCGCTGTGTTCGACCGCAACCTCCCGCCTGGCGAACGAGAGCCGCTGCGCGCCGAGGTGTGCCTTGACCGCACCGTTGATATCGAGCCGCAACGAGCCGAGCGTCACAATCGCAGCATAGTGCTCGCCGCCATCCTTCCTGTAGCGAATCACGATGGTATTCGCGCAGTCTTCCAGGCCGAAACCATAACGCTCGCTGAACGCGGCCGTATCCGAGGCGTCGTCGCTGACGGCGAATACGACGACACCATTAGGTGGCAAATGAGCGATGACCTGCGCCGGCAGATGATCGGCGAGCTGATCGGCTTCGATAATGTCCAGCTTCTGAAGAGATTCGTGTGAGTGCATGATAGGCGGGCTGATTGTCTTGAGTCTATTTTGCGCCAGATTGCCATACACTGAAAATATGGCAACCGTCGTTCACATGTATTTTCAATTTGGCGCGCTGTCTCGTATCCTCGCATGTGTCATCCACGGGATGGCAAGGAAGTCCTGAAGATACCCGACCTAGAGGCTTTGCGTGTTCTCACATCAAACTGGCCGCCTTCGCTCGGCCCTCGTTGCTGCCGTTCTCTGCACGCTGTCCGTTGCCGCTGATGCATCCACCTTCGAGACCCATCACCCCCACCCGGCGAACGAGGAGGCCATCAGCGCAGCGTCGCAAGGCGGTGTCCTCGTGCGGGACCTGCCGCTTGCAGACGGTGGCTTTCAGCGGGTCCTATACGACGCACCGCCCTCGGAACCGCGCGGCATCATCGTGATGTTTCCGGGCGGCGCAGACGACATCGGCATCGAGAAAGATGGCGTGATCAAACACGGCGACAATTTCGTCGTTCGCTCGCGGGACCTATGGAAAGCCAAGGGTTATGGCGTCGTGCTGGTGGACGCGATCGACCATGAGTCGATGCGCGGCAAGCGCAGCACCGCTGCCTACGCTGAAGTAACGCGGGAGATCGTGGCCTTCGCTCATGAGCAGGCCAACGTCCCCGTCTGGGTGATGGGCACGAGCCAGGGGTCGATTGCAGCGATGAACGCGGCTTCACACGAGAAAGGCTCGCGACTTGCGGGCGTGATCCTGACCGAATCGGTGTCGATCCTCGGCGCCTCGCACGAGACCGTCTTCGACGCGCATCCCGATGACGTGCACGTACCCGCGCTCGTGGTCGCGAACAAGGACGATCAGTGCTGGGTCGCACCACCTTCGATGGCCGACGCGATTGCAAAGTCGATGCGCAATACGCACAGCACCGTGATATTCGTGCAAGGGGGCACGGCGCATTCGTCGAACCAGTGTGCCTCGCTGTCACCACACGGCTACTACGGGATCGAGGGCGAGGTGGTCGACGCCATCGCTGGCTGGATGGAGCACGCAGGCGCCTGACACGAACGCGGTAAGCGCGCGCAGGCATCGAACGCCTGGCGCGACGCCCTTACCCGCAGCCTGAAACGAATCAGCTGTTCGACGGCGGTACCGCCGTGGCGTTCTGATCTGGTTTGCAGTCCGTAGCGTACTTCGCCATCAAACGCGCCCGCGCATCGGTGATATCGAGGGAATAGTTGTCAGTCGAAGGCCGGTACCCGACGGACTCCAGTTCGCGCAGTTCCCGGATCATGTCGCGGTGCGTCACCTCTCCCTGCGTGTGCTTGAATGGATACGAGTTGCACTCGTGCGGCGTGAGCTGGCCTGAGGCCATCGCGCAGGCGCTGGCCATCATCAGCCCGAGGGGCAATGCGTACTTCAACGGGGTCTTCATGGTGTCTTCCTCCAGTGTCTAATATTGCCCTGCGGCAAGACGGCCTGTGTCGCGATGGAATTGGACCGTTGCCGAAGTTGCGTATTCAGAATAGGCAGGAAGAGGTGTCGTTCCGGCTTCGGACACGTGAAGGTTTTTTCACGCTGTGATATAGATCGCGAACCTCAGGTGAACAGCCGGTCGATCACGATGCCGTCGTCCTTGCCGACCTCCGTCCGCCCTTTCTCGCTTGCCTCTGATCTGAACCACTCCAGATACCCTTCCACCACGTCGTTATCGAGCACCTGACAAGCTTTCGATTGGTAAGCCCGCTGGCGGAACGTGGTACCGTTACACCGCATCCTGCGGCGCAAGAAGCCGGCATGAAACGTTTCCGGTGCCGTCAGGATGGAATTGACATTTCGAACCTGCATTTCAGGGGTCAAGCGCGAGACGTATCGATGCTGCGTCTTTCGTGGACCGGAAACGCATATAGATAGGGGGGCACTAATGTTTTATCAGTCCAGTGATCGTTCTTCCGTAGCACGGCGATCCGCAGCAATCGCGGTCGTACTAGGTCTGTCCTCGTGGCTTTCAATCTGCGCCGCGGCCGACAGCACGGCTTCGGAACCGGCAGCCGCTTCGGCAGCGGCCGTCAGTTCACAAAGCGACAAAACCGTTGACCACGCAAACGGCACCGTGAGTTTCATCGACAAGAAGAATTCGATCATTGTCGTGACGCTCAAAAGCGGCCGCGAACTGAGTCTGAACGCGAAGGACCATAGCGACGTGCTCGACCGGGTTAGCGTAGGCAACAAAGTCGCCATCGCCTATCTGGAGCCGTACGTCACCGCGCTTACTCCCATGAAGGGTGCCAAACTCACGCGCTTGACGCACAGCGTCAAGGTGACCCAATCGGCAGCCGATTCCGGCCAGGACGGTTTTCGCGCAGTGCGAACCTATGACGGGGTGGTGGAAGTCACGGCGATCAACAGCAAGCTGAATCTCCTGACCATTGCCGACCGGACCGGCACGGCGCAGTCCGTGAAGGTGAGCCAGCCGGATCTCGTCACCGTGATGAATTCATTGGCGCGCCACGAGCACGTCCAGTTGACTTACGAGTCTGCCTTCAAGGTATCTATAACGCATTAAGGCCGGACGCGCGCCCGTTTGCGGGCGCGCGTCGCTGGCCACCGCCCTACACCGCTGTACTGGCATCCTGATGCCAGCGCATACGTCCAATTAAGCGGCCACCACGCCCGACTGGTGCGCGACGAGCCTTGCATAGGCACCGCGCGCAGCCAGCAGTTCGTCATGACTACCGGCCTCGACCACGCGTCCGCCATCCATCACGAGAATGGTGTCCGCGTTCTGAATGGTCGACAGACGATGCGCGATGATGATGGAGGTACGGTGCGCCATCAGCTCTTCCAGCGCCGCGCGGATCTGCTGCTCGCTGATCGTGTCCAGATGCGAAGTCGCCTCGTCCATGATCAGGATCGGCGCGTCCTTGAGGAATGCCCGCGCAATCGCCACCCGCTGACGTTGACCGCCAGACAGCTGCACGCCGCGTTCGCCCACCCGGGTTGCAAGTCCCTCCGGCAAGCGGTCCACGAACTCGCTCAGCGCTGCCCGATCCAGTGCGCGGCGCACATCCTCGTCGGATACGTCGCGTCCCGCGAGACGGATGTTCGCCTCCAGCGTGTCGTTGAACAGATAGGTGTCCTGCGCCACCAGCGCAATGTGGCTGCGCAGATCGTCAAGGCGCAGCTGGCGTAAATCGGTGCCGCCCAGCTTGATTGCGCCTTGCTGCGGATCCCAGAAACGCAACAGCAGATTCGCTACCGTCGACTTGCCTGCCCCCGATGCACCCACCAGCGCCACAGTGCTGCCCGGACGTACGGCGAAGCTCACGCGGTCCAGCGCCGGCACGCTGCGTCCCGGGTACGAGAACGTCAACGCTTCGATGTGGATGGGCGGGTTCGCCGGCACCGGGAGGTCGCCGTCGGTCACCGGTTCGTTCTCGCTTTCGACTACATGCAAGCGGCGCGTGGAGGCGATCGTATCGGCCAACTGACGCGCCACCTGACCGATCTCGGCGACAGGCATGAAGGCGGCCACGGCTACCAGCACCAGCAACGGCAGCCACTCGTGGGCAAACCAGCCGCGCGAAGCAAGCACGGCGCCCAGCAAGGCCACGGCGAGTCCACCGAGGCCGGTCGCGATTTCCAGCGCGGCGCTCTGACGCGACAGATCGTCAAGCAGAGCGGAGCGCTGTTTCTGGTAAGCCTGAAGGTCCGCGAGAAACACTGCGCGGCGGCGCCCCGTGGCCTGGAAAGCGGCGAGTTCGGCGAGGCCCTGGATCGTCTCCGTGAGATGCGCGCCAAGCTGTCCTAATGCAGCGCGTGCCTCGCCACCGAGACGGTCGATCTTGCTGCGCGCGAAGACCGGAGTGAGACCGGCCCACGCAAGGAAAGGCAGCAGCACGAGCGCGAGCGGCCAGGCCGCCCATGCGAGCAATGCGAGCACGCCAGCGGGAATCAACACTGCGACGAATGCCGGTGCCACGGTATGGGCATAGAAATATTCGACGGTCTCCACGTCCTGAGTGGCCAGCGCCACCAGGTCGCCGGAACGGCGACGCAGCAGATACGCGGGCGCGAGACGCTCCAGCTTCGCAAACAAGGCAATGCGCATTTCCGCCAGCAGACGATAAGCCATGTCATGGGCGAGCCAGGATTCCAGCCAGTGAAGCGTCGCCGCAACTGGCGCAGCAATTAGCAGTCCGATGGTCAACGCGAGGACTGGCCGCCCCGAAGAGACGCCGGCCACAACCAGCGCAGCCAGCACGCCAACCCCGATGAAGCTCAGGACACGGCCGATGCCGCACAGCACGGTCAGCGTCAGCTTCGTGCGCCATGGTCGAACGAAGCGCAACAAGGTCCGCAATGTATCGCCCCAACCGATCGCCGCGGCATCCTCGGCGAGCGCTCGCACTTGCGGCCCCGACGAAACTGCCGCGGTCCGTACCCGCTCGATCACAGCCGGCGCTTCGCCTCTCGCTGAGACCTGCGGTCCCATCAGACGGCGATACGCCCCCGGACGATCGATCAACTCGGCATGCGTGCCGCTCTGCACCACGCGCCCCTGCTCCAGCACGAGAATCCGGTCGGCGCCGATCACGCTCGACAACCGGTGCGCGAGAATCAGCGTCGTGCGACCGCGCATCAAGCGGTCGAGCGCTTGCTGGATGACCGCTTCGTTCTCCGCATCGACTGCGGAAAGCGCCTCGTCGAGTACGAGGATCGGCGCGTCGCGCAGCAACGCCCGGGCAATCGCGATGCGCTGGCGCTGTCCGCCGGAGAGGGTGGCGCCGTGCTCTCCGATGCGCGTCGCGTAACCGTCGGGTAGCGCGCTAATGAAGTCGTGGATATTGGCCGCAGTCGCTGCGGCGATCATGTCCGCGTCGCTGGCATCGTGCCGGCCGAGCCGCAGGTTATCGGCGATCGTGCCGTCGAACAGCGTGGTGTCCTGAGCGACGATCGCAATCATGCCGCGCACCTGGTCGGGATTCAGCGTGCGAATGTCGTGACCGCCGATGCTGATTGTGCCGGCCTGTGCATCGTGCTGGCGTAACAGCAGGCGCAGGATGGTCGATTTCCCCGCCCCGCTCGGCCCGACGATGCCCACCGTTTCGCCGGCGGCAATCGTAAAGCTCAGCCCGGCGTGGGCATCGGCTCGGCGGCCCGGATAGGCAAAGCCGACGCTGTCGAATGCAATGCTGGGCGTCAGGTCCGGGACCTGCGCGCCGAGCGCAGCCGGAGCATCGCTACGGGCCTCCAGCAACGTGTGGATAGCGTTCGCCGCCGACTGTCCGATCATGCCCGAGTGCAGCACCGACCGCAGATCGCGCAGCGGACGGAAGATCTCCGTGCCGGCCATCAGGATGATCAGCAAGGCTTCAAGGCTCATCTCGCCGTGACGCACCCGCCAGGCGCCTACCGCGATGGCAGCCGCCGCGCCCAGCCCGGTGCCGAGATCGGTAAAGAAGCGGGTCAGCAGACCCAGGGCGAGCACCCAGAACGTGCTTCCGGACAAGGCTCGCGCGTGACCCGCGAGCTTTTGCGCGAAGGCACCGCTCTGGCCGAATGCCTTGAGTGTGGGCAGACCTTGCACCGCATCGAGGAACTCTTCGCCGAACGCCTTGAACGCCGCCGCGCGAGCGATGGCCGCGCGCTTGTCGGCGTTGTGGACCAGCATCGGCAGTGCGAGCGTCGCGAGCGCGGCGACCAGCAGCACGGCGGCGGTGGGCACGTCCCACCAGGCCAGCACCGCGAAGATCACCACCGGCGCGCAAGCTGCGATAACGAGTTGCGGCACATAAGCGCCGAAGAAAGTCTGCAACTGCTCCACGCCGTCGATGACGGCAAGCATCACGCCACCGGTGCGTTCGGCGCCGAACCAGGCGGGGCCAAGCTCGGCGATGCGGTCGAACAGGCGTGCGCGCAGCACCGACTGCACTCGTCCAGCCGTGCCCTGGGCCAGCACGACGCGGCGATGATCGAGTGCGGCCCGCAGCAGCATGCAGGCCACCGTAGCGGCTGCGGCGAGCGCAATCTGTTGCAGTGGTGCACCTTTGAACGCGAGCGCGAGAACCCGGCCGAGAAAGACGAAGCGCATCACGCCAAAGCCCATAGCGAGCAAGCCCAGCACCACCGCGCCGGCCACGCGTAACCGCAGCCCCGCCATCATCATCCATAACCTGCTATCGAAATACATCCGTTTCTCCGGTCGGTTCAGCGCAACGTTGCTTTTTATATTCGGGTTTATGCGACGTTACCAAGCGCCGGACCGGCAGGCAAAAGATGGTTTTTCAAGGGGTGTTGAATATCCTACAATACCCTCCTATGTCCAATATCCCTCCACTGTCGGCGTTGCGTGCGTTCGAGGCGGCGGTTCGGCTCGGCGGCTTTGCCCGCGCGGCGGTCGAACTGAGCGTGTCGACCAGCGCCGTGAGCCACCAGATCCGCAGCCTGGAAGAATCGCTGGGCACCCGTCTGCTCGAACGCAGCACGGGGCTGGGGGGAATTCGCCTGACACCGGCAGGTTCGAACCTGATGCCCTCGGTCAGCAACGCACTGGCGCTGCTCGAGGACGCCTGTTCGCAGATCAAGGGGGTCTCCAGACGACTGACCGTCTCTGCTAACGCATCGTTTTCGACAATGTGGCTGGCGCGCCGTCTCGCCGAGTTTTCTTCCAGCCATCCTGATGCCCCGCTGAACGCCATCATTCAGGATGGCGAACCAGAATTCGCCCGCCACAGCATCGACCTCGCCATCCTGCACGTATCCGAACGCGCCCTACGTCCCGATGACATCGTGCTGTTCCGCGAAGAGGTGTTTCCGGTCTGCAGTCCCGATCTGTATGAGTTCGCCTCCACGAGAGTTTGCCGTTGCCGTCTGCTGCAGGAAACGCACGAGGATTTCCCTGAGATCGATTGGCGCAACTGGTCAGCGGAGTTCGGGCTGCCTGGCGATTTCGAAACCAAAATCGTCCGCTATAGCAGCTTCAGTCAGGTGCTGAGTGCTGCCGTCGGCGGTGCGGGACTCGCGCTTGGGCGCTCGCCGCTGATCGACGCGGAATTGCGCAGCGGACGTGTGGTGCGGCTGTTTCCCGACCGCTCCCGGCCGGCGTCGTGGTGCTTCGTTCTGCGGCGCGGACCGACGCGCCGGCATCGCAAGCTCGACGCGTTAATCGAGTTTCTCTGCTCGGAGGCGACCGTGCCTCCGATGCACACGCTGGTTGCGGCGAGAGCATAGGCTCAAGGCGCCCTCAGCTGCCAAACGACTTTCCCATAGGCCGAATCCTGATACCTCGCGCGAGCCGCTTCCATGGCAAGTCGGCGGGATCTGCCGTCATTGGACCCGGCGCCTTCGCGACCAGCACCGTGTGCGCGATCGGCTGGAAGTCGGCCCGAAAATGCACGGAGCTCTTGTTCACCAGTATTTTCATTTGCTCCGGTTCGATACCCGCGACCCGATAGAGATTGCGATCGAGCATCTGCGCCTTGGTCGAACTCACGGCGATGCGCACGCCCCCTATCTTCAGGCAGGCCACCGGGCCCAGCTCTACCTGCATGCCGTGCATCATCGGACCATCGTAGCGGCAGCGGCCGTCGGAAAGCGCGACGACTTCGAATGTGCCAATGAAAGGCGCATCGCCCGGCGTTCCCGAGCGGCCTCCCAGCGCCAGCTCCAGCGTTGCGCCCACGCCCGCTGCGTGTGCCTGCGCGGCCGCCTCAGGGTCCCAGATCAGGCCGAGCGCGGCATCCTGTGCGCCGTTGTCGAGCAGCGCGCGCAGCATGCCGGTCGTGTTCGAATCGGCGCCGGCGCCGGGGTTATCCTGCGTGTCCGCGATCACCACGGGCTTCTGCACCGTTGCACTGAGGCGGATCGCTTCAGCCACGGCAGCGTCGGGAGACAGGAACGGCACCGCCCATTGCGCTTCGTTGCGCAGCATCGTGTCGTACAACGAATCGACAGCGTCGCGCATCGCTGAGGCCTCCTCACCATAGCCCCAGATGACAGGCCCGCATTCCGGAAAATCAGCGGCGGGAAAGCCCGGCGCGAACGACAGCGAGACGACCGGTCCCTGCTCCAGCGTGCCGAGCGCTTCGTACATCGAGCGAGCCGGTTCGAGCATCGTGCACATGCCATTGATCGGAATCAGGAACGGCAGACGACGGGCGGCTCGTGCAAGTGGCTTGCGCTCGTCGAGCAAGCGCACCAGCAGGCGCTCGGCCCGCGCGCCCGTGTCGGCCATGTCGACATGCGGATAAGTCCGGTAGGCGACGAGCGCATCGGCGCTGGCAAGCATGCGCTCGGTCACGTTCGCATGAAGGTCGAGCGAAGCGACGACCGGCACAGACGGACCGACCTTGGCACGGATGCGTGCGAGCAGTTCGCCTTCGCCGTCGTCCACATGCTGCGCCACCATCGCACCATGCAAGTCGAGGTAGATCGCGTCGAAGCCGCCCTCGCCCGCTGCCGCCACGATCTCACCGACGATGCGTTCATAGGCGTCTTCCGTCACCTGCGCGGAAGGACTCGCGGCGGTCCAGATGATGGGCAGCAGCGTGTGCCCTTGCCGCTCGCTGGCCTGGATAAAGCCGCCGATCGGCAGGTTGACATCGCGTATCGCGAGCACAGCGTCGCCTCGCGCCATCGGCGGATGACCCTCGCCACGTACGAAGCTTTCGTAGGTCGCCGGGGACGGCGCAAACGTGTTGGTTTCGTGCTGGAAGCCAGCAATCAGGATCTTGTATGCCAAGTTCGTACTCTCCATTAAAGACAGCGCACCAGCGTGTGCAAGGGATCAGGCCCGGGCACGCTGAGCGACGACCTCCGTGCGCGACGGCAAGCGGATCGCCAGCAGCAGGCCCGCGCCGAGCGCCAGCAACGCGACCATCACATACAGGCCAGCCTGCAGGCTGCCGGTCGCGGTCTTGGCCCAGCCGATGATGGTCGGGCTCAAAAAGCCGCCGAGCAAGCCGATCGTATTGATCAAGGCAATACCGCCCGCGGCGACATCGCCTTTCAGATAGTCGGACGGAATGGCCCAGAAAACCGTGTAGGAGACCCACATCGCCGCCGTGGCGATGGTCATGAAAATGAGCGACAACGCAAGCTGACCGCTCGCCAGCGTCGCGATAGCCAGTGAGATCGCCGCGACAAGCGCCGGCACCGCGCTGTGCCAGCGGCGTTCGCGATAGCGATCCGAGCTACGTCCTCCTAAATACATGCCGATCACGGCAGCAATGTAGGGAATCGCCGAGTACAGGCCGATCTGCATGGTGTCCGTCACCTTGTCGGCCTTGATGATGGTCGGCAACCAGAAGTTGACCGTATAGATGCCGCAGATCACGCAGAAATAGCCCAGCGCCATCAGGTACACACGGGGGTCGCGAGCCACCTGAGCGAATGAATGATGCGCGGCGGCGGGCGTACCCAGGCTTGCGGTATGCGCCCTCTTCTCTTCCGCCGACAGCCACTTCGCATCGCCCGGCCGGTCGACCAGGAAGAACCACGCCACCACACCGAGCACGATGCAAGGCAAGCCTTCGACGAGAAACATCCATTGCCAGCCGGCGAGCCCGAACGCGCCGGCGAAGGTCGTCATGGTCCACGCCGACAACGGCCCACCCACTACGCCGCTGAGCGGGCCGGCAATCATCACGGTCGCGATCGCGCGCGCCATGCGCTCCTCGCCGTACCAGTAGGTCAGGTAAAAAATCATCCCCGGCGCGAAGCCGGCTTCGAATACGCCAAGCAGAAACCGCAACCCGTAGAACATCGGCACGTTGTGGACGAACAGCATCGATGCGGATGTAAGGCCCCACAGCACCAGAATGCGGCTGATCGTTTTACGCGCGCCCAGTTTCGGCAGCAACAGGTTGCTCGGCACTTCGAACAGCACATAGCCGAGGAAGAAGATGCCCGCGGCGACGCCATAGACCGCGTCCGAAAAGTTCAGATCGGTCTGCATCTGCAGTTTCGCAAAGCCGATGTTGAGGCGGTCGAGACAGGCAAACAGGTAGCAGATCAGCAGAAACGGCAGCAGACGCAGATTGAGCCTGCTGTAGAGCGCCGTGGTCTGGTCTGCGCTCGGATTCGATGGAATGGCGGACACGGACGATCTCCGGAGAAGGGTCGTAGGGGACGGCTGAGGCACCGAATCATGGTCGGCAGCCAAAAACGGGATAGCAAGAGCAACTAATGTGAAGTAACGTTGCTCAATGGGCAACAGTCAGGAAAGGACCCGACAATGCGAGAGATCAATCAGCGCCGGCTACGCTACTTCCATGAAGTGCTGACCCACGGCTCGATCCGCGGCGCCGCGGACCGGCTGAATACGGCGGCTTCGGTGATTACGCGGCAGATCAGGCTGCTGGAGGAGGAAATCGGCGCACCGCTGTTCGAGCGCCGTGCTCGCGGCGTCGCGCCAACCGAAGCGGCGCTGCATCTGGTCGAGTTCTGGCGTGGCTGCCAGGCGCAGCAGGAGCAGTTCGAACAGCGGTTACAAGCACTTCAGGGCTTGCAGCAAGGCCATGTGCGGCTCGCAATAAGCGAAGGGTATATCGACGGCCTGATGGACGAAGTGCTCACCGACTTCTGCGCGCAGTATCCGCAGCTCGACATCACGGTCGACGCGCTGCCCGTCAACGATGTGGTCGGCGAAGTGGTGGAAAGCCGCGCGCACATCGGGCTGGCTTACAACCCGCCGACGCATCCGGACATCGAGTATCGTGCGACGTCGTCACAGCGGGTGGAGTTGCTGGTCCACGCCGGCCATCCGCTCGCGCTGCGTGGCGGACCCGTGAGCGTCAGCGAAATGCTTCAGTGTCCACTCGCGCTGATGCCGCCCGCGTACGGACTGGGCCAGGCCGTGCAAATGCTCGCGTTCGCCGAAAATATCCCCATCCGGGCAACGGTTTCCACCAACTCGCTGGCGGTGATGAAGCGCTTCGTCAAGAAAGGCAATGGCGCGACGCTGATTGGGGGATTCGCGGCAATGCGTGAAATCGCCAGCGGCGAGCTGGTTGCGTTGCCGATCGATCACCCGCTGTTTGCATCGGCGAAGGCTCGTTTGCTGATCCGGGGCGGGCGGCCGTTGAGTGCCGCGGCAGATGAAGTGCTGAAGTGGATGGTGAGCCGGATGTCCATGTTTAATCCGGCGGGTGCGTCAAGAGCTGGGGGCTGAGGCGGTCGCTTTTGCGGCGACGCTTCAGCGGCGAGGCAACGGCTTCCATTCCCGTTTGAGAAGCCCATACACCGAGGAATCCGACACCTCGCCGTCCACGATGCAATCTTCACGCAGCGTGCCTTCGTGCACGAACCCGAGTTTCTCTAGCACGCGGCCCGATGCCGTGTTGCGCGTATCGGTCTCGGCCTGAACACGGTTCAGGTCCAGCGTCTCGAAGGCCCATTGCAACAAAGCGTTCGCTGCTTCAGTGGCGAAGCCCTGGCCCCATGCCACGTCATCGAGGCAATAGCCCATCTTCGCGCTGCGATAGACCGGATCCCATTTGCCCAGAGAGCACCAGCCGATGAACACACCGTCGGCGGCCCTCTCGATGGCCAGCCGCGCGCCGGTGCCTTCCTGCTCAATCTGCCTGCAACCGGCGATAAAGCGCTCCGCTTGTGCGCGATTCTTCCAGGCCGGCGCGTCCCAGTAACGTAGCACGCGCGGGCTGCTTTGCAGCGCGAAGATAGCGTCCGGGCGCAATAGCAGGCGGGCGGTATGCAGCGTCGGGGTTGGCAAGGACATGTGTGAGGTATGTATTCGTCGAGTTCGATGTGCACGGAGTTCTCAAGCCCGAAACTGAAGGTTACTGGCACCTACATGCCAGGCGGCCAGTGGGGGGCCGTCCTTTTAGTGAAGTCTAGGCAAACGGCAGCGGTCCCTCAAAGCGCCCGATGTAGCACAAGTGCGAAACCACGGAGCCCGCCGGGCCTGCCCAGCGATGCAACATAAATGCAGGCGGTTCAAGATAGGACGCCGGCTCGGCGTCCGGTTCGACGCGCAGCGCGATCTGCGTCGTCGTGCTCGGACACGTCAATACGGGCACAGATCCGACGCGCGTCTGCATCGAGCGGTGAACGTGGCCTGCGACGATACGGTCGATATTGCCGTACCGAGACACGAGCTCGGCGAAGGCGCCAACATTTCGCAGGCCGTACTGATCGAGATACGGTATGCCGGTGATGAACGGCGGATGATGCATCGCGATGACGACCGGTCTATGCAAGTTTCCAGCAAGTTCCCGTTCGAGCCACGTGAGCGACGCGTGGCTTAGTTCACCGTGGTGGAGACCCGGCACGCTCGTGTCGAGCGCGAGAATCCGCACTGCGTCCACGTCGATGCCAAAGTGAAGCTCGCCTTCGGCAGGCAACCACAAGTGATCGTCGAAGGCGGCGCGCAAATGGTCCCGGTCATCGTGATTGCCGGGCATGACGGCAAACGCATGCTTTAACGGCGCGAGCAATTCACGCAGCGCCTCATATTCTTCGGGAGATCCCTCGTCCGTCAGATCACCAGTAATCAGCACGAGGTCCGGAACGGGATGCAGCCGGTTGAGCGTCTCGATCGCGCGCGCGAACATCGCATTGGAGTCTACGAGATCCTGGTAGAGCATTCCTCGCGGTCGAACATGAATATCTGAAAGTTGCGCGATCACTGTCATGGATACCCTGCTCTCCGGTCATGGTCTGTTGGAGGAAGACAATTCGATGTTGCGTGAAGGCTAAGCGACCAAAAATCGTTTGTGACAAGCCAGTGCGCGGCAATCCAACGTCCATCGCGACTGCCCACATCCGCAGAGACGACACCCCGCGCTCCGGCTGGTTCCATTGGTCTAAAGTCGCTCCGCCAAAGCCGCAGCAAAAAAATCAGTCGCTCGACGCACGCGTGCAGGCACAAATCGACGCTTCGGCCAGATGAGGCTCACATCCCGGACATCGCTTATAAATTCGTCGAAAATGGTGATCACGTCCGGATCCAGGAGCTCATCGGCAAGAGAGACTTTGGCGAACAGGCCAATTCCAACCCCGGCCAGCACACCCGAGCGAATCGTTTCGACACTGTTGGACGAGAGATTTCCACGGACGGCCACACTGAACCGGCCTTGCGGCCCGACGAACGGCCAGTTCGCCGATTCGATCAGGCCTCCATATAAGAGGCAATTGTGATCGACGAGCTCGGCGGGGGTCTTCGGCATTCCGTGTTGCTCGAAGTAACGACGGGAGCCGACGCATACGAGCGGAGTGCTGGCCACGCGCCTGACCACCGCATCAGGGTCGTCGACCGGGCCCACACGAATCGCCAGATCGATCCGGTCTTCCACCATATCTCGTACGAAGTCCGAAAGAATCAGATCGACCTGAAGGCCCGGGTTCAGCGCCAGCAGGTCGGGGATAAGCGGAAGAATATGTAAACGTCCGAAAGTTCCGGACGCGGCGATCCTGATCAGGCCGGATGCATTGAGCGTGCTGCTGGTCAGTTCGCTATCGGCTTCATCCATCTCGTCGACCAGCGGCTTGGTCCGATCGTAGTATCTCTGCCCCTGGTCCGTCAGCGTCACGCTGCGTGTGCTGCGGTTGAACAACATCACGCCGAGGCGCTTTTCGAGCGCACCGATAGCCTTACTGATGGCGGACTGCGATTCGCCCGTTCGACGCGCCGCGGCGGAAAAGCCTCCCGCTTCGACAACAGCGATGAAGGCGTTCAATTCGTGAAACCGGTCCATTGCATCTCTCCCGTTTAACCCATTCTCTCTGAGAATGGATCTTATGGGAAATCGGCGGATTATCATCGCCGGCGATGACAATTACCATGAACCTGTCAATCACGAACAGGCAGAAGGTTCCGATGTCCACACTTGCAGGCAAGATCGCCGTCATTAGCGGCGCAACGACCGGTATCGGTCTGGCGACGGCCAGGCGCTTTGTCGCTGAAGGCGCTCACGTGTTTATCTTCGGCCGTCGGCAGGCGCAGCTCGACGAGGCCGCCAGACTGATCGGTCGCAACGTGACGGCTATCAAGGCCGACGCTGCGAATCTCGATGACCTCGACCGTGTCGCTGCGGCAGTCAAAGAAGGAAAGGGTGTCGTCGACATCATCGTGTCGAACGCGGGCTTTACGGAGCAGGCTCCGATCGACACCCTCACGCCCGAGCATTTCGACAAGGCGTTCAACCTCATGGCCCGCGGCCCCGTCTTCATGGTGCAGAAGCTGTTGCCGATGATGACAGGCAGCGGATCGATCATTCTGGTCTCGTCAGCCATGCATCAGATGGGTATTCCTGGCCACACCGCTTACGCGGCGACCAAGGCGGCATTGCGTTCCTATGCCCGCACCTGGGCTGCGGAATTCAAGGATCGCGGCATCCGCGTCAACATGCTCAGCCCCGGCGCTACCGACACTCCGATTCTCGATTCGCAGTCGGACACTCGCGAGAATCTCGTGAAGATGTACCAGGGCATGATCCCGCTCGGTCGACTCGCCCAGGCCGAGGAAATTGCCAGCGCGGCTCTATTCCTCGCGTCCGATCAGAGTTCTTACGTGACGGGTTCGGATCTGATGGCCGATGGCGGGATCGGTCAGGTCTGACACCAGAGAAGCGCCGCCAGGGCGCTTCGATACATCAAGGAGATTTCAATGAGCTACGCAATCATCGGGCTTGGCAAGATCGGCACGGCCATCGCCCAGGCATTTTCCCATCAGGACATCGAAGTAATCGTGGCAGGGAGACGACCGGTCGATGCGCTCGCGGCGAAGATCGGTCCGTTACTCGTGCCCCAGTGAATCGAGGACGCGGTCAAGGCGGACGTCGTCATCCTGGCCGTGCCCTTCGGCAATCACCGGGACATCGGGCGGGCTGCCGCCAACTGGGAAGGGAAGATCGTAATCGACGCAATGAACGCGTACGGCGTGCCTCCCGAGGAACTTGGCGGGTTGCCGTCGAGCGCTGCGGTGGCGAAGTCGTTTCCCGGAGCGAAGGTGGTGAAGGCCTTCAACCATCTGCCTGCTGCCACCCTGGCCCAAGGGGCGACGACACGGCAAGGCGGCCGGCGGGTCGTGTTCATCTCCAGCGATCACGACGACGCGAGCACCTCGGTGGCGGCCCTGGTCGATCGCCTGGGCTTCGCCCCCATCGAGCTTGGCAAGATCGGCGAAGGCGGTCTGCTCGTTCAGGCTCGCGGTAATACGTGGGCACAACTCATTTTCCAGGACCTGACAAAGTTCGACTGAGGTCATATTCCGGGAACCGCTCCGCACACGCTTGCCGCACCTGTTCGATAACCGCGGGCCACTGTCCGTCCAAAGGTTGGCGGAACAGACGAATCGTCCCGGGATACCAGGGCGAGTCACTGCGTTCGTGCATCCAGCGCCAGTCGACCTCCTCTGCCGGCAGCATCACCCAGCAAGGCGTTCCCGCTGATGCCGCGAGATGCGCGATCGACGTATCCACGCAGATCACAAGATCGAGTTGCGCGACGATCGCGGCGGTGTCGGCCATATCCGCGATCTCGGAGCCGAGATGCGACAGGGGTTGGTCGACCGGTGGTGCGGCAGCTTCATCCTCGCCCTCCCCCTTCTGCAGACTCACGAAACTGATTCCCGGCACACTCCAGAGCGAAGCCAGCATCGCAAGCGATCGCAGCGAGCGGTGCGCATCGTTCTGATGTTTGGCGTTGCCTTTCCATACGAGACCAATCCTTCGACCCGGCGGCAGCCCCGCGAGGCGCACACGCCAGGATTCGACGAGGGACGGGTCCGGCTTCAGCCGCATAGGAGACGGAATAGTTTCAAGCGTCGTACCCAGATACAGCGGCGCGCTCAAGGGACTCGTCCAGTAGTCGTAACGCGCCGCCTTGGCCCGTCCCGCTTCGTGACTCAGCACCGCATCGACGCCCTCAGCCCTCGCGAAGAGCCGCTGCAGCGCCGGCCCGCAGACAAACGCGACCTCCGCCGCTCCTTGCGCCTTCAGCAGCGAAAAGTAGCGCCCAAAGTGAATCGCATCGCCAAGACCACCTTCCTGCCAGACCAGCAGCCTTTTTCCCGCCAATGCTTCGCCACGCCAGCGCGGACGGCCAATGATCTTCTGCGTCCTGTGCTGGATGGAGTTGGGGTCCTCGTGACGCTCCTCGTATAGCTGCCATCCTTCTTCGAAGCGTCCCATGCTGATCAGCAGTGTGGCCAAGGCAAACTTCGCAACGTGATAATCGCCGCGGATAGCAAGTGCATCGCGGTAGGCATCCTCGGCTTCCGGCAGGCGGCCCAGCTCCTTCAATACATTGCCGAGGTTGCTGTAGCCCATGACAAAGCCCCGGTTCGTTTCGACTGCCCGTTGATACGCTTGTGCAGCTTCGCGCCAACGGCCAAGCGGCCTCAGCACGACGCCCAGGTTGTAATGAAATTCGACGCGGTCAGGGCGAAGCAGCGCCGCCTGCCGATAAGCCGCCTCAGCTTCGGAGAAGCGCCCCTGGTCCTGTAGCAACGAACCAAGCTGGTTGTGGACATCCGCGAGATGGGGACGGACATGCAGCAATTGCCGAAACAGTGCCTCCATCTCAGGCAAGCGGTTTAGCTTCTTCAGCAGCGTGGCGAGGTTTAAGTACGCATCCGCGAAGCCTGGGTTCGCAGCGATCGAACGGCGCCAATACGACTCGGCATCGTCGAACCGGCCCAGACCGAGCGAACTGACCGCTGCGATCTGCAACGCCTCAGCAAGCTGGTGCTCCGCTAACGGCGGCTCCATCTCGAGCAGCGGCGTCACCTTCGCGAGCGCGTCCGTGAATCGTGCTGCGTGGTCCGGATGCGCTGTCGACAAGTCATCGCGCGTGCTGGAGGGATCGCTTGTGGAGGATGAACTCATATCTGTTCAGAGAAATCAGGTCGCGACGCTTCGTGCTCGCAGCGGATAGCGTCCGCAGCGAGATGATAATCCTATCGGCTGCAGGTCGATCGCCTGGCGTATGTCACCTTCGCGTTACCTGCGCGCCATTCTCGTGCCATCATCGGTGTCAAAAGTCCGAACCGCACGCGATGATGTTATTTGTGCGCGGTGTATGTGCTATACATGCCGACGGGTCGAACATAACGACAGAGACGCAATGAAGACGAGGTCGATCGGGTTGTCGGCATGGCTGTGCGTGTTGGCGTGCACCGCGTTCGTCGCGGCGACGTCGTGTTGGTTCGTGCATCCGCTCTTCGCGGCAACGGCTGTCGCGGAAGCGCCCATAGCATCGCCGGCGGCCGATGAAACGGCCACGCTTAAACGCGGCGCGGAACTGGCTGCGATCGGCGACTGCGTCGTGTGTCATACCGCGAAGCATGATGCGCCCTTCGCGGGCGGCCGTCCGCTCGATACGCCGTTCGGTGTGATCTATTCCACCAACATCACGCCCGACCGCCAGACCGGCATCGGCGCCTGGTCCCTCGACGACTTCAAGCAGGCGATGCGGCGCGGTGTCTCCCGCGACGGTCATCTGCTCTATCCAGCCTTTCCGTACCCGCACTTCACACATATGACGGATGCCGACATCGCCGCGGTCTACGCGTATCTGATGTCGCGCGATGCGGTGCAGGCCACCGCGCCTGCCAACCGTCTGATGTTTCCGCTTGGCTTTCGTCCGTTGATCGCGGTATGGAACCTGTTCTTCCTTAACCGAGGCGTCGAACCGGATGGCGCGTCCTTTGCTGCTGCAGCAACGTCAACCTCGACGCCAACCGCATCGCACGAAGAACAGCTATTGCGCGGCCGATATCTGATCGATGGGCCAGCGCATTGCGCAGCGTGCCACACGCCGATGAATCTGCTCGGAGCCGAAAAGCGCGATGAGGCATTCGACGGAAACGTGATCGAAGGCTGGCAAGCACCCGCGCTGACCACTTTGCTGCGCGCGCCTAAGCCGTGGACACACGATCAGTTGACCGCGTATCTCCGTACCGGCCTAGCCGATCAACATGGCGCGTCGGCTGGGCCAATGCGGCCGGTCACGCAGTCGCTAGCGGATGCTTCCGATGCCGACGTCGACGCCATGGCCACCTATCTGCTCTCGCTGCAGACAGCAAGCGCTACAGCATCAACAGACGCGGCACCGCAAGAAGCACAAGCGCAAACGCAAACCACCCCGGCCGACACCATACACGTGCAAAATGGCGCCGTGCTCTTTAGCGCCACGTGCGCATCATGTCACGCAGCCCATGCGCCGATGACGACCTTTGGCGACCGGCCATCGCTCGCGCTGAGCACAGCTGTCAACGCGCAAGACCCACGCAATGCCCTGCGGCTGATTCTCGACGGGATTCCTAACGAACGCGGCACGCGCGGCCCGTACATGCCGGCCTTCGCCGGCACGCTGACCGACGCGCAGATTGCCGATCTCGCCGCGTACCTGCGTGCCAACTTCAGCAGCCAACCCGCATGGAACCTCGACGCAGCCAACGTCGAGAAACTGCGCCAGGAGACCAGCGAACCATGATGACACTCGTCGTGAATGGCGTACCGCATCAGCTCGACATCGATCCATCGACGCCGCTGCTCTACGCCTTGCGCAACCAGCTCGGCCTGCACGGCGCCAAGTTTGGCTGCGGTCTCGGCCAATGCGGTGCGTGCACGGTGATCGTCGGCGACGAGCCGGTGTTCTCGTGTCTGTTGCCCGTCGCAGCGGTCGGCACACGTCCCGTACGCACGATCGAAGGACTTGGTACCGTGGACAAGCCCGGCAAGCTGCAACAGGCGTTTATCGACAGGCAGGCAGCGCAGTGCGGCTACTGCATCGCCGGCATGGTGATGCGGGCTCAGGCGCTGCTCGAACGGGTGCCCTCACCCACCGACGAACAGATCCGCGCACACATGGAGCCGAACCTGTGCCGCTGCGGCACGCATATGCGGATACTCGCCGCGATCCGTGAAGCGGGGCAACACGCATGAGCAACGACGCATCCACCGCACCCGACAGCGTCAGCCGCCGCCGCTTTCTCGCGGCGGGCAGCGTGATGGTCGGCTTCACGCTGCTGCCTGCGGCGCGCGCGCTCGCGCAGACCACCACCACCGAAGCCGGCACCTTCACCGCGTCCGCGCCGAGCCTGCCGGGCAGTCTGAAAACAGCCCCGATGCTCGACGCGTGGGTCAAGATCGATGAGACGGGCCGCATCAGCGTGTTTACCGGCAAGGCGGAACTCGGCACCGGCATTCGCACTGCATTCATGCAGATCGCCGCCGAACAGTTCGGCGTGATGCCCGAACACATCACGCTCGTGACCGCGGACACCCACTCGACGCCGGATGAAGGCTACACCGCAGGCAGCCATTCGACGGCCGACAGCGGCACCGCAATCGCCAACGCCACGGCTCAGGTACGGGCGCTCCTGCTCGAGGCAGCGGCCGCTCGATTGAACGTGGACGTTGCCACGTTGACGACCCACAACGGCGAAATCGTCGCCGCCGATGGCCGTCGTCTCACATTCGGCGAAGCTGTCAGCGGCGTCAATCTGCATCGCAATGCCCAGCCCGGCGTGCCGACCAAAGATCCCAGTACGTATAAGGTGATTGGTCAGTCGTTTCACCGTGTCGACATTCCGGGCAAGGTAACCGGCGCTCCGCGCTATGTGCAGGATATGAAGCTGCCCGGCATGGTGCACGCGCGCGTGGTGCGGCCGCCGTCGTACGGTGCAACGTTGAAGCCGGTAGATGTGACGTCGGTACGGTCGATGCCAGGTGTGATCGCCGTCGTGCAGGACGGCAGTTATCTCGCGGTCGTGGCCGACGATGAATGGCGCGCCATCACCGCCATGCGCGCGCTGACGGAGCTCGCGCAATGGCAAAGCGGGCCGCCGCTACCGGCACAGGCGACGATTCACGAGACGCTGGAGAAACTGCCCGCGCAGGAAATCCCGGTTGCCAACACGCAGGGCGCGGCGCCGCCCGCAGCGCAGACACTGCACGCGCGCTTTACCAAACCGTATCTGACGCACGGTTCGATCGGTCCGTCGTGCGCCGTGGCGTGGCTCAACGATGGACAGATGACGGTCTGGACTCACACGCAAGGTGTCTTCCCAATGCGCAAAGGGCTGGCCGAGATGCTGTCGATGCCGCCTGAGCGCGTGCGCTGCATCCATGTCGAAGGCTCCGGCTGCTACGGACACAACGGTGCCGACGATGTCGCCGCCGACGCCGCGCTGATCGCGCGCGCCGTGCCGGGCAAACCGGTGCGCGTGCAATGGATGCGCGAGCAGGAACACACGTGGGAGCCGTTCGGACCGGCGATGTCGAGCAACATTTCTGCGTCGCTGGATGCGAACGGGCAGATCGTCGACTGGAAGTACGAACTCTGGAGCAACACGCATAACAACCGCATCGAAAATGCCGGGCGCTTCATGCCGACATGGTCCCTTTCGAAACCCTTCACGCCCGCGCCACCGAAGCCGATTCCGATGCCGGAAGGCGGTGGCGACCGCAACAGCATTCCGTTGTATCGCGTGCCCAACCTGTACGTGCAGCATCATTTTTTGCCCGACATGCCGATCCGTGTGTCGGCGATGCGTTCGCTCGGCGCGTATCACAACATCTTTTCGATCGAAAGCTTCATCGACGAACTCGCGCTTGCTGCGCATACCGACCCGGTCGCGTTTCGGCTGAAGCATCTGGACGATCCGCGCGCGCATGCCGTGATCGAGCGCGCGGCGCAACGTTTCGGCTGGCCGCATCTCGCACACTCGGGCGCACCGTCGCGTGGCGTCGGTTTCGCCTTCGCGAAGTACAAGAACCTGATGGCCTACTGTGCACTGGCCATCGAAATCTCGATCGAACGCGAGACCGGTTACGTGACGATAGAACGCGTCGCGAGCGCGCTCGATTGCGGGCAGATCGTGAATCCCGACGGCGTGCGCAATCAGATCGAAGGCGGCATCCTGCAATCGGCCAGTTGGACGCTGTTCGAAGCCACGACCTTCAACGAGCACAACATCACGAGTTTCGACTGGAGCGCCTATCCGATCCTGCGCTTTTCTTCCGTGCCGAAAGTGCTCGATGTCGATCTGATCGACCGGCCGGGCACGCCGTTTCTCGGCGTTGGCGAAGCATCGCAAGGGCCTATGTCAGCGGCACTCGCGAATGCGATTGCCAACGCGACCGGAAAGCGCTTCAGGGATTTGCCTTTATCGCCGGAAAAGTTGCGCGCGGCGTTGCGGGTCTGACACGGGCGTCTTCAAACCAGGGCAATACGCGACGAGCTCGCGCAACCCAAAGAGGCGTTGCGCGAGGTTTTTCAAGCCACCGCTCAGAACACCGTGTGAATACCCACGCGGAACACGGTCTGGCTATTGCTGCTCGAACCGGGACCGGTATCCGTGATGCCGCTGATTTCCGCCGAAGCGCCTTCATTGGCGATCTGATAGATCGAACTCACGTAGACTGTCGTGCGTTTCGAGAGGATATAGAACAGTGTTGCGCCGACCTGATTGGCGTGATTGTTGTCGAGAAACGTATTGCCTTTCAGGTACATGTACTCGCCACTCAACATCCAGGTCGGTGTGAATTGCCAGCGCACGCCCCCTGACATTTCAGCCGCGGCAGCACCGTTACCCATGTTGTGTACGGTCGTGATCAGTCCGTGCAGCGTGATGTTGTCGAACGTGTACAAGGCGCCCACACCCCAGTTGCGTACGCTCACCTGCGGGCCGCCCGTGACCACATACTTCACATCGGTATAGGCCGCACCGAGCTTCAGATTGCCCACCAGGTAGTCAAGCCCGAAGCTCGATGAATTGCCCGTGCCGACCGACCCCGCCACATTACCGAAGCCATACATGGCGCCGACCGTCAAACCGCCCAACGACGGGCTCAGATACTTGACCGTGTTGGCGATCGCCGTGCCCTCGCTGCGATCCCAGTCGAGTTCGCCAGTGGGATTGTTCGGAATGCCGAGACGCTGGAACGGGCCCGCCGGAAAGCCGAAGAAGAAGCCGCCGTCGTCGGCCGTATCGATACCCGACGCCCACAGCGACATCGCCATGAAGTCGTACTGGCTACCCATCGTGAACGTTCCGTAGCGGTCGTCCTGCAAGCCGATATACGACGTCTTCGAGAACAGTTGCTGACCAGGTGTGATGCTGCCCGTGTTGACCGAGAACTGGTCGGTCAACTGAAAGATCGCCCTGAGTCCGCCGCCCAGATCCTCGATACCCTTGATGCCCCACAGGTTCGGCGTGAACACACCGTCATTGGCCTTGACGAGGCCGTGCCCGTGCTCGTTGCTGATATAGCTGACGCCGTTGTCCATCAGGCCAAACAGCGTGACACTACTTTGCGCATACGCGGCACCGGTAAAGGTCAAACCCAGTGCTGCGAAAAGCCCCAACAGTCCTGCTCGCATCCTGCTATCTCCTCGTGTTTTTTTGATGCAACTGCGCCGAACAAACCTGTGTCAGACGGTGTTCGCAAGCTGGCATCCCTACCGCTCGCCGCCACCACCCACGCTAGACGCGCGCCGTCCCCGTCGGCCGGCATCGCTCCGCACCGCTCGCCTGACGTTCCTTTATACGGAACGTCGTTCCTGTTTGCGAGCGGTGGTATTTGGCAATCTCCATTGATCTGTGTCAAGAAATATTCAGCCAGGGTAAGCCCTGAGAGCGTTTCTAGCGGCACTTCCATTTTCGAGTCAGAGCCATGCGCCGTGCGGTTGTGGGAGGCCTTTCGCCAATTCGCCAGGCCGCCGTGGAGCGAATATCATTTGGCATGCCGCAACACTTTCGTCTTCGTGAGCAGTCACGTCCGCTACTGGACAGATCCTGTCAAAAACTGCACAATGTTCTCGTATGCGGAACGATGTTCCATTCAATAACTTTTGAGGTAAAGTCTATGGCAACGAATGCATCTGAGGCGTCGCGTCCGAAGGAAGTGGCGGTTGAAAGTCCTGCAGAGGGGCGGCTGTCATCGGTCACCGCGGCGGTCCGCGTGCTCAAGGCATTTTCGGAGGAAGAGCCGGAAATCGGTATCAGCACGCTCGCCAAGCGGCTGAAACTCGCCAAGAGCACCGCGCACCGGCTTGCCACGACATTGCTTGCCGAGGGGCTGCTAGAGCAGAACCTGGAGAATGGCCGTTATCGGCTGGGGATCGAACTGTTCGCGCTCGGCGCGCTCGTGCGCCGGCGCCTCACCGTGTCCACCCAGGCGCTGCCGTTCCTTCACGAATTGAGAGAGAAGACCGATGAGACTGTTCACCTCGCCATCCTCGACGGCACCAGCATCATTTATCTGTTCAATCTCGAGAGCAATCAGGCCATCCGGGTGCGGTCATACATCGGAGTGCGCAAGCCCGCTTTCTGCACGTCCGAAGGTCTCGTCCTGCTCGCGCATAGCGCGCCCGACGTGGTCGGCCGGGTCATCAAGGAAGGTCTCGTGGCGCGCACGCTGAACACCAATACGAGTTCGGCCGCCCTGCTCAAGGTGCTCGAACAGGTTCGCGTCGAAGGCTTTTCGATGGACGACGAAGAGTCGGAAGCCGGTATGCGTGGCATTGCCGCGCCCGTTCGCGATCTGACCGGACAGGTTGTAGCCGCCATCAGCGTCGGTGGTCCGACTCAACGTCTGACCAAAAAAGCATTGCGCGGATTCACTCCGCTATTGATCAACGCCGCCGAAGGTATCTCGACCCGACTGGGATACCGGCGCCCATAAATCTTGTTTCCTGCCCGGAAGGGGAATAGTGGATCCATGTCTGAACTGACTCATTGCATTACCCTGGAAGGCGGCGACGTCACATTTTCTTGCCCGCCCGACGACACCATTCTCCGATCCGCGCTGCGCGCAGGCATTGCCTTTCCCTATGAATGCAATGTGGGCGCCTGCGGCAACTGCAAGTTCCAGCTCGTCGACGGCGAGCTTCAGCAACGCTGGGCCGAAGCACCGGCCTGGAGCGACAAGGACCGCGAACGCGGCCGTTTTCTGGGCTGCCAGTCGGTGCCTGGCTCCGCCTGCACGATCAAGGTCAGGCCTTCGGCGCTCTACGCGCCCGTGCATCGGCCGCGCCGCGTGGCGGCGACCTTGACGCAAAGCCGGCCCATTACGCACGACATTCACGAATTCCACTTTTCGCTCGACGAACCGCTGCCGTTCGAACCCGGCCAGTACGCACTGCTGTCGTTGCCCGGCGTGACCGGCGCGCGCGCGTATTCGATGAGCAATGTCGCTGAAGCGCCGGCCTTGACCCTGCAGTTCCAGGTGCGTCGCGTACCGGGCGGAAAAGGTACCGCCGCGCTCTTCGAGGGCTTGCAGCCCGGCATGCGTATCGAGATCGACGGCCCCTATGGCCGCGCCTATCTGCGGCGTGATGCGCAGCGCGACATTGTGTGCATTGCCGGCGGTTCAGGTCTTGCACCGATGATTTCGATCGCCCGTGGTTTTGCTTTCGACCCCAATCTTCAGGACACCAAACTGCACTTCCTGTATGGCGCCCGCACCAGCAAGGACATCTGCGGCCGCGACATGCTCGAAGTTCTGCCCGGTTTCGGCGAGCGAATCCAGTTTCATGCGGTGGTCTCGACGCCCGAACCAGGCGTTGCTGACGCTGCTACCAGCTACACCGGCTTCGTGCATGAACTGGCCGACACATTGCTCGGCGACAGCCTTCGCGACATGGAGATCTATTTCGCAGGACCGCCGGCAATGGGCGAAGCCATCCAGCGCATGTTGCTTGCCCGGAAGATTTCCTTCGATCGCGTGCATTTCGATCAGTTTTATTGAACCCACTGCGCAACGGCGACGCGCGCCGTCGGTCGCGCGCGCTGCGCAGGCCTCAGGAGCGACCACGTGTCAAAGCTTAAACTCACCTTCGGCTGCTGGAACTACGACCGCACTCGCGGGCTGATGGACGGATCTGTCCAACCCGACGGCATCGATCTGAACTATCTGAACATGCCGGTCGAAGAGACCTTCTTCCGGATGCTGCGCAACCGTGAATTCGATGCGGCGGAAATGTCGCTGTCGTCGTACACCATGTCGTGCTTCAAGGATCCGCAGCCGTTCATTGCCATCCCGGTGTTTCCCTCGCGCTTTTTCCGGCACTCATGCATCTACGTCAACGCGAACTCTGGCATCAAGAGTCCTAAGGACCTGATTGGAAAGCGCATCGGCAACCCTGAATACCAGATGACGGCGCCGGTCTGGATTCGTGGCATCCTGTCCGACCATTACGGCGTGCCGGTCGACAGCGTCACCTACTTCACCGGTGGCGAAGAAGAACCGAACCGCTCGGAAAAGCTCAAGCTCGACTTGCCGGACAACATCCGCGTGGAACGGATCGGCCCGGACAAGACCTTGTCGCAAATGCTCTACGACGGCGAAATCGACGCGCTCTACACAGCGCGTATGCCCTCTTCGTACCGGAAGGGCGACGGCAAGGTGACGCGGCTGTTCGAAAATTACGTCGATGTCGAGCGCGAGTACTTCAAGGAAACGGGGCTCTTCCCGATCATGCACACGGTCGTCGTGCGCCGCGAGATTTACGAGGCGAACCGCTGGGTCGCACAATCGCTTTACAAGGCGCTCGTAGAATCGCAACGCCGAACCTACGAAGATCTCAACGAGACTGCTGCGCTAAAGGCGATGCTGCCGTGGCTGAACTCGCACGTCGAGGAAGTCCGCAAAGAGATGGGCGACGACTTCTGGCCGTACGGCTTGCAGAAGAATCGCGCGAATCTGGAAGTGTTCCTGCGCTATTCGTACGAGCAAGGTCTTTCCAGGAAACTCCTGACGCCGGAAGACCTGTTCGCACCCGAGACGTTCGAGTCGTTCAAGATCTAAGATCTGACGCGTATGTAGCAAAACGCGCGGCACGGAGAGAATTCACCGTGCCGCGCGAACATCTGTACTGCTCTTCTGTTCTGCCTAGCGCACGGGTTCCTGAACCCCCGCATCGTCATTAGGTACAGGTGCATACGCCGCGTAGACGTCCCGCCGCTCGGGATAAACGTACGGCCCGAGGCGGCAAATAGACACGATCGATACGGCAGTCAGCCCGACAAAAGCCCACAGCGCGACGTGGTACGAATGCAGCAGGTCGTAGCACAGACCAGTCAGGAAGATCATGATGCCGGCGCCCCATCCCCAGCAGGCCCAGATACCGCCGCAGACGCGCCCAAACAGTCTCAGGTCGAAATAGCGGCTGACGATGAAGGTGATGATGTCGGCTTCGGCACCGATGCTCACGCCGATCAAACCGGCCGCCACCATCGCCGAAGTCCCCGTAGCGCCGTTCGCCAGAATCAGCACACCGATCATGGTGATCGAGAACGACACCGCAGCCACATACGGCGCATGCACGCGGTCCATCAGATACCCGGCCAGCAAACGCCCGACCGCGGACGACAGGCCAGCGATCGATAGCATGCTGGTTGCGACACGGATCGTCGCGCCGCGGTCCATCATCATCGGCACCAGTTGCGATAGCAGCGCGAGCATCACCCCCGACATGCAGAAGATGGCCAGGCCCAGCTGACGGAAGCTGCGGCTGGTCCGCGCGATCTGCGAAAGCTTCGGCAGGTCCGCATTGTTCTTTCGGGTACGCGGCGTGAGCTGCGAATCACGGGGCATCTTCACGAGAAAGTACAGCGCGGGTAGAGAGAACGCGGCAACCGCAACCGCGACGCCGAGATAGCCGACACGCCAGCCGAAATTTCGCAGCAGATAGCCTGCGTACTGCGGCATCAGCGCGCCGCCCACTGCAGTGCCGCCGACCGTCAAGCCGAGAGCAAGGCCGCGATGACGGTCAAAACGCGCGCAGACGACCTTCGCGTAAGGCAATGCATTGCTGCCGGGCGCGAAGAAACCGACCAGCACGAACGCGAGGCAGAACAGCGGCACCGATGGCGGCATCACACTGACGAGCGCGATCGAAAGTGCGAACAACGTCAGGAACAGCAGCGTGGGTTTGCGCACACCCCAGCGGTCGACCAGCGAGCCGAGCACGATCGTGCCCGGCCCCATCGCGAATTCGAAAATGGTCAGGCCGAGCGATACCTCCGATCGTCCCCAGTGATTCTGTGCGGCGATGGCACGGATGAAGGTGCCAAACATGAACGCCGATATCACCCCGGCGCCCACCGAGAGGCAGATGGCGCCGCCTACGACGGTCCACCATCGATTCAATTCTTTACTGTTCAAGTCTCACTCCACAATTATTCGCCGACGCCCAGTGCGTCCAGCAAATCGTCGAGATAGCCGGTGTCGTTCACCAGCATCATCGTCGTACACAAAGGCCGCAACGTGTCCGAGGTCCGCGAGTCTGTCGACGCGGTACCGGGACGCCGGCGGATCAGCCCTGAGATCGTGACAGACCGGCCGCGGTAAGCACGCGCGGCCAGCACACCTGCGGCCGGATCATCCCCCTCGTCGCCGACGATGAGGACAAGGTCCACCGGACCCGCCCACTGCGCGAGGCGCTCGGCCGCTGTCGAGCCGGAGCCGGAGCCAGGCTCGGCGAACGCATGAAGCTCCGCCGGCCCCGAGACTCGCACATGCGCCGACGGCGCCCGCGAGCGGCACAAGGCCATCTCCGGGTCTGCCCCGTTCAGGAAGATTACCCGAGCCGTGCGGGGCGACGCATTCGCTGCCCGTATCCGGAAGCGCGCTTCCGGCCAGCCGGAGGAAGAGGATCGCGCCTGAGCGCGCCTGGATTCGGATTCGCCTGTTTGCATCGGTGGACGCTTTTGCCGTTTTCCGGAATCAGACCGTGGTATGGGACTTGCCCGGTTCGGCGCGCAGTGCGTCTTTCGCGCCTTCCTTGAACGGAACATCGCGTGCGAGCACCGTGGCAACCGAACGGATGCTCTGCGCCGCGGCGTCACGGCCCGGCGGCAATTGCCCTTGTTCGGCCAGGGCACGGGCGGCTTTCATCAAGCGGTTGCGAACCATGATGATGCCGTTGTCGGTCGATACGAGGTTTTCTCGGGTGCGGTCCTGGATCGCTCCCATGCTTTCCTGCAGCGACGCATCCTGCATGCCGATGCCTTCCACACCACTGTATGTATGACCCGCCTTCTGCGCCGCGCGGTCCATCAAGTAATCGTTGTCCTTGTTCTGCAGCGGACGATAGGTACCCGGCACGTATTTGACGTGAATGCCGTGGCCTTCCTTCATTGCCTGGATTTCCCCCTGCGTCAGGTCGCGTGTAGGGTGGTAATCGAAGCTCCAGGCCCAGCAATGCTCGTCGTCGATCGGCACCCAGAAATGCCCGTGCACCGGATGGTCGCCGCGCGGCGGCACCAGTGTGAAGCAGGGCATCACCCACGGCGTGATGCGCCAGTAGTACTGCTCGTTCTCCGCATTGCGGCGCGCACCGATGAAAAGGCCACCCTCCGTGTCGACCACTTCGAACACCGGGCTTAGGTCGCTGAGGTTGTACTGATTACCTTTTGCCCCTTTAAACAAGGGGTCGTGATGCAGGCTGGCGCTGTGCAGAAACGAGACGTGGCTCGAGTCGACGCCGCCTTCGAGCGCCTGCAGCCAGTTGGTTTCCTGAAAGCGCTTGGTAATGAAGCTGCGACCGAGCGGCAACGTCGCAAACTCGAATTCCGGCGGGGGCGGCTGATCTTCCGGCGGACCCATATACACCCAGACAATGCCGCCGCGCTCGATCAGCGGATACGACTTGAGTTTGATGCGGTTGCAAAAGCCGCTTTCAGCCGGCTCCGACGGTACTTCCATACACTGGCCGTTCACGTCGTACTTCCAGCCGTGGTACGGACAGCGAATGCCGCCCTCTTCGTTACGCCCAAACCAGAGTGATACGCCACGGTGCGCACAGAACTCGTCGATCAGGCCGAGACGTCCTTCGGAATCGCGAAACGCCAGCATCCGCTCCGACAGCAACTGCAGTTTGACCGGCGCCCCACCCGCTTCCGCAACTTCCTCGGCCAGCAGCGCCGGCAACCAGTAACGGCGGAACAACTCGCCCATCGGCGTGCCATTACCCGTTTGCGTCAGCAGATCGTTTTGTTCTTTCCTCAACATGTTTTGCCCTTGCGTTCTTGATAGCAATTCTTCCGTCCGGCGCCGTGCCAGTAGGACCTCAAATTTCAATTGTTCCATATGTAGGAACAGTGTTCTTTTCAATAGAACAAAGTTATCATCCGCTCGAATCCTTTGTCAAACGGAGATTTCCGATGCCGCAGTCGTGTACCCGCATGGGGCTTTGTAAAGTTTCAGATGTCAGTTCCGGGAAGGCCATCAAGATCGAGAAGCAAGGCCTGACGCTCGCCGTGTTCAATGTCGCCGGTGACTATCTGGTCACGGACGACGCCTGTACACATGGCCCAGGTTCACTGTCGGAGGGGTGTATCGATGGGGAAGTCGTGGAATGCGACTTCCACAATGGCGCCTTCAATATCCGCACGGGTGAAGTAGTGGCGCCGCCATGCATGATCCCGCTAAAGACGTACAAGACCTATGTGGAAAACGATGAGGTTGGAATCGAACTGGTGGAGTCCGAGTAAATGAGCCGCCCCAAAATTGCCATCGCACTAGGCGACCCCGCCGGGATTGGCCCGGAAATCGCGCTCAAAGCGGCGCTTGACCCACGCGTTCTGGAAATCTGCGAACCGATCCTCGTGGGCGATGCTCAGGCACTGGCCTATCACGCGAAGGCCAGCCAGATCGATGCTCACATTCATTCGGTTCAGTCGGCGAAGCAGCCGGCGATTACCGGTCCCTCGGATGTCACGCTCATGGCGCTCGACCACTTCTCGGCCGAACCGCTGCGTGTCGGCAAGATCGCGGCGGCGCATGGACGCTCGGCTATCGAGTCGGCACGCGTCGCCATCGAAGTGGCCATGGCGGGCGACGTTCGCGCCGTGGTCGCCTGCCCGCAGACCGAGTACGCCATCAAGGAGGCGGGCATCGAGTTCGACGGTTATCCGTCGTTTGTCGCGCGTTGCACGGGCACGCCCGTCGACGATGCCTATCTGATGTTGTGCTTCGATTCCACGCGCATCGTGCATACGACGCTGCACGTGAGTCTGCGCCATGCCCTGGATCTGATTACCGAAGCACGCGTCCTGAGCGTGATCACGGCGACGCATGCGGTGCTCGCGCGCCACGGCAAGCCCGTGCGGATCGCTGTCGCGGGTCTTAATCCGCACGCCAGCGAAAGCGGCATGTTTGGCGACGATGAGGCTCGCATCATCGAGCCCGCGCTGAAAGCGGCACGCGAGCGCGGCATCGATGTCGACGGTCCGTTCGGCGCCGATACGATGTTCAAGAAGTCCGGCTACGACGCGTTCATCGTGATGTACCACGATCAAGGGCATATCGCCGCCAAGCTGCTGGCTACCAACCGGACGGCAGGCATGACGATCGGCACGCCCATCCTGTTTTCCTCGGTGGCGCACGGTAGCGCGCTGGATATCGCCGGCCTCAATCAGGCAAGCCCGGAAGCCGTCGTAGAAGCGGTACACCGCCTCGTGCACGCCTCGCCGGATCAGGTCTGAACGTTGGGTACGAGACCGGCTTGATTGTCGTGACGGCGCGCGCAAGACGCTGCTAACAAAAAGAAGTTCCTTTCCACAGGTCGCTGTGCAGGAGACACCCATGAGCCGCCTGAGCCTGAATGCGAAACTATGGTCGGTCCTCGTCATCATGTGGATCGGGCTACTGTTGCTAGCCTGCTCCACGGCGTGGGAATCGCGCCATAGGATGCTCGACGATCGCAAGAGCGCCATCGAGAACATCGTTGAAGCAGCAACCGGTGTAGTCGACGATCTCGCCGCTCAGGCGGCGACGCATGCAATCAGTGAGGAAGAGGCAAAGAAGCAGGCGCTGGCCCGCCTGCAGTCGATGCGTTACGGCAAGGACGGATTCGTGATGGTCACCGACTCGCGTCCCGTCGTGCTCATGCATCCCACCCTGCCTGATTTACGCAACAAGGATGTCAGCGCGTTCAAGGGACCGAACGGCACGCTGGTATTCGTCAATATGGTGCAGACGGCGCAGGCGCATGGTCAAGGCTACGTCGAGTATCTGGGGCGTATCCAGAAGGCCTCAGGCTACGTCGCCGCGAATAAGCTCACCTTCGTCAAGCGGTTCAAACCATGGGACTGGTATATCGAATCGGGTCTCTATCTGAACGACATCGACGACCTGTTTCATGCCATGTTGCTGCAATACCTGCTGATCGTTCTCACAATCGGCGCGCTGGTCTCGGCGGCGATGCTGCTCATCAGCCGTAACGTGCGGCGCAGCCTGGGTGGCGAGCCGTCCTACGCCGCTGAAATCGCCAACCGGATTGCCAATAACGATCTGACCGCGGTAGTCGATACCGCGCCGGGTGACCGCTCGAGCATGCTGTTTTCAATGAAACTCATGCAGGACCACCTCACGCGAACCATCGGCACGATTAAAAATTCTGCCGACTCGATTGCCACAGCCTCGCAGCAGATAGCGGCAGGCAACCTCGACCTCTCGCAGCGGACCGAAGAACAGGCCGCGTCGCTCCAGGAAACTGCCACGAGTATGGAAGAACTGACGAGCACGGTTCATCACAACACGGAAAACGCCCTGCAAGCGAGCGCGCTGGCCAATAGCGCCTCTGATACCGCGCAGCGTGGCGGGGCAGTCGTGGGACGCGTCGTCGAGACGATGCACGGGATCTCCAGCAGTTCCGCCAGAGTGGCCGACATTATCAACGTCATCGAAGGCATCGCGTTCCAGACCAACATACTCGCGCTCAACGCGGCGGTCGAGGCAGCGCGAGCCGGCGAGCAAGGCCGCGGCTTCGCCGTGGTTGCCAGCGAGGTACGCAATCTCGCGCAACGCAGCGCGACCGCCGCCAAGGAAATCAAGGCGCTTATCGGCGAGTCAGTGGATCGGGTACAAGCCGGCGCCAGGCTGGTCGAAGAGGCCGGCAATACGATCGAAGAAATCGTCCATGCCGTGAAGCGCGTGACCGAGATCATGAGCGCAATCTCCTCGGCATCGCAAGAACAGAGCACTGGCATCGAGCAGGTCAACCGGGCGGTCACGCAAATGGACCAGGTAACCCAGCAGAACGCTGCGCTCGTCGAAGAGGCCTCGGCGGCGGCGCAGTCGATGGCCGATCAGGCTCAGGAACTGCGTCACGCTGTGGCGGGCTTCAAGGTCGGCAATCTCGACCCGGCGCGTACTACCGGCGCCGGAACCGCGCACCTGGCATCCCCACTGCCCTCGTTTGGGCCATCCCGACCCCATCAAATCCCCCGTTAAACGGGCGTCGCGCTGCGATTTCACATGATCCGGCAGCGCGTCTAAAAACACTCCCATATTTACCAACCGGTTAATAAGGCGCAGAATAGCGCATGAAATTGGGGTTTATATCAGGAGGCGGCAGATGGAATTGTCCGGCAACCAGTTGATGGCGGCGCCGAGAAGCGCCGTATGGGAAGCGCTTCTCGACCCGGCGGTCCTGCAGCGCTGCATCCCCGGATGCGAGGACGTCGCCCGGGTTTCGGATGAAGAAACGCACGTGCGGATCCTGGTCAAGCTGGGTCCGGTGCGCGCCAGGTTTACCGGCAAGATGTTCATGTCCGACGTCGATCCGGCCAGGCATTGCAAGCTTTCGTTCGAAGGCGTGGGCGGTGGCGCGGGGTCGGCCAAGGGCTCTTCGAACGTCGAGTTGTCGGATGAGGCCGGTGGCACGCGGCTGACCTACTCGGTGGCAGCGTCCGTCGGCGGGAAGCTGGGACAGATCGGCGGGCGGCTGATCGATTCGTCCGCGAAAAAAATGGCCGACGAGTTCTTCGCCGGCCTGCAACGGCAACTCAACGGAGGCGCGATTGCCGATGATGCCCCGCTTGTCGCCGAAGCCGCGGCTCGCCCGACGAACGCGCCCCCCTCGCCGGAACGCCGGCCCAACACCTCGCCGTCGTCGCTATGGCCTGAAGGGCGATTCGCGCCCGAACTGGCGCGGGCCGGATGGTTTGCGCTCGGTGTGCTCACAACGCTTCTCCTGACGCATCTTGCGTAAAGGCAGACTCGCTCATGAAAGCAGCCGCGTTTGACTATGTACGCCCTCGGGAAATAGCCCAGGTTTTTGCACTGCTCGAAGAGTACGGCGATGAGGCCCGGATCATTGCCGGTGGGCAGACGCTGCTGGCAACGCTCAACATGCGCTTGTCCGAACCTCAGCTATTGATCGATATCGGCGCCCTCGACGCACTGCGCGGCATCAGCGTTTCCGGCGATCTCTTGCGGATCGGCGCGCTTGTCACTCATGCACAAATCGAAGACTCGGATCTCGTGCGGCGCCACGCGCCGCTGCTCTCGGAAGTTGCGCCGCACGTTGCTCACCGGGCGATCCGCAACCTCGGGACGTTCGGCGGTTCGATCGCATTCGCTGACCCCGCCGCCGAGTGGCCCACCTGTCTGGTCGCGCTGCGTGGCTGGGTGATCGTTTCCGGCGCCACTGGCGAGCGGCGGATCCACGCCGACGACTTCTTCCTCGACCTGTACACCACCGCCTTGCAGCCAGGCGAGGTCATCCTTGCCTGCGAAGTGCCAGTGGCGACTGCGGCATCGAATCATCAGTTTGACGAACTGGTCCGGCGTCATGGCGATTACGCCATCGTCGGCGCAGCGGTCACGGGTAGCATGACGGCCAACGGGCTGATTGAAAATCCACGGGTGGTCTTTCTGGGCACTGGCAATGTCCCCGAAAGAGCCCATGCCGTGGAGGCTTTACTGGAAACGACCGCTTTGACCCGCGACACGGCTGCGCAATTCGCCGACGCGCTCGACATCGATCCGGCCGCCGATCTCTACCACTCCGCGCAAACCAAGCTGCATTTGTCCCGCGTGGTCCTGAAACGCCTGCTGCACAAGTTCGCCGAGGCCCGCATCGAAGTTCGGCACGAAGGAGACCAACATGCCTGAGCGCATGACTATCCGGCTTGAAGTGAACGGTCGCGCGGTTAGCTGCGAGGTCGAACCGCGTACGCACCTGATCGACTTTCTCAGGGACTCGCTGCAGATCAAAGGCGCGCGGGTCGGCTGCGAGCATGGTGTATGCGGGGCCTGCACGGTCCGGCTCGACGGCAGGATGGTGCGCGGTTGTCTCCTGCTCGCGGTACAGGCGCAGAACGCGCGCGTCGAAACAATCGAAGGCGCCAGCGACCGCGGTGACCTCGCCGAGCTACAGGCCGCGTTCCACGCGAGAAATGCCTTGCAGTGCGGCTTCTGCACAGCGGGCATGCTGATCGCCGCGGCCGAACTGATCGAACAGAGACCGCACGCCAATCGCGACGAGATCCGCAAATTCATGTCCGGAAATTACTGCCGCTGTACGGGATACCAGGCAATCGTCGACGCCATCGCGGACGTTCTCGAAGCACGCCTGCAGCGCAACGCGGCACAGGTGCCATCATGCTGAGAAAACGCCAGCAGAACGACATCGGGCTCGATGAGCGTCGCTATATCGGCAGCGCAGTCGCCCGGCCGAATGCACGCCGGCTGCTGCAGGGACGCGGCACCTACGTGGACGACATCGCGCTGCCGCGCATGGCGCATGTGGTCTACTGGCGCAGCCCCGTCGCTCATGCGCGTATCACCGCCTTCGATAGCAGCTTCGCGCGCATGATGCCGGGCATCATCGGCATCTATCAGGCGAGCGATCTGGAAGGCGTATGCAAGCCGTGGGTGGCCACGTTGTCGCACCTCGCGGGGATGAAGTCGGCGGTCCAGTACCCGCTCGCACCGGGCCATCTTTGCTGGCAAGGCGAGCCGGTCTATGCGGTGGTGGCCGAATCGCGCCGTGAAGCGGAAGATGCCATGCCGTACCTGCAGGTGGAATGGGAGGAGCTGCCGGTCGTGGCAGACATGGAGCACGCCCTCGACGCCGATGCTCCCGTGATTCATCCGGAGCTTGGCGACAATCTCTGCTTCAGCCGCACCATCGACACGGGCAATGTGAGCGCGGCCTTCGCGAGCGCAGACCTGGTTGTCGAGGAGACCTACCATTTCGGCCGTCATACCGGCGTCACGATGGAAACGCGTTCGGTGCTCGCGGACTTCAATGCCGCGGACAACACCCTGACCGTATATCACTCGCACCAGGCACCGCACATGATGCAGGATCTTTACTCCCGGCACCTGGATTTGCCGGAGGGATCGGTGCGCGTTATCTGCAAGGACGTGGGAGGTTCTTTCGGCATCAAGGTCCATTCCTATCCCGACGACTTTGCGACAGTGGCATTAGCCAAAATCCTGAAGCGGCCCGTCAAGTTCGTTGCGGACCGGTTGGAGTCCTTCGCCAGCGACATCCATGCGCGCGAGCATCGCGTTCACGCGCGGCTCGCCGCGATGGCCGACGGGCGCATTGTCGGCTTCGAAATCGACGATCTGAGCGGTGTCGGGCCCTACTCCGTGTATCCCAGGACTAGCGGCATCGAGGGAAACCAGGTGCTCAATATCACCGGCGGGCCGTATCAGCACGAACATTACCGTGCGGTCCTGCGCGTCGTCTTTCAGAACAAGTCGCCGATGAGCCAGTACCGCGGGGTCGGCCACCCCATCGCGTGTGCGGTGACCGAAGGCATCGTCGATCTTGCGGCCCAGCGGCTCGGTATCGATCCGCTGGCATTGCGGCGCATGAACGTCATGCGCGACGACAGCTATCCGCGCACCGCCGCTTCGGGCATCAAGCTCGAGGGTCTGTCACACGAGGCATGTCTGGATGAGATCGAGGAGATGATCGATTACGGGCGGCTTCGCGAGGAACAGCACACGCTGCGTTCGCAAGGCGTATACCGGGGTATCGGCATCGCCAGCATGGTGGAACTAACTAACCCTGGCGCGGCTTTCTACGGCGTAGGCGGAGCACGGATTGCCGCGCAGGACGGAGCCACGGTACGGCTGGATGCGGGGGGCGGAATTAGCGTGCTGGTCAGTGTGGGCGAACAGGGCCAGGGTACGGAAACCATCTTCGCGCAGATCGCGGCGGATACGCTCTCGATGCCCATCGGGTCCGTCCGGGTCGTCACCGGCGATACTGGCGTCACGCCCTATGGCGGTGGCACCTGGGCCTCCCGAGGCGCGGGCATCGGCGGTGAAGCGGTGCTGCAGGCTTCGATCGCACTCTGCGCACAGGTGATCGACTTTGCGGCCCGCCTCCATCAGCGCGAGCGCACCGGCCTCACGTTGGCAGACGGCGCTGTCGTGGACACCGCGACGGGCGAAACCGTTGCGCGCCTCGCCGACCTCGCTACCCAGGCATACTTCCGCCCGGACACCCTGCCGCCCGGCATTCATCCGGAACTGTCAGCGACGCGGCACTACGCCCAGCGCGACTATCCCTTTGTGTTCACTAACGGCGTGCACGTATCGCATGTCGAAGTGGACGTGGAAACCGGCATGGTCAAACTGCTCAAGCACTGGGTAGTGGAAGACTGCGGCAGAGTGCTCAATCCGATGCTGGCGGACGAGCAGATTCGCGGTGCCGTGGTGCAGGGAATTGGCGGCGTGCTGTTCGAGGAATGTCTTTACGACGCGGGCGGTTCGCTTCGCAACGGCAACATGGCCGACTATCTGGTCCCCATGGCTGCCGAGATGCCCGACATCGAGGTCGCGCACATCGAAACGCCTACGGCAACGTCACAGCTTGGCGCCAAGGGAGCGGGAGAAGCGGGCACGGCGGGCGCACCAGCGGCCGTCATGAACGCGATAAACGATGCACTCGCGCCGTTCAATGCCCGGCTTACGTCCCATCCGATTACGCCCGAAAAAATATTGATCGCACTGGGGACGGTAAGCGCTTCTAGGTAATGAAAATGTCGCCGGCGCCTTTCATGAACGCATGCACACGATCGCCGATGGTCCGGTTCAGGTTCCGCGGAAAAGGCTGCCCATAGATAAACACGCGAATGCCAATATAGAAGATGCCGCCGTGCAGTCCCCACAGATGCTCGAGTTCGGCATCGTCGAGCTTTCGAGAGGAGGGACGGCCGAGATGGACGCGCGTCTCGCGAATGATGAGCGGGAACAGTCGACGCTTGAGCAAGGCCAGATACTTCCTGGGGATGTAGCTGTCATTCATGCCCGACAGCAGCAGGATGCGGACCCAGTCGCGCGTCAGGATGGTGCGGGCATAGTCGATATAGAAACGCGTCAGGCGTTGCTCCAGCGGCACCTCGGCGTCGACCACCCACTGCTCCCATTCGCGCTTCCATCTGCCTAGATAAACTTCCTCATAGACCCGTTCGATTAACGCCTGCTTGGTCGGGAAGTAATGGTAAAGAAGAGGATGCGTGATGCCGATCTCTTTGGCGAGGTCGCGCATTTGCCCTCCCAGTCCCTGCTCGGAGAAGAACTGCACCGCGCCTTCCACGATCTGCTGTTCGCGCGCCTCGGTGCTGAGGCGACGCCGTGGTTGTCCCGCTGCAGATCCGCTCACTTCTTCGCGGCTCCGCCCAGATACTCGGCAAGGAACATGTCCATCGCCTCATAGAACTCGAACATGTTCTCTTCGTTGTGAAAACCGTGCCCTTCGTTTTCCTTGAGGATGTATTTGACATCCACACCACGGGCCCGCAATGCGTCGACGATCTGATCGCTCTCGGCCTGTTTGACTCGCGGATCGTTGGCGCCTTGCGCAACAAGAAGCGGCGTCACGATCCGGTCCACGAAGAACAGCGGCGACGCATCGTGCAGTGCCTGCTTGCCCTCTTCAGTCCGCGGGTCGCCGATCATCTCGTACAACATATCGAGCATCGGCTTCCAGTACGGAGGCATCGATTCGAGAAACGTGAAGAGATTCGATACCCCGACATAATCGACGGCCGCCACATATCGGTCCGGCGTAAACGCGACGCCCGCCAGCGTCGCATAGCCACCGTAACTGCCCCCGTAGATCGCGATTCGCGCCGGATCGACGATCCCTTGTGACACGAGCCAATCGACGCCGTCGTCGATATCGTTCTGCATCGCCCGGCCCCATTGCCCGAAACTGGCCTCCCAGAAAGCGCGTCCGTATCCCGTGGAACCGCGGAAATTGATCTGCAGCACCGCATAGCCGCGATTCGCAAGCAGTTGCGCTTCGGCATTGAAGCCCCACATGTCTCTCGCCCAGGGACCGCCGTGCGGATTGACGACCAGCGGCAAGCGCTCGGCGACATCCTGCCCCAGCTCGAATCCCGCGGGCAACGTCAGATATCCACTGAGTGGAAGGCCGTCGCGTGCCGTGAAGCGGATCGGCGACATCGGGACCATATCGGCTGGATCGAGCCACGGCATCATGTCCGCAAGCCTGGCTAGCTGTCGACGCGCGACGTCGTAGATCCACACGGAGCCCGCCGACCGATCGCTTGTGGTACGCACGATCGCGCGCGACTCGTCGCGCGTGATACTCGCGATGTTAATTTCCTGATCCGGCAATTGCCGCTCAAGATCGGCCATGACGTCTCGCGCCCAGTCGTCGAAAAAGTGACGATGAACCCGATCGTCGATGTATGACGCAGCTGTCAGCACGCGCCGATGTTCTGAATACGCGAGATCGCCCACATCGACATGCGCGGTTTCGAACAGCAACGCACCCTCTTCACCCGTCTGCGGATCGAACTCGAAAAATGCGGCTTTGTCGCGCCCCCGATTCGACAACACGTATAAGCGTTTGTCGTCGAAGGTAAAGAACAGCGGTGCGACAGTCTCGCGAAAGTCCGTCGTCAGAATGGCCCGGAAAGCCTCTGCCTCGGTGTCACGGTAAAGCAGCGTCTGGTTGACACCATCGGATGCGATCGCGGCGCGCAACCGCCCCTGGTGGTCAGTTAGCCAACCCATGACGTTGCCGGGATTCTCGGCGATCGGTGTCAAATCGCCTGTTATGACGTCAACACGAAAAACATCGAAGACCTGCGGATCGCGACGATTCATCTGGATCAGCACGTGCCGGTCGTCATCCCTCAGGTCATCGACAATGTCGGCCTTGACGCCATCGAACGGCGTCAGATCGCGCGGCTCGCCACCGTCGATCGGCACCGACAGCACGTGGAAGTTCTCGTCCCCGCCAAAATCCTTGACGAACAGAATGTGGTCGTTGCCTTTCCATGCGTGGCCGGGCACGTCCCGTTCTGTCTCGCTGGTCAACGGACGCGGCTCGCCTATGGGATTGCCTTCAGCATCGATGCCCTGCACGAATACATTCTGGCGACCGGCGTGTCGCGCAAGAAAGGACAGATGCTTTCCATCGGGAGCGATCGTGAACGAATGCTTGTCGGGTTTGCGAAAGAAGTCTCGCACCGCGTAGCGTCTGGCCGGCCCAGGTTTGGCCGGGCCACCATTACCGCTACCCTTTTGTCGATCGTCAGCAACCATGCGTGTCTCCATGAAAACTGCATTTGAACACGAGACGCGCCTTGATGCGCGCGTGACGGGCCCGTAGCCTGGAAGGATGCGCGTTCATTCTCGAGCTGCCGCTGCGCGCTCTATGGCAGCGATATCGATCTTCTTCATTTTCATCATCTCTTCCATCGCACGCCGTCCCGCATCACGATCACTGCCGCCGACAAGCTCGATTAGCCGCCTCGGCGTGATTTGCCACGAAAAGCCCCAGCGGTCCTTGCACCAACCGCAAGGCGCTTCCTCTCCGCCATTGTCGACAATGGCATTCCAATACCGGTCGGTCTCTTCCTGGCTATCCGTGTAGATCATGAAACTGACCGCCTCGTTCGGCTTGAAATTGGAGCCGCCGTTCAGGCCAAGAAAGCGCTGGCCGAGCACAGTGAAGTCGACCATCAACTCCGCGCCTTGTCCGATGCCCGGTATGGGCGAGACATGACCCGCGTCGACATGGCTGTCCGGAAAGTGGGCGGCGTAAAACTCTGCCGCTTCGCGCGCTTTACCTTGATCGAACCACAAGCATGTTACGAGCTCAGTCATCGCAATCTCCTTTCAGAAACAAGCAGCACCAACTGGTTTTGAGGGCAGCATCCTGACACTCACGCCAACGGAACAGTTGGCATGAGCGTCGATAATAGCCTGGGTGTACAAAGCGAAGTGCACGCGACCAAAGATCTCATCTGGAAGTCTCCACGCCGCCTGTTACTACTCCCCCGTCAAACGCACTTCGCAGGTACTCGCCCAGGAAGTCGACGAACGTGCGCAGCTTGGCAGACAGCCTGTTGCGTTCGAGGTAGATCGCGTGAATATCGGCGTTCGGGAGGGCCCATTCGACGAGCAGCGGCACCAGTTCTCCGCGTTCGATATGGCCGCTGATCTCCCACTGCGAGCGCACGACGATACCGCGTCCATCGAGCGCCCACTGCAGCACAATGCTGCCGTCATTGCTCGACAGCGAACCATCGACTTTCACCGTCTCCGCACGCTTGCCCCGCGAGAAATGCCATGTTCCGTACGCCGAATCATTCTCGCGCAGCACAATGCACGAGTGGCGGGTCAGGTCGTGCGGCACGGAGGGCTGGCCATGCCGCTTCAGATACGCCGGCGATGCGCACACGATGCGCCGGTTCTTCAGCAACAGTCGAGCGTTGATACGCGCGTCGGGGACCTCGCCGAACCGGATGCCGAGGTCAAAGCCTTCTTCCTGCAGACTGAGCGGCCGCTCAGTCAGTTGCAACTGGATCTTCATCGACGGAAAGCGCTCGACGAACTCCGATACCGCGGGTGCGATATGTGTCCGTCCGAAACCGAACGACGCATTCACCCGCAGCAGACCCGTAGGTTCGCCACGGCTACGCGTGACGAGATGCTCCAGTTCCGACAGGTCGTCGAGGATGCGCGAGCCGTTGGCGAGATAGAGCTCGCCTTCCGGCGTGAGGGAAAGACGCCGCGTTGTCCGGTTCATCAGCCGCACGCCAAGGCGCTGCTCCAGTTGCGCGAGCCGCTTGCTGACGGCGGGCGGCGTCACGCCTAGCTCGCGCGCCGCAGCCGCCAGGTTGCGGTTGCGCGCAACCAGCGCAAACAGATTCAGATCGGAAAAGCCATCCATCGCGTCACTCCCTGCCCAGGCTCATTCGTTCCTTAAAGTTACGACTGGATTGCTTTTGTGGAAACCCAATCGCCCATGGCATGAATTAGACTGCAAACAACTTCAGGAGACAACCATGTTCGAAGCGTTCTGCGACGCATCGACAACCGTCGACGGCGTCCGGATTCACGCGATCAAGGGCGGACGCGGCCCCGCGCTGCTGCTCTTGCACGGTCACCCGCAAACCCACGCGATCTGGCACAAGGTCGCGCCCACCCTGGCCGAGCACTTTACGGTGATCGCCGCCGATCTGCGCGGTTACGGCGACAGCGACAAACCCCAAGGCGCCGACGACCACGCCAACTACTCGAAGCGCCGCATGGCGCTCGACCAGGTCGAACTGATGCGCGCGCATGGATTCACGTCGTTTGCGGTCGTCGGTCATGATCGCGGTGGGCGCGTCGCAGCACGGATGGCGATCGACCATCCGGATGTAGTGACGCAACTCGTAACACTCGACGTCGCGCCGACCGTCGCGATGTACGAACAGACCTCATTCGAATTTGCGCGCGCCTACTGGCACTGGTTCTTTCTCGTACGTCCCGCACCCTTCCCCGAAACGCTGATCCGCGCCGACCCCGACCTCTATCTGAAGCAGACCATGGGTGCCCGCAGCGCGGGGCTCAAGCCGTTCACGTCCGAGGCTTACGCCGCCTATCTGCGTTGCCTCTCCGATCCGGCCACCGCGCACGGGATCTGCGAAGACTACCGGGCCTCGATCACCATCGACCTCGAGCACGACCGCGCGGATCTTGCGGCAGGCAAGCGCATCGTCTCACCGTTCCTCGCGCTATGGGGCGCGGACGGCGCAGTCGGCAAGTGCTTCGATCCGCTGGCGGAATGGCGCCACTGGAACGCCGACGTCAGCGGCGAGGCGCTGCCTTGCGGTCACTACATTGCCGAAGAAGTGCCGGCGTTACTCCTCGAACGCGTGCTGGCATTTCTTCAGCGCTGATTCGCTCCTGATCCGCACGTTTGATCCTTACCAGTCAGGTTTCATCATGTCCTCACAAACGCTTTACCGGAAACTGGTCGATTCGCATACCGTATCGATTATCGACGCGGAGCACGTTGTGCTCTACGCCGATCTGCACATCATGAACGAGTACACCAGCCCACAGGCATTCGCGGGGCTGCGTGAGAAAGGCCTGCGCGTGCGGCGTCCGCATCAGCAGATGGGTATCGTCGATCACGTGATTCCGACGCGGCCGGTGCCGGTTCGCGCGCGCACGATCGAGGTCGTCGACGCCGCAAAACAGGCTACGAATTTCACGCGCAATTGTGCGGAGCACGGCATTCATCTGTTCGACGTCAACGATGCGATGCAGGGCATCGAGCACGTCGTGGCGCCCGAGATCGGACTAATCCGTCCCGGCATGGTCGTGCTGTGCGGCGACAGCCACACGACCACCTACGGCGCACTCGGCGCGCTCGGATTCGGCATCGGCACCTCGGAGGTCGAGCACGTGCTGGCCACGCAGACGCTCGTCTACCGCGTCGCGAAAGACATGCGTATCGTCGTGGACGGCACGCTGCAACCGGGCACGACTTCGAAGGACGTCGTGTTGCACATCATTGCGCAGATCGGCGCGCAAGGCGCGCGCGGATACGCGGTCGAATACGCAGGAGAGGCGATAGCCGCACTGTCCGCCGAGGCGCGCATGACCCTCTGCAATATGACGGTGGAAGCCGGCGCGCGCGCCGCGTTGATCGCACCGGACCGCACGACGCTCGACTATGTCTGCAGCAAGGTCCGCGATCTCGATGCGCAAACGCTCGAAGCCGCCCGCACGGCGTGGTCGCAACTGCACTCGGATGCCGATGCGCATTTCGACGTCGAACACCGGTTCGACGCAACGCGCGTCGCGCCCTATGTCACGTGGGGCACGAGCCCGGATCAGGCGATTCCGGTGGACGGACGCATTCCCAGCGCCGACACCGCGGACGGCTCCGGTCTCGACGTCGCGACGATGCGCAAGGCGCTCGACTACATCGGACTGCCTGGCGGCGCGCCGATCGAAGGCACGGCGATCGATCGCGTGTTTATCGGCTCGTGTACGAATGCGCGGATCGAAGATCTGCGTGCGGTCGCCGCCGTGGTGCGAGGCCGTAAAGTGGCATCGACGGTGCGCGCGATGGTTGTGCCGGGCTCGGGCATGGTGCGTGACCAGGCGGAGCGCGAGGGCATCGCGCAGTTGCTGATCGATGCCGGATTCGAATGGCGCCAGCCGGGCTGCTCGATGTGTCTGGCGATGAACGACGACGTGCTCGCACCGGGCGAGCGCTGCGCATCCACGACGAACCGCAATTTCGAAGGGCGCCAGGGGCGCGACAGCAAAACCCATCTGATGAGCCCCGCGATGGCCGCCGCTGCCGCGATCGCCGGACGCATCGTCGACATTCGCAAGGAACTGACTCATGGCTAAGCCGTTCATGATCGCGGGCACCGCCGCCCCGCTGCCGGTCAACAACCTTGATACCGACCAGATCATGCCGAAGCAGTTTCTGCTCGGTATCGACAAATCGGGGCTCGCGCGCGGCCTGTTGCACGACCTGCGCCTCGATGCGGATGGCCATGTGCGCGAGAATTTCGTGCTGAACCGCCCCGAATACAAGGGCGCGAAAATCCTGATCGGCGGTGCGAACTTCGGCTGCGGATCGAGCCGCGAGCACGCGGTATGGGGCCTGCAGCAGGGAGGTTTCGAAGCGGTGATCGCGCCGAGCTACGGCGAGATCTTTTACTTCAACTCGACCAACAACCGTTTGCTGCTTGTCACACTGCCGCCTGAGCAGATCGAGGCGCTCGTCGCCGAACTCGAGAACGGCAGCGACAAGCACGTATCGATCGACGTTGAGAACGAGGTCGTGCAGACGCCTTCGGGACAGCGCTATCGGTTCTCGCTGCCCGCGCGCCAGAAGCAGATGCTGGTGGAGGGGCTCGATATGATCGGCTTGACGCTGCGCGAGGAGAAGGCGATCGACGCCTTTGAGACGCGCCACTGGGCAGCGCAGCCGTGGTGCCGTATCGATCTGCCGGCGCAGCAGAATCACCATTAAATAAGACCAGGCGCCAGGCACGCTCGATAGCGCTAAATAGGAGACGAGAATGAGCACCACCATAGTCCATCCGCAGGAGGACGCCGCGCTGGAGACTCGCGTCGTCAGAAAGATCTCGCGGCGCATCACGCCGTTCATCATCGTCCTGTACTTCCTGAGCTTTCTGAATCGCGTGAACGTCGGCTTCGCAGGCCTCACGATGAATCACGACATCGGCCTCACGCAGGCCATGTTCGGTGTCGGTGCGGGGATTTTCTTCGTCGGCTATATCGCTGCCGGCATGCCGTCGAATCTCGCGCTGCAACGTATCGGCGCGCGCCGCTGGATCGCACTGCTGATGGTCGTGTGGGGCGTGCTGTCGGCGGCCACGGCGTTCGTCAGCGGTCCGTACAGTTTCTATACGCTGCGCTTCGTGCTCGGTCTCGCGGAAGCAGGCTTTTTCCCCGGCATCATCCTGTACCTGAGCTACTGGTTTCCGGCGCGCCATCGGGCGTTCGTCACGGCCATGTTCATGACGGCGGCGCCGCTGTCGAACATGATCGGCTCGCCGATCTCCGGTGCATTGATGAGCCTCGAAGGTTTCGCCCATCTGCACGGCTGGCAGTGGCTGTTCCTCGTCGAGGGCGCGCCAACCGTGCTGCTCGGCGTCGTCTCGTTCTTCTTCCTGACCGACCGGCCGGAGGAAGCGCAGTGGCTTGCGCCCGCCGAGCGCCAATGGCTGAGCAGCGAGATGCAGCGCGGACGCGATGGCAAGGCGGCGCAGAGCAAGTCGAGCGTCTGGAGCGCGGTGAAGGATCCGCGCGTGCTGCTGCTCGCGCTTGTCTATGCGGGCACCTCGACCGGACTGTACGCGATCGGCATCTGGGCGCCGATGATCATCCACCGCTTCGGTTTCAGCTACTTCGAACTCGGTCTCGTGAACGCGATTCCGAATCTCTTCGCGGTCGTCACGATGGTGCTGTGGGCGCGCAATTCGGATCGCACCAACGAACGCCGCCTGCACGTTGCGATCGCGTGTCTCGCGGCCGGGATCGGGATGCTGATGTCTGGACACGCAAGCACGGTGATCGTGCTGATCGTCGGACTGTCGATCGCGAACTTCGGCATCAATGCGGCAAAGCCGCCTCTGTGGAGCATGCCGACGCAGTTCCTGTCGGGCTCCGCCGCGGCGGCGGGCATTGCGCTGATCAATGCGATGGGCAGCCTGATCGGCGGCACGATTGGTCCGATGGTGATCGGCCGGTTGCGCGATATGAGCGGCGACTACTCGCTCGGCTTGTATTTCGTCAGCGCGACGCTGCTCGTCTCCGCGGTGCTGTCGTATCTGTTCGGTAGGCGCACGCGGCGCGGCGGCGCGTGAGGTCGCGGGGACTTCTTTCGCTGGCCGCTTCCGGGGTATCCTACGCAAGGTCCGATTTACCGCTGTTCGATACCCCCTTCACGCGCATGCAAAAGCTCATCATTCATATTGGCGCAGGCAAATGCGGCAGCTCTGCGATTCAGGCCTATCTCGGTGCCAACGCGGCATCGCTCAGAGCGCAAGGCGTACTGATTCCTGGCCTCGACCTGACGATGAACGCGAGCATCGCCGGTCAGCAAATCAACTTTTTCCTGAATCTGGTCAACGCGTCGCCGTCCGCTCAGGCTCCGCATCAGCCTACCCGGCTGGACGCGGTGTCCATCGTGCGGCGACGTCTGGCCGCACTCAAGGAAGAGATGGTCAGAAGCAATCTGCACACGCTGGTGATCAGCGCCGAGAACCTGTCCGACCAGCACGCGTTTTCGAGCCTCTTTGCGGAAGAGAAAGCACATTTCGATGTGCATATCGTTGCCTACATCCGGCGTCAGGACGAGTATCTCTCGTCTGCATGGGGGCAATGGTACGTAAAGGCTTACGAGAGTATCGACGAATACCTCGCGGCCCGTGTTCCGGTCGACGGCGACTGGTACGCCATGCTAAGCCCATGGTTGCGAGACTTCGGCCGGGACCGGGTTCACGTCCGCCGGTTCGATCGAAAGTCCATGTACAACACAGACGTTGTCGACGATTTCATCACCATCACCGGTCTGCCTGTCGACGCAGGTCATAAGAGAGTCGGCGTCATCAATGAAAGCAATGACGAGCGGTTGATCGCTCTGGCACACCATGTGCGGGACGAGTTCTCGTCGATCCACGACACGTCTTTCTACGACGTCATGAACGGCGTCCTCGGCAAGGAGAACCGTCCAAAGAAATCGAAGCCTTATCTTTTCGATCGAACAACACGGCTGAGAATTCTGGATGCTTACGCCGGGAGCAATGAAAAAGTAAAGACGACATTCTTCCCGGAGATCCCTTCCGACACTGCCCTCTTTCCGCCGCCAGGTGAAAACGATGTGCTGGATTTGAGCCCCGTCGAGAAGCTCGAACGGGAAGTGTCCATGCTGACAAGAATCGTCTATTCTCTGGCGAAGAAATTGAGTGAGCCCGCCGCCAAAGAAATTCCTGTCGCGCAGACCGTGAGTTCACCGGCCAAAGGAAATCCGGTGGTCACTCAAATCATTGGCACGATCGCCGTTCCCGGGTCCAAGGTGTTGAGAGAAGCCCTAAGCAGCCAGTGGTATGCGGAGCGGAACCAGGACGTCAGGAACGCCGGCTTCGACCCCTACTCGCATTGGTGCGATTTCGGAATGAAGGAAGGCAGGTTGCCGGCTCCGGACCTCGAGAAGCTCATGGCTGAGTTATCGGCAGAGCGAAACGCACTATCGCAGCAGAAGCCTGGGCCTGCCTAAGCGGAACGCTCGCCCAACAACGGTACATCGAATCAGCCCAGGATCGGGACAAGCGCGTTGTATCAACGCATCTCCGCGCGCAGTTCCCGCACCCCTCGGCCGAGCTTGCGACGCAACAAGGTCCGCAATGTCGCGGCGTCGGCATAGCCCACCTCGCTCGCAATGGATTCGACGTCGAAACCAATCGAAACGAGGTGCTTCGCCCGTTCGATTCTCAGGTCCTGGAAGAACGCCATCGGCGACTTGCCGAGCACGGCCTCGGTGCGGCGCTGCAAGGTGCGTGTGCCGACGGACAATGCGCTCGCCGCATCCTGAAGCGAAAACCCCCGTGCCAGATGGTCGCGAGCCCAACGCTCGAAGCGTGCGATCAGCGGATCGGCGTGGGCGAGATAATCTGGAATGATGTAGTGAGCCTGCGACGACCGCTTGTCGATGAGCATAAAGCGGGCGACGAACGCAGCCAGATCAGGACTGGCCTGACGCACCAGCCACAGCGCGAGATCGAGGTGGCCCATCATGGTGCCCGCGGTCACGACGCGATCTGCTGCGACGACCATGCGCGAATCGTCCAGCGTAACCGCCGGATAGCGCTGACGGAAGAGCGGGGCCAGCGGCCACGCTGTAGTTGCCGCAACGTTGTCCAGCAGCCCGGCCTCCGCGAGGAGAAAGGTCCCGAGACACGCCGCCGCGATGCCGACGCCTTCTGCATGCCAGGCACGAAGGTACGCGATCGCGTCGCGCACGTCGGATCGTTCCAGCGCTGCAAGCAACCGCTCGGGCTGTTTGGTATTCAGCGCGGGGACCACCACCCAATCCGTCTGACCAATACTGCTAACCGGCTCGACCGCGGCGGACAAACCGAGCGCCGTACGGACCTGTCCGCCGAATCCGACGATCTTCACGTCGAAGGGTGGCGCGGCGAATCCTTGTGCCGCTGCCAGTTCGTTGGCCGTCGCGAAGGTATCCAGCAGAACCGTCAGGCCGGTGTCGAATACGCCATCAAGAGCGAATATAGCCAGTCGCATGTCACAAATGAACCCGTTAATGTCATTAGCGACTATAGCCCCTCGCAGAAGCGACGGCTAGACTGCGGAGCAATGCGGCCATGGCAATTCGATTGGCCGAACAACCGATCCGCCGGAGCACCGCTCAATGAAACTCACGCCCGAACTCTATTTCCTCACGCTCGTCGCCTCGGCCACGATCCTGATGTGGATTCCCTACACGCTCGCCAGGATCGTGACGCGCGGGTTGATTCCGACGTTGGGCAATCCCGATCCTTCGCTGCCGCCCGACCCCGCCTGGGCCGAACGGGCACGGCGCGCTCACACCAATGCGATCGAGAACCTCGCCGTCTTCGCCCCTATGGTGCTCACCGCAGCGCTCATCGGCGTAAGCACGCCTGCGACCGTCCTCGCGGCAAAGCTTTATCTCGTCGCCCGACTTGTCCACTATTGCGTCTATGCTGCCGGGGTTCCCGTCTTGCGCACCCTCGCCTTCCTGGCCGGCGTCGCGGCGACGATCATGTTTGCGCTCACCCTCCTCCACCATATTGCGTAGCTACGCATCCGCCATGTCCGATCTGCGTAACCTGACCTTCGAACATCTTCTGAATTACATCGCGGTAGTGGAGACCGGTTCGTTCACGCGGGCAGCAGAGCGGCGCAGCGTCGGGAAGACGACGGTCAGCGACAGCATCCAGCGACTGGAACTCGAGCTGGGCGCCACGCTCCTTGTCAGGACAACGCGGCGTATCAGTGTGACGGAAGCAGGCGCATCGTTCTTCGAAACGTGTCGCGAGATCGTGCGCCTTGCCGAAGAGGCTATGTCCCTGGCCAGCCCTTCTCAGGATGACCTGCGCGGCACCTTGAGGGTCGCGTCTTCGGTCGAGTACAGCGCGATCGTTCTTGCTCCGGTGCTTGCGCGCATGCGAAGCGCGCATCCGCGGCTGCGCCTCGAGATCGTATCCGGGGATCGCGCTATCGATCTGATCGCGGAAGGCGTCGACGTCGCCATCCGCCTGGGTGAACTGACTGATTCGAGCCATCGCGCGGTGCGCATCGGCGAATATTCGAAGTGGCTGGTCGCCGGTCCCGACTTTGTCGTGCGCAATGCGCTTCCTGAAGACGTTGGCGATGCGGCGAAGCTGGCCTTCGTGGGACTCTCGGTTCTCGCACAGCCGTCACGCTTCGACTTGTGCAGCGCCGCTGGGGATTCACGCGAGATCGAATTCGTTACCGGTCTGTTTGCCGATACTGTCTACGCGTGCCGTGCGGCAATCGCGGAAGGCGCGGGCATCGGCCTGCTGCCCGACTTCTCGGTTCGCGCGGATATTGCCGCGGGCCGGCTCGTACGTGTGTATCCAGACTGGTCAACTGCGCCCATGACGATTCATGCGTTGCTCCCCCCGGGCAGACATACCGCGCCGAAAGTCCGGGCGTTGATCGATATGCTCAAGGATCATTCACGCGTCGCAAGCAGATGACCGTGACGAAGCAGGATGACCGTCGGCACTTCGGCGAATGGCGCGTGCCGAGCGCCAGGATGGAGGCGCAGCCAAGTTCCAGCCGGATAGTGTTCGTTCGCATCCCTAAGTTCTCCGCTCAACACGAATATTTCTTCGCCACTCGGATGCGTGTGATCGTGGGTCTGCGCGCCCGGGTGAAACTCGACCAGGCTGACGTGCTGCCTGCCGCTCGCTAGCGGAGCAATATGCATCCGTGGATTGACTCCATTGCGCCACACTCGCGCTCTCGCACTGCGAACGATTGGATCACAGCGGGAAGCGGATGCTTCGCGATAGATGAGCAGACGTGCCCCACCGTCGCCCGCTTGCATGAGGGGTGCGTCGCAGCGAATGAGGAAGTCGTCGGCATTGAATGTGTGGCCGTTTATCGCAACGTTGCCTCGCAATACATACAGATCGTGCCGCTTCCCCGCATCGAGCGTGTACGTCGCCGAGGGGCCGAAATCTACGATGCCGGCCCACTGCGGTTCCGCTGCATCGGTCAGATCGGTGACCCTGCGCGTCTCTCCCGGCACCTCGTCCGGATCGATCCACTCACGTTCAATCAGTTTCGTTTGCAAGATGTGCCCCCTGGTTTGGCTGATGCGAGCGCTCACCGGCCGGTTAGCCGTCGAAGCCATTGTGCGCAATGACATCGCATGTCAGAAGGGGCCGGCGCGGCGAAACACAATCCGGGTTTGCCGGACAATGCGCTGCCGCTGGCGGTAGCAAAGCGTGTCCAGCCTCCTCGCCATCCGGATCCTGTTAGTGCTCTTACTATGATGACGTCACTACTGCTACGGAACGGGAAATGGCCGGATAGTAGAGGAGACAACCAGGGAGGTTTCAGTATGCGTATTTTTCTAACCGGCGCGACAGGCTTTATTGGCGCGACCGTGGTCCCCGAACTCATCAAGGCTGGACATCAGGTAATCGGCATGACGCGTTCCGACGCGGGCGCTCAAGCGCTGATCGACGCGGGAGCGGAGGTGCATCGCGGAACGCTGGAGGATCCAGACACGCTTCGCAGCGGCGCGGAGAAAGCAGATGCCGTCATCCACACGGCATTCGATCACGACTTCTCCCGCTTCGTGGAGAATTGCGAAAAGGACAAACGTGCGATTGCCGCACTAGGGTCGGCGCTGGCGGGCTCCGATCGTCCTCTCGTCATTACCTCCGGAACCGGCATAGGCAGCGGTGAACATGGTGAACCGGCGACGGAAGATGTCTTCAATATCAGCCATCCTAATCCGCGCATCGCATCCGAACTGGCCGGAAATGGGCTGCTGGAGGCAGGCATCAACCTGTCGGTGGTACGACTGCCGCAGGTTCACAACCCGTACAAGCAGGGTCTCATCTCGCCGCTCGTTGCCATCGCTCGCGAGAAAGGCGTCTCCGCGTACGTGGGCGAGGGCCGCAACCGCTGGCCGGCATGCCATGTCTCCGATGTCGCGCTGCTCTACCGCCTCGCCATAGAAAAGCGCCAACCGGGTGCGCGCTATCATGCCGTCGCCGAAGAAGGCGTCAGTAGCCGTGAGATCGCCGAGGCGCTTGGACGCGGTCTGAAGTTGCCCACCGTTTCAATCTCCCCAGATGAGGCGGCGGCACATTTTGGCTGGATGGGCATGTTCGTCGGCCTCGATATGCCGGCCTCGAGTGCCAAGACCCAGGCGCTGCTGAACTGGCACCCAACTGGTCCGACACTGATTGCCGATCTCAACGAAGCGCGGTTTGTCTAGTTGCTGCGTTGGTTAAGGTCGATCGTTCGCCGCGGAAACACTCGAGGTTAAAGCGCTCGTCGCGACGAGCGCTCACCCTTCCCCCATTTGCCGGACTCTGGCGGCGAACGCGTTCAGGGCAAATGCTGACGGCCGTCTTCGATGAAATTCACCGCTGCCGCCGGGGTTCGGCATAGTGCCGCTGCCAGACTGGCAATTTCGTCGAAGGCCTGGCAGTCACGCCGACAGGCGCCTCGCGCAAGATCTCGAAACGAAAATATTTCAGGAAATCGGCTCAAGAAACGCTTCAGCCTGCCGTTATCACGAGGATAGGCCGGTAATCGGGCGCTTCTCTGGTGTTGGCCAGTCAGCCCCAAAGCCGCGTCGCATTGCTTTCGAGCCAATCGAGGGATTCCATGCAAATCCAGCCGACCACCACCGCCACGGCTTTCACCGCCGGTACAACCACCGCGACCACCTCGGGTGACGCGCCGTCCGCTTCGAAGGCTCGCACTGCCGCCTCGTCAGCCGCGGCTGGTGATGTGTCCGCTAGCGCGGTCGCCTCGCCTGGGGCGACGTCATCGAGTGAAGCATCGGGCGCAGCTTCGTCCGGGTCGACCTCCTCCGCTTCCGCTTCAGGTACGGGCGGCGCAGGGGGTGGCGGAGGTGGCGGCGGCGGATCGGTGTCTTCCAGCAGTTCCTCGACCGAGCTCGACGAAATGAATGCGCTCGCCCTTTCGCTCGAAGCCCAGCTGGCGCAAGTATCGTCCGCCGGCGGCTCGGCGGGAGGCGCTGACGCCAGCCAGATCAACCAGATCAAAGCCCAGTTGCAAAGTGCTCAAAGCTCGTTGAGCGAAGCGCTGCAGAGTTCGAATACCAGTGAACTCAGCCAGATCGAGAGTCAACTGCAAAGCGCGCAAGGCGCCCTCGCGCAGTTGATGCTGGCTAGCGGTCAGACGACGGGGTTGGTTTCGAGTAGTGCGTGAGGGGGGGTGTCGCAGTTCGACCCGTTGTCGACTGGTCAGTCTGCGAAGACCGCCGCGTGCTTCCGAATGAACGCCTCAACAGTCATAGGCGGGGTTCCCGTCAGTTCTTCGACCACCTTGCGAATCCAGCCAAAAATCGACGGGTTTTTCGTCGCCTGGTAGGACTACTTAGCTTTAGAAATGAAATTTTTTCATACAGCCGCTGGTACGGAGAACGCCGGCTGCGTGCTTACGCTGGGCCGCTCCTGCATTCTTTCGTACCATGCCAGGAGCGCGGTGCACTCAGCCGGCACTGGCAGCTTGACGATAGAAGCGAACACCAGGCCGCCGATTACGGTGATATCGGCCATTGAAAATTCTTTGCCGGCGACATACGACTGATTTCGAAGAACAGCGTCGAAGTAATGCATTCCGCGCAGGGCCTTGTCGCGCTGCCTAAATCCCCATTCCGCGTTCTGGTACAGCTCAACGTGCGGCCCCAATCCCGGCGTTCCATGATGGAAATACACGCTTATGGCGTCGAGCAATTCCAGTTCGGCACGCTTGCTCATCATGTGGATCAACCCTTTTTCGAGCGGCGCCCTGCCAGTCAGAGTCGGCACGCCATCGAGTCCGTCGAGGTACTCCGTGATGGCTGTGCACTCGGCAATACAGGTCCCGTCATCGAGTTCGAGCACCGGCAGCGTGCCCGAGTAGTTCTTGCTCGCCATGAATTCGGGATTCTTGTGCTCGCCCGCGTACAGATCGACCAGCACGAACCGCACTCGCGATTGCAGATTCTTTTCCGCCAACGCAATGCGCACACGCGTCGGATACGGCCCTTGCGGGAAGTCATAAACCGTCATCGTCGACAAGTGATTGTCATTGATACTCGTTGCGATAGCACTCATTTGGCTTTCCTTTTGTAGTGGTGTCGTAGCGAACGACAATCTTGCATACCTACCTATCGTTCGTTAGGTTTACAATATGCGTTACAATCCGGGTTGTCAACACTGAGTAGTCGACCCATAAGTCACCTTCGATTTACCCGGCCACCCAATGCAATCGGCACACGCTGCCTGCTACTGGCAAGCCGCCGATCGACGGCACGCGACGCGAAGCGGCAACTCAGGTTCCACCTGCGGTGATTTCCATGACAATTCGTTGTCGCGCGGCGAACCCCTGTTCGGACCGTTGCTTTACTAGCTCCACGACCGCCCGCGGTGCGACATCTGGCCCACCAGCATTGAATGGCGGCGCCGGAGCATATTCGAGTTCGAGCTGAATCGCCTGCGCTTCCTCTACCCCAGCCAATTCTGCAGCCACCGTCAATCCAAAATCGATGCCCGCGGTCACACCTCCGCCGGTGATGAGGTTGCCGTCACGGACTACCCGACCGTGCGTCGGAATGGCACCAAGTGGCTCAAGCAATGTGTGGAAGGCCCAATGAGTTGTGGCACGCCGTCCGCGAAGCAACCCTGCAGCACCAAGCAACAATGCGCCGGTGCAGACAGATGTGATGTAGCGGGCACCGCCGGCCTGTTTGCGAACAAACTCGATCGTTTGAATATCCTGCATCAAGTCCGTCACGCCACCTCCACCGGGAACACAAATCACGTCGAGTGGCGGGCAATCCCCATAGGTCGTTGTGGGCGTAAGGAGCAATCCATTGCTAGATGTCACGGGGTCACGTGTTTTCCAGATCAAGTGGGTCGTTGCGCCGGGAAGCGATGCGAGTACGTCGTGGGGACCGGTCAGGTCCAGCTGTTGTACTTGTGGAAATACCAGAAATCCGATTTGGAGCGTCATGAGGATACCTTGTCAAATGTATAAGCGATTTTCACCAGCGACGGTCTTCGAGGTGGACGGATCGATTCTATGCAGGTAGCCTTTGGCAAGATTGCCATTTACCCCTCATTTTCTGCCATGTAATGTCAACCAAAGCGCGATCCATATTGCTGCTTGCTTTCCCGGACGTTCAACTCCTTGACGTCAGCGGGCCATTGCAGGTTTTTGCCTCCGCCAATGAACTGGCAGCGCAGCAGCGGCTCGCCGAACCCTACGCACCTCGAGTTGTTGCGGCCGAAGCCGGGCTCGTGACCTCATCTTCCGGCCTGGCCCTGCTGGCCCATTCCATAAGTTCAGTGAAAGGGCTCATCGACACGCTCATCATTCCGGGTGGCCGCGGCGTTTCCGCGGCATCGGAGGATGCGCGCTTGACCCGTTGGATACGGCGTCAGACCAGCCGATCGAGGCGCATCGCCTCCGTGTGTTCAGGAGCGTTCCTGTTGGCAGAGGCCGGATTGCTGGATGGGCGGCGCGTGGTCACGCATTGGGGCCGTTGCGACGAACTGGCGAACCGCTATCCAAAGCTGCGCGTAGAAACTGATCCAATCTTCGTTCGCGATGGCGATATCTGGACATCCGCAGGTGTGACCGCAGGAATCGATCTCGCCCTTGCGCTGGTGGAAGCAGACCTCGGCCGTTCGATCGCATTACAAGTCGCTCGCGAACTCGTCGTCTTTCTGAAACGACCGGGTGGCCAGTCCCAGTTTAGTGCCGTGCTGTCGATGCAAGGGGCGGACGACAGATTCGGCGACCTGCATGCATGGATGGTGGCACACCTTGCCTCGGACCTGTCCGTCCCTATGCTCGCCAGACGACTCCACATGAGCGAACGAAGCTTCATGCGTCATTACAAGGCGGAAACGGGCCGCACGCCGGCGCGCGCGGTTGAGCAACTCCGGGTCGAGGCAGCACAGCGACTACTCGGCGAGACCTCATGGCCGGTCAAACGCATCGCATCTCGCTGTGGATTCGGTAGCGAAGAAAGCATGCGGCGCAGCTTCGTCCGACTCCTGCGGGTCGCTCCGCAAGCGTACCGAGAGCGGTTCTCGTTTTGCTAGCACGCGCATCATGCGTACGCCATGCGATACAACGTTGACCGCGCCAGTCATTCCATCGAAAAACCGCCAGACCGTTGACGAATTTACAGAGAACGTCGAGTGACCGTTTGTGGCCGGTCATTGCCTGACGATGATCAGCGATGCCCGCCGCCCCGTCACTAGAAGCGATACAGCAAGCACCCCGCTCTTTCAACCTATGCAATTCACCTCTGAACCGATTTAGATCTTCCAATTCGATATTGGCCTTGCGCGAGCCACGCTTCCTATAATGGCCCGCCGATCGCCGAGGACAGAAAAAAATCTCGCGCCGACGGCGGTTTCCGAAGGAGCGCTTCGATGTACACACTGTCGGCATCCCGCCGCCGTTTGCTCAAGCTCGGCGTGGCGTTAGCGGCGGTCCCGCTTACGCCTCGCTTCGCGTTCGCGTCCGCCGCACCGGCAAATGCCGAGGCGCTTGCCGGCGTCACATTGCGCGTCGCCACCTATAAAGGCGGCTGGACGCCGCTGCTCGCCGCTTCCGGGCTTGCAGATACGCCATACCGCATCGAGTGGCACGAGTTGAACAATGGCCTCTTACATATCGAGGCAATTAACGCGGACGCGCTCGATATCGGTTCGGGCAGCGAAATTCCTGCAGTATTCGCTGCGCGCCAGAATGCAAACGTGAAGTTCATTGCACGTACCCGCGAGGATCTCAACAACCAGGCGACGCTCGCCCGCAAAGACACGCCTATCCAGCGGATCGCCGATCTGAAGGGAAAGCGCGTCGGGTATGTGCGTGCGACCACGTCACACTACTTCCTGTACCGGCAGTTGACCGAAGCGGGCTTGTCCTTTGACGACATCCACGCAATCAACCTCGCGCCTGCGGACGGCCTGCCCGCGTTCGCCGGCGGGGACATCGACGCCTGGGCGATATACGGCTATAACGGTCAACTTGCACGCAACCGCTATGGCGCACGCGAACTGGCAACAGGTAAAGGGTATCTGTCGGGCAATTTCCCGATCTACGCGAATCCGCGGGCACTCGACGATGCGCGCCGCCGCGCTGCGATCGGTGACCTGCTCGTGCGGCTGCGGCATGCATATGCGTGGGCAAATCCACACTTCATTGATTATGCCCGTGCACAAAGCGCAGAAACACGCGTACCGGTCGACGATCTGGTGGCCATGTTTAATAGACGTAGCGACGATTTCGGGCTTCTGGCCGTCACGCCCGATGTGATTTCAGGGCATCAGGAAGTTGCAAACGTGTTTGCGCATATCGGTGTGCTGGATGGGCCGACGAACGTCGCTCCGTTTTGGGACGCATCATTTACACCGATCATCCAGTCCGCGTGAAGCGAACAACCTGCCCCAGATCGCAAGCCTCAAACCGGCCGTGCCTGTCGCGTCAGACCTCGCCCAGTCCAATCGCCGATTGACGGCGATCGGCGGCGCGCGCCGCAAGATAGCAGGCCTTCAATCGATCAAGTTGAGCGATGTGGGAGATAAAAGACGGGTTGGCGGTCGAACCGCCCCTAATAAAGATGCGAACGAAATCGCCAAAAAAATACTTGAATATGTGCATATGCATCGATACACTGCACCCATGAACCGTTCACTCCGTCACGATGAATGTCATTGCTTCGCCATGCGTCAGGCGGCGCGGTACATGACTCAACTCTATGACCGGCATCTCCAGTGTGCTGGAGTGACAGCGGCCCAGTTCACGATTCTCGGCAAGCTCGCGAGTCAGTCCGAAGTCAGGATTGCCAGCCTTGCAACGGAAATGGTGATGGACCGGACCACGGTTTCACGTGCGCTGAAACCGTTGGAACGAGAAGGGTTGATCAGATTCGAGCTCGACGAAGATGATGCCAGGGTTCATCTGCTGACCCTGACGGAGCATGGGAAACACGTGTACGAGCAGGCGAAAATGGCGTGGCGCAATGCACACGACGAAGTCGAACGCAAGTTTGGAAAGGAACGCACGACAGCACTTCGTCGTGAACTGTTCCTGTTGACACACGGCGCACAACCCAACAGCAATATCGGCGGGTCGCGGCGGGCGAGCGGACGCTAGCTGCACCGCTTTTTTTTGGCATCAAAACGTGCGTATGCACGTTTATTTTTACCCAATTGCATGCATATGCACTTTTGAAGGCGCACGATCAATGGAAAACCTGCCCGACGACGATTGCTTTGCCCTGCGCCAGGCGTCGCGCTTTATCTCTCAGATCTACGGTCAGCATCTTGCAAATGTGGGCCTGACGACGACGCAATACTCCATCCTCGACCGTCTGCATAGGCATGGAGACATGACCATGCACCAGCTCTCCATGGCCATGGTCATGGACCGCACGAGCATCGTGCGCGCGCTCAAACCCATGCAGCGTGACGGTCTCCTCGAGAGCCGAAGGGATGGCGGCCGCGAGTCGACCATAGCCCTGATGAAAGCAGGCGTCACGCGTCTGAAAAAGGCCCGCCCCTATTGGGCTACAGCGCAAGCCGAATTCGAAGAACGTTTTGGAAGCCAGCGAATAAGAGCGCTGCGGAGTGAACTGTTCGATCTGACCGACGACTAGCCGTACCCGCGAACATGAATACCTCTACTGCCACTCCACTGCCGGATCCGATGGATTTGCCGGCGCGCACGAAGCTCGTCGCTTTCGGCATCATGTGTCTCGGCTTCTTCATGGCCACGCTCGACATTCAGATCGTCGCGTCATCACTTCGGGACATCGGAGGCGGGCTCTCGGCCAGTCAGGACGAACTGTCATGGGTCCAGACGTCTTATCTGATTGCGGAAATCATCGTCATTCCAATGTCGGGGTGGCTCACGAGAGTGTTTTCGACACGCTGGGTCTTCGCCTTTTCAGCGCTTGGATTCACGATCACCAGCATGCTTTGCGGGCTCGCGTGGGATATCGACTCGATGATCCTGTTTCGCGGTCTCCAGGGCGCGATGGGGGCTGCAATGATTCCAACGGTCTACACAACGGTATTCGTGATCTTTCCACCCAGGCAGAGAATTATTGCTGCCACCACGATTGGCGCGCTTTCGACGCTCGCACCGACGATCGGGCCGGTTATTGGCGGTTGGGTGACATCCGAGTGGTCGTGGCACTGGCTGTTTTACCTGAACGTCGTGCCTGGCATTATCGTCACGCTCTTCGTGCCGCGGTACGTCAACTTCGATCATGCCAATCTGTCGCTGCTGAAGAAAGGAGATTATGTGGGTATCACGTTGATGTCGGCGTGCCTTGCCTGCCTGGAATACGTGCTCGAAGAAGGGCCACGCAAAAACTGGCTCGGTGACGAGGCCATTCTCCTGTGCACGTGGGTCAGCGTTGTGAGTGGCTTCCTGTTTATCGTGCACGCACTGACAGCAGACGAGCCGATCATCGACCTGCGCGCACTTGCCGTGCGCAACTTCGGGATCTGCAGCGTGCTGTCGTTCATCATCGGCATCGGCATCTTTTGCACGGTGTATCTAACACCGGTTTTTCTCGCGCGGGTACGAGGTTTCGATTCGCTCCAGACGGGAGTGGCACTACTGTCGGTGGGATGCTTCCAGTTGCTCGGCATGATCGCCTATACCGTGTTCGCGCGGCACATCAACATGCGCTACCTGTTGATACTGGGACTGACGATGTTCGGCCTCGGCTGCTACCTCTACGAGCCCCTGACAAGCGACTGGGGCTGGCAGCAGTTGCTGCTTCCGCAAGCGCTGCGAGGCTTTGGCCAGCAACTCGCCATTCCACCCATTGTCATCATGGCCCTGGGTTCGCTGCCGGCTTCCCGGCTGAGATCCGCGAGCGGCCTGTTCAATCTGATGCGCAATCTCGGTGGCGCGATCGGCATTGCGGTGGCGAGCACCATGCTCAACGATCGCCTGAACTTCCACTATGAACGGCTTGCAGAACATGTCAGCATCGGACGTCCGGTTGTCGGAGCGTTTTTGCAAAGCAAGACCGGTCACATCTCCGAAGTGGCGGGCGATACGCTGAACGCTGCCAATGCAGGACTAGGTGAGTTGTATGCGCTCTTGATGCGGGAGGCGCTCACATTGACATTCGCCGACGCCTTTCTTGCCGTCGCGTTGTGCTTCTGCGTGGGGCTCATCAGTGCGTTTTTCACGCAACCGGTCGCTAATACCGCTCCGCCGCCCGATGCACATTGAATTCGCCCGCTCATTGCGATGAATGGTGGACGCCGATCGCTTCCTGTTCGAAACAGAATTCATCGGCGCCGGCTTAGGTCTTCTCGATCCGCTTGACCTGAATTACATGCCGGACAAGTCCGGACGTAGATTGCGGACCGGGCTCACGCTTTCCAGCAGCGAAGCCAGATGCAGAAGCGTAGATTCCGCCATCCACGGCGAGACCAGTTGCACTCCGATCGGCAGCCTGGATAAGTAGCGAACAAGGCCAGGTTTTTAGACTACCGAACGTTTGTTAGTTAGAAGATTGGGCGTTATACTTCGTCTCGTCAACACTCTTTGAACCGCAAGGAATGGGCGGAGGCTCTGGCAACGGCAAGCGCGGCGGTCATCGCGGACTGATGGAATCACGCGCCCCTACCCCATCCGCAGAAGCTGAGGCAAACTACTGTCGGCAACTCAGCAATACTGCTGTCGTGAGGCCTGCAACCTAAGCTAAGCCACCTCTGTAATTGCGGGGTGGTTCATGTTCAATGAGGGGAGATTCGTGGCGAACCAGGCAAGCACCAGTTCCAGTGACAAGATCCTGGCTGTCGCGACGAAGATCGCGCAGGCGCACGGCTATGGTGGATTAAACCTCCGTACCCTTGCGCAGGAAGTGGGTATCAAGGCTGCAAGCCTGTACCACCATTTCCCGAGCAAGGCCGACCTGGCCGCCGCCGTCGCCAGGCGTTACTGGGAAGATGCTGCGGCGGCGCTGGAAGCGTTATCGGCCACGACTGCAGATGCGGCTGACTGTTTGCGCAGATACCCGGGGACGTTTCGCGAGGCGCTGGAGAACGACAACCGCATGTGTCTGGCCAGTTTCATGACCGCTGAATATGACGATTTGCCCGAGGTCGTGCAGAAGGAGGTCCAGGCCTTTGTTGAGGTCAATGTTGCGTGGCTTGGAAAGATGCTTGTGGCAGCGAGAATTGTCAGCTCCAGAGACGCCAAGAAGCGGGCCCGCGCCATATTTGCCGCAGTCTCAGGCGCACAACTGATGGCGCGAGGCCGTTCCGATATCAAACTCTTTGATGCCTTGATCGAGAGCTATCGGGAGGCTGGACTCTTACCCGCGTAGGAATTCGATCACGGTGAGGACCACACGCTGAACAATGCCCGCAGCGCCCTCACCTTCGTCCGCGATGCCACTCGCCTTGGATAGTTATTGACAGATTGATCCAGAACAAATAATCTCGGCTCATGGCTAGACCTAGAGAGTTCGATCGGGAAGAGGCACTGGACCGCGCTACGCGCGTGTTCTGGGCGAAAGGCTACGCCTCGACCTCAACTGAGGACCTGCTCGCTGCGATGGAAATCGGGCGACAGAGCCTCTACAACGCATTCGGCGACAAACGAAAACTCTACCTGGAAGCCCTGGAACGCTATCAACGGGAAAGCACCACGGGCCACCTGGAGCGTTTGAACGGCGCAGCATCGCCGGTAGGCGGTATGGAAGCGCTTTTGCTTGGCCTCATCGCCGAGGACGAGAACATTCGCGCACTTGGGTGTATGGGTGTCGGCGCTGTCGGTGAATTTGGGGCTGCAGATCCGGAGCTTGTGATGCTCCGGAGCAAAGTGGGACCCAAGCTTTCCAGGCGCCTGGCTGAACGCATCCGTGAGGGACAGACTTGCGGAGAAGTCGATCCCGCCATCGACGCCCGCGAAGCCGCCGCCTTTCTACAGATGACGATGCAAGGCATTCAACTCGGCGCCCGCGCGGGCGGCGACGCGAAGAGCCTGCGCATGCTGGCCAGATTTGCAATCAACCGCCTTAAATCGCGCTAGGTAAAGAAAAAACTGGCGCAGTTTCCGCGCGCCAATTTATGGACTGATCTGTCAAAAACGGAGACAGAATTGAACGAGAATCGCAAACTTACGGGAAAGGTTGCCATTGTCTTTGGCGGTTCGCGAGGCATTGGTGCGGCGGCAGCAAGGCGCCTGGCAAACGACGGGGCCAATGTAGCGGTGACCTACGTGTCGGCGCCGGAGCGAGCGGCAGAAACGGTTGGGGCGATAGAGGCCGCCGGACGGACCGGCCTTGCCATCGAGGCAGACAGTGCTGATCCGGCAGCGATCGAGGCGGCTGTCGCGCAGGCCGTGGATCGCTTTGGGAGACTGGACATTGCAGTTGTCAACGCAGGCATCCTGTTGCTTGGCGACGTTGCGACGGTGAGCGTGGAAAATCTTGACCGGATGCTGAACGTCAACGTGCGTGGCGTCTTCCTCTCCATCCAGGCTGCGGCTGCGCGTCTCGCTGACGGTGGCCGGATCATTACGATCGGCAGCAACACTGCGGTACGAAGCGGGCATCCGGGTTCGAGCGTCTACTCGATGACGAAGGCTGCAGTTGCAGTCATGGTGAAAGGCATCGCCATCGACCTCGCAGGCCGTGGCATCACGGTCAACAATATTCAGCCCGGGCCTACGGTTACGGATATGACAGTCGATCATATCGAGAGGATCAAGCCGCTCATTCCACTCAAACGCGCGGCAGATCCCGACGAGATTGCCGGTCTGGTTGCGTACCTCGCCAGCAAGGAGTCAGGCTATATGACGGGCTCCAGCCTCACCATCGACGGTGGCATGGTGCTGTGACTGCCAGTGAACGGCCGAACCAGGCCAACTGCCCCGCCTGAATCCAGGCGCCATTGTTTTCGAAGGTCATCTTGCGGCAACGCGGGGCGCGGGTAGGTATTCACCCAGCCGTATTTTGCGGTGCTATCCTGCCCAACATCCCTTAGATGCCAGCCCGTCCGGCCTTTCGCGATTCCGCGCCGCACAACGCGCTTCAGCCGCAACCCGGTCAAGATATGAAACTCTTCTGAATCGCATGGAGTACAGCCATGCTACGAACGTTCACCCAGCTCTGTCAGCCCGCCAACAAGGCCCTGCTAGTCGCCGCCGATGACGGACACGCGACGCTCACCGGCAGCGGCACCTACGCGATGCCATGGCACTGGCACGACTGCCTGATGTTCATCCTGCCGAGTCACGGCGCCGTCGAGTTATGCCACGAAGATCGCCGCGCGGGCACCTGGCTGTCGCAGGATCGCTTCGCAGTCGTACCCCAGGGGCAGGCCCACCAGACCCGCGCCGGATGCGCCACTCACACGCACGTCGCCGTCTACGTCACTGGCGACGCGTTGCGCAAGCTCGATACCGGGGTCGGCTCGCTTGGCGAATTCCGCCGTCGCACGCGCACTCCCATCCTCGTGCGCCGGACCGCAGCGATTCGTGCGTTGCAAGACCTGTCGTTGCGCAACGACATGGGAGCCTATGGCGGCGCGGCCACGCGCCAGGCCCTGTCGGCGGCCTTGCTGATGCAGTGCATCGGCGAAGTCATTTCTGGAAAAACAGAGCCGGGGACCTCACCGCGCGAGCATGGCATGGCACTCGTCGCCGACCTCGAAGCCTTCGTGACTCGCCACGCGGACCAGGATATTCCGCTCGACGCGCTCGAAGAGCGCTTCGGCATTTCCCGCCGACACATTACGCGTCTGTTCCGCGAAGGCACCGGACTCTCGATCGGCGAATTCCAGCAGCGCAAGCGGTACGAAAACGCCTGTCGCCTGCTTACCGACACGGACCTGCCGATCGGCGAAGTGGCATTCCGGGTCGGCTTTGAAAGCGGCGCGGCCCTCGCGCGCGCGATGCGCCGCATCGGCGACCATTCGCCGTCCGATCTGCGCGCGACGATGGCCCGTTCGGTCAAAAGGTAAGGCCCGTTCGAACGCGCGGCCTGGCGTCGATCCCCGTAAATTGACCGGATGGAAACACATCCCCCGGTCAGCGGGGCTCACGCCGTCATGTCTTCACGTCATCAGGTCGAACTCGTCAGCGTATTCGCCGCCGGCCCCGGCGGTGGCAACCCGGCGCCTATCGTGGTCGACGCAGCCGGCATGTCCGACACGCAAATGCAGGAGGTGGCGCGGCGCTATGGCCACGAAAGCGGCTTCGTCCTGCCGGCGCCGCCCGGCTCCGGCTGCGACTACGAGTTTCGCTTCTGGGTCCCGAATCATGAGATGTCGATGTGCGGCCACGCCACGGTCGGCGCAGTCTGGCTGCTCCATCAAACCGGGCGCTTACAACGTGACCGGCTAACCGTCCAGACCCGCAGCGGCCAGGTCGGAATTCGTATTACGAATTACACGGCCGAGGGCGCCGCGGTCGAAATCTCCCAACCCATGGGCCGGGTCGAACCATTGCCGCAGGCGCAACTCAGCCGCGACGAGATACTCGACGCGCTCGACATCACCGAGGCACAACTCGCGCCGCTGCCGATCCAGAACGCCTGCACCAGTCGCGTCAAAACGCTGATTCCACTTGCCAGCCCGGCCGATCTCGACGCGCTTCGGCCGCGCTTCGAGAAAATCGAGGCGCTGTGCGAGCGGATCGGTTCCACCGGTCTCTACCCCTACGCGAGCTTCGACACCAGCCGGCAAATCTTCGATGCCCGGCAGTTTCCGCGCGCCTCAGGCTATCCGGAGGACGCGGCAACCGGAATCGCTGCCTCCGCGTTGTCGTTCGGTCTGCTCGCCAATGGCCTGATCGAGGCGTCCACGCGGACCATCACGATCCGCCAGGGGCGCGCGATGAAACGCCCGTCGCAAATCTCGGTGCGCTTCAGCTTCGAGGACGGTGCCGCGTCCGGCCACCCCGACGGCTGCTGGCTCGGCGGCCCGGTTCGCTTTGAGACGCGTGCCGTGGGGGCGTCATGACGACTGTTATCGCGGACCGGCTGGCGCAGCTGGGCATGACTCTGCCGCCTCCGCCATCGCCGCGGGGCGTCTACGTGGGCGTGGTGATCCACGACGGTATCGCCTATGTCAGCGGCCAGGTCAGCCGCGTCGGCGACGAAATCATCGCCGGGCCAGTCGATCGCACCACCCCGCCCGAGCTGATCCGTCATGCGGCGCGGACTTGCGTGCTGCGCGCGCTGAGCGCGCTTGCGGCAGCGCTGCCGTCCACGACCACGGTCGAACGCATTCTGTACCTGCGTGGCTTCGTCAATGCCGTGCCTGACTTCGTGAACCACAGCCAGGTGATGGATGAAGCCTCCGCGCTGCTGCATGAAATCTTCGGCGAAAGCGGCCGGCACGCAAGATCGGCACTCGGCGTCGCCGGCCTGCCGGGCGGCGGTCTCCTTGAAATCGAACTCACTGTCGCGCTCGCGCGCGAGTCCGTTCACGCACAGGAAGGCGCCGGCAACCCCAGCGAAGCCGGGCCACAACACACCGACGCACACCAACGCACGCCATAACAAGACGCGGGATCGCCGCTGAAACCGGCAGATCCGCACGATCATTTACCTCGGAGAACACCATGAATCGTCGTCAACTGCTGCAACTCGGCCTTGCGGCCGGCCCCGCCATCCTGTTATCCCGTGCCATTCAGGCGGCCGACGCCGAACTGGTGGTCGGTTCCAACGTGGGCGCCCCGCCGTTCGCGTTCAAGCAGGGCGACAGTTACTCCGGCTTTGACGTCGAGGTCTGGAGCGAAGTTGCCAAGGGCATGAACCGTAAATGGCGCCTCCAACCGATGGAGTTCGGCGCGCTGATCCCGGCACTTCAGACGCACAACCTCGACGTGATCGTCTCGCAGCTTTTTATCAAACCCGAGCGCCAGCAGGTTATCGACTTTTCCACGCCGTACTATAAAAGCGGCCTGATTGCGCTGACGCGCATCGACAACACCACCATCCACACCCCGGCCGATCTCGATGGCAAACACATCGGCACCGAAACGGGTACGGTCGCGGTCGGCTACGTCAAGGATCACTTCAAGGACGCTACGCTCGAGCAATTGCCGAGTATCAACAATGCGCTGCTGGCACTGGAAGCCGGCCGCACCGATGCGGTCGTCTACGATAAGCCCCTGTTGCTTTACTACGCCAACACCGCCGGGAAGAACAAGGTCAGAGTGATCGTGCCGCCTCTCGAGGGGCTCGATGTCGGCATGGGCTTCCAGAAGGGCAGCCCACTGGTCGCAGCGGTCAACCTCCAACTCGCCGCCATGAAGGCAGACGGCCGGCTTCAGGCGCTCAACCAGAAATGGTTCGGCGAGGCGTCGTCATGAGCTTTGATTGGGCGGCTGTCGTTGCCGCACTGCCGGACCTCTTGCTGGGTCTTCGGCTCACGCTCCTGATCGCTCTGGCCGGGCTGCTCGGAGGCATCGCGCTCGGGGTTCTGGCAGGCGTGACGCTGACTTACGGCAGCCGGCTCGCAGCGTTGCCGGCGCAGGTCTACGTGGCCCTGATCCGCGGCACGCCTATCGTGGTCCAGGTGATGTTCGTCTACTTCGCGCTGCCGATCATGATGAATATACGCATTAGCGCCACCAGCGCCGCCATCATCACCTTGATCGTCAATTCTGGCGCGTATAACGCGGAAATCATCCGGGGCGCGCTCGACGGTGTTCCAGGTGGATTGCGCGAGGCGGGCCTCGCGATGGGCCTTCGTTTTCATACCGTGCTGGCGCATGTCATCACACCCATCGCGTTCAGGCGCGCACTACCGGCGATGGGAAACCAGTTCGTCAACCTGGTCAAGGACACCTCGATCTTTCTCGTCATCGGCGTCGGTGAACTGACCCGCCGGGGACAGGAAATCATGGCCGAGAACTTTCGGGCCGTGGAAATCTGGACCGCAGTGGCGATCATCTATCTGCTCGTGATCAGCCTGCTTGCGCTGGGTCTGCGAGTGCTCGAACGGAGAGTACGTTTGCCATGAGCATGATCGAATTTCAGCAGGCCTCCAAACGATTCGGCCAGCATGTCGTTCTGCAGCCGCTCGATCTCGCGATCTCGGCTGGCGAAGTCGCCGTCATCGTCGGGCCTTCCGGCTCCGGCAAATCGACCATGCTCCGCTGCATCAACGGACTGGAAACCATCAGTTCCGGCAACCTGCTCGTCGACAACATCAGCGTGCTAGGCTCCGCACGCGACGTCAGGCGCATCAGACTCGAAGCGGGCATGGTGTTTCAGCAGTTCAATCTGTTTCCGAACCTGACGGCGATGCAGAACGTCATGTTCGGACCGATCCGGGCTCGCGGTCAACGCAAGGCCGAAGCGCGCGAGATCGCCGCCGCGCTGCTGCACAAAGTAGGTCTTTCCGAACGCATGCATCACTATCCGTCGCAGCTTTCAGGCGGTCAGCAGCAACGCGTGGCGATCGCGCGGGCACTCGCCGTCCGGCCAAAGCTGATGCTATTCGACGAACCGACTTCGGCACTCGATCCGGAACTGCGTCAGGAAGTTCTCAAGGTCATGCAGACGCTCGCCGGTGAGGGCATGACCATGGTCGTCGTCACGCATGAGATGGGCTTCGCGCAGCGCGTGGGCTCGCGCCTGCTCTTCATGGAAGGCGGCCGCGTTGTGCACGACGGCAACCCCTTGGAAATGCTGTCCACGCCGCCGGGGGAACGCTTCCGCGAGTTTCTTCAACATGTTCATTGATGGCCTTGCACTTCACGCTCGCACGCCATAGGAGTCTGCAGTCAAAATGATCCCGTCGCACTTTGAAAACGCTTACGGCTTTCGCCGGGACAGTGTCCGGCACGACAACTGGCGAGAAGCACCATGGAATGTCTGGGCCTTTCGCCATGTCCACGAAATCATCCCGACAGCGCGAATTCCAGCCACACCGGGTCTTGCCGAAGAACCCAAGGTCAATGCCGACGCGCTGACCGAACACGCACTCGTGGTCCGCGGCGAACACCACACGATCGCGTCGATCCTGCAGCGGACCTCGACCGATGCCCTCACGGTGATGCGAGCCGGACGTTTCGTCGCCGATTTTCATGCGCCTAACTTTACGCTGCAAAGCCGCCATATTCTGTTCTCGGCCAGCAAGTCGGTCGCGGGACTGCTCGCCGGCATGCTGGTCGGCGATGCTCTGCTGGACCCCGACGCGCCAGTGGCGCAATACGTGCCCGAACTCGCGTGTTCGGCCTTCGGCGACGCCAGCGTCAGGCACGTGCTGGATATGCGAACCAGCCTCGCGTTCAACGAGGACTATCTCGATCCGAACGGCATCTACGCGCGCTATCGGCGGGCCGGCCTGCTGGACCCGCGCCGCGAAGGCGAGCCGCCGGAGACGGTGCTCGACCTGCTCGCTTCCCTGACCAAAGGTGCGGGCGAGCATGGTGGTCCGTTCCACTACTGCTCGCCCAACTCGGATGTGCTCGGCCTCGTGATCGAGCGCGCCTCGGGACAGCGCTACGCCGACTTCGCGGCCACGCGTCTCTGGCAACCGCTGGGGTTGCAGCAAGACGGTTGCGTCACCGTGGACATCGCGGGCACAGCGCGCTCAGGCGGCGGCTTGTGCATGACCGCGCGCGATCTGGCGAGAATCGGCGAACTGGTGCGTCTCGGCGGTACGGTCAACGGGCGCAGGCTGATATCGGCGGACTGGATGACCGATACGCTTACGGGCGGCAGCACAGAGGCATGGCGACAAGGAAAGTTCTCAAGCTGGCTGCCGAACGGCAAGTATCGCAACAAGTGGTATCAGGTCGGCAACGCCAGCGGAGCGTGCTTTGCGATCGGCATTCATGGCCAGTGGCTGTATGTCGATCCGCTGCGCGAGACGGTGATCGCCAAATTCTCGTCACAGCCCGTTCCGACCAGCGACGAGCTCAAGCTCCTGAACCTCGCACTGTTCGAAGCGATTGCGTCGATGGGGTGAGTCGGTTCAGCCGTCCGTCGACACCGTGACCGCCTCCCATTCCCGGATCTCACTCTCCAACGCGGACAACTTGTCCCTCACGAGCCCGAGCGCATCGCTACCGAGCAGGAGATGCGTAGGAGGGCAATCCGCGGCGATTGCGGCGAGCATCGCGCGTGCGGCCTTTTGCGGATCGCCCAATTGCTTGCCGCTCTTCTCCTCGCGCGCTTTGCGGATGGGATCGAAGACCTGGTCGTAATCCGCAATCGAACGGGGCGTTCGCGTCATCGAACGCCCCGCCCAGTCGGTGCGGAACGAGCCTGGCGCGACGGCTGTCACGGCGATGCCGAAAGGCTTGACCTCTTTGCCAAGCGCCTCGGAGATGCCCTCCAGCGCGAATTTGCTTCCGCAGTAATAAGTAATCCCTGGCATGGTGATATAGCCGCCCATCGACGTGATATTCAGAATGTGGCCACGTCTGCGCTCACGCATCAAGGGCAGCACGGCTTTTATCATGGCGACAGCGCCGAACACATTCACATCGAACTGTCTGCGCATCTCGGACAAAGGCGATTCTTCCATAACGCCTTCGTGGCCATAGCCGGCATTGTTGACCAGGACGTCCACCGGTCCGACGCTCGCCTCGATTTCGGCCACGATGCCGTCGATAGCATCGAAGTCGGTTACGTCAAGTACACGTCCGAAAGCCGCGTCCGCAGACAGCGACTCGAAATCACGCTTTGCCTGCGCACTTCTCACGGTACCGACGACCTTGTACCCCGCCGCTAATGCCTCCTGTGCGAGCGCACGGCCGAAGCCGCTGCTGACGCCCGTGATGAGCAGAATTTTGCTGGATGCCATTGAAGCTTCTCCCGAATGTTGACTGGAAAGTGCATACTAGTCTGAAGGATGAAGCTATCTAAGCCAGATTCCGCTATTTTTATTGCCTAAAACTATGAACGCCAGGCGGGCCTCTACCCCCGATCCCGACCTCTCCTCGGGAAACCAAAAACGCATGATTGCGTTGCTCCACGCGTTGGCGCCCGATGAGGGCTACAACCTCACGGCGCTGCCGAGCGTTCGCATCCTGCGCTCAAACCGGCCGTTGTCGCGCACGCCGGTTCTCTACGACCCTGGCATCGTGATCGTTTGTCAGGGTCGCAAGCGCGGTTATTTCGGCGACCAGCTCTATCTGTACGACGAGCATCACTATCTGGCCGTGTCCGTGCCGGTTCCGTTCAGCATGGAAACCGACGCAACCGAGGAGCGCCCGTTGCTCGCGCTGTACCTTCACCTCGATTTCACATTGGCCGCCGACCTGGCGGTACAGATCGACCGTGACGGCGCAACCGAGCACGTACAAGCGCCCCAGAGCATGATGTCGACGCCGATGGATGACACGATGCAGGCGTCCGTGTTGCGCTTCCTCGAGGCGATGCAGCGACCGCTCGAAGCCGCGGTACTGGGCCCGGGCTTACTGCGCGAACTGTATTTCCGCGTGCTAACCGGAGCGCAAGGGAGCTCGATGCGCGAGGCTTTGGCGATGAGAGGACAGTTCGGGCGGATAGGCAGATCGCTACGCCTCATCCACGCCGGCTATGCGCAGCCGCTGGACGTGATGCAACTGGCTGAGGAAGCGGGAATGAGCGTTCCCAGCTTCCACAGCCACTTCAAGTCGATCACGCAGGTTTCACCGATGCAGTACGTCAAGTCGACGCGCCTGCATCAGGCCCGCCTGTTGATGGTCCGCCAGGAACTGACCGCGGAGGCGGCAAGCCACGCGGTGGGTTACACGAGCCCGTCCCAGTTCAGCAGAGAGTTCAAGCGGCTTTTTGGCCTGACGCCGGCGGCGGAAACGAAGCGTATGCGCGAGAGCTTCGCCATTCCTGCTGCGTTCGAGAACGCGACGTACGTTTCGTCGCACTGAGTTTGGCATACCTCATTTTCTCTACGGATGTTTTTCGAGGTCATCGCTCATATCTCCGTTGAAAAGTCTCCATGAAGAAAAGCCGCTCGTCTCTGTTTCCCCGCCAACGCAAAGCATTTCTTACAATGTAATATCAACCGCCACGGTTGCCCCCTGCGAGCGTTGCCACTGACCAGGCAAAAATTCCCGACCCACGACCTCGTACGGCTACGATCGTTCGGCATACATATAGTCTTTCGCCTGGGTTATACCCGGAAACATTATCCTGGGCCCTTCAGGACATGCTAAAAAGAGTCGATATCCCGGAAGGGCGACTGAAGGTCCGGTCCGGAGATTGGAGAATCCCACGCGGACTGTCGCACGGAATCCCGAGGTGAAAGTATGGAAAAAAAAGTGCTCGTCGCGGTGGCCGCCGCGCTGATGTCTTCCGTGGGCGCGCTGCATCCCGAATCCGCCCGTGCCGCTGATGCTGCAGCTTCAGCCTACGAAGACTCGACCGTCGACGCATCCCTCGATCCCGGCGAAGAACGCGTCTCTGCCGATGCCGACAATCAGGCCCGACTGAAAGACCTGCGCTACGCGTATTTCATCGGCTACAACGCGCGCGCCAGGGAAGACTCGAAATCCTATGCGACTTTGGGCGACGAGGTAAAGCATCCGCAGAAGCAGCTTGCCGCGGCGCCCCTGCCCCCCGCAACGCCGAAACCAGTTGCCGAACGGGTTGCGCCGCCAAGGCGCCCCGTGGCGCAAGCCGCGCCGTTGAAGCAAGTATCCGTGCCGGCCGCATCGACGAAGCAGGTACCCGCGCCGGTCACATCGCCGAAGCGGGTTGTCGCCGCGCGGGCCACGCAGTCCAGGCAGGTCGTTGCACAGGCTGCGCCTGTGCCGCTCAAGCGCGTTCCCGCGCAGGTGGCGCCCGTACCGCAGAAACACGTTTATGCGCAAGTCGAGTCTGTGCCGGCGAGACGGGTCTCTGTACCGGTCGTGCCGTTGAAGCAGGCTTCGGTGCAGGTCACGCCGCCCAAGCGGGCTGAAGTGGAAACTGCATCCCTGAAGCAGGTTTCTACCCGGACCACGCCACCGAAGCTGTTTGGTGCCGAGTCCGAGCCGCCGATCCTGATTCCGACGCAAGCCGTGACGTCATTGCCCGAATCCAAATCCGACAATGACGACGACGCGCAGGTGACGCCGGGCCGCGATGCGCAGAACACCCAGCGGGCGGCGCCGCAGTATCGGCAGACCGATGAGGAATCGCAATACGCCGCAGAGCAAGGAACTCAGGCGGCGCAGAACCCGCAACCTCGCCAATATCAGAGTCGACAGCCCCAGCAATACGCGGCGGCGCCGGCCTATAACCAGGTATCGACAGAGTATCAGCAGCCAGGCGGGTACGTCGGACGGCAATACACGCCGCCGCCCCCGCCACCGTCTCGAACCGTTCCGCCTAACCAGTACGCGCCTGCGCAGTACCAACCGGCTTACGCGCAGTCCGGCTACGTCCCTCGGCCGCCCGCTCAGGCCTCGGCGCAGCAGGTCGTCGTCGTGGGCCGCCCGCCCGCTTACCCGGCAGATGACGAGATGTACACGCCGCCTGAACTGCGGCGACAGTACCCCGCCGGTAACGGCAACTGGAATCAAACCGTTTCCCAGTAAGGCCTCGCCTTCCCAGCTAGCGAACAGGTCGCGGGTTCAAAAATCGATTCATGCTCTGGCGACAACTGCGCAGCGTTCTGCGCTGCCCAGTTGTCGCTCACCTTCCGCAACGTACTTGTCCATCTCCTCACGCGGAACCATGCCGCCGCCTGTCGCCCAGACGATATGCGTAGCGGCCGCCCTTCGCGTCGCGTCGAGACCGATGCGCGCGTGATAGCCATCGACCTCGGCGAGCACGCGCGCGAATCCGGATGCGCCCGCCAGTGCCGATGGTTCCAGGCGTATGTCCTCGGTCTTCGCCATCAGATAGAGCAGCGCCAGCAACTCGCTGTCTTCGACGGTGAAATAGCCGTCGATCATCCGTTGCATCGACCGTCCGACAAAGCCCGATGGCCTGCCGACCGCAAGGCCGTCGGCGGCCGTCACGTTATCGATGCCAAAGTCCTGCACTGCAAGCTGGTCGTGCAAACCGGTGTAGACCCCCATCAACATGCACGGCGAGTGCGTCGGTTCCGCGAAAATGCAGTGCACGGCGTCGCCGAATGCGAGCTTGAGTCCAAACGCAACGCCACCAGGGCCGCCACCGACACCGCACGGTAGATAGACAAACAACGGATGATCCGCGTCGACGCGCGTGCCTGCCGCTTCGAGCTGGCGTTTCAGGCGTTCGCCCGCAACCGCATAGCCGAGAAACAAGGTGGTCGAATTCTCGTCATCGATGAAATGACAGGAAGGGTCGGCGGCCGCCTGGCGGCGACCGCTCTCGACTGCTTCGCCGTAATCGCCCGCGTATTCGACGACGTTGACGCCATGCGCACGCAGCCGGTCTTTCTTCCACTGCCGTGCATCGGCAGACATGTGCACTGTAGTCTCGAAGCCGAGCGTCGCCGCGGCGATTCCGATCGACATCCCGAGGTTGCCTGTCGATCCGACCGCAATCTTGTGCGCACGGAACAGCGCCTGACACGGCGCGTCGGCGAGTACGCGGTAGTCGTCGTCGAGCTTCAGCAAACCCTGTGCGAGGGCGAGCTTTTCCGCATGGAACAGCACTTCATAGATGCCGCCGCGAGCCTTGATCGAGCCCGAAATCGGCAGATGGCTGTCTTTCTTCAACAGCATTCGTACCGGCTCCGAGACGCCGTAACGTGCGCGTACGGCGTCCGCGAAGGCGGGAACCGGCGTCAAAGGCGATTCGATGATGCCGTTCGCAGGCGCTACATCGGGAAACGCCTGGGCAATGAACGGCGCGAAACGCGTCAGGCGATCGCTTGCATCGCGAACGTCAGCGGCGTTCAGCGAGATGTCGGCGAGCGCGTCGGCCAGCGGTGCAATGGCGGGATTGAACCACGCGACTGGTCGATGTTGCATCAAAGGTTCGAGCAGCGGGAATTCGGCTCGCCACGTCGAAAGCGGCTTGCCGTAGAGCGTTTCAGTCATGTCAGGTGTCGGAATCAATCGTATCGCAGAGCAATCAAACGGCAGGACGCTCGCCATGTGCAGCAGCGGACGCGCCGAGCACCGGCGGATGCGTGACGATCGCCCGCAAGTCCACCTGGGTTTTGGACAGCGCTTGCAAATCCGGCTTCGGACGACGCAGCTCGGGCGAGCCTTCGCACACCGCCTCGACAGCATGCGCTGCGAGCAGCAATTCCAGGTCGCCGCGAAAGCGGCCGATCATCTGCAGGCCGAACGGCATGCCGCGATGATCTGTGCCGACCGGCAGCGATAGCGCCGGATTGGTCGCGAGCGTCACCACGTACGTTAGCGACAGCCACCTGTAGTAATTTTCGAGCGCGACGCCATTGACCGACTTGAGGTACGGTTGCGTCCACGGAAACGGCGACACCGGCGTGGTCGGCGACAGGATCACGTCGTAGCGATCAAACAGCTTCTGGAATGCGCGGAAGATCAGCGTCTGTTCGTTATGTGCGCGCACGCAGTCTTTCAACTTCAGGCTCGCGCCCATTTCATAGTTCGCGCGCGGGTTCGGCCCGAGCAGGTCGGGATCTTTGTCATAGGCTTTCTGCAAGCTCATGACGAAGGCTTCCGCGCGCAGCACGTCGAAACAGGCGTGCGCGTCTTTCATCTGCACTTCGACAGGCTCGCAGACCGCAAAAGCGCTGCGCAGTGCGTCGATTTTCTTGCGAAATACCGCGCGGATCTCGTCGTCCACTTCGCAGACGCCAAAGTCTTCCGTGTAGCCGACTCGCAGTCGCGACAGATCGGCGGGCCGTGCGCTGTCGATGGACGGCGGCATCGTGAAAGGGTAACTCAGCGGATCCGTGCCGGATGCGCCGGCGGTGGCGGCGAGTTGCAGCCATGTATCGGCGACGTCACGCCCCATTGGACCGACTACGGCAAGAGGCGTCCAGCCGAGTTGCTTGCGCTCGCTCGGCACCAACCCCGGCGAGGTTCGCAGACCGACCACGCCGCATTTCGCCGCCGGAATCCGCAGCGATCCGCCCGTATCCGAGCCGCTGCACAACGGCACCATATCGACTGCCAGCGCCGCCGCCGAGCCGCCCGACGAACCCCCTGCATTCAGCTCCGGGTTGAACGGATTGCCGGTCGCACCCCAGACCGGATTGAAGCTGTTGGCGCCCGCGCCCATTTCCGGCACATTGGTCTTGCCGACGACAATCGCGCCTGCGCCACGCAGGCGTTGCACCAGGGTGTTGTCTTCTGACGGGACGTTGGAGCGAAACAGCGGCGAGCCGTACGTGGTCAGCACGCCTGCGGTTTCTTCGAGGTCTTTAATGCCAATAGGCAGACCTTGCAAAATGCCCTGGCGATTGCCATTCGCGAGATCGCGTTCGGCCTCGCGCGCTTCGGCACGCGCGCGGTCGAAACAGGTCGCCGAGAACGCATTGATCTTCGGATTCAGCGTCTCGATGCGCTCGATACACGCGTCGAGCAGTTCAACCGGCGATATCTCGCGGGCGTCGAGACGTTTTTTCAATTCGACTGCACTTTGACTCACCAGCTCGTCTGTATGGGACACGGTTCGCTTACCTTTCGCTGCGTTGAAGAACGATGCGAATGAATGTAGCCGAGTCGTGCGTACGCGGCTATTGACGAATATAGAAAGGCGATTTCCCTTTTGGACAACAGCAGACTGTATGCCGGTTTATTGCGCGGAAGGCGCCGGCAACCATACCTTAACAGTTGCGATGAACGCTTCCATCAGTGGGGGCAAATCGCGGCGGGCCAATGTTTGCACTTCAATATTGCGATCGCTGACATGCAGTTCGGGCACAGGCAACGCCACCAGTTGACCGCGAGCGAGACGGCTGCGCAGAAACAGTTCGCCGGAGAACGTAACTACCTCGCCGGACAGCGAGAAATTGAGCAGCGTTTCGAGTGTCTCGCTGTCGAGCACGCTCTTGTAATTGATGCCCTCGCGGCTGCAATAGATGTCCAGCAACTGACGCAGCGTCGAATTCGGTCCGGGCAAAGCGAGAGGATGTTCGAACAGTTCGCGCAACGACACTTCGCTGCGCCGCGCGAGCACATGGCTGGGCGCGACGACGGCTAGCATCGGCGCAGGTTGGGAATACTTGACGTGGATATCGCGGGCCGGGCCGAGGCTAAACGTCAAGCCGAGATCGACTTCGGCTTCGCGGACCTGGCGCGTGACCACCGATGCAGCCGCCACCGCCAGGTTGAAGCGCGCCGACGGATGGTCGCGACGGAATTGCGTCATCACGCGCGGCAGGAATTCGGTGGCGAAGCCTTCAGTGCAGGCAATGCGGATGGTGGTCTCGGTATCGGCGCGCAATGCGTCCAGTTCGGCGCTGACGTGCTCGGCGTCAAGCAGCGAACGTCGCGCATACGCAGCCAGCAATTCGCCTGCACGGCTCGGCACCATGCCACGCGACTGGCGCTCGAACAGCGTCGCGTTCAGCTCGCTTTCGAGGCAGCTGATCTGACGGCTGACCGCTGAGGGCACCACGTGCAGCTTGGCCGCGGCATCGCTGATCGAGCCGGTATTGACGACTTCGAGGAAATAGCGGACGGCGGCTTCTTGCAGGATGCGCGGGTTCATTGGGCGGCGGGACAAGTGATCGACCGCTCAATGATAGCCCGGAGACTGTGGGCCAGCGCTATCGCCGTGCTCAGGCTTCCGCTTCGTTCGCAAGTTGCACGTCGCGGATTCTCGACGCATTGATGGTCAGACTGACCAGCGTCGCCATCGCCGTGGATGCAATCAGGAACATGAACGCAGCGTCGTAGCTGTCATAGTGCGAGACCAGCAAGCCGATCACGAGCGGCGCAACGAACCCGGCCACCTGTCCGCCAAAGTTGACCATCCCGACACCCGTTCCGACGAGGCGCTGCGGCAGAATCTTGGTTGGCAGTGCGAATGCAGTGGCGAACACGAACGACTTGAAGAAGTAGACGATCGACTGATACGTAATCACGCCGGCCACCGTTTGCGCGGTGTACATCAGGTACAGGAACATGCCAGTGATTGCGCAGCAACTCATCATCAGATACTTTTCGCGTCCGTCGAAGAAGCGGGTCATGACCCAGCCGCCGATGGCGGTCGCGATACTCGCGGTGATGAACGGCAGTGGCGTCAGCATTCCGACCGCTTTCAGATCGAGGTGGCGCGCGGTCAGCAGATACGCGGGCATCCACGCGTCAAGCCCCTTGTTGACGATGCTCAGACCGAACCACACCGTCAATATCTTCCACATCAAGGGCATCTTCAGCAGATCCCTGGTGCCGCCCCTCCCACCCTTGCCGCTGTTCAGGAGCGCCTGCGCGGTCGCCTCGTCGCGACTCATGCGAGGCGCCTTGACGAATACCAGATAGACCAGCGCGAACACCACACCGGCGACGCCAATCGCGACGAACGCATGACGCCAGCCGAGATACAGGATCAGCGGCGCAATGACCAGGGGCGCAATAAAGCTGCCTACGTAGTTGGACGAAATCAGCAGCGACGACATCCTGGGGCGTTCGGCGCGCGGATACGCTTCGACCACGCCTTTGACCGCCGACGCCGGATAGCCGCCTTCACCGAGACCGAAGATAAAACGGATCGCAACCAGCGACGCCAGAGACCACGCAAGGCCCGTCAGCGCGGTGAACAAGGACCAGAACGCTATCGACACCACCACCACGACCTTGCTGCCGAAGCGGTCGGCGAGCCAGCCGCCCGGAATCTGCATGATCGAATAGCTCAGATAGAACGCACTGAGGATCACGCCGAGTTGCGCCGGATTCAAATGGAAATCGCCACCGATATGTACCAGCGACAACGATACGGCCGACCGGTCTATGTAAGAAATGCAGTAGCCGACATAGAGCAGGATAAAAACCAGCGTCCGTTTGGTGCGGGGTTCAGTTCCAGCAATCATTGTCCAGATCCGGTAAGAGCACTGATGGGCGGCTGCCTGGGCGCGGCAGGCCTGAAGCGGCGTGCATCGTGACGACAACGCCATTCCCGACGGTTCGAACCGATCGTATGGATTCAAAAACGGGGTAACAAGTGATAGATTCCGACGCCTCCTTTGCCAAAAAAGCAGGGTTGCTGCAATGCAGCCTCGACCGCGCGGGCGTTTGCCGAATTCTGATCGAGGGGTTTTGTCAGCTGTCAGTTGCTACGGCGAGATCAGATCCTGAAGTACCAGACGCACTCGTTGATCGCCGCTCGCCCGGTTCACGAGGATGGGAACGCTCGCGTTGCCCGGCTCCTGAAGCAGCGCTCGTATCCTGAACAAGGTGCTCGCCTCAGCGGGAAGCGCGCCAACTTTGATAACGATGTCACCGGCGTGGATGCCGGCCTGTGCCGCCGGTCCATTCGCCGTCACGTCGATGACGCGAAGCCCTCGCTGTCCGGATAGTCCTAACCACATGCCGCTCCGGTCATAGGGCTCGGGAGCGTCGAACCCGGTGCTCTTCGAGAGCCACATCACATGATGGCCGTAATCGAAAGAGACCGTAAATCGCTTCAGGATTCCCATGCCGATGCTCCCTGCCCGATCACCCCGGGTGAAAGCACCTGCCTTCTGAAGCGACAAACGCGTAACAGGTGCCGGCACGGCAAGATCGCCGATCGAAAAGCGCGTCGGCCGCCCCACGATGCCGCGGATCGGGCCTCCGCCGCCGTAGCCGGTCATCGCCTCGACGGTAGTCCCCATTTGCCCGTCCAATCGATAGGCGCGCCAGAAGGCGCCGAACAGCGTCAGGCTGAACCGGTCACCCGTATCGATCTGAAACATCCCGGTTATTCCTGCCACCGACGCTGTCACAACGGGCATGTCGTTCTCGTCGAGCGAAAAGGGGATCGGTATCGCATCCGCCGCCGGCCTGAATCGATCCGCGTCCTGGATGGTCACCTGCTCTCGGGCGGCATCTAACGTTAAAACATACTTCCGGAATATCTCCGTCCCAAGCACGCCGTCGAAATGCTGAAATCCGATGACACGATTGAGCTGGCTCGTGTCCATTGCCGGGATATCCAGAGCGCCGACCGAGAATGGACCCACGCCCAGATCGTTAAGGTGAACGATCTTGAAAGACAGTTGCTGCTCGCCGGCGCCCGTTCCGGTGCCGGCGCTCGTGGGCGCAAGCTTCAGCTTTGCCGCCAGTGCGGTACTGACGGTCGAGCTGGACGAACCCGTATCCACGATGAAAGAGAACGGCCCTTTGCCATCGACCTGCACGGCAATGAAGGGGCGATTGTCGACGATCGAAAGCGGGAATACCTGGGATTGCGGAGCATCGGAGGCCGATGCGGAACCGGTCACAGTACCGCACAGCCAAAGTAGCGCCAGAAAGCCCCTTCGTGCGAGACGCATGTTTTTCTCCCCTGATCGTAGCGAATGCCAACTGTAGTCGACCGGACAGAAAAATGCATCGTTGCCGTTCGTCGAACTAGCTGGCGTCGTGACGCTGCCATTTGAACGAATCGCTCATGACATGCACGACCAGGATGAGACAGCAGGCGCACAGCGTGCTCGCGGAAGCGCCTTGCCGGCTTACTCAGGCAATCCATCCCCCATCGACCGTCAGACTTTCACCGGTGGTGTAGCCTGCTTCAGGACTTGCCAGATACGAGACTGCCGCGGCAATTTCTTCGGGCTTGCCGAAGCGACCCACGCTCGCGAGCTTCGTCATCGTTGCGTGGTCTTCCGTTCCGGGTTGCGGAGCCAATTCGGTGTCGATCGGACCGGGCTGAACCGCATTGACGGTCACGCCATACTTCCCGAGTTCACGCGAAAGACCACGCGTGAAGCCTCGAATGGCAAATTTCGAGGCGATATAAAGGGTCACGCCCGGCAGCGGCGCTGCCTCGCCGAAAGCCGAACCCACGTTGACAATGCGGCCCCAGCCGGTCTTGATCATGCGCTGCGCGGCGTCCTTCGCCAGTTCGATCGGCGCGCGCACGTTCAGATTGAAATGCGTGTCATACGACGTTTCTGACGAGTCGAGGAACGGTCCGTATTCGACGGTACCTGCATTATTGACGAGGATGTCGAGCCGGCCTTCGAAGCGGCCGCCGAAGACGCCGTTCAGCGAGTTGATCAACGCCGTGACACCCTCGGGCTTCGCCAGATTGGCGCCGACTGCTTCCGCGTCGCCACCTGCATCGCGAATCGCCTGGACCACGGCCTCTGCACGCGCCGAGCTCGACGCGTAGTGGACGATGACCGATGCGCCATCGCGCGCAAGACGCGTTGCGATGGCAGCGCCGATGCCACGGGAAGCGCCGGTCACAAGTGCCAGTTTGCCTTTCAGAGCTTGAGTCATGATTACCTCGATAGTGAGTTTTGAACGATCTGCATATGTGCCAACACATTCATGCATTGGTTGATGCGTATCGTCCGCCACCGTCGCGAGGCAGGGTAGTCATCTGCGAGGAATAGGTGTTATCGCCGCTGAACGCCCTTCTGGGTCTCAATGCCGCCGTTCTCACCCAGCAGGTGCTCGACGAACGCGACGAAGGCACGCGCCTTCGTTGTCGCCATGCGGCCGGACGGGAAGACGGCCCAGACGTCGATGGTCGGTAAAGTCCATTCGGTGAGAACGGCTTGCACGGTGCCGTCGGCAAGCTCAGGGGAAAACATCCATTCCGATGCGACCGCGAGACCCATGTGCCCCAGCACCGCCGTGCGCATGCCCTCGGCGGCACTCACGCTGACCCGCCCCGACACAGCTACAGAGACTTCGGTACCGTCGTTGCCGCGGAATGACCAGGACTCGCCGCCGCCGCGCAACGAATAGACAATCGCCTGGTGCCGGCTCAGGTCTGCCGGTGTCGTGGGAATACCGGCCTCCGCGAAGTAGCGCGGCGTCCCGACCACCAGTCGCCTTCCTCGCAGGAGGCGTTTCGCGGTCATTGTCGAATCGTCGAGCGCTCCCATACGGAGCGCCACGTCGACGCCGTGCTCGAGCAGATCGATAGAACGGTCGTCGAGGACGATGTCGATACTCAGTTTCGGATGCTGGTCGAGGAAGGTCTTGAGCGCGGGCAGAACATGCAGTCGCGCGAACGTGACGGCCGCACTGATCCGCAAGCGCCCCGATAGACCGTCCGACGATTCGCGCACGACCTGTTCGGCCTGATCCGCTTCATCGATCGCACGGCGAGCGTGCTCGTAGAATCGCTGCCCTGCATCGGTCGGCGCCAGGCCTCGTGTCGAACGCAGCAGAAGCCGCGCGCCGAGGTGCTCTTCCAGTTGCGCAATGGCCTTCGAGACTGCCGGCTGGCCCAACTTGAGCCGGCGAGCGGCGGCAGAAAATGAACCCGCGTCCACCACGGTCACGAACGTTTCCATCGCCGTCATGCGGTCCATGCGGTCCCCCTCGTGGAAACTGTTGCAAGAAAAGAGCACAGTCTACCGAGCATCGGTACCCGCTGTCTTCAGTTGCGAGATGCCTGCTCCGTTCGCCCCTCGCTTGCCATCACCCTCCCCTATTTCCGCCCGCGACGGGCAAGCCAGCCATCGACGGCGAACGGTCCCGATCCGCCCAGCACCAGAGCGGCAAGACACGCGAGATAAAGCAGATCGGTCTCGTAGCCAGGCGGCCCGAACTGCGCACCGGCTGACGTGACGGCCAGCAGCTTGATCGACGAGAACCCGTACTGAAGATGCACGGTCAGTGTCGCCACCATCAGCACCGCGATCATTGGCAGACTGACGAGCGGCACGAATGCGCCGACCATGACCGCAATGCCACCGACCAGTTCAGTGAGAATGGTCGCCCACGCCATGAAGTGAGGTGCCGGCACGCCGAGCGTATGCAAAATCCCGGCAAACACATCTGGGTTCTTGACGATTTTTGCGTAGCCGTGTTCCATGAATCCGTAACCGGTGATCAGCCGTAGTGGCAACGGGGTCCATCGCGCGAGACCCCAGCGGTGGGTCAGCTGGGCGGGATCGGTGAAACGAAGCAGGTGTCGTGCAGTGTTCATGCGCAAGGGTCTCCGGACGGACGTTAGCAAAGAACAGCGGGCAACGCAGCCAGGGACTGCATCGCCGCGCTCTCTTTGTAGTTCGTTGGAGAAGGACGCGCGGTTACAGCGCGGCTGACTATTTTTTTCCTGGCGCGCGGTCGCGTCCGCTGTGGCTACCGTCTGCAGATGACACCTCAGACATGGCATGCGGCAAGCCAGGCTTCAGCCAATAAGATCCGCGCCCGTCGTCAGGACAATCTTTCCAAAGTGTGCGCCTGAATCGATCAACTCATGAGCGCCGCGAGCGTCGGCAAGCGCAAAGGTCTTGTAGACAACCGGCTTGACCTTGCCGCTCTCAATGTGCGGCCAGACCTCCCGCTCCAGTTCCTTGACGATAGCCGCCTTGTCCCCGGATGAGCGTGATCGCAATGTCGACCCCATATGCGTCAGACGTTTCGTCAACATCGGCAAGATGTCGAGATTCTTTGCCGGCCCCTTGATCACGCCCACCTGCAGAATCCTTCCGTCCATGGCTGCGGCTTCATAGTTTCTGGCCACGTAGTCGCCTGCGATGATGTCGAGGATCACGTCGACACCTTTTCCATCGGTAAGCCGCTTCGCTTCGGCGACGAAATCTTCCTCGCGGTAATTGATCGCGAGGTCTGCGCCTAGCGCCACGCTGGCCTCCCGATGCGCTTGCGAGCCCACTGTCGTGATGATTTTCGCAGCGCCGAATGCCTTCGCCAGCATGGTCGCCGTGGTACCGATGCCCGACGCGCCGCCATGGATCAACACCGATTCGCCGGCAACCAGCTTGCCGCGCTGGAACAGGTTCAGCCATACCGTCATGAACGTTTCGGGCATGGCCCCCGCTTCCACCAACGTCAGGCCTTTGGGGATATGCATCACGTTGTCGGCGTGCGCGACTGCATACTCCGCGTAGCCGCCGCCAGGAATCAATGCACACACGAGTTCGCCGATCCGGAATCGGGACACGTTGGAGCCGACGGCAACCACTTGACCGGCCACTTCCAGCCCCGGAATGTCCGAAGCCCCAGCGGGCGGATCATACAGCCCTTTGCGCTGGAAGACGTCCGGGCCGTTCACCGCCGCTGCGTGGATACGGATCAGAACCTGATCGGCGTCCGGCATCGGCACCGGACGCGTAGTCGGCACGAGGACTTCGGGACCACCGGGCTGTTTGATCTCAATGGCCGTCATGGACGACGGCACACGATAAGTTGAGGCAGACATGAATACCATTCCTTCTATAGATGAGGCTCGATTGATCCGGGAGGATCATTGAACGAGAAACTCTTGCGCTCAGTATAGGTCTCGACATTGCTGCATATGTGCAGCATTATTCACGTCGATAGATGCAAATTTGCATCAGGAGGGCGGCACGATGAACTGGGATGACGCGCGAGTGTTTCTCGCGGTGGAGCGCGAAAAAACGCTCCGTGGCGCAGCCAGGACACTCAATCTCGATCAGGCGACGGTCGGCAGACGGATTGCGGCACTGGAGCACGCCCTGCGTGCCACGCTCTTTCTGCGCACTTCCGAGGGTTACGCGTTGACCGCCGCGGGCGAGGCTGCGCTGAAATCAGCGGAGAAAATGGAACACTCCGCAAACGAACTCATCAGACGAACTCAAGGCACGGACACACGGCTTGCGGGGGACGTCAGGGTCACCAGTACCGACTCGATCGCGCTCGAATTTTTGCTGCCCGCCATCGAACGCCTGCATGCTGCGCATCCCGAAGTGCGCGTCCTGCTGGACACGTCGACGCGCATGCTGAATCTGGCAAAGCGTGAAGCGGATATCGCGGTCCGCTCAGTGCGGCCGGACAATCCCGATCTTGTCGCGCGGCGCCTGGCTCGCTGGCCCATGGCGCTCTTTGCATCGAATGCTTATCTCCAGCAGCACGGCAAGCCCGTCCCTGGCTCTGCATTTGCGGGCCACGATCTCGTCGTCTATCAGGGCAACTGGACCGGCAATCGATCGCCAACGCTTGCCGGCGAACCGATACACGCGGGGCGCACCGTATCGACCTTCAATTCCAGCCTCATGCTGCGTACCGCGGTAAAGGCCGGCATCGGCATCGGTGAGCTTCCGATACATCTGGCTGAACACGACGGCCTCGTGCAGATATGGCCTGAACCCGCACGTGGGGCCGTCTATGAAATCTGGCTCGTCACGCATCAGGACCTTCGGCATACCGCGCGCATTGCGGCAATGATTGACGGTATTGTTTCCGTGTTCGAAGATCGCGCGAACTAACACCAGGTCGACGGTGTGGCCCGCACTCATCCATATTGCGCGACGAGCGAGTACCACAAGGCGTAGATTTCCCGCATGCCTGGATCGTGATCGCTGGTCCATACCGCCGTTTGCACAAGTACGAGTTTCGAACGCGGATCGACAATGATTCGTTGGCCATCCATGCCTTGTAATGCGAACATGCGCCGCTCACCCGGAAGTATCCAAACCTGATATCCATAGCCGAAGATCGGATTGGCTATTCCCGGCGCGAGAAAGCTCGACGATGACTCGACCGTCGTTGCCTGTAAAAGCCAGTCGCGCGGGACGATCTGCTTGCCGTTCCACGCGCCGTCGTGCGCGAGCATCAGACCCAGCCGCGCCCAATCGCGCAGCGTCGCGCTTACGCAGCAGTAGGTAATGTCCTGTCCGGTTGGATCGCGCCCCCATGACGCATCCGACTCCATGCCCATCGTCTTCCAGATGCGCTCACTCGCGTACTGAGCCACGGACATATGCGTTGCGTGGCTCAAAACCAGGCCCAGCACTTCCGTTTCGATACTTGCGTAGCTGAAATGCGTGCCAGGTGCGCGCTCGCGTTTGTCGAAGCGCTTGACGGCTTCGATTGCCCCTACGCCGTGCGTGCTCAAAAGGTCATGACCTAGCTTGTCGCGATCGTCGCCGGGATTGCTGTCTTCAAAGAAATGGACACCGGAAGACATATGCAGCAAATCGCGAATTGAAGTTTGCCCATAAGCATTGTTAGCCAACTCCGGCACATAGGCATCCGCGAGATCGTCAATCGAGTGAATCGCGCCTTCCGATATGGCGATACCAATCAGCATTCCGACGAAAGTCTTCGCCATAGACTGCGACATGAACCGGTCGGCGTCCGTACGGGCGTAGCGATAGTGCTCGTAAAGAATGGTGTCGTCGCGCGCGATCAGCAGGCCGGTCACCGGGTTGCGATCGAGATAATCGTTAATGTTGCGGTACTGACCTCCGTACGGATAGTTCAGGGTGAGTTCGTGTGCGGAGGTTTTGAGTGTGGACGGAGCACCGGCCCTGGCAATCGGATCAGCTGGATGAACTTCGTCAAAGTGACTGTAGTAGCCGACAAACTGCCTTTGTGTTCTCGACTGCCCCGGTGCGGGCACGGGATAGTGGTCTGCGGCACCGTAAGCGTCAGCAGCATATCCGGTGTCGGAGAACACCGCGTCCGACTGAGCCACTGCGCACGTCAACGCCAGAATGCAGCCTATGGTTACCTTGACGCCTTGTAGCATTGTCCAGTCCCTTTCTCGTTTAACGGTTGCGACGTTTAGACAGAAGATGACGATAGTCATCTCCTACGCTCCCGTTAAACGGCGGATGGCGCCAGTTTCCGTCGGCAAACCGCCCTGAAAAAATTCCCAGATATTGCGAACTGCCAGGCACGGCTATGTCGTCAAGATGAGGGACTTCCTGGAAAAAACTCCTGGCCAAAACATAGCGGCGCGCCGCGCTCATTTTGACCTAATTCTCCCTGCCTACCATCGCTTTCATGGGTCACGTCCTCTGCCCCGCAACGAAGCTCGATAACTCTCAGGAGAATTGCCATGAACACACTTTTTCGCTCCGCACTGCTTGCCGCTATATTCGTCTTGCCCACAGCGGCGTTTGCGCAATCGGTCATGCAGGTCGATGAAACCCAGGTTGAGATGGTCGCGTACGAGGCTGCCGGTCCGGATTCCGCGGCAGTGCAGGACCACAGCAGCACGCTGAGCGATCCCGTTGGCTCGCACTCAAGCACACTTTCCGATGCTGGATTCAATCCCGCCGCTGACGTAGGTCTGAATTCGATTTACGTCCGTCACTGATGTTGTGGGTTACTCGCGCGGCAGCTGCACGGCCACGCTGATGTTCACGTCGCCAGCCGCGTGAAGCCGTCCGCGCTCCACGCGTCGGAATTCACGCCTCGGTGAATGAAGAACAGGCCATCGGGATCGTATCGGTGCTTCACCTCGCGGAGCCGGTCGTAATGCGTTCCCCAGTACGCATGTTGCCAGTCGGATTGAAAAAAGCTGCTTTCTGAAATGTAGGCACCTGCATTCGGTACCGCGCGCCGTAGCACGTCTGCCGCCTCACGGATCCTCACCGAGGCCTGCCGGGCCCGTGCGAGATCGGGACCATCCCCAGGCATGCCCCTGAACGCGGGAGCGGCTTCGCCCGCGATAATCGCGAGCGCAAAGGCGTCGAGCACGGCCGGGTTCATGGCGGTCTCCGCTGTCCGCTGACGTGCCTCAGGAGATCCGCCGCCAAGTCCCTTGTTGAAGTGCAAACCGATCGACCAGTGACGGGTGATTTCGAACAGCATATCCACGAGTTGGGCTTGCGCGGACTGTGTCAGCAACGATACCGGCAGCCACGCGGATTCGTAGCCATAGATAAACTGTCCCGCCTCGCCCTGATTCGCAGACCAGAACACATCGCCGGCGGTGGCACCGGGCCTGTCGTCGGTCATCATCGCGCCGGGCACGTGCTGCATGATGTAGGCGGGATCCCATAGCCGCTGTGCCGGCGCGGCGAGGATCTGCGGCGAGGAAGCCAATGAACATCCCGAGGCGGCGCTGGATACCCAGTCGAAGAATGGCTGCCACATGGCCGCCGCCTGATCGCGGCTCAGCCCCTGAAACATCATGGAGATTCGCAAAGTGCCATCTGCGCGTAGCGACACCGTTTCGCCCCAATGCTCGTTCAGGAGAGTCTGTGCGTAGAAAGCAACGAACCTCGCAATCAGTTGCCGGAACGCCTCCGGCGAGTGCGTGTTGATGTTTGCAAAGACCACGCCGAAGTACTCGGGCAACGGATGGGTTTCGAGCGTCACACTCGCGACAGCAACAAAACTTCCGCCGCCCCCGCCTTTCAGCGCCCAGAACAGGTCCGGTTCCCGATAAGCGTTGACGACGCGGACGGCGCCGTCGGCCGTCACCACTTCCGCCTGCAGCAGCGATCCGGCGGCGCTCCCGTAGCGTTTTGAGAAACTTCCAAAACCACCGCCCAGGACAAGTCCGGCGACGCCGACCGTCGCGCAGCCTCCCCCTTGAACGTATCGGCCACCGCGTGTGGTCACCGCATCGTAGACGTGCATCCAGATGGCCCCTGCTCCCACGGTGACTGCTGGCCGAGCTGCTTGCCGGCCCTCTCCGCCTTGAGGGGTAAATCCGTCATGCATTTCGATTGCACGCATGTGCCGCGTCCAGATCAACAGCGAGTCGGGCGAATTGGATGTCCCCTGATAGCTGTGTCCACCACCTTTGATCACCAGCCGCAGGTTGCGCTCGCGAGCGAAACTGATCGCTTCGGAAATGTCCCGCGAATCGCTGGCCGCGACAGCATAGGCGCTCGGCGTGGACATCCACGCGTCTACCCAGCCCGATGTCTGCGTCAGCGCCGGTTCATCGCCGAGGTAGTACGGGTTCTTCAGTTCGTGAAGCAGTCCCTGGCAAGTCGTACCGTCGGGCGCCTGCTGGCAGACGGAGAGCGGCGCCGACAACCGGCTCAGCCGGCCGCCGACTCGATCATTGAGCGCGGCCCAATCGCTCTCCGTGGGCCAGTCCGCATCCGACGGGCGGCGGCGCCGCATCGCTCTATCCCCAGCGGCTCCGGCGTTGGTCGCGCATGCCGTCAGTGCGGGAACGGCCGCGGTGGCAGCGGCGCTTGCCGCGATCTTCAACAGGTCCCGTCGACTGAATCCACGCATCGTCTCTCCTCCACGATAGGGTGATTCGAAATGGTGAGGAATAGCCGCAATTTTCGAATACTAACTCACCCTCGGCTGTTAGCCGGCGAGCGATCAAGCACCTCAAACACGTACGTCTTGCAACAGGACGGAGCTAGACGTTACGATCGCGAATCGATCGCGAGAAAATCTGAGGTAGCCGTGGACACCGACGTACTGCACATCTCGACAAACAAGCATGAACTTGATCTCGACATGATTCATGCATTCCTCCATGACCAGGCGCCGTGGTCGATCGGCATCGCGCGGCATACCGTCGAGCGGGCAATCGAAGGTTCGTTGTGCTTTGGCGCCTATCTCGGCAAACGGCAGGTTGGTTTTGCGCGCGTCATCACCGACTTCGTCACGTTCGGCTATCTCTGTGACGTGTTCGTGCTGCCCGAATTCCAGTCGCGCGGCTATGCGGCGTTATTGATGCAGCACGTCGTCGATTCGGACGTGCTGCAGGGACTCCGACGCATCGTGCTTGTGACTTCGAATGCACACGGTCTGTATCGCCGGTATGGGTTTGACAAGCTTGCGCATCCGGAGAAGTACATGGAGGTGCATCGGCCGAATATTTATTCGGCCAGCTAGGTGGATTCTGATATTGAACCGCTTCGACTACGACGTATCTGCGTTCAAGAAGGACTTCCCTGCCCTTAGCAGTGCGTCGAACTCCCAGCGCACCGAAATACGACGCTGCCCGGCCCTCCCTCCCGCAACGCCCCCAACTTCAACCACGCGAGCGCAATCGGCCAGAGGCTGTCTTCAAAGCGGCTGTGAAAAAACGCGAAATGCCCGATCGCCGGCTGCCCGATCTGCCTCGGCGCAATGCGCAGATGCGTGAGCGCACTGCCCGTGAAATAGCGAAGCAGCCTTTCAATTGCGGGCACGGTGCCGAACTCGTCGTCGGTAACGCTAATCGCGAGGATCGGTGCATGCACCGCCGAGAACTGTGCGACAAGCCGCGCGCGTTCTGCCTCGCCGAGGGCGAACGCCCCGCGCCTGAAAGTGTCTTCGAAACGCGCCTTGCTGCAGCTCCACGATAAAGCTACGCCCTTGGGGGTGTCCTCCATCCAGCCGAGACGCCTGGCCGGCACATAGCCGGCGAGTATCGCGAGAACCGGCATCAGCACATGCCAGCGCCACAGCATCGCGAGCTTGCGGCCCGGCGCGTAGTCGCGCCAATGTGCGTACTGCGCGCCCATCGTGACGACCCGCCGGATCATCTCGTTCGACGGCGCGAGCCCGACGACGACACCACCGACGCTGTGCGCGACGACGTCAACCGGTTGGCCCGGAAATTCGCGCGCCGCGTATTGCAACACCGCCTCGAAATCGAGCTGCCCCCAGTCAAGCCACGACGCGCTAAAGCCGCGTAGCGACCGCGGCCGCGACTCGCCGATGCCGCGGTAGTCGTAGACAATCGCGTCGTAACCGTGGCTGAAGAGGAATGCCGCGAACCGGAAGTAGTAACGGCAACGCACTGAGGTCGCCGCGTTGACGATCACCACCGGCCGCACGCCTGCGTTGGATTCGTGCACGACGCCGCAGTCGCCAGCATGGCGTTCGCCATGACGCCAGACGAAGCCGCGAATCGGGCAGCCGTCCGCGGCAACGAGCGCGATTGCCTCAGGTTCGAGTGCGGTGGTTTTCGTGTCCTGCATCGTATCTCCAGATGAGTCGATTTCCGATTGCCCGAATTCGTGTACATCCACATTCCACTTGACTCATGCGCCCGGCTCAACCAACCTTCTCGCATCTTTCGCATGAGGTGCATGCATGCCAGTACCGCTTGTCAAACTCGCGCCGCTCGACCTGATTCGCGGCTTTGTCGCGGTCGGCCGCCGCATGAGCATCACGCTCGCCGCACAGGACCTGTGCCTCACGCAGTCGGCGTTGAGCCGCCAGGTTCGCGCGCTCGAGGATTGGCTCGGCTTCGTGCTGTTTCAGCGCGGCTACCGGTCGATTTCCTTCACGCCCGAAGGCGAACGCCTCTTTCGCACCGCCGATGCCGCCGTCCAGCAATTGCAGGAAGTCTTCGAAGTCCTGGGCCACGCTCAGGAAGGGCTGCCCGTGACGATCACCGCCAGTATCGGCGTGACGGGCCTCTGGCTACTACCGCGGATCAACGGATTCCAAAGACGTTACCCGAATGTCGACCTGCGTATGGCGGCGATCGACAGAAACGTCGATTTGCGCGCCGAAGGGATCGATCTCGGCATCCGCTATTGCCCGGCCACGAATGCGCCTCCGGGCGCCGTGCGCCTCTTCGAGGAGGCCGTCGTGCCCGTCGCGCATCCCTCGCTCGGGCTCGTACGGCTCGACGAGGCCGCGTTACTGGGGCCTCAGGCGCTGCTCGAATTCGAGGGGCCGCGCAGGCCGCTCCTGCGGTGGTCCGATCAGCTCGCCGCAATGGGACTCGCCCACGCGCAGCCGGTCAGAATGCTCCGTTTCAACCAGTATGACCAGGTCATCGCCGCGGCGCTTGCCGGCCAGGGCATCGCGCTGGGCCGCATCGCGCTGATCGAGCCGCTCCTCGCCGACGGACGGCTCGTCGCGCTTGCCGAGGGCGCCGCCGTGCGCACGAGTACGTACGGTTATTGGCTCTATCAGGCTGAGACACAACCGCGTCAGGACGTGCTCGACGTCGTCGAGTGGATCCGGTCGGAGGCCCGCGCCGTGGAGGCAGTGGTCAAGGAGGCGCTGGCGGCACAGACCGGCGTGTAGCGTTTCCTCTCGCATGCATGGCATGCATGCGAACGCGTCCAAAACATTGATTGAAGCGCGCCGCTCGCCGGCATTTAATGCCCTGCATGGTATGCGGACGCGTGACATCCGCAAACGTCACGTGGGGCCGCGCCGTGCGGCGCCCGCAGCGAAGGCGCGATGAGCAGCAAGCGCGCCACCCACACTACGCGGAGGAGCGGCAGTGAGCGGACAACAGGACATCTGGCGAAACCGCTGGCAACCAGTGATTGCCGGCGGCGTTGTAATGGGCGCCGCTTTGGGCGTGCGGCACGTGCAGGGGCTCTTCCTGACACCGGTCACGATCGACCACGGCTGGTCGCGCGAAACGTTCGGTCTGGCGCTAGCGCTGCAGAATCTGCTCTGGGGCATCGCGCAGCCGTTCGCGGGGATGATCGCCGACCGCTTCGGTTCCGCCCGGGTGATACTCGCCGGCATGCTTGTCTATGCGCTCGGCCTCCTCGTCATGGCGTATGCAGGTACTCCTGGCATCTATACGCTCGGCACCGGCGTGCTGGTCGGCGTCGGACTCTCGGGCTCCGCATTCGGCGCTGTGTACGGCGCGCTCTCGCGGATCTTTCCCGCCGGGCATCGCAGTTGGGCACTCGGCGTCACGGGCGCGATCGGCGGCCTTGGCCAGTTCTGCACCGTGCCGTTCGTGCAAAACCTGATGAGCGGCATCGGCTGGGTTTCGACGCTCGTCGTGCTGGCCACGGTGATGGTCCTGCTCGCGCCGCTCTCGGCCTGGTTGCGCGATCGCCCCGTGCGCCATGTCCCCGGCGACGCGTCCGCGCAATCGATGGGCGCGGCGATTCGCGAAGCGCTCTCGCATCGAGGATTCTGGCTGTTGAACTTCGGCTTTCTGGCATGCGGTTTCCAGCTCGCATTCATCGCCGCGCACATGCCGGCGTATCTGCTGGACAAAGGCCTGAGCGCACGCAATGCGAGCGCAGCGCTAGCCCTGATCGCGCTTGCCAACGTGATCGGCACGTACGTGTGCGGATATGTCGGCGACTTCATGCGCCGGAAGTACGTGCTCTCGGCGATCTACTTCATCCGGTCCGCGGCGATGGCGGCGTTCTTTTTCGCGCCCCTCACGCCGGCAAGCGTCTACGCATTCTCGTTCGTGATGGGCCTGATCTGGCTCGGCACGGTGCCGCTGACAAACAGCCTCGTATCGCAGGTCTTCGGAGTGCGTTATATCGCAACGCTGTTCGGCTTTGTGTTCTTCGGACATCAGTTGGGGAGCTTTCTCGGTGTCTGGCTCGGCGGCATCGTGTACGACGCGACCCACGCCTACGATCTGCTTTGGTATGGGGCGATCACGCTTGGCGTCATCGCGGGCCTCTTGCACTTGCCAATTAACGATGAACGAGTCGATCGTCTCGCCAGGCCGCTTGCGCAGCCGGTGTGAGAAGTATGGGGGGCCTAAGGATCATCACGAGAGCTTTGATGAACTCGCCGAAACCTCTTCGGAAGGCTCTGATCGCAAGCGTGGCCGCACTCCTTGGGCTGGCGATCGTGGCAGTGTGCTTCGTGGGCTACCTTACGCCCGCCGCGCTCTTCTCGCTTCTAACAGGAAGCGCGTTTTGCGGATGAGGTGATAGACGCCAACCGGAGTTCGGCGGTGGTCAACGCCAAGACTGCGGGCGACCCGTCGGGCCGCGAACTACCCGAAAACACGTCCCCATGCTGTCCGAATGCGTCGCGCACGATCTTCGAAGAGATATGAAGCGACGAGTGTCAGCAGGCCTGAAATCACTCCCGTCATGATGTGTTCGAGGTAGGGAATACGATAATGACTCGTGTGTGAGTAGACGTCGCCTAACATGGTCAGGACTCCCACGATAAGCGCATTGCCATACCGATTCGTGTAAAGCTTCGCAGCAGGTGTGAACGTGAGCAGCACAGCGAGAAGACCCGTGAGCAGACCGGTGTGGAATGCAATCGTCCAGTGGCCAAGGCTCATGACGTTGCCCCAACTCCCCGGCATGCAGGTCATACATGCGCTGGTAGGTTGCCAGAAACGCTGGATAAACAGCTTGGCGCGGCGCGTCCACTCGCTTGACATGATGTGTCCCTGCGTATGTGTGAGAACCCCGAGGGCATTTCTCAGGAGATTAGACCGTTCTGTATGCGCTCAGCGCTCAGTTATGTTACGCGGCTCCTGACACAAACTGGCGACGCGCCCTTGTCGCTGAAAACCCATTGCCTCGTATATTTCGCCCGCGTGGTAAGCCTCATCTGCAACAATAACAAACTGGTGCGATCGTCCAGCGGTGCGCCGGATAACCTCGGCCATCAGGGACTTGCAGACATTCCGGTTTCGATGTTGAGGCGCGGTGATCACTGACTGAAAACGCGCGATCCCGTCCAGAAAAAACAAGCCCAGACTTCCGACTTGTTCGTCACCAATAAAAGCTCCCCACCAGTTTCCCAGACCGCGGTCGATCAGCGTTTTGTAGGCCGTCTGTTGATGCGCCATGTAACGTTGTGAAGTGATCTCCTCGGGATTGGGCATGTCGGCGAGTTGCATTCGGGACCAGTCGTCCCAATCCTGCTGGACGGCAAACGGGCGCACTTCAACCAGCGCGCTTGTCGCGACCGGACGCAGGTCATCAGGATGCGCCGCCAGCACACGACAGACCGTCGCGTCATAGCCTTGCTCGACGAATGCGTCGAGGGTGACGACGCTGTCGACGCTCTCCGGCCACGTAAACGTGCGGTGTGCAATCGAAGGCGGTTTGCCGACGAGGTGGGCAAAGTCATGCTCCAACCGTTTCAGGTCACTTCCCGCGGGTTGCCGCGGCAAGACGAGCATATTGCCGAAAAAGTATTCGGGTGCATCGGGGGTGCGGACGACGATGTAGTCATCCCGCGACTCGACGATCCCGGTCTCTGCGTGCAGCAACAGATCGGTAGCGAGACCCAGGTTGTCGGGGAAATGGCGCATTTCAAGTATCGTAAGTAATGAGCATCGGTCGGTCTTTTTGCTTTTATGCGCGTTGACTTTCGGTCAAGGCGGATCGCAACCGGCCGGAGGCGTCATAGGCCCCGGCCTCTGGTTGCGATTGTCTGCGATCCACTTCCCCGTGTCGACTGGCCGAATCTGGGCCGACCTAGGCCACGTTGATCACGACGTCGATGTTGCCGCGTGTGGCCTTGGAGTATGGGCAGATCTGGTGTGCCGCATTCGCCAATGCTTCGGCAACTTCACGCTCCACGCCCGGCAGGCTGACGTTCAGACGAGCCTGCAAGGAGTAAGCGTCGTCAGTTACACACAGGTCCACCTCTGCATCGACGGCGGTGTCTGCCGGCAGCGCAATCTTCATGCTGGCAGCTGCGCGTCGCATCGCGCCGATGAAACAGGCAGACCAGCCTGCCGCAAACAGCTGTTCCGGATTCGTGCCGGTGCCGGATGAACCGGGCGCCGATAGTTTGACGTCGAGCCGGCCGTCGGAACTGCGGGACGCTCCGTCCCGGCCACCGGCAGTATGGGTTTTTCCTGTGTAAAGCACTTTCTTGAGCTGGGTCATGATGGTTATTTCCTCGGTTTACGTTTGGATCTACGGCGGTGCGTGAGTCTGTCATCCGGCGTTGATGCATTAAGCCCCGGCGACGTATCTGGCTTGTGTCGGAAAACGGGCCGATTGCAACGTCGTGTATCACCGTGGCGACCAGATACATTGCGATACGAATCGGGCGTTTTGAGCAGGAAAGGAAAGCGAATCGCGGGCAGGTCCGCGAAGACCCCGCGGAATAAAAGACGCTGGCGGCTCGCGAAGGGTATACAGTGGGGAGACGGCTGGCTGCGTCTCGCGGCCGCGTGCTCAGGGATCCATCATGCCAGTACAGACCAAATCAGCTTCTACAGTCACCAGCGGTTCGAGTGCGTACACTCTCGAGCGCAGGACGCACGCCCTTGTCCTCGAAACAGCCGATGCGCTGCGCGCGGAACAGAGACGCGTCAGTTTTGCTTCAATTGATTCGAATGCCAGTAAATGGCGTTACTCAGTTGCAAGCGTAAAGGGCTGATCGTGGCACTTGAATTCCCCAATCCCAGCCGGAGCTACGATGCCGCGAGGCATTGTGTGTGTTTCTGGGGATACGACAATTCGCGCGAAATCACCTTCCTGGTGGATGACGCGGTGATCAGGAATCTGCAGCCGGGTGCGGGCTCCGACGAGCGGTCGATACTCGGGGCGTTCGACCAGTTTCGGGAAAAGCTTCTGGAGATCGCCCGGAAGCGGTATGTCAGCGGTCCGCAGAACCGGTATTCGATTTCTTGAGTGGCGGCCTCTTCGACCTGGCGTCGAATACGGCCCGCAGATAGCTCGCGGTACGACTGTCCTCGGCGAGCGCCACCGTCTCAGGCTGGCCGCTCACAACGATCCGGCCACCCTCCTCTCCAGCCCCTGGGCCCACATCGAGGATCCAGTCGCTTTGCGCCGCGACGCGCATGTCGTGCTCGACCAGCACCACGGTATTGCCAGCATCGACAAGGCCATGCAGGTGCACCATCAGGCGATCGGTGTCGACGGGATGTAGACCCGTAGTCGGCTCGTCGAGGATGTACAGCGTATCGCCACGTTGCGCACGCTGCAGCTCGGTCGCAAGCTTGATGCGTTGCGCCTCGCCTCCGGATAGCTCCGTGGCCGGCTGTCCCAGCCGCAGATAGCCCAGGCCGATGTCGCGAAGCACGGTCAGCGAGCGCATCACCTGCGCTTCGTCGACGAAGAAGTCGCATGCGGTGTCCACGGTCATCGCCAGCACTTCAGCGATGTTGCGATCGCGCCAGCGGATCTCGAGCGTCTGCGGGTTGTAGCGGCTGCCATGGCACGTCGAACAAGGCGCGTAGACGCTTGGCAAGAACAGCAGCTCGACCATCACGAAGCCTTCGCCTTCGCACGTCGGGCAGCGTCCTTGCGCGACGTTGAACGAAAACCGGCCGGCGCTGTAGCGACGCTTGCGTGCAGCGGGAGTGGCGGCAAACAGCTTGCGCACGGTGTCGAACAAGCCACAATAGGTCGCGAGATTCGAGCGCGGCGTACGGCCAATCGGCTTCTGGTCGACGCGCACAAGGCGCTTGATCCTGTCCATGCCGGCTGTGATCCGGCCGTCGGTCGTGACAGGCGGGGCCGCAAAAAGCGGATCGACTTCGTCGTCTTCGGCAAGATCGGGTACGCGCCCGAGATGTTCCGCCACGAGTTCCGTCAGCGCCTGGCTCACCAGGCTGGACTTGCCGGATCCCGAGATGCCCGTCACCGCGGTCATGCAACCCAGTGGAAAATCCGCCGCAAGCTTGTGCAGATTGTTGCGCGTCACGCCTTCGAGCCGCAGCCAGCCGCGGGGCTCGCGGCGCGGACGGGGCGCGGCCTCGCTCGCCTGAGCGTCTGACTCGCCCTGCGCAAACAGGTAGCGGCGTGTGCGCGAGCTTTCGACATCCGCAAGGCCTGCGGGTGGTCCGCTGTAGATCACACGTCCGCCCGCCTCGCCGGCATCCGGGCCCACGTCGACGAGCCAGTCGGCGCGCTGCATCACGCTAATGTCGTGCTCGACCACGAACAGCGAATTGCCCGCGTCCTTCAGGCGCTGCAAAGCTTCCAGCAGCGCATCGCCATCCGCGGGATGCAGTCCGGCAGACGGCTCGTCGAGCACGTAGACAACGCCGAACAGCTGTGACGACAGCTGTGTGGCGAGCCGCAGCCGCTGCAGCTCCCCGGAGGACAGAGTCGGCGTCGCGCGGTCCAGCGCAAGATAGCCGAGGCCGAGGTCGATGAGGGTTTTCAGACGTTCGAGCAGTTCGATCGCAAGCCGCTGCGCGGCCACGCGCTTCTCGTCGGACAGGTTGGGCGTACGGCGCACGTCAGGGGCAGCCTGGTGAGCCTGTCCGCCGGCCGCGACACGGCGCGCGACCGCTTCGCGCCGGCTGGCCTTGTCCATAACTTCGCCATCAGCGGACGTGCTGGAAGACGGCCACTGGCCGCGCGAGACGGGTTCGAGCAAGGCAGCCAGCCGTGCGATGGGTAGCTGCGAGAGCTCGCCGATATCCATACCGGCGAACGTCACCGAGAGCGCTTCCGCCTTCAGCCGCTTGCCGTGGCACGATGGGCATTCACTGCCGAGCATGAACTGCGACACGCGTTTCTTCATCAACGCGCTCTGCGTATTGGCGAAGGTATGCAACACGTACCGGCGCGCGCCGGTGAACGTGCCCTGATAGCTGGGCTCTGCCTTGCGTCTGAGGGCGGCGCGTGTCTCCTTCGGCGTGAAGCCCGCGTAGACCGGCACCGTGGGCTGTTCGTCGGTAAACAGAATCCAGTCGCGGTCTTTCTTCGGCAGATCGCGCCACGGCGTGTCGACGTCGTAACCGAGCGTGACAAGGATATCGCGCAGATTCTGGCCGTGCCATGCGGGCGGCCATGCGGCGATCGCGCGCTCGCGGATCGTGAGCGAATCGTCGGGGACCAGCGAGCGTTCGGTCACGCTATAGACGCGGCCGAGCCCGTGGCAAGTCGGGCAGGCGCCCTGTACCGTGTTCGGCGAGAAGTCCTCCGCATACAGCATTGGCTGCTTCGGCGGATAGCTGCCGGTTCGCGAATACATCATGCGGACGAGGCTCGACAGCGTCGTCACGCTACCCACCGACGAACGCGCGCTCGGCGTGCCGCGCTGCTGCCGCAAGGCGACCGCGGGCGGCAAGCCTTCGATCGCATCGACATCGGGCGCGCCGACCTGCTCGATCAGCCGCCGCGCGTATGGCGCGACCGACTCGAAATAACGCCGCTGCGCTTCCGCGTACAGCGTGCCGAACGCAAGCGACGACTTGCCGGAACCAGACACGCCGGTGAACACCACCAACGCATCGCGGGGAATGTCGACGTCGACGTTCTTCAGGTTGTGCTCCCGCGCGCCGCGAACCTGGACGAAGCCGCGCGGCACAAAAGTGGACGACTCGGGAAGATCAACCGAATGCTTGGGAGTGGAGGACCGTGAGGGCTTGGCCATGGCGACAGGGATAGGTTCGGGGGTGACGGTCTTGCATGCGGTCGCAAGCGACGTGCCGCTGGGTTCGCCGTACGAGGCGATCATGACTTCGGTATCGCGTGCCAAGAAAAATCTGCACAAGCTTCATTCTAGCCAAACCGGCCATGGGCGGTTCCCTCGGTCAATGAGCCAACGACGGCTTTCCGGATCGTGGTCCGATACATCAAGCGGAACACCGTGCCATACTTCCCGAACATATGGCCCATATTTCCTGTTGACGATGACCACCTCTTCCACGTCCATCGGTTTTAACCACAATACGCTCGAGCGCCGCTCCGAAAGACGCGACGATCACGCCTTCATCGAAGCGCTACGCAACAACCCGGCTACGCGATTTCTCGTCTTCGACGGAGACGCTCCCTTGCTCAAGCGAGGCACCGAGCATGACCCGTGGTACATCGCGAGTGAAACGGCGGCCTTCGGCGAGCCGCTTCACAGCGTGTTTCTCGGCGAGGAAAGCGACGGCAGCGGACGCTTTGCGCTCGGCTTCACACTCAACCCCGCCGCGGACGATCCGTCGGGAGACACGCTCCACGAGCGCATCGAGCTTCGCTCTATCGCGCTGCAGGGTCTTGTCGGCACTGCGACACTGGGAATGCTCGGTCAGGCGAAGTCGATGCTCGACTGGCAGCGCCGCCACTCCTACTGCGCAAACTGCGGCTCGCCGAGCCGCATCGCGGCGGCCGGCTGGCAACGCATCTGCGATGTTTGCGGCGCACGCCACTTCCCGCGGGTGGACCCGGTCGTGATCATGCTCGTCATTGACGGTGAACGATGCTTACTTGGGCGCCAGCGCCATTTCGCCCCGGGGATGTATTCGGCGCTTGCCGGGTTCGTCGAACCGGGGGAAACCACGGAAGACGCCGTGCGGCGCGAAGTCATGGAGGAGGCTCGCGTGAGGTGCGCACAGGTTGTCTATTTCGCGTCACAGCCGTGGCCATTCCCTTCATCGCTGATGATCGGCTGCTTTGCGCAGGCGAGCGATACCCAGATCGTGGTCGATACAGAGGAACTCGAAGACGCCCGCTGGTTTTCGCGCTCAGAGGTCGCGGCGATGCTCGCGGGTACGAGCGCGAGCGGGCTGTCGGCGCCGAAGCCGTTCGCTATTGCCCATCATCTGCTGCAGGCGTATGCGGATAAGGGTGCTGCGGTGTTAAGCGGTTGAGGGTATCCGTATCATCCGATGAGCTCAACACTCAGGAGGGGTAACAACGTGCCACTGTCCGAACTCCGGGTCAAACAGTCCCGCCCCGTCGCAGGTTGAGTTGTCGGCCACAACTATGATCGGGTCCCGAAACAGGCTGCCGCGAGTTGCGCGGCGGCCATGACGTGATACGCCTGCCCTAGCTGCGCGAAGCGCGCGGCCTCGTGAACGAGAACCCACGCTGGCGGTGAAGCGAAAAACGGCATCGCGTCCGGGTGCCGTGATTTTCTCTCAATCATTCGTTCACGCTTCGCGGGTTGGTCCGCGATCCTCGCGGGACATCACGATCCATGTGACCGGTCCTTCGATACGGTCGCGACCAATGCCCTCGGGGAACACGTCGCCCTCCTTGAACATGCGCTCCTGCACGAACGCGCCCGGCGATTCGAGCACACCCCAGCGGCCTGCGTGCGGGCAGCGTTCGCCGGTCTTTCGCGAGATGTGTGGCTTTTGCACTTCCCCTTGCGGGGCATCTTTCTGCTCACGGGCAAAGTCCACCAGGTCCTTCGGATAGAACCGCATGTCGCGATAGCTGCGGTCGTCAATGTTCCAGAGCAGCGTTACCAGCCCGGCCTCGAAAGCCCAATAGCCGAAAAAGAACACGCCAAGACTTTTGTGACCGTCGTACCAATAGCAATCCTTCATGCCGCCATACCAGTACTTCAGATAGTCGGCCATTGCTTGTTGCTGTGCCTCACCCTGCGTTTCGGTTGCGCGCAGCAGGTCGGTATAGGGTTTCGCGTGTATCAGCGAAGCGCCCGACAGGGAAACGCCAAAGCGGTCAAACAGGCGGCTCATCAGCACGTCCTGGCCGTCGTCGGGATCAGTGCTAATCCACGTCGCAATAGTTGGCACCCATTCCTTGAGTCCGAGCAGCGCCGCTAGCGACAGCAGCCACATCACGTATCGGTAAGCGTCGGGCTCCCAAAGGCGCAGTCGTCCGTAGTCTGGATATGACTCATAGTGGGACTTGAACAATTCCATGCAACGGGTCATGTCAGCTTTGAGTGAAACCACGGCTTCACCGGCTGAATAGCGGGCAATCAGAATCTCTAACGAAATAGTGCCCCTGTCCCAAGATAGACCGCGCTTGTGGCCAGGGAATTTTTCTGGAGCAACAAGCATCTGTTCAAGCTTCACTAACCGGCCTTCCTTGTACTCCAACTTCTCTCGGTAGTGATGCTCTGGAAGCAAAGGCTCACGCCTCAGTTTGTCGAATGCTTCACTCATTTTGGTAGCCGTTCCTTTTGTGTGGATTTCCCATCAGGGCCGTTCAATTCACTGGCACCGTAACAGCCTTGGCTGGCGTGAAACGAAAAACGGCATCGCGTCCGGGTGCCGTGATTTGCCCTCGATCATTCGCTTACGCTTCGCGGGTTGGTCCGCCATCCTCGCGGGACATCACGATCCATGTGACCGGTCCTTCGATACGGTCGCGACCAATGCCCTCGGGGAACACGTCGCCCTCCTTGAACATGCGCTCCTGCACGAACGCGCCCGGCGACTCGAGCACACCCCAGCGGCCTGCGTACGGGCATCGCTCGCCGGTCTTTCGCGAGATGTGTGGCTTTTGCATTTCACCCTGCGGAGCGGTCGCCTGCTTGCGCGCGAAATCCACCAGGTCCTTCGGATAGAACCGCATGTCGCGGTAGCTGCGGTCGTCAATGTTCCAGAGCAGCGTTACGAGCCCAGCCTCGAAGGCCCAGTAGCCAAAGAAGAACCCATTCAGGCGCTTATGCCGGTCGTGCCAGTAGCAATCCTTCATGCCGCCATACCAGCGCTTCAGGTAGTCGGCCATCGCCTTTTGTTGTGCTTCACCCTGCGTTTCGGTAGCACGCAACAGGTCGGCATACGGCTTCTCATGGATTGGCGATTCACCCGGCAAGGAAACGCCCAGGCGGCCAAACAGGTGGCTCACCAGCACGTCCTGGCCGTCCTCGCGATCGGTGCTGATCCACGTCGCGATAGTCGGCACCCATTCCTTCAGCCCGAGCAGCACCGCCAGCGACAGCAGCCACATCGTGTACTGGTAAGCGTCGGGTTCCCACAGCCGTAACTTGTTGTACGTAGCAAACCGTTCACGATGCACTCTGTACAATTCGAACATGCGCACGGTGTAGGGTCTGAGCGACGCCACATCCTCGCCGGCCGAGTAACGCGCAATCAATATTCGAAGCGATGTACCGGTTCGCTCCCAAGACAGTCGTTTTTTGTGCCCTTCGTCTTTTGTCGGGTCGGCCAGAATCTGATCGATTTCCGGATCGACCAGAAGGTTTTCGTAGAAATCCAACGTCTCATCGTAGTGGCTCTTCGGGAGCAATGGCTCGCGCTTCACCTGATCAAACAATTCACTCATGTCCTGCCTCAAATGGGTATTTTGCCAATCGCGTTGGCATTGCTATCCAGCTTGGCAATGTCCACGACCGTGCCCGATTCATCTACAACCATCAGCCATTTGTCGTATCCTGCCTTGCTAATATCGGCAGCAGTCTTCCGACCCACCGCGTCGACAAGTCTGTCTTCGACCCAGTCATCACTCATCTGTTTGCCGGATCGAGTATTCGGCAGATTCTTGGCCTCGAACTTGCCGCCCGTCCGAAACTTCGTCTCCGTCACGACGTAAGGGGGAGGCGGCTCGCTCCACGGCTTCATGTATACACCGTCGATGCCGCGGCCCATCGGTTGCTGCTCCAGCAGCCGCATCTGGCGGTTCGCCGACAGTTCCGACCGGTACCGCCGCACCGTCATGAAATCATCGCTCACCTTCTCGCCAAAGATACCCTTCTGCGCTCGGCTCATCTCCGCCACGTCGTCGCGATGGACGTTGCTGCTACCCGGCACCGCCTCCTGCGGCTCGGGCAACGGGCCACCACCGCCAACACCCTCCGCGCCGTCGCGCTTCATCGGCAGCACCTTCGGCGGCTCGCCAATGCCCGGACTCACGCGCACCTTCGGCGGCGCAACCACTTCAGGCTTCGGCGCGGGGACGCCCGCATACGCCGGATGATACGTCGGCGGCATTGTCTCCTTGAGCAGCTTCTGCAACGCCTCGTCCAGCTTCGCCAGCGCCTGCGGAACCTGCTTCACGGCATTGACCTGCACCGCATAGAAACGCTTCTCCATGCGCTCCAGTTCCGCAAGCAGTTCGCGCGCCCGACCGATGTACTCGATCCGGCTCAGAAGCGCCTGCGCATACTGGATTTTCGCCAGCACCCACTTGAAAAACTTGTCGAGGTTCTTCACCAGCGGGTCGCCGTAGTCGGCAAAGCGTATCTTCGCCAGCAGCTTGACGATATTGCCTTTCGTGAAGCGCGCCAGAAAGCCAACGACCCTTTCCAGCACCAGGCCACTCTTTTCGATCAGCAACAGGCACACCGCGCGGATCACCGCTGCGGCCTCGTCACCGACCATCGCGCCCGCCAGGCCGCCGACCGCCGCGCAGAGCGCCGGACCGAACACGCCCAGCGCCGACGCGACAAGGATCACCCATTCCTGCCATTCGGGATGCGCGGCATTCTCCGCATCGGTCGAACCACCGTCGTACCGTTTGCCGAGCCGCAGACTCACCGCCGCCAGATCGCGCGCGCTTGTGACGACCACCGCGCCCGGAACCGCGATGGCTACCAGCATGTCCGTCACGATCACACTTGTGGGCCGGTCTTCTGCGAACTCCCCAAGCGTCAGCGACTTCAGCCATTCAAGCGTGCCTACAGCCTCATCCCATACATCCCCCAACACGCTCATGCCTTCCTCCCGGCCGATGACACCAGTTCGGCCAGGTCGTCGTCAACGGCGACGGTATGGATACTGCTATGGGGGTTCGGGTCGTCGAGATACCGGATACGGCCTCCGGTTCCTGCCGACAGGCCGCTTAAGCGCACATACCCGTCCGCGTCGAGCATGCCGCGCTGCTGGCGGTAATTGTCGAGCCGCGCCACATAGCGGCATCCCGCGACCGGCGAGCCATCGGGATAGATGCGCCGGAATTCCAGATCGGTGACAGCGGGCGCGGAGCGGGGCAGGGACGGCATGGGCGTATTCATCGACGCCTTGGCCTGCTTCTGCACGGTAATGGTCTTGAGGAACAGATCGCCGGGACCGCCGACGGTGATGCTGCCGTCCTTGATTTGCACGAACGCGCCGCCGCACTCCAGGATGATTTCCTTCGCGGCGGACAGGTCGACCTTGCCGTTGACGCTGGCGACGTTCACGTCCTTGTCCGCAATAAAAGACATCGGGCCGCTTTGCGCCTGAATCTCGACTGGACCCTTGGCTGCAAAAATCTTGATGCCGAACTTCTGCGCGAACAGCGAGAGCTTTTCGCCCGCTGCGACCGTGAAGCGTTTCAGCACGCTCGTGTCGGCATTCTTCCCCGCGACGGCGCTAATGTTCTCCTGCGCCGCGAACTGCATGCCTTGGCCCGCGACAATGGCAGTGGAGGTGGGCGTGCTCATCAGCAGGCCCGGCTTCTTCAGGCCGTCCAGGTCGTTTTTCATCTGCTGCTGGGCGTCTGTGTCTGCTGGCTCGGCCTTCGCGCTCGCGGCCGAAGCGGCCAGCGCCTTCGCGATCACCAGCGCACTCTCAAGCTGCGCGATGGTTTCCTGCATGTCCAGTTGCTGGCCGGTCGCGCCAGGGCGGTCATAGGTCGTGACCATCATTCCCTTGCCCGCGCGGTTCACGCCGTAACCCGAAGTGCGAAGCTCATAGCCTTCGCCCCTGTATTCCAGCTTGTTATTGACCAGGTAGCCGAGATTCAGCTGCGACTTGCCCGAATGTTCCGTGCTCAGCTTGGCCCCTTCCTGGCCCGACCAGTCTTCGAAACGCAGCTTGTTATTCTTCTGCGTGCGGATCATGTTGCGCGAGAGCCAGCGCCGGTCGCTCGTCACCAGGTCGCGCGCCTGGCTATGGTGATGGAAGGCGCTGATTTCGGGCTTATCCGGATCGCCATCACGGCAGGTAATCACCGCTTCGGCATCGTCAAGCGCGGGGAAGTGCATGCCGGTTCGCCCCTTGCCCGCGAACGGTTTTGCCAGGCGCAGCGGTACGCTCTCGCCGCCATTGGGCCACGTCTCGAAGTCTGAATCGAAACGAACGATATAGCGCCCGTCTGCGTTGATGTACGAATAGGTGTAGCTGTCCGGACTGCAAATTCGCCCCGACAGGGTGCCGCTCACTTTGGCCCACGTCTGCGGCTTCAGTTCGAGCCTGAAGCGCCGGTCGGCGGGAATCGCCCTGAAGGTGTTGGAATAAGCCTTGTCACGCGCGCCGCTGTGCGTAATCTCGATGATGACCATGCCCTTTGGCGCATCGACCAGGACCGCATCGATTTCCAGCACACGGCCGCACTGCAACGCAAGCACGTTGCTCTCGCCTTCGTAGACAACCTGGCGGGCGATGGCCGCTTCGTGGCGAAGTTGTGCCTCCCACTGCGCGCCCGCCTGGTCAAGATGGTGCGTACCATAGACATAGGCCTGGCCATAGGTCGTGTCGTCCTGCGGCGCGATGTTGGCTTCGTCCCTGAAGCGCTCCCAAGCCGCATCCGGATTGTAGTCCGCGACCATGAACGACCTCGGCACTGTCGAGGTATGCGTACTGATCGACGTGACCGCCTCGATGCCGCCCGCTTCAAGTCCGGCTGCCTCGCGGTACGGCACGATCAACTGCGGGTCGTAGATATAGTGGTCGATGTCGTCGCCATAGACCGTCTGGTCGCCGTATTCCGTTTCGACGATATAGCTGTAGATACCCGCCTTTTCCATCAGCATATGGGCGTAGGCCGCGTCCGACATTCCGTACTGCATGCGGAACGCGTGCTGGGGATACTGCCTGCGCAAGCGAAACGACATCTGCTCGGGCCGCATGCCTTGGCCCTGCGCGATGGCCTTCAGGATGTCCGGCGTCGTGCCGTGCTGGAAAATCCTGTTACGCGTGACGGCCTCAAGCCGCGCGATATGCGACCTGAGCACGATTTCGTACGCGACGAAATCCTTCGTGGTTTGCAACGTCGAAAAGCGCGCGATGAACCCGGAGAACCTGCGTATGGTCCCGTCGTCTGCCTCGATTGAAAACGACGCTTCGCGGTTCAGGTAGTCAGCACGCGCAAGCTGCAATGGGTGGGTCAACATGACACGCACCTCATTGGGTGCGCCCATTTTTTCGGTCGCGGTGAACGACACGACCGACAGCACCACCGCGCTATCTGCGCCCGGCACGGTGAGGTGATACGCCTGTCTGCCTGGTATGGCTTGCGGCGCGTCTTGCAAGTCCGCCATAGGCTGCCCTCCTCGATGATTGTTTTTAGAGGCGCGGCCTGCGGTGCATCAGGACTGCTTAGATTGGTAGGCCGCGATGCGAGGCCAGTTCAACCCCTGAAGGTTTTTACCGCGCGATCCGTCCCGATTCTACGAGTCAGAGGCACAGAATTTGTCATTTGTTGTCAAGGCAAAATCACTAAGCGCTGTCCAACAGCGGACGAGCCTGGATGGCCAATCTTGAGTGGGCTTTGGGCGGTCTCGCAAGAATCGTCTGCTCACCACCGCTTGCTCGTTACGGCCTCCCTCGTCGCGCACCGGACATAGCCGGATTCTGGAGGAGAGTGACGAATGAGAGACGGGCGTCAAACGCCGAGTGGCATCATTGGCCAGCCGTGAAACACTGCCCGATGATGGGCCATTTGATGGGCCAGAAAAAACAAAAACCCTGTAAGCCATTGAACTTACAGGGTTTTGATGTTCCATTCTGGCGGAGAGACGGGGATTCGAACCCCGGATAGGTTATTAACCTATACACGCTTTCCAGGCGTGCGACTTAAACCGCTCATCCATCTCTCCGGCGGGAGCCGAATTATAGCAAAATCCGGAGCCCGCGCCACCCCTGTCCTGAAACGGACCTCGAACACCGCTCAAACGCCCGCCAGAGGCCGATCCAGCCGCCTTACGGATGCCGGATATAGTCCACCAGCGCCCGCGTATAAGCGTCCGGTTTCCGATCCACGAGACTCACCAGAATCGCCACCAGAAACCCCGCCGGCACGCCAAACACGCCCGAGCTGATCGGCTCGATCCCAAACCACCGCGCCCCGACGAACCCCGTCATCTGCGTGAAAAACGGATATGTCGAGACGATGTAGTAAATGCACACCACCAGCCCCGCCACCATCCCTGCCACCGCCCCAAGCCGGGTCGTACGCTTCCAGAACACCCCAAGCACCAGCACCGGAAACAGGCTCGACGCCGCCAGCGAAAACGCCGCCCCCACCAGAAACAGAATATTCCCCGTATTCAGCGACGCCACGTACGACGCAAACAGCGCCACCCCCAGCAGCAAAATCTTCGAGATCGTCACCCGCCGCTGGCTCGACGCTGCCGGATCGACCATGTGATAGTAGACATCGTGCGAGAGCGCATTCGCAATCGTCAACAGCAGTCCATCCGCCGTCGAAAGCGCGGCCGCCAGCGCCCCCGCCGCGATCAAGCCCGACATCACATACGGCAGCCCCGCAATCTCCGGCGCCGCCAGCACCACCATATCCGGCTGCATCTGGATCTCGCTCCACTGCACGAGGCCATCGTGATTCGTATCGGCGACGCTGATCAGGTTCGGTTCGATCCTCAGCCACTGCGTCAACCACTGCGGCAAATCGGCAAACGGATGATTCACGAGATTCGCGAGGATCTCGTACTTGATCAGCACCGATAGCACCGGCACGGTCAGATAAAACAGCGCGACAAAGAACAGCGTCCAACCGACCGAGCGTCGCGCCGAGGCCACTGACGTGGTCGTGTTATAGCGCGTCAGGATATGCGGCAAGCTCGCCGTCCCCAGCGACAGACACAGCAGCAGCGACAAAAAATTGCGCTCATGCGTCTGCCGGTCTTCGGCGCTGATCGCCGGAAACGGCTCGGCCATCGGCACCGGCGACGACGCGCGCATCAGCAACGCCTCGCGCTGTTGCGTCCACACGATCCTCGCGGCATCGGCGTCGCGCGGAAACAGTTCAAGCGCCCGCTCGCCGGTGTTGATGTCGCGCAACGGACCGTTATGCCGGCGCAAGTCAGCCACCTGCTGCGTCAGTTGCTGCTTCGCTTCCGTGAACGATTGCGGCAGCCTGTCGATCTGCGTCTGCAACTGCGCCGCCTGCATCCGGTAGTTCTCGCGTACGTTCTGGTCCAGCGGCGAGTCGCGCACCTGGCGCTCCAGAATCTCGACACGCGACATGAGTCGTCCGTAGTTAAATTGCGGCACCCAGCCGAGGCCATCCTTATGCGCGATCATCGATACGGGAATCAGAATCGCAAAGATCAGGATGACGTACTGTGCCACCTGGGTCCACGTCACCGCGCGCATGCCGCCGAGGAACGAGCACACCAGAATGCCCGCCAGTCCGCAGAAAATCCCCACCGCAAAATCGACCCCGATAAAGCGCGTCGCAATCAGTCCCACGCCCTGGATCTGTGCCACCAGATAGACGAACGAACACAGGATGGCGGACAGCGCAGCGAGTCCGCGCACTGCGTTGCTCGAGAAGCGCGTCCCGAGAAAGTCTGGAATCGTGTAGCGCGCCAGCTTGCGAACATACGGCGCGAGCAGGAACGCGGTCAGGCAATAGCCGCCGGTCCAGCCCATCAGATACGCGAGACCGTCGTAGCCCGTCGCGTAGATCGAACCCGCGAGACCGATGAACGACGCCGCCGACAACCAGTCCGCCGCAGTCGCCATACCGTTGAAAGCGGACGGCACGCGCCGTCCCGCGACGTAGTACTCCACCAGATCGGAGGTGCGCGACAGCAGACCGATGACTGCATACACAGCGATCGGCACGAACAGGAACACATAGCCGATCCACACGCCCGGCCCCGTCACGTTCTCGATGCGCCACATCACGTAAATGAAGGCCAGAAACCCTAGCGTGTAGAACGCGTATGAGCGGATGAGCCGATGCGTGAGCGTCATCGGCTCAGTTTCCTCGCGCTGTGGTGGGGCTGGCCGGCGTCGTGCCAGGGTCGACGTTTGCGTCCGCATCGAACGCGCGTTGCAGCGTACGATCGGCACGCTGCATCAGCACGATATAGACGACGATCAACGCCACGTAGATCAGGATCGCCCCTTGAGCGCCGACGTAAAACGGCAGGCTGAAACCGGCGAAACGGACCTTCGACAATGCAGGCGCGGCCAGCGGCACCACGAACGAAACGAGAAAGCCGAGGGCCATCAATACGCCGATCGACAGCAGGTTGAAACGCCAGTAGCGTCGATGCGCGCGCGCCATCGCCGCCGAGACCGGAGGCGGTTCGGGAAGCGGATGAAGCGCGGATTGAGAGGGGGGATGCGGCGCGGCCATGCGCCTATGTATCAAAAAGGAACCGCGCAGGCAATCGGGGTTGTCCGCGCGGTGTCCTCAGAAGCTCACACTACACTCACAGCGACTCGCCAAGCTGATCGAGAATCGCCGGGTTCTCCAGCGTCGATACGTCCTGCGTGATCTCCTCGCCCTTGGCCAGCGAGCGCAGCAGGCGGCGCATGATCTTGCCCGAGCGCGTCTTCGGCAGATTGTCGCCGAATCGGATGTCCTTCGGCTTGGCGATCGGTCCAATCTCCTTGCCAACCCACGCACGCAGTTCGTTGGCAATCTTCGCCGCTTCCTCGCCTTCCGGACGCGAGCGCTTCAGCACCACGAAGGCACACACGGCTTCGCCAGTCGTATCGTCCGGACGCCCCACCACCGCCGCTTCCGCGACGATCGGATTGGACACCAGCGCCGACTCGATCTCCATCGTGCCGAGCCGGTGGCCCGACACGTTGAGGACGTCGTCGATACGGCCCATGATCGTGAAGTAGCCGGTTTCCTTGTCGCGCACTGCGCCGTCGCCGGCGAGGTACAGCTTGCCGCCGAGTTCTTCCGGGAAATAGCTCTTCTTGTAGCGCTCCGGGTCGCCCCACACGTTACGCAGCATGGAAGGCCACGGACGTTTGACCACCAGAATCCCGCCCTGCCCGTTCGGCACATCCTGGCCGGTCTCGTCGACCACCGCCGCCATGATGCCCGGCAGCGGCAGCGTGCACGAACCCGGCACCAGCGGCGTCGCGCCCGGCAGCGGCGTGATCATGTGACCGCCCGTCTCCGTCTGCCACCATGTATCGACAATCGGGCAACGGCCGCCACCGACGTTCTCGTGGTACCACATCCACGCTTCCGGATTGATCGGCTCGCCGACCGTGCCGATCACGCGCAGCGACGACAGGTCGTAGCTCTTCGGATGCACCTTCGCATCGGCTTCAGCGTATTTGATCAGCGAACGGATCGCGGTAGGCGCCGTATAGAACAGCGAGACCTTGTGCTTCGCGATCATGTCCCAGAAGCGTCCCGCATTCGGATAAGTCGGCACGCCTTCGAACACCACCTGGGTGCCGCCGAGCGCCAGCGGACCATATGCAATGTAGCTGTGGCCGGTGATCCAGCCGATGTCGGCGGTACACCAGAACACATCCGTGGGCTTCCAGTCGAATGTCCACTTCAGCGTCTGCGTGGCCCACAGCAGGTAGCCACCGGTGCTGTGCTGCACGCCCTTCGGCTTGCCGGTCGAACCCGAGGTGTAGAGGATAAAGAGCGGATGCTCAGCGCTGACCCACTCCGGCGCGCATTGGTCGGACTCGGCCTCGGTCAGTTCATGCATCCACAGGTCGCGGCCTTCGTTCCACGCAATCTTGCCGCCGGTGCGCCTGTAGACGATCACGCTCTTGACCGCTTCGCAGCCGCCCATCGCAAGCGCTTCATCGGCGATGTTCTTCAGCGGCAATGCCTTGCCGCCGCGCATCTGTTCGTCAGACGTCACCAGCGCCACGGCGCCTACGTCGACGAGACGCTCATTCAGCGACTTCGACGAGAAGCCGCCGAACACCACCGAGTGCGTCGCGCCGATCCGCGCGCAAGCCTGCATGGCGACGATGCCTTCGATCGACATCGGCATATAGATCACCACGCGGTCGCCCTTCTTCACGCCGCGCTTTTTCAGCGCATTGGCGAAGCGGCTCACGCGCTGCAGCAGGTCCTGATAGGTGACGTTGGTGACGGTGCCGTCGTCGGCCTCGAAGACGATCGCGACGCGCTCGCCGTTACCGGCTTCGACGTGGCGGTCAAGGCTGTTGTACGACGCGTTCAGTTCGCCGTCCTCGAACCACGTATAGAACGGCGCCTTCGACTCGTCGAGTACCTTGGTGAAGGGCTTGTTCCAGCTCAACGTCTCTTTCGCGAGACGTCCCCAGAAGCCTTCGTAATCGCGTTCCGCTTCGGCGGCGAGCGCCCGGTACGCGTCCATACCAGAGATCGTCGCGCCCGCCATGGCTTCGGCGGAGGGTGGGAAAACGCGGCGTTCCTGAAGAACCGATTCAATCGCAGACATCGACTACCCCTTGGTGAAGATAAAACGAAAATCCTGTGCTGACGCGCCGGTGACGCGTCATGTCATGGTGGCGCCGCATAGCCTTTGCCCGCGACACCTGTCTCCAACCCTGGCGCGGACCCTTCACTGTCCGCGCAGCCGAACGGCGAAACCGCGTGCGGCACTGCAATATGCCCGCAGTCTGACGATCGACCCGTTCATCGCTCAAGATAAACGTTGCAACTTACCGGCCACTTACGCAAGCCTCATACAGCGGGATGCTACCCGCTTAAGCCTTGATATGGTGCCGTTGTGGGCTCGCCACCTGACGCGGCCCAAACCCTGGGAGCAAACGCCAGACCTTGGCGCTTATGTTTCAAAGGCACTTCTTCGGCCACGCCACCCGGAGGCCCGCTGGACGAGCGCCGGGCGCTTCGTACGCGCCCCTTTTACAATGCTAACTGAACTCCCCGTTCCAGTTCCACCTTGAAGCCAGACCTGCGCGTTTGCAGGACTCCACCAGGTAAACCCGGGTGTCGCTGTACAATAGCGCGCCTGCCGTGAGCTTGTTCGCCTGCTTTTCCGCGAGCGTCTCCGTGGGTTTGTCCGCGGTTTTGTGCGAAATGCCACGCCATTTCGCGCCGCCCACATTCATCGCCCTGAGCCACGATCCTTGCCCATGTCCGCTCCGCGCCCCGACTCCGCTGGTAAAACGCGCCGCCCAATGCGCCCGCTGCCCGCCATCATCTTCATGAGCCGCTGGCTGCAGGTGCCGCTTTACCTCGGTCTGATCATTGCGCAAGGCGTCTACGTCGTCCTGTTCATCAAGGAAGTCTGGCATCTGGTCACGGCCTCGATGACGCTCGACGAAACCAACGTCATGCTGGTCGTCCTCAGCCTGATCGACGTGGTGATGATCTCGAACCTGCTGATCATGGTGATCATCGGCGGGTATGAAACCTTCGTGTCGCGCCTCGGCGTAGAGGGTCATCCGGATGAGCCCGAGTGGCTCGATCACGTGAACGCCGGCGTGCTGAAGGTGAAGCTCTCCATGGCACTGATCAGCATTTCGTCGATTCACCTTCTGAAGACCTTTATTAGCCCCGACCAGAATACGACGCACACCATCATGTGGCAGGTGATCATTCACCTGGCGTTCCTGTTGTCCGCGGTCGTGATGGCCTTCGTCGACCGTCTGACCACGCATACGCACCCGGCGCATTTTTACGAGCCGCAGCGCGAGCAACCAGTTTCCCCTCCCCTGAAGGCGCAAGACTGATCGCGCAGCCGTTGCGATCCGTATAACAAGCGCCATTGTCCCCACAGAGCTAGCCATGACCGTCATCAAACAGGAAGATCTGATTCAGAGCATTGCTGATTCGCTTCAGTACATCAGCTATTACCACCCGCTCGATTACATCCAGGCCCTCGGCCGCGCCTACGAGCTCGAAGAGAGCCCCGCCGCGAAGGATGCGATTGCGCAGATCCTCACCAACAGCCGCATGTGCGCCGAAGGCAAGCGTCCGATCTGCCAGGACACCGGCATCGTCACGGTGTTCGTGAAGGTCGGGATGGATGTGCGTTGGGACGGTGCGACGATGGGCGTCACCGACATGATCAACGAAGGCGTGCGCCGCGGTTATCTGAATCCGGACAACGTGCTGCGCGCGTCGATCGTGAGCCCGCCGGAAGGTGCGCGCAAGAACACCAAGGACAACACACCGGCCGTGATCCACTACGAGATCGTGCCGGGCGACAAGGTCGACGTACAGGTCGCGGCCAAGGGCGGCGGCTCGGAGAACAAGTCGAAGTTTGCGATGCTGAACCCGTCGGATTCGATCGTCGACTGGATCATCAAGACCGTGCCGACGATGGGCGCCGGCTGGTGTCCGCCGGGCATGCTCGGCATCGGCATCGGTGGCACGGCTGAAAAGGCGATGCTGATGGCGAAGGAATCGCTGATGGATCCGATCGACATCCAGGACGTCATCGCGCGTGGTCCGAAAGACTGGATCGAAGAGCTGCGTGTTGAACTGCATGAGAAGGTCAACGCACTGGGGATCGGCGCACAAGGTCTCGGCGGTCTCGCTACCGTGCTCGACGTCAAGATCATGGCTGCGCCCACGCACGCTGCGAGCAAGCCGATCGCGATCATCCCGAACTGCGCGGCCACCCGTCATGCACACTTCACACTGGATGGCTCGGGCGTCGCGAAGCTCGAAGCGCCGTCGCTCGACGCATGGCCGAAAGTGCAATGGGAACCGGACACGCAAAAGAGCAAGCGCGTCGATCTGAACACGCTCACGCCAGCCGAAGTCGCTTCGTGGACGCCGGGCCAGACGCTCTTGCTGTCGGGCAAGATGTTGACGGGTCGCGACGCTGCGCACAAGCGCATCGCCGACATGCTCGCCAAGGGCGAAAAGCTGCCGGTGGACTTCACCAATCGCGTGATCTATTACGTCGGTCCGGTCGATCCGGTGCGCGACGAAGCGGTCGGCCCGGCGGGTCCCACTACTTCCACGCGGATGGACAAGTTCACCGAGACGATGTTGTCGCAAACAGGTCTCATTTCGATGATCGGCAAGGCCGAACGCGGTCCGGTTGCAATCGAATCCATCAAGAAGCACAAGGCGGCGTATCTGATGGCGGTGGGTGGTGCTGCGTACCTCGTGTCGAAGGCGATCCGCAGCGCCAAGGTGCTCGCGTTCGAAGACCTGGGCATGGAAGCCATCTACGAATTCGACGTGCAGGATATGCCGGTCACGGTAGCGGTCGATTCGAATGGCACGTCGGTACATCAGACCGGCCCGAAGGAATGGCAAGCAAAGATCGGTAAGATTCCGGTCGCAACGGTTTGAAACCCACTTCAGTGCCTGCCAATCTGGCAATGCAAAGCCGGGGCTCACGGTCCCGGCTTTTTCATTGAGCAGACCACAGCAACATCACCAGCCCGTGACTCGCAACGGGTAAGCATCAAAAAATGCTTCGCTCCTTGGCTTTTTTGGGTCGGGCGTTTATTGTTGTTGAAAAATCGTATTTCAGAGCCCCACAAGGAAAAAATCATGCAAGGCGACAAGAAGGTTATCGAATATCTGAACTCGCAGTTGAAGAATGAACTCACTGCGATCAACCAGTACTTCCTGCACGCCCGGATGTACAAGCATTGGGGCCTCGATAAGCTCGGCAAGCATGAATACGATGAATCGATCGGCGAAATGAAGCATGCCGACTGGCTGATCGAACGCATTTTCATGCTGGACGGTCTGCCGAATCTGCAAGACCTGCACAAGCTGCTGATCGGCGAGGAAACCAAAGAGATTCTCGAATGCGACCTGAAGCTCGAACAGATTTCGCAGAGCACCTGCAAGGAAGCGATTGTGTATTGCGAATCAGTACGCGATTTCATCTCGCGTGAAATCTTCGTGAAGATTCTCGACGACACTGAAGAACATATTGACTGGCTGGAAACGCAACTGGATTTGATCGACAAGGTTGGCATCCAGAATTACCAGCAAAGCGGCATGGGCTCGATCGAGTCCTAAGCCATGCAGCCCGCGTACTCTGCGATGGACGACGCGGGCTCGATTGTTCGCCTTTTCCTGTGCCCCTCTCTGTCCTCTCTGCTGCCGTGACCGCGCCCATGCACACTGCTTCGTCAGACGCAGGCCTTATTGCGCCCACCTCGTCTTCATCGTCTTCCAGCGCTTCCCTGGAGCAGGCCGTCAGCGAGGCTCATACCACTGGCAAGACGCAGGGTCACGCACCTCATGCTCCGATAGGCGTGTTCGACTCGGGTCTGGGTGGTCTGTCCGTGTTGCGCGCGCTGCGCACGCAATTGCCTGACGAAGCGGTCATCTATGTGGCTGATTCGCTGTACGCGCCTTACGGTGAACGCGACGACGATTTCATCGCCGACCGCACACTCGCGATCGGGGAATGGCTCGTCAAGCAGGGCGCGAAAGTGCTGGTGGTGGCGTGCAACACCGCGACGGCTCAATCCATTGCGCTGGTGCGCGAGCGCTTGCCGATTCCTCTGATTGGCGTCGAACCGGGTATCAAACCGGCGGCCCTGCAGTCGAAATCCCGCGTGGCCGGCGTGCTCGCCACTCAGGTGACGCTGCGTAGCGCCCGCTTTCAGACGCTGCTGGAACGCTATGCCGCGGACTGCCGGTTTCTCTGCCAGCCTGGCCATGGGCTGGTACAGGCCATCGAACGCTGCGATATCGGCTCAGCTGAGTTGCGCGCGCTACTCGACAGCTACCTGCAACCGATGCTCGACGCCGGCGCCGACACGCTGGTGCTCGGCTGCACCCACTATCCGTTTCTGGATGCGGCGATCCGCGATATCGTCGGTGAGCGCATGACGCTGATCGATACAAGCGTTGCTATTGCCAGGCAGGTGGAGCGCATTCTCGATCAGCACGGCCTGCGTGCCGCGCCGGGCTCGGCAGTCGATCTGCCCCGGTTTTGCTCGACCAGTGACGGTGCGCATCTGCAACAACTCGCCGCCACACTGTTGCACGTCGACGCCCCGGTAGAGCGCGTCGTAATTCCGTCGCGGCGCACACTCGCGGCTGACTCCGAGGCTGCTTAAGGGGCTGGGCTGGGCCGGCCCCGCCGGCCGCCGCCCGCCCCACCCCAGGCAGCCGACATCCCATCCGGCCCCATCTCTAAACCAGGTTACCCCTCCTAACAGGCTGGTTTTGTTACAAAAATTCCTGCAGGACGCTTGCCAAATGCATCAAACATAATGATAATAATTCGCATTAACGTTAGCTATTACGACCCACCATGATCGTTTGCGTGTGCAAGTCTGTTTCCGACCGGAAGATCCGTGCCTCGATCGCGGATGGCGTCGACTCGTTCGATGAGCTCCAGTTCGAGCTGGGCGTCGCTACCTGCTGTGGCAAGTGCGAAGAGTCCGTGCGCGATGTGATGGCGCAAAGCGGTGTCTGCGCGAGCCGCTGTGGGGTCGAGCATCATGCACATCCGGTGCCGCTCACGTTCTACGAACGCAAGGCCGCCTGATCCTGCCGGCACGGCGCTCCCGCCGTGCCTCGAGCGTCCCGGCCACCTCGGCCTCACGCTTTAGTCCACTGCCGTCAGCAAGCCAGTACACGTACGAGCCAGCTACCCGCTCACCCCGTCAAGGAGTTCGAGATGGAATTGCTGATTGGTTTCGTGACCACCCTATGTATTTCGCTGCTGATATTCCGAAAATGACGCTGTCTTGTCGTAGACCCGGTATCGACGGCGCCTGGCCGCGCTGACATGCCCGCCTCGCACTCGCTCCCAGCCGGCCTCGGGCCGGCGCCTTCCAGCCGTATGAATTCCCGCGCGGTTACAGCCATCGCTGCCGTCGCCCTGATTCACGTCGCACTGCTTGCGGTGATCATGAGCGTACGTCACGACGAGCCGGTGCGCCCCATCGAGTCGCGCACTCTGACCGCCGAGTTGTTGAGTCCCGCGCCAGTGGCCGCGCCCGCCGCAGTGCAATCGATCGCCCCGCCGCCACCCAAGCCGACGCCGCCCGTCCCGCACGCGAAGCCGAAGGTCCAGGCGCGGCCTACTCCGACGCCCAAGCCGACGCCGATGCCCTTGCCGCAAGCGGCAGCGCCTTCGCCGACGGCGCCCGCCGCCGCGCCGTCCGCACCGCCTGCTCCGGCCGCCCCAGCGGCGCCGGCACCGACGGCCGCGGCTGCACCGGCCATCGGCCGGCCAACGATGGAAATCAGCGCACCCAAGAACGTCACGCATCTCGACTGCAATATCGCGAAGCCCGACTACCCGATGCTGTCGAGGCGTCGCGGCGAAGCCGGCACAGCCTACGTCCGGTTTGTCGTGGGTCTGAACGGCAATCTCGAGGACATCGCCCTGAAAAAAAGCAGCGGCTTCGACCGCCTCGACGACGCAGCACTCGCCGCCGTGCGCGCAAGCACGTGCAAGCCTTATCTCGAGAACGGCGTGCCGATCCGGGCCGCCTACACCCAGCCGTACGAATTCGGTCTGAATGACTAGGCGCAGGTGGCTGAACTCAACTGAGCGCAACTGACCGACTCAAGCAGATTTTAAAAAAAGGAATCGCAATGCAGAACTACGGACTGACCCACGTCTGGGCCCAAGGGGATTTCGTGACGCGCGGCATCGCGCTCGCGTTGCTGATCATGTCGGTGCTGTCCTGGAGCGTCATCGTCATCAAAGGCTGGAACGTGGTGCGCCTCAAACGTCTGACGAAGAATGCCGAACAGGCATTCTGGCATTCCGACGATCTCACGGACGGCGTGCAGAAACTGGGCGCACGCTCCTCGTCGCCGCAGGACAATCCGTTTCTCGCGCTCGCGCTGTCGGGTCAGGAAGCGGCCGATCACCATCACCAGACGCAACCGCATCTGCACGACCGTATGGACGTGTCGGACTGGATCACGCGCTGTCTGAAAGACACCATGGACGACAGCATCGCCCGCATGCAGAGTGGCCTGGCGATCCTCGCGTCGATCGGCAGCACGGCACCCTTCGTCGGTCTGTTCGGCACGGTGTGGGGCATCTATCACGCGCTGCTGGCGATCGGCGCGAGCGGTCAGAGCTCGATCGACCAGGTAGCCGGCCCGGTCGGCGAAGCGCTGATCATGACCGCGTTTGGCTTGTTCGTGGCAATTCCGGCGGTGCTCGGCTATAACGCGCTGACCCGGGCGAACAAGGCGCTCGTCACCAAGCTGAACCGTTTCGCCCACGGCCTGCATGCGTTCTTCGTGACGGGCGCGCGCCTGTCGTCGTCCAAGCGTGGCGACGGGCTGCGACTCGCCACGCGCGCCAACTGATCAGCGAGGTACTCCGATGGGAATGAGCCCCTTCGCCAGCGACGATGACGATGGCCTGATGAACGAAATCAACATGACACCGCTCGTCGACGTCATGTTGGTTCTCCTGATCGTCTTCATGGTGACGATCCCGGTGATCCGTCACGCCGTGAAAGTCGATCTGCCGCATGCAAGCAGCCAGAAAGAAGAGACCAGGCCGGTGCAGGTGAACGTGTCGGTGCAAGCTGACGGCACCGTGCTGTGGGATGAACAGAAGGTCAGCAACGACGAATTGCGCGCCAAGATCGAACAGGCCGCAAAGACAAGCCCGCAACCCGAACTGCATCTGAACGCAGATCGTAAGGTGGCCTATGAAAAGGTGGCACAGGTCATGTCAGCGGCGCAGGCTGGCGGTCTCACGAAAATCGGCTTCGTGACGCAGCCTGTCAGCCACTAACACTAGTGCCAGCACCGTCCGGATGCAAAATAGCCCTGATTTTCAGGGCTAAAAGTAAAAGGCCTTCATCGTCGGATGAAGGCCTTTTTTTGTGCGCACAAGGCGCCTTCGGGCGGCGAGATCACCTGCTATCGGATGAGTAGCGAGCGACTCCACATGCGACAGCCGTGTTCGACACGGACAGCGCGATCAGCCCTATCAGGCTCGCTATGATAGCGGCCATGAGTTTCCGCATAGGAGACTCCTTAGCGGAGGGATTTCACTATAAGCCCGCCAGCCCACGCATTCAAGCAAAGACCCATTGAAAGTACTCATCGCAGGCGGCGCTTAAATGCCAAAACGATATGACGCAGTGCTTCAAACGGTCGTAGGCTGAGCAATGGATTGCTCGATCGTCGTCCGCACGGTCTTGCGCTTTTCTGCAGCCTCCGGGCATTCGCCAATGGTGTGCTTGCCGGTATCCGGGTCCAGCATCTCGACCAGATAGTCGACGAACGCCCGCACCGCAGGCACCATGCCCTGCCGCGAAACGAACACCGCATAAAGCTGCGGCGCAGGTAGCGTCCATCCCGGCATCACCGGCGACAACTGCCCGGCGCGCAGCGCAGCGCCGTACATCATTTCGGGCAATGCGGCGATACCGACACCTGCCAGCACGGCCTCGCGGATCGTCATCAGATCGGCGCTCACTAGCCGTGGTTCGTGTTCAAGTATGTGCCGCGTGCCGTCCGGCGAGATCAGCTGAAACACGTGGCGGCCGTCGGTGGTGGGCGTATCGAGCGTCTCGAAGCGGTTCAGGTCGGATGGCAGGAGCGGCGGCGCGTTTTGCTGCAGCAGGCTCGGTGCGCCGACCAGCATCTGCTGCGTGCGCCACAACGGCCGAACGACGATATTGGCGTTTTCCGGCGGCTCCGAGCGGATCCGCAATGCAACATCAATCGAATCTTCAAACAGGTCGACGACGCGATTGGTCACGCGCATCACCACCCGAACCTCCGGGTAGCGGTGCATGAATTCCGGCAGGATCTGCGAGAGCAATGTCTGCGAAATGGTGACCGGCACGCTCACGCGCACCGAGCCGCGCGGCGACGAGCGTAGCTGCTGCACCACGTTGACGGCCGCCTGCGCCTCCGACAGCATCGCCTGGCAATGCTGATAGAACAGCTGCCCCGCCTCGGTCAGCGCGAGCTTGCGCGTGGAGCGCTGCAGCAAACGCACGCCGAGCGACGCCTCCAGTTCAGTCAGACGCCGCGACAGGCGCGACTTCGAGATGCCCAGCACCCGCTCGGCCGCGGAGAATCCGCCGTGCTCGACGACCTGCGAGAAGTACATCAGGTCGTTCAGATTGTGCGAATCGATCTTCATCTCATCGTTCCATGAATAGAACAATCCATTGCGTGAGGGTGGCTGGCACCGCTAAAAACGGTACCTATAATAGCTCTATGTTTCAGAAATAGTGCTATTCCCCATTTTTTAAGGTGACTTTGGATGAGCTCGACACGCACGATCGAACGCACGTATCCCGCGGTTCGCACGACCGAAGGCGGCGGCTTTATCGTCCATCGCCCGTTTCCGACGCGCATGCTGATGGACTTCGACCCGTTTCTGCTGCTCGACGAAATGGGCCCGATCGACTACGCGCCCGGCGAAGCCAAGGGCGCGCCGGATCATCCACACCGCGGCTTCGAAACGGTCACATACGCGCTTGAGGGCCAGTTCAGCCATAAGGACTCGGCGGGCCACTCGGGTACGCTGAGGGCCGGCGATGTGCAATGGATGACCGCAGGGGCCGGGGTCGTCCACAGCGAAATGCCGGATCCGGAATTTGTGCGTACCGGCGGCCGGGTGCATGGCTTACAGGTGTGGGTGAATCTGCCGCGCAGCGACAAGATGATCGCGCCGCGCTACCAGGAGATGCCATCGGCAAAGATTCCGGTGGCGACTTCCGCGGACGGCTCGGTGCGCGTGAAGGTGATTGCAGGTGAAGCGCTGGGCGTGGCGGCGGCCATCGAAACCCGCACGCCGATCCTGTACCAGCATTTCACGCTGCAACCGGGCGCGACGATCGAGCATGCCGTGCCGGCGAATTACCGGGTGTTCGCCTATGGGTTGTCGGGCAACGGCTTCTATGGCGAGGCTCGCAGCGAAATCGGACCTCGCCAGATGGTTGTGTTCAACAATGACGGGGATACGGTCACGCTGGCCGCCGGCGAGGAACCGCTCGATGTGTTGCTGCTGGGCGGCGTGCCGCTGAAGGAACCGGTGGTGCGCTACGGGCCGTTTGTGATGAACACCGAGGACGAGATTCGCCAGGCCGTGATCGATTACCAGGCCGGGCGGATGGGGCAGATCACGCACTGAGCGTTGCCCCTGCGCGGCAGGCGGGCGCGACGGCCGTATGCGGTGCGCCCGCTAACGGCGCCGTGCTGCCGTGACCTCTGCGGCGCGAAGCCGGGCGATTTCGTTCACAATAGCGGCTCATGCCGCGCGCCCTTGACCTCTGTACCCTGCGCCGCGCGGCGCCCCCGTCCCTGTTCAGGAGCGCGCATGGCAGAGTCCACCGTCACCGCCCACATCGGCGCGACGAATTTCCAGGTTCTTCTCGACGACGGCACACACACCTGGATCGCCGATGAACCGGAGTCGCTCGGCGGCGGCGATCGCGGGCCTGCCCCGGTGACGCTGCTGCTGGCGAGCCTTGGCGCCTGTACCTCGATCACGCTGAAGATGTATGCGCAGCGCAAGGGCTGGCCGCTGGCCGACGTGCGTGTGACGCTATCCATCGAGACCGGAGCCGAGGGCTCGACGATCGACCGGCGAGTCGTGCTCGAGGGCGAGCTGTCCGACGAGCAACGCGAACGCTTGCTGCAGATCGCCAACGCGTGTCCGGTCCACAAGATCCTGACGCATCCGATCACGATCCGTACGGGACTTGCCGCTGCCTGACACCGCGCGCGCTGACATGGGCATCGCTTAGCTTGAAGAGGAAGCCTCCGTTTTGAATTTCGAACACCTAATCCAGATCAACGACCCGTTGAATCCGTTCGTCGAAGCCATGACCCGCGAGCAGTTGTGGGAAGGACTGGTGCTGCGCGCCGAACAGCCGCAACTGTTCGTGCTGGGGCTCGACACATGCACGATCCTGTCGCGTACCGGGGACACGCTCGAGCGCGAACTGCACTACGGGCAGGCTACCGTGCGCGACCGCGTCACGCTGCTCGCCAACCAGAGCGTGCGCTACGACATCCTCGCCACCGAATCGCACGTAGGCGGTTCGCTCACGATGACCATCGAGCAGCCCGACGAGTTGCAGTTGTTCCTGCGCTTCGAATACACCACCACCCTGCCCGTTTCCGACGACGAGGATGCACGTCAAACGCAGGAGATCGTCAAATCGGCGTACCGCGAGTCGGACATCGATACGGTGCGGTTGATTCGCCAGTACGTGCAAGGCAACAAGGCGCCTGGCGCGTTGCATTGAGGCTTGGCGGAGCTGGCATTGCTGGAGTTGGTGAAGTATTCGCGTTGCGCTCACCGCTCCTGCGGTGATCCTACCAGCCCCAGCTATCGAAACTGTAATCCGATGAATTTGTCGATCTTGTAAATGGGAACGATTATCATTTAGAATCACTCCATCGAATCGACAAACCGACGGAACGAATGAACGACCTCACACGCTCTTCTACGCTTAGCCTGCGCCGCCCAGCGGCGGCTGCGCTAACCAGCCGTCCGAAAGCCATCAGCACGACCGCTGCTCCGCGGCCGTCCGCTGAACGCAGCCCGTCGACGCCGGCCGCAAACACTTCCGCGCCGGCAGTCCGTAGCGAGACGCTGCTCCAGGGCCGCAGTCACGTCAGCATCGTGCATAACGGCGAGACCTACCAGCTTCGCGCCACGCGGCTCGGCAAACTGATTCTGACCAAGTAACGAGGTATCTACCGGGTATTGTGGGGACCACCTCCTCGAGAGGTGTTGGGCATTAGCCAGCAACGACGGCTTGCACGCGAGATCTAGACCCCTTCGTGCAAACACACCAAGCCAGCCGTCACAGCAAGCCACGCCGTTTTTTTGGGTTCCCACCCAACGCGGACATGCGCCAAAGCGCTTGTCGCAACTACTGAACGAGTCGTATGAAGAAGCCGTGTGGATGGCGACATCCCACGGCTTTTGTGTTTGCTGCGCTGTCTGCGGAAGCGCGGGTGGAGTAGTTGGTGTTCAACGCGCCGCTAGCGCGTCCAGCCCCAGAACATCAGCCACCACGCACTATCGACAACGGCGAGTGCAGTGATAAACCACACCATCGCAAAGCCGCGCTGGAAAAGCCGCTCACTGTAGCGGCGTGTGACGAGCCAGGCGAGCCAGGCGCTCCACAGGTTGGCCACAGCCAGAATGGCAATGCGCAGATCCGTCGCCCACCACAGCGAGACATGCTCGGCGCGTAATAGCGACAGTGTGGTCGCCGACAGCCCGAGAAACACGCCAGCACCCGCGAGTGGAATCAGCCCCTGCGCGAGATGATGCAGCCGCTCCGTCGTCGCAAACTTGCCCAGCGTGCGAGATGCGCCCATCAGCAACACCAGCAGGATCGTGCCGTAGACGAGCCCGGTCGCAACGATGTAGCCGATCACGAGCGAGCCGTCGAGCCACGAAAATACATCGTTCTGCTCAGGATAGTGCGTGAAGAGAAACCACGGCGGGTTGGTGTCGAGCGGCCAGGTGATATTGCGATCCACGAGCCAGGTGGCGAGAACCATCTTCAGATCGACGAACCACGTCGACACCGTCCAGTGAAACGCGCCAATCGCAATGCCGAGCAGTCCATACAGAATCAGCGCGGTGTCCCAGGCGCTTGCCTGCCGATCGCCAAGCTCCACGATTTCCGACGACGGTGCGCGCCACGTCAAGGCAATCGCATCACGATGTCCACTGCAGCGGCCGCACATATGGCACGACGCCGCACCCTCCATGTTGCGCAGCGGCACCAACGGGGCGCAATTGATCGGAATCACGCGATGGCCGTGTTCGCCCTCTTTATACGAGCGGCGCCAGGCGTCTTCGTCGACCTTGTAGTGAAACGGTGCGAGTCGCGCCAGAAGCGCGAAAACCCCGTTGACGGGGCAGAGATACTTGCACCAGACGCGCTTCTCGCGTCCATACAGCAGGCCGATAATCATCGCGGCAAAAGTCGAGCCGCCCAGCACCAGCAACACCGCCTTCGGATACTGATAGACACTCACCATCTGACCGTAAATGGTGGTGAGACCGAAAGCGACAAACGGCCAGCCGCCCCAGCGCATCCAGCGAGGAATCGCCCAGCCGCGGCCGAATTTGCTGGCGAACTCGGCGAGCGTGCCCTCGGGGCACAGCACGCCGCACCATACGCGGCCCAGCATCACCATGGAAAGCAGTACGAACGGCCACCAGATACCCCAGAACACGAACTGCGCGGCAAGCGTCAGGTTATTCCAGAGATGCGCCGTTTCGTCCGGCAAGGGCGAGAACGCCGGCACGAGAATCAGGAACGCGTATACCGCGACGACGACCCACTGGATGCCGCGAATCAGCGCGCCGTGACGCTGCATCCACTGGCCCGCCGCTGCGAGCCGGCCTGGGCCGCTCGCGGCGTTGGCGTGGTCGAGGTGTTTTGAGCGGCGCAACGCCCCTCTCATGCTGCGCGCCCCGCCGCCTGCTGCGCCGGCTGCCGGTTAGCGCGGCGCACCAGCAGATAGACGACGCCCCAGTACACCGCATACGCGATCAGGTTCATCAGCGCGGGATGGGCGCGATAGCCAGTGAGCGTGGCAACGAGCGACCCGAACGTGCTCGAATCGTCGAGCAGCGCCGAGGTGTTCCACAATTGATCGACAAACGTGGGAAGAATTTCCTTGTCGATCAGCTTGTCGACGCCGGTCTGGAACAGGCCCGCACCGAGAAACAGCAACATGATCTCGGTGACGCGGAAAAAGAGCCGCCACGAGAAAAGCTTGCCACCCAGTTGCAACACGTAGAACGTCAGGAATGCGAGAGCGAGGCCAATCAGCACGGCCAGTATCTGGCCGCCGTCGACGTGGCCCGACTGGCCGAAGCCGAGGCCATACAGGAAGATGACCGTTTCGCTGCCTTCACGCGCGATTGCGAGTGCGACCAGCACGGCGATGCCCCACCAGTTCGAGTCGCGCGTGCTCTGTTGCAGCGACTGCTCCATGTCACGCTTGAGCGTGCGGCCATGCCGCTTCATCCACAGCACCATCTGCACGATCAGCACGCACGCAACCAGCACCATCGCAGTTTGAAAGTAGTCCTGCGCGTCACCGGACAGGACTTCAGTGAATCCGATCAAGGCAGCTCCGAGCGCGATCGCCGCAAGGATGCCGGCGCCGACGCCCGCCCACAAATACGGCAGACCGCGGCGCGCGTTGTCGTCGCCGTTCTTCAGCCACGCGTACAGAATACCGACGACCAGCAGCGCCTCGACGCTCTCCCGCCACACGATGAACAACACCTGACCCATCGAACTTCTCCTGCTACCTGAGCGGACGCCAGGCGTCCGCACTCATTACTGCCGGACCTACTTCGCGACGATCACACCCTGTGCCTGCTGATGAAAATCGTCGAAAAACTTATATTCACCCGGCGACAGCGGCGCGATCACCACGAACGAATCCGCGCCCGGCGCGAGCACCTTCTCCTTACGCAACTGGACGCTCTCAAATTCAGCCGCGCCCTTGCCCGTGTTGCGCACCTCGATCTTGATGCGCTGTCCGGCCGGCACCTCGATGCGCGCCGGATTGAGCGTGCCGTCCGCCATTTCAAGCTTGAACGTGGGCAGGTCGGCAGCGTGCGCGGCGCCAACGAGCGAAGTCGTCATGGCAAGGATCGCGATGTTTCGGTTGATTCTCATGGCCCCTTCCAGGCAAATGCCGCGCGTTGATCAGTACCCGCCCTTCTTGCCGATGCCCGCATACGTAAAGTCGTATTCGAGCGTGAACGGCTTGAACCAGGGACCCACGCCGGTTTCCTTGTCGACGTGACGGCCGAAGGCCATGTGACCGGTTTGCATCGGCGGTGCGATAAAGAGCTTGAGGTGGTATTTGCCAGGGCCTTGCAGCTTGACGTTGTCGCCGTAGTGCGGACCGTCGTCGGCGACCATCGCCATCATGTCGCCCTTCTGCGTCTGGGCGGAGCCGGCCTTCGTGAGTTCATAGCTCACCTGCAGATAGGGCATCCAGTCGCCTTCCGCGAAACCAGTGGGGTTGTTCTTGACCGCGTGGATGTCGGCCTCGAGGTGGACGTCCGAATCGGATGCCTTGCGCATCATGCCTTCCGGTTCCATCGTGATCGGCTGCAGATAGACCGCGCCGATTTCCATGCCGCCCTGAATCTGCTGCTTGCCGATCGGATACTCGGCGGCCGTTGCCGTGATGGCTGCCACCGCTGCGACGGCTACCATGCCGCCGCGCACGAATGAAGAAACCCGCATTGAAACTCCTTGTTTTTCAGACTGAAATGCTGAACGCCAGCGTTAAAACCCGTACCCGCTCAGCATTCGATACACTTTCTCATAATTACTAACGCTAATGCGAACTATTCGTATTATTGAGCGAATCTTACCAGTTTTTGGAGTCGAAAACAAATGACGACGCCGGGAAACCCTTTCGCAGCAAGGATTTCATGAGACGTCAAAAGCGGGGATTGTCCTGACACGACCGTCAGGCGAATCCTTACTAGAAGGCTTCGCCTGAGGTCAGAGTCGGGTAGGAAGGACGGAGCTTAGAGGTGGTGTAACTAGCTGGTGCCGGTCAGGTGATCGCCGACATTAGCGCCAAATACCCGTTGACGCAGCAGCGCCAGTTGATCGCGCGTCTGAGCGGCCTTTTCGAATTCGAGGTTCTTGGCGTGCTCCATCATCTGCTTCTCGAGCCGCTTGAGTTCCTTCGACAACTGCTTCTCGGACATGTCCTCAAACTTCGCGCGCTGTTGCTGTTCCTGCAACTCCGCGCGCGCTTCGTCGACGTTATAGACGCCGTCGATGATGTCCTTGATGCGCTTGACCACACCGCGCGGCGTGATGCCCATCTCGAGGTTAAAGGCGATCTGCTTGTTGCGGCGCCGTTCGGTTTCGTCGATGGCGCGGCGCATCGAATCGGTGATGCGGTCCGCGTACAGGATCGCCCGGCCGTTCACGTTCCGCGCGGCCCGGCCGATGGTCTGGATCAGCGAGCGTTCGGCGCGCAGGAAGCCTTCCTTGTCCGCATCGAGAATCGCCACCAGCGACACTTCCGGAATGTCGAGCCCCTCACGTAGCAGGTTGATCCCCACCAGCACGTCGAATGTGCCCAGCCGCAGATCGCGGATGATTTCGACACGCTCGACCGTATCGATGTCGCTGTGCAGGTAACGCACCTTGACGCCGTGGTCCGCCAGGAACTCGGTCAACTGTTCGGCCATGCGCTTGGTCAACACCGTGACCAGCACGCGGTCGCCCGCCTTGACGCGCTCGTTGATTTCGGCGAGCACATCGTCAACCTGGGTACGCGCCGGACGCACCTCGATTTCGGGGTCGACGAGGCCGGTTGGCCGGACCAGCTGCTCGGCCACCTGGCCTGCCGTCTTCTGCTCGTAATCAGCGGGCGTGGCCGACACGAATACCACCTGGCGCATCTTGCGTTCGAACTCGTTGAACTTGAGCGGACGGTTATCGAGCGCGGATGGCAGACGGAAACCGTAGTTGACCAGGTTCTCCTTGCGTGCCTTGTCGCCGTTGTACATACCGTTCAACTGACCGATCAGCACGTGCGATTCGTCGAGCAGCATCAGGGCGTCGCTCGGCAGGTAGTCGACCAGCGTCGGCGGCGGTTCGCCCGGCGCCGCGCCCGAGAAGTGCCGCGAATAGTTTTCGATGCCTTTGCAGAAGCCCAGTTCCTGCAGCATTTCCAGGTCGAAACGGGTGCGCTGCTCGAGACGCTGCGCCTCCACCAGCTTGCCTTCGCTATAGAAAAACTCGAGCCGGTCACGCAGTTCGGCCTTGATCGTTTCCACGGCTCGCATCACGGTCTCGCGCGGCGTCACATAGTGCGACGACGGGTATACCGTGAAGCGTGGAATTTTCTGACGCACACGGCCCGTCAGCGGGTCGAACAGCTGCAGGGTTTCGATCTCGTCGTCGAACAGTTCGACACGCACTGCCATTTCCGCGTGTTCCGCCGGGAAGATGTCGATCGTGTCGCCGCGCACGCGGAACGCGCCGCGCTGGAACTCGGTTTCGTTGCGGTTGTACTGCATGGCGATCAGCCGCGCGATGATGTCGCGTTGACCAATCTTGTCGCCGGTGCGCAGCGTCAGAATCATCTGATGATATTCGGACGGGTTGCCGATACCGTAAATCGCCGACACCGTCGCCACGATCACCACGTCGCGCCGTTCCATCAGACTCTTCGTAGCCGAGAGCCGCATCTGCTCGATATGCTCGTTGATCGACGAGTCTTTCTCGATGAACAGGTCGCGCTGCGGAACGTACGCTTCCGGCTGGTAGTAGTCGTAGTACGAGACGAAGTACTCGACCGCGTTGCGCGGGAAAAACTCGCGGAATTCCGAGTAAAGCTGCGCTGCCAGCGTTTTATTCGGCGCAAAGACAATCGCCGGACGGCCGAGCCGCGCGATGGTGTTCGCCATCGTAAAGGTCTTGCCGGAGCCGGTCACGCCGAGCAGCGTCTGGAACGACAGGCCATCCTCGACGCCTTCGACGAGCGTGTCGATAGCGGTGGGCTGGTCGCCAGCAGGCGGGTACGGCTGATAGAGCTGGAACGGCGAGCCTTCGAACGTCACGAATTTCGACTCGTCGAGAGCGTCGTTGACTTCAGTCAGATGATGTTCGGACATGTGTGCGGCACCGGGGCCTGGGCAAAGGACTATTCTAGCGGTTTGCGGGAGCGCGGGCTGAGCCGGCGACCGAGGGATGACTTGCTTGATTCGCTGGACGCGAGCCGCTTCCGATGCGGTAAAGAAGCGCCCGTATAGCCATGCAAGGTGTAACGTTGCCGCCCTTTTTCAGGGCCGCCGCCGCGGACATCAAGGCGCCGCCGGCTTGTCGAATCTGATGCCAAAGCGCTGTTTTTCAAGCAAATAATCCGGCCCCGTGGACAGGATGGGTCAAAAAACCCGTCAGGATTCGCTACAATGGCATGCTGCGCTCTTCGCTGCCGCCCCTCTTTTTTACTACTGCCGAACCATCATGTCTCTGTTCTCCGCCGTCGAACTTGCTCCCCGCGACCCGATCCTGGGCCTGAACGAAGCTTTCAACGCCGATACGCGTACCACCAAGGTCAACCTGGGTGTGGGCGTGTACTTCAATGAAGAAGGCAAGATTCCGCTGCTGCGCGCCGTGCGCGACGCGGAAAAGGCGCGGGTCGAAGCGGCGCTGCCGCGCGGCTACCTGCCGATCGAAGGCATTGCGGCCTACGACGCGGCCGTCCAGAAGCTGCTGCTCGGCAACGACTCGCCGTTGATCGCCGCGGGCCGCGTGGTCACCGCGCAGGCATTGGGCGGCACGGGCGCATTGAAGATCGGCGCCGACTTCCTGAAGCGCCTGAACCCGGCCGCCAAGGTCGCGATCAGCGATCCGAGTTGGGAAAACCACCGTGCGCTGTTCGAAAGCGCCGGCTTCGAAGTCGTGTCGTATCCGTACTTCGACGCGAAGACCAACGGCGTGAACTTCGAAGGCATGCTGAGCGCGCTGAACGGCTATGAGGCAGGCACGGTCGTCGTGCTGCACGCCTGCTGCCACAACCCGACCGGCGTCGACCTGAGCACGGCCCAATGGCAACAGATCGTCGAAGTCGTCAAGGCGCGCGGCCTGGTGCCGTTCCTCGACATCGCCTATCAGGGCTTCGGCGATAACATCGAATCGGACGCGTCGGCTGTGCGTCTGTTCGCGCTGGCTGAACTGAATGTGTTCGTGTCGTCGTCGTTCTCGAAGTCGTTCTCGCTGTATGGCGAGCGCATCGGCGCACTGTCGATCATCACGGCCAGCAAGGAAGAGGCTTCCCGCGTGCTCTCGCAACTGAAGCGAGTGATCCGCACGAACTACTCGAACCCGCCCACGCACGGCGGCTCGGTGGTCGCAGCCGTTCTCGCTTCGCCGGAACTGCGCGCCACGTGGGAAACGGAACTCGCCGAGATGCGCGACCGTATCCGTGCGATGCGTAACGGTCTGGTGGAACGTCTGAAGGCAAGCGGCGTGGACCGCGACTTTAGCTTCGTGAACGCGCAACGCGGCATGTTCTCGTACTCGGGGCTGACGTCGGCGCAAGTGGACCGTCTGCGTGAAGAATTCGGCATCTATGCGGTGAGCACGGGCCGCATCTGTGTGGCTGCCCTGAATACGCGTAACCTCGATGCTGTCGCCAACGCGATCGCTCACGTTCTGAAGTAATGCTTTGAGGGAGAGCGGCGCGGTTAAGCGCCGCTCTTTCTCCAGTCAGGTTGTATGAACAACGGCGCCCACCCCGGGCGCCGTTTTCATTTGGCCAGCGTTAGCGTTGTTGCCAGGAAACCCCAGCGTTGGCCTAGCGTTTGTCGCGGTGAATGTCGTGCGTGACGAAGCCAGCGTCGTTATCGGGCATTGCGAGCCAGTCGGGGTGTGCCAAAGAGGCCCGGATATCTTCCAGACCGCTTTCCCAATGTTCGCGCATGGTGGAGAGGCCGAACTGAAAATCCTTGAAATGCCCTTCGTACTCCTTCTGACGATAGATCAGATGGACAACGTTGTAGCGCTTCGAGCAGGAGAGTTCATCGGCGACCTTGCACCAGGCGTCCTCGCGATGTTCCGGTGCCACACGGTCGAGCACTTCGCGCAGCACATGCCGGAAGCGCTGCGAGCGTTGCAGCATGTCGGTAACGAGACGCGTGCGGCTCGAATACTGGATGTCCTTCATGCGGCCCTGCACGTCCGTTATATTGTCCGGTACGGGCCCGATGGCACTCCACAGATCCACCTGAAACGCCAGTGTGTCGCGCCGCGGCGTGCTCTGCACGACTTCGTAGAGCGGCGTGTTCGACATCAGGCCGCCGTCCCAATAGTATTCCCCGTCGATTTCCATCGCGCCGAAGCCAGGAGGCAGCGAGCCGGATGCCATGAAGTGCTCCGGCCGCAGTTTCATCCGCGTGTTGTCAAAGTACGCGAAATTGCCGGTACCGACGTTCACTGCTCCCACTGAGACGCGCGTTTCGCCGGAGTTGATCCGGTCGAAATCACACAGTCTCTCGAGCGTCGCCTTCATGGGCGACGTGTCGTAGTAGCTGGCATTTTGCGGCGGCCCGGAGACGGTGGGCATGGGCGGTGGAAAGCGCGGCACAAAGAATCCCTGCTGCCCTTGAACGATCGCACCGGTAGCCTGCGCGGCGGTGAAAGCCTTGCGGACCGTGTCGCCGGAATTGAACAGCAGCTGCTCGAGGAACGGCGGCAACGGCGGCGCAAAAGCCGGTTGACAGATCGTCTCCCAGAATTCGAGCAGCCGCGTCACGCGATGTTCCGGCGCATTGCCGGCAATGATCGCCGTATTGAGCGCGCCGATCGAGATTCCGGCGATCCAGTTTGGGTGAATACCGGTCTCGTGGAGCCCCTGATAAACGCCTGCCTGATAGGCGCCCAGCGCGCCACCGCCTTGCAGCATCAGCGCGATGGTTTCGTACTGAGGTAACTGGATATGCCGGCTGGCGCGAACGCCAGCCGCTGCTCCGGCGTGCTCGCCATCCCCGTCGCCGAGGGTGCCGGCCCGCGCCCGCTTGACATTGCGTTGCGCCATAGCGGCCTCCTTATTGCATGAACCAGCCGTGGCTCACAATGAAGGACTGACCGGTCAAGGCCGCGCTCGGGAAGGTGGAGAGGAACAGCACGGTTTGCGCGACGTCTTCCACCGTGGTGAAGATGCCATCCACCGTGCCGCCGAGCATCACATTGCGAATCACATCTTCTTCGCTGATGCCCAGTTCTTTGGCCTGCTCAGGAATCTGTTTGTCGACCAGCGGCGTGCGCACAAAACCCGGGCAGACGACATGCGAGCGCACGTTGTGCTTCGCGCCTTCCTTGGCCAGCACGCGCGCGAGACCGAGCAAGGCATGCTTGGCTGCGACATACGCCGACTTCAGCGGCGAGGCTTCATGCGAGTGAACCGAGCCCATGTAGATCACGATGCCGCCGCGATCGTCTTTATACATGTGCTTAAGGGCCGCCTTGGTGGTGAGGAACGCACCGTCGACGTGAATAGCCTGCATTTTCTTCCAGTCCGAAAATGCATAGTTCTCGATAGGATTGACGATCTGGATGCCTGCGTTCGAGATCAGGATGTCGATCGAGCCGAATTCAGCGGCGACCTTGTCGATGCCCTGATTGACGGCTTCTTCGCTGGTGACGTCCATGGCGACACCGATGGCCTTGCCGCCGGCCTGTTTGATCTCTTCAGCAACGGCGTTCGCGCCATCCTGATTCAGATCGGCAATCGCGATGGCAGCACCCGCTGCCGACAACGTCAGCGCGATCTGCTTGCCGATTCCGCTCGCCGCGCCCGTAACAACCGCGACCTTGCCATTCAGATTCGTATTCAGTGACGACATCCAGAACCTCCATTGGGTTGATGAGCAATGAAACCACGGCACGCAAGCGGCGTGAAGCTAGCCGGACGGCATAGGCCGTTCGGACGAATGCTGCACTGCGGCCAATTTTGCTATTGTGCATGAAGCCCGGCAAAGGCATCCGGAATTCACGCGCAAATGCATATCTCTTTAAACTGTGCGTTTCGCGTCCGAATCTGCGTCTGAAATCAGCGCCGGATTCCACTGGCAGACCTGGATGCCCGTTGCATCAACTCGCAAGGAGAAATGCATGAACTATCGACGACTCGGCCGTTCCGGCCTGCAAGTCAGTGAACTATCCATCGGTTCCTGGGTGACCTACGGCAACCAGGTGGACACGCACGCAGCGCGCGAATCGCTGGCGGCCGCCCGTGACGCCGGGGTCAACTTCTTCGACAACGCTGAGGTCTACGCCGCCGGCAAGTCCGAAGAAATCATGGGACAGGCGTTGAAGGAACTGGCATGGCCGCGCATCAGCTACGTAGTGTCGACAAAGTTTTTCTGGGGCCTGCAGGAAGCGCCGAATCAATATCACACGCTTAACCGCAAGTATCTGCTGAACGCGATCGACGCGTCTCTTAAGCGGCTGCAACTCGACTACGTGGATCTGGTGTTCTGCCACCGCCCGGACCCGAATACGCCGGTCGAAGAAACTGTCTGGGCGATGAGTGACATGATTGCGCGCGGCAAGGCGCTTTACTGGGGCACGTCCGAATGGAGCGCGGACGAGATCCGGGCGGCCTACGAGATCGCGGAACGGCATCATCTTCATAAACCTGTCATGGAACAGCCACAGTACAACCTGTTCCATCGCAAGCGCGTCGAACAGGAATACGCGCGGCTCTACGAGGACATCGGTCTTGGACTTACAACGTGGAGCCCGCTTGCATCAGGCCTCCTGACCGGCAAGTACCGCGACGGCGTACCGGCCGACAGCCGGGCGCAACTGCAGGGCTACGATTGGCTGCGCAAGCAGGTGACGGATTCGGGCAAAAACGGCGTTGTCGGCAAGCTCGGCAACCTGGCGGACGAACTGGGCTGCACGGTCGGCCAACTCGCAATTGCATGGATTCTGAAGAACCCGCATGTCAGTACGGTGATCACCGGTGCGTCGCGGGTCGAGCAGATCGCCGAGAACATGAAGGCGCAGGACGTGGCGGCGAAAATCACGCCGGAGGTCAAGCTGAAGATCGAAGAGATCGTTGGGGACTCGTACGACTGATCTGGAGGGCGATGTGAGCGGTGGCTGCTGCGGCGAGGGGAATCGGCCACGGGTGCCTTGAGCCCTTGAGCCCTTGATCACCCGGTCACAGGGCCACTGCTGGCCCTTGGCTCGAGGCTCGGCCCGCCCACCGTTCGGATCGCCGCGCCGGCTCGCGTACAATACCCGACCGTACTGCCCGCGCATCTCCGGTCACAACGCGGCGCCCCCGCACTGGCGGACCCGAATGGGTCCGGCCAGAAACGCCAATCGACCGACACGCCCTCTTTCGAGTCTCACCTCATCATGCTTAGTTACCGCCACGCCTTCCACGCAGGCAATCATGCCGACGTCCTGAAGCACGCCGTCGTCGTGCAACTGCTGCGCTATCTCGCCCAGAAGGACAAGGCGTACTGGTACATCGATACGCACGCGGGCGCCGGTGTCTACTCTTTGCAGGAAGGCTACGCTACCAAGACCGGCGAGTTCGAGACCGGCATCGCCAAGCTGTGGGCACGTAAGGACCTGCCGCCCATGCTGGCCGACTATGTGGATGAAGTGGCGGCCCTCAACGCGGATGGCAACCTGCGCTTTTATCCCGGCTCTCCGTATCTCGCATGGCGGCTGATGCGTGAACAGGACCGCATGCGTCTGTTCGAACTGCACACCACGGAAATCGACGTGTTGCAGCACAACTTTCGCGATGCCGGCCGGCGCGCCATGCTCTACGCAGGCGATGGCTTCGAAGGCGTGAAGGCCTTGCTGCCGCCACCGCCTCGCCGGGCGCTGGTGCTGATCGATCCTTCGTTCGAAGACAAGCGAGACTACTCGCGCACGCTGAATTGCGTCGAGGAAGGTCTCAAACGCTTTGCGACCGGTACTTACGCGATCTGGTATCCGCAGGTGACGCGCCTTGAATCGCAGCGCTTTCCGGATCAGCTAAAGCGCTTGCAGGAACGCAACTGGCTGCATGTGTCGCTGACCGTCAGCAATCCGCCTTCGGATGGTTTTGGACTGTTCGGCAGCGGCATGTTCATCGTGAACCCGCCCTACACGCTGGCAAAAACGCTGAAAGAAACCATGCCGTGGCTAGTGCAGACACTAGGCCAGGACAAGGCCGCGCAATTCAAGCTGGAGCATCGCGGCGATTGAAAGATGCGCTGCCTTGCAGCGCATTCAACCCTGCCGCACATATTCGAATCGGCGGGCTCCCGAAGGCCGGTCCGGCGTCTACTGAGATGACTGCGCCGGCCTCACCTGCGATTTCGAATGAGACGATGACGTGCTTCCCCCGGCAGGCAACTGAACATACGGGGCAACGATGATCGGTGTGGACGAGTTCGAGTTGAGCTCGGTGGGCGTCGCGATCGGCTTCGCCTGAACGATGCGCTCGTGCGAAAGCGGTGCAGTCTGCAGCACCGTGCCGCTGTGGCCATCGCTGATACCGCTTTGCGTATCGAGTATCAACGGCTTCCCACCGCTGGACGAATCCGCAAACGCGGCTGGCGCACCGAGCATAAGCAGCGACGTCGCGGTAAATAGCGCGGGGACAACGGCGCCCTGAAAGGCGCGAATCAATCGGACTGGAGCCATGAGCGGACCGGGTTGGTTGCGGGAATGCCGGATTGCGCAAAAAACGCTTTACCTTACCGCGGTGGCAACGTTCAAGCTAGTCGATATTGAACGACGTGTGGACGTGAGCCGGCAGACGGACACTGAGCGGCTAATCAACCGGCTGGCTAACGGCTCTGGCTAACGCAGACTCCAGATACGACAAAGCCCCGTCTATACGGGGCCTTACGCTCTACGGCTGCGACTGCGGTGCCGCGGGTCAAACGGACTTCAGACAGCTTTACAGCGAATAGCCGTTCGTTTCGAGCGAGCGGATGCGTTGTTCGAGCTGGACGATATCCGACGACGATGCGAGGTAAGCCTCACGGCGGCTACGTTCAGCGGTCTCAAACCAGGTGCTCAGCTTTTCAAGAAGGTATGCAAACATGATGTTCTCCAAGGATCAGAAATGAATCCCCGGTGGATTGGACATCAGGGATTTCCCTTATGAAGGGTTAACCCGGATTATAGCCTTCTGGTGCAACCTGGCTAGTGAAATGCCCGAATGACGTGCATTCCGTTTTGGAATGGTGCATCCGAAATTAGGCGCCAAGTGACTGATTTTTATAGACTAAATGGCCTTTCAATGCAGATTTCATGCGATCGGACGCCCAAAACGCACCAATTAGGTGCGAATGTGTGGTCTGGTTGCAACGAGTTGACGTCGAGGTTGCACCTTTCATCGTCAGTCGGCATGACAAGTATGGCTAACGGCCGTCGCGGGATCCGCCAGACCCTCGATGATCGGGCAATCGGGCCGCTCGTCACCATGGCAATGATCGGCCAGGTGCGAAAGCGTGTCGCGCATCTCCGTCAGTTCGGCGATGCGGCGATCGAGATCGGCCACGTGTTCAAGCGCGATCGCCTTGACTTCGGCGCTCGCGCGCGAGCGGTCCTGCCACAAAGCCAGCAGACGGCGGATGTCTTCGACAAGGAAGCCCATACGCCGCGCCTGGCGAATGAAGCGCAGCGAGTGCACTTCCTGCGAACCGTAAACCCGATAGCCGGCCGTGGTGCGAGCCTTTGCCGCCAGCAAACCGACACTTTCGTAGTAGCGAATCATCTTCGCCGTGACGCCCGATGCGCGGGCCGCTTCACCGATGTTCATGACTGTTTCCCTTGTCGACCAGAGTTCGCGCTTCAACTGGCGAGCAGAGTTCACGCTTTGGCGCATGACTCCGCTTCCATGCAAAACACTTACTCTGGTCCGTGCAATTCGCTAGTGATGTCTGCCGATCGTACACCTTCCCACCGTGGGAAGGTCAGTCCTCCAGTTGCGGTCTGGCAGGCATAATTCAACCGTTACACCATTCACGTTTCTCGAGGCAAAGCAGATGACGATCGAATTTCAGGTAGAAGGTATGAGCTGCCAGCACTGTGTGGCGGCAGTCACCAACGCGATTCGCGAGCAAGACGCCACGGCGCAGGTCAAGGTCGATCTGGAGACGGGCCGGGTGGCGGTCGAATCGACCCGACCGGTCAATGCGCTCAAGGCGGCGATCGACGAGGCCGGCTACACGGTCGTCGATACTCACTAAGGAGCGCGCCTATGTTCAAGGTTGCCGTGATCGGCGCGTCGGGCTTGCTAGGCCGCGCACTCGCCGACGAGTTGGCGCAGCAAGCGGACTGGCAGATCGTTCCGACGGCGTTCCGGCATGCCGGGCCGCATCACATCACGCTCGATATCCGTGATGGACAGGCGGTCGAGCAGTTTGTCGAGCGCGAGGCTCCCAATGCGATCGTGATTGCGGCGGCTGAACGCCGTCCCGATGTCTGCGAGCATGACCCGGCGCTGGCCCGTGCATTGAACGTCGACGCTGTGCGTACCTTGGCTGCAATGGCCAGGAAACGCGACGCCTGGGTGCTGTCGATCTCCACGGACTATGTGTTCGACGGCACTCACCCGCCCTACCTCTACGATGCCCAACCGTCTCCGATCAATGCCTATGGCCGCAGCAAGCTCGACGGTGAGCGAGCGCTCACTGAGACGACCGATCTTGGTTGCGTGCTGCGTCTGCCTCTGCTGTATGGGCCGATTGTCGATTGGGCGGAATCGGCAGTAACCAGTCTGGTACCGGCCATTGCCGCATCGGCGAGCTCTTCGCAGAACCCAAAGGCAGCCGTGATGGATGCATGGGCAATCCGTTATCCGACTTTTACGCCCGACGTTGCATTCGTCATCCGTCAGATGCTCGAACGGCATGCGCATGGGGAAACCATTCGCGGCATCGTGCAGTGGTCGGGCAATGAGCCGATGACGAAGTACGAAATTGCGCTACGTCTGGCCGAGGCGCTGCAACTTGAGGCTCAACTCACGCCGCAACGCACGCCGACGGATGCGACGCCGCGCCCGCACAATTGCCATCTGGATTCGAGCCGGCTCGAAGCGCTGGAGATCGGCCGCCGTACGCCGTTCGATACGGCGATCAGGCAGGTATTGGCGAAGTTTCCGTGGCAAGGAAGATGACGGAAGTGCACTCGGCGCAGGTCGGCATTGCGGCTCGTTATTACGAGCTGCAATAAGCCGCCATGGCCCGTTCGGACGGCGCGCCCTGCTCGCCGCCCAAGTCCGCCTGGTAGCGCAAGTTAAATCCGGTAAAGCAGGCAATCAGCAAAAATCCCTGCTGGTGGACTGCAGCCCACCCAGCAGATGCGACATATCTACCAGGTGATGCGCAACGAGGTGCTGCACTTCCCCTTCACGCTGCCAGACGCCGTACACCGCGAGCAGCGATGCCCCCAATACTTCCTTGCGCTGTCTCTCGAGCAGAGCTGGCCACACGATCACATTGACATTGCCCGTCTCGTCTTCGATTGTTACGAAGATCACCCCTTTCGCCGTACCCGGCCGCTGCCGAACCGTAACGATCCCGCAGGCGCGCGCCAGTCGTCCGTTAGGATAACTGCGTAGTGTCGATGCCGGCATTAGCCGGTTGGCCAATAATTGAGGCCGCAGCAATTGAAGCGGATGACGGCCGAGCGTCAACCCCACCGAGCGGTAGTCCGCGACGATCTCATTGCTTTCCGATGGTGCGCCCAGTTCCGGCGTCTCATCCTGCACGGCAGCGATGGCCAGCATGTCCTTGTCGGGCACGGCGGCCACCGAATGCCACAAGGCCTCGCGACGATTGCCTGCGAGCGCAGCCAGCGCATTCGCATCGGCCAGCACGTGCAGATCGTGGCGGTCGAGTTGCGCGCGGCGGGCCAGGTCATGCACGCTCCTGAACGGCCGCACCGCGCGAGAATTCTCAATGCGCTCTGCGGCGTTGTCTTTCATGCCGCGCAATAGCGATAGCCCCAAACGAACCGCAGGGCGCTCTGCATCTTCGATCGTTTCGAGCGTCGAATCCCATCCGCTGACGGTTACATCGACCGGCAACACCTTGACGCCATGCCGTTGCGCATCCTGCACGAGTTGCGACGGCGAGTAGAAGCCCAGTGGTTGACTGTTGAGCAGGCCGGCGAGAAATGCCTCCGGCTCGTGACACTTCAACCAGCTACTCGTGTAGACAAGCAAGGCGAAACCCGCTGCGTGGCTTTCCGGAAATCCATATTCGCCGAAGCCCTTGATCTGTTCGAAGATTGCTTCGGCAAAGCCTGGATCGTAGCCATTTTTTTGCATCCCGGTCATGATGCGATCCTGGTACTTCTCCAACCCGCCCTTGCGCTTCCATGCGGCCATTGCACGGCGCAGTTCATCGGCTTCGCCTGCCGTGAAATCGGCCGCGATCATAGCGACCTGCATGACCTGTTCCTGGAAGATCGGCACGCCCTTAGTGCGTTCCAAGGCTTTCTTCAACTTGTCGCTTGGATAAATTTCAGGTTCCAATCCCTGCCGACGGCGCAAATAGGGATGTACTGCACCACCCTGAATCGGTCCCGGACGCACAATCGCCACCTCAATGACGAGGTCGTAGTATCCTCGTGGCTGCAAACGCGGCAGCATGCTCATCTGTGCACGCGATTCGATCTGGAACACTCCGATGGTGTCAGCGCGGCAAATCATGTCGTATGTCTTTTTATCGCCATCTTCTATGTCCTGCATCTCGAAGCGCTTGCCGCGGCGAGCCGATACAAGATCGAGCGTACGCCGGATCGCCGACAGCATGCCAAGCGCAAGCACGTCGATCTTGAGAAGTTTGAGCGATTCGAGATCATCCTTGTCCCATTCGATCACCCGGCGATCCGCCATTGCCGCATTTTCGACAGGCACAAGGCGCGTGAGCTTGCCACGGCTGATCACGAAACCACCGGAATGCTGCGATAGATGTCTCGGAAAGTTGAGCAGTTGCGACGCGAGTCTCGCCCAGGCCTGAATCAAAGGTTTCTCCGGATCGAGGCCCGTCTCTTCAAAGTGCTTCAACAGATCGTGACTATTGTCGAACCAGTGATGAGATTTCGCGACCGCGTCGACGATCTGCGGATCGATCCCCAGCGCCTTACCCGTCTCACGCAACGCGCCTCGCGGCCGGTAAGTGGAGACGGCCGCAGCAATCGCCGCGCGGTCATGCCCATACTTTTTATAGATGTACTGGATCACCTCCTCGCGTCGCTGATGCTCGAAGTCAACGTCGATATCCGGTGGCTCGCCACGCTCCTTGGAAATGAAACGCTCAAACAGCATGTTGCTGCGTGCCGGATCCACCTCGGTGATATACAAGCAATAACACACGACAGAGTTGGCCGCCGATCCTCGTCCCTGACATAGAATGTTCTGGCTTCGCGCATAGCGAACGATGTCGTAGACCGTCAGAAAATACGGCTCGTATTTCAGGTCCTCGATGAGTGCCAGTTCGCGTTCGATCTGTTGCTCGACCTCATCCGAGATACCGAAAGGAAAACGTCGCTTCGCGCCGACATACGTCTCCTGACGAAGGTACGCGGTAGGCGTGAAACCTTCAGGCACGAATTCATCGGGATATTCGTAATGCAACTCGTCAAGTGAGAATTTGCATCTACCGAGTATGGAGATCGTTTCGCGCAAAGTATGCTCGGGATAAAGATTCGCAATGCGCAGTCGCGAGCGCAAATGCTGCTCGGCGTTAGGCGCGAGATCGTAACCGCACTCATGAACAGGCTTGCCGACGCGGATTGCCGTCATCGTGTCCTGCAATGGTTTGCGCGAGCGTACGTGCATCACGACGTTGCCAAGTGCGACGACTGGTACGTTATGACGATCCGCGACATATTCGATTTCACCTCGATGAATATCGTCCATCGCGCGCTGATGCAGCACGAGACCTACCCACGCACGGCCGGGAAAGGTCTCGTCGAGCCATTCGATTTGAGCTTCCAATGCCTCTTCTTTGGCGGGAAATGCTGGCACCAAAATCGCAAGGCAGTCAGGCACGCCGCGCAAGTGGACGTTTTCGCGATCAGGCCGTGACAGATCGTGCGGCGTGAGCCTATATTCACCCTTCGGCGCACGGGTTCGACCAAGCGTAATCAGCTCCGACAGATTGCCGTAGCCCTCACGATTCTGCGCGAGCAGAATCAGCCCGAACGCAGGCGAACCATCGGCATTGCGCAATTGAAAATAAGAACCGATGACAAGCGGCAGCCCCACCTCTTTCGCCGCTACATGGGCGCGCACAACGCCTGCGAGCGAACATTCGTCGGTGACGGCCAGCCCCTCGTAACCCAGTTGTACTGCGCGCTTGACCAGCTCCTCCGCATGCGACGCGCCATGCAGGAACGTGAAGTTGGAGAAGCAGAACAACTCGGCATACGACGGTAGCGCAGTGAAGGTCGAGTCCATTGCGCGTCATCCGAATAAGCCGTGAAGGAACCAGCGTGGCGCTTCTTCGGCATCACGGCTGCTGATGCGCTCACGATAGATCCAGTAGCAGCTGCGATCCTCGGCTTGCGCAACGAAGTAGTCGCGCGTGACGAGTTCCCCGTCGAACCAGCCGGCTTCGATACGCTCAGCCGGCGACATTGTCCGCAGAGACGAGCCATAAAACGGCCGATGCTGGCGCATCAGCAGACGCATGGGCGTAGCCAGCATCCATGTTGGACGTGGCAGGCTATCGGGAAACGTGCTGCGATTCGCCGTCTGGCTAACCGGCACCCACCGATTCGCGACCTCCGGCCGGTAATCCGCAGTCGGCGCAGGACGCAGCACGTTCTCGTCGCCAAGCCGCGCGATCAGCAATTCAATCAGACGCGCGTGGTCCTCCGGCGAGCCCCCGGGTTCCGGAAACAGGCTGTCTGTATCAGGAGCGGCCGCGTCGACCTTCAATGCATCGAGGCGCAACGCAATGGCAGGCGCCGCGAGCTCCACACGATGCAACCGCTCCTTCACGAGACGCAGCAGGTGGTCTTCATGCCACGTCGGTTCGCCGAGCGCAATTTCGATCAGCGTCGGCGCAAGCGCCTGCCTGCCTCGTTCGTGTTCGATAGACAGCGTGATCGCAGTGACCGCCAATTGCTTCGCGCACAACCATCCGCACAACTGCACGATCATCCTGTGTGCGGCGAACACTGCGCCGTCCGCATGTTCGAGCCGGTCGGGCAATTCGATGCGAGCGGAGAATGTGGGCGGCAATTCGAGCCAGTCGAACAACTCTGGCGCCGTACCGAAAGCACGATCCAGCGAATCCAGCAAATGTTCACCGCAGCGACGCTGCAAACCTGCACGCGGCAAGCGACGCACGTCGCCAATCGTCTCGCTGCCAAGGCCCGAGAACCAGTCGGCGAACGGGCGAATCTCGGGCACCGCGAGCATAGGCAACGGGTGCAGCACGCGCTCGAGTGAGGGCAACTGCACTACTCTGCGCGCACCACCACGTCCCTGTCCGTACTTCGCCAGTAGCCATGCGCCCTGCCCCGTCGGCGCAACACTGATGCGTGCGGTCAAACCAAACGTGTCGAGCATCGACTTAGCCTGCCGGCACAACGACAGCAGGCCGCCGAAAAGCCGTAGACTCGCGCCGACTTCGACGATTACCGTCGCCTCATCTAGCAACGCGACATCAGGCGAAAACCTCAGCAGCGCCATACCGACGTCCCACTGTGCAGCGGCCTCACGTGCAATGTCGCGCTCGTACATTGCGGTTTCCGGCGATAACGTCAGGACTCCACCGCGCTTCATGCCAAGCAGGACACCCGCTTCACGCGCCGCCCTGTCCGCGATCACCACCTTGTCTTTCTCGAGCACGGCACTGCCGTGCGCCGGTTCAGGCGACCACCTCGGCCGGAAGACTTCGAGGGACAACTTCGGCAAGTGAACGGCGAGAAAGACGCGCATGACGGGAAAACAAAACTGGAGTGGGTTGAAGAGAAATCGACAGAGGCTCCGCGCGTATTGGACCTCGTCGTTTCACGATATCGACGATCAGGCCTTCTGCGGCCGGTCGTAAAGCCAGCCGCAGTAACGCCGGCGATGAGTCCTGGGCCGCCGTGAGTGGCCGCACCATGATGAATAGCGTCTCAGATGATTGCGCAGCCAGATGCAGACGCCGCAGCGATGACGACTGCGCGTGTTGTGCCCACAAAATCAGCGCGCCACAGCTGCCGGCACGCAAAATCTGTTCGGCCGACCAAAGGGCATCCGTTGCCTTGGGCGGCTTGATTTGCAGGAGACGATCGAGCGATAACCCGATATACCGGAGTCCCAATCCGTCAGGAATGTGCGGCGGCTGGACCAGCGCAATCGACCGCTCTCCGAGCGAGCTAAGCGCAGGCCGCAAAAGCCGCATTTCACCGACACCGGGCTGCTGAACCAGCAGATCAATTAGCGCGCCAACTGGCCAGCCACCGCCGGGTAACTCCGTCGAAAGTGCTGGATAGCCGGTGTCCACCATGTGGCCACGCCCACGCGCAAGCTGTGAGGCTCGCCAGAGCGACGGGTGAATCTCTTCGGCAATGATGGCGGAGACTGACATGGCGTGTGGGAGAAACCTGTATATATATACAGTATCCTACACGGAAATTTCCTGCCGTGAATTGGCACTTTTAAGGGGATGGCGAGAGTTGCCAAGTGCGAGAATGCTGTTTATTTGGACAGCATTTTGAGGAAATTAGACTGCGTGGTTGGCAACTGGCGAGGAACTTTGTCAGAACGGCCTTTGGTGGGTTCGCGGCCTTATGCGAGGAGCGTCAAGACGGTTGCGGTAATGCTAGGCAATTGCGTGGTTTTGCACGCGTAAACGCAGAAACCCCACCTTTGCGGGGTGGGGTTTCTGATGCTGCTGGGGAGCCTGACGATTACCTACTTTCACACGGGTAATCCGCACTATCATCGGCGTGGAGTCGTTTCACGGTCCTGTTCGGGATGGGAAGGGGTGGT